>NZ_AUNB01000040.1 GCF_000714545.1 Thioclava indica
CCCTCGGCCAGCGCACCCAGCGCCTCTTTGAAACCGGGCGCGCTACGCACGACGCCGTTTTCCAGCTTGGCAGGATGCAGATCACCGTTGCGATTGGTCGGCGCGATCACCTCGTCACACAGCCGCCCGGCCTCGGTCAGAATTGCCTCGATCATATCGGGCGTGGCCTCGGCGAACAGTTCGGTGTCAGAAACCGGCGCAATCGGCACGACATGATCAAGGATGAAGCGGATATCAGTCACGGGTGAGCGGTAGGTCATCGGGTCTCCTCCGGGGCGGCTTGGCAAAACCCCCGCCCGCGTCTATGTCCTGTCAGGGTTATAACCACCCTACCCGAGCCCCGCATTCCTTCAACCTCAACGCTGCGTCACGATTTCGCCATGAGCCATGAAACCCAGATCCTGACGCCCGATCCTGCGGGTTATGCCGAGGCGGCGCGACTGCTGGCGGCCGGTGAGTTGGTGGCGATGCCGACCGAGACGGTCTACGGGCTGGCGGGCGATGCGCGCAATGATCGCGCGGTTGCGGCGATCTTTGCGGCCAAGGGGCGACCGCAGTTCAATCCGCTGATCGTGCATGTTCCCGACATGGCGATGGCCGAGAAAATCGCTGTGTTTTCTGATGGCGCGCGCGCCTTGGCGCAGGCGTTCTGGCCCGGTCCGCTGACGCTGGTTTTGCCGCTGCGCGCGGGTTGCGGGATCAGCGATCTGGTCACCGCCGGAAACGATAGCGTGGCGATCCGCCTGCCCGCGCATCCTGTGGCGCGCGGCTTGCTCAGCGCATTTGGTGGCCCGCTGGCGGCCCCGTCGGCCAACCCCTCGGGCAAGATCAGCCCGACCACGGCGCGCCATGTGCTGGATGGCTTGGGCGGCAAAATCGCGGCGGTGGTTGATGGCGGCGCTTGCGAAGTCGGGGTCGAATCGACGATTCTGTCGCTTGATCCGCCGCGCCTGCTGCGCCCCGGTGGCTTGCCCGTCGAGGCGCTAGAGGCGGCGCTCGGGCATCCGATTGCCAGCGGTGGCGATGCAGCCAAGCCCAATGCGCCGGGTCAGTTGGTGTCGCATTACGCGCCGGGCGCGCAGGTGCGCATGAATGCCGATGCGGTGCGTCCGGGTGAGGTTTTTGTTGGCTTTGGACCAAGCGCTGAAGCCGATCTGACACTGTCGCAAAGCGGCGATTTGGTCGAGGCCGCTGCCGCCCTGTTTGCGACGCTGCGCGCCGCCGACGCACTGGCCCTCAGCCAGGGTGCAGACTGCATCGCGTTCGCGCCCGTCCCCGATCACGGGCTGGGCCGCGCGATCAATGACCGGCTGCGCCGCGCCAGCGCCCCGCGCGACTAACCTAGATCGTTGCGCCCAGCGTGAAACGATGGATCAGATGAAACCGACCGTCGCGCGCCTCGCCAAACAGGCAGAGATCGGCAATCGGGTGGGGGCGCGTCAGATGCGGCGCGAAATAGGCCTGCGCGA
Organism: Thioclava indica; assembly: GCF_000714545.1. Taxonomy (GTDB): domain Bacteria; phylum Pseudomonadota; class Alphaproteobacteria; order Rhodobacterales; family Rhodobacteraceae; genus Thioclava; species Thioclava indica. The sequence continues at coordinate 1,470 of NZ_AUNB01000040.1, forward strand.
TTGGCAGCAGAGCGTCGCGATCTGCCTTACTTAATGCGCCGCTCAGGGTCATGTGCATCTGATATTGCTCCAAAACATACGGATAGCCAAAGCGCGCCAGCAAATCGCACTGTCGCGCGTTCAACCTGTCGGGATTGCGTTTGGCGCGTTGTGCAGGCGTGAGCGGCGCGCGAAATGGGTCAAGCGCCTCAACGACTCGCGCAGCCATCGCCTGCAACGCGCGGACATCGCCAATCGGGCGCAGCGCGAGGAAATCGCCCAAAGCCGCGACCTCCAGCCCGGCCAAGTCGAGCGGGGCCAAATCCTGCGCCAAGCCTGCAAGCTCCGCCCTCACATCCTTGTGCGAAACACCCGCCGCCAGCGCGAAGGGCGCCTTGATCGTGGCGTGAAATCCGTATTTGCGCGGGGCCTCGGTCAGATCGGCCAAGGGGCGCGGCAGCCCGTCAAGCTTGGGATGCGCGCAGGCGATGCCCGCCGCCGCGTCCCAGCCCAGCCAATGCGCCCCCGCCTTGGCCAGGCCCGGCGCGCGCGGCGCATGATAGATTGCATATCGTTGAAATTCCGTCATGACCCTGTTTGACTGCCCCGTGGCCCAGAACCGCGACCCTCACCCAGCCCGCCCTGCAACGCAAGCCCACCGATCGGAGCCAGAGATGACCGACACGATCCTCGCCAATGCCACGCTGGTTTTGCCAAGCGAGGTGATCACCGGCTCGCTGCTGATCCGCGACGGCGAAATTGCGCAGATCGACCCCGGCGCGGGCGTTCAAAGCGGTGCAATAGATTGCGACGGCGATCTGCTGATGCCCGGCCTGATCGAGCTGCACACCGACAATCTTGAACGCCATATCGAGCCGCGCCCCAAGGTGCATTGGCCCCACGCCGCCGCGATTATCGCCCATGACGCGGAACTCGCCTCGGTCGGGATCACGACGGTGTTTGACGCGCTGCGGGTGGGCTCGATTACGGGCAAGAACGCGCGCACGGATTACGCGGAATATGCCCGCCCCTTGGCGAATGAAATCCTTGAAATGCGCGCCTCCGATGCGCTGCGCATCAGCCATTTCCTGCATCTGCGCGCCGAGACCTGCTCGCAAACGCTGATCGCGGAACTGGCGAAATTCGGCCCCGAGGATCGCGTCGGAATCGTCAGTCTGATGGATCACACGCCCGGCGAGCGCCAGTTTCGCGATCTCGACAAGATGCGCGATTATATTTGCGGCAAGCATGGCTTGAAAGAGGGAGATTTCGAGGCCCATGTCGCCGATCGGATTGCACTGAAAAAGCGCCTTGGCGCAGGACATTTAAAGGCCGCGATTGCGGCGGCGGCGCGCTATGGTGCGGTGCTGGCCAGCCATGACGACACCACCGACGAACAGGTTGCGCAATCGCGCGCGCAAGGCGTGCACTTCGCGGAGTTTCCCACCACATTCGAGGCCGCGCAGGCCTGTCGTGATCAGGGCATTGCGGTGATGATGGGCGCGCCGAACCTGATCCGGGGCAGTTCACATTCGGGCAATGTGGCCGCGCAGGATCTCGCGCGCGCCGATCTGCTGGATATCGTGTCGTCTGATTATGTGCCCTCTGCGCTGCTGGCGAGCGCGTTGATGCTGGGCGATCTTTGGGGCGATATGGCGCGCGGTATTGCCACCGTCACTGCCGCCCCGGCGAATGCCGTAGGGCTGGCGGATCGCGGGCGCATCGAGATCGGCAAGCGGGCCGATCTGATCCGGGTGCGCCGGATTTCTGGCACCGGCGCGCTGCGCGGCACTTGGGTCAAGGGCCAGCGCGTGGCCTGAGCGTTATCCGTCGATGCGGATACGCGCGTTGGTGGGGTCGTAGGGGCTGTCTTCGGTCACGACCGCATCCCATTCCTGAAGGAACATCCTGACCTTGAGCTTGGTGCCCGGTTCGGCCAGATCGGGGCGCACATAGCCCATGCCGATCTGCTGCCCGAAGGCGACCGAATAGCCACCCGAGGTCAGCCGCCCGATTTTCTCACCATTGAGCAACAGCGCCTCTTTGCCCCACGGATCGGCGTCAGAAGGGCCATCCATAAGCAGCGTCACGCATTTGGAACGGATACCGGTGTCGAGCATCGCCTGCTTACCGGTGAAGTCCTTGGACAGGTCGATAAAGCGGTCCAGCCCCGCCTCTTGCGGGGTAGCATCACGCCCCAGTTCATTGCCGAAAGCGCGATAGGATTTCTCCTGACGCAGCCAGTTCTGCGCCCGCGCACCGACCAGTTTGAGGTCGTGCTTTTCGCCTGCTTTCAGCAGCAGATCCCAAAGGTAGCGCGACATCTCGATGGGGTGGTGCAGCTCCCAACCAAGCTCGCCCGTATAGGCCACGCGCACAGCGCGCACGGGGCACATGCCAAGTTCGATATTGCGCATCGAAAGCCACGGGAAGCGCTTGTTGGACAGCACCGTTTCGGGCTGCGCATCCTTGACCACCTCGGCCAAGATCGCGCGCGCATTCGGGCCTGCCAGCGCGAAGACGCCCCATTGCGTGGTGATGTCGTGGCACTCGACATACGCGCCGCCCTCTGTGTGGAAATCCTCGATCGACTGGCGCAGGAAATCGCCATCGTAATCGGCCCAAGCCCCTGCGGAGATCAGGTAATATTCGTCCTCGCCCAGCCGCACGATGGTATATTCCGTGCGCGTGGTGCCGGCCTTGGTCAGCGCATAGGTCAGGTTGATCCGCCCCGTTTTCGGCAGTTTGTTGCAGGTAAAGCGATCAAGAAACGTAGTCGCGCCGGGGCCGCGCACGAGGTGCTTGGCAAAGGCGCTGGCGTCGATCAGCCCGGCCGTTTCGCGGATCGCTGCGGCCTCGGATTTGGCATATTGCCACCACGCGCCCCGCCGGAAAGACCGCGAGTCGTGATCGAAGCTGGCAGGCGCATCAAGCGGGCCGTAATAGTTCGGGCGCTCCCAGCCATTGACCTGCCCCATCTGCGCGCCCGCCGCGATCTGGCGGTCGTAATTGGGCGTGGTGCGCAGCGGGCGGCAGGCTTCGCGTTCCTCGTCGGGATGGTGCAGGATATAGACGTGCTCGTAGCATTCCTCGTTCTTGCGCGCGGCGTAGTCTGTGGTCATCCAATTGCCGTAGCGCTTGGGGTCAAGGCTGGCCATGTCGATCTCGGCCTCGCCCTGCGTCATCAGTTGCGCGAGATAATAGCCCGTGCCGCCTGCCGCCGTGATGCCGAAACTGAACCCCTCGGCCAGCCACATATTGCGCAGGCCCGGCGCGGGGCCGACCAGCGGGTTGCCATCGGGCGTGTAGCAGATCGGGCCGTTGAAATCATCCTTGAGGCCGACCTCCTCGGAACTTGGCAGACGGTGGATCATCGAGAGGTATTCTTCTTCGATGCGCTCCAGATCAAGCTGGAACAGATCGGCGCGGAAGCTGTCGGGCACGTCGTAGCAGAACCGCGCTGGGGCATTGCGTTCATACGGCCCCAATATCCAGCCGCCGCGTTCTTCGCGGACATACCATTTCGCATCGGCGTCGCGCAGAACGGGATGTTCGGGGTTACCATCGGCGCGCCATTTCACCAGCGCGGGGTCGGGTTCGGTGACGATGAACTGATGCTCGACGGGGATGGCGGGGATCTTGATGCCCAGTAGACGCGCGGTGCGTTGCGCATGATTGCCGGTGCAGGTCACGACATGCTCGGCGTGGATCTCGATTTCCTCGCCCGACCCGACCAGCCGGTTGCCCTTTTCCACCATCTTTTCCAGCGTCACGACCCATTCCGAGCCGGTCCAGCGATAGCCGTTCACCTGCAGCTTGCGCGCGATCGAAGCCCCGTGCTGGCGCGCGCCCTTGGCCATTGCCTGCGTCACATCGGCTGGGTTGATATAGCCGTCTTGGGGATGAAACAGCGCGCCTTTGAGGTCTTCGGTGCGCAACAGCGGCCAGCGCTCTTTCATCTGTGCGGGCGTCAGGAATTCATGGTGAACCCCGGCGGTTTCGGCCACCGAGGAATAGAGCATATATTCATCCATCCGTTCGTCGGTTTGCGCCATGCGCAAGTTGCCCACGACCGCAAAGCCCGCGTTGAGGCCCGTTTCCGCCTCTAGCTGCTTATAGAAATCAACTGAGTATTTATGGATATGGGTTGTCGCGTAGGACATATTAAACAGCGGCAGCAACCCCGCCGCGTGCCATGTCGAGCCCGAGGTCAACTCGTCGCGTTCCACCAAAAGCGTGTCCCATCCGGCCTTGGCGAGATGATAGGCGACACCGCAGCCAACCGCGCCACCGCCGACGACCAAAGCTTTGACATGGGTTTTCATAGCGGTGACTCCTGCAGGTTGCTTATGCAAACAATGCCCCGTTTCGGCGCGCACGCAATCCGTTACAGCCGACATTCGCGCGACAAAAGCGACATGGGCGCGGGATGATGAAGGGCATGCGAGGTGTCGTTTCCCGCATCGGGAGGGCGCAAAAAGTTCCACCAAAATACGAAAATATTTCCGATCTGCGCACAGGAACTGTTCAGCGACTCCCGTGTTGAGAGCACATCAACGGGCAACGGCGCAGCGACACGCGCCACCGCCCGATAGACTTCTAAAGGGAGAAGATGATGAACAAGCTAGTCACAACCACCGCAATCGGCCTGATGCTTGCACTGCCGGTTTCCGTGCAAGCGCAAACCAGCACCGATGGAACGGCCAAAACGGGCGACGCGCAGGTCAATGTGCAGACCCAAAGCGCCAGCGACATGTTCTTTAAAATGATCCCGCATTCGATCACCGCATCGGGCCTGACCGGCAAACGGGTTTATGTCTCGGAGAAAGACATGAGCACGAGCGAGCCGATCAAAGCCGCCGATCAGGACTGGAATGATATCGGTGAAGTCAGCGATGTCGTGCTTGGCATGGATGGCAATGTGGATGCCGTGCTGGTCGATGTTGGCGGGTTCCTTGGGATGGGCGAAAAAACCATCGCGATCTCGATGAACTCGCTGCGCCTGATCCCCGATGGCGACACGCAAAACGCCTATTTCGTTGTGGTCAAAGGCAACAAGTCGATGCTGAACGATGCGCCAGCCTATGAAGGTAGCATGAGCCAGCAGGTCATGGATTCCAGCGAAACCGAAGCCACTGCGATGGAGAACACGGCTGCAACCGCTGCTTCCAAGGCCAAAGCTGGGATGGAACAGGCCGGCGACAACGCCGAGGCAATGGCCACCAACGCCGCCGAGAAAACCAAGCAGATGGCCTCTGACACGGGTCAAACCGTGAAAAATGCCGCCGATGATGCGGGTGAGGCCACCAAGGACGCCGCTGCGGCAACCGGTTCGGCGATTGATAACGCCGTCGATTCGACTGCCGCTGCCGTTGGCACGGTGGGTCAGGCTGATGCAAAAGACGGCGTGGCGGTCGATATTGCCACGATTGATGCCGACACGCTGCATGGCGAAGGTGTCTACGGCCCCAATGACGACAAGGTCGGCGATATCTCGAAGCTGGTAAAGACTGCTGATGGCCAGATGGAAGGCGTTGTGATTGATGTCGGCGGCTTCATCGGGATTGGCGCAAAACCCGTTATGATCAAGGCTGATCAGTTGACCGTCATGAAAGACGACACCTCGATCACCGTGCACACCGGTCTGACCGAAGAGCAGTTGAAATCGCTGCCCGAATATAAAGAGTGATCGCACCACGCGATGACTTGAACGGCGCGTAAAGCGTTGGATTGCGAAGGCCCCGAGATCGCTCTCGGGGCCTTTTGTCGTGTTACACCATTGCCGGAACGACCAGATCCGGCGGTCGGTGCCCGTCGGCGAAGGTCTTAATATTGATCAGTACCTTTTCGCCCATCTCGACGCGTCCCTCAACCGTGGCCGAGCCCATGTGCGGCAACAAAACGACATTCTTCTGCGCCCGCAAGCGCGGATTGATTTCGGCCCCGTTCTCAAACACATCCAGCCCCGCCCCGCCCAGATCGCCTGCGCGCAAGGCCCGCGTCAGCGCGTTTTCGTCGATCACCTCACCGCGTGAAGTGTTCACGAGCACCGCCCCGGGCTTCATCATTTGCAAGCGGCGCGCGTTGAGCAGATGGAAGGTCGAGGGCGTATGCGGACAGTTCACCGAGATCACATCCATCCGCGACACCATCTGATCAAGGCTGTCCCAATAGGTCGCCTCGAACTCGGCCTCGATATCAGGATGGACCTTTTTGCGGTTGTGATAGTGGATCTGCATGCCAAAGGCGCGCGCACGCCGCGCCACCGCCTGACCGATCCGCCCCATCCCGAGAATGCCCAGCCGCTTTCCGCCGATGCGATGGCCCATAAACGCCGTGGGCGCCCAGCCTTCCCATTGACCGCTTTGCATATGCGCCAGCCCCTCGGGGATGCGGCGCGTGACGGCCAGAATCAGCGCCATCGTCATATCGGCGGTGTCCTCGGTGACGACGCCGGGCGTGTTGGAAACCAAAACCCCGCGTTGGCGCGCCGAGGACAGGTCGATATGATCGACCCCCGCGCCGTAATTTGCGATCAATTTCAAGCGATCACCGGCTTGGGCCAGCATGCTTGCGTCGATCCGGTCGGTAACACATGGCACCAGCACATCGGCGCGTTTCATCGCCTCGACAAGCTGCTCACGGCTCATTTTTGCGTCCTCGGCGCTCAACTCGACCTCAAACAATTCTTTCAGCCGGGTCTCGACGCTATCGGGCAAGCGTCGCGTCACGACAACACTCAGGCGCTCTGCGGGCATGTTGAGCCTCTCCTCTCTTCCAAAGCTGGTCTCTTGGGTGCAAAGTGACGCCCAACGGGGGCAGGCACAAGGCCCTGATCGAGCGAAAATGGCCCGAAGCGACAGTAATGCGTAATTTTATTGCGCAGCCACCGAGAACCATCGGCGGCGCTGGCGTTGCCGGGCAAGGGGCATGAGGCAAATGATGACCAAGGGCACTGTTTTGGCAGCAATTGGCGGTATGGCGATTCTGGGCCTGATGGCATGGAGCGGCAATCGCGCGGCGCAGGCCAATTCCAATGGCGCATCTGTAAGCGCCTCGGCTGAGAGCACGCCCCAGACGGACGCGGCGCAAACGAGCGTAATGACGGCGGACGCAACGATTTCTCCCACGGCACGGCCGATGGCCAAGCCGACACCGCCCGCTGCGCCCCCCTCTGCGCAAGCCCCCGACACGCAAAGCACGATCAAGCTGACCCCGCCCGATCATCGCGGCCCGGTCACGCATTTGCCGCTGCCGCGCTACGTCTCGCTTAAAGGCTCCAAGGGCAATGCGCGGCGCGGGCCATCTTTGTCGCATCGCATCGACTGGGTGTTCACCCATCCCGGTATGCCGCTGAAAGTCACCGCAGAATTTGGCCATTGGCGGCGTGTCGAAGACCGCGATGGTCAAGGCGGATGGATTCACTACACGCTGATTTCTGGGGTGCGCCATGTGGTGATCACCCAAGATATGGTGTCGCTGCACGCCCGCCCCGATGAAAAAGCCGAGGTCGTGGCCAAAGCGCAATCGGGCGCGATTGCGCATCTTGATAAATGCAATAGCGCGTGGTGCGAGATCGACGCAGACGGGGCCTCTGGCTGGTTGCCCAAGACCGATATCTGGGGCGTCGATGCCGATGAGGCGCGTGACTAGTCAAGCGGTTTGCCCTACATCAAAGCCACGCAAACAGCGGCGAAACCGATGGCCTATAGTGAAACAGATACGAAACTGAATGCCTCGGCGGGGCTGGCCTCGGTTGGGGTAGCGGCCCTTCTGGTGGCGCTCAAGCTGTGGGCTTTGTGGCAGACCGGAGCGCTATCCGTGGCCGCGTCGCTGGCCGATAGCGCGGTTGATCTGCTCATCTCGGCGGGGGGGCTGGCGGCGATCCTGTATGCGGCAAAACCCGCCGATGACGATCACGCCTTTGGCCATTCCTCGGCCGAGGATCTGGCGGCTTTGGGTCAATCGCTGGTCATTCTCGCCTCTGCCACGCTGATTGGCTATTCCGCGATCCACCGCCTTATGGCCCCCGAACCCCATCCGCTGAGCGCCCAAGGCGCGGGCATCGTGGTGATGGGGATCTCGGCTTTGCTGACCGGAGGGCTGATCTGGTGGCAAAGCCGGGTCGCGCGCGCCACCGGCAATAAGGTCGTGGCTGCGGATCGGCTGCATTACTTAGGCGACCTTCTGCCCACCTTGGGCGCAATCGGTGCGCTCTGGGTGTCGCGTGCTTTCGGCTGGGGTCAGATCGACAGCATGGTCGCGCTGATCGCCGCTGCCCTGATGATCGCGGGCGCGTTGCGCATAGGATCGGGGGCGTGGAACGCGCTGATGGATCGCGCCGCGCCAAACGAGGTGATCGACGGCATTGCCAAAATCGCACGCGAACATCCCGGTGTGCGTGGCTTTCACGATCTCAAAACCCGAACGGCAGGGGCGCAGATTTTCGTCAATCTACATATCGAGTTGGACGGCGATCAGACGCTGGAACAGGCCCATGACATCGGCGCGGCGCTGAAACGCAAGATCCTGATCGCCTATCCCCAAACCGATGTGATCATCCACAAAGACGTCTGGCGCGGCTAGCGCCGGGGGCGCTGCCCCCGGACCCCCGGAGTATTTCAGGCTAGATGAAAAAACACCGCTTTCATCTAGCCCTAAATACTCCCGCCGGAGGCTCCTGCCCTATCCACCAAGTCAGGCGCCTGGATCAAGCAGACCACGCCCCTTGAGCAGCGGCTCAACCCCCGGCATCCGGCCCCGAAACGCGGTATAAAGCGCATCCGGCGCGCGCGAATTGCCCGCGGACAGGATGAAGTCTTCCAGCTTTTGCGCGGTTTCGGGATCAAACGCGTCGCCCGCCTCCTCAAAGGCTTCGAACGCATCAGCATCCATCACCTCGGACCACATGTAGCTGTAATAGCCCGAGGAATAGCCATCGCCCGAGAAGATATGGCCGAAATTTGGGGTGGCGTGGCGCATCCGGATCGCGTGGGGCAGGCCAATACCCGCAAGTACCTCGGCCTGTTTCGCCATCGGATCGGACGGCGCCGCGCCCTCGTGAAAGGCCAGATCGACGAGGGCCGAGGCCAGATATTCCACCGTTGAGAACCCCTGATCGTAAGTGGCCGCCCCTTTAAGTTTGGCGCGCAAATCCGAGGGCATGGCCGCGCCGGTTTTGTAGTGGCGCGCGTGGCGTTCCAGTACTTCGGGAACGTCCAGCCAGTGCTCATAAAGTTGGCTGGGCAATTCCACGAAATCTCGCGAAACGGAGGTGCCCGAGATGAAGGAATAGGTCACATCCGAGAGCATCTGATGCAGGGCGTGGCCGAATTCGTGAAACAGCGTGCGCGCATCATCATGGCTTAGCAGCGCCGGATCGCCCTTGGCGAAATTGCACACGTTCAGCACGATCGGAACGACGGCGCCGCCCAGTTTCTTCTGGCTGCGAATCGCAGAACACCACGCGCCCGAGCGTTTTGATCCGCGCGCGAAGTAATCCCCCATGAAGACGGCGATGGTTTTGCCGTTGCGCGAAACCTCCCAGCCGCGCACATCGGGGTGGTAAAACGGGCCTTCAAGCGGCGTGAACTCCAGCCCGAACAAGCGGTTAGCGGTGTCAAACGCCGCCCCGATCATAGCATCGAGCGACAGGTAGGGCTTGATCTGGCCCTCGTCGAAATCATGCTCGGCAACGCGGCGCTTTTCGGAATAATAGCGCCAGTCCCAAGGCTCCAGATCGCCGTTCACCCCGTCCGCATGCATCATCTCGGCCAGCTTTGCGGCATCCGCCTCGGCAGCGGCCTTGGCGGGGGCCCAGACGCGCATCAGCAAGTCGCGCACAGCCGCCGGAGTTTTCGCCATTTCGGGTTCAAGTTTATACGCGGAGAAGCTGTCATAGCCGAGCAGTTTTGCGCGTTCTTCACGCAGTTTCAGTATCTCGGCGGCGATGGCGCGGTTGTCGGTGTCCCCGCCATTGGCACCGCGCGCGACCCACGCCTCATAGGCGATGCGGCGCAAGTCGCGATTGGGTGAGAATTGCAAGAACGGCACGATGAGCGAGCGCGACAGCGTCAGCACCGCGCCGTCCTGTCCACGCTCAGCCCCGGCGGCGCGCGCGGTGTCGATCACGAAATCGGGCAGGCCGTCAAGATCGTCTTCCGACATCGGGCGGAACCAGTCGCGCTCATCTGCCAGCAGGTTCTGGCTAAATTGCGTGGTGATCGTGGCGAGGCGCTCTTTGATCGCCTTCATGCGTTGCGCAGGCGCGCCTTGCAGCGCGGCACCCGCGCGGGTGAACATCTGATGGTAGAGCTCCAGCACGCGCGATTGTTCGGCGTTCAGCCCTAAGGTATCGCGGTTTTGCCAAAGCTGGTCGATGCGCGCAAACAGCGCCTTGTTCATCGTGATTTCCGACGAAAACGCCGCCAGTTTCGGGGCGAGATCGCGCATCAAAGCCTCACGCGCGGGCGTCGCATCGGCCCCTGCGAGGTTATAAAATACGCCCGCCACCTTATCCAAAGCGCCGTCGGATTGCTCCATCGCCTCGATCGTGTTGGCAAATGTCGGCGCGTCCGGATTATCGGCAATCGCGGCGGTGTTGGCGCGGGCCTCGCTGAGGGCCGCCTCAAAAGCGGGGGCGAAATCATCGTCGGAAATCTGCGCGAAGGGCGGCAGTTGATAGGGGCCGGTCCCGTCGGTCAAAAGCGGATTGGTCATGGGAGGTCTCCTTTGAGCACAAACTAGGGCGCGGTTGCTGGAAGGGCCAGTGCGCAACCGCGATTGACGCGACTAGACCTTGGGCGCGGCGCAAACCGCACATTCAGGATCGCGCCGGATCGAGATCTGGCGGCTTTCGCCCCAAAGCGCGTCATAAATCATCAACCGACCGCGCGCCGATTGGCCCGCACCCGTGATCTCTTTGACCGCCTCGGTAGCCATCATCGCGCCCACCACACCGGGCAGCGCGCCCACCACCCCCGCCTCGGCACAAGAGGGCGCAAGCCCCGGCGCGGGGGCCTGCGGGAAAACGCAGGCGTAACAGGGGGCGCCCTGAGCGGGATCGTAGAACGAAAGCTGCCCCTCCCATTGCGAAATCGCGCCAGATATCAGAGGCTTGCCTGTCACCACACAGGCGGCATTGACCAGCGAGCGCGTCTCGTAATTGTCGGTTCCGTCAATGACCAGATCATACTGCGCGATCAGTTCGGCGGCGTCTTGCGCGCTTAGGCGGCGCTGATAGGGTAAGACCGCAATATGCGGGTTGAGCGCGGCAATCGCCTTTTGCGCCGAGAACACCTTGGGCAAGCCGATATCGGCGTCGCGGTGAATGACCTGCCGTTGCAGGTTAGAATTGGACACCACGTCATCATCGACCACACCGATCTGCCCCACGCCGGCGGCGGCAAGATACAGCAACACGGGCGAGCCTAGCCCCCCAGCGCCGATCACCAACACCTTGGCGGATTTCAGCTTTTTCTGCCCCGGCCCGCCGATCTCGCGCAGCATGATGTGGCGGGCGTAGCGATCCAGTTCCGCACCGGAAAACTGCCCCGGCTTGGCAGGCGCGACGGTCGTGTCAATCGCACGGGCGCGAATGGCGCGCAGCATCGCGCGATACGCTAAAACCAGCGCAGCGACCACGCCCAGCCCCAGCCAGCCTGCAAGCGACCCACCCAAGGTTTGCCCCAGTGGCGCCAGCCCAGCGACCGGCAGATGCGCGATCACCAAGCCCAGCCATACCAGCGCCAGCATCGCCCAGATCGCGCGCGCCGAGGCCCGCATGAACAGCCCCAAACCAAGGATCGCCGCCAGAAGGATCAGCCCCAGCATCGCCTAGTGCTTTCCAGTGGAGCCAAAGCCCCCCTGCCCGCGCGCGGTGTCTCCCAAAGCCTGCGCGACTTCGAAACGGGCCTGCACCACGGGCGCAATAATCGCTTGGGCGATGCGCGCGCCATGTTCGATCAGATAGGGTTCATGGCCCAGATTGATCAGCAACACTCCGAGCGGGCCGCGATAATCGGCGTCAATCGTGCCCGGCGTATTGGGCAGGCTGATCCCGTGTTTCAGCGCAAGCCCCGAGCGCGGGCGGATCTGCATCTCGAACCCCTCGGGAATTTCAACGCGCAGGCCTGTCGGAATGATCGCGCGTTGCATCGGATAAAGGGTAAAGCCGCTGCCCCGATCCTCAGGCACCAGATTGGCGCGAATATCGGCCCCCGCCGCGCCTGCACTTTCATAGCTGGGCAGCGCAACGGCGGGATCGGCCCAATCCTCGCGCAGAACCTTGATGGTCGGTGTGGTCATCTTGCTCTCCCTGCCCCGCCGTGGCGCTTGGGCTTTGCTGTTGGATGCCTCCGGCGGGAGTATTCAGGGCCAGATGAAAGAGGGATTGATTTCATCTGGCTAAAAATACTCCCCGCGGAGCGGCCCTTGTGGTCAACTCGCACCCAATGCTGCGGCAATGCGCGCCGCCAACCGGCGTGCGGTATCCGCCTTACTCATGCGGTCCCACTGCTCGGCGCCTTTGTCGTCGATTACCGTGACCGCGTTTTCACTGCCGCCCATGATCCCGGTCTCGGGGCTGACATCATTGGCCACGATCCAGTCACAGCCCTTGCGCGCGCGTTTCTCGGTAGCGTGGCGCTGCACATCATGGGTCTCGGCTGCAAAGCCCACAACCAGCGCCGGGCGGCCAGAGGTCATCTGCGACACCTGCGCCAGGATATCGGGGTTCTCGGCGAATGCGAGCGTGGGTAGCGCGCCGGAGCCGTCTTTTTTCATCTTTTTCGATGCGGCGTTTTCCACCCGCCAATCGGCCACGGCAGCGGCAAAGATCGCGGCATCGGCGGGCAGCGCGGCCTGCACCGCCGCTTGCATCTCGCGCGCGGTTTCCACCCGCGTCACCGTCACCCCCGCAGGCGGGGGCACGCTGGCCGGGCCGGTGATAAAGCTGACGCGCGCGCCCAGATCACGCAGCGCCTCGGCCAGCGCCGTACCCTGCGCACCGGACGAGCGGTTGGCAATATAGCGCACCGGATCAATCGGTTCGTGCGTCGGGCCAGAGGTGACAAGAATATGGCGGCCTTTCAGCGGGCCATCCGAGAGAGCAGCCTCAATTGCCGATTTGATTTCAAGGGGTTCCACCATCCGCCCCGGCCCGAATTCACCGCAGGCCATATCGCCATCCGTTGGGCCAGCAAACAAGACGCCATCTGATTTCAACGTGGCAATATTGCGCTGCGTGGCGGCGTGCTCCCACATCCGCACATTCATCGCAGGCGCGATCAAAACGCGTTTGTCGGTCGCCAGCAGCAGCGTCGAGGCCAGATCATTGGCCAGCCCTTGCGCCATCTTCGCCATCAGATCGGCGGTGGCGGGCACAACGACCACCAGATCGGCCGCGCGGCTCAGCTGGATATGACCGATTTCGGCCTCATGAGTCAGATCGAACAGATCGCCATGCGCGACCTCGCCTGCAAGCGACGAAATCGTCAGCGGCGTGACAAACTCGGCCCCCGCACGGGTCAGAACGGGGGTCACCGCCGCCCCCGCCCCGCGCAGGGCGCGGATCAGCTCGGGTGTTTTGAAGGCCGCGATACCGCCGCCGATGATCAACAGGATGCGTTTGCCCGCGAGCATTTGCCCCTCCGCAATAGGTTGATCTTAGGTCTAAGCGGCAGGGCGCATGCGCGCAAGGATCACTTGAAAGCCGCGCAGGGGTCGTCGCGCGGGGTTGGGGGCGTGACGATCCAGTCATCAAAGGGCTGATCGGGGGACGCCGGGGCGTCGGGCGCGGTCTCAATCTGGCCGATGGACACGATTTTTGCGTCTGGATCAAGTTTACGCAGCAGGGCTGGCACAGCGCGGTCGGTGCGCGCATGACCCGAGCCAGCGATCAAAACGACCGGTCCACCAGTGTCTTTATAAGCCTGCTGAACGGTGCGCGCGAAGGCGGCGTCGCGGTAGCGTTGCGCGGCCACCATTCCGGGCAAAAGCTTGACCGGCAGCGCGTTGCAGTGATCTTCCTGCGCCTCGGCCTCAAGCTGTTTTTGCAAGGCGTCGGGATAGGGTTGATCAAGGCCATAGCGCGCGGCATCTGGACCAAAGACCTCGGGCAAAGGCGTGGTCATAGCGCTGCGCACGACATCGCGGGGTTCGGCTGCGCCATAAATACGCGCAGCGCCCAAGGCTTTGAAAATCGGATAATATATCGCGAAATCGGGCCAGCCCGCCTGTTCCCAACCCAAGGCTTGATCCAGCGCTTTTTCGTCCTGCAACAAGGCGGGCGTGATCTTGGCCGCCTGCTCGGGGCTGAGCATCTCGAACACCACCGCTTTGGGCTTGATCGCTGCAACCGCGCGCGCCTGATTAAGGTGATGGGTCGGGTTGTCGTGGATCTCGCCAAGCACGACGATATCGCCGGTAATATGATCCAGCGCATCTGCAGAAATCTCCTCGGCGTGAGCCGGGGAGATCAGTGTCAAGCTAAGCAGTGCTGCCAAAACGCTCTTCATACGAAGAAGCTTTGCACCTCGCCCTGATGACATTCAAGCGATTTGCGCATCTTGCCAAAAGCCTGCGCCTCAAGCTGACGGATGCGCTCTTTGGACAGGCTCAGCTCTTCGCCAAGGCTTTCCAGCGTGCGCGGATCTTCGATCAAACGGCGCTGCGTCACGATGTATTTCTCGCGATCCGTCAGACGTTCCATCGCCTCGCCAAGCCAGTTTTTCATCGTCAAACCGTCATGGCTTTCGGCAACGCTTTCCTCGGGATTGGCGCCCTCATCTTCCAGCGTATCGACCCATTCGCGGCCTTCTTCATCGCTCGATTGCGTGGCGTTGAGCGAGAAATCAGAACCCGACAGTCGCCCCTCCATCATCTCGACATCATGGATCGGCACGCCGATCACCTCGGCGACGCGCATCCGCAATTGCAGGGCGTCAAGCTGGTTGCCCTCTTGCTGGGCCTCGCGCGCCAATTGCGCCTGCACCCGGCGCATGTTGAAGAACAGCGATTTCTGCGAACTGGTAGAGCCGGTGCGCACCATCGACCAGTTGCGCATCACGAATTCCTGGATCGAGGCCTTAATCCACCACACCGCGTAAGTAGAAAAGCGCACACCGCGCTCGGGGTCGAACTTCTCGGCGGCTTTCATCAGACCTAGTGAGGCCTCTTGGATCAGGTCGTTCATCGGCGCGCCGTAGCGGCGGAATTTTGACGCCATCGAGATCGCGAGACGCATGTAAGCGGTCACCAAACGGTGCAGCGCCTGTTCGTCTCGGTTATCGCGCCACGCTCGGGCCAGGGCGACCTCGGTTTCGGCGTCCAGGAATTCCGCGCGCATCGCTTGGCGCGGCAGGGTTTCATCAGTCATACCATCGAGTGCCATTTACCAGTCTCCCCGGGTCTCCCGCCCATTCGGCGCCACGTAAACGCGTAGCTGCATTGCTGACCCAATGTTCATGACATGAAAAGGTTCCTCACGGAATTGTTGGTTTTTGCATGTAACTTTGTGCATCCCAGCCCATTGACGTCACGGTTCTAGGAAAAGTTCTAATTATTCAGACGCCTAACACGGGAATTCACAAAAGC
This sequence comes from Thioclava indica, assembly GCF_000714545.1. Taxonomy (GTDB): domain Bacteria; phylum Pseudomonadota; class Alphaproteobacteria; order Rhodobacterales; family Rhodobacteraceae; genus Thioclava; species Thioclava indica. Next base: position 17,043 of record NZ_AUNB01000040.1, read on the forward strand.
TTGTGTGTGCGAAACCCTAAGCTTGCTCACGTTTTCTTGACGTTCCTGCAAGCTATTGCAACAAATCTCTCGACAGGTTGAGCGCGCGCACTATGGCCAGATGTGCCGAGCTGAACGGTGTCGTGCCATAAGTCCCCGCCATGATGTGAGCCGTCCGGTCCGCATTAACCATTCTTAAACCATAGGTCTTTACCCGTTGTAACAGCGGGGCAAAGGACGGGATCATGGTCGCCAAGACCTACACTGTGGCGTTTGAGGGCGTTGAGGCACGCACGGTCGAAGTGCAATGCGCCCTATCCGAGGGCTTGCCGGGATTTGCCATCGTCGGCTTGGCGGATAAGGCCGTCTCTGAGGCGCGCGAGCGGGTGCGCGCCGCCCTTGGCGCCTTGGCTATCGCGATGCCGATGCAAAAGATCACCGTCAATCTGTCCCCGGCCGACATGCCCAAAGAGGGCTCGCATTTCGATCTTCCGGTCGCGCTGGCGCTGCTGGCCGCCCTTGGGCTGGTGCCGGCTGAGCGCGCCGAGGCGGTGGTGGCGATTGGTGAGCTGGCGCTGGATGGACGGCTTGTGGGGGTGGCGGGTGCGCTGCCCTCGGCGCTTGCCGCAGCCGAAAACGGGCGCGACCTGATTTGCCCGAAAGCCTGTGGGGCCGAGGCCGCTTGGGTTGGCGCGGCTGATGTGTTCGCCCCCGCCACGCTCAGCGAGGCGATTGCCCATCTCAGCGGCCGCGCGCCTCTGGACCCAGCGCGCCCCGGCCTGCTCGAATCGCCTGCCTTGGCGCGCGATCTGCGCGATGTGAAAGGGCAGGAACGCGCGAAACGGGCGTTGGAAATTGCCGCTGCCGGGCGTCACCACATGATGATGATCGGTGCGCCGGGATCTGGCAAATCGATGCTGGCCGCGCGCCTGCCCTCGATCTTGCCGCCGCTGACGCCGACCGAGGCGCTGGAAACTTCGATGATCCATTCGCTTTCTGGACTGCTCGGCGAGGGAGGGATTTCGCGCGACCGCCCTTTTCGTGAACCTCATCACACGGCCTCGATGGCGGCAATGATCGGGGGCGGTCGTGGCGCGCGCCCCGGCGAGGTCAGTCTGGCCCATAATGGCGTGCTGTTCATGGATGAGTTCCCCGAATTTCCCCGCGCCGTTTTGGAAACCCTGCGCCAGCCGATCGAAACCGGCGAAGTCGTGGTCGCGCGCGCCAATGCCCACATGCGCTATCCGTGCCGCTTCTTGCTGATCGCGGCGGCCAACCCGTGCAAATGCGGCTATCTCGGTGATCCATCCCGAGCCTGCTCGCGCGCACCAACCTGCGGCGAGGATTACCTTGGCAAAGTATCTGGCCCGCTGATGGATCGTTTCGATCTGCGAATCGAGGTTCCCCCCGTCGCCTTCAGCGATCTCGACCTGCCCGCCAGCGGGGAAAGTTCAGCCACTATTGCCCAGCGCGTTCAGGTCGCGCGCGATGTGCAAACCGCGCGTTTTGAGGGCCACGCAACCGTGCGCGTCAATGCCGAGGCCGAGGGCGCGCTGTTGGAGGAAATCGCGACGCCCGATGCGCAAGGGCGCGAGATGCTCACGAAAATGGCGGCGAAATTCGGGCTATCCGCGCGCGCCTACCATCGCGTGCTGCGCGTCGCGCGCACGATCGCCGATCTCGACGGCGAGGCCGATGTGCGCCAGCCCCATATCGCCGAGGCGCTGAGCTACCGCATCACCGCGATGGCAGGTTAAGCATCCCCCGCGCCGCGCGGCCCGCATCTTCCAAAGCCGCGCGCGCCTCGGGCAGACGCCCGTCAAAAAACTGCCAGACATGGGGCGCTTTGGGCCAGCTTTGCACCGTGACGTCACTGCCAAAATGGCGCAACCGCTCGGCCATGCGCAGGGAATCATCGCATAGAATTTCCGCCATCGAATGCTGGATTAAAACCGGCGGCGGCGACGGAAACTCGGCGAAAAGCGGTGAAACGGCCGGGTCATCCGCCGCATAATCGCCCCGCGCCATCTCGCTGGATTGCTTGACCCGCGCGCGCGGCAACAGCACTTCGGTCTTGGCGTTGGCGCAAAAGCTCTCCCCCGAACAACTCAGATCGGTCCAAGGAGAGAACGCGATCACCCCGGCAGGCGGGGGGCCCGCCGCGCAAAGCCGAGCGAGCAACAGCAAGGCCAGCCCGCCGCCCGCGCTATCGCCTGCAAGCACAATCCGTTCAGGCGCGTAGCCGATATCCACCAGCCCCTGCCACGCCGCCATCGCATCCTCAAGTGCGGCCGGCAGCGGATGCTCGGGCGCAAGACGATACTTGGGCAGAATCACATCAAGCCCCGAAAGCTGCGACAAGCGTCCCGCCAGACCGCGATACATGAAGGGCGAGCCCGAAATGTAGCCGCCGCCATGTAAATACAGCACGACCGAATCCCGCGCGACCATGCCAACCCGCGCCGACAGACAGGAAACACCGCCGTAATCGGCCTCCATCAGGCAAAGCCCGTCGGGCGGAACAACGGCCCAACTCGACGCGCGCTCCGCCTCCCGACGCGTGCGCAGCGGGTCTTTCAAAAAACGCACCTGCCGTTTCGTAGCATTGCGCAAAATCAGGTTCAAAAAGCTTTGTTGTAGTGACACGTCAACTCCGTTTCGCTTCGATCGCCTCCCAGATTTTGGCAGCGATATTGACCCCGTCAAACCGTTCGAGCTCTTGTATGCCCGTGGGCGAGGTTACGTTAATCTCCGTCAGCCAATCCCCGATAACGTCAATTCCGACGAAAACCTGCCCTTTTTCGCGCAGGACAGGGCCAATGGTTGCACAGATTTCACGGTCGCGCGCCGTGAGCGCAACCTGTTCTGGCCGCCCACCAACATGCATGTTCGACCGCGTCTCACCCGCCGCGGGCACCCGATTGATCGCGCCCACCGGCTCGCCATCGACCAGAATGATACGCTTGTCGCCCTTCGCGACAGCAGGCAGGAATTTCTGCGCAATCAACGGCTCGTTATTGATGCCCATAAACAACTCATGCAGCGAGGACAGGTTGCGATCATTGGGATCAAGACGGAACACGCCTGCCCCGCCATTGCCGTAAAGCGGTTTGAGAATGATGTCGCCGTGAACCTCTTTGAACGCTCGGATCGTAGCCAGATCCCGCGCGACCAGCGTCGGCGGCGTCAAATCGAGAAAATTCAACACCAACAGCTTTTCAGGATAATTGCGCACCCAAAACGGATCATTCACGACGAGCGTGTCGGGATGGATGCGTTCAAGCAGATGGGTGGTCGTTATATAGCCCATGTCAAAAGGCGGATCCTGACGCAGCCAGACCACATCCCAATCGGCCAAATCAACCTCGACCTCGTCCCCGAGTGTGAAATGATTTCCCCGCTCACGACGCACTTCCAGCGGCCAACCCCGCGCCAGAATGCGTCCCTCACGATACATCAAGCGATCGGGCGTATAATAGAACAACTTATGCCCGCGCGCCTGAGCCTCTTCGGCGATACGAAACGTGCTATCAGCGTCAATATCGACCACCGCGATCGGATCCATTTGAATTGCGACTTTCAAGCCCATCAGCGCCCCCTTTGCGTTCCACCCTTGATGCAATGTGGTGCGCGGGGATGCAATCGCAACTCACATTCCGAAATACGCGTTTTGCAGAATTTTGATCTGGCCCTGTTCATCAACCAAAGCCAGATCGAAGCGCACCTTGCGATTACAATTGGCCGGCGCGGGAAATTTCATTAGATATTCCTGCACTGAAACGCAGATGCGCTGCATCTGGCGCGACGAGAGCCGTTGCACCGCGCGCGCATGCGAACGCGACTTCTTGACCTCAACGAAAATCACTGTGTCGCCGTCACGCGCGATCAAATCAATTTCACCACCGTAACGCCCGCGCCAGCGATGCGCGGAAATAGACTGACCGGCATCTTCATACTGACGTGCAACCTGTTCTTCGGCTGCCAGACCGGAATAATACGAAAGCGCGCCGCTCATGACTTTTTCTCCATTTCAAGGGCAGCCTGATAGACCTCCCGCCGGGGTAGACCAAGGGCTTGCGACACCTCGGAGACTGCATCTTTCATGCTTTGGCGCGCCAAGGCGAGTCGCAGCATCTTATCCAACTCTTCAGGCCCAGCAGCAGGCCCGTGCGCGCGATCAACCAGCACGACGATTTCGCCTTTGACGGGCGCGTCTTCCAATCCAAGCGCAATCTCTTGCAACGTGCCACGGCGCACTTCTTCAAAGCGTTTGGTCAATTCGCGGCACAGCGCCGCCTCTCGGTCCTCACCGAACACTCCCACACAATCGTTTAACATCGCATTAACGCGCTTGGGGCTTTCATAAAAAACAAGCGTTGCGGGGATATCGCGGAAGGTGGCCAGCCATTTTTGCCGCGCGGCGCTGGTATTGGGGGCGAATCCCGCAAACAAAAAGCGGTCACTGGGCAGGCCCGAGACCGTCAGCGCCGCCAGAACGGCCGATGGACCGGGCGCGGCATAGACCCGGTAGCCTTCGGCAATCACACTGCGGCCTAGCTGAAAGCCGGGATCCGCGACCAGCGGCGTGCCCGCCTCCGAGGCATAGGCCACCGACTGCCCCTCTTGCAAAGCGTGCAGCAAACGCGGGCGCATCGCCTCGCCGTTGTGGTCGTGATAGGCGATGATTTTGCGCCCCGACAGCGGCACGCCGTGAATTTCCATCAAGTGGCGCAGGCTGCGGGTATCTTCGGCGGCCAAAACATCCGCCGAGCGCAAAATATCAAGCGCGCGCAAGGTGATGTCACGTGCCGCCCCGATAGGGGTTGCGATAAAATGCAACCCCGGCGCGAGCGGCACCAAGCGCCCTTCGCCCGTAACGTCATGTACCTCGGGCAGGATATTGCCGGATTCGTTCTCTTGCTGCATCACCTGCTCCTTGAAGCGTGAGTATCGTTTACTTCGCGCGACGATCCGAATAGGCTTTCGCCAAGCAATTTCCTGCGCATCGAGCCCGAAGGACCTATCATGTTCGCCCTGATCCGTAACACCCGTGCACGCGCGGCACAAATCGTAGCGCTTCTTTCGGCGCTTTGGTTGGCAGCTTGTAACCCCACCGGACCGATGGGCGCCAATAGTGGCCAGCGCATCGACACCTCTGCCCCCGTCACCGTGGCGCTGCTGCTGCCGGGCGGGTCTGGCAAATCGGGCGATGAGACGCTGGCACGCGCGTTGAAAAACGCCGCTGATATGGCTGTGGCCGATCTGCAGGGCGTGCGCATTGACCTGCGCATTTACAACACAGGCGGTCAGCCCGGTCAGGCGGCGGCGATGGCCACCAAAGCGGTTGATGACGGCGCGAAGATCATTCTTGGTCCGGTCTTTGCGCAATCGGCCAATGCAGCAGCCGTTGCCGTGGCCCCGCGCAATGTGAACGTGCTGTCTTTCTCGAACAGTACCGATGTCGCAGGTGGCAACCTGTTCGTGCTTGGACCGACCTTCCCCAACACCGCCAACCGGCTGGTGCGCTACGCCACACGTCAAGGCAAGCGCCGGATCATGGTGGTGCATGAAAATACCGGAGCCGGCGCGGTCGGGGCCGCCGCGATCCAGACCGCGATTTCGCGCAACGGGGGCACGCTCGCGGGCGTCACCAACTACCCGTTCTCGCAGCAAGGTGTGGTGTCTGCCGCGCCCAAGATTGCCGAGCGCGTGAAGGCGGGCGATGTGGATGCACTGTTCCTGACCGCCGATACCGCAGGTGCGCTGCCGCTGTTGTCGCAACTCTTGCCGGAAAACGGTGTGAGTTCACAAAGCACGCAATTCATCGGCCTGACCCGTTGGGATATTCCGCCTGCAACCCTGTCGCTTCCGGGCGTGCAAGGGGGCTGGTTCGCCGAGCCCGACCCCAATCTGCAAGCCCAGTTCGTGCAACGCTATCAAGCCGCTTACGGCAGCGCGCCCCATCCGATTGCCGGGCTTGCCTATGACGGGATCGCCGCCATCGGCGCGCTGATCAAATCGGGCAATTCGAACGCGCTGACGCGCCAGGGGCTGACCCAACCTTCGGGCTTTGTCGGGGTGAATGGCATCTTCCGCTTGTTGCCCGATGGCACGAATGAACGTGGTCTGGCCATCGCGCAGGTGCGCAACGGCCAAGCCGTGGTCATCGACCCTGCACCGCGCAGCTTTGGTGGGGCCGGGTTCTAACCCTCGGCCACACCCTACCCTCGCCCTCAACCAAGGCCCATTCGGGACGTGACCAAAGCCGTGAGCACCGCGCAGACCCCTCCCCTGACCGAGTCCGGGGACCCGCTTCTTCTTCGTGAGACAGGCATCATCGAGGCGCTTGATACCGCCCTTAACGGGGTGCACGAGCCACGCGATATTCGCGCAGCCACGGTGGCCTTCCTAAGCGCCGAACGCGCCCATGCCTGCGCCGCGATCGAGGCCGATTTTGCCACCCATCCCCGGGCCGCCCGCGTCACGGTCGAGGCCTATGCGCAGCTGACGGATGGCATTGTGCGCTCGGTTCTGGAGGTCGCCACGACCCGGCTGCACCCGATTGGCAGCCCGACCGAGGCCGAGCGGTTCTCGGTGTTGGCCGTTGGGGGGTATGGGCGCTCGGAAATGGCACCGCATTCCGATGTCGATCTGCTGTTTTTGACGCCCTACAAGATCACGCCTTGGGCCGAAAGCGTGATCGAATCGGTGCTGTATATGCTGTGGGATCTCAAGCTGAAGGTCGGGCATGCCTCGCGCACGCTGGATGATTGTATCCGGCTGGGGCGCGAAGATATCACCATCCGCACCGCCTTGCTGGAACATCGCTATATCTGCGGCGATGCTGCGCTGGCCGATGCCTTATCTCTGCGTCTGCGCCATGATCTGTTTGAGGGCACGGCGGGCGAATTCATCGAAGCCAAGCTAGAGGAACGTGCCCAGCGCCACCGCCGTCAAGGCGGGCAGCGCTACGTTCTGGAACCCAATATCAAAGAGGGCAAAGGCGGCTTGCGCGATCTGCAAACGCTGTATTGGATCGGCAAATATATTCACCATGTCGGGCGCGCGCGCGAGTTGATGGAAATCGGGGCGTTCTCCCCCGAGGAATATGCGACCTTCTACGCCGCCGAAGACTACCTTTGGGCGGTGCGTTGCCATCTGCATCTGATCGCGGGGCGCGCGGCCGATCAACTCAGTTTCGACATGCAGGTCGATGTGGCCGAGCGCATGGGTTACCGCGATCTGGCAGGTCGGCGCGCGGTTGAAGTGTTCATGCAAGACTATTTCCGCCACGCCACAGCGGTGGGCGATGTCACCCGCATCTTCCTGACCAAGCTTGAGGCGCAGCACGTCAAGACCGCGCCGATGTTGCAGCGCATTTTCCGCCGCCGCCGCAAGCTTAAGGCGCCCTACCGCGAGGATACCGGGCGCATCAACGTCGCTGATGAGGCCGCGTTTCTCGCCGATCCGGTGAACCTGCTGCGTATCTTCGAAGAAGCGCTGCGCACGGGCATGTTGATCCACCCCGATGCGATGCGGCTGGTCTCGGCCCATCTCGATCTGATCGACGACAAGATGCGCAGCAATCGCGAGGCGCAAAAGATCTTTCTCGGTCTGTTGCTCAAACACGGCAACCCCGAGCGCGCTTTGCGCCGGATGAACGAGCTGGGCGTGCTGGCCGCCTTCATCCCCGAATTCGAGCCAATCGTGGCGATGATGCAGTTCAACATGTATCACAGCTATACCGTGGACGAGCACACGATTCAGGTGATCTCGACGCTGGCGCAGATCGAGCGCGACGAGCTGATCGAAGAACTGCCGCTCTCGTCCAAAATCCTTGAAGAGGGGATCAACCGGCGCGTGATGTATGTCGCGCTGTTGCTGCATGATATCGGCAAAGGCCGCCCCGAAGATCACTCGATTCTGGGGGCGAGGATCTCGCGCAAGGTGGCTCCGCGTTTGGGGCTGAACGCCGAGGAATGCGAAACCGTGGAATGGCTGATCCGCTATCACCTGCTGATGTCGGATGTGGCGCAAAAACGCGACCTCTCCGACCCGCGCACGATCCGCGATTTTGCCCGTCAGGTGAAGTCGCGCAAACGGCTTGACCTGCTGACCGTGCTGACAGTGTGCGACATTCGCGGCGTTGGTCCGAACGTGTGGAACAACTGGAAAGCGACGCTGCTGCGCAAGCTGCATACCGAAACCGCGCGCGCCCTTGAACATGGTCTTGAGGCCGTCAATCGCGATCAGCGCAGCTCTGAGGCCAAACGCGCCCTTCGCAGCGTTCTGGAACAGTCCGGCGATTGGGATGCCAAGCAAATCCGCGCCGAACTGGGCCGTCATTACGACCCTTATTGGCAATCGCTCAACACCACCAATCACACGATATTTGCAAGGCTGCTGCGCGGGCTGGACGATAGCGAAATCCGCATCGACCTGCACCCCGATGACGATCACGACGCCACGCGGGCCAGTTTCGCGCTGGCCGATCATCCGGGCATTTTCTCGCGTCTGGCGGGGGCCTTGGCGTTGGTGGGGGCGAATGTCGTCGATGCGCGCACCTATACCAGCAAAGATGGCTATGCGACCGCCGTCTTCTGGATTCAGGACGCCGAGGGCCACCCCTATGAGGCGTCAAAACTGGGCCGCCTGCGCAACATGATCGAAAAGACGCTGCACGGCGAGGTCGTCGCACGCGAGGCGCTCAAGGATCGCGACAAGATCAAGAAACGGGAACGCCAGTTCAAGTTCCCGACCCATATCGTCTTCGACAACGAGGGCTCGGATATCTACACCATCATCGAGGTCGACACCCGCGACCGTCCCGGTCTGCTGTATGATCTGACGCGCGCGCTTGCGGCGAATAATATCTCGATCTCCAGCGCGGTGATCGCAACCTACGGGGCGCAGGTGGTGGATAGTTTCTACGTCAAGGACATGTTCGGGCTGAAGCTGCATTCAGAGCCGCGCCAACGGGCCTTGGAAAAGCGGCTGCGCGAGGCGATTGCGTCGGGCTCGAAGCGGGCGGGCAACTAGGATGAAACCGATCCGGCTGGTGCGCGGCTTCCTTACGGTGGGCGGCTGGACGATGGCAAGCCGCGTGCTGGGATTTGCGCGCGACATGATGATCGCGGCCTATCTGGGTGCCGGGCCCGTGGCAGAGGCGTTCCTGGTCGCGTTCTCTCTGCCCAATCTGTTTCGCCGCTTCTTTGCCGAGGGCGCGTTCAACACCGCCTTCATCCCGATCTTCTCGAAGAAACTTGAGGGCGGCGAGGATGCCCAAGGCTTCGCGCGTGAGGCAATGGGCGGGCTGATCACCGTTCTGATCGCGCTGAGTGTGGTTGCGATTGCCGCGATGCCGTGGCTGGTGCTGGCGATGGCGTCGGGGTTCGCCGCGGATGAGCGCTTTGCAATTGCGACCCAATATGGTCGCATCGCTTTCCCTTATATCCTGTTTATCTCGCTCGGCGCGCTCCTGTCGGGCGTGCTCAACGCCGCAGGCCATTTCGCCGCCGCCGCCGCCGCGCCTGTCTTGCTGAACGTGACTTTCGTTGCAGCAATGGTGCTGGCCGACCACTTTGGCTGGCCAATCGGACCTGCGCTGGCTTGGGCCGTTCCCCTTGCGGGCATCGCGCAACTGACGCTGGTCTGGATCGCGGCGTGGCGGGCCGGGTTCAAGATCGTGCCCGCCCGCCCCCGCCTCAGCCCCGACATGAAGCGCCTGATCCGCATCGCAATTCCTGCGATGCTGGCAGGCGGCGTGGTGCAGATCAACCTGCTGGTGGGGCGTCAGGTCGCCTCGCAATTTGACGGCGCAATTGCATGGCTGAACTACGCGGACCGGCTGTATCAACTGCCCCTCGGCGTGGTCGGGATCGCGATTGGCGTGGTGCTGCTGCCCGATCTGTCGCGCCGCTTGCGCGCGGGCGATGTCGCGGGCGGGCGCTATTCCTTTTCGCGCGCCGGAGAGTTCGCGCTGCTGCTCACCATCGGCCCCGCGATTGCGCTGCTGGTGGCGGCGCTGCCCATCGTTTCGGTGCTGTTCGAGCGTGGCCGTTTCACCCACGCCGATAGTGTCGCGACCGCTTGGGCCGTGGCGATTTACGGCCTCGGCCTGCCCGCTTTCGTGCTGCAAAAAGTGCTGCAACCGCTCTATTTCTCGCGCGAGAATACCCGCACGCCGTTCAATTACGCGCTGGTGGCGATGGGCGTGAATGTGGTGATCGCGGTCGGGCTTGCGCCGTTCATCGGCTATCTCTCGGCGGCGGTGGGCACCACGCTGGCGGGCTGGGCGATGGTGGGCCAACTCTGGCTTGGCGCGCGTTCAATGGGCGAAGCCGCGCGGTTCGACGCACGCTTCGCCCGCCGCGTGCCGCGCATCATCATATCGGCGGCCGTCATGGGCGCGCTGGTCTGGGCGATCTGCTGGGCGTTCCCAAGCGCCTTTAGCGCGCCGGGGCTACGCGGGCTGGCGATGCTGGGCCTCGTGATCTTCGGGATGGCGGTCTATTTCGGCACGGCGATCGCCATCGGTGCCGTCAGCGCAGCCGATCTGCGCGGCGCAATGCGCAAAGGCAAAGACGGGATGTAACCCGCTTCCTCTTGATCGAAATATCCCGGGGTGAATTTGCAAAGCAAAGAGGGGCAGCGCCCCCTCTACCGCGCTTACATCCTAACGCTTGCGCAGCCGTTGCAGCGCGCGCGTCATTCCCCCCGGCGCGACGAAAAAGCTCAACGTGAAACCAGACACAAAGCCCACCAGATCCGCGATCCAGTCAGGGCGTGCGCCAAACATCATCGCAAAGATCAACTGGATGCCCATCAGCGCCCCGATCAGCGAAAATGCCCGCATCTGGTTGGCGTTTTCCTGCCCCAGCCGCGTCCACAAGATCCACGTGAATGCGCCGATCAGCCCGTAATCGCCGGGATAGCCGCCATAAAGCCCGACCTCGGTGAACGGCAGCAGGCCATAGACCAGCGCGCCGATCACGCTGGAGCCCATAAACACCACCGCCACGGCGAGATTGGAGAACAACTCGCCCACCATCTTGCCCAGCGCCAGCAAAAACACGAGCACAAAGATCGCCTGCGTCACGCTGGCATGCACGAACGGATAGGTGAACAACCGCAGCACCTGCTGGGGCGGATATTGCCCGGTGTCGATCATCGCGCGCAACACCTGCGGCGAGAACGCAAATTTCTGCAACGCATCGAGTCGCCAGCCCGCGCCTGCCCCGCTTGCAATCAGCCCGGAACTGCCGAGCGCAAAGAACAATTCCGTCGCGATGATCGGCAGCGCCAGCAGCCACACGACGGGCGGCAACGGGTTGATCGGGTGTTCATTATAGCCTTCGTGCATGTGCGCTCCGTTTGGGCGCGGGCTTGGTTGACGCCCCGCGCGCTTTAGCGATAAGCGAGCAGAGCGTGGATTTCCACCCCCGCGGGCTTCCACCCCCCGCATTCTCAGGAGCAGAAGATGACCGAGACCGCCGCCCCCCTCAACGCCAATTTTAAACCCCGGGTCTTTTCCGGCATCCAGCCCTCGGGCGGGCTGACGCTGGGCAACTACCTTGGCGCGTTGAAACGCTTTGCACAGAAACAGGATGAGGGGATTGAGACGATCTATTGCCTCGTCGATCTGCACGCGATCACGGTCTGGCAAGACCCCGAGGCGCTGCGCCGCCAGACCCGAGAGGCGGCAGCGGCCTTTATCGCCTCGGGCGTCGATCCGGCGCGCTCGATCCTGTTTAATCAAAGTCAGGTTTCGGCCCATGCCGAACTGGCTTGGGCGCTCAATTGTGTGGCGCGGCTCGGCTGGATGAACCGGATGACCCAGTTCAAGGACAAGGCGGGCAAAAACGCCGAGAAAGCCTCGCTTGGCCTTTACGCCTACCCCGCGCTGATGGCGGCGGATATTCTGGTCTATCACGCAACGATGGTGCCCGTGGGCGAAGATCAGAAACAGCATGTGGAGTTGACGCGCGATATCGCCGCCAAGTTCAACCATGACTTCAAGGTAGATTTCTTCCCCGCCCCCGAGCCGCTGATCGAGGGCACGGCCACCCGCGTCATGAGCTTGCGCGATGGCACGAAGAAAATGTCGAAATCGGACCCCTCTGATGCGAGCCGGATCAACCTGACCGATGATGCCGACACGATCGCCAAGAAGATCCGCAAAGCGACCACCGACCCGGCGGAACTTCCAGGTGAGATAGAGGGGCTCAAGGACCGCCCCGAGGCGCGCAATCTGGTTAATATCTACGCTGCTCTGGCCGATATGACCCCGGCGCAGGTACTGGGCGAATATGGTGGCAAAGGGTTTGGCACCTTCAAACCCGCGCTGGCCGATCTGGCGGTGGAAAAACTCAGCCCGATCAGCACCGAAATGGCCCGCCTGATGGCAGACCCGACCGAGATCGACCAGATCCTTGGCCAAGGCGCGGACAAAGCCGATGCTATCGCGCGCCCGATCCTTGCGCAGACCTATGACATCATGGGCATGGTGCGCTCGCGCTGAACCGAGCTACGGGGGGCACAAGTTGCCCCCCTACTTTCCCCGCCGGAAAAACCGTGCGCGATCATAGAGCGATTCCAGCCGCTTCATGCGCGTTTCGGTCTGCTCCCATGTCAGCGATTGCACCGCCGCCATCAGCGTTTCGACCAATACCTGCAACGCGACCGTGCTGTCCCACGCGCTTGGAACCTCGATCTGGGCAGAAAAGCGATAGCGCGCATGGGCGGCGGCAGGGCTGACCCAAGGGTCGGTCATCAACACCACCTCGGCCCCCTGCTCTGCCGCCATTTCCACCAGTTGCAGCACGTTGTTTTCATAACGGCGGATGTCGAACACCAACAGCACATCGCCCGCTTGCATCTCTAGCATCGCGGGCGGCCACGCGTTTGACACCGGCTCGAGCAATTCCACACCGGGGCGGATCACCTTCATATGGGTGGTGAAATACTGCGCAATCGGCAGGGTGATACGCCCGCCCGTGGCAAAAATCCGGCGCGCGGGATCAGCCAGCAACGCGGCGGCAGCATCAAATTGCGCGTGATCAATCTGCGCCAATGTCGCCTGCAAATTGCCCAGCACCGCATCGGCAAAGCGGTTCAGGATATGGGTTTCGGGCACGGCCTCGGCCCAGCGGTCATGCTTGGCAAGCGGCGAGACAAGACGCGCCTCCAGCTCGTCGCGCACCGCCTGTTGCAGCCCCGGATAGCCGCCAAACCCCATCTTCTGCGCCAGCCGCACCACCGTGGGTGACGACACCTCCGCCGCCTTCGCCAGCGCCGTCACAGACCCCAGCAGCGCCACCGGATAATGGCGCAGGATATGGCTGGCAAGCTGGCGCTCGGCACGGGTCATGCCCTCGATCGCGCCCGCGATCTGGTCTTCGATGTTTTTCACGGCTGCTGCCAAAATGAGCACTCCTTTGCGAAGGCTGTGCGAACAGATCGTAACAGAAAACGAATTTCTGAAAACATCTTGACATAAATACCCCTCCGAGGCGAGCCTGATTGCAACTTGCAACGAGAATCGTCTTGGGAGAGCGCGGGGCAATGGGGCAGACACCGATCCAGATTGAGGGAGAGGCGCGCGGCGGCGCGTGCGTTTTGGTCTGCGAACATGCCTCGAATGCGATGCCTGAACCATGGGGCGATTTGGGTCTGAGCGACGCCCAGCGTGCCGCCCATATCGCGTGGGATCCCGGCGCTTTGGGCTTGGCGCGCGCACTGGCAGAGCGTCTTGATGCGCCCCTCGCGGCGGCCTGCCAATCGCGGCTGATCTATGATCTCAACCGCCCGCCGCACCATTCAGGCGCGATGCCCGCGCGATCTGAAACGACCGACATTCCGGGCAACCAAAGCCTGACCGCACAAGACAAGCTGGCACGCACCGAGGCGCTATATCTGCCCTTTCATGCGCAATTGCGCGCCCTGATTGCGCGCAGGCTGGCGCGCGGGACGGTGCCCGTGCTGATCACGATCCATTCCTTTACGCCCATCTATTTCGGCCAGCCGCGCGCGGTCGAACTGGGGATAATCCACGATGCCGACGCAACGCTGGCCCGCGCGGTACTGCAACACGCGCAGTCGCAGACCGATCTGGATGCGCGCCTCAACGATCCTTACTCAGCCGCTGATGGCGTCACCCATACGCTCGCGCTGCAAGCTACGCCGATGGGCCTGCCCCATGTCATGCTGGAATTGCGCAATGATCTGATCGCGGATGAGGACGCGCAACAGGCGATGGCCGAAACCCTCACTCCGGTTTTGCAAAACGCAATGGCGCAAATCGCCCAAACCAAGGGGGAGGTCGTCTGATGCCTGCATGGATCTGCAGCTACGTCCGTTTTGTCGAGGCGCTGAACCGCCGCCTCGGGAAAATCGCGATGTATCTGCTGTATGTGATCATGGCGATCATGCTGTATTCGTCGATCACCAAGATCGCCCATATCCCCGCCCTTTGGACGCTGGAAATGGCGCAGTTCACGTTGGTCGCCTATTACATGCTGGGCGCGCCGTGGACCCTGCAGGGCGACAGCAATGTGCGCATGGACCTGTTTTACGCGCGTTTCTCCAAGAAAGGTCAGGCGTGGTGGGATGCGTTCACCGTGTTTGCGCTGATGTTCTACCTTGGGATCATGGTCTATTCGGCGTTCGATTCCACCGTCTATGCCTTTGAATATGGCGAGCGAAACCCAAGCGCGTGGCGCCCCTACATGTGGCCGATCAAGACCATTATCACCGCCGGGTTCTTTCTGATGTTCCTGCAAGCCACCGTTCTTTTGATCCGCGATATCGCGACGATCCGCGGAGAGGAGATCTGATGGATCACAACACCATCGCGCTTTTGATGTTTTCAACGATGCTGCTGATGATGATCACCGGCCAGCGCGTGTTTGGCGCCATCGGCTTTGTCGCTGTGGTTGCCGCCTTTGCCCTTTGGGGGCCGGGAGGCACGCAGATGGGCTTTGGCTCGGTGATGAAGCTGATGAAATGGACGCCGCTGCTGACGCTGCCGATGTTCGTTTACATGGGCTATGTCATGAGCGAAAGCCGCCTCGCCGAAGACCTGTATAAGATGTTTCACGTCTGGTTTGGCCCGCTACCGGGGGGGCTGGCAATTGGCACGATCATGCTGATGGTGATGATCTCGGTGATGAACGGGCTGTCGGTCGCGGGCATGGCGATTGGCGCGACCATTGCGCTGCCCGAACTGCTGCGGCGCAACTATGACAAGCTGATGATTTCGGGTGTTATTCAGGCCGGATCCAGCCTTGGCATCCTGATCCCGCCCTCGGTCGTGCTGGTGCTGTTCTCGCTGATTGCGCGCCAGCCGGTGTCGGAATTGTGGCTGGCGGGTGCAATTCCGGGGCTGCTGATGGCGACGCTGTTCGTGATCTATATTGTGATCCGCTGCCGGTTGAATCCCAGCCTAGCCCCGGCGATGGATGCCGAAGAACGTGCCGCCATCACGATGCGCGAAAAGCTGCGGCTGCTGCGGGCGGGCCTGCTGCCGGTGTTCATTTTCGTAGCGATGATGGTACCGTTCCTGAAGGGCTGGGCAAGCCTGACCGAGGCGTCCGTGATCGGCGCATTGGCCGCCGTGTTCGCCGCAGTCATCAAGCGCCGCTTCACGTGGCAGGTGTTTCAAACCACCACGCGCCAGACGATGCAGATCACCGTGATGTTCATGCTTATCATCACTGCGGCGCTGTCGTTCGGCGCGGTGTTTGACGGGCTGGGCGCGGGGCGCGCAATCGAGGATTTCTTCACCGAAGGCTTGGGCCTTGGCCCGTGGCAGATCCTGATCCTGATGCAGCTTAGCTTTCTGGTGATGGGGATGTTTCTGGATGACACCGCGATGCTGGTGATCGTCGCGCCCGTCTATGTCAGCCTTGCGCGTCACCTCGGCTTTGATCTGATCTGGTATGGTATCCTTTATACGATCACCTGCCAGATCGCCTATCTGACCCCGCCCTTCGGCTATAACCTGTTCCTGATGAAGGCGATGGCACCGCCCGAATTCACCCTGCCGGTGATTTACCGCTCGGTCTTTCCGTTCGTGGGGGTGATGCTGCTGACGCTGATCCTCGTGATGCTCTTTCCGCAACTGGCGCTGTGGCTGCCGCATGCGGTTCTTGGACGATAACCAGAGCCCGGAGCAACCGGGCCTTGTAACCAGCAAGGAGTGAAAGTGATGACAACCAGAAGAAAGTTTCTTACCACCGGCGCGGTGGGTGCGGCAGCGGCCGGGCTGGCCGCCCCCGCCCTCGCGCAAACCAAGCCGATCAAATGGCGGATGCAGACCTATGCCGGGCCTGCACTGGCTGAACAGGTCATCGATAACAGCATCAAGACCTTCAACGAGATCGCCGATGGCGAGATGGAGATCGAGCTGTATTACGCCGACCAGCTTGTGCCCACGTCCGAGCTGTTCCGCGCCATGCAAGCCGGCACGATCGACGCGGTGCAGTCCGATGATGACAGCATGGCCTCGCCCACCGAAGTCACGGTGTTTGGCGGCTATTTCCCGTTCGGGCTGCGCTATTCGCTGGATGTGCCGACGCTGTTCAACGAATGGGGTCTCAACGAGATCTGGGACGAGCAATATTCGGCTGTCGGCGTGAAACACATCTCGGCAGGCTCGTGGGATCCGTGCAACTTCGCAATGAAAGAGCCGGTGAACGCGCTGGCGGACCTGAAAGGCAAGCGGGTGTTCACCTTCCCGACCGCCGGGCGCTTCCTTGCGCAATTCGGCGTCGTCCCCGTCACCATCCCGTGGGAAGATGTCGAAGTCGCACTGCAGACCGGAGAGCTGGACGGCGTCGCGTGGTCGGGCATCACCGAGGATTACACCTCGGGCTGGGGTAAGAACGCGCCCTATTTCCTGACCAACAACATCTCGGGCGCGTGGATCGGGCATTTCTTTGCCAATATGGAGCGCTGGAACGCGGTGCCGCCCAAGCTGCAAACACTGATGAAAACCTGCTTTGATCAGTCCCATTACCACCGCCAATACTGGTATTGGGCCGGCGAGGCCAAGCTGCGTGTGGACGGCACCGAAATGCAGCTTACCACGATTCCCGATGCGGAATGGAAACAGGTCGAAGATGCCGCCCATGTGTTCTGGGATGAAATCGCCGCCGAAAGCCCGCTCAAGGCCAAGGTCGTTGATATCTTTAAGAAATACAACGACACGATGGGCAAGGCAGGCCCGCCCTACCGTTATGGCTAAGTAACACCCGGGGGCGCGTCGGGGGGAATTTCCTCGGCGCGCCCTCTTTCCCCTACGCAGGCCCTTGCCGAGCGCGCCGCCGCGCGGCACTGTCGCGCAGCCTGCTGACCACCCGGAGGATTCCATGCCCGCCAAGTTCTCGTTCGATGCGCTCAAAAAGGCCGTCAAAGCCGAAGAGATCGACACCGTGATCGTCGCCCTGATTGATATGCAGGGCCGCCTTCAGGGCAAGCGGTTCCACGCCGCGCATTTCGTCGCCAGTGCTTGGGAAGAAACCCATTGCTGCAACTACCTGCTGGCCACCGATCTCGAGATGGAAACCGTGCCGGGCTATGAGGCGTCCAGCTGGGAACGCGGCTATGGCGATTACGTCATGAAGCCCGATATGGAAACGCTGCGCCTGATCCCGTGGGTGCCCGGCACCGCGCTTGTGCTGTGCGATCTGCTGGATCATCACGGCACACCCGTGCCCCACGCGCCCCGCGCGATGTTGAAGTCGCAGCTCGCGCGCGCCAAGGCGCTTGGCTTTGATACGATGATGGCGACCGAGCTGGAGTTTTTCCTGTTCGAGGAAAGCTACCCCGAGCTATTTGATGCGGGCTACCCCGACCCGACCCCTGTCGCGCGCCACAATATCGACTACTCGATCCTTGGCAATGCGCGCACCGAACCCGCGCTGCGCGATATACGTAACGCGCTATATCATGCGGGGATTCCGGTGGAATGTTCCAAGGGCGAGGCAGAGCGCGGTCAGGAAGAGCTGAACGTGAAATACGCCGCCGGTCTGGAAACCGCCGACATGCATGTGCTGGTCAAGCAATGCACCAAGGAAATCGCGCAGCAACACGGGCTGTCCGCGACCTTCATGGCGAAATATCACACCGACAAGGCCGGTTCATCGAGCCACGTCCACCAATCGCTATGGAAGGGCGGCAAGAATGCGTTTTATGACGCCGATGCGCCCCACGGCATGTCAGACCTGATGCGCCATTTCCTCGGCGGGCAGTTGAAATACGCCCGCGACATCACCTATTTCCTCGCCCCCTACACCAACAGCTACAAACGGTTTTGCGAGGGGCTGTTTGCGCCCACCAAGGCGGTCTGGTCGCTCGACAACCGCACCGCAGGCTTTCGCATTTGCGGCGAAGGCACCAAATCCGTACGCGTGGAATGTCGCATTGGCGGATCCGATCTGAACCCCTATCTGGCCTGTGCAGCGCTGCTGGCTGCGGGCCTTGCGGGAATTGAGGGCGAAATGGACCCCGGCCCCGAGGCGGGCGGCGATATCTACAAGGCGGGCGATGTGGTCGATGTGCCCAAAGCCCTGCCCGAGGCAGCGGATGCCCTTGAGGCCAGCGAGATGCTGCGCGCCGCCTTCGGCGATCAGGTGATGGCCCATTACACCCACGCCGCGCGCTGGGAAATCCGCGAACAAAACCGCGTCGTGACCGATTGGGAACGTGCGCGCGGCTTTGAACGCGCCTAAGACTTTGCCAATACGCGGGCAAATCGGCCCGCAAGGAGACCCCATGTCAAAAGTGATCGAATGTATCTCGCCCGTCGACGGGCAGGTTTATGCAACGCGTGAAACGCTCTCGCACCCCGATGCGCAAATGATGGTCGCGCGCGCACGTGCCGCGCAACCTTCGTGGGCCGCGCGCCCCTTGGCCGACCGCATCGCGCTGGTTCAGGCGGGACTGGCCGCGCTCAACGAGATGACCGATCAGGCGGTCGAGGAACTCGCCTGGCAGATGGGCCGCCCGACCCGTTATGGCGGCGAATTTGGCGGTATGAACGAGCGTGCGAATTACATGGTCTCGATTGCCGAAGCCTCGCTTGCGCCGATGGTGATTGAGGACAGCGCCACAGCCCTGCGCCAGATCGCGCGCGAGCCGATGGGGGTCGTCGCGATCATTGCGCCGTGGAATTACCCCTATATGACGGTGATCAACTCGCTGGTGCCAGCGCTGATCGCGGGCAACACGGTGGTGCTGAAACATGCCACGCAAACGATGCTGGTGGGCGAGCGGATCGCGCAGGCCTTCCACGCCGCTGGTATCCCCGAGGACGTGTTTCAAAACGTATTTCTCAGCCATGATGTAACCGAGAAACTGCTGGCCGAGCGCGCCTTTGATTTCATCAACTTTACCGGCTCTGTCGGGGGTGGGCGCGCGCTGGAAAAGGCTGCCGCTGGCACGTTTGTCGGCATGGGGCTGGAACTCGGGGGCAAAGATCCGGGCTACGTCGCAGAAGACGCCGATCTGGATGCCGCCGTGGATGGGCTGATGGATGGCGCGCTGTTCAATGCAGGGCAATGCTGCTGCGGGATCGAACGCATTTACGTTCATGAAAGCCTGTTTGACGCCTTCGTGGGCAAAGCGATTGACTGGGCGAGCAAGCTGAAACTTGGCAACCCGTTTGACGCCGACACCACGCTTGGCCCGATGGCCAATAAACGCTTTGCCGAGGTCGTGCGCGGCCAGATCGCGGATGCGATCAACGAGGGTGCGCAGCCGCTGCTCGACCCTGCGATGTTCCCCGCCGATGACGGGGGGGCTTATCTGGCGCCGCAGATCCTGATCAACGTCAATCACGAGATGCGGGTGATGCGCGAAGAAAGCTTCGGCCCCGTGGTCGGCATCATGTCGGTCAAGAATGACGAAGAGGCGATCGCCGCGATGAACGATTGTCAATACGGGCTGACCTGTTCGCTTTGGACCGCCGACCCCGAGCGCGCCGAAACCATTGGCGCGCGGCTGCAAACCGGCACCGTGTTCATGAACCGCTGCGACTATCTTGACCCCGCGCTGTGCTGGACGGGCTGCAAGGAAACGGGTCGGGGGAACTCGCTGTCTGTGCTGGGCTATCACGCGCTGACGCGCCCGAAATCCTACCATCTCAAGAAGGTGACGAAATGAACGCTCCTACTGCGAACTGGTCCTATCCCACCGCGATCAAATTCGGCCCCGGCCGGATCGCGGAACTGGCCGATCACTGCAAATCCGCTGGCATGAGCAAGCCGCTTCTGGTGACCGACAAGGCGCTCTCCTCCCTGCCGATCACCGCCCAAGCCCTTGATATTCTGGACGCAGCCGGCCTTGGCCGCGCCGTATTCAGCGAGGTCGACCCCAACCCGAACGAGGCCAACATGGCCGATGGCATCGCCGTCTATAACGCGGGCGGTCATGACGGCGTGGTGTGTTTCGGCGGTGGCTCGGCGCTGGATCTGGGCAAGATGATTGCGCTGATGGCGGGGCAGAAACCGGGTCTCAGCGTCTGGGATCTTGAGGATGTCGGCGATTGGTGGACGCGCGCGGATGGCGACGCGATCGCCCCGATCATCGCCGTGCCGACGACGGCTGGCACCGGGTCCGAGGTCGGTCGCGCGGGCGTTCTGACCAATTCCGAGACTCACAAAAAGAAAATCATCTTCCACCCCAAACTGCTGCCCGCCGTCACGATCTGCGATCCTGAACTGACCGTGGGAATGCCTGCCTTTATCACCGCAGGTACGGGCATGGATGCGCTGGCTCATTGCCTTGAGGCCTATTGCAGCCCGCATTACCACCCGATGAGCCAAGGCATCGCGCTGGAAGGAATGCGGCTGGTGTTTGAAAACCTGCCCCGCGCCTATGCCACGCCCAATGATCTGGACGCGCGCGCGCAGATGATGTCAGCCGCCGCCATGGGCGCTGTCGCGTTCCAAAAGGGGCTGGGCGCAATCCATTCGCTATCCCATCCGATCGGTGCGGTTTACGGCACCCATCATGGCACGACGAATGCGGTGGTGATGCCGATGGTGCTGGATTTCAACCGCGCTGAAATTGAGGATCGCATCATCCGCGCCGCTGCTTACCTGGGCATTGCGGGCGGGTTTGACGGGTTCAAGGCGCGCATTCTTGCGCTGCGCACCGAGCTGTCGATCCCCGAAAACTTGAGCGCGATGGGCGTTGATCCGGCACGTCTGGATGAGCTGACAGACATGGCGCTTGAAGATCCGTCTTGCGGCGGTAACCCCGTTGAAATGACGCGCGAAAATACCCGCGCGCTATTTGAATCCTGCATGTAGAATATGGGCGGACCCGGCGGCTTAAGGGACGCAATAAGCCGCCGGGTCGCTCACCCGACCGGGGACGAACCGGCCATTCGAATGTAGGCATCAGGCAGCGGGCTTGCTTGCGCCGCCACCTTCGCCCCACCGTTCACAAAGGCGCTGACCACGGCGCCATGCACCTGAATCAAAAGCGCCACATTCGCATCATCGGACCGTTCAACCGCACGCACGCCATCGGGCAAATCGTGCAGCACCAGTTCGACCTTGTCAGCCTGCGCAAAGATTTCGGCAAAGGCCGGATCCCAATGACGCAGCCCCCATTTTTCCACCATGCGCGCATGCATCGCATGGGCATGTTTGCGGATCAGCGCCGCGATCTCGGGATCATCCGAGCGCGTCTCGGCCACGATCCCGTCGGGCGTGTTGGTGACGTTGCGGCTAATCTGGTCGTGATGTTTCAAAAGCGCGTGGAAATCGGCCTGATCGTCGTGATGACGCTGGGCGCGCTCTGGGCCCATGCCGCCACCATGGCCATGCCCCCGCGCGCCACCATGCCCGCCGCGATGACCACCGCGTTTCTGATCGAGTTGGGGCAAATCGTGAGACATCATTTCCTCGCTGCGTTATGTTATCTTATATCGTGCATTCCGCGTAAATCATTCAGACAGATTGCCGCAGCCCCGATGTTCGCCATGTAACGCGCGGCAAGGATGCAACCCTGCACCAAGAAACGCCAATTTTGCGCCCGCGACGCTCGCAAAATCAGGTCACCTCGTCTAGAAATGCCCCCAAGAGACGCGGTTTTGAGGGAAGACGCATGAAACGGATCACGGGTGGTATCGCCAGCGCAGCGCTTTTGGCAGGGATGGGGTTTGCCCAAGCCGCTCATGCGCAAGATCAACGCGCCCAAAATCAACTCGCCTGGAGCATCGGCACCCTTGGCGCCCCCGGCGTGATCGACACCCCGACCGCCGAGACATTCCGCGATGGCGAACTGGTCGCCTCGGTCTCTGGCTATTCCGACAGCCAGCGCGGCAATTTCTCGTTTCAGATGTTCCCGCGCCTGACCGCCACCCTGCGCTTTTCGCGCGAAAAAGGGCTGGGCGTTGGCGGCGATACCCTCAAGGACCGCAGCTTTGATCTGCATCTGCAATTGCTCAAGGAAAAGGGCTGGCGTCCGGCCTTTGCCGTGGGCCTGCGCGATATGTTTGGCGACGGGGTTTACGCCTCGGAATATGTGGTGGCCACCAAGACATTTACCCCGCGTCTGCGCGCGAGTGTGGGTTGGGGCTGGGGTCGGCTTGGCTCTGGCGGTTCGGGGGGCGGCACGCGCCCTGCACCCTCGCTTTCGGGCGGGCTGAACAATGACACCTGGTTCAAAGGGCCGTCCGCGCCCTTCGCCTCGGTGATCTGGCAGGCGACTGACAAGATCGCGCTCAAGGCTGAATATAGCGATGATGACTACGCCGCCGAAACGGCTGCGAACGGGTTTGACAACAAGACGCCGCTGAATTTCGGCGTCGATTACAAGATCAACCAAATCGCCTCGGTGTCGGGCTATGTGCTGCACGGCTCCAAGGTGGGGTTCCAGTTCAACATCGCGCTGGACCCGCGCCAGCCCGCCGCCCCCTCGGGGCTGGAACGTGCGCCGGTTCCGGTCGCGCCGCGCCCCTCGCGCGCCAGCAATCCGCAAGCCTATGCCACCGATTGGGCGCAAGACCCGACCGCGCGCCCCGCGATCCAGAAATCCATCGGCGATGCGCTGATGAAAGACGGTCAGGTGCTTGAGGCGATGAAACTTTCTCCCACCAGCGCCGATCTGCGCATCTCGAATGAAACCTACCGCGCCAATCCCCAAGCCATTGGTCACGCCGCGCGCATCGCAAGCCGCGCCCTGCCCGCCTCGGTCGAGACGATCAAGGTCACCTTGATGGAGCGCGGCATGCCCGCCTCGACGACCACGCTGAAACGCGCCGATATCGAGCGGCTGGAAAACGGCCCCTCGACAAAGATCGCCGCCGTTGCGCAGATCGGGGAAAGCGAGCGCGGCAATCGCGGCTTCACACAGACCCCCGGCGTCTACCCGCGCCTGATGTGGGGCATCGCGCCCTATCTCGAACTGTCGCCCTTTGATCCGGTCGAAGATCTGCACGCCGACCTGGGTGTCACACTCAGCGGGCGCTATGAATTCGCGCCCGGTCTGGTGGTCGCAGGGGCGCTGCGCCAAAAGGCGATTGGCAATCTGGACGACAATCCGAAAACCTCGACCTCAACCGTGCAGCATGTGCGCACCGACATTTACGAATATCAAAAGCACGGCGATCTTACGATTCCCTACCTGACCTTTGCCGCCTACGGTCGCCCCGCCGACAATCTATATTCGCGCGTCACGGTCGGTCTGCTGGAGCAGATGTATGGCGGGGTTTCGGGCGAATTGCTGTGGAAACCGGTTGATAGCCGTTTGGCACTCGGAGCCGAGGTCAACCTCGTCAAGCAGCGCGATTTCGATCAGCATTTCTCGTTCCGCGACTATTCCACAACGACTGCCTTTGTCTCGGCCTATTACGATTTCGGCAACGGGCTGACGGGCGAGCTGGATGTCGGGCGCTACCTCGCGCGCGACTTCGGCGCGACGATTTCGCTGGATCGCGAATTGGCCAATGGCTGGAAAGTCGGCGCTTGGGCGACGCTCACCGATATGTCGGGCAGCGATTTCGGTCCCGGAAAATTTGACAAGGGCGTCCGCCTGACGATCCCGCTGGGCTATGCGACAGGGATGCCCTCGCTCAAGAGCTTCTCGACGACGCTGCGCCCCTATGTCGGCGATGGCGGGGCGCGCGTGGATGTGCAGGGCCGCTTGTATGAAACGCTGGATGGCAGCCAACAAGGTGGGCTGTATCGCGATTGGGGGAGGTTCTGGCGATGAGCCGGAGCGTCCTTGGCGCAACCGCGCTGATCGTCGCACTTGGCGCTTGTAGCCATGACAGCGCAGGCATTCAGGAGAAAAAATCAGGCGGGGTCAAAATGGTGACCTCGGCGCTGGGACAGGTGCTGCCGGGCAAGAAGAAAGCCGCCGAAAATGCGGCCCCACAAGACCCCAACGCGCTGGCCGCCGCTGCGCTGCAATCGCTGCAAGGCCCTGTGATCATGGTCACATTTGAGGCCAACAAGGCCGCGACCGTCGCTGCGATGCGCGGTCAAAACGGCACGATGCGCACCTATCAGACGCCCGATCAGCGCGCCTTCGTGCTGCGCGGCGGGCTGTTGGCAGGCACACGCGGCTTCGGGCGCGATCTGATGTCGGCAGATACCAGTGCCGCCGGGGCGCTGATCCGCGCCGCCAAGGCTGGCACCGCGCCGCGCGTTTATCGCTACCTCGATGGCGATGGCGAGGAACGCCCCCTGCCCGTCTCCTGCACGATCACGCCGGGCGGCACGGTGCAGCGAGGCCCCGTCACCGCCCAGCAGGTTGGCGAGCATTGCGAGGGCTCGGGCGTCACTCTGGACATGAGCTATCTCGTTGCGGGCGGCACGATTTTGGCCTCACGGCAATGGGTTGGCCCAGGATTGGGCTATGTCGCGATCCAACAATTGCGCAACTAAGCCCACAGTTTTCAGCCACATTCCGATACACGAAAGCCCCCGCATCCCGGGGGCTTTTTCGTGTCGCGACACCTGTAAGCAATCAGACATTAAAAAAGACCGAAGCGCATGCGCTCCGGCCTTTTCTAACTTGGTATCGTCCGAACTTAGTTGTTCGACGCTGCAACAGCGACGGCAACCAGCAGAAGAACCGGGATGATGATCCCAGCGTTCGAGGAGGACGACTGCTGAACCACAACGGGCTCGGGCTCGACAACAGGAGCGACATAGCCGCCAGCGAATGCTGCAGAACCGGTGAGGCCGAGGGCCAGAGCGATGGTAGCGATCTTTTTCATGGTAATCTCCGTCATGACCTAGAGGAGCCGCTTACAGTTAGCGGCTTCGAAGGGAGATTTGCATAGGTTCACGGGCTTTGAAAGAATAAACCTCGGGCACGCTGCCCTGCAGCGCAGAACTGTTGCACTTTGGCACAGTTGTGGCGCCAAAACCGCTAAACTAAGGCGCGGCGGCGCGGTCTGGTCGCATAAAACCGTCGGGCACGAGCCGAATTCTGCCAGAAATTTCGCGGATTTGCCCGAATCTTGGCTTCGCGCACCCTATGCGCAGAGAATCACCAAGCCAAAACACGAAACCGCTAAAAAGGTAAATTTTAAGTTAGCGCGAAGTGAGATGCGATGTGGCGTCAGGCAGGGAACGTCCCCGCCCGCCTGAAGCAAATATTCAAACGCCCAGACAATGGCGCATCACCGCCTTTTGCGCGTGCAGCCGGTTTTCGGCCTCATCGAAAATCACCGATTGCGGGCCGTCCATAACGGCGCTCGTGACCTCATCGTTGCGATGCGCGGGCAGGCAATGCATGAATAGCGCGTCCGGGTTGGCATGCGCCATCAACGTCTCGTTGACCTGATAGCCGCGCAGCTGGTTGTGGCGACGCTCTTTGGCGGATTCCGGATCATGCATCGACACCCATGTATCCGTCACGATCAGATCTGCCCCCGCGACGGCCTTGACCGGGTCACGCTCGATCACCGCCTGCACACCTTTGGAGCGCGCGAACTCCAGCCATTCGCCCTCGGGGTCGAGCTGCGGCGGTCCGGTGAAGGTGAAATCAAACCCGAACTGTCCGGCGGCATGCAGGAACGAGGCGCAGACATTGTTGCCATCGCCCGACCACACCACTTTCTTGCCCTTGATCGGGCCGCGATGTTCCTCGTAGGTCATCACATCGGCCATGATCTGGCAGGGATGGGTGCGATCCGTCAGCCCGTTGATCACCGGAACGCTGGCATATTCCGCCATCTCCAGCAGGGTTTCTTCCTCGAACGTGCGGATCATGATCAGATCGACATAGCGCGACAGAACGCGCGCGGTGTCGGCGATCGTCTCGCCATGACCAAGCTGCATATCGCTGCCCGACAACACCATCGTCTGCCCGCCCATCTGGCGCACCCCGACATCGAAACTCACCCGCGTGCGTGTCGAGGGTTTCTCGAAAATCAACGCCACCATCCGCCCCGCCAGCGGCTGCGTGTCATCGGGCGCGCCTTTGGGGCGGTCGCCGCGGGCCTGCTTCATCGCGATGCCTTGGTCAATCATCGCGCGCAGGTCTTCGGGTGAGGTTTTGTGGATGTCTAGAAAATGGGTCATGGGTTTGTCTTTCGTGGCGGCTCGCCGGGGGCTGTCTGCCCCCGGACCCCCGAGGATATTTTGATCAAGAGGAAGATCAGGATTCAAGTTGGGTGGCTGCGGCATCAAGACGTTTCACCGCCTCGGAGAGATCCGCCTCTGAGATATTGAGCGCGGGCAGCAGGCGCAGCACGTTGTCGGCAGCGGGCACTGTCAGCAGGTTTTGATCGTAAGCGGCGGCGACCAGATCGGTCGGGGCGCCCTTGCATTTCAGCCCCAGCATCAGCCCGACCCCGCGTACGCTTTCAAACGTGTCGGGATGGCTTGCGACAAGCCCTTCGAGTTTTTGGCGCAAGAAGCCGGCCTTGGCGTTGACCTGATCCAGAAACGCCGGATCCGAGACGATCTCCATCACCTTGGCCCCCACCGCACAGCCCAGCGGGTTGCCGCCATAGGTCGAGCCATGCGTGCCAGCGGTCATACCGCTTGCCGCGTCTTCAGTGGCCAGGATCGCGCCCAGCGGAAAGCCTCCGCCGATGCCCTTGGCGACCATCATAATATCGGGCGTCACCCCCGCCCATTCATGGGCAAACAGCCGCCCCGTGCGCCCCATGCCGCATTGCACCTCGTCAAAGATCAGCAGCGCGCCGGTGCTGTCACACAGATCGCGCAGCCCCTTGAGGCATTGATCGGGCACCGGACGAATGCCGCCTTCACCTTGGATCGGCTCGATCAGGATGGCGGCGGTTTTGTCGCTGACGGCGGCGTTGGGCGCGTCGTGATCGCCCCAAGGCAATTGCGTGAAACCGGGTAGCAGCGGGCCGAAGCCTTTGACCATCTTTTCGGAATGGGGCACAGCCGAGATCGCACCCGTTGAGCGGCCATGAAACGCGCCGTCAAAAGTGATGATCTCGACCCGGTCCTCGCCCTTGGCCGACCAGTACTTGCGCGCCATCTTGATCGCGAGTTCTGCCGCCTCCGTGCCGGAATTGGTGAAAAACACCGTATCGGCAAAGCTGTGTTCAACCAGCGCATCCGCCAGTGCCTGCTGTTGCGGGATCTGGTAAAGGTTGGAGACATGCCACAGGTTTTGCGCCTGCTCGGTCAATGCCGCCACAAGTTCGGGCGCGGCATGGCCCAGCGCATTCACCGCGATCCCCGCGCCCATATCGAGATATCGGTGCCCCTCTGCCGTTTCCAGCCAAGAGCCAGCGCCTTTGACAAATGCCAGCGGCGCGCGGTTGTAAGTGGGCAAAACAGAAGGGATCATCTGCTGGTCTCCGGGAAAAAGAAGGCCAAGGGGTGCATCAGGCTTAAAGCGCTGTCAACACTCATGGCCTTGGGGTCAACGATTTGGGGATGTGGCAGGTGGCCACGGCAGATCGGACGTCAGGCGCGGTTGCGGCGACGTCGGCGGGCAGCGATATGGCGGCACGGTGTGATCATGGGCGATGCCTTAGGGCGCGCCCTACGCAAAGTAAAGCGGTTTTGCGGTTACGACTTCATCCGGTAGCCGATGCGCAGCCAATACCAGCCCAGCCCCAGCACAACGACCAGAGCGGGCAAAACCACCAACAGCCCCTGCCAAGGCGGCGCATCCGAAACGCCCAAGAATCCGTAGCGCGCGCCGTCGATCAGATAGAACACCGGATTGTAATGCGTCAGGATTTGAAACGCGGGCGGCAAGGCCTTGGCCGAATAAAACGTACCCGACAAAAACGACAACGGCGTGATGATGAAATTGGTGATTGCCGCCATCTGATCAAACTTATCGGCGAAAATCGCCGCCAGAATACCCAAGCCCCCAAGGAACACCGCCCCCAGAACCACCCAGGTCAGCGCCCAGAACGGATGCGCAACGCCTTGAGAAAGCGTGATAAACAGCCCGACCCAAATCACAAACGCCACCAGCAGGGAGCGCGCGACCGCCCCCACCAGATACCCCACCATGATCTCCCACGGGGCCAAGGGCGGCATCAGCGTGTCAACGATATTGCCCTGCACCTTCGCGATCACGATGGAACTGGAGGTATTGGCAAACGCGTTCTGGATCACCGTCATCATCAAGATACCGGGCGCGATGAAATGCAGGAAATCCACACCCATCACCGGCGCGCGCCCCTTGCCGAATGCCAGCGCGAACACCGTCAGAAACAGCCCCGCCGTGATCAGCGGTGCCAGCACCGTCTGCTGCCAGACCGACATGAACCGCCGGATCTCGCGCAGCCCAAGCGTCTGCATGCCTAGCCAATTCACCGCGCCAAAACGGCGCACACCTATATCTTGCATCTCGGCTCTCCCCAACTTACCCGCTCACCTAGCACGCAGATCGACTCTGTCCAACGCGCGCGCCCTTGAAAATCGACCTGCGCGATTGTATCTGTGCCCCTTACCGCTAGAATGTGCCTTGCACGCATCCCTGCGCCCGCCCTTTTCGGGCACCCTGCACAATGAGAGGCTTCCCATGTCCTGGACCGACGAACGCGTAGATCTGCTCAAGAAGATGTGGTCCGAGGGCCAATCCGCGAGCCAGATCGCCAAGGAACTGGGCGGCGTGACGCGCAATGCGGTGATCGGCAAGGTGCACCGCCTTGGGTTGTCCAATCGCGCAGGCGGCGCGGCGGAACCCGCCAAGCCCGAGGCCAAACCCGAAAAGGTTGAGGCCAAGCCCGCCAAGCCCACGCCCGAACCCAAGGTCGCGGAGAAACCCGCCGCTGCTCCGGCAGCTGCGCCCGCCGCTGCTGCGCGTCCTGATCCCGCGCCCGCTCCTACGCCGATGCGCAAGGCGATCATTCCTGCGGGCCAGCCCTTGCCGCCCCAGCCCTCCGCCAATGAGATCGACCCGGCAGCCCTTGCCAAGGTCGGTGAGGTGGAAAAGCACGCCAAGAAGCTAAGCCTGATGGAGCTGACCGAGCGGACCTGCAAATGGCCGATCGGTGATCCCGCGACCGAAGAGTTCTGGTTCTGCGGCCTGCCCAGCCAAGCGGGCAAACCTTATTGCGAGGCTCATGTCGGCGTTGCCTTCCAACCGATGAGTGCCCGCCGCGACCGTCGCCGCTAGGCGACGCAGCGCGGCAAGTCAGGCTGATATCGCGACCGTCGCCGCTAGGCGACGCAGCGCGGCAAATCAGGCGTACACCGCGACCGTCGCCGCTAAGGCGACGCAGCGCGGCAAAATCTAAGCCAATCGCGACCGTCGCCGCTAAGGCTCTGCACTCCGATAGAAAAAGGGCGCCCCGCGAGGCGCCCTTTTGTCATCCTGCGGTGCTGCTCAGAACCGCCGCGTCCAGCCGATCGAGGCCGAGAACTGGTGCATGTCCAGCTCTACCTCGCCACCGGTCATGAATGCCCCCTTGATTTCATGCGGCAAAACGTAATTCACCGCGAAGTCCAGCGTGTCGCGGTCATTGATCTTTTTCGCGCCACCAAAGCTGAAATGGTGCTCCACAATCCCAGGCGCAAAGATGCCCATCGTCACATCATCCTTACCGACCGGATTGCTCGCATAGGCATAGCCCGCCCGCCAGATCATATCCGGGTTTTGCTGCCACTCCGCGCCAAGGCGCACGATCGACACATCATCCCAGCCAAAGCCCGCGCCGCCCGCTGCGCCATACAGCCCGGCGGTCTGCGGATTTCCGACAGCGCCAATGTCGGAGTAAAAGATCTTTTGCAGATCTAGCATCAAGGTCAGATCCGAGCGCGGCTTGAACGCAAGCCCGGCGGTGATCGAGGCGGGAATATCAAAGCTGCCGCCATCCTCGAACAGCCCCGCATATTTGTCGAATTTCGACATCTTGAACCGCGTCTGCCCCGACAGGCCCAGCGTAAGCTGCGGCGAGACCTCGTATTTGATCCCCGCGCGCAAGCCGACACCGGTCGAGAAATCATAACCGCGATTGGTGAAATTTGCCGGATCGACGGAACTGCCTGAAAAAGCCGCAATCCCGCGCGCGGCGAAACGCTGCACGGCAAATGTCGGCGCGATGCCCCAACTGAAATTGCCGTCCTTGCGCCCATAGCCGACCGAGACGAACATCTGCATCAGATCGACGCCTGCCTTGCCGCCGCAAAAGATGCCGGTGCCGCCACCGCAATTAGGGTTGGCCACATCCGGATAGCTCGTGTTCATCCCGCCATTGCCGTAGACCATGAAATTAAGCACGCCGCCCCCGTCCAGCGGGCGGTTATAGCCGAAATTGGGGATCGGGAACCAGTCATGCCCCGAGCGGGTCTCGCCATCGGGCAGAAAACCGGTCCCACTCGCACTAAAACCCCGGCGCGGGGAAAATGCCTCGATCCCGAAACTCATCTGGTGGCCGATATCACCGATATTCGCGGGGTTGATCGCCGCCGACATCGCGTCTTGCGAATAGGCCACACCCGCGCCACCAACGCCGCGCTGCGCCGCGCCATAGGCGAGCGCAAAATAGCCCTCGGTGGCGCTGGCCATCTGTGGCGTTGTGGCCGTCAGGCACACCAAAGCCAGTCCCGCAAAACGGGTTTTCGTCAATTT
The DNA here is from genome assembly GCF_000714545.1 of Thioclava indica. Taxonomy (GTDB): domain Bacteria; phylum Pseudomonadota; class Alphaproteobacteria; order Rhodobacterales; family Rhodobacteraceae; genus Thioclava; species Thioclava indica. Next base: position 48,066 of record NZ_AUNB01000040.1, read on the forward strand.
CGTCATCCTATCCTCCCTTTGGGCCGGATCAGGTGGCAAGTGCGAGTCTCCCTCTCTGCACAAGCCTCCGGCAGCGTCGAAACAACGCTTGCAGATATTCAACTTTACTTATGTGACCTAAGGCAAGCGATTTCTGGCCAAATTACCCGCGCGGCGGTGTCGGGGCTTTTCGCGCGCCCTCACGCAGTCTATATCGCGAGCCATGAGCACCAATCCCCCGACCCTGCGCCCCGATCTGGCCCCGCGCGCCCGCATCACCGACGCCCCCCGCCCCGGCCAGCCGGTGATCGGGATGGTGTCGCTTGGCTGTCCCAAGGCGCTGGTCGATAGCGAGCGCATCCTGACGCGGCTGCGCGCCGAGGGCTATGCGATCAGCCCCGATTACGCGGGTGCGGATGCGGTGATCGTGAACACCTGCGGCTTTCTCGACAGCGCCAAAGCCGAAAGCCTTGAGGCAATCGGCGAAGCGCTAAGCGAAAATGGCCGCGTGATCGTGACCGGCTGTCTGGGGGCCGAGCCTGATTACATCACCGGCGCGCATCCCAGCGTTCTGGCCGTGACCGGACCGCATCAATACGAACAGGTGCTGGACGCCGTGCATGTCGCCGTGCCGCCCGATCCGCATCCTTTCATTGATCTGCTGCCCGCAACGGGCGTGTCGCTGACGCCGCGCCATTACAGCTATCTCAAGATCTCCGAGGGCTGTAACCACAAGTGCAAATTCTGCATCATCCCCGATATGCGCGGCCGTCTGGTGTCGCGCCCCGCCCATGCAGTGATCCGCGAGGCCGAGAAACTCGTCGAGGCGGGCGTGCGCGAATTGCTGGTGATTTCGCAAGACACCTCAGCTTACGGCGTGGATATCAAACACGCAACAGATCGCGGCCACCGCGCCCATATCACCGATCTGGCGCGCGATCTCGGGTCTTTGGGCGCGTGGGTGCGGCTGCATTACGTCTACCCCTACCCGCATGTGCGCGACCTGATTCCGCTGATGGCCGAGGCCCACGCCAATGGCGGCGGCGTGCTGCCCTATCTGGATATTCCCTTCCAGCACGCGCACCCGGATGTCCTCAAACGCATGGCTCGGCCGGCGGCGAGTGCGAAAACGCTGGATGAAATCGCCGCATGGCGCGCGACCTGCCCCGATATCACCCTGCGCTCGACCTTTATCGTCGGCTATCCCGGCGAAACCGAAGCCGAGTTCCAGTATCTGCTGGACTGGATGGACGAGGCGCAGCTTGATCGCGTCGGCTGCTTTCAATACGAAAACGTCGATGGCGCGCGCTCTAACGCGCTGCCCGATCATGTGCCGGATGCGGTCAAACAAGACCGCTGGGACCGCTTCATGCAAAAAGCCCAAGCGATTTCCGAGGCAAAACTGCAAGCCAAAGTCGGCACAACCTGCCAAGTGATCGTGGATAGCATCGACTCCGAGGGCGCCACCTGCCGCACCAAATCCGACGCCCCCGAAATCGACGGCAACCTGTTCATTGACGAGGGGTTCGAGGTGCTCAACCCCGGCGATATCGTGACGGTCGAGGTCGATGAGGCCAGCGATTACGACCTGTGGGGCCGGTTGGTGTGAGGCGCTCGCCAACAAACCGTGCAATTTGCAGCGAACGGCGGGATTGAGCCCATAGTGCCGCTCGCGCTACATCACATGCTGGCGTTGCAACTTCGCCGTTTGCTCGCTGTGTCCCCCGCATCGGAAGGTGTGGTTCTACACAGCCCGATCATACCTCCCTTCTAGCTGTTAGATAAGTGGGTTGCATCCTGCTATCAGATAACAAATGGTTGAAATTGCATATCTTCAGGGGGCTGAGCTTATTCAAAGGGCCAGATTCTTTGGCTTCATGTACATAATTCTTAAAGGAAATATCATGCTTCGCACTCTTCGCAACACTGCAATCTTGTTCTGTGCAACCACTGCGACATCAGCTTCAGCAGAGCCAGCTGGCCCTTCAGCACTCGACTTGGGTGCAATCATTGATGTTGGGGCGGTCAATTCCGAAGCATCAGAAACATCTCCCGCAGCCCCCGAACGCGCAAAGATTGACGTTACTCAATCGCAACCTGACGAGAAGAAATCTCAGGCCACGGGTAAGGGTTTCACGCCGCTAGCAGGTGCCGCTCTAGCTAAAGACTAGACGCCTCAGACCACAGGTCCGGAATCCACGCCGGTCGCAGGCACGGCATTCATCAAGAATGCAAAATGAGAAGCTGGCGCGATAAAGTGCGAGAAATCTTCTATAGCTATCGCCTGTTGAACAATCGAATCTCCAATAGCAGCCGTTCGCCGCATGTGTGCGAATGGCTGCTTCGTCCGCATCCCCCCCCCCTCACGTCAGCCCTTCGGTGTCGATATGCACGACATCGCCGCAATGCTTGCAATGGATCGCATCGGCATCATGCAGGCTTAGCCCGCAGGTCTGGCACTCGTAACGCACCTTGGTCGGGCGAAACAGCACCTGCGCCAGTCGCAAGAACAGCGTCACGCCAAAGATCATGATCAACACCGACAACATCCGCCCCCATTCGCCCTTGGGGGTAATGTCGCCAAAGCCGGTCGTCGTCAGCGTCGTCACCGTGAAATACAGCGCATCGGCGTAATTGTTGATCTCGGGGTTGATGTTTTCCTGCGTGGCATAGATCAGCCCGGTCATCACGAACAAAAATACCGTCAGGTTGATAGCGGCCAGAACGACCTCTTCGTTGCGCCGGAAAAACACGAAATCGCGCCGCAGCCGCGCCATCAGCTGATAGGTGTGCATCAGGCGCAAGGTGCGCAGGATCCGCAGGAACCCAAGCCCCTCGCCCGCAATCGGTGCCAGAAACGAGATGATGGCGATAATATCGGCCCAAGTCGCGATCCGGCCCCAGAACCGCCATTTCCCCCGCGCAATCGCAAAGCGCGCCATGAAATCCGCCACGATCACCACCCCGATCAGCGCATCAGCGATCTCGATCCATACTACATGCGGGAAAAACGAGGTAACGATCACAAACGCAATCGTGCTTAAATCAAACGCCAGCAATGCGTAGCGAAACCGATGCGCCCGCGCGCCATCAGATTCATAGAGCATCCTCAAACTGGCGATCATGGTGCCTCCCCGACAAATCCCTCTGGAAAAACCGATAGCGGGTTTGCGCAGCACTGGCAAAGGTCGCGATCACCGCTTTCACAAACGCTCTTTGACGCCATCGCGACGCGCACCACCCCTTAGCCCCCCTTTCCCTATCCCCTGATTCCGACTAGAACGCGCCCAAACCCCCTATTCTTACGAGGTGCACAATGGCGGCCTATCAATATGTCTATCACATGGATGGTGTCTCCAAGACCTATCCCGGTGGCAAAAAATGCTTTGAAAATATCCACCTGAACTTCCTTCCCGGCGTCAAGATCGGCGTTGTCGGCGTCAACGGCGCGGGTAAATCCACGCTGCTGAAAATCATGGCCGGTATGGACAAGGATTTTCAGGGCGAGGCTTGGGCCGCCAAAGGTGCCAAAGTCGGCTATCTCGCGCAGGAACCCGAGCTGGACGATTCCAAAACCGTGCGTGAAAACGTCATGCTCGGTGTGGCTGCGAAAACCGCCAAGCTGGAACGCTATAACGAGCTGGCGATGAACTACAGCGATGAAACCGCCGACGAGATGGCCGCGCTGCAAGACCAGATCGACGCGGAAAACCTGTGGGATCTCGACAGCCAGGTCGATATCGCGCTTGAGGCCCTGCGCTGCCCGCCCGATGACGCCAATGTCGCCAACCTCTCGGGCGGTGAACGCCGCCGCGTCGCGCTGTGTCAGCTGCTGCTTGAAGCGCCTGACATGCTGCTGCTGGACGAACCGACCAACCACCTTGACGCCGAAACCATCGCCTGGCTGCAAAAGCACCTGATCGAATACAAGGGCACGATCCTCTGCGTCACCCACGACCGTTACTTCCTTGACGACATCACCTCGTGGATCCTTGAACTCGAACGCGGTCGCGGCATTCCCTATGAGGGCAACTACTCGGCATGGCTGGAACAGAAAGCCAAGCGGATCGAGCAGGAGGCCCGTGAGGACAAGGCCAAGCAGAAGGTGCTGGAAAAGGAACTCCAGTGGATCCGCGCCGGCGCCAAGGCCCGTCAGGCGAAATCCAAGGCCCGTATCGCGGCCTATGACAAAATGGCCGATGAGGGGGTCAAGGATCGCGTCGGCAAGGCGCAGATCATCATCCCCAACGGCCCGCGTCTGGGTGGCAAGGTGATCGAGGTCGAGAACCTGAAAAAACACATGGGCGACAAGCTGTTGATCGAGGATCTGTCCTTCTCGCTGCCGCCCGGCGGTATTCTGGGCGTGATTGGGCCGAACGGCGCGGGCAAGTCCACGCTGATCAAGATGATCACTGGCGATGAGAAACCCGATAGCGGCACGATCACCATCGGCGACACGGTCAAGCTCGCCTATGTCGATCAGTCGCGCGACGCGCTGGGGGCCGATCATAACGTCTGGGAGGAAATCTCGGGCGGGGCGGAAATGATCGAGCTGGGCGACGCGCAGGTCGCCAGCCGCGCCTATGTCGGGGCCTTCAACTTCAAGGGCGCGGACCAGCAGAAAAAAGTCGGCCAGCTTTCGGGCGGTGAACGCAACCGCGTGCACATGGCCAAGCTGCTGAAATCGGGCGGCAACGTGCTGCTGCTGGATGAACCGACCAACGATCTGGACGTCGAAACCCTGCAAGCTCTGGAAGCCGCCATCGAAGATTTCGCCGGCTGCGCGGTCATCATCTCGCACGACCGCTTCTTCCTCGATCGCCTGTGCACGCACATTCTGGCGTTCGAAGGCGAGGCCCATGTCGAATTCTTCGAGGGCAACTTCGAGGATTACGAGGCGGATAAAATCCGTCGCTTGGGAGCGGATGCAGCAGAGCCAAAGCGTGTGAAGTATAAGAAGTTTACGCGGTAGCTCTATAATTGTGCTGACGAGTAGGGGTTGCTTCGGCTATAGTCGATGCAACCCTTTATTTTTCTGGTATTAATGATGAAATCGACCAAAGAAAAACACTTTAAGATGGGCGTAATTCAGAGGCTCGCTACTACGTTACAAAACTATGCTTCCTCAGAGTTTGGAGAATATTTCTACTCAGATGAATACTTAGAAGGTCTCGCGAAACAACGCCTTTCAAACGAAACGAAATTGAGAAAATCAATCCAAGCGACGATAGTTTCGGCCTTCGGAATCGCGCTATTCCAACAAATTTCTGGAAACATCACTGCGTGGGGACTTTCGCTCCCCTTACCTTCATTAACAGTATATTTTCTGTGCTTAGTTTCATCAGCCTCGATGCTGGCTCTTACCATTAATTTCATCGACATAATAATAATTGATCGCTTCATCCACGTCCTCGGAAGTAGGCGCGGAATTTATCAATACTCTCTATTCACTCTGAAATACGGCGCGAGCAACCTTTGGGCAAACGCCTTTGCTCCCACATACCTTGGCCTTCGATCAAATATGCTCCAGAAAGTACTTTTTTCGTTGTTTGGGGTGACTTTGCTTCTAGCGGCCTTTTCTCTCTACATCTTTCCCGCCATCATACTGATTTACAAGTTTACTGAAACACCATTGAACCAACTCCCTACCTTCGCAATTTTTATGATTGCAACAAGTGGATTAATTATTGCATCAACATTTGCGCTGGGAGCTTCGTTTCTTATTCGGTTCAAGTTCTCAGAAGCAAAGTTACCCGAACCGTTCTCGCCATTCGTACTCCCAAACGCAAAGCAAATGGGTGACCCTCGCGCATTTCAAATTTCTGCGCGCAAAACACAACGACAATAATCGCCAATGCTTGGTTTCCAACAAATCGTATCCCCCCAGCCCGTGCGACCAGCACGGGCCGCGCCCGACCTCCCCCAAGGGAGGGCGCATTGCGACACCTCCGCAGGTTCAAACGTTAGGGGATGCGGCACGATAAAGTGCAGATCACCAGCGCAGCGAACGCCCACCCGAGGTCGGGCGCGGCCCTTATCGCGCTATCCAAACGCCAGCACCTCGCACGCCCCCTGCGCCGCGACGCGCGATTGCATACTCCCCAGCGCGGTCATGGGCCACAACACACGCCCCCTTCGCAGCCACGGGCCGCGCGTTCGCCGCTGAGGGCGTCCACTGGACGCCCTCCGAGACGCGGCTCACCCTCTCAAAACTCCACCACCTGCACGACCTTCGCGACAGGGCCGCTCGGCACCGCCATCCGGCGCATCGGGGCTGCACCCGGCGCCGCCTTCATCACCGGCTGCACGCTGGGTAAAGCGCGGTAGATCATCGCCAGATGTTCGGGCTTGATGCGCTGACAGTCGCCCTTCTCGTTCCACAACTGGCGCGACACAGGCCCCGCCACCGCGTAGGAAATCGCCTGCGGGGCCACGTCATTGGGTTGCACCTTGCCCGCCGCGATCAGCGATTTGATGGCCTCGGCGGCGATCTCGGCGCTTTCGATAAAGGGCATCTCGGCGGCGGCGGCCTCGGCCGGGGTGGCCTGCCCGTCCAGCGCACATTTGCGCGCCACGAACAGCCAGTCATGCACCATATAGGCGGGCGCATAGCCCCAGGGCGAGAACCCGTTCATCGCCTGCGCCATCTGCGGGATCGAACCGCCATCGGTATACATCATCGCAGGCTCGATCACCTGCACCGTGCCCTTGCCCCCGCGCGTGAAACGCAGCGGATCGGCGGTGGGCACGAAAACGAAGCTGCCATCGCCCAGCCCCCGCTTGCTTTCATCGACCCACATCACGAACAGCGCGCCTTCGAATTTGCCCACCGGGGCGGCCTCGTAATCGACATAGCCACAGCCGGTCAGCGCAAGCAGGGTCAGTAAGGCGCGCATGGTGATCCTCCCCCAGAATTTCCCCAGCGTAACCCGTGCCCCGTCAATCGCCAAACCCGGAATGGCGCGCAAACGCAAAACGCGCGCCGGATCGGGCGCACGTGTGTCTCTGTTATGGTAGAGGCGTCAGGCCGGGTTGGCCGTGAACGAGGCCGAGTTGCCCAGATCCCGCCGCTTCCAGCCCAAGAAGCCAAACACCCCCAACGCCGCCAGCATCATCCAGATCGTGGGCGGCAGCGGCACCGCAGCAGGCGTTTCGACCATCATCGCGATATCGTCAAGCGTGGCATCACCGCTCACCCCGATAAAGTTGCTCGGCGTAAATCCGAATTGGACACCTAGCGATTGGCCCTGATACGACTGCATCAACGCCGTCATATCCGTGCTGAACTGATTAACCGGGGTGCCAGCACTGTTCGTATAGCCGTTCCAAAGCACGTTGTTAACGCTGTCAATAACCGAGACTTGCAACAGCGTATTCGTTAAACTGACAATCGAAGTGCTTCCAACCTGCCAAGCGAATGAAAAAGTTGTCGAAACGACCTGATCGGGCACTGTAAAGAACTGCGTCAGCGTAGAAATGCCCGCATAGCGTGGATCATAGCGAACATCATAGCGCCCGTTCAATGCAGGCTGCCCCCGACCGCGACCGCGATAGATATCAAAGCTTTCGCCGCTACCATTGGACGTCGTGCTCCAGCCACTCAGATTGCCAGTCTCGAAATCCCCATTGGAGATCAAATCGACGCTCAGCGCCTGTGCGGCCCCCGCACTTAACGAACCCGCCAAGGCCAGTGCGCAAATTCCGGTTATGAAACGGCGAAACTTCATGATCGTCGGTCCTACTCATTACTTGTTTAGCCTGTCTCTCAGGAATCACCCCGCGCTGTTCAGACTTTGTTAACGATGATTAAGCGCTCCAATTGCGATCAGATTGGGGCATGGCGGCGGCAACGCGGCGTCATTATTTCGGTCAGTTTCGGGCAAACGCAAAACGCCGCCCCTTGGGGCGGCGCTGCACATAGCATGACATTTTAGGGGATAAAGCGGCTAGCGCGCCCAATCCCAGGGCACGGTGAACTCGCCCAGAACATGGCCCAGCTTGTCCTCGTCGCAATCTCCGGTGGTTGCAACATGCGCCACCAAACCAAGCTTTTTATCCTCGGAAACCGAGATCACATGCGCCGCGACGCCTTTGCTTTCCAGCACCTCATTCAGCACGCGGATGATCGCGCTCTTGCGCAGATCGGGCTTGAAGATCTTGCCCACGGCGGTCTTGGGCAGCTCGTCCATGATCTCCAGATGTTTCGGAACGGCGGCGCGCTCGTGGATGTTTTTCTTGGCGTGTTCCAGCAGTTCCTCGACGCTCACGCTTTGCCCGCCCACCAGCTCGACATAGGCGCAGGGCAGCTCGCCCGCAAAGGCATCGGGCTGACCGATCGCGCCCGCAAAAGCCACCGCCGGGTGGCTAAGCAACGCATCCTCGATCTCGGCAGGGTCAAGATTGTGACCGCCGCGAATGATCAGATCCTTGGCGCGCCCGGTGATCCAGAGATAGCCATCAGGGTCAATCCGGCCCAGATCGCCGGTGCGCAAGAACCGCTCTTCGGCAAACAGATCGTGGTTCTTGTCGGCCTCGGTGTAGGTGGAACCGTCAAACACACCGGGGTTGGCGACGCAGATCTCGCCCACCTCATCGACGCCACATTCATCGAAATCGCCGTTGCGTTTGCGCAGGATCAGCACATGCGTGTAGGGCAGCGGAATACCGACCGAGCCGACCTTTTTCATCCCGTCCACCGGATTGACCGACACCAGACAGGTGGCCTCGGTCAGGCCATAGCCTTCGGAAATCTCGACGCCGGTTGCCTTTTTGAAGCGGTTATACAGCTCGACCGGCAGCGGCGCCGACCCCGACAGCGCCGTGCGCAACGAGGAGATATCGGCATCCACCGGGCGCTGCATCAGCGCGGAAATCGCCGTGGGAACGGTGATCAGGAAGGTGACCTTATAGCGCTCGACCAGCTTCCAGAAGTTGTCAAACACGCCCTCGCCGCGATAGCCTGCAGGCGTCGGAAAGATGACATGCGCGCCACTGGCAATCGCCGACATCAAGATCGGATAGGCCGCAAAGACGTGAAACATCGGCAGCGGGCACATCATCACATCGCTGTCGTCAAACAAAAGCCGCCCGCCAAGCCAGCCGTTATAGATCATGCCGGAATATTTGTGCTGCGCGACCTTGGGCATGCCCGTGGTGCCACCGGTGTGGAAATAGGCGGCGACGCGGTCTTCCTGCACATCCTCGAACATCAGCTTATCGCTGGGCAGTTTCGCGGCCTCGGCGTTGAAATTCATCACCTTTGCAGTGTGCTTGACCTCGACCTTGGGGCGCACAAACGGCACGATCCAGCTTTTGGGCGGGGTCAGGTAGCGGTTGAGATCAACCTCAAGCACGGCCTTCACATTGGGCGCAAGGCTGACGGCCTCGGCGGCCTTTTGCGCGACATCGGTCTTGGGGAAGGGCTTGAGGGTGATCAGCACCTTGGCACCGGTTTCGCGCAGGATCGCGGCGATCTGCTCGGGTTCCAGCAGCGGGTTGATCGGGTTCACGATCCCCGCCGTGGCCCCGGCCAGCAACGCCACCACCGTCTCGGTCGCATTGGGCATCATGTAAGCCACGGTATCTTTCGGCCCGACCCCGAGGTGACGCAGCAGATTGGCGGCCTGTGTGACCTGCGCATGAAGTTGCGACCAAGTCAGCGTTTCGGCCTTATCCTTGGGACCAGAGAGGATCTGGAAAGTAATCGCGGGTCGGTCGCCATGCGTCGCGCAGGTCTCGCTGAGGAAGCCATACATCGTGGTCGCACGTTTGCGCGCCTCCCACGGCTTTTCGGCCTCAACGGCATCGCGGTCGGCGATCGTTGCAAATCGTTGTTGCATGTTAGTCCTCCCCTTAGCGCTACCGCTCCTCTTGCGATCCCGCCCGCGCAGGATGCGGCAAAATCTGCATCAACGGCAAGGGGGAGCGCGAATTGATACGTCACGTCATTGTCTTATGACGTGGGGAAACGCGCGGGGCTTTTCAAGCAAAAGGGCGCCCCGCAAGGCGCCCTGTCGCATCGATGTGATCAAAAGGCGATCAGACCTTGGGGATGCGCAGCACCTGACCGGGATAGATCTTGTCGGGATGGGTCAGCATCGGCTTGTTGGCCTCGAAAATCTTGGGATACAGATTGGCATTGCCCAGTGTTTTCTTGGCAATCGCCGACAGCGTGTCGCCCTTCTCGACGGTGTGGAACACGGCATCGGCGGTGTCGCCGTCATCCTCGGTTTCCACCGAGCCGACACCATCGACATTGCCCACGGCAAGAATGATCTTTTCCTTGGTCTCGGCGTCAATCGCCTTGCCCTTGACCACAACCTTATCGCCGTCCACCGCCAGATCGACGCCCGAGGCATCCAGCCCCAGACCCTTCAACTCAGCCTTGAGCGCGTCTTCCTTGGGGGCCTCAGCCGCCGCCGCTTCTTTGCCAAACAGCGATTTGCCCGCGTCTTTTACAAAATTCCAAAGACCCATTGGTCCCTCCATTCACTAGCCAACTGGTCTTGCCAGTCTTGCGCACAGGATGCCTCAAGGCCGCCCCCAAGGACAGGGGAAAAAGGCGCGCTCTTGCCTCAGAACGCGCCTGCGCGCTACATCCCGTCGGTGAATTGCAGCCGCGCCAGTTCGGCATAGAGCCCGCCCTCAGCCACAAGGCTGTCATGGCTGCCCTGCGCCACGATCTTGCCGTCCTCGAACACCACGATCCGGTCGGCCTTTTTCACAGTCGCCAGACGGTGTGCCACGATCACGGTCGTGCGGGTGCGCGCCAGTTGATCGACCGCCGACTGCACTTCGCGTTCCGAGGCCGCATCCAGCGCCGAGGTCGCCTCGTCCAACAGCAGGATCGGAGCATCGCGCAGGATCGCCCGCGCAATCGCGATGCGCTGTTTCTGCCCGCCCGACAGCATCACGCCGCGCTCGCCAACATAGGTGTCAAACCCGTCGGGCAGCGCGCTTAGGAAGTCATAGGCATGCGCCGCGCGCGCTGCTTCCTCGACTTCATGATCACTCGCATCGGGACGCCCGAAGCGGATATTTTCACGCGCCGAAGCCGCAAACACCACCGGATCTTGCGGCACCAGCGCCACCGCCTGACGGAAATCATGGCGCGCCATTTCGCGCAGGTCATAACCGTCGATCGTGACCTTGCCAGTCTCGGGATCCCAGAACCGCTGGATCAGTTGGATAACCGTCGTTTTGCCCGCCCCCGAAGGGCCGACAAGCGCCACCGTTTCGCCCGGCGCGATTTCCAGATCGACGTGATCCAGCGCAGACACCTCAGGCCGCGAGGGGTAGTGGAAACTCACATTATCAAACCGGATCGCGCCTTGCGCCGGCATCGGCAGCGGCACCGGATGCGCGGGATCGTTGACGGTATCTTCGGTTTGCAACAGCTCCACCAGACGCTCGGTCGCGCCCGCCGCACGCTGCAATTCCGACCAGATTTCCGACAACGCGCCGACCGATCCGGCCACCATCACCGCATAGATCACGAACTGCACCAGCTCGCCCACCGACATCTCTCCGCCGCGCACATCGCGCGCGCCGATCCACAGCACGCCGACGACACCCGCGAACACAAGGAAGATCACGATCACCGTCATCACCGCGCGCGTGCCGATGCGCTTTTTGGCAGATAAGAACGCCTGCTCGGTCACATGGCCGAAATTGTGCCGCGTGATCGCCTCATGGGTAAAGGCCTGCACGGTTTGCGCCGCCAAAAGCGCCTCGGATGCCGAACCAGACGAATTCGCGATCCAGTCCTGGTTCTCACGCCCCAGCGTGCGCAAACGCCGCCCCAATACGACAATCGGAATAACCACAAGCGGCACCACCAACAGCACCAGCCCCGTCAGCTTGGCCGAGGTAAACAGCAACATGATCATGCCGCCGATCAGGATCAGCACGTTGCGCAAAGCGACCGACACGGACGAGCCGATCACCGACAGGATCAGCGTGGTATCAGTGGTGATGCGCGAGATGATCTCACCGGTCAGGATGCGTTCAAAAAACGCGGGCGACATCGAAATCACGCGGTCAAACACCGCCTTGCGGATATCGGCCACGACCCGTTCGCCAAACCGCGTCACAAGGTAATAGCGCGCCCCCGTCCCGATCGCGAGCAGCGCCGCGATCAGCAACGCGGCGGCGAAATACTTATCCAGCAGTGCCGCGCCTTGTTGGAACCCGTCAATCACCCGGCGCACTGCCAAAGGCAGGATCAGCGAAATCGTCGCGGTCGCGATCAGCGCCAACAGCGCCGCCACCGCATAGCCCTTGTAGGGGGTCACAAATGGCGCCAGCCCCTTGAGCGCGCCGATCTTTTTGGTCTTGGGCCGGTCATCCGCCGGGCCGGTGGGTCTGCGAGCCATGAATTCCCCCTCGTTTGCGCCATCGGGTGTAGGGGCAGCGCCGTTAGGGGGCAAGCCTCGATTGGGCCACTATCCCTGCGCGGGGGCGCGCGATGCCCTCACAACCGCTCACATTCCGGTGGTGATTGCGAGCGGGTGTGGTGCGGGCGGCCGGACTTGAACCGGCACGGCCTTTCGGCCCAGGGAGTTTAAGTCCCATGCGTCTACCATTCCGCCACGCCCGCGCTGCCCTTGGCTAGCGCGGCGCGCAGGCGGAGGCAAGTCTCAACGGCCCTCAAATTGCGGCGGGCGTTTTTCAAGGAAGGCCATCACGCCCTCGCGGAAATCATGGCTTTGACCCAAGCTGCCTTGCAACTCGGCCTCTAGTTCAAGCTGGGTGGGCAGATCATTGGCGTAGCCCTCGCGCAACGCGCGCTTGACCGCGCCATAAGCTGCGGTCGGGCCGTTGGCCAGATGGGCAGCCCGCGCGCGCCAGTGGTGATCGAAATCGACCTCGGGCACGGCTTCCCAGATCATGCCCCAATCGACCGCCTGACGGGCGGAGATCTTATCGGCAAACAGCGCCAGCCCCATCGCGCGCGCAAATCCCACCTGACGCGGCAGCCAATAGGTGCCCCCCGCGTCCGGCATCAGCCCAATGCGCGTAAACGCTTGCAAAAACACCGCCGAGTCCGAGGCAATGACCACATCCGCCGCCAGCGCAAGGTTCGCCCCTGCCCCCGCCGCCGCGCCGTTCACAGCGGCAATCACCGGCAAGCGGCAGTCATAGATCGCGCGCAGCATGGGTTCGTATTCGTCGCGCAAGACCCGTTCCAGATCGAGCCCCGCCGCTGCCGCGCCATCGCCCAGATCCTGCCCAGAACAAAACGCCCGCCCCGCGCCGGTCAGCACGATCACGCGGGCCTCGGCCTCGGCGCGTTTCACCGCTTCGAGGATTTCGGCGCGCATCTGGCCGTTCAGCGCATTCATCACCTCTGCGCGGTTAAGCGTGATGATCGCGACGCCCGCGTCGTTTGTGTAGCTGATCGCCTGATAAGACATGACGCGCCTCCCTTTTCCTGTTCGCGCCACGATAACGGGCGGGCGCGAAAGGAAAAGGGGAACGGTGCGTCACATTGAACGGGCTTACTCGCCCATCAATTCCTTGAGCCGCGCCTGTTCGTCGCTGGAAAGCGCGGGCGATGCTGGCCCCTCGCTCGCTTTGCGCCGCGAGCGAATGTAGAAAAAGCCCCCGATCAGCGCCAGAAACAGCGCGCCCGGCCCAAGATACCACAGCAGCAGGTTCGCTCCGGTTTTTTCCGGCTCAAACAGCACGTATTCGCCGTAGCGGTCGGTGACGTAGTCGATCACCTGCGTGTCCGTGTCGCCCGCTTGCAGACGGTCGCGCACGAGCATCCGCAAATCCTTGGAGACGGCGGCATTGGAATCGTCGATGTTTTCACCCTGACAGACCGGGCAGCGCAGCACTTTCGAGATCTCGCGGGCGCGCGCCTCAAGTGCGGGGTCTTTGAGAACCTCGCTGGGCTGGACCGCGTAGATTGGCGCGGCCCAGATAAGCAAAACTAAACTGAGAACGAGTTTCTTAAGCATTGCTTATTCCGCCGGGGTTGCATGGGTCGGCGCAGGGCTGGCCTTGCGTGCCCCCGCCGCGACGCGGTAGCGCCGATCCGAAAGGCTGAGCAAACCACCCAGCGCCATGATGATCGCCCCCGCCCAGATCCAATCCGCGAACGGCTTGATATAAGTGCGCACCGCATAGCCGCCATCCTGTTGCGGATCCCCGATCACCAGATAGATGTCACGCAGGAAGGTGGTGTGAATCGCGGCCTCGGTCGTGGGCATACGCTGCACCGGATAGACGCGTTTCTCGGGATGCATCGTGGCAATCAGCTTGCCGTCCTGTTTGACCGTCATCGTGCCGGTTGAGGACATGTAGTTCGGCCCCTGCACTTCTTGCACCTTGTCGAGCGTAATTTGATAGCCGTCCACGGTGAAGGGTTCGCCAAGTTTGGCCACGCGGATATTTTCGACCGAGCCTGCCATCAGCAAACCAATGCCGATAAAGGTGATGCCAAGACCGGAATGCGCGGTGGCCTTGCCCCAGTCGGCGCGCGGCAGACGGCGCAGACGCGACGGGGTGCGGCCCGCGCGGGTCCACAGCTCGGTTGCAGCGCCCAGCACCAGCCAGCTTCCAAGGAAGGTCGCGATCAGCGCCATCAGCGAGTTGCCCGATTCCAGCGACCACGCCAGACCGCCAATCGCCAGCGCCAGCACGAAGGCCGGAACGAGGTTGCGCATAGTGCGGCCAAGGCGCGCGCGCTTCCACGGCATCATCGCGCCAATCGGCAGCACAAGCGCCAGAATGATCATGAACGGCGTAAACGCCTGATCAAAAAACGGCGCCCCGACCGAGAGTTTGCGACCAAAGAACATCTCGGCCACCAGCGGCCAGACCGTGCCGACGAACACCACCAAAGCGGCGACAGCCAGCAAGATATTGTTTACCACCAGCGCCGTTTCGCGCGAGACCATCGAGAACACGCCCTTGGCCTGCATCGAGGTCGCGCGGAACGCATAGAGCGTCAGCGCCCCGCCCACGAAGAAGGCCAAGATGCCAAGGATAAAGATGCCACGCGAGGGATCAGAGGCAAAGCTGTGCACCGAGGTAATCACCCCCGAACGCACGATAAACGTCCCGATCAGCGAGAAGCCAAAGGCCATGATCGACAGCAAAATCGTCCAGCTTTTCAGCGACTCGCGCTTTTCCACGACAACCGCGGAATGCAGCAGCGCTGCGGCCAGCAACCACGGCATGAACGAGGCATTCTCGACCGGATCCCAGAACCAGAAGCCGCCCCAGCCAAGCTCGTAATAGGCCCACCACGAGCCCAGCGCGATACCGATGGTCAGGAACACCCAAGCCGCCAGCGTCCACGGGCGCACCCAGCGTGCCCAAGCCGCATCAACGCGCCCCTCAAGCAGGGCGGCAACGGCGAACGAAAACGCCATCGAAAGACCAACATAGCCGAGATACAGAAACGGCGGGTGAAACGCGAGACCGGGGTCTTGCAGCAGCGGGTTCATCCCCTCACCGTTAAAGGGCGGCTCGGCGAGGCGCGTAAACGGGTTCGAGGTGAAAATGATAAACGCAAGGAAGGCCACGCCGATCCAGGCTTGGACTGACAGCACACGCGCACGCAAGCGCGGCGGCAAGGCCCCCCCGAAGAACGCGGCAGCAGCCCCGAACAACGCAAGGATCAGCACCCAGAGCAGCATCGAGCCCTCGTGGTTGCCCCAAACGCCGGTCACCTTATACAGCATCGGCTTGTCGGTGTGGGAATTGGCCCAGACCAGTTTCAGCGAGAAATCCGACACCACAAACGCGTGGGTCAACGCAGCAAAGCTGGCCACAAGCAGCAGGAATTGCGCAATTGCGGCAGGATCGCCCACCGCCATCCAGCCGCGCCAGCCTTTATGCGCGCCTACCAGTGGCACAATGCCCTGCACCAGCGCTACACCAAGTGCCAAAATCAGGGCAAAATGGCCAAGTTCATTGATCATCGGGAATCCTCCTGTCGCGTCGGCAGCATAGAGGCAAGTTCGGCTGCGGCCAAGGAGGATGCGCGCCGATGTCGCAACTTGTCACGACTCCGTGAGTGGCCGCTCTTGGCAGGGCGCGCTATGTGACTTTATCCACCTCGTTTATCACCGTGCCATTGCGGTCTTTTCAATGGGTCTTTTGGCGGCGACGGGGCGGATATGGAAGAAGGAAATGTGATGCGTGCGATTATGATCGGATCGGCTCTGACTTTGGCGGCATTAGCCGGATGCAAGGCTGAAACTCCAGACCCGCTTGAGGCGCTCGCGCCCAATGTGATCTGGAAAGTGACCGAGATCGGCGGGGCTGCGGTGCCCTCCACGGTCGAAGTCACGCTGACCCATCCCAGCAAGGGGCTGATCGCGGGCAATTCGGGCTGCAACCGCTATAACGGGCGGATCTCGACGCAAGACGGGCGCGTCCGGGTTGGCGAGTTGGCGGGCACGCGGATGATGTGCCCCCCCGATGTGATGGACGTGGAAGGTGCGTTCCATTCCAATATCGCGCGCGTTGACGCGGTGAAAATGGTTGGCGACAAGCTGCAACTGCTGGAAAATGGCACGCCGGTGATCATCGCCGAACACTAGAGGAGACGGGCGGCGGCGCCGTCGCGAACGTGCCAAGTTCTTCTTGACCGGCGGGGCGGGCGTGGCACACTCGCGCCCATGTTTCCGCTGCGCGATCATAACCCCTCGGGCAAAACACCTTATGTGACTTGGGCGCTGATTGCGATCAATTGCGCGGTCTATGTGATGACCGCCGATTGGGGGCTGGATATGCGCGGGTTCTGGTTGCGCAACGCGCTGTGGCCGGGGGCTGTGACGCAGGGCGAGATGCTGCCCGGGCTGGTGAGCCATATGTTCCTGCATGCGGGAATTTTGCATCTGGCCGGGAATATGCTGTTTCTCTGGGTGTTTGGCGACAACCTTGAAGACCAGTTGGGCCATGTCATTTTTGCCGCCTTCTATCTGGCCTGTGGGCTGGTCGCCGCCCTTGCGCATGTGGTGACCGATCCCGGTTCAATGGTGCCGATGGTGGGGGCCTCGGGGGCGATTGCGGGGGTGATGGGGGGCTATGTGTTGCTATTCCCGCGCGCGCGCATCGACGTGATGTTTTTCTTTGTGCTGATCTACAAAATCTGGCCGGTGCCTGCTTGGGTGGTGCTGGGGCTGTGGTTTGCCCTTCAGGTCGGCAGTGAAATCATCGCCGGAACCAGCGGCGGCGTTGCGCATATGGCCCATATCGGGGGCTTT
This sequence comes from Thioclava indica, assembly GCF_000714545.1. Classification (GTDB taxonomy): domain Bacteria; phylum Pseudomonadota; class Alphaproteobacteria; order Rhodobacterales; family Rhodobacteraceae; genus Thioclava; species Thioclava indica. The sequence continues at coordinate 65,270 of NZ_AUNB01000040.1, forward strand.
GTGGCGGGGCTTGCGCTGTGCATCCCGCTGTGGTTGGTCTTGGGTGGGCCGAGGTTCTGGACCCGCACCCACGGCCACCCGCCCCACCCCGCAAGCCGCATCGGGCAAACCCCGATCCCCGTTGTCAGGAGAGAGCGCTAATGTTGCCCGATATTCAAACGCCCCACCGGCTGAGCTGTCATTGCGGCGCGGTGGAGATGGCGGTCACGCTTAGCGATGGGTTGGCGACGGCGCGGCGGTGTGACTGCTCGTTCTGTCGGCGGCGCGGGGCGGTGGCGGTCAGCGCGCCCCTTGATGGTATCCGGATCTTGAAGGGGGCCGAGAACCTGACGCTCTATCAATTCGGCACGATGACGGCGAAGCATTATTTCTGCAAGACTTGCGGGATTTACACCCATCATCAGCGCCGCTCGAACCCCAATGAATACGGGGTGAATGCCGCCTGTCTTGAGGGGGTGAATCCGCGTGATCTGGACCCGGTGCGTTGGGCCGATGGCGTCAATCACCCGCGTGATCGGACCGGATGAAATCGGCGGCGCGCTCGGCGATCATGATCGTGGGCGCGTTGGTATTGCCCGAAACCAGTTTCGGCATCACCGAGGCATCCACCACCCGCAGCCCCGCGATCCCACGCACGCGCAGCTGCGGATCGACCACCGCCATGTCGTCGCGCCCCATCTTGCAGGTGCCCACGGGGTGATAGATCGTATCGGCACGCGCACGAATATCAGCCATCAGCGCCGCGTCCGATCCGTCATGGGAATACAGCTTGCGCCCGCGCCACGGGGCGAGTTCGGGCGCGTCTGTGATGGTTTCCAGCAGCCGCGCGGCGCGCAGCATCAACGCCTGATCGCGCGGGTCTTGGAGGAAAGCCGGATCAATCAGCGGCGCGGCGCGCGGGTCAGCACTCGCAAGGCGCAGCGTGCCGCGCGATTTCGGGCGCAGCGCGCAGATATGGGCCGACCAGCCATCGGCGAGATGGGGTTTGCGCATATGCTGATCGACGATGCCGACGACGAAATGGAGTTGCAGATCAGGGCGGTTGAGGCTGGGATCCGAGCGCAAAAACGCCCCGCCCTCGGCCATAGGGGAGGCAAACAGCCCCTCGCCATGCTTGCGCCAGCTTGCCGCCGCGCGCGCCATCCGCATCAGCCCGCGCGGGTTAAGGCCAACAACATCGCGGCGCGGCGAGGTGTAGCTGATAATGTAATCTAGGTGGTCATGCAGGTTCGCGCCCACGCCGGGCAGATCAAGGATCGGATCAATCCCGTGTTCGCGCAGATGATCGGCGGGGCCGATGCCCGAGAGCATCAAGAGTTGCGGCGAGCCGAACGCACCCGCGCTGACAATCACTTCGCGCCGCGCCGTGATGTGCTGGCGCTTGCGCCCTTGGCGCACCAGCGCCCCGGTGGCGCGGTCGTCCTCGATCAGGATTTTCTCGGCCCGCGCAAGCGTCATCACCGTCAGGTTGGGGCGCGCCATGACCGGATGCAAATAGGCGGCGGCCGCCGAGCATCGCTCGCCCTTGCGCGGCCCGTCCCAGAACTGCGTGACCTGATAGAGCCCCGCGCCTATCTGCTCGGGGCCGTTGAAATCCGCATTGGGCGGGCATTGCACGGCACCGCAGGCCTCGACGAAAGCACGCGAGATCGGGCGCGGGCGGCACTGATCGCCCACTTGCAGCGGACCTTGATCACCATGCAGATCGGACGCGCCGTGCATGTTGCGCTCGCTCGCCAGAAACCACGGCTTGCAACTGTCCCAATCCCAGCCCTCGGCCCCCATCTCGGCCCAGTCGTTGTAATCCTGCGGCTGGCCGCGCAGATACAGCATCGCGTTGATCGCAGACGACCCGCCAAGCCCGCGCCCGCGCGGCTGAAAGCCCCGCCGCCCGTTCAGGCCAGCCTGCGGCGTTGTGTGAAATGCCCAGTTGTGGATTTTCGGGCGTCCCGAGACAAGCGCGGCGACCAGCGCGGGTGCGCGAACAAAGATGTCACGCGCCTCACGGCCCGCCTCGATCAGGCAGACGGTGACGGTTGGGTCAGCCGACAGCCGCGCAGCCAGAACCGCGCCCGCCGAGCCTCCGCCCAAGATCAGGTAATCAAAACGCAAAAGGCCCCTCCCCTTATGGGAAAGAGCCTATCGCGTTTTTCCAAACGGCAAAGGGTGACGCAGCGTCTCTAGCCGCGCAGGCTGCCGCCCGTCGCCTTGGCGACCTTGTCGATGATCTTGGCGCTCACCGCCTCGATCTCGGCATCGGTCAGGGTCTTGTCACTGGGCTGCAAGCGCACCGAGAGCGCGATGGATTTCTTGCCCGCGCCCATCTGTTCCTCGGCCTTGGCACCGGTGAACTGGTCAAACACCTGCACGCTGTCGATCAGCTTTTTATCCGCACCAAGGGCAGCGTTGACAGCGGTGATCGCCTCGACTTTCGCGTCTACGACAAAGGCAAAATCGCGCTCCACCGCTTGCAGATCAGAGCTGCTCAGCGCGGGGCGAGTTGCGCCTTTCTTCTTCGGGAAAGGCACGTTTTCCAGCCAGATCGTAAAGGCGACAGCGGGGCCTTTGACGCCCATTTCGCGCAACGTCTTGGGATGCACCTCGCCAAAGCTGGCCAGCACATTCGGGCCAAGCGCCAGCGTGCCCGCGCGACCGGGATGCCACCAAGCGTCAAGCTTGCGATTGATCTGCGCGCGCGCAGGCGCCCCGATGGCGGAAAGTGCGGCCTCAAGATCGGCCTTGGCGTCATACAGATCGACCGGGCGGCGCGAGCCCCACGGATCACGCGGACCGGCCTGACCGACCAGCAGACCCGCCGCTTGCACCACCTGTTCACCCGGCTCGCCACCACTGAAGGCAGGGCCGACCTCGAACAGGGCCAGATCCGAGAAGCCGCGTGCCTGATTGCGTGCGGCAGCCTGCAAGAGACCGGGCAGCAGATCGGGGCGCATATGGGTCATTTCCGAGCTGATCGGGTTGTCCAGCTTCGTCGCATCCGCGCCACCGCCGAACAGCGTGGCCGAGGCCGCGTCGATAAAGGAATAGGTCACACATTCATTGTAACCAAGGCTGGCAATCATGCGCCGCGCCATGCGGGTGCGCACCTGCATCGGCGTCAGGATCGGGTCCGGCACACCGGAGGTTTCGCGCGCCATCGGTGTGCCTTGCAGCTTGGTGAGCGAGGCGATGCGGGCCACTTCCTCGACCAGATCGGCCGCGCCCAGAACATCGGGACGCCAGCTTGGCGGAGTCGCCATATCGCCGTTCAGCGTAAAGCCCAGCGCCGTAAGCGTTTCGCGCTGCGTGGCCTCGGGGATGTCCATGCCGACCAGCGAAATCACCCGCGCGGGGTCCAGACGATAGGCGCGCGTGGTGTCGGGCACCGCGCCATCCATCGCAATTTCCGAGGCTTCACCACCGCACAGATCCAGCACCATCTGCGTCGCCAGTTCCAAGCCCGGAAGGGTGAACTCGGGGTCGATGCCACGTTCAAACCGATAGCGCGCATCCGAGTTGATTTTCAGCGCGCGGCCCGTGGCTGCAATGGTGATGGGCGTCCAATAGGCGGATTCCAGAAAGACATCGGTCGTGGTTTCATCCGCGCCCGAGGCCTCGCCGCCCATAATCCCGGCAAGGCTTTCAACGCCGTTATCATCGCAAATTACCATGTCGCCCGCGCGCATCGTGTAGGTTTTCTCATCCAGCGCGAGAAATTCCTCGCCGCCCTTGGCAGGCTGGATGCGCAGATCGCCTGCGACCTTGGCCATGTCGAACACATGCAGCGGGCGGTTCAGGTCATAGGTAAAATAGTTGGTGATATCGACCAGCGCGGAAATCGGGCGCAAGCCAATCGCGCGCAGGCGTTTTTGCAGCCACTCGGGGCTGGGGCCGTTGGTGACGCCGCGAATGACGCGACCGGCAAATAGCGGGCAGCCCGTTTCCTTGAGCGCGGGATCAATGCTGACCGAAACGGGGCTGGGGAAGCCGCCGGGCACGGGCTCGACCTCTAGCGGTTTGAGCATCCCCAAACCGCGCGCGGCCAGATCGCGCGCAATGCCGCGCACGCCCAAAGCATCGGGGCGGTTGGGGGTGATGGCGATGTCGAACACCGGGTCCACGGCCTCGGGGCGGTTGGCGGCCAGCCAGTCGGTGAACTTTTGCCCGACCTCGGCCCCCACTGAATCGGCGGGCAGCTCGATGATGCCGTTATGCTCGTCGCTCAGCTCCAGCTCGCGCTCGGACGCCATCATGCCGTGGGACTCGACGCCGCGAATTTTACCAACGCTCAGCGTCACATCAATGCCTGGCACATAATCGCCGGGCTTGCACAGCACGACGGTGATCCCCTCACGCGCATTGGGTGCCCCGCACACGATCTGCTTTTCGCCCTCATCGGTCAGCACCGTGCACACCCGCAGACGGTCTGCATCGGGGTGCTGTTGGGCGGCGGTAACGCGGGCCAGCGTAAAGGCGGCCAGCTTGGCGGCGGGGTCGATGACCTCTTCGACCTCAAGCCCCAGATCGGTCAGCGCATAGGCGATCTCATCGACGGAGGCCGTGGTATCAAGGTGATCCTTGAGCCAGGAGAGTGTGAATTTCATGGGCGTCCCTCGGGGTTACTTGCGCTGCGCGAGCTCCTTGTAATCGCCCATGCGCAGAAGTTTCAACTCCCGCCAGAGCCGGATCGAGGGTTTTGCGGCGAAAAGCACCGATCCGATAAGGAAAAGCCACGTTCCCGGGATCATCAGGCTTTCGAAGAAGAAGAAGATCGAGCCGACGATGAAACAAAACGCCGCGCCGAAATCGACCACGGTGTAGGCGATCTCGGTATAGGCGTAAAAGCGACGCTGTTCGGGGGATTGCTCGTGCGCGGGGGTGTCGAAGATGAGGTTTTGCTCGGTCATGGGCTTCCTTTTTGTGGTGGGTTTGGTGGGGAAGCGTCGGGAGGGGGGCGTAGGTTCCTATTAGTTCTAACCGCAGGTTAAATTAGTCTCTACGCGGAGCGTAAGGAAATTAATTACTTCGCAAGATCACGTTTCATTGCAGCAACGAGTTTCTCCCGCATTTCCCAAACGTCGTCCCGTTTCACAACCGATCGCCGAGTAACGATACCCGTGTTGTGTTTAACTTCGAGCGACACTCGACGTACTAACAGACAGGCCAAATCGAAGACCTCTCGTTCTCCCAATATCTCTAGCTGCCCGAGTACGCCTGTCAGTCGGCGAAACTGAGCCTTTTTATCTGCACCCTCGCGAATCTCACGCTCGAGCAAGAAGTCTTCGAGATGAGAGAGAAACTGTCCGTAACTCTCGCGCTTGTCTCTATTCCAGTCATTCACTCGATCAAAACGTTTCTGACGAGGGTAGGCTACGTACGCGATCCACAATGCTGTGCCAGAGGCTATTACTGCCGCCAACACAGTTAGCGAACCCTGAAGGACCCTCGGATCGAGTTCCTTCAGCCACTCCATTACCGGCTCAACCCACCAAACACCGTCGGCAGGTCCAGCGCATTGAACCCGTAATGCTTCAGCCAGCGCAGGTCGCTTTCAAAGAACGCGCGCAGGTCGGGGATGCCGTATTTCAGCATCGCCAACCGGTCGATGCCCATGCCAAAGGCAAAGCCTTGCCACTCATTGGGGTCGATCCCGCCCGCTTCCAGCACTTTGGGGTGCATCATCCCCGAGCCGAGGATTTCCATCCAGTCGTCACCCTCGCCGATTTTCAGGCTGCCGCCCTTCCATGAGCAGCGGATATCGACCTCGGCCGAGGGCTCGGTGAAGGGGAAATGCGAGGCGCGAAAGCGCAGCTCGACCCCGTCCACCTCAAAGAACGCCTTGCAGAATTCTTCGAGCACCCATTTCAGGTTCGCCATGGAAATATCGCGGCCAATCGCCATGCCCTCAACCTGATGGAACATCGGCGTGTGAGTCTGATCCATGTCCATGCGGTAAACGCGGCCCGGCGCGATCACGCGGATCGGCGCGCCCTGATCCAGCATCGCGCGGATCTGCACCGGCGAGGTATGAGTGCGCAGCACATGCGGCGGGCGGTTATCGCCCTCGGCGCGGTTCATGAAGAACGTGTCATGTTCCTGCCGCGCGGGGTGTTCGGGCGCGATGTTGAGCGCGTCGAAATTGTGCCAGTCATCTTCGATCTGCGGTCCCTCGGCCACGGCAAAGCCCATATCGGCGAAGATCGCGGTGACCTCATCCATGACTTGGCTGACCGGGTGGATGGTGCCCTGACGCCGCGGACGCCCCGGCAGCGTAACATCAAGCCATTCCTCGGCCAGGCGCGCATCCAGCGCCGCATCGGCCAGCGCCGCCTTTTTGGCGCGCAGGGCGGCGTCGATCTCATCCTTGAGAACATTGAGCGCCTTGCCCGTGGTCTGGCGCTCCTCGGGCGTCATCTTGCCCAGCTCGCGCATTTTGAGGCTGATTTCACCCTTCTTGCCCAAAGCGGCAAGGCGGATTTCCTCAAGCGCGGCCTCGTCACTGACCCCGGCCACGGCTTTCAGGTATTTTTCGCGCAGATCTTGCATGTCTTTCCCGCCAAATTCTTTGGCCTAGGGGTTAGCCGCAGGGCGGACCGTTTGCAACCTCGCCTTTATAAGAAGAGGGGCGCTGCCCCCGGCCTGCGGCCATTCACCCCCGGGATATTTCCAACACCTGGAAGCCGGAATGCGTTTGCCCTTCCTCTTGATCGAAATATCCCGGGGGTGAATGGCCGCAGGCCAGAGGGGGCAGCGCCCCTTGCCCAGCGCCCACGCGAGATAAGGGGGCAACGCAAAAGGCCGCCCCGAGGGAGCGGCCTTTCGCAATTTCGATAACGGTGGTCGCGCTTAGGCGGCAACAGCCGTTGCGGCTGCGGCCTTGGCCTGCTCCACGATGGCGGCGAACGCCTCGGGCTCGTGCACGGCGAGATCGGCGAGAACCTTGCGGTCCACTTCGACGCCAGCCAGAGCCAGACCGTGGATGAACTTCGAGTAGCTCAGATCGGCATCGACCAAACGCACGGCGGCGTTGATACGCTGGATCCAGAGCGCGCGGAAGTTACGCTTGCGCGCCTTGCGGTCGCGGGTCGCGTATTGGTTGGCCTTGTCGACCGCCTGCGTGGCGGTGCGGAAGTTGCGCGAGCGCGCGGAGTAATAGCCTTTCGCCTTTTTCAGCACTTTCTTGTGCGAGGCGTGGGTGACTTTACCGGATTTAACGCGTGACATTGTTCAAGTCTCCCGATCAGCGATTGTAAGGCATGTATTTCTTCACGATCTTCGTATCCGCCTCGCACAGCACCATGGTGCCTGCGGTGTCGCGGATGAATTTCGTGGAGCGTTTGATCATGCCGTGGCGCTTGCCGGCGTGACCGACTTTGATTTTGCCGGTGGCGGTGAACTTGAACCGCTTTTTCGCAGCGGATTTCGTCTTCATCTTGGGCATTTACAGCTCCTTTTCAGGGTGTGGAAGCGCGACTCGGCATGCCACTTGGGCCGGACGCGCGGTGGTCGAGCGCGCCTGATAGACGCGCAGGCTGCGCTTGGCAAGGCCAAACTTACGAAATCACAGACTGAACCGCAGCGCGCAACCTAGTTGAACACCCGCGCGACCGTGCGCGCCACTGCATCGGGGATGCGTTCGATCGTGTAGCCGTCGGGTTTGGCGTAAAACGCAAAGACAATCAGCCCGCCCGCCATCAGCACGGCAACTGCGGCGGCGCGGGGCGGGCGATGATCTGAGAATGCCGAGATGACGGCCGGGATCGCGAAGATCGCGATCACCAGACCGATTGTCAGGATCAGATCGGTATCAAGCCCGGCCAAATCCATTCCGTGCCCTTTCGTTTCACTCCCCTACGGGAAGTTTACTCAGGGTCGGTGCGATAAATCAATCTTTCATCGCAAGGGGCGACGCGCAGAATGTTCGTTGTGCCCTGCACGTTAAAGGGCACACCGGCGGTGACGATGATCTGCTGCGTCTCATCGGCAAAGCCGAAATCGCGTGCCGCGCGGGCAGCGTTGACGACGGCCTGCTTGAAACGCTCCAGCTCGCCGCAATGCACGGCATGCACGCCCCAGGTCAGGGTGACACGGCGCAGCGTGGCATCGATCGGCGAGAGCGCGATGATCGGAACGCGCGGGCGTTCGCGCGCGGTCAGCGCAACGGTGGCGCCCGACTGGGTATAGGCGCAAATCGCCGCGATATCGGTGGTCTCTGCGATCTCGCGCGCGGCGGCCACGATCCCGTCAGCAACGGTCTGGCGGTCGGCATTGCGCGAGGCTTCGATGATTTCACGATAGATCGTGTCTTTCTCGACCGAGATCGCGACGTTGTTCATCGTCTCGACCGCCTCGACCGGATAGCGCCCGGCTGCGGATTCCGCGCTGAGCATGACGGCATCTGCACCCTCATAGATCGCGGTCGCTACGTCAGAGACTTCGGCGCGCGTCGGCATCGGGCTTTCGATCATGCTTTCCAGCATCTGCGTCGCCACGATTACCGGCTTGGCGGCAGCGCGACATTTACGGATCAGCTGTTTCTGGATCGGCGGCACAGCCTGCACCGGCAGCTCGACCCCAAGATCGCCACGCGCGACCATGATCCCGTCAGACACCGCCAGAATGTCATCAAAGCTGCGCACCGCCGAGGGTTTCTCGATTTTGCTCAGGATCGCGGCGCGGCCTTTGGCCAGATCGCGCGCTTCGGTGACGTCTTCGGGGCGCTGCACAAAGCTGAGCGCCAGCCAGTCCACGCCCATCTCGCAGGCAAATTCCAGATCCTTGCGGTCCTTGTCCGACAGCGCGGCCACCGGCAGCACCACGTCGGGCACGTTCACGCCCTTGCGGTCGGAAATCGTGCCGCCCACGGTGATGGTGCAATTGGCGTAATCGCTGCCGCAGTCTTCGACGCGCATGCGGATCTTGCCGTCATTGACCAGCAATTCCGAGCCCGACTCGAGCGCTGCGAAGATCTCGGGATGAGGCAGGCGCGCGCGGTGATTGGTGCCGGGCACGTCATCAAGGTCAAAGCGGAACGCATCGCCCTCTTCAAGATCGGCAGCACCGGCAGCAAATGTGCCCACGCGCAGCTTCGGCCCCTGAAGGTCGGCGAGAATGGCGATCGGGCGCGAGAACTCGGCCTCGAGCTTGCGGATGATGGCGTGACGGGCGCGATGCTCGTCATGGGTGCCGTGGCTCATATTGAGGCGGAACACATCGGCACCGGCGACGAACAGCGCCTTGATGCTTTCATAGTCCGAAGAGGATGGGCCCAAGGTGGCCACGATTTTAACATTGCGAAGGCGTCTCATGCGTCCTCGTCTCCTGATCAAATTGGTGTCATTTCGTGGGCCAAGGAGGGGTATGGCGCAAATTGTCGCGGCCTGCAACTGGCCCTTGGGTCAAGTTTCGGTCTAATTGGGGCGATATCGAGCAAGCGTGAAGAGAAGATGACGGATCAATCCCCTTATAGCATTACCCGCCCGGAGCACCCTTCGCGTTGGCTTGTCACCTGCGATCATGCCCGCAATACCGTGCCCGATTGGGTGGCGGGGGGCGATTTGGGGATCGCGGCGACGGATATGGCACGCCACATCGCCTATGACGTGGGTGCGCTGGGGCTGTCCGAGGCGCTGGCCAAGCAGTTGGACGCACCGCTGATTGCGTCGGATTTCTCGCGTCTGGTAATTGATCCCAACCGCGGCGAGGACGATCCAACACTGGTAATGCAGCTTTACGATGGCACGATCATTCCCGCCAATCGAGTGGCGACGCCCGCGCAGATCGAGGCGCGGCTGGAACGGCTCTATCGCCCCTATCATGACGCCTATGCAAAGCTGGCCGCGCAGCGCGACGACACGGTGATCTGCGCCGTTCATTCCTACACGCCCCGCCTGCGCGGGCGGGCGCTGCGGCCTTGGCAGGTCGGGGTGCTGCATGCCCCCGCCGATAGCCGTCTTGCGCTACCCCTGATCGCGCGGCTTTGTGCGGAATCCGATCTGTGCGTGGGCGATAACGAACCCTATCTGGGGCATCTTGAGGGCGACTCGATTGACCGCCATGCGCTGCAAAAGGGGCGCCCTAACGTGTTGATCGAACTGCGCAACGATCTGATCGAAACACCAGCGCAGCAGGCGAAATGGGCGGCGCGGCTTGCGCCGATTTTGCAACAGGTTCTGGCCGAAAGCGGGCTATAGGCGGCAGCAATGCCCACGATTAAACGGGCTTGTTTCGCATCGAGGAACGTGACCTCACAGGCCTCACAAGCGTTGATAGAACCGTGACGCCCCCTCAATACCTTTGATGAATTTCAAGGGGGCCTAGGGGCAATCACCCTCATGGTGGCACTTTTACTTTTGGCATTTCTACCGCTCGCGCTGGCCTTCAGCATGGGCGATGACGACGATGACAATCATGATAGCTCTGACGACTTGGCGGGCGATGACACGATCACCGGCACCGATGGCACCGACAGCGTAACGGGCCTCGCAGGGGATAATCGCATCTTCCTTGAAGGCGGCGATGATCAGGGGGAGGTCACGCTAGCCATCGAAGATGATCTGGATGGCGCAGAGTCGTTCGAGGACTTTCTGGATATCTATGAAAACTCGGGCCTGTTTGGCGCAGTTGGCGGCACTGGCGACGATTATATCGACGGCGGCCACGGAGATGATGCGATCTTCGGCTCGCAGGGCGATGATACGCTATGGCTTGAGGGCGGCGACGATGGCAACGTGCTGGATGAAAGCGCAGCCGATTTCATCTTCTCTGGCAATTCGATCGCCCTTTCGATCTCTTTGCTCGAAGCCAATGACTTCTTCGGTGGCGTAGGCGGGAATGGCAACGACTATATCGACGGGGGCAGCGGAGACGATTCTCTGTATGGCGGTGCGGGCGACGACACTTTGCGCGGCAATACCGGCGATGACATAATTTTCGACAATCTCGGGAGCGACACCTTCAACGGCGGATATGGCGATGACGCGCTCGTCGCGTGGGACAATTATCAGGGATCTTCTGACATCGTGAATGGTGGCGCGGGCGATGATATTTTGTTCATTGATGACGCCGATCAGGCAACGGGCGGCGCGGGTTGGGACAGCTTTTTTCCTCTCGCCAAGCAAGGGCGATGGCGTGGGCCAAGCTGTGACGATCACAGACTTCAATCCGACCCCTTCCGGGGATAGCGAAAACGGGGAAGCGGGCGAGTCCGTCTTGTTCGAAGTCGCCAGTTATAAAGACAGCGACGATTTCACCATCGGGCAGACCGGCGCGGATGTGACCATCTCGATTTGGGGCAAGTCGGTGGCGGTGCTGCAAAATACTCAGCTTTCGGATCTGCAGCCGACGTCGGTCTTGTTGGGTGTCGGCTCTACCCTGAACACCTCATCGCCCGAAGTCTATCTGCCGCGCAAAATCTGATCCCTCGGCGTCCCGAATCGGCGATCTTTAGCGGGTGAAATCAGCACTGGTTTCGCCCGCTTTTGCCTTGCTTTCGCCACTTCGGTTTTGGCTTTGATGCACCCGCTTTACCAATCCCGCCGCCCCGCCGAGATTGGTGAAGCAACGGTAAACAATCACGCCCCAATGCGCACACAAACGCCTTGTCGGTTGCGCCCGTCGCCCACAAACTGCCGCTAACATCCGGGAGTTTGCAGCTATGTTCGCCTTGTTTCTTGCCGTCACGATCGCGCTTGCCCTGTTGGGCTGGGCCGAGTTCGCGCCCCGTCGCGCGGGCAAGGTGGCGCAGGCGCAAGAGGCCACTGACGCTGCGCAAGACAATGACCAAAGCGACGCCCCCAAACCTGCGCGGCGCAAGCGGGTCACGCTGGCGCTGCCCCGTTTTAAGTTGCCCCGCTTCAAGCTGCGCCTGTTCAAGCGCGCAGACACGTCTGAGCCCGACGAGACACTTTCCGATCTGAGCGCGCCCGACGAGACACTTTCCGATCTGAGCGCGCCCGTCGTGCCGCTTGATGAGTTGCGTGAGCCTCCCCGTGAAGACGCAGCGCAGACCGCGCCGCAAACGCCCCCCGTGCCCGATGATCCAGATGCCGATGTGATGGCGCGGATTGAGGCGATGCTCGAGGCCCCCGAGGTGGCGAGCGAGACGCAAGACGACCTGCCCCGCATCCCGAATTTCGCGCCCGGCGATCAGATCGCGCTAGAGATTGACGGCCCTACCCCGCATGCGCGTGAAATCCGCTTTGAAGCCGATCCCACGGGTCGCCACGCGATTGCGCTGATCGCGGATGAGCCGATCTTGCTGATTGAAAACACCGACCCGACGACGCTTACGCCTGCGGTCCTGTCGTTCCGCGCACACGCCGCCTGAATAAGGCAAGGCGCGTGCTAGAAAAGCCCCGGCTGGGCTGGCCGGGGCTTTTTGATGTCTGGCGATCAAGGGCCGATCAGATCGCGGCTTTGAGACTTTCCTCAAGGTAGATTTCGCGCAGACGCGCTGCAACGGGGCCGGGTTTTCCCGCGCCAATCGCCACGTTGTCGACCTCGACCACCGGCATCACAAACGCCGAAGCCGAGGTGAAAAACGCCTCATCGGCGGCTTGCGCTTCGGCGATGGTATAGGGGCGCTCCTCGATCTCCATCTGCGCCTCGGCGGCGTATTTCAGCAGCGAGGCGCGGGTGATCCCGTGCAGGATATCATGGCTAAGCTGGCGCGTGATGATCTTGTTGCCCTTGACGATATAGGTGTTGTTCGAGCTGCCCTCGGTGACAAACCCGTCCTCCACAAACCACGCATCATTCTTGCCCGCTGCTTCGGCGGCCATCTTGGCCATCGACGGATACAGCAACTGCACGGTCTTGATGTCGCGGCGATGCCAGCGCAGATCGGGCAGCGAGATCACCTTGATGCCGGTCTTGGCTTTGGGATCATCGGCGAGGTTCGTTTTGGCCTGCGTATAGAGCACCACGGTCGGCGGCGTGCCCGCGGGCGGGTAGTGGAAATCGCGATCGCCCGCATTGCCGCGGCTGATCTGCAAATAGACCAGACCCTCGTCGATATTATTGCGCGCGATCAGTTCGCGATGGATTTCGATCCATTCTTCGCGGCTCAGATCGCAGGTCATCTCCAACTCGCTGAGCGAGCGGGCAAGACGGTTCATATGGCCTTCGAACTCCAGGATTTTGCCGCCCAGCACCGAGGTCACCTCATAGACCGCATCGCCCATCACAAAGCCCCGGTCAAAGATCGAGACCTTGGCCTCTTCCTCGGGCAGATACGCCCCGTTCAGATAGACAGTCCGGCTCATTTCGATCTCCTTACTCAGCCCCAAAGCTCTGGCTCTGGCGGGTCCATTTCGCTGCCTTTGTAGTGCAACGCTGCGCTGCGGTCTTCGGCCAGAAGCAACGGCCCGTCAAGATCCACGAAATCGGCGCCCTGTGCGACCAAGGCGGCGGGGGCCATCGCAAGGCTAGACCCGACCATGCAGCCGACCATAACGTCAAAGCCCTCGGATCGCGCCAATGCACGCAGGGCCAAGGCTTCGGTCAAACCGCCGGTCTTGTCGAGCTTGATATTGATGACGTCATATTTGCCGCGCAAATGGGCCAGACTTTCGCGGTCATGGCAGCTTTCATCAGCGCAGATCGGCACGAGGCGCTCGATACCCGACAGCGCCTCATCGCCCGCCGCAGGCAGGGGCTGTTCGACCAACACTACGCCGAGCGCATGCAACTCGGCTTGCAGATCAAGGAAGGTCTCCATCTGCCAGCCCTCATTGGCATCAATGATGATGCGCGCCTCAGGCGCGCCTTCACGCACCGCGCGCAAACGCGGCAGGTCATCGGGCGTGCCGAGCTTGATCTTCAAAAGCGGACGATGGGCCTGCGCGGCAGCCGAGGCGCGCATTGCCTCGGGCGTATCCAGCGACAGCGTGTAGGCGGTGATCAGCGGCTCGGGGCGCGCCAGACCGGCGAGTTCCCAAACCGGTTTTCCCGCGCGCTTGGCCTCCCAATCCCACAAGGCGCAATCGACCGCGTTGCGCGCCGCCCCTGCGGGCAGCGCCTCTTGCAGCTCGGCGCGCGTGATGCCCGCAGGCAGGCTTTCGATCTGGGCGGTGACGCTCTCAAGACTTTCGCCGTAGCGCGCATAGGGCACACATTCGCCCCAGCCCTTCGCGCCATCGCGTTCCACCGTGGCGGTCAAGACCTCGGCCGCCGTTTTAGAGCCGCGCGCGATGGTGAACACCTGCGCCAATTTGAACGTGTCGTGCTGAACGCGGATCATCTGCGCCCCTTTCATCTAGCCCGAAATACTCCCGCCGGAGGCTCCTGCCCCCGGCCACCTGCGCATCCGATCAGATTGCAGCGAGCGCGTCCACCAGTTTGCCCGCGCCAAAGCGGAACGGGTCGGTGGCGGGCAGAGACATTTCGGTCTCGACTTGGGCCAGATAGGCGCGCGCTTCATCCTCGGGCATCTTTTGCGTGTTCACCGAAATGCCCACGACCTGACAGTCAGGATTGACCACCCGCGCAAGGCTCAGCGCCATATCGCGCAACGCTTGCAGCGAGGGCAGCGCATAGCCGGGCAGGCCGCGCATATGCGTGCGCGTCGGCTCATGCGACAGGATCAGCGCGTCGGGCGCGCCGCCATGAATCAACGCCATCGTCACGCCGGAATAGGAAACGTGGAACAGGCTGCCCTGCCCCTCGATCAGATCCCAGTGATCGGGGTCATTGTCGGGCGTGAGATATTCGATTGACCCGGCCATGAAATCGGCGATCACCGCATCCAGCGGCACACCGTCGCCGGTGATCAGGATGCCGGTCTGCCCGGTTGCGCGGAAGCTGGCCTTCATGCCGCGATCCAGCATTTCGCGCTCCATGCAAAGCGAGGTATACATTTTGCCGACCGAGCAATCCGTGCCCACCGCCAAGCAGCGCTTACCGGTGCGTTTCTCGCCATTGGCAATCGGATATTTCACCGCCGGGATCCGCACGTCATGCAACTGGCGCCCACAGGCCTCGGCCACCGCGACCAATTCAGGTTCGTCGCGCAGCAGGTTGTGCAAGCCAGAGGCAATATCAAGCCCCTCTTCAAGCGCCTGAACCAGCACCTTTTTCCACGCCTGACTGATCACGCCGCCCCGGTTGGCAACCCCGATCACCAGCGTTTTGCAGCCCGCCGCGATGGCCTCGGCCAAGTCCATGTCGGGAATGCCCATATCGGCTTGGCACCCGTCCATCCGGTATTGCCCGATGGCAAATTCAGGACGCCAATCCTTGATCCCTTGCGCAACTTTTGCGGCCAGCGGGTCGGGCGCGTCGCCAAGAAACAGCAGATAAGGGGTGTCGATCAAGGCCATTGGGGTCTCCTGTTGCAGGTTCGAGAGCGATAATAGGGCGCAGCTGGGGGATTTCTTGGGGATTTTCTTGCAACAAGCAAGGCCATGCGCAATATTATTCGCCTATTTCGCCAGCGCGCCGAAGATTTTCCCGAGGCGCCTAAAAACCATGCTGCATCGCGGCTGACGATTCTGCACGCGCAAAATCGCCTTGCAAGGCGACGCGCAACAATATACCCAATCCGCAACTAGAAACGTAACTTCCTTGCGAAAGGGCCTGCGATGAGCTTCCGCCTTCAACCCGCCTCCCCTGCCCGCCCGAACCGTTGCCAATTGTTCGGCCCCGGCTCTAACACCAAACTGTTTCCCAAAATGGCAGCGTCAGCCGCCGATGTCATCAACCTTGATCTTGAGGATTCGGTTGCGCCCAACGACAAGGCGCAAGCGCGGCGCAATATCATCGCGGCCAGCCACGACATCGACTGGAACAGCAAATATCTGTCGGTGCGCATTAACGGTCTGGATACGCCTTACTGGTATCGTGATGTGGTTGAACTATTGGAAGAGGGCAGCGAGCGGATCGACCAGATCATGATCCCGAAAGTGGGCTGCGCCGCGGATGTCTACGCCGTAGATGCGCTGGTCACCGCGATTGAGACCGCCAAGGGGCGCAAGAAAAAGATCAGCTTTGAGGTGATCATCGAAAGTGCTGCCGGTATCGCACATGTCGAGGAAATCGCGGCCTCCAGCCCGCGTTTGCAGGCGATGAGCCTTGGCGCTGCCGATTTCGCCGCCTCGATGGGGATGCAGACCACTGGAATCGGGGGCACGCAGGAAAACTATTACATGCTGCGCGAGGGCGCGAAATACTGGTCGGACCCGTGGCATTGGGCGCAAACCGCCATCGTCGCCGCCTGTCGCACGCATGGCATTCTGCCCGTTGATGGCCCGTTTGGCGATTTCTCCGATGATGAGGGCTTCCGCGCACAAGCCCTGCGCTCGGCCACGCTTGGCATGGTTGGCAAATGGGCGATCCACCCGAAACAGATCGCATTGGCCAATGAGGTATTCACGCCTTCGGACGCTGCCGTGAACGAGGCCCGCGAAATCCTTGCGGCGATGCAAGACGCCACCGCGCGGGGCGAGGGCGCGACCGTTTATAAAGGCCGTCTTGTTGACATTGCCTCAATAAAACAGGCAGAAGTGATCGTCAGACAGGCTGAGATGATTAAAAATTAAACCATTTTAAAACGAATCGCGCTATAGTGCGTTATAGTGATGAGATCCCGGAGCGCTGGGGAGGGGAGGCCCGAGCGCATGAGGGTATAGGAACGCCCCGGCCCAAAGCTGGGGCGTCTCCGTCTCTCACCCCTTGTTTTCTCCGAATAGCGTGACGCCGGTCAGCCTTTCAGCGGAAACCGGATCTCGGTCACCAGATCCTCGGGCGCGGTGTTGCTGGGGTCGTTCAGATAGACCTCATACATTGCCAGATCGCGGTGTCTCTCGCTCGAATTCGGATACCATTCGTCAATCAGCCAGCGATAGGCATCGGGCAACAACGTGTAAGGCCCCTTCACACGCAAGACCGCGTTACGCCCTGAAGGATAACGGATTTCTTCCAGCGGCGGCACCATCGCAAAGCCCTCGGATACGACAAAACACGCATGCGAGCGCAGATTTTCGGGCGCAACCTCACGCGGGTCGTCATGCCCGATCATCGCGCCCCCCTCGACCTCAACCCATGAAGGTTCGGGGATCAGCGCAGCCAACTCCCGAAAGATCGGCCCGATTGTGGGATAGGGTCCGCGATGCGCCAGCCCGGCCAAACGCACCGAAGGGATATGTTTCAATTCAATCTCAAACGCCATAGCGCCCCCAATCTTACTGTTTCATACGCGCTCCTGAGATCAGCCTAGCAGCCGGACGCGACTTCGCAACCGCGGCATTGACCCGCGCGTGCGGTTGCATTTCCCCAACGCGCGCTTCATAGAATGGGTCAAATTGCGACACTAGGGTGATCCATGACCTATCTCGAATTTGAAAAACCGCTCGCCGAAATCGAAGGCAAAGCCGAAGAGCTGCGCGCGCTGGCGCGGAAAAACGAGGAAATGGATGTCGAGAAAGAGGCCAAGGCCCTCGACAAAAAAGCCGATACGATGCTGCGCGATCTTTACAAAGATCTCAGCGCCTGGCGCAAGTGTCAGGTCGCGCGCCATCCCGAACGGCCCCATTGCCGCGACTATATTGACCAGCTTTTCACCGAATACACTCCGCTCGCAGGGGATCGCAATTTTGCCGATGACCATGCGGTGATGGGTGGGCTGGCACGTCTGAATGATCGTCCGGTGATGGTGATCGGCCATGAAAAAGGCCATGACACGACCAGCCGGATCGAGCGGAATTTTGGCATGGCGCGCCCGGAAGGCTACCGCAAGGCGGTTCGTTTGATGGATATGGCCGCGCGGTTCGGACTGCCCGTCGTCGCGCTGATCGACACGCCCGGCGCCTATCCCGGCAAAGGTGCCGAGGAACGCGGCCAATCCGAGGCCATCGCGCGCTCTACCGAGAAATGCCTGCAAATCGGCGTGCCGCTGATTTCGGTGATCATCGGCGAAGGCGGCTCGGGCGGCGCTGTGGCGTTTGCGACCGGCGACCGCGTCGCGATGCTGGAACATTCGGTCTATTCGGTGATCTCGCCCGAGGGCTGCGCCTCGATCCTGTGGAAAGATGCCGAGAAAATGCGTGAAGCGGCCGAAGCGCTGCGACTGACTGCGCAAGACCTGAAAAAACTGGGCGTGATTGACCGCATCATCAAAGAGCCGATGGGCGGGGCGCAACGCGATGCCAGCGCGGCGATTACCTCGGTTGGCGCGGAAATAGAGCTGATGCTGGGCGAGTTGGACGGGCTAAAGCCTGCCGATTTGATCGCAGCGCGGCGCAAGAAATTCCTCGACATCGGCACCAAAGGGCTGGCGGCGTAAATCGCGCCCTGTCCCGCTTATCACTCTGAAAACAGCTGATTACGCGGCAGGTTCGCCCTGCGGTGCGACGAACCCGGCCTCTGCCATGAGCGCGTCCGACTGCGTTTCGACCCGCTCTTGCAACTCGCTCAGCACGCCGGGCGCGGACAGGCCGGCGGGGATCGGGGGCATGAATTCGACCACGCCAACCCCGGAATGAATCGGCCAGCCGCGCTTGCTCCAGAACAGGCCGACATTGGTGGCGACCGGGTAGACGGGCAGGCCCGTGGCATCCGCAATCACCCCGATCCCCTGCTTGTAGCGCCGCTTTTCTCCCGGGCGGGTGCGCGTGCCCTCGGGATAAATGATAAGCTGGCCAAGCCCTTCTTTTTGCGCCTTTTTCACGCCCTCAAGCATCGCTTTCATCGCCTCAGACCCGCGCGAGCGGTCAATCGGAATGCAACCGGCTTGCAGCGCATACCAGCCCATGATCGGCACATTCATGATCTGCTTTTTCATGATGAACGAACGCTGCGGCATGTGATGGGCGATGATCAGAATGTCGAAAAAGCTTTGATGCTTGGCCCCGACCAGACAGTCGCCCTCGGGCATCTCACCGCGCAATTCATAGCGCAGGCCAAGATAAAACCGCGCCGCCGCTAGCAGATGCCCCGACCAGACCGAGGCCACCTTATGCGCCCCGACCCGGCCGCGGGGCAGTTGGAAAATCAGCCCCCAGATGCCGAAAACCAGCGTCGCCAACGCGATATGAACGTAAAACACCGCAGCACGCACATAGCTGAACCACGTGATCCTGCCGGGAAGATGGGATTTTACAGCGTCGTTCATCAGCGAATTCTCCGAAGCATGCGGGCGGCGGCAAAACGGGTTGCGCCATAGGCGACAATCGCAGCCACCGGCGGAATAATCAGCGGCCAGAACCAGCCCCAGCCGCTAAAGCCGAGCCCCGTCAGAAAGCCCCCCGCCTCATTGGCCGAGGGCAGCGCGGCCATCGCCGCCATTCCCAATAGCACACCCAGCCCCGCCCCTGCGAGACCGCGCAGCGTGAAACGGCGCACGAAAGCGCGTGCGATGAACGTATCGCGCGCGCCAACCAGTCGCAGCGTGGCAATCACCTGACCATTGGCGGCCAAGGCAGCCTGCGCGGCCAGCGTGATCATCCCCGCCATCGCACCGAAGATCAGCACCAGCGACATCAACCCCAGCAGGCGCAGCCGTTCAGCTGCCGCCACCAACGGACGGCGCCAACGGGTGTGATCGTCAAACACCGCACCGGGGGCCTCGGCCTGTAGACGCAGGCGCAGCCCTTCGGAATCGATGCCCGTGTTGGTTTCGGTCACGGCGATCAGCTTGGGCAGCGGCAGCGCATCGACCGGCAAATCAGGGCCGAACCACGGCTTGAGCAGGTCTTTCATCTCGTCATTGCCCAGCACCCGGTCACTGGCCACGCCGGGCGTCGTTTTGAGCACCGCCAGAACGGCGGCGACCTGCGCCTCCATCTGATCGGGCGGGGCCGAAATGCGGATCGTGGCCGAGCGCGCCAGACTATCGGCCCAGCGATCCGCCAGCCGCCCCGTCGCCAGAGACAGCGCCAGCGCAAACACCGCCAGAAACGCCATCGCGGCGGCGGTCAGCAGCGTCAGCCGCGCGGTAAAGCCGGTGGGCGGAACGACACGATCCGCGCCAGGGCGTTCGGATTTCAGCAAGGACAACGGTGCGCGCATCACAGATCGGCCCCCGCATGTTGCAAGCGACGATTCGCGATGCGCAAAACCCGCGCCGAAACCTGCGCCTTGGCTTGCCGGATCAGGTTCAGATCGTGCGTGGCGATTACCACCGTTTTGCCCATGCGGTTCAGCTCCGTCAGCAACGACAAGAGACGTAGCGACATCTCCCAATCAAGGTTGCCCGTCGGCTCATCGGCCAAAATCACATCGGGCGACATGATGATTGCGCGCGCCAGCGCCGCGCGTTGCCGCTCGCCTCCGGAGAGCTGTGCGGGCAGCGCCTCGCGGCGATGTTTCAGCCCGACCCAGCCCAGCAATTCATGCAGCTCGCCCGCATTTACGGGGCGGCGCGACACCGTCATCGGTAGGGCCACGTTTTCTTCAACCGAGAGATGTTCGAGGAACTGGCAATCCTGATGCACGACACCGATACGCTGGCGAATTCCGGCGATATCGTCGCGCGTCATACCTAGCGCATCCTTGCCAAACAGCGTCAGTTGCCCCGTTGAGGGCAGCAATTCCGCGTAGCATAGCTTGAGAAATGTCGTCTTCCCGGCCCCTGACGGACCAGTCAAAAAATGAAACGATCCGGGCGCCAAGCTAAGCGACATGTCGCTTAACAGCTCTTTGCCGCCATAGCTCATCGCCACATGTTGCAGTTTGATCACGGCCAAGCCCTCTATTTTGTGCGCTTCATCGGCCCTATGTGACCAAAATGCTTGGACTTTCGTCCTGCGCTTGCTACAACATAAAAAAGCGGTTGGCCAGAACAGCAAAACGTCAACACGGGCAGGGACAGGATTTAAGATGCGCTTGGTTTGCCCCAATTGCGGCGCTCAGTATGAAGTGGATGACGCGGTCATCCCTCCGAACGGTCGTGATGTGCAATGTTCGAATTGCGCACATAGCTGGTTTCAGCCCTCTAAAGCCATGCTTGACGCCGAGGCTGCAACGCCCGAACCCGATCCGGTTCCCGAAGATTGGGACGCCGAAGGGTGGGAAAGCGCGGCAGATACGCCGGTCGCTGATGCGACTGCACCCGAGCCCGAGCCCGAGACTGCACCGGTCGAAGCAGGCTCAACCGAAGATGCGCCAGATGTAGAAGACGCGTTTGAGGAGAGCGAAGAAGAAATTGATTGGGATTTCGACGCTGAGGAAGGCGCCGAGGAAAGCGACGACACCACCGATCCCGAGACAGACGAAATCGCGCCGCTCTCTGAAGTTGCGGTTCAGGCCGATATGGAAGCCCATAGCGCCGCCGTTGAGTCCGAGCAAACCGAGGCCGCACAGGATACGCAGCCCGTCGAAGACGATGCGCAAGATAAAGACGACACCGATGTCGCGATTGCCTCGCTTTTGGCCGCCGGAGCGGCGGGGGACGCCATTGGCGCGGCCCCGAAAGCGGGTGTAACGCCGCGCAAGCCGCTGGATGACAGCCTGCTGTCCGTGTTGCGCGAAGAGGCCGAACGCGAGGCCGCGTATCGCCGCGCCGAGGGCGTCAGCGAGATGCAGGTGCAAGACGAAATGGCGCTGGATGGCGCACCCGAGGCGAGCGAAGCCCCGATTACGCCCGCAGCTAGGCTGGCTGAGCAGCGCCGTTCGGTGCCAGATTTCTCGGATCTCAATGATCCGGATGCCGAGGACGAAGATCGCGTCGCGGATCTCAATGGCAGCGAGCCCGATGATGCAGCGCGCACGCGCGGGCGCGAACGTCTGCCCAATATAGACGAGATTAACGACACGCTCACCGCGACCACAGATCGCACGGGGGAAACGATTGCGGAAAGCTCGCCCGAGATGGCGGCGCGGCGGCGGTCGGGGTTCTCGCGCGGGTTTGTCTTTATGCTTCTGCTCGCGGCAATATGTGCGCTGGCCTATATTTTTGCGCCTCAAATCAGCGCGCGCGTCCCGGCTGCGGCCACCCCGATGGCGGGCTATGTCGCGACGGTCGATCAGGGGCGGGTCTGGCTGAATGATCAGATGAGCGCGATCACCGAGAAGTTGCAAGGCGATCAGACGAGCGCACAGTAAGCCCGTTTGTGCCTTGCAAAATCAACGATTCAAAGTCGATTTAATGCCCCGCAATTGCCTTAGCCGGCATTGCCAAACTGATCGAGCAAACGCTTGAGATAGTCGAGTTCTTCCTCGGGGCGCAGCCTTTCGCCTGAACGCCGACGGATCTCATCAAGCAGGTTTTGCGCGCGCCGATACACGTCCTCGCCTTGCAGCATTTCGCGATCGGTGCCGAGTTGATTGCCATCGCCTTGCGCGCGCCCCAGCGGATCGCGCGCCATGCCGTTAGGACCATTCTGCCCTGGAGTTCCGGCCTGCCGACCGCTTTCGCCGGGCTGACCCTGCTGGCGCGCCTGCTCGCCCCGCATCGCTTCACCAAGCGCACGCATCCCCTCGCGCAGCGCCTCAATAGCGTCGGCCTGACGGTCGATGGCGGTGCTGTTATCGCCTTCACGCAGCGCTTGTTCCGCCTCATCCATCGCGCGACCGGCATCGCCCAGACGTTTGTCAGCCTCTTCACCCGCCTCGCCGCCATAGCCCGGAAGCAGACCTTTCTGGCGGTCCAATTCGCGGCGCAAATCGCGTTGGCGCTCGGCAAGGTTTTGCCCCTGCGTGCCGCCCTGTCCGCCTTCAAGCCCGGGCTGGTCGCCTTGGCCTTGACCGTCGCGCTGCGCCTGACCTTCTCCGCCCGGTCCGGTGCCTTGCTGATCGCCCGGCTGGTCGCCCTGACCTTGCTGGCCCTGGCCTTGTTGACCTTGGCCCTGTTGACCTTGCTGGCCTTCTTGTCCTTGGCCTTGCTGGCCCTGTTCGCCTTGCCCCTGTTGGCCCTCGCCTTGCTGACCCTGCTGACCTTGCTGGCCAGACTCAGCTTGGCGCTGGCGTTCTTCGGGGCTGATGAACTGGTCCTGAAGGTCGCGGAAGGCCTCGTCCGACAGATCCTGCTGTTCTTTGAGCGTGTCCTGCAAATCGCGCATCGCCTTGCCACCCGGCGTGTCGCCCTGCCCGCCCTGGCCCTGCGTGACCTTGAGGTTCTCCATCATCCGCGCGAGCTGATCGAGCAGTTCCTGCGCCTCGGCCATCCGGCCCTCTTCCATCAGCTTCTGGATCTGGTCCATCGTCTGTTGAATCTGGTCGCCGGTGATCTGCTGGCTCGGCTGGTTCTGGTCACCAAATTGCGGGCCGTCTTCCTGATCTTGCGCGCGCTCGGCCAGCATCTTGATGTAGTTGTCGGTCGCCTCTTTCAGCTCTTGCATGAGCTTGGCGATCTCGTCTTGGCTGGCCCCGTTTCGGATCGCCTCGGACAGCTTTTCCTGCGCCTTTTGCATCGCAGCCAACGCATCAGCCAGCCCGCCATCCTCGACCAGTTCGGCCATTTTCCACAGCGCCTCGGCGATCTCATCGCGCACCTCGGGCGTCAGGCTGGCATCCTGCAGCCGCCCGATCACAAGGCGCATCATCAGATAGACTTCCTCGCGCTTGATAAAGCCCTCATGGCGGTTGGTCAGCGCGCGCAGCAGATCGGCGTCATAACCCGCATTGCCGCGCGACCACAACAGATCGCGGCGCACCTCGATCAACGCCGCCGCCAGCGGATCGAAGAAACGCTTGCCCGGCAGCACCATTTCCTGCACGGGCGATTTGCCGGTTTGGCCACGCCCATCCTCGACCTCAAGCGTCAGCTTGACGGGCAGGTTCGCCCACGGGTGTTTAGCCGCGTCCTCGACCAGATTTTCGGTGAAATCGGCGCGCGTTCCGGTGATCGGCATCGGCAGATCGTAGATCAGATCGGGGCGTTTCTCGGGCGCGATGGCCAGACCGTAGCGACGATCGACCTTGGCCAGATCCAGCGAAATCACCGCATGTCCGCTGGTCACGGCGTAATCATCCTGTGCGTGGAAGGGTTGCGAAAGCTTGCCATCCGCGCGCCGCTCGGCGATCTTTTCCAGCGTGACCGAGGGCGCACTGTCGCCTGCTACGACCACGCGAAACGCGCGCCCCGCAGGCCCTTCGAGCGAGATCATACCGCTGCGCACGGCCTCAAATTCATGGGTTTCGATGCCCGCACCCGCCTGCGCCGCACCCTGTTCGGGCAAAGCTGCGGGGTTCGAGACGTTTTCGGAAAACCCGATCGCGCCCGTCGCACCATAAAGACGGATCGAGAACCGGGTGCCCTCGGGCACGCTTAGCGTATCGCCTTCGACCTTGTTAAGATACAGCCCCGGCTTGCCGGTATAGCGCGGCGGCGAGGCCCAGCCTTCCCAGCTTGGCCCCATCGCGGCCTCGGCGCTACCGGATGTGCCGGGCATCCCCTCGTTCGGGTGCCAAATGCGTTGCGGCACACCGAAAATCACCGCCACCACCAGCGCCGTCAGCGCGGTCAGGCGCAGCGCGTAAGGATCGCGGCGCGCCAGATCCGGGTCGGGGCGCGGCGCGCGTGCGCCCGAAGCCGCCTGCGCCATACGCCGCAAATGCGCCGCCCAAAGCGCGCGGGCTGCCGGATCATCGCCGCCCAGCGCCATCTCATCATCCAACGCCGCAAGCGGGCGGCCGGGTAGCGTTGCGTCAAGACGCGCAATCGCCTCGGCGCGGCGCGGCCAGCGCATCTTCCACGCGCCCCAGCCAAGCGCGGCGAGGATAGCAATCAGGGCGACAAGCCAGAACCAGCGTGCCATCGCGCCAAGCTCGGCGGGCAGCGCGAACGCCTGCGCCGCGCCAATCAGCGCCAGCAGCGACAGCAGCGGCCAAAAGGCGCGCAGGCCGCGTTCGACCACCATTCCCGCATGGGTCAGCGCAATCGGACGCGCCAGCAGCGCCAAAGGCCCCTGCCCTGTCCGATCCGCGCGCGGTGCACGCGTTAAGCCTTTGGCAAACCAGCGTTTAACCGGCATGTCTCCCTTTCAGGGGCCGCTGATTCCCGCCCATCGGGTCAGAGCCACTCGGGTATGCTATCGCGCGCCAGCATTTCTTCAAAGCTCGGTCTTGCCCGAATGAGAGCAAATTCGCCGCCCTGCACCAAAACTTCGGGGATCAGCGGGCGCGAATTATACTCTGACGACATCACCGCGCCATACGCGCCAGCCGAGCGGAACGCGACCAGATCCCCCGGCGCGAGCGGCGTCATATCGCGCGCCTTGGCGAAAGTGTCGCCGGTTTCACAGACCGGACCCACGATATCATAGGGTGCAGATTGCGTGCCGGGCTGAGGCTCGATCACCGGGACGATATCGTGATAGGCACCATACATCGACGGGCGCACGAGGTCATTCATCGCCGCATCAAGGATCAGGAAATCACGCCCCTCTCCTTCCTTGAGATAGATCACCGAAGTGACCAAAACCCCGGCGTTACCCGCAATCAGCCGACCCGGTTCGATCTCGATCTCGCAGCCCAGATCGCCCAGCGCACGTTCGATCACCTGACCGTATTCGATGGGCAAGGGCGGTGCGGAGTTCGAGCGTTCGTAAGGAATGCCAAGCCCGCCGCCCAGATCAAGACGGCGGATATCGTGGCCATCCTCGCGCAGGGCCAGCGTCAGGTCGCGCACCTTGGTAAATGCGGCGTTAAAGGGTTCAAGGTCCGTCAGTTGGCTGCCGATATGCACATCGACGCCGACCACGTCGATGCCGGGCAGTTTCGCCGCCAGCGCATAGACCGCGCGGGCCTTGGCAATCGGAATGCCGAACTTGTTTTCCGACTTTCCTGTCGCGATTTTCTCATGCGTCTTGGCATCAACATCGGGGTTCACGCGCAACGCAATCGGGGCTGTGACGCCCATCTTTGCGGCGATTTGCGAGATCGCCTCAAGCTCGGGTTCGCTCTCGACGTTGAACTGGCGGATACCGTTTTCCAAGACGTAGGTGATTTCTTCGCGCGTCTTTCCGACGCCCGAAAACACCACGCGATCACCGGGCACACCAGCGGCGCGCGCACGGCGATATTCACCGCCCGAGACCACATCCATGCCCGCGCCCAGATCACCCAGCAATTTCAGCACAGCAAGGTTGGAATTGGATTTGATCGCGAAACAGATCAGGTGGTCGGTCCAGTTCAGCGCCTCCTGGAACAGCTTGAAATGGCGCGTCAAAGTCGCTGCCGAATAGACATAAAACGGCGTGCCAACGCTGGCCGCGATTTCGGGCAGGGGCACGTCTTCGGCATAAAGAACGCCGTCGCGATACAGAAAATGATCCATGATATCTTCCGGTTACTGGGTGGTGACCTGATCGGGCGGCGTGGGTGGACCATCGACGCCACAGGCGGTCAGGGCAAAAAGAGAGGCCATCAGAAGGGCTGCGATTTTCATCCCAAAATCTCCTTCCAGCGCGCGACCTGTGCGCGCACCTGCTCGGGCGCGGTGCCGCCATACGACATGCGCGAGGCCACCGAATTATGCACGCCAAGCACGCCAAACACGTCTTTGGTGATCGCAGGATTGACCGATTGCATCTGCTCCAGCGTCAGATCGGGCAGATCGCAGCCCGCATCTTCCGCCATCGCCACGAGCGAGCCGGTGACGTGATGGGCGTCGCGGAACGGCAAGCCTGCCTCGCGCACCAGCCAATCGGCCAGATCAGTCGCGGTGGAGAACCCGGCCGACGCGGCGGCCTCAAGATTGGCCTGATGCACCGTCAGATCACCGATCATCCCCGCCATTGCCGCGAGCGCCAGCATCAGGTTGTCGGCAGCATCAAAGACCTGCTCTTTATCTTCCTGCATGTCCTTGGAATAGGCGAGCGGCAGGCCCTTCATCACGGTAAACAGCGCCACCGAAGCCCCAAGGATGCGCCCGATTTTGGCGCGGATCAGCTCGGCTGCGTCGGGGTTACGCTTTTGCGGCATGATGGAGCTGCCGGTTGACCATTTGTCCGACATTGACACAAAGCGGAACTGCGCTGACGACCAGATCACCAGCTCTTCGGCAAGGCGGCTAAGATGCACGGCACAAATCGTCGAGGCCGACAGAAATTCCAGCGCGAAATCACGGTCTGACACCGCATCAAGGCTATTCGCCATCGGACGGTCAAAGCCCAAGCTGGCCGCCGTTGCGTGGCGGTCGATGTTGAAGCCCGTGCCCGCCAGAGCCGCCGCCCCCAAGGGACATTCGTTCATCCGCTTGCGCGCATCCTCAAAGCGGGATTTGTCGCGCGCAAACATCTCGACATAGGCCATCATGTGGTGGCCAAAGGTCACGGGCTGCGCGGTTTGCAGATGGGTGAAACCGGGCATCACCCAATCCGCACCCTCTTCCGCGCGGGTCACCGCCACACGGATCAGCGCATCCAGCGAGGTGATCGCGGCGTCGCATTGCTCGCGCACCCACAGCCGGAAATCGGTGGCGACCTGGTCGTTGCGCGAGCGCGCCGTGTGCAAACGCCCCGCCGGCTCACCGATCAGATCCTTGAGCCGCGCCTCGACATTCATGTGAATATCTTCGAGCGCGGTGGAAAACGGAAAATCACCGGCCTCGATTTCTGACAAAACCGTGATCAGCCCTTCCCCGATGGCCTGCGCATCCTTATCACTGATGATACCTTGTGCGGCGAGCATCGCAGCATGAGCCCGGCTGCCACGGATATCTTGGGCATAGAGCCGCTGGTCGTAGCCGATGGACGCATTGATCGCCTCCATGATAGCGTCCGGCCCCGCGGCGAAACGCCCGCCCCACATCGCGTTGGAGGCTTGGGTATCTTTGGTGGCGTCAGTCATGGTTCGAGCCCTTTTTCGGAGGCAATATGTTACGGTTTCTTGTCCTTTATACGGCGCTGGCACTGGGTGCAAATGCTGCGCAGGCCGCCGATCTGAATGCGCTGAAAGAAGGATCGATGGAATCGCTGGTCACCTATTCCAAACCGCTGCCGATGCCGCCGTTTTCCTTTACGGATGATCAAGGCGGCGAGCATTCCTTGGCAGAGTATAAAGGAAAGGTCGTTTTGGTGAATTTCTGGGCGACGTGGTGCCCGCCTTGCCGCGAAGAAATGCCCTTTCTCAACACACTCGAAAAAGAGTTGGGGGGAGATCATTTCGCTGTGGTGACGATTGCCACGGGCGGGTCGAATTCGCCCGCAAAGGTTGGCGCATTCTTTGATAAAGAAAAGCTGGACGCCTTGCCGCGCTTTTACGACGAGGCAGCTTTTGCGTCACGCGCGATGGGCGTGCTTGGGCTGCCGGTGACGGTGTTGGTCGACAAGGACGGCCATGAGGTCGGGCGCATGATTGGCGGGGCGCAATGGGACTCCCCCGAGGCCAAAAAGCTGCTTGAGGCGATGATCAAGGGCTGAGGCAAAGATCGGCGGAGCGTGCGCGCTTCTCGTGCGCTCACCGGTTTGCGTGGCTTGACCTAGAATGACTGCCGCGACATTTTCAGTTGAATGCGTGTCGCCGAGACCAAGGCGACATTACAATTCTGGTGCCGTAAGTCCCTTAAATCATAAGCACAATCCCGCCCTACTTACGCCGCTTTGGATTGGCGCAAATAGCGTGTCATCGACTGCTCAATCTCTTCCGAGAGGCGCATAATGGATTCCAGACGTCCCTTGATATCGTCGTGAAAGCCGTCGAGTTGGTCAATCGTCGCGCTTAGCCCGCCCGAATTGTCGCGCATCCGCCCGCACTCGACCCGGCCCAGCACGCGGATGGTATCAAGCCCCAGCATCTGGCGCCGGATCTCGCGGCTTTGCTGTGTTAGTTGGCCAGCAATCGTGGCAGCTTTTCCCATCGCCACGCGCGCGTCGATTGACGCTTTTTGCTCAAG
Source organism: Thioclava indica (assembly GCF_000714545.1). Taxonomy (GTDB): domain Bacteria; phylum Pseudomonadota; class Alphaproteobacteria; order Rhodobacterales; family Rhodobacteraceae; genus Thioclava; species Thioclava indica. Next base: position 94,038 of record NZ_AUNB01000040.1, read on the forward strand.
CTCATTTAGCAATTCACGCTCTGTCGCCCAGTCGATGCCTTCAACCGGATCCGCCTGCACGAATTTCGCGTTCATCTCGGATAACACACGGCTGCTTCCCAAAAGAAACAAAGCACGCGCTACCTCGCGCGACATCTGATCGCAAATATTCCCCTCCCCAGCGACGAAGCTGCGCAAACGATCTGAAATCACCACAGACGACGCTTTATAATTCTCTGAAATTGCCGAAACCGGCCCGCCAGAGGGTTCCAACCGCGACGCGACGATGCGCATGTTATTGGGGACCGATTGCAGCGCCTCGAAACTGCGCAGTAAGCCGACCTGCTCCTTCGTGGCGCGCTCCATCGCGGTGTTCATCTCGGCCAAGACTTGGGTGCGCGGATCTGCGGTGCGGCGCAATTGACGGTCGCGCGCAGCCAATTCATGTCCCAAAGCATGGGCCATGAAATTGGTATAGCTCGAAAAACCGTCCGCTTGCGCGCCCATGCGCAGCATTCCGGCACTTTCCTCGGGGTCGATTTTTTCAACCCGCTCGCGTTCCGAAAAGGTCGCATAGAATTGTTTCATCTTGTCAGACAAATCACTGACCGGCTTCAACCGCACGGATAAAAAACCGCCATCAATCGGCAAAATCACGGCAAAAACCCAATACCAGCCGCCCGATTTGGACCGATTTTTGACGTAGGCGCCCATGGGATAGCCTTTTTGGATCGCATCCCACAGGATTCGGAACACAGCGCGCGGAGTTTCCGGATGGCGCACGATCTTATGAGGCGCGCCCAGCAACGCGCCCCACTCATAGCCCGAGACCCGACGAAACACCTCATTACCCGCAATAATTACCCCGCGTGAATCGGTGCGTGAATAAAACAGCTCTTCAAGCTTAAAGGGCTCTTCTCCGGCATGGCGGTCTGCCGTCTCGGCTTGGTGGCTCATCTAATCCTCGGATGCTGCGACTCAAGTCAGACTAGCGCGCGGAGCTTACTCAATCGTTTACGAAAACCCGAAGCCGAGGGCGGATTAACCATGCTGATAAAGAGAGGCGCGTTTTTACGGGTTATTAGCGCCTTTATCGCAATTTAGGCGATGTTGGTGATGGAGTGGAACATGACAAATCGCGAAAAGCCAGATCACGAGCCGATCAACGCGGAACTGCGAAGCCCGCTTGCCTATGCCGTGGCAGAGCAGGACCGACAGACGATTGCCCTCGTGCGCGATGCGATTGCGCGCCGCGATGTTTTGCTGGCCTATCAGCCTGTCGTGCAAACTGCGCGCCCCGATCAACCGGCGTTTTACGAGGGGCTGATCCGGGTACTGGATGAGACCGGTCGCATTATACCTGCCAAAGATTTCATCGAAACCGTCGAGATGACCGAACTGGGCCGAAAACTGGACTGTTTGGCGATCGAGATGGGACTAGAAGCGTTGATGGAAAACGAGGGGCTGCGCCTTGCGATTAATATGTCGGCGCGTTCCATTGGCTATCCGGCCTGGATGAAGGCGCTCAATCGCGGGCTGGCGATCGACGAGACGGTCGCAGATCGCCTTATTCTGGAAATCACCGAAAGCTCGGCCATGCATATGCCCGAACTGGTAACCGTCTTTATGGAGGATTTACAGGCCCGTGGGGTCAGCTTTGCGCTTGATGATTTCGGCGCGGGCTACACATCATTTCGCTACCTGCGCGAATTTTATTTCGACATTCTCAAAATCGATGGGCAGTTCATTCGCGGCATCGCGCAAGATCCCGACAATCAAGCCCTGACCAAATCTCTTCTCGATATTGCGCGCCATTTTGAGATGTTCACGGTCGCGGAATCTGTCGAAAATGCACAAGATGCCAAATATCTTAGCCAGATCGGCGTGGAATGCTTGCAAGGCTTTTATTACGGCGCCCCGACAGTTAACCCGCCTTGGCGCCCTCTCTCGCAGGCGACGCGAAGAAGCGCCTGATCTGTGCATATCGACGCCCTAAAAACACGGCAAAGCGCCATCATCGTCGCGCAACAAAATTGCGCGACCATTCCCTTTCGCAAGCCGTTTCGACTTGACCTGCCCCACGTATCCGCCATGCTGCGCGCTAGCAGGTGGGCGCGACCGCGCGCACTTTATTTCGTGATGAGGAGGATCCCATGACCAATGTCGTCATCGTCTCGGCTGCGCGTACAGCCGTCGGCTCGTTCAATGGTGCGTTCGCGAACGTTCCCGCCCATGATTTGGGTGCGGCCGCGATTGAAGCCGTGATTGCGCGCGCAGGCATCGACAAAGGCGAGGTATCAGAAACCATTCTCGGTCAGGTTCTGACAGCCGGTCAGGGGCAAAACCCCGCTCGCCAAGCCCATATCAATGCCGGCCTGCCCATCGAATCCGCCGCGTGGTCGATCAATCAGGTCTGCGGTTCCGGCCTGCGCACGGTTGCCCTTGGTGCGCAACATATCCTGCTTGGCGACGCGAATATCGTTGTTGCCGGCGGTCAAGAAAGCATGTCGCTCAGCCCCCATGTCGCGCATCTGCGTGCGGGTCAGAAAATGGGCGATATGAAGATGATCGACTCGATGATCAAGGATGGTCTGTGGGACGCGTTCAACAACTATCACATGGGCCAGACCGCTGAAAACGTTGCCAACCAATTCCAGATCTCACGTGAGATGCAGGATGAATTCGCGCTGGCCAGCCAAAACAAAGCCGAAGCCGCGCAAAAGGCAGGTAAATTCGCCGATGAGATCGCGCCTTTTACCGTCAAGACCCGCAAGGGCGAAACGGTGGTCGATCAGGACGAACATATCCGTCACGGCGCGACACTTGAAAGCATGCAGAAACTGCGCCCCGCCTTCACCAAGGATGGCTCAGTAACCGCAGGGAATGCTTCGGGGCTTAATGACGGGGCCGCGATGGTGCTGCTCATGACCGAGGAAGAGGCGGCGAAACGCGGCCTGACGCCGCTTGCGCGCATCGCCTCTTATGCAACGGCCGGTCTGGATCCCTCGATCATGGGCTGCGGGCCAATTCCGTCTTCGCGTAAGGCGCTGGAGAAAGCGGGCTGGAAGCCGGACGATCTGGACCGGATTGAGGCAAACGAGGCCTTCGCCGCGCAAGCCTGTGCCGTGAACAAGGATATGGGCTGGGATACCTCAAAGGTGAACGTCAATGGCGGCGCGATTGCGCTTGGCCACCCGATTGGGGCTTCTGGCGCGCGCATCCTCAACACTCTGCTGTTTGAGATGAAACGCTCGGGCGCGAAAAAAGGGTTGGCCACCTTGTGCATCGGCGGCGGCATGGGCGTCGCGATGTGTATCGAAGCTATGTGAGCGAAATTTATCCGTTATTTACAATCGGGGCGCGCAACTTTGTTGCGCGCCTCTTTTCTTTTCGGTAACACCATTACAACGGGTTTCAATTGGAGGAGTAAACATCATGTCCAGAGTTGCACTGGCCACCGGCGGATCACGCGGCATTGGTGCCGCGATTTCGGCTGCACTCAGCGAGGCTGGCTACACCGTCGTCGCCAACTATGCTGGCAATGATGAGGCGGCAGCGAAGTTCACCGAGGAAACCGGTATCAAGACCTACAAATGGTCCGTTGCCGATTATGACGCCTGCGCAGCCGGAATCGCGCAGATCGAAGACGAGGTTGGCCCGATCGACGTGCTGGTCAACAACGCCGGGATCACCCGCGATGCACCGTTTCACAAGATGACGCGCGAGCAGTGGAGCCAAGTCATCGACACCAATCTGAGCGGCGTGTTCAACATGACCCACCCGCTTTGGACCCGGATGCGCGAGCGCAAATTCGGTCGCATCGTCAACATCTCGTCGATTAACGGTCAGAAGGGTCAGTTCGCGCAGGCGAACTACTCAGCCGCGAAGGCGGGCGATCTGGGCTTTACCAAAGCGCTGGCGCAAGAAGGCGCGCGCGCCAATATCACCGTGAACGCCATTTGCCCGGGCTATATCGGGACCGAAATGGTGATGGCCGTGCCAGAGAAAGTGCGCGAATCGATCATCGCGCAAATCCCGGTCGGCCGTCTCGGCGAGCCGAAGGAAATCGCGCGCGCAGTGGTGTTTTTGGCCTCCGATGATGCGGGCTTTATCACTGGCTCGACGATCACGGCCAATGGCGGGCAGTATTTCGTCTAATCCCCTCTTGGCATTGCGCATCGAGGCCCGCATCTTGCGGGCCTCTTTTATTGGCGGGCACATGACACCTAACAAGGCGACGTTCATCGGGTTTACAGCTGTGCTGCTATGGTCGCTTCTGGCGCTGTTCACGGTCGGCTCTGCCCCCGTACCGCCCTTGCAGCTCAACGCAATGTGCTTCGCCATTGGCGGCGTGATCGGCGTGATCTGGCTAACTGTCACCGGCAGCTTGCACCAACTGCGCCGGGTGCGCTGGCCGATCTATCTGGCGGGCACGGCGGGGCTGTTTGGCTATCATTTTCTTTATTTCTCCGCGCTGCGTCTGGCGCCCCCCGCACAGGCCGGGTTGATCGCCTATCTCTGGCCGCTGCTGATCGTGTTGTTTTCCGGCCTTCTCCCCGGCGAGCGGTTAAACATCTGGCATATTATCGGTGCGTTGGTGGCGTTCGCGGGTGCGACCCTGATCCTTGGCAAAGGGATCGCGGGCGATGCCAGCGCGCTGCCGGGCTATGCTTTGGCGGGGCTGTGCGCGCTGACATGGTCAAGCTATTCGCTGCTGTCGCGCCGCTTTGACGCCGTGCCGACTGCGGCGGTCGCGGTCTATTGTCTGGCAACGTCGGTTTTGTCGGGGGCCGCGCATTTCGCGCTGGAAACGACGGTCTGGCCGCACGGCGCGCTGGGTTGGGCGGCCGTGCTGGGCCTTGGGCTTGGGCCGGTCGGACTGGCCTTTTATACTTGGGATCTGGGCGTGAAACGCGGAGACATTCAACTGCTTGGCACGGCGTCCTACGCGGCCCCGCTGGTCTCTACATTGGTTTTGGTGGTGGTGGGGATCGCCCCGGCAAGCCCCGTTCTGCTGATCGCAGCCATGTTGATCACAGGTGGGGCAGGTTTGGCGGCGATGGGGGCGGCACGCGCGCGGCGCCCCGTGATTGAAACCGAGCCGCCGCGACGGGCGGCCCGATAATTTTGAGAGGGGCCCTCAGGCCTGTTCAAGACGGTGAATTTGTTCTTTTAGTCGGAGCTTTTGCTTCTTCATGCGCGCGATCTCAAGGTCGTCGGTAGCGGGGCTTCGCGCCGCACGTTCTACCTCCGCCGCCAGAGATTCATGTTTCCTGCGAAGTTCGGTGATATGCGAACCAAGCGACATGGCAGTCTCCTCTCTTGTTGTCAGCCCGTTGATTGCATCACAGCTTTTGAGTCGTGTCACGAGTTTGTCGTAAAAAGACGGGCAATCAGCAGTTTTATCGCGAAGTCTTGCGAAAAGCTTAACGGCGAATGAGCAATTTTTGACCACCGCGCAGGATAGCGTGCGCAATTTCTGAAAAATCTTCCGCATCGCGTGTATGCTGTGGTGCGCCATGCACGATCAGGGGGGCAAGCAGTTCCAGCGGCGCGCGCGCCCCTTTGCGAGCCTGCACGATCACGCGGCGCGCCGGACGCCCGATGCGCGGCGCGATCGGCAAGACGGTGATCGCGCCTGCACGCCCTTGCAGACCTGCCAGAATATCGCCCAGCCGATCAACCTGCTGGATCAGCGTCACCATGCCATCGGGGTGCAAGCGACGCAGCCCGGCATCCAGCCACAGCGCCAGCGGCGTGACCTCTCGCAGCGCGTGTTCGCGTTCGCGATCCGTGGCGGGGGTGCCGCTTTGGGGCACGAAATAAGGCGGATTGGCAATAATATGATCAAAGCTGCGCGCACGCAGATCGGCGGGCATCTCGGCCAGATCGCCTTCGATCACCTCAAGGGTCATCGCGTTGCTTTGCGCATTGGCGCGCGCCAAAGCAGCGTAGCGCGGCTGCACCTCAAGTCCGGTCTGGCGCAGCCCTGCCACCCGCGCGCCCAGACACAGGCTGGCCACCCCTGCCCCGCAGCCCAGTTCCAACACCGATTGCCCCGCGCAGGCATCGCAAGCCGCCGCTAAAAACACCGCATCCATCGCTGAACGATAGCCCGCCTTGGGCTGCGCGATGCGCAAACGCCCGCCCAGAAACCCGTCCTCGCTTAGCTCGGCAGGCGCAAACATCAATCCGGCCCGATCTCATTGTCGCGCAGAACGGCTTGGGCAAGGAACAGCTCGCCATCGCGCACCATCAAACGGCGCGGCAATATGCCCAATGAGCCCTCCAGAACGCTCATATGGACGTCCATCTGGAAGGCTTCTATACCCTCGCCCTTGAGCAATGATGCTGCAAAAGCGAGTTTGACAGGGTCGGTACTACGCAATAGCTCTTTCATGTCCCTCCCATACGGCCCCGAGCGCGGGCTGTCGAGATGGGGCCAGAGCGGAAGGATGACAATGAGCCTTGATGACAAGACGGAAAAACCGCATGAGCGGCTGGCCAAAGCGCTGGAAGCCGATCTGAGCGCAACCGATGCGCTGATCGTGCAGCGTATGGCGTCGGAAAATGCGCCGCGCATTCCTGAAGTGACCGCGCATCTTGTGGGGGCTGGCGGCAAGCGGCTGCGACCGATGCTGACGATCGCGGCGGCGCGGTTATGTGGCTATCAGGGCAGCCTGCATCACAATCTCGCGGCGGCGGTCGAGTTCATTCACACCGCCACCCTGCTGCATGATGATGTGGTCGATGAAAGCAAACAGCGCCGGGGGCGGCCCACCGCGAACCTGCTATGGGACAACAAATCCAGCGTTCTGGTGGGCGATTACCTGTTTGCGCGGTCCTTCCAGTTGATGACGGACACGCAAAACCTGCGGGTGCTGTCGATCCTGTCCAACGCAAGTGCCGTGATCACCGAGGGCGAGGTGCTGCAACTGAGCGCTGCCGAAGACCTCGCGACGACCGAGGACACCTATTACAAGGTTGTGCGCGGCAAGACGGCGGCGCTGTTTTCGGCCTCAGCCGAGGCCGGCGCGGTGCTGGCCGGTGCGTCTGAGGAGCAGATTTCGGCGCTGCATGATTATGGCGAAAGTCTGGGAATTGCGTTTCAGGTGGTCGATGATCTGCTCGATTATCTCAGCGATGCCAAGACGATGGGCAAAAACGTCGGCGATGACTTCCGCGAGCGTAAACTGACGCTGCCGCTGATCAAAACCATCGCCAAAGCCAATGACGAAGAGGGCGCGTTCTGGAAGCGCGTGATCGACAAAGGCGATCAGCATGAGGGTGATCTGGAACACGCTTTGGGCCTGATGAAGGCACATGGCGCGCTGGAAGAAACCCGTCAGGCTGCTATCGGCTGGGCCGATCGGGGCCGCGCGCGTCTGTCGGTGCTACCCGCCGGAGATCTGCGCGATATGCTGGATGATCTTGCCGATTATGTCGTGGCGCGGCTGCGCTAAAGGCGGTTTTGGCGGGTCGGCGGCTGCGACATAAAGGATAGCGTCGGTCTGACATTTTAAGGACCAGTTTCTTGGCGAAACTGGTCCTTTTCATTGGCGGTGTAACTCGGGGGCAGCGCGCCCTAGACGGTATCGAGGTAAAGCTCGCTCTGTTCCTGTTCGGACAGTTCTGCCATGTAGCGCAGTTCTTGGCGTTTGGTCATCGCGAAATTCTCGATCAACTCGCGTTCAAAGATACGCCCGATCATCTCACTGCTGGTGAAGGCCTCAATCGCGGCCCCCCATTCGGTGGGCATTTGCGGCAAATCGAGCGCATAGGCATTGCCCTTGATCGGTGCGGGCGGCTCTTTGCCATCCTTGAGGCCCTCAAGCGCGGCCCCCAGAACGGCGGCAATCATCAGATAGGGGTTCACGTCGCCCCCGGCCACGCGATGCTCGATGCGGCGCGCAGAGGGGCCAGAGGCCGGGATACGCAGCGCCGAGGTGCGGTTCTCATAGGCCCAAGCGATGCCTGTCGGCGCGTGGGCATCCGGCACCAGCCGGTCATAGCTGTTCTCGTGAGGCGCAAAGACCAGCGTCGAGCCTTCCATTGCGGCCAGACAGCCCGCCACCGCATGGCGCAGCTTGTCCGAGCCTTTCTCGGTGCCGTCGTTGAAGATGTTCTTGCCCGCGCTATCGAGCACCGAGAAATGCATATGCATGCCGTTGCCCGACCACTCGTCATAGGGTTTGGCCATGAACGAGGCCGCAAAGCCGTGACGACGCGCCAACCCCTTGACCAGCATCTTGAACAGCCACGCATCATCAGCCGCCTTGAGCGCATCATTCTGGTGGCTCATGTTGATTTCGAACTGGCCCGGGCCTGCCTCGGAGATCGCGGTATCGGCGGGGATATCCATCGCCTCGCAGGCATCATACAGCTCGGTGAAGAAGATATCGAACGCATCAAGCGCGCGCAGGGACAGCACCTCACCGCCCGAGCGGCGCTTGCCAGAACGCGGACTTGGTGGCACGCGCAACTGCTTGCCGGAATCGTCGATCAAGAAGAACTCCAGCTCGGTCGCGACGACGGGGGTCAGGCCCATCGCGGTGTAGCGTTCCGCCACCCGTGCCAGCGCCTGACGCGGATCGCCCGCATAGGGCGTGCCATCCATGTGAAACATCCAGATCGGCAGCAGCGCGGTGGGGGCCTCAAGCCAGGGCATCGGCATGAAACCACGCTCGGTCGGCATCAACAGCCCGTCGCAATCACCCGATTCAAAGACCAGCGGGCTGTCTTCGATATCCTCGCCCCAGATATCGAGGTTCATCACCGAAAACGGAAATCGCGTGCCTTCGGAGAATACCTTATCGGCGAAACGCGCGGGCAGCCGCTTGCCTCGTGCCACTCCGTTAAGATCTGCCGCAGCGACGCGGATCGTGCGCACATCGGGATGATCGTGCAGCCAGTCCATAACTCACCTGATGATTTGCGGCCTGAAACGCATCTTTGCGCGCCGCTCTTGCGGCAGATGGCGGTTCAGGCGGCGGTTGATAAAGCCAAAGAGTGTGATCACCGACAGCGTGAGCAAGATGAAATAGAAAGCCGCGATCGGATAGGGAATGAAGGGGTTAAACGTCTTGTCGGCGAAGTATTTCGCATAATACAGCGCGTCACCCTCTTGGCGAAACGCCGGAAAGCCCGAGAAAAACACCAACGTCGTGGCGTGAAACAGGAAAATCGCCTCGTTGGTATAAGACGGCCAGGCAAGCCGCAGCATGGTCGGCCACGTCACCCGGCGAAACTTGTTCCAGCCCGACAGCCCATACGCATCCGCCGCCTCAAGATCACCCTTGGGCACCGAGCGCAGCGCACCGTAGAAAATCTCGGCGGCATAGGCAGAGGTGTTGAGAAACAGCACGAACAGCGCCCCGGCCCAAGCCCGCGTCATCCAGTCGGTATCCACCGTGATGCCCAGCACCGGAATGCCCGCGCGCGGCAGCATCGAAAGCGCCTCATAGGCGAGGAAAAACTGGATAAACAGCGGCGAGCCCCGAAAGACGAAGATGAACCACTCGGCGGGTTTGCGGATCAGCCGCGTTTCGGTGTTTTTAGCCAGCGCCAAAGCGGTCGCCAGAAAGAACCCGCCCAGCAGCGCGAGCACGCCGAAATAGATGTTCCACACCATGCCCGAGCCGATCAGCGTGAATTGCTGGCACATCGTGAAATCGCTGCGCGGCAACAACCGCTCGCCCACGCCAACCGAGCGCAGGCCATAATCGGCGATGGTCTGAAGACAGCTCATATGTCGGCCTTTCGCAGCGCTTCACCGCCCGCCGTCGCCTGCCCGAAGGACAGCTTGCGATTGATGCGGGTCAGCACGATCTCGGAAAGTTTGGTCATCACGAGATAGAACACCAACAGCACGAGGAAATAATAGACCCGCCAATCGGGATGGGGATAGGCGTAAACGGTGGATTTCGTGGCGCCCAACTCGCGCGCCCAATAGACGATATCCTCGATCCCCAGCAAGAACAGCAGCGGTGTGGCCTTGATCAGGATCATCCACAGATTGGACAGGCCGGGCAGCGCATAGGTCCACATTTGCGGGATCAAAACGCGGCGCGTGACTTGGGCTTGCGTCATGCCATAGGCCTCGGCGGTTTCAAGCTGGGCGCGCGGCACCGCCTGCATCGCTCCATAGAGAACATTGGCCGCAAACGCGCCAAACACCACCGCAAAGGCAATCACCGCCAGCGAAAATCCGTAAATCTCGTGATAGATCTGGGGCGCGGAGTTCAGCGGCATTTTCGCCGCCGCGCAGACGTGAAACTCGTTGCCCGCAAACACCGGTTGGTTCCAGTCGGGGCATTTTATCCGGTTGCGCACATATTCGATCCCCTCATCCATCGCGATTGGAACGAAGAGGAAAAAGATGATGTCAGGCACGCCGCGCACCATCGCGGTATAAGTGCGACCGATCCAGCGCAGCGGGGTGATACGCGACCGCGCCGCCAGCGCCCCGCTAAAGCCGAACAACAACGCCACCGGGGCGGTGACGGCCAACAGCACCAGCACGATCCCGAACGAGCCATAAAACAGCATCTGCTTGCCCGTGGTGAGGTAGCAGAGCATCCATGACAGGCCATGAAGGGATGAGGGATCAGCGCAGCTTGAAAACATCTAAAGGTTTGGGGGCAAACCGCGCGGCCTGCCCCCTGTCCGATCAGTTCTTGAACGTCATCGAGTCAGCCCCGAAGTATTTCACGAGCAGCTTGTTCAGCGAGCCATCCGCTTTCATCTTGGTGATGCCATCGTTGAACTTGTCTTTCAGCGCGGTGTCGGATTTGCGCAGACCGATGCCGATACCATCGCCAAGCGAGACATCCTCACCCACAAACTCGAAACCGTCGGTTCCCGCAAACGGCTTAAGCGCGTCCTTATCGGCAAACACGGCATCTGCCTCACCGTTTTTCACAGCGGCGATGGTGTCATCCAGCGTGGCATATTCCGCCAGCGTCGCGCCGGTTTCGGCCACATGGGCGGCCTGAATCGTGCCGGTCTGGGCTGCGACAACGCCGCCTTTCAGGTCCGCATCAGGCGTGAGCGACAGGTAGGCCGAGGCCGCAGGCGGATAGTAAGCTTGCGTGAAATCAATCGATTGCTTGCGTTCATCCGTGATCGACATACCCGCCATGATCGTGTCGTAGTTGCCCGACAGCAAGTTGGGGATGATCGAATCCCAGTCATTGGTGACCCAGGTGCAGGTCAGACCTTCCATTTCGCACAGCTTGTCGCCCAGCTCGCGCTCGAAACCCGCAACCTGACCGTTATCGTCGATGAAGTTATAGGGAGGGTAAGCGCCCTCGGTCCCCATACGCACGGTTTCAGCAGCAGCGACACCGGCACTCAGCACAAGAGCGGCAGCCGTCAGGATCAGTTTTTTCATGTTATTTCCCCTGTCATTGGACTTGGTTGGTTTCACGCCGGCGCGGTGGCCGACAGGAACTGTTGCAGGCGCTCCGATTTCGGCGCGCCAAACAGGGCCTCTGGCGGGCCCTCTTCTTCGATCTTTCCCATATGGAGAAAGACCACATGGTCTGACACATCGCGCGCCAGCCGCATATCGTGGGTCACGAGGATCATCGTGCGATGCTCGCCCGCGAGATCCTTGATCACCTTGACCACCTCTTGCTGCAACTCGGGATCAAGCGCAGAGGTGGGTTCGTCAAACAACAGCGCCTTGGGCTCCATGCACAGCGCACGCGCAATCGCGGCGCGTTGCTGTTGACCGCCCGAAAGCTGCGCAGGATAGGCGTCGCATTTGTCGCCAATGCCAACCTTGTCGAGCAGCGCGCGCGCGAGCGGTTCGACCTCGGCCTTGGGGTGCCCCAGCACGGTGACCGGCGCCTCCATGACGTTTTGCAGAATCGTCATATGTGCCCAGAGATTGAACTGCTGGAATACCATCGACAGATTGGTGCGAAACCGCGTGACCTGTGCGCGATCGGCGGGGCGACGGGACTGGCCCTGCCCTTTCCAAAGCACGCCCTCACCCTCAAACAGGATCTCGCCCGATTGGCTGTTTTCGAGCAGGTTGGCGCAGCGCAGCAATGTGGATTTGCCTGATCCCGACGAGCCGATGAGCGAGATCACCTGACCGCGCAACGCCTTCAGAGAGACGCCCTTGAGCACCTCAAGAGAGCCGTAGCTCTTGTGAAGATCGCGAATTTCAATGACGGGCGCATCTTGCGATGCTGGGTCTGTCAGGGGCACGCTTGGCAGCTTCTCTTTGTCCGTTTGGTCAATCTGGCGCGAAATTCATACGGATTGCAACGGGGTCATGACAGTTGACCCAAGGAAAAGCGACGAAAACACAGGCAAATGGCGCAAAAACAGGCGCGGCATGCGCAAGGATCAGTTGCGCCGCGCCTCGACCCGCTGACGCGCCAGCGCCGAATCAACATCATTCACACCGAGTAGCTTTGAGGCCAGACGGATCAACGACTCCTCGTGGGACTCGCGCACACCGTCGGCCAGCGCCACGTCCCAGAGTGCCTCGATCACGCCGGTGCGGTCCTCATAGGCGACCTTGTCTTTCAGCGCGCGGGTGAAGCGCACGGTGTCGGGCGCGCCGGACTCAACCTCTTCGGCGTGATGGCGCAGCTCGGTTGCCTCGCGCGTCGACAGCCCGTTGCGCGCGGCCAGAACGCGGTCAATGCGCACCTTTTCCTCATCGTCATAATCCCCATCCGAGCGCGCAAGACGCACCAAAAGAGCGGCCAAAGCCAGCTCGCGCTCGTCCGAGGCCAGCGGATCAAGCGCGGGGGCGGGATCATTCAAGATATTGAGCAAGCGTCCAAACATGAGAGTACAGATAACCTCGAAGTTGAAAAGAGCAAGTCACGACGGGGTCACACAAACGCAACCCCGTCCTCAGGCTTAGCCGACTTTGACAACCATCTTGCCGAAATTGCGCCCTTCCAACAGATCATAAAGCGCATCCGGCGCGGCCTCGAGCCCGTCAACCATTTGTTCTTTATACTGGATTTTTCCATCTTCCAGCCAGCCCGTCATCTCGCGCGCAAATTCCTGATACAGCGAAATCGGGAAGCTGTCGAAGATGATGAAGCCCTGCACCTTAACCTTCATGCGCAAGATCGTGGACAGGATTTGCGGCCCGTGATCGGGTCCATCGGGCAATCCGGTGAGGTTATACCACGCCACCATCCCGCAAACAGGCATCCGCGCGAACGGGTTCAGCAGCGGCAAGACACCATACAGCACCTTGCCCCCGACATTCTCGAAATAGACGTCAATTCCCTCGGGGCAGACGGCAGCAAGCTGATCGGCGAAATCCTCGGCGCGGTGGTCGATACAGGCATCAAAGCCAAGCGTTTCGACCACATGCGCGCATTTCTCGGGCCCGCCCGCGATGCCCACGACGCGACAGCCTTTGATCTTGGCGATTTGCCCGACCGTCGCGCCAACCGGCCCTGACGCTGCTGCAACAACAACCGTCTCGCCCGGTTTCGGCTCGCCGATCTGCAACAATCCCGCATAGGCGGTGTAGCCCGGCATCCCCAGAATCCCCAGCGACCACGAGGGGTTTTGCGGCTCATTCCCAAGATTCAGCACCTGCGTGCCATCGGACACCGCGTAATCCTGCCAGCCACTTGGGGCGAGCATAAAATCCCCCGCCTTGAACCCGTCGCAGTCGCTTTGCATCACCTCGGCCACGACCTGCCCCGTCATGACGCCGCCAATCTCGACCGGAGTGGCGTAGGATTTCGCCGCACTCATCCGTCCGCGCATGTAGGGATCAAGCGACAGATAGACCGTGCGCAGCAACATCTCGCCCCCGCCCGGCTTGGGGATGTCACCCGTTTGAAGGCGTAGCGTTTCGCCATCAGGCGCGCCCTCGGGACGCTTGGCAAGAACGATCTGGCGGTTGGTAGAGTCTGATTGCGACATGGCTCGGGTCTCCTGTTTCCAGCCCATAGCTAGGAGGCACCCGCGGAAAAGAAAGGGGGGCGCTGCCCCCTCTGGCCTCCCGGCCATTCACCCCCGGGATATCTCGATCAAGAGGAAGGGCGAACGCATCCCGGCTTCCAAGTGTTTAAAATATCCCGGGGGAGGCCGCAGGCCGGGGGCAGAGCCCCTGATTAGCGTGACGCTTTTTCGGCGATGCCGGAGGTGCCTTGGCGGCGCTCGAGTTCGGCAAGCACTTCGGACAATGGCACATCGCGCGCGGCCAGCATGACCAGTAGGTGATAAAGCACGTCGGCGGATTCATAGACCAGGTTCTCGCGGTCGTTCTTGACGGCGGCGATGATCGCCTCGACCGCCTCTTCGCCGAATTTCTCGGCGGCCTTTTCGGGGCCTTTGGCCAGAAGTTTCGCGGTCCACGAGCTATCGGGATCGGCGGCTTTGCGCGCTTCAATCGTGGCAAAAAGTGTTTCTAACGTGTTCATCACAGCCTCACAGCAATGCCCGCATCGGCCATGTGTTGTTTGGCCTCGCGGATCGTGAATTCGCCGAAGTGGAAGATCGAGGCGGCTAGCACGGCGCTCGCCCCGCCTTGCGTCACGCCCTCGACAAGATGATCGAGCGTGCCAACGCCGCCGCTGGCAATCACGGGCACATCAACCGCATCGGAAATCGCGCGCGTCAGCGGCAAGTTGAAACCGGCGCGCGTGCCGTCGCGATCCATCGAGGTCAACAGGATTTCCCCCGCCCCTTTAGCCGCGACCGTGCGGGCAAATTCCACCGCGTCGATGCCAGTGGGTTTGCGCCCGCCATGGGTAAAGATCTCCCAGCGGCCCGGCGCGACGGTTTTGGCATCAATCGCGCAGACGATGCACTGGCTGCCAAAGCGATCTGCTGCCTGCGCGATCACGTCTGGATCGGCCACAGCCGCCGAGTTGAACGAGACCTTATCCGCCCCCGCCAGCAGGAGCGCGCGCACGTCCTCATGGCTGCGCACGCCGCCGCCCACGGTGAGGGGCATGAAACACTGCTCGGCGGTGCGGGTAACCAGATCAAACATCGTACCGCGGTTTTCATGCGTGGCGTGGATGTCGAGGAAACACAGCTCATCCGCGCCCGCTGCGTCATAGGCTTTGGCGGCTTCGACCGGATCGCCCGCATCAATCAGATTGACGAAATTCACGCCCTTGACCACGCGCCCGTCGGCCACGTCGAGACAGGGGATGATGCGGGTTTTCAGCATGGTGCGGGGCTCCTTTGGCGCCTTATTAACCTGCGCTGGCGCAAAGGCAAAGAGGGCTTGGCGCGCGCGCCGTGTCACCATGTCACGGAGAAAGCAGGGAATACCGCGATTGGAAGAGTCGCGATTGTGCTATAACATTTACGTGAACGAAACTTCAGAAGGGAGAGACGGTCATGATGATGCGCAAACTTACAATAGCGGCGGCTCTGGCTTGCATGGCAAGCGGGGCACTGGCGGATGACACCAAGGGCTTTGTCGGGCTGAACTATGTTTTCGGTGCACGCAGTAGCGGTTTTGAGGGCGTTCTCGGCGCGATGCGCTATGACATTGACGCGGATGGCGACACGAATGGCGCGAAACTGTCACTGCATCTGGGCTTTGGTCAGGGTCCGGTGACGGGCAAGATCAAATTGACCGGCCTGACAGGCAATGATGACGTGATGGGCGAACTGGGCATGGGCTATGGCAGTCAGGGCTTCTTTGGCACGGGCGGCCTTTGGGGACAGCATTGGAATGTCGGGGGTGACCTCTATTTCAACGGCGACTGGAGTGGCTATGTCGGGTTGCATTCGCTTGAGTTGGATCGACCAGCCAGCGTGTCACCTGTGATCACGGAGCCAGACGGCGAAGAGACCGGGGGCGATGACAGCCCTAATGGGTCGTTCGGTGACGACGAAGGTCCCGTCTGAGACGGATCAAACTCGCGCAGGGCGGAGGGTCAAGCACCCACCGCCTTGCGCACCATGTCCCAGTAAATATCCTCGACCATCGGGCGGCTTAGCCGTCCGCCTTCGCGAAACCATGTGGTGACGCCGGTCAGCATGGCGATGATCGCCATCGTCGCCAGTTTTGTGTCGGGAATTAGGAAGGTGCCCGCCTGCTGGCCCGTCTTGAGAATATCTTCCAGCTCGGTTTCATAGGCGCGCCGCTGGCTTTCGATCATCGCGAAATTCTCGGGGCCAAGGTTGCGCAATTCCATGTAGCTAAGAAATACCGCATCGGCGCGGCTGAGGTTAAAGCCGATGTGAAAGCGCACGAATGCCTCAAGCGCCGCCATCGGGCCGGTCCCGCGCGGGGCCTCTGCCCAAGCCGCCAGCAGCTCGTCCATATGGGTCTTGAGCAGGTCAAACAGCAGCGCCTCCTTGTCGGGCGTGTAAAGATACAGCGCCCCCGCCTGCACCCCGACCGCCGCCGCGATCTGGCGCATCGAGACGGCAGCAAAGCCGTGACGAGCGAAAAGCTGCAACGCCTGCTCGCGGATTTTCGGACCGGTAATTTGTGAGTGTGAGCCAGTTTTGCGTGCCATGAGGCGAAGTTAACTGAACGTCTGTTCAGTATCAAACCCGAAAGCGCGGAAATCGGCGCTGGTGCTGTGGCGCGATGCGCCATATCTTGGCGACGATCTGACAGGAAACCCTATGCTGCGCACCCCTGCCCTTCTGACCCTCATCTGCCTGACAGCGGCGTGCGCGGGTGCGCCGGGTGAGTATCCCAAGCTGGTTCCGCTCGATAGCTTGCTAAGTAACGAGCCGCTGACCCCCAGTCCCGCCCCCGCGCTTGAGACGCGTGCAGATGCGCTGCGCGCGCGCGCGGACGCGCTACGCCGTGTCGATGTGGTGGATGAGACCGATCTAGGCGCGCAATAAGGGCGGCGATGCGCGCCGTTGCACGGGGCGCGCTTTCCCGCTAACAGGGCGCAATTCCGGTTTTACACGAGGTTTCCCATGTCTGCGCCAGCCCCTAGCGACCAGCCCCTGCGCCTTGGCATTGCGGGTCTTGGCACCGTGGGCATTGGTGTCGTCAAGATTGTGCAACGCCACGCTGATCAGCTGGCCGCGCGGGCAGGACGCCCTGTCGTGATCACCGCCGTCTCGGCGCGCGATCGCACCAAGAACCGCGATGCGGACCTGTCCAATTTCGCGTGGGAAAGCGACCCGGTGGCGCTGGCCATGCGCGAGGATGTCGATGTCTTCGTCGAGGTGATGGGCGGGCATGAAGGTCCGGCCAAGGACGCCACCGAGGCGGCACTGCGCGCGGGCAAAGATGTGGTCACCGCGAACAAGGCATTGCTGGCCCATCACGGGCAGGCGCTGGCGGAACTGGCCGAGGGTTTGGACCGCGCAATCCGCTTTGAGGCGGCTGTGGCAGGCGGTATTCCCGTCATCAAGGTGCTCACCGAGGGGCTGGCAGGCAACGGCATGCGCCGCGTGATGGGCGTGATGAACGGCACCTGCAACTACATTCTGACGCGGATGGAAGAAGCCGGTCTGCCCTATGAAACGGTCTTCGAAGAGGCCCGCCAGCTCGGCTATCTTGAGGCCGATCCAAACCTTGACGTAGGCGGGATCGACGCGGGCCATAAGCTGGCGATCCTCGCCGCGATTGCCTTTGGCACGCAGGTCAGTTTTGACAATGTCGTGCTGGAGGGGATCGGGCGGATCTCGATCGACGATATCCGGCGCGCGGGCGATATGGGCTATAAGATCAAGCTGTTGGGTGTCGCGCAGATGACCGGGCGCGGGCTGGAACAGCGCATGACGCCCTGTCTTGTGCCGGCTTCCTCACCGCTTGGGCAGTTGACGGGCGGCACCAATATGGTCGTGCTTGAGGGCGATGCCGTGGGCCAGATCGTGCTGCGCGGCGCGGGGGCGGGCGAAGGCCCGACCGCCAGTGCCGTAATGGGAGATGTGATGGATCTGGCGCGTGGTTTGCGGCTGTCGACCTTTGGCCAGCCCGCCGCGAAGCTGGTGCAGGCCACCCCAGCCGTCGCCCCGAACCCCGCGCCCTACTACCTGCGCCTGCAACTGGCCGACAAGCCGGGTGCGCTGGCGAAGGTGGCCGCCATTCTGGGCGAATCGGGCGTGTCGATCAGCCGCTTGCGCCAGTATGGCCATGCCGACACCTCGGCTCCGGTGCTGATCGTGACGCATAAAACCACGCGCGACGCGATAGATCACGCCATCGCCGCCCTGCCAGCCACCCGCGTCGTCGAAGGCGAGCCGGTCGCGATCCGCATCGAAGAGCTGTAAACCGCCTGAACCCTGCAGAGGCAGCAAACCGGCCCGACCGTTAGCGTTCACAGGGGTTGCCCTTGCGCGCTGGGCGGGGTTTATCTGTGCGCGGTGGCTATCGCCGAACGGCAAACAGGAAAAGAACATGACCCCTCCGAGTGATTTCAACGACCGTATGCTTTCGCTGGGCCTTGCCCGCGTCTCCGAGGCGGCCGCCCATGCTTCGGCAGATTTGATCGGGCGTGGCGATGAAAAAGCAGCCGATCAGGCGGCGGTGAATGCGATGCGTGAACAGCTTAACAAGCTCGACATCCGCGGCACCGTGGTAATCGGTGAGGGCGAGCGCGACGAAGCCCCGATGCTGTTTATCGGCGAAGAAGTCGGCGCGGGCACCGGCCCCGAGGTTGATATCGCGCTCGACCCGCTCGAAGGCACGACGCTGACGGCCAAAGACATGCCCAACGCGCTGACCGTGATCGCGATGGCGCCGCGCGGCTCGCTGCTGCATGCGCCCGACGTGTATATGGAAAAGCTGGCCATCGGGCCGGGCTATGAACAAGACGTTGTCAGCCTCGAGATGAGCCCGACCGAGCGGATCGAAGCTTTGGCGCGCGCGCAAGGCGTAGAACCCAAGAACATCGCCGTCTGCATCTTGGATCGTCCGCGCCATGAGGACATGATCGCCGAAGTGCGCAGCACCGGTGCCAAAATCCGCCTGATTACCGATGGCGATGTGGCCGGTGTGATCCATTGCGCCGAGCCCGATTTCACCGGGATCGACATGTATATGGGGTCTGGCGGCGCGCCCGAGGGTGTTCTGGCGGCCTCGGCGCTGAAATGCATGGGCGGTCAGATGTGGGGCAAGCTGTTGTTTCGCAACGATGACGAACGGGGCCGCGCGCGCAAGGCCGGGATCACCGATTTCGACAAGATCTACACGCGCGACGACATGGTGCGCTCGGATGTGATCTTTGCGGCGACGGGCGTGACGGACGGCTCGATTGTGAAAGGCGTCAAGCGCGAGCCGACCTATATCGAAACCGAAACGATGCTGATGCGCTCGAAAACCGGATCGCTGCGCCGAATGATCTATCGCAACCCGGTGCGCTAAGGCGCGCCGCTTGCACCGACAAGGGGGGCCACGCGGCCCCCTTTTTTCATGCCCAAATCAGGCGCTTGCGGCCTCGGCGGCCAGCAGGCGAATCCGCTCGATCATCGCGCGCAGCCCGTTGGAGCGCTGCGCCGACAGGTGATCGTTCAGCCCCAGCCGCGCCAGTTCGGCCGCTGCATCCACCTCGCCCACCTGCGTCACGCTGAGACCGGAATACAGCGCATGCAAAATCGCGATCAGCCCCTGCACGATCATCGCATCGCTTTCGCCCTGAAAATCAAACTGCGCCTGCGGGCCTGTGCCCTCAATACGCGGCAGCAGCCAGACCTGACTGGCACAGCCATGCACCTTGGTCGCTGGCACTTTCACCGCCTCGTCCAGCCCTGGCAATTCGCGCCCCAGCTCGATCACATGGCGGTAACGGTCCTCCCAGTCGTCGAGAAATTCAAAGGTCTCGGCAATCTCTTCAAACGCTTCGCGGGCCATCACGGGGTTCCTTGCATCATCTTGAGGCTCTTGGGTAACGCGCGCAGCCGCCTGCGTCCAGACGCGGCTTTTCAAAAGCTGCGTGATCGGCTACCAGAGGTCTTGGACAGCTTCGGAGCGACCATGAACAAAGCCCTGATTGCGGCACTTGCCTTGACACTTGCCACCGCTGGCTGCGGCACCATTCGCGGCAGCAAACTCAACCCGTTCAACTGGTTTGGCAAAAGCCAGCCAGAGACGCAGGCGACGCTCGCGCCCAAGGGCGGCTATCCCGAACAGATCGGCAAGCCCTGGCAACAGCCGGTCGCGCAGGTGCTTAGCCTGAGCGTGGACAAAGCCCCTACGGGCGCGATTGTCACCGCGATGGGCCTGCCCCCGACTCAAGGCTATTGGCAAACCGATCTGGTCGCGCTGAATGATGGCAAACCCGATGCGAATGGCACGATGACCTATCGCTTTATGCTGACCCCGCCCGCAGCAGACAGCCCCGATGCGCGCCGTGTCTCGACGCAGCAATCGCGCGAAGTGTCGGCAGCGGCGTTTATCAGCAATTTCAAGCTGGCAGGCGTGCGCAAGATCGTGGTTGAGGGTGCGGGTAACGCGCGCTCGGTGCGTCGCTAAGCGCACCGTCTAACCATCGCGTTTAAGTAGCGCCGATTTTCCGGCGCTACAGGTCCACCAATTCGACCGATCCGCTGCGTGCGGTCAGCCCGACTTCGCCTTTGGCCAGTCGCAGCGCGTCATGGCCAAACACCTCGGCGCGCCAGCCGTGCAAGGCCGCGACGTCGCGTTTGCCCGCAGCGATCCGGTCCAGATCCGCAGAGCTTGCGATCAATTTGGCCGCGACGCCCGCCTCTTGCGATTTCGCCTTCAGCAGCACGCGCAAAAGATCGGCCAAGGCGGTATCGACCTGCAATTGCTGGCCCTGATCGGACGGGCGCGGCAGCGAGTCATGCGGCGCCTCTAGCCCCTCTTTCACCGCCGTCATGATCCCTTCGGCGATCTCGCCGCGCCGCGCCTCTCGCAGCAGAAGACGCGAGCGGTTGAGATCTTCATGCGAGGCGGGCTTGGTCGAGGCCAGTTCCAATAGCGCATCATCCTTAAAAATGCGCGAGCGTGGGATGTTGCGGTTTTGCGCATAGCCTTCGCGGAACTGCGCCAACGCGCGCACGATCCCGAGGAACCGGGCCGAACTGGTGCGGGTTTTAACGCGTTTCCACGCCTCTTCAGGCCGGTTGATATAGGTCTCGGGGTTCAGAAGCACCGCTTCTTCCTCGCGGACCCACGCCTCGCGTCCGGTCTCTTTCAGCTGCGCTGCGAGGAACTCGTAAATCTGGCGCAAATGCGTAACATCGGCGATGGCATATTTCTTTTGCGCATCCGTCAGCGGGCGGCGCGACCAATCGGTAAAGCGCGAGGATTTATCCAGCGATTCCTTGGCGATCTTGCGCACCAGCGTCTCATAGCCGACCTGTTCGCCAAAGCCGCAGACCATCGCGGCGATCTGGGTGTCAAACAGCGGATCGGGAAAGACATTGCCCTCGGTGAAGAAGATCTCAAGATCCTGACGCGCGGCGTGAAACACTTTGACCGTCGCCGTGTGGCGGAACAGATCGTAAAGCGGCTCAAGTGAGAGATCGTCGGAAAGCGGATCAACCAGAACCGCCTCGCCCTCTTGGCCGTCGTGGTTTGGCAGGGCCATCTGCACGAGGCACAGCTTGGACCAATAGGTCCGCTCGCGCAAAAATTCGGTGTCGATGGTAACGTAAGGCTCGGACTTCGCCTTGTCGCAGAATGCCGCGAGGGCGTCGGTCGTGGTAATGGTCTGCATGTCGCGCTTTCGCAAGGGGACGCGGGGTCATCCCGCAGGGTTATCGACCTTTAGCCCCGCGCGCGCGAAATGAAAAGCACCGCGGTAAATCGCGTGTCCGGCGTGGCGTGAAAGCCGCGATTGGGTGGCATGTTACAGGATCAGCGGCGCGCGATCGCCTTGCGCAAAGCGGCGCAGCACAGCGGGATAGAGGCGATGTTCCTGCACCAGCACACGCGCGGCCAGCGTGTCGGGCGTGTCATCCGGCGCAATCGCCACCCGCGCCTGGCCCAAAATCGGGCCGTCATCCAGAACCGGCGTCACTTCATGCACGGTGCAGCCCGCCGCCGTATCGCCCGCCTCAAGTGCGCGGGCATGGGTGTGCAGGCCGGGATATTTCGGCAAGAGCGAGGGGTGGATATTCAGCATCCGCCCCGCAAACTGGCCCACGAAATCAGGCGTCAGCACGCGCATAAATCCGGCGAGACATAGAATATCAGGCTGGGCTGCCAAGATCGGTTTCAGCAGCTCTGCCTCAAACGCGGCGCGGTCCTTGCCGTAAGGACGATGATCAATCGCCGCCGTCGCCACGCCCATCTGCGCCGCCTTTTGCAGCCCCGCCGCATTTGCATCATTTGACGCCACCAGAACGGCGCGCGCAGGGTGATCGCCGGTCATGCTTTCCACCAGCTTGATCATGTTCGACCCGCCGCCCGAAATCAGGATGGCGACGCGTTTCACAGCAGGTGCCCCGTGTAGGCCACCCCGTCTCCGGCGGTAAGCGTCCCGATCCGGCTGACGGTTTCACCCGCCTCCGTCAGCAGTTCAGTGATAGCATCGGCACGCGCGGGATCGACCACGACGATCATCCCGATGCCGCAGTTGAAGGTCTTGAGCAGTTCGCCCTCGGCCATATCCGCCGTTTTCGCCAGCCAGCCAAAGACCGGCGGCAAATCCCAAGACGACAGATCGATCTGCGCGCCCATGCCCTCGGGCAGCACGCGCGGCAGGTTTTCCGTCAGCCCGCCGCCGGTGATATGGGCCAGCGCATGCACGCCACCGCTGCGCACCGCGGCAAGCGTTTGCGTCACATACAACCGAGTCGGGGCAAGCAGCGCCGCACCCAGCGTGCCATCGCCAAACGGGCAATCCGCGTCCCAGCCAAGGCCCGACATCTCGACCACTTTGCGCACGAAAGAATAGCCGTTGGAATGCACCCCGTTGGAGGCCAGCCCCAACAGCACATCGCCCTCGGCCACGCCTGCGGGCAGATCCGCGCCGCGCTCCATCGCGCCCACGGCAAAGCCGGCAAGGTCGAAATCGCCCTTTGAATACATCCCCGGCATTTCCGCCGTCTCGCCGCCGATCAGCGCGCAACCCGATTGCGCGCAGCCCTCAGCGATGCCGTTGATGATCGCCGTGGCCTGATCCAGTTCCAGCTTGCCCGTTGCGAAATAATCGAGGAAAAACAGAGGCTCAGCGCCCTGACACACCAGATCATTGACGCACATCGCCACCAGATCAATGCCGATCGTGTCGACATTTCCGGTATCAATCGCGATGCGCAGCTTGGTGCCCACGCCATCGGTTGCGCCCACAAGAATCGGGTCGTTATAGCCCGCCGCCTTAAGATCGAACAACGCACCAAAGCCACCCAGCCCCGACATCGTGCCCGCGCGCTGCGTGCGCTTGGCCGCTGGCTTGATCCGCTCGACCAAAGCATTGCCCGCATCAATATCGACGCCCGCATCGGCATAGGTCAGGCCCGGTTTCTTATCGGTCATGGCGGCGCTCTCCAACAACGATCAACTGGGGCGCAGCCCTAGCGCAAGACCCCGGGTCAAGCAACGTCTGTTGGCCAAAAGCACGCCAAATTCTTGACGTCGCCTGCGCGCGTGATAGAGGGAGAGGCAATGGTGGGCCTGTAGCTCAATTGGTTAGAGCAGGGCGCTCATAACGCCTTGGTTGGGGGTTCGAGTCCCTCCGGGCCTACCAGCATTGACAGTTGTCATTCACACCATGTTTTTTCCGCGATTCACACCATCCGTTTTCCGGCGACGCCCGTCCGAAAACCCAATGACCCTATAAGCTATTGTTTTCAATTGAGTTTCTGAAATCGCCGCCAGTGTGAGTTGCGGCAGCCGCTACACCTTGCAGCGCAAGCTACGTTCCACCTCTTCGCGCAGATAGATATGGCCATAGCTCTCGCCCTCAGGCGCAAAGGGGCGCAGGTCAGCGGCCCTGAGGCGCGCAAGAATAGTATTTCGGTGTTCGCCAAAGCGTTCGATCAACATCGGCAAGGTCACAAAGCGCGCTCGAAATGCTTGGATATCAGACTCACGCAGGTAAAACACGCATGCCCCATCTTTCGGCGCAGTCATGCGGACCGACGGAGAGTGTCCTGCCGCAAGCAGCGCAATGAACCCGTCCCTGCCACGCCGGCTGATCGTGCGGCTGAACTCGGTAGCAGGGATCAGATCCTGCGCTGCATCGGCGCTCCCTTGGAGTGCGAGCAGATTGATTTCCGCCTTTTGGACCGCGAACCCGTGATAGCCCTCAATCCCCGGCAGGCCCCCGAGTCGCAGCGCGCCCTTACGGATCGCGTCGATAATCGCGCCGACCCGCAGCCCGGATCGCTTACTGGCCATTTGTATGCTCTTTCAATCGTCGCTTGAGACCGTGTCCTCTTGGACCAGTGCCTTAAGCTCGGCGACGAGCGCCGCCCGTCTTCCAAGCGCCACGGATACTTAACGCTCGGCACCGCTGTAGCTGGCAACAAGACCCCATCCGCCGCAAGTGCGGCCAATTCGTTCCGAGTAGCGCCCATTGCTTTGCGAAGCTTTGTCGCCCCGATCCAGTGCGGCATCTCGGCAAGGAGAGGCGAAAAGCGTTCGGCATCGAAGGTTTTTCTATTTGCTGGGCGCTTGTCGGTCGGAGATACCGCTCCAGCCTCGATGAGAACTGCCTCAAGTCTTGGCGCCCATAGGCCTGTTTCATGCTCTGCAGTGGAGATGGAATGCAAACAACGACGAGAGAGTTCTTTGCCAAGCACGACCTCGCCAGCGGCAAAGGGCCACGTCTTTAGAATGCGTTCGCGAAGAAGGTCTCGAAATGGTGCGAAACCTGCCTCGTGAAGATAGTCTACCGAGAGCTTCGAGTAGAGATCTCCAAAGGCTCCGCGCGGCTCCACTTTGGCACCGGTCGCGCGCTCGGCGAGATCCTTCAACGCGGCACGGACCGCGTCTTCGCCTCGGTGGGCCACCGCAAAACCTGCCGCTTGCGCTGCCCGCAGGTCTCCGACGTTTGAAAGATCAGCGTGGCGCACCAGTTCCGCCCCCAGCAGACGGCAAAAAGTTGTTCCAGCGTAGAGCGAATGGCCAGCCAGCCATGTCGCATCGCGCCCCTCTGCCAACCGGGCATCAAGCCATAAATCATAAGGGGACGGCCTCACGCGGGGCTGGTCAAAATCGCCGCCGCGGATCATCGCACGAATATCGGCCATCCGGGGGCTAATGTCATAGCGTTTTGTTGGCAATTGCTCCCTCCAAAGGTTGACCAGAGGGTGCCGGTGGCGCACGCACAAGCTCACCTCGCGCAATTGCCAGTCGCCACGCAGCGCTTGAGCTGCCGCAGGCGCATCCGGGTGAACCTCAGCGTCCTCGCGCAGGCAGATCGGACAGCCGCGCACCTGCGGGTTCCGCAATGCGCGTGAAACAAACACCTCACCGCGAAATTCCATTCGGACATCGCCGATTGCTGTCAGGCGTTGTTAGGTCCTGCACTCATTGCAGGGACAGCATGCTCACAGCTGGGGCACCATGCAAACCCAGGGGGGACGATGACGCGCGATGCCCCCCCCCCGCCGCTCTGTCACGGGCCTGTCATGTTTACGCCCTAAGGCTGCGAACAACAGGTGGGCACCGAATGAACCTTGGGGTGACGAGATTTGAGAAGGTCGCGGTTGCGACAGCCGAGCCGGCGATTGCCGTGCGCGGCCTGCATCTGTCTTACGGCACGGTGAAAATCCTGTGCGGGATCGATTTGGAACTGCCGCGCGGTCGCGCCTTAGCGTTGCTGGGGCCATCGGGCAGCGGCAAGACCACGCTGTTGCGCACCATCGCCGGGCTTGAAGCGCCCGATCACGGTGAAATCGCGCTCAACGGTCAGATCGTTGCCAACCCGCAGCGCGCGATCAAGCTGGCTCCGGAAAAGCGCGGGCTGGGCATGGTGTTTCAGGATTACGCGCTCTGGCCGCATATGAGCGTTGCACGCAATGTCGGTTTTCCGCTCGAGATGGCAGGGATGGGACGCGGAGCTCGCGAGCAGACGGTGATGAGGGCGCTTGATCGCGTCGGGCTGGGCGATGTGGCGCATCGCCGTCCCTCGGCGCTTTCGGGCGGGCAGCAACAGCGCGTGGGCATCGCGCGTGCGGTCGCTTCGGGCGCGCAGACGATCCTGTTTGACGAGCCGCTGTCCAATCTTGATCGCGAGCTGCGCGAAAGCATGGTCGATGAGATCGCACAGCTGGTGGCCGAGTTGGGCCTGTCGGCTTTATATGTCACGCATGACCATTCCGAGGCGTTCTCGCTTGCCCATGAGGTCGCGGTGCTGCGCGCGGGTCAAATCGCGCAGATTGCAACGCCTGAAGATCTGGTTGCAGCCCCTTCCGCGCCCTGGATTGCCGAGTTCCTGCGCCTTGGTGCGATCTTGCCGGTGACATCGGGACAGGCGCCCCTGCCCGGGGTAATCGCCCCGGCGGGCGCGACCCATGTGCTGCTGGCACGCCGCGCCCTGTCGGTTTGCCCGCCCGCACAAAGCCTGCTGCGCGCGCGTGTGCTGCGATGCCTTTTTCGCGGCGAGGATTTTCAACTCACCCTCGCGTTGCACGGCGGGGCCGAGATCCAGATCACCAGCCCGCAGCGTGCTAGCCCAGGTAGTGAATTGGGCCTGCATGTCGCGCAAGACGCGCTGCGATGGTTCCACGAGCCCACGACGTAAACCCTTATCCCCCTTACCCCCGAAATGTTCGATAAACATGGAGATCGACTGATGAAACCCACCCTTCGCACCGGCTTGCTTGCCCTTGCCCTTGGTATCAGCGGCGCTGCAGCCCATGCCGATATCACTGTTTACACCGCAGGGCCCGCGGGGCTGGCCAAGGCGCTTGCAGCCGATTTCACCAAGGAGAGCGGGATCAAGGTGAACCTGTTTCAGGCGACGACCGGAAAGGTCATGGCGCGTCTGAAAGCCGAGCAGGCTAACCCGCAGGCCGATATCGTGATCTCTGCCTCTTGGGCGACAGCGACGAGCTTTGCCGATCAGGGCTTGCTGCTCCCCTACACTTCGCCCAATGCCGCCACCGTGCCCGACTTCCTGAAATCGGATTCCTATGTGGCCGAGGGCGTCGCGGCGCTGGCCATTGCGTGGAACCCGAAATCAGGCACGAACAAACCGACGGATTGGGCGGATTTGGCCAAACCCGAGTATAAATCGCTCGTGACCATGCCCGATCCTGCGCAATCGGGCTCGGCGTTTGAACTGGTCGCGGGGCTGGACGCTGCGGGGCATGACGATCTGTTCCCCGCACTGGCGGCGAACGGGATGCTTGTGGCGGGGGCCAACAAGGCTGCGCTGACGCCGGTGCTGCAAGGCGCCAAGGCGGCGGTGTTCGGTGCCGTCGATTACATCGCGATGGGGGCCAAAGCGAAAGGCGAGTCTATCGATGTGGTCTTCCCGACCTCGGGCACCGTTGTTGCGCCGCGCCCGATGATGATCCTGAAATCGACCAAACAAGCCGATGAGGCCAAGAAATTCATCGACTTCGTTCTGTCGGACAAGGGTCAGGAAGACGTCGCCAAGGTCTATCTGATGCCTGCGCGCACCGATGTCGAGGCCCTGCGCCCGACAATCACCGAGCTGAAGCTTCTGCCGCAATCGAGTGATGCCTATGCCAAGCGCGGCGAGATTCTCGCCGATTTCTCGAAATCCTTCGGGCATTAAGCGCATGGCGGGCGCGAGGGCAGGCATGCCGCTACTCAGCGGACTGACAGCGGCGGCTCTTGTGGTCGTCGTGGCCCTGCCCTTCGCCTTCATCGCGCTACAGGCGATCTTTCCCGAGATCGGGGCGGGATCTTTTGTCCGCCCCTTCGCCCATCTTGGCGCAGTCCTGAAATCCGAGGATTTCGGCATCGAAACCCGCAACACGCTGATGCTGGGCGCGGGGGTGGTGCTGGCCTCGAGCGTCATCGCCGTGCCTTTGGCGGGGCTGCGCGCGCTCTATCGTCTGCCCGGAGCCTTGCTGTGGGATGTCGTGTTCCTCGTGCCCTTCATGATCCCGCCCTATATCGCGACGCTGGGCTGGATCCTGACGCTGCAACCCGCGGGCTATCTGCAACAATTAACGGGCGTCAATCTGGCGGGGTTTCTGTTCTCGTTTCCCGGCATCGTCGTCGTAATGGCGCTGCATTCGTTCCCGGTGGTTTATTTCGCCGCCTCGCGCAGTTTCGCCACGATCGGGGCGCGGTTTTCCGATGTGAGCCGGGTGTTTGGTGCGGGTCCGGGGCGGGCATTCTGGCGCATCACCCTGCCGCTGGCCACGCCCGCGCTGGCGGCAAGCCTGCTGCTGGTTTTTGCGATGTCGATCGAAGAATACGGCACGCCCGCCGTTCTTGGCGCGCGGTTCGGCTTTGACGTGCTGGTGACGGGGATCGACGGCTCGCTTTCGGACTGGCCGATCGATCTGCCCAAGGCGGCGCTGCTGTCACTGGCGTTGATTGTGCTGGCGCTGCTGGCCTTTGCGCTGCAACGCCGGATTGCCACGGCACGCGATTTCGATGTGGTGGGGGGCAAAAACCCGCGCGCGCCGACCCGCAGTCTTGGCATCTGGCAGGCGCCGGTGCTGGCGCTGTTTGGCCTTGTCGCGTTTATCTCGACGGGGTTGCCGCTGCTGGCGATCCTTGCCACCGCACTGAGCCGCACGATCTCGGGCGGGTTGGCGCCGAACAATATCGACCTGTCCCATTTCGAGGCGATTCTGAGCGATACGACCGGCGCGATGCAGGCCATGGCGAACAGCTTTTCGCTGGGGCTGATCGCGGCGCTGGTGGCGGGCGTGTTCGGCATCGCCGTCGCCTATGTCACGACGCGCGGAGCGGGCCGGGGCCAGCGTGTGATCGACGCGCTCGCGATGCTGCCCAATGCCGCCCCCGGCGTGGTGGTGGCACTGGGGCTGATCTTGCTGTGGAACCAGCCCGCCCTGCCGGTCACGCCCTATAATACGATGTGGATTTTGGTGTTGGCCTATGTTTGCATTCTGCTACCCCAGCCGGTGCGCTACACGGTGGCGGCGTTTCAACAGATCAACCCCAGCCTTGAAGCCGCAGCCCGCATCAGCGGCGCAAGCCCGATGCGCACCGCCCTGCGGATCTGGGTTCCGCTGATTGCGCCCTCGGTTCTGGCCGCGATGTTGCTGGTGTTTACGGTGGCGGCGCGCGAATTGGTGGCCTCGCTGCTAGTGGCCCCGGTGGGCACCGACACGATCGGCACCTATATCTGGCGGCAATTCGATCAGGGCTCGGTCGGGGATGGCATGGCGATGGCATTTCTGGCCATCATCGCAACGACCCTGATCCCGCTTGCGCTACTGGGCGGATTGCGGCGCTTTGAGCGAAAAGCCTAGACGGGGACGCCGGGTCGTCGCGAAGACAGTGCCGTGACATATCGCGCGATCCAAGATCTCCTCTCTGTCCCGGTTTCTGCCACAAGATTTCGGGAGAAATGCATTTTGCATTAACACTTAACAGAACTGTCACACGAACCCGTTAGGCAGCCGTGAAAAGGGCGAAGCCCCCCTTTCGAACGCAAACCGACCTATCTGGAGATAGCTGATGTCCCGTTTCCTTCTGGCCACCGTCATTGCCATGGCTCTGCCTTCGCTTGCCGGTGCCGAGACCCTGACGCTCTATACCTCGCAGCCCAATGCGGATGCGCAGCAAACCGTTGATGCCTTCACCGCAGCAAACCCCGGTATTGATGTCGAATGGGTGCGCGATGGCACGACGAAGCTGATGGCACGCGTCGCCGCCGAAATCGAGGCAGGCCAGCCACAGGCCGATGTCTTGCTGATCGCTGATACGGTCACGCTGGAGGGCATGGCGCAGGAAGGTCAGCTTGCGGCTTATGCTTCACCCGAAGAAGCCGCTTATGATCCCGCGCTTTACAGCAAGGACGGCTATTATCATTCGACCAAGCTGATCACGACCGGGATCGTCTACAATACCGGCGCGCCAAGCGTGCCGACCTCTTGGGCCGATCTGGCCAAGCCCGAGATGAAGGGGCTCGTCGCGATGCCCTCGCCGCTCTATTCCGGCGCGGCGCTGATCCATCTGGCGACCCTGACCAACACCAAGGGTCTGGGCTGGGAGTATTACGAGGCACTGGCAGCGAACAACACCCGCGCCGAGGGCGGCAATGGCGGCACGTTCAAAGCCGTCGCCTCGGGCGAAAAGCCCTACGGCGTTCTCGTCGATTTCCTCGCCCTGCGCGCGAAGGCCAAAGGCTCGCCGGTCGGCTTCGTCTTTCCCAAAGAAGGGGTTTCCTACGTCACCGAGCCAGTGGCCATCATGGCTGGCACCAAGCACATGGACGCCGCGCAGAAATTCGTCGACTTCCTGCTGAGCGAAGATGGCCAGAAACTGGTGGCCAAAATGGGCTACATCCCCGCGCGCAACGGTGTGGCAAGCCCCGAGGGCTTCCCCGCCCGCAAGGATATCAAACTGATGGATTTCGACCCCGCCAAAGCGCTAGCCGATAGCGATGCCAACAAGGCGCGATTCGCTAAGATCTTCGGCGTCCAATGAGCAAAGCCGTACCTGCAAGCGGTGGCAGCCGGTCCTTAGACCGGCTGTTGCCTTTGTTGCTGCTGCCCGTCGCCCTGATCGCGCTCGGGCCTGTGCTGCGTCTGCTGTTGGAGGGGATCGGGTTTGGCAGCGGATTCACCACGGACCATCTGACAAGCGTGCTTGCACGCCCCTCTACCGCCACCGCACTACGCCATTCGCTGATCACAGCGGGCGGCGGCACGCTGCTTTCGGTGCTGATCGGGGCGGGCTTCGCCTTTCTCGTGGCGCTGAGCGATATCCGTGGCAAGGGGGCGCTGGTGTTCTGCCTGATGATCCCGATGATGATCCCACCCCAGATCACCGCGCTGGCATGGATGCAGATGGCGGGGCCCTCCTCGACGATCCTGAAGATGCTGGGCCTGGCGCCCCCCTTGGGCAGCCCGCAGCCGCTGCATTCTGCAGGCGGCATTATCTTGCTGCTGGGGATTCAGCATGCCTCGCTGGTGTTTCTGACCTTGCGCGCGGGGCTGCGCATGATCCCCGCCGAGCTGGTCGAGGCGGCGCGGATGTCGGGTGCCGGGCCTTTGCGGGTTTGGGCGCAGACCGTTTTGCCGCTGTCGATGCCGTCGCTGATCGCAGGCGGCGCGATGGCCTTTGTCACCGCCTTGGGCAATTTCGGCATCCCCGCGATGCTGGGTATTCCGGCGGGCTACGCGACGCTGCCGACCCTGATCTATCAGCGCCTTGTCGGCATGGGGCCCTCGGTCTTGTCCGAAGTCGCCGTGCTTTCGCTGTTGATCGGAGCGGTGGCGATCTGTGGTGTTTTGCTAAGCCGCCTCGTGCTGAAGCGTCAAGGCTTCGGGCTGGTGGGCCTGTCGGGCGCACCGCTTGCGCTGTCGCTTGGGCGGGCGCGTTTGCCGGTCGAAATCGCGATGTGGGTCTTTATTTTTGCGATCCTCGCACTGCCGCTGCTTGCGCTTTTGGCGACCTCGCTGATCCCCGCCTATGGCGTGCCACTGACCTTCGATACCGCTACGTTCAACGCCTGGATCGAGGTGCTGTTCGTGCAGCCCGTCACACGGCGCGCCTATGCCAACTCGCTATTTCTCGCGATCACGGCGGCGGCGATCTTGTTGGCGATCTGCCTGCCTCTCGCGTGGCTGATGGAGCGCCGCGCCTATCGGGTGAGCAAACTTCTCGATGCGCTGATCGATCTGCCCTATGCGCTTCCGGGCGTCGTGCTGTCGATTGCCTGTATCCTGACCTTCATCAACCTGCCCTTCACCGATCTGACGCTTTACGGCACGATCTGGATCATCCTGATGGCCTATCTCGCGCGGTTCTTCGTCGTGATGTTGCGCCCGATCCAGGCCAGCATCGCCCAGCTTGATCCCGCGATGGAAGAGGCCGCAGCCAGTGTCGGCGCGCGTTTAGGGCGGCGGTTGCGCGATATCGTCCTGCCGCTTGCCGCACCCTCGGCTGCGGCTGGTGCAATCCTTGTGTTCCTGACGGCGGTGAACGAACTAACCGTCTCGGCGCTGCTGTGGTCGTCAGGGACCGAAACACTGGGCGTGGTTATCTACAATCTCGAAGACAGCGGCGAAACGGTCATGGCCTCGGCCCTGGCGATGTCGATTGTCTGTCTAATCATCGCGCTTATGGGGCTGGTGCAAGCCGGGGCGCGCCGTTTTCCGAAAGGAGTCATCCCATGGCAGAGCTGACATTTACCGACCTGTCCAAGACGTTTGGCGGCACGCCAGCGCTGGATGCAATCAACGCACAGATCGCCTCGGGCGAGTTCGTGGCGCTGCTTGGCCCCTCGGGATGTGGCAAGACCACCCTGCTGCGACTGACCGCCGGGTTTGAACATCCCAGCGCGGGCGAGATCCGGATCGGGGGCGAAACAGTCGCCGGTGCCGGGCGCTTCGTGTCGCCCGAGGATCGCGAGATCGGGATCGTATTCCAATCCTACGCGCTTTGGCCGCATAAATCGGTGTTCGACAATGTCGCCTACCCGCTTGAGGTCCGGCGCATACCCCGTGCCGCACGTCAGGCCCGTGTGGCCGAGGCGCTGTCCCTCACCGGGCTTGGCGCGTTTGCAGACCGGATGCCGTCGCAATTGTCGGGCGGGCAGCGGCAACGGGTCGCGTTGGCACGCTGCCTTGTGTTCGAACCGCGCGCGGTGTTGCTTGATGAGCCGCTCGCCAATCTCGATCTGGCGCTGCGGGCCTCGATGCAGGACGTATTCAGAATGTTTCACCGCCGCACTGGCGCGACGATGCTTTACGTCACCCATGATCAAAGCGAAGCACTAGCGCTGGCCGATCGGGTGGCGGTGATGAAGGCCGGGAAAATCCGCCAATTCGCCGCGCCCGAGATTTTGTATCGCGAGCCAGCCGATTGCTTCGTGGCAGGATTTGTCGGCGATGGCGCGGTGGTCTCTGCCCGCATAACCGGACGCGCCGATCACGCGGGCCTTATGCTGAACGTTCTGGGTCAGGATGTCGTGTCGCGCAGCGCCGACCCCGAGCCGAGCCATGTCAGCATCCGCCCCGAGTCGATCACACTGGCCGATGACGCCCCGCTGCGCGCCCGCGTGACGAGCTGCACCTATTTAGGGGGCCGTTTTCGGCTGGAGCTTGATACAGCGGGCGAGACCTTGGTGGCGTTTTCTTGCCAGCGTGCTGCAATTGGTGAAACCGTTGGCGTCAGGCTGCACGATCTCTGGGCGTTTCGCGACCCCGAGGGTGACGTCGTTTTGCAAAAAGCGCTCGCCGATGCGTGATCAGGTCTCAACAACCACCGCTTGGGTCGAAGTCCTCTCGGGGCTTGGCGAAAAAGGTCCCGCCTGCATCCGGCTCTGGACCGGGCGTGAGATTTGGGTTCTCGATATTGGTGTCGGACCCGAGGCGACCTCACCCTTTCATCCCGAATGGCTGGACGGCGCTGATCGCGTCTTCATCAGCCATGACCACATCGATCACATCGGCGGGGCAGCGCATGCAATTGCTGCGGGTCTGCCGATCCATTGCACCGCGCAAACCGCGCGCGCGCTGCCGCCGGGGGGCGATCTGGTGCTCTTGCCCGAAACGGGGCAGACGCGGGTTGATGGTGTGACGGTCACGACCGGGCGCAACGGTCATGCATTGGGCGGGGTCTGGTTTCATTTCGATCTGGGCGACGGGCTGTTCTTTTCCGGCGATTGGTCGCAGGAAAGCCACTGGTTCGCCTTTGACCCGCCGCCCCCTGCCGCAACCGCGCTGATCGACGCCTCTTACCAACTCGATGATGTTCCCCAAACCGCACGCCGCACCGCGCTGGACGACATGTTGACGCAAGCTGACGCGCGGCAATTTCTGTTCCCCGTGCCGCCATCGGGGCGTGCTGGCGAGTTGGCGCGGCATCTGATGCGCCACGGCGAGGTTTCTTTCGATGACACCTGCCGCGAGGCGATTGAGGATGGGCTGCAAAGCGAGAGCCTGTCGCCGCAATCCGTAGCGCTCGCGCCGCTTTTGACCCGCGCCTTTGACAAATCGGCCCGATTTCTGCTTTGCGATACGCCCAATGCGGATGGCGGCATGGCACAGAAAATCGTGCGCGACTGGCATAAGTCAGGTCGCCTTGGTCAAGATGCGATCGTCGTTTTCACCGGGCATATGACGGCGCATGCACGCATGATCGCAGCGCAGGGTGGACGGTTCATGCGCTGGAACGTCCACCCCCCGCTTTCGGACCAGATCGCGATGGTCCGTCATCTTGACGCGCGGCGCGCAGCCCCGTTATTTTGCGCCCAGCCCGAGCAATACCTGCTTGAGCCACGCTTCCCAGCCGATATCCTGCTCAATGAGAGATGCCCTCTGTGATCCTCCAGCGCCTCCCCTTCATCGTGATCCGCCACGGCGAGACGGATGCGAACCGCGACGGATGGATCGCGGGGCGGATCGAGGCGCAGCTGACGCAGGCGGGGTATGCCGCCGCGCAAGACTTGGCGCGATGGCAGTGGCCCGCCGAAATCGCGCTGTTCGTCAGCCCCCAGCAACGTGCGCGCCAAACGGCGCAACTGGCCTTTCCAAACCGTCAGTTCGTCACACTGGACGGGCTATGCGAACGCGATTGGGGCGTGTTTGAAGGCCGTCCCCTGGCGCAAGCCCCGCCACGCGAAACGACCCCCGAGGCGGGCGAGGCTTGGGCCGATATGATCGCACGTGTCGCCGCCGCGATCACGCAGGCTCAAGAGATGGCGGCAGGCGCACACCCCGTTCTGGTCGCGCATTCTGGCGTCATTCGCGCCGCGCGCCATCTCACCTGCGGTTCCGCACACGGGCCATCCCCCGTCAATACCACGCCATACTTATTCGCGCCTCACGCTGATAGCTGGCGCGAAACGCTATTGCGCGGCACCGAGGCGCGCCCCCCGGACGACCTTAGCTAGCCTCAATGAAGTAATGCGACAGGAAACCGCTGAGCAGCGTGGTCCGCTTGCGCGACCCGTCCGACAGAACCTTCGCAACAAGGCATCGGTCGTTATCGTAGAGAACCGACAGCGGGACACGGCCAAAGAAAGCAAAAATGACGAAACAAATTGCTCTGACATTTTCGCGTCTCAGAAGAGAGACTTCAGAGCCCAACAAGGCATTCACAGGCAAAGATGGATCTTGACACAGGTTGCGTAGGCAGATGCGCGCTCTAGCGCACGCATCTGCTTTTTCTGGTTCATGGTGTGCCTCGCGACATGCTCAAAGTCCGCGCGCGATGACAATGCGTTGAACGTCACTGGTTCCTTCATAGATCTGGCACACGCGCACATCGCGATAAATCCGCTCGACGGGATAATCAGCCAGATAGCCGTAACCGCCATGGATCTGGATTGCCGCCGAACAGACCGCTTCGGCCATTTCGGATGCAAACAGCTTGGCCATCGATGCTTCGGTCAGGCAGGGCTTGCCTGCTTCGCGAAGGGCCGCTGCGTGCAGCACCATGTGGCGCGCAGCCGCGATCTTGGTGGCCATGTCGGCAAGGCGAAAAGCGACGGCCTGATGCTCGATGATTGGTTTGCCGAAGGTGATACGTTCGCCCGCATAGGCATGAGCCGCGTCAAAGGCTGCGCGCGCCAAGCCGACCGATTGCGCCGCGATCCCGATGCGTCCGCCTTCAAGATTGGCGAGCGCGATCTTGTAGCCTTCGCCTTCTTCGCCCAGCCGGTTTTCGACGGGCACGCGCATTCCGTCAAAGACCAATGCGCAGGTGTCGGAACTGTGCTGGCCTAGTTTATGCTCGACCGTGACGACCTGATAGCCGGGGGTGTCGGTGGGCACTATGAAGGCGGAAATTCCCTTC
Source organism: Thioclava indica (assembly GCF_000714545.1). GTDB lineage: Bacteria > Pseudomonadota > Alphaproteobacteria > Rhodobacterales > Rhodobacteraceae > Thioclava > Thioclava indica. Next base: position 129,787 of record NZ_AUNB01000040.1, read on the forward strand.
TTGCCCGCCGCTGGATCTGTCACGGCAAAGACGATGATCACATCGCCATTCTTCCCTGAGGTGATGAACTGCTTGGCCCCGTCGATCACATAATGATCGCCGTCACGGCGCGCGCGTGACTTCAGCGCAGATGCATCCGATCCCGCCTGCGGCTCTGTCAGGGCAAAACCACCGATCCACTCGCCACTCGCCAGTTTTGGCAAGAAGCGACGTTTCTGCTCGTCGGTGCCAAAGCGCAGGATTGGAGCGCAGCCGACCGAGCTATGCACGCTCATGATGGTCGAGCACGCGCCATCTCCTGCCGCGATTTCCTCAAGCGCAAGCGCATAGCCCGTGATGCCGATGTCGGACCCGCCATACTCTTCGGGCACCAACATTCCGAGAAAGCCCAGCTCGCCCATCTCGGTAAGTTGTTCGCGTGGGAAGGCATGGTCCCGGTCGCGCTGTGCTGCACCGGGCGCAAGGCGGCCTTGGGCGAAATCATGTGCCGCGTCGCGGATCTGTTCGTGCGTTTCGTCCAACAGCATTATGCAATCCTCTCGATGGCAATCGCGGTCGCTTCACCTCCGCCGATACACAGAGATGCAACGCCACGATTCACGCCGCGATCCTCCATCGCGGCCAGTAGCGTCACCATCACCCGCGCACCCGATGCGCCAATCGGGTGGCCCAGCGCGCAGGCCCCGCCATTCACGTTCACCTTGTCATGGGGCAGATCCAGATCGCGCATCGCGGCCATTGCGACGACGGCAAAGGCTTCGTTCACCTCGAACAGATCAACATCGGCCAGATCCCAACCGGTCTTGGCCGAAAGTTTGCGCATCGCGCCAATGGGGGCCGTCGCGAACAAGGCTGGTTTATCGGCATAGGTCGCATGGCCGACGATCCGCGCGCGCGGCGTCAGGCCCAGAGCCTCGGCTTTGGAGGCGCGCATCAGCACCAGCGCCGCCGCCCCGTCCGAGATTGAGGAACTGTTGGCCGCTGTCACCGTGCCATCCTTGCGAAATGCAGGCTTGAGTTGCGGGATTTTTTCGGGACGGGCATTGCCCGGCTGTTCGTCGGTATCCACGATGGTCTCACCGCGCCGGTTTTTTACTGTCACCGGCGTGATCTCGGCCTTGAACCGGCCTTCGGTAATCGCGGCCTGTGCGCGTTCGAGGGAGCTGATCGCATAGGCATCCTGTGCTTCGCGGGCGAACTGATAGGTTTGTGCGCAATCCTCGGCAAAGGTGCCCATCAGGCGGCCCTTGTCATAGGCATCTTCCAGCCCGTCGAGAAACATGTGGTCCATCACCTGCCCATGACCGAGCCGTGCCCCGCCGCGCATCTTAGGCAGCAAATACGGCGCGTTGGTCATGCTCTCCATCCCGCCAGCCACGATGATCTCGGCGCTTTGAGCGATTAACAGATCATGCGCCAGCATCGCCGCTTTCATGCCCGAGCCGCACATCTTGTTAACCGTTGTGGCACCAGAGCCAAGCGGCAAACCCGCCCCCAACGCAGCCTGACGCGCGGGGGCCTGTCCCTGCCCAGCAGGCAGAACGCAGCCCATGATGATTTCTTCGATCAACTCGGGCGCAACACCGGCATCTTTGAGCGCGCCCTGAATGGCAGTCGCGCCCAGATCGGATGCGTTCACCTCGGACAGGACGCCCTGAAACCCACCCATCGGGGTGCGCGCAGCGCCAACGATTACGATCGGATCTTGATCACTCATCTTAACTCTCCCGCAATACGTTTACTTCGCCGCCATACGCAGCGCGCCATCAAGGCGGATAACCTCACCATTGAGCATCTGATTGCGCAGAATTTCAGCCACGAGCGAGGCATATTCCGCCGGATTACCCAGACGCGACGGAAACGGAACCGATGCCCCGAGACTGTCCTGCACATCTTGTGGCAGCCCCGCCATCATCGGCGTGCCAAAGATGCCCGGAGCGATGGTCACGACGCGGATGCCATACCGCGCAAGTTCGCGCGCGGCGGGCAGGGTCAGCGCAGCAACGCCCCCCTTGGAGGCCGCATAGGCCGCCTGTCCGATTTGCCCGTCCTGCGCCGCGATTGAGGCGGTATTGATGATCACGCCGCGTTCACCCGTCGCGTCGGGCTCCTGTTTGACAATCGCATCAGCGGCAAGACGCAGCATGTTGAACGTGCCGATCAGGTTGATCGAAATCGCACGGGCGAAACTCTCAAGCTTGTGGGGCCCCTCGCGCCCGACTATCTTTTCGCCCGGCGCGATGCCGGCGCAATTGACCAGCCCGTCGATCCGCCCAAAGGTATCAAGCGCCGTCGCAATTGCGCGCTGCCCTTCGGCGTCGCTCGTAACGTCAGTCTGCACGAAACGCGCATTCGCCCCCAGTGCGTCCGCCTTGGCCGCTCCGGCCTCGGCATTCACATCAAGCAGAACGGCCTTGCCACTCGCGCCGACGATCATTTCGGCAACCGCCGCACCCAAGCCCGATCCGCCGCCAGTGACGAGGAAAACTTTGTCTTCGATTTGCATTTCCGTTCCTTCTCAGACTGTATCGAGTTTAGCGATTTCCGCGCGACGCAGCAGAAAACGCTGGATTTTACCGCTTGGGGTCTTGGGCAGTTCGCTTACGAAATCTATGGCGCGCGGGTAGGCATGGGCCGAAAGGCGCGTCTTAACATGCAGCCGCAATTCCTCGGCCAGCGCATCGCTGCCCTGCACATCTTTGTTCAGGATAACAAAGGCTTTTACGATTTCGGTCCGCTCGGGGTCGGGCACGCCGACCACCGCAGTTTCCATCACTGCGGGATGTTCGAGAAGCGCACTTTCCACGTCGAACGGGCCGATCCGATACCCCGAAGAGGTGATAACGTCATCGGCACGCCCCACGAAGCTGAGCGATCCATCGGCGGCAAACTCCACGCTGTCGCCGGTGCGATAATAGCCGCCCCCAATCTCGGGCGTGGGTTTTCCGTGATAGCCGGTGAACCACAAAAGCGGAGAGCGGGCGATATCGACAGCCAGATCTCCGGGCTGGTTGGTCGGTAATTCGTTCCCCTCGGGATCCAGCACCGCGACCCGATAGCCCGGCATAGCGAAACCGGCGGAACCGGGCCGCACCGGATGCTCCAACCCGTGATGGTTATTGACCACCATGCCCAGTTCCGTCTGACCATAATGGTCGTGAATCGGCACTGCCAGATGCTCCTCGAACCAGCGGATCACCTCGGGGTTCAGCGGCTCGCCCGCGCTGCTGACGGCGCGCAGCTTGCCCTTGACGCGGGCGGCGGCCTCGGGGCCAGCGGCGATCAGAAGTCGAAACGCGGTGGGCGATCCTGCGAGGTTCGTCACCCCTAACTTTTCGATCAGATCGTAGGTCGTCTCGGCACTGAACCCGCCCTCGTAAAAGGTCGTGCCACGGCCCAAGGCCAGAGGCCCCGTCACGGCATAATAAAGCCCATAGGCCCAACCGGGATCGGCAATATTCCAGAACGTGTCGTCTTCGCGCAACTCCACTGCGTCGCGCATATAGATGGCAAAGGACATTAGCGCGCGCAACGGCACCGGCACGCCCTTCGGGGCACCGGTCGTGCCCGATGTGGACATCATCAGCATGAGGTCGGAGCCATGCCGCATGACCGGTGTGAAGTCGGGTTTCGCGGCAGCCATCGCGGCGCGCAGATCGATATCACCGGACGGCAGATCGGCGTCGCGGGCGCGCACGAGCGCCACTTGCGGCGCATTGGGCACCGAGTCGAGCTTGGCGCGATTGGCGCTGTCGGTCACGACGAGGCGGGCACGGCTGGTGGTCAGGCGCTGCTCGATTGCCTTGGGGCCGAACGCGGTGAACAGCGGTTGATAGGCAGCGCCTACGCGCCACGCGCCCAAAACCGTTGCCATCAGTTCGGGCGTGCGTGTGAGCAGCCCGGAAACCACATCGCCCGGCTGCACGCCAGCCTCCGAGAATACATTGGCAGCACGCGCCGCCATCGCCTGCAGATCGGCAAAACTGTAGGTTTCGATTCGCCCGTCGGCAGCGATCCAGGTCAGTGCGGTGCGTCCGCTCGCCACATGTCTATCGCAGCATTCAACGCAGGCATTCAGTCCCGTCTCGAGATCGCTGCTAAGCAAGCTTTTGGCGTTTTCGAGGGAAAACTGGGCCATCGCCTCGGCATAGCCGGGCCGACCCGCGGTCACGGGTGTTGTCATGAAAATCTCCTCCCTTGGCGGCGGGGCATGATCGGGCCAAGCCACTGTTAGGCGGAAAGTGTATCTATTCCGGCATTGCAAACAATGACATTTGAGGTCTAAATTGATGACCGATTTTACCATATCCTTGGAGTGGATCATCAAACGCCGCACAATCCTGCCCGGTTTCGTCGAGGACGCGCTGTCGTGTCTGCGCGCTCAAGGCTTTGCCTCAGGCGACCTTTTGGCTGCGGCGGGACTACCTGATCCGGTGACATATCCAGTTACCAGTGACGAGTATGGACGGCTCTGGACGGTGATGGCGGCGGTAGCCGAAGATGAGCTTTTCGGCCTCGCTGCACGCCCGATGCGCCCGGGAAGTTTTACCCTGATGTGCCACGCCGTGCTGCATGCCCCGAATCTGGAGCGTGCCCTGCGCCGCGCTTTGCGGTTTCTCAACTTAGTGCTCGAAGATCCGCGCGGGGAGTTACGGGTCGAGAACGGCGAGGCACAGATTTTCTTGCACGATGCCCGGCAGCCGCGTGTGGCCTTTGCCTATCGCACCTATTGGCTGATCCTGATGGGGCTGGCCTGCTGGCTGGTTGGGTGTCAAATCCCGCTGCGACAGGTCGATATCGCCTGTCCCGCGCCCAAGAATCGCGTTGATTACCGACAGTTCTTCGGGGCACCCGTGCGTTTCGATGCGCCCGCTCATAAGCTCACTTTCGACGCAAGCTATTTGCCTCTGAGGGTGAACCGGTCGGAACAGGCATTGAAGGAATTTTTGCGCGGGGCACCGGCAAATATCCTTGTGCGTCATCGCCATGATGTGGGTCTGGGCGCGACGGTGCGCGATCAGCTTCGAGACTGCCCGCCCCCGCTATGGCCCAGCTTTGATGTGCTGGCGGTAAGGCTGGAACTGAGCCCTGCCACCCTGCGTCGCCGCCTGCGACGTGAGGGGCAAAGCTTTGCCGCAATCAAGGACGAATTGCGCTACCAACGCGCTCAGGAACTGCTGGCAGGCGATCTGAGCGTGGCCGATATCGCGGGGGAGCTGGGTTATAGCGAACCCAGCGCTTTTCATCGTGCCTTTCTGAAATGGACCGGCCAACAACCCGGCGCGTTTCGTTTGGCACTGCGCGCTGGACACGAGGACTAGCCGCCCGCGTAATCCAAGCCGTCACGCGGACAGGATCTTTAACTTGGAATCAGTAGGGCGACCTTCCCCGAGGCCTCTGATGCAATCGACGTGTGCGCATAATGCTGCGCCAGTTCGTTGACTTGCTGGACAATGTAGTGACGTGGAACCGGAACCCGGAGCGCTTGCTCGCCATTTGCACGGTTCCCCAACCGTCGCTTGAGACCGTGTTCTCTTGGACCAGTGCCTTGAGCTGAGCCACAAGCGCCAGCCCGTCCTTCAAGCGCCACGGATACTTAACGGTCGGCACCGCTGTAGCTGGCGACAAGAGCCTCGCCCCACCCGCGGCAGATATCGAAACGCTGCTTGACGGTGGCAGTGGACCGAGAATTTACACGGCGGCTGATATCGCCACCGAGAAAGCCAATGCGCCGCCAAACCGGTCGCGCCAGCGTTGGAGGACGCGCCGGTTAGCTCCACATCGGATGGGCTAACCTTTCGCCCTTGTCGTGCCTTTGCATTTTCGCACGCCTCCCTGTGCGCCCGTTCAGGTAGCATGCGCTAACGGGTGTGTTATGTAATTCGCAAGATAAAGATTAGCTTGCTAATGAAATGGGCGCCGATGAAACCGCACAGCCAGACACCGCAGGACCCGTCCGAGATGGAGCAACGCCGCGAGCTGACCCGCGTTATGTTGCGACTGGTGCGTGGGATGCGCGCGATCTTTAACACGCAAGCTCAAGAAATGGGGCTGACCTATGCGCGCGCCCATATGATTTTGGCCGTTTCACGCGCCGAAGGGCTTAGTCAAACCTGCTTGGCGGAGGTTCTCGATATCGAGACGCCGTCCCTCAACCGCACACTTGATGGACTGGAAAAACTGGGCTTCCTAGAGCGCCGCCCGGACCCCAATGACAAACGCGTGCGACAGGTCTTTCTGACCGATCATGCGCGCGAGAATGCAGACCAGATCGAGTCCTTCACCAATGATTTGCGCGCCCGCGTTTATCACGGCATCGACGCGCAGGCATTGGACGCGGCCTTGAACGTGCTGCATGCGATGGATAAAAACCTTGATGAGATGCGCCATCCATGTCCGAAATGACGCGCATATCGCCCCCCAGTCCAGACCCGGAGCTTCGCGCGCGCGCGGCAGTGCCCGTACTGCCCGTTCTGCCCGATGCGGCCCAAATCGAACCTGCCGCGTCTGAACCTACCCAGCCTGCGCAGCCTTCCGCAGAGGCGCCCGTGCCATTGGGAAAGGCGACGCTTTATATGGCAGCAGCGTCGATCATTGCGCTGTCGCAATCCATTAGTATGGGCTTTGTGTCGGCAAATATACCCCAGCTTGCGGGCGACATCCACGCGACCACATTGCAGGCGACCTGGGTGATGGCTGCGTTTTATGCGCCGCGCGCCTCGATGCCGCTGATGTTGATCAAGATCCGCAATCAGTTTGGTTTGCGCCCTTTTGCGGAGCTTGGCATTCTCGCGTTCGTCTTCGCCTCGATCCTCAATCTTTACGTCGATGATCTGCATTCCGCGGTGGTCGTCAGCTTTATCAGTGGCTGCGCGGCGGCCCCGCTGTCGAGCCTCGCCTTCCTGTATATGATGGAGCACGTCCCGCAGAAATATCGCCTCTCGCTTAGCCTTTCGGGCGCGCTGACGATGATCATGTTGGGGAGATCGCTGGCACGGGTACTCTTGCCAACGCTGACCAATTCATTCGGTTGGGTGGGCGTAAGCGAGATGCAACTGGGGATGGCCATGCTGTCCTTGGCGCTGGTCTATCTGTTGCCGCTGACGCCACGCCCGTTGGAAAAAGTGCTGGCACCACTGGATTTCGTCAGCTTCTTTTTGCTGGCTGCGGGCTTTGGCGGAGTGACCGTTTCGTTTCTATTCGGCCCCTATGATTACTGGACGCAGACGCCATGGCTTGGGGCTTTGCTGGCGGTTGCTGTGGCCTGTATCGCAACGGCTGTGGCCATCGAACTCAACCGCAAGGATCCGCTGATTGATATGGCGTGGGTATTGAGCCCGCCGATCTTGCATCTCTCGGCCACGCTGTTGATTTTTCGCATCGCGCTATCTGAGCAAACCGCCGGTGTCGTCGGCATGTTTCGCGCGCTGGGACTTGTTCCTGCACAAGAGCAGATGCTGTTCGCGATTATCACCGGATCCATGCTGCTGGGCGGTGTGGTTTGTGCGATCTGGAACAAGGCAGAACGCGCGCCGCTGTTTCACGCCATCGCGCTGATCCTGATCGCAAGCGGCGCATGGATGGATTCGTCTTCGACCATTCTGACACGACCCGAGCAGATGTATGTCAGCCAGGCAATGATCGGCTTCGCGAGCCTGCTGTTCCTGCCCCCGGCCATGGCGCAGGGGCTGATGGCGGCGTTTGCGAAAGGGCCAAACTATCTGCTGAGTTTCGTGATCGTGTTTCTGGCCACGCAATCGCTAGGTGGCATTATCGGGTCGGGGCTGTTCCGCTCGCTTCTGGTGCGCTTTAGCGCGCTGCATAGCGCCGATCTGTCCGCCCAGATCGCGCCGGGAAACGCACAGCTAAGTGGCACGCTGAACGCGCTGGCCGCGCAATATGGCACCACCATCACCGATAGCGCCATGCGTTCGGCAGGGGCGATATCGCAGGTCGCAAGCTCAGTGTCGCTGCAAGCTACGGTGCTGGCCTATGACGATATGTTCCGCCTGATCGCGTGGCTCTCAATCGCGGCGCTGGCCGCGCTTCTTCTTCATCTTGGTTGGCGCCGAGGCTACGCCCGTTGGGGCGCGCCCGCGAGAACCGCTTAACCGACGGAACGAGGTTTCGATGTCACTTTCCAAACGCCATATCTCTACGATTATCATCTTGCTCATCGGTATCGCGGGCGCGTTCATGGTGCTTTACGCATGGCGCTTGCCACCCTTTCGATCCGATGTAGCGTGGACCGATAACGCCTATCTGCATGGCCGTGTCACAACGCTGTCTTCGCAGGTGTCGTCACTGGTCAGCGAGGTTCCGGTAAGCGATTTCCAAAAGGTCAAAAAGGGCGATGTGTTGGTGCGATTTGACGACCGTTCGCTTAAAGCCGCAGTCGCGCAGGCCCAAGCCGCGCTGGAAGCCAGCAAAGCCGCGCAAACCAATGGCGCGCAGGCGGTGGCCTCGGCCAAAGCCTTGCTGGATGCGAAAAACGCCGCGCTTGTTTCGGCGCAGGCCAGCCTGAGCACGGCGAAGGCCGCATGGGCACGCGCCAGCAAGCTGAATGAAAAAAGCTATATGTCGCAATCGGATACCGACAAAGCCAAGCTTTCCCTCGAACAGGCCAAGGCCAATGTTCTAGAGGCCAAAAGCGCGATTGAGGTCGCCACGCAAGCCCTGCAAACGGCAAAGTTGAACCGCCAGTCGCTGGCTGCAAATGTAGATGCCGCGCAAGCCGCCCTTGAAGCGACACAGGTTGCGCTGGATCATGCCGTGGTGCGCGCGCCCGAAGATGGCACTTTGGGGCAGATCGGGGTGCGCGTAGGACAATATGTTTCGGCGGGGTCGTCGCTAATGGCACTTGTGCCGCCCGATCTGTGGTTGATTGCGAATTACAAGGAAACCGATCTGGACGGGATGCAAACGGGTGACGCTGTGAACTTTACGGTCGATGCTTTCAAGAACAAGCGTTTCAGCGGGCACATCGCGCGTTTCTCACCTGCCACGGCCGCGCAGTTCAGCCTGCTGGCCGGTTCGAACGCTACGGGAAACTTCACCAAGGTCGCCCAACGCGTCCCGGTGCGTATCTCCATTGACCCCGGACAAGCGATTTCCGAAGATCTAGAGCCGGGTCTGTCGGTCGAAGTATGGGTGAACAAGGCAAAACCGCCGATGAAAACCGCGGCTGCTGCAAGTCACTCTGGAGCCTAATGAGGAGGAGCATTTCCCCGAGCTAAGGGAGAAACCTTTGAAACTGGACGTGCTGATTAAAGAGGCGAATGCCCCCCCTTTCCGCGCGGCTAAACGCTTTCTACACCTGCATTGGACCAAAATATGCGGCGTTGAGTACTCGTTTTTCAATCACGGCATGAGGCCTCTCCGTGTTGTGAAATCCGATCCAATTGTCGATGACGTGCTTGGCCTATAAGCCGCCCTGCAAGTCGTGAAGATTGTCGACCGCGTTTCCCAAATGGCCTAGCGGTCGGGGTCTTCAACTTGTAACCAATAGGGCGCCTGAGCAAACCGACACCAAGAAGGGCAACTACAAAGCCGTTGATCTTTCCGAGCATGCTAGCCAATGCTGTGATTAACTGCGTGTTATTGCGTTGACGTGTTGGCCTTCACAGCAGCCACTCCACCGGCAGCAACCCAAACTGTTCAAGTCGCGGCTGCGGCGAACGGTAAGTCTGGACTCTAGCATATCCGGAATGAACGACCAGTTTGGCGAAACGACTGCATCGTTTTCGTTCCGGTGTGTAGCTCATGTCAGGCGGCGATCTTTTCGAAAGCCACGGGTGATTTCCAACCGATGGCCGAATGCCGTCGGCGTGGGTTGTAAAAGCCGTTGATGTATTCCGCTGCACGGCAGAAGGATCGTGCGAGGACGGACGTATCCATTTGCCCAAGCTCGAAAGGCCGATCCCCAGATCCGACGCGACTTGGCGACGCGTCAGCCCGCTGCTTGTCGCGATCCGAATTGCTTCGCGTTCGAAATCGTCACTGTGTTTGGCTGCCATTTCCGGTCTCCTCTATGGCGAGCATTGCTCGCAGGAAACCGGAACAAAAGTGAAGCAGGTCCACGACTGACCTCCTGCGTCCACGGGTAGCCCATCAGAGCGCATGCGGCGAGAACCGCCGCGTGCCACCGTTTCAAACCAAGACGGATCTCGCGCGTCATCCCGGCCCGCCAGTGCGGGTCTGTGATGTTGGCCAAGTCGCGCGGGCTGGAGAGAAATCCGTCCTAGATCAGCACAGAGCGCATATCAGCGTTTAGCCGCCTTAGCCGATCGCTAAAATGTTGCGAAGAAGCGCCCCTTTCCAGCCATCGAAATGCACACGTCGGTTTGCTCTAACTCATTGACGGCCATCACTCGTGCATCATGCCGCGCTTAATGGGCAACCATCACGTGCCTGACGACCGAGTAATCCTCCAAAGCGTAGGATGACATGTCCTTACCATATCCCGATTGTTTCATGCCGCCGTGCGGCATCTCGTTAGTCAGCATGAAATGGGTGTTCACCCAAGTGCAGCCATATTGTAGCCTCGCCGCAACCTGCATTCCCTTGGACACGTCCTTGGTCCAGACAGACGAGGCGAGGCCATAATCGCTGTCATTGGCCCATTTGATTGCATCGTCGGGATCGTCGAACCGCGTGACGGAGACGACGGGGCCAAAGACCTCGCGCCGCACGATCTCATCGGTCTGAAGCGCGCCCGCAACCACGGTAGGCTTGTAGTAGAATCCCCGCCCCTTGGGTCGTTCGCCCCCCGTAGTGATCTCAATATGATTGGCCTCGCGCGCACGCGCGACAAAACTCGCCACCCGGTCGCTCTGGCGCTGCGAAATGAGCGGCCCGATCTCGTTAAGGCTGTCATCCTCGTGACCATAAGAGATCTGAGCGACGGCATCCGTCAGACCCGCGACGAACTTGTCATACACATCGCCCTGCACATAGACGCGGCAGGCGGCGGTGCAGTCTTGCCCGGCATTGTAGAAACTGAAGGCGCGCAGCCCTTCGATGGTGGCCTCGAGATCAGCATCGTTGAACACGATGACCGGAGCCTTGCCGCCCAGTTCAAGATGCGTACGCTTGATCGTCTTGTTGGCGGCTTCCAAAATCTTGCGCCCCGTCGCGATATCGCCGGTGACCGAAATCATCGCCACTTTCGGATGGTTGATCAGCGCCGAACCCACCGTTTCGCCCCGCCCCAGAATGATGTTCACAACGCCTTCGGGCAGCACCTCGGCAAAGATCTTTGCCATGGCCAAAGCGGTCAGCGGAGTCTGCTCGGACGGTTTGAACACCACCGTATTGCCCGCCCCAATCGCAGGCGCGATCTTCCAGGCCATCATCATCAGCGGATAGTTCCACGGCGCGATCGAGGCGACGATGCCGATCGGATCGCGCCGGACCATCGACGTATGCCCTTCAAGATACTCCCCCGCCACTGGCCCGGTCATGCAACGCACCGCGCCCGCGAAAAACCGAAAGCAATCCACGATGGCGGGCAGTTCATCCCCCAACGCGAGCGGGCCGGGTTTGCCGCAGTTGAGCGCCTCCAACGCTGCAAGGTTCTCCGCCTCCGCCTCGATCCGGTCCGCGATCTTGAGCAGATAGCCCGAACGTTCGGCAGGCGTGGTGCGCGACCAAGCCGTGAAAGCCTTCTCGGCCGCGTCCACCGCCTCTTCGACCTGCGCAAGAGACGCTTCGGGCAGCGTGGTAATGATCTCGCCGGTGCGCGGGTTGAGGATGCTTTCCTCAGTCTCGGTGCCAGAAACGAGCTTTGCTCCGATCAGCATTTGCGTGTCCATTGGGATCTCCCTGCTTTTATTTATCTGAACCGGCGGTGTGTTCGCCGTCTTTTGTGAGGTAATAGGCCGCGAGGATTGGAAGGACTGTCACAAGGACCACCGCCATCGCGACCACATTGGTCACGGGGCGCTGGCGTGGGCGGACGAGTTCTTCGAGCATCCAGATCGGCAGAGTGGTTTGATTGCCGGCGGTGAAAGTGGTGACGATGACCTCATCAAAGCTGAGGGCAAACGCCAGCATCCCGCCCGCCAGCAAGGCGGTTGCGATATTGGGCAGGATCACGAGGCGGAAGGTCTGCACCCCGTCCGCACCCAGATCCATGGCGGCATCAATCAGCGCCCCCGACGTGCGCCGGAACCGCGCCACGGCATTGTTGTAGACAATCACGATGCAGAAGGTCGCGTGGCCCAAGACGATGGTCCAGGTGCTGAACGGAATATCCAAAAGCGAAAAGGCCGAGCGCAGCGAAATCCCGGTGATGATCCCCGGCAAGGCGATGGGCAGGATCACCAGAAGCGAAATCGTCTCGCGTCCGAAGAACTTGGAACGTGCCACGGCGGCGGCAGTCAACGTACCAAGGATCAGCGCCAGAATGGTCGAGATCGCGGCCACCTTTACCGAAAGGGCCATGGCCTCCCAGACATCGGCGCGCCCAAGGGTGACGCCGATCCATTTCAGCGTGTAACCGGGCGGCGGCCATTGAAAGCTCTTCTCCTCGGTCGAGAAGGCGTAGAGGAAAATCAACGCGATGGGGGCGAGCAGGAAAAAGAGCCCCCCAAATGCGGCCAGCTTGAGAGCCAACGGAGATCGGTTGTCAGAGTGCATCAAACGCTCCCATCTTGCGCGCGCCCCAAAGGTAGATGCCCATGATGACGATCGGCACCACAGTGAAGGCCGCAGCAAGCGGGATGTTCCCGGCCGTGCCTTGCTGGGTATAGACTGCCTGCCCGATAAACAGGCGCGAATTGCCCACGATTTGGGGCACGATGTAGTCGCCCAGCGTCAGCGAAAAGGTGAAGATCGAGCCCGCCACCACTCCCGGCAGCGCAAGGGGCAGCAACACCATACGAAAGTTCTGCCTTGGCGTTGCGCCAAGATCGGAGGCGGCCTCGGTGAGATCCTTGGAGACCCGTTCCAACGCGGCCTGCACGGGAATGATCATGTAGGGCAGCCAGATATAGAGAAACACGAGGAAAGTGCCGATATAGCTGACCGACAAGGAGTTTCCGCCGATCACGGGCAGTGACAGAAACCCGTCCAGCAGCCAAGTCAGATGCAGCTTGGCGAAGATCCAGTTCAGGATGCCTTCCTTGGCAAGCACGAGTTTCCAGGCGTAGACCTTGACCAGATAGCTTGACCAGAGCGGCAGCATGACGCCGACATAAAACAGCGCCTTCCATTTGCCCTTCGCATAACGGGCGGCAAAATAGGCGATGGGAAAGGCCAGGATCGCAGCGGCGATGGTGACAGATGCGGCCATCGCCACGGTGCGCAGGATGATGTCGAGATTGTAGGGCCGCAGCAGCTCGCCATAGGTTTTCAGCGTGAACTCATGAACCACGACGCCCGAAAACTCGTCGATAGAAAAGAAGCTCTGGATCAGCAGGGCGATGAGCGCGCCGATATAGACGATCCCCAGCCACAGCGTGATCGGCAGCACCAACAGAAAGACGAACATGCGGGGGTGGCGGATAATCCAGTCCACCGCACGCGCCAGCGGCCCGGAGCGCGGGGCGAAAAGCGCCGCATTTGAGCTAAGATCGCTCATGCTTCTCGCTCCATCAGATGCACCCGCGCAGGGTCCCAGGAAATCCGTGCCGCCTCGCCCACGTCAGGGGTATCTTCGCGCGCCGGGATCAGGGCCGTCAGGCTTTGCCCCGCAAGATCAAGCGAAAGCTTGGTCACCCGGCCATGAAAGAACCGCCCCGTAACCGTCGCCTCTCGGCCAGCAGGATCAAGCACCACATCCTCGGGGCGCAGCGAGGCCCACTGCCCCGCTCTCCCCACGCCCGCAAGATCGGCGGGAAGCACATTGGAGGAGCCGACGAAATCGGCCACAAATCGCGTATTGGGGCAGCGGTAGATGTCTTCGGAGGTGCCGATTTGCTGGATTTTTCCCTCCGCGAAGACGGCCACACGGTCGGCCATCGACAGGGCCTCGTCCTGATCGTGGGTGACGAACACAAAGGTCAGCCCCAGCGCACGCTGCAACTTGCGCAGTTCTTCCTGCATCTGCTCGCGCAGCTTCAGATCGAGCGCGCCCAAAGGCTCGTCCAGCAACACCACGCGCGGCTTGTTGATCAGCGCGCGCGCCAGCGCGACACGCTGACGTTGACCGCCAGACAATTCTCCGGCGCGGCGGTGGCCATAGCCGCCCAGCTCGACAAGCTCCAAGGCCTCTTCGGCGGCACGGTGCCGCTCGGCCTTGCCCACGCCCTTGACCCGCAACCCGAAGGCCACGTTTTCGCGCACGTTCATATGCGGAAACAGCGCGTAGTTCTGAAACACGGTATTCACGTTGCGCAGATAGGGCGGCACGCCCTCAGCACGTTCACCGAAAATCGCGATATGCCCGGCGGTCGGTTGTTCGAACCCCGCGATCAAGCGTAGGCAGGTCGTCTTGCCCGAACCGGACGGGCCGAGCATGGCGAAGAATTCTCCATCGCGGATCGAAAGATCGACCGCGTCCACGGCTTTTACGGGTCCGAAATGGCGCGAAACGCCTTGGAAGGTCACGGCATCAGTCATCTTTGGTCTTTCGGGGGGAATGCGCCCGGACCCGAAAAGGGGTCGGATCCGGGCGGTTTGTAGCGATCAGCGGCCGCCGATCACACCGATGTAGTCGGACACCCAGCGGTAGTAGGGCACACAGTTGTCCTGACCGTCACAGTTCGACACCGGAGTTTGCCAGAACTTGATCCTGTCGAAATCGTCGAGACCGTTCTCGGAACAGCCTGCAGCGGTTTGCATCCCCGATCCGTCCGTGCAAGCCTCGGGCACGGAAGGCACGGCGCCAAACCATACCGAAAGGTCGGATTGCAGGTTCGAATTCAGCGAATGCTCCATGAACATGTAGGCGCAATTCGGGTGCGCCGCTTCGGAATGGAGCATCAGCGTATCGGCCCAACCCGTTGCGCCCTCTTCGGGAATCACGGACGCGACCGGCAAGCCGTCGGCTTTCAGCAGATTGACCATGAAGGGCCATGAAGACGAGGCCACCATGCCCTCGTTCTTGAAATCGTCGATCTGGATGAAGGCGTCATGCCAATAGCGCGACACCAGCGTGCGTTGGACGCGCAAAAGATCAAGCGCGGCGGCGTATTGGTCTTCGTTCAACGCATAGGGGCTGGTGATACCTAGCTCGGGCTTGTGAGCCATCAGATACATCGCAGCATCCGCGATATAGATCGGCCCGTCATAGGCCTGCACGCGCCCCTTGTTGCTTTCGCCATCCGGGAGAGCCATCTCCTCGAACACCACGTTCCAGCTTTTGGGCGCCTCGCCAAACACCTCGGTGTTATACATCAGCACGTTCGGACCCCACATGAAGGGCGTGCCGTAATGCGTGCCCTTGACGGTGTGCCACGGGGCGTCCTTCAGGCGATCATCGACGCGCGACCAGCTTGGGATCAGATCGATATTGACCGGCTGCACACGAGCGCCTGCAATCAGGCGTAGGGAGGCGTCACCCGATGCAGTCACCAGATCGAAGCCCCCTTCGTTCATCAGCGCGACCATTTCGTCCGAGGTGTTGGCGGTCTTGATCTCGACCTTGCAGCTTGTCGCCTCTTCGAACTTGGTGACCCAGTCGAAGGCCGGATCGGTTTCGCCGCGCTCGATATAACCCGGCCATGCGACGATGGAGACGCTGCCCTCCCCCGCGCCCAGTTCGTTCAGCATATCGGCGGCCTGCAGCGGAAGCGTAGTGGCTGCGGTGAGAGCAAGGCCGGATACGCAGCCTTTGAAAATCTGTTTCATCATGACTTTTCCTGTTGCAACGAGAGTTGGAACTCTCTTGCACACGAGCCTGTGAAACTCCGTGAGCTTTCACAAATTCAATTCTCAGGTTTTAGCTATCGGAAAAATCGATACCTTGAATTCATCTCATGTTTTTATGGACTTGCGCCGCAAGAACAAATTCACGCGCGACACGCGAAAGGGGCGCGCCTTTTCTCCAGACGACTCCAACCTGCACAACTGGCAGGCTTCCCGATACATCTCTGGACACAATACGGTCACCTTCAAGAGACCAGCGGCGATAAACCATCTCCGGCAAAAGCGCGATTCCCGCCCCCGTCGCCACCAACGAGCGCACGGCTTCAACAGAGCGGGTTCGAAACGCCACGCGGGGGCGCGCGCCAAAGGCCGACAGCAGTTTGCGCGTCGCTTCCTCGACCTCGTCGATCCTCAACATGATCATCGGCTCACCCGTGAGATCCTCGATCGAAACGGAGGGCCGCGTCGTCAGTTCGTGCCCATTTGGCAGCCAAAGCTGGTAGGGCGAGGTATCGATGATCTCGGTCTGCAGCGCCATGCGGTCGCGCATGTTGCTCGTCACCATCACCGCCACGTCCAACTCTCCGCCGACCAAGAGATGCTCGAGATAATCGCCTGAATCTTCCGATGCTGTCACCTCAACCTGCGGATTGGCACGCCGGAACCGGGCGAGAATATCCGATAGCACATAGCCCGCAACCAGCGAGGTCACCCCGACATGCAGCGTCCCGGTCAGGTCGTCGCTTTCTTGCGTCAAGGCGTGGCGGGCATCAGCAACCCCCGCAAGAATGCCCGTGGCATGGCGCAGAAACTGGTGCCCCTTATGGGTGATCTCGAGCCCGCGCGCATGGCGGGCAAACAATGGCACGCCGAGATCGGCCTCCAACTCGCGGATAGCTTCGGTGACTGCGGATTGTGAGATCGCAAGCGTCTGCGCGGCGCCCGACACGGTGCCGGCCTCGGCGACCGCGATAAAGTAGCGAAGCTGTTTAAGTGAAAATGCCATCGCACGTTCTTAGCGTGTCAATCAAAGCGATGTCTATCGCGCCCGCAATTGCTTGATAGACCGCTCAACTCCGAATTGGCGCACTAGGGTAAGGTGCCCCGAGTTTCCAAGACGCCTGCTTTGTTCATTTTCTGCTGCTTCATTTCTTAGTCGACCGGTGACAGCATGCCGTTGTTCGTGTGCCTGCGGGTCGGGTTGTAAAACGTCTCGATGTAGTCGAACACGTCCTGCCTTGCGGTGTCGCGCGTGGTCTAATTTTGCACCGTAGTTCGCGCCTCAAGACCTTCGCGTAACCCGATGATAAAGGTCGCCAGCATGAAAACTCTCCGAGATGTAAAATGCCGGGCAACATTTCCGATAGTTTTTGTCGGAAATGGATAAAATGTCGCAGGCTGCGGAGCAAGTGCATTCCTGACTAATTCACTAAGGCTTGAGGGGCGGGTGACTGGGCGCCAAACCCGCAGGAGTAACGGCGCCACAAGGGCTCCTGATCGACACTGTCAGATCAGCCCGCCAATCTTGGGAGCACCCATAAACCACCCGGAACCTGCCTGCCGACCGTCAATGCACAGCCATAGACTTGGGACAAAATTCCATCGCGCATGACCTCGCCAGGGGAGCCGCTGGCCGCGACATGCCCGGCGCGCATCAGCACCATCTGATCGGCGATTTGGGCGGACAGGTTCAGATCATGCATCACCGCAACCACGCCGCCACCGGCATCCGCGAAGCGGCGCAAAATCGTCATCACCTCCAGCTGGTGAGCGATATCCAGGCTTGCCACCGGCTCATCCAGCAGCAGCCAGCGTGGCCCGTTATGACTGCGCGCATGCCAGATTTGCGCGCGCACCCGCGCCAGATGGGCGCGCGCTTGCTGGCCACCCGACAGCGCCTGAATCGGGCGATGCGCCATCTGGCTCAGACCGACCTCGGCCAGCGCCTCGGCCACGATATGGGGATGATCGGCCTCGACGCCCGCACGCAGGCCCATCTGCACGACCTCTTGCACGCTAAAGGGAAAGGCGACGTTATTGGATTGCTCCAACACCCCGCGCAACGCCGCCAAGCGCCACGCTGGCGTGCGCGCAACATCGCGCC
This sequence comes from Thioclava indica, assembly GCF_000714545.1. GTDB lineage: Bacteria > Pseudomonadota > Alphaproteobacteria > Rhodobacterales > Rhodobacteraceae > Thioclava > Thioclava indica. The sequence goes on from NZ_AUNB01000040.1 coordinate 147,701, forward strand.
CCTGTAACCGGATGCGCCCGCGATAGGGTAGCTCGCCACTCACCGCGCGCAGCAGCGTTGATTTGCCCGATCCGTTCGGGCCAAGGATCACCGTGACCCGACCCGGCTCAGCCGTAAGTTCAATGCCATGGAGCACGTCTTCGCGCCCCAACGCGACCTTCAGCCCAGAGATTTCCAGCATGTCAGATCCCCCCGAACCCTTGGCGGCGGATCAAGATCCACAGGAAGACCGGCGCACCCAGCACCGCCGTCACAATCCCGATTGGCAGTTCCGCAGGGGCCACGATCTGGCGCGCGATCAGATCGGCAAGGGTCAACAGCGCCGCGCCAAGCAGGGCCGCATCCACCAAAAGGCGGCGATGCCCCGGTCCCGCAGAAATGCGCAGCAGATGGGGCACGACGATGCCAACAAAGCCGATCCCGCCCGCCAGTGCGACCGAGGCCCCCGACAGCGCCGCCACGGCAAGCACCGCAAAGCGTTTGAGCCGCTCGATGTCATGACCCATATGCGCCGCCGCCGCCTCGCCCAAGGCTAGCGCATCCAGCCCGCGCGCCAGTCGCGGCGCAAGGATCAGCACCGGCACGATCAGCGCGCCCCCGACCGCCAGCTTGGACCAACTTGCCCCTGCCAACGAGCCCATGCCCCAAAAGGTCAGGTCACGCAGCTGGCGATCATCCGCGACATAGGTCAGGATTCCCGTTAACGCCCCCGCCATCGCCGCCAACGCAATTCCCGCCAGCAGCAGGGTCGCAATCGAGGTGCGCCCGTTGCGACTGGATACCCGATAGAGCAGCAACGTCGCCGCCCAAGCGCCGAAAAACGCCGCGACCGGCACCAGATGCTGTCCAAAAAGCGCGGCCAACGCGCCGGGTAACAAACCGCCCAGCACAATCGCCGAAACCGCTCCCAGCCCCGCCCCCGAGCCGACACCGATGATACCGGGATCTGCCAGCGGGTTGCGAAACAGCCCCTGCATGACCGCCCCCGCTACGGCCAGACCAGCCCCCACCATCACCCCCATCGCCAGACGAGGCAGCCGGATATTCATCAAGACGACCCGGTCCCGCGTCGCGATGGCCTCACCCGACAGCCAGTCGCCCAGCACTCCAAGCACCGAGACTCCCGCTGCCCCCGTGCCAATCGACAGCAGCGCCGACAGCACGAGCAACGCGATCAACCCAAGCCGGAGCCGCGAGATCACAGGGCGCATCGGGGCGCGGGTTTCAATGGCGGAAAAGGCCATGTTCCTTAACCCTCGGTTTGGGGATATAGCGCGTCATGCAAGGTCTGCGCTGCCAGCGGGGTGCGGGGTCCAAACCCCAACAACAGCATCCCGTCCATCGCGATGATCGCCTCGTTTTGGGCCGCAGGGGTCTGGCTGAGCGCGGGATGGGTCTGCACATCGGTCTTGGTGATCGAAAGCTCGCCCTCGCGGTCCATCATCAAGATCACATCGGGCGCAGCGGCCAGAACCGCCTCGTCGGTGATCTGTTTGTAGCCGCTAAATCCGGTGCCTGCGTTAATGCCGCCCGCAAGTTTGATGATCGCCTCGGCCGACGATCCCTCGCCCCCCGTCATCACGCGCCCACCTTGTAGCGCCAGCACGAACAGCACCCGTTTGGGCGTAGCGACGCGGCTGGCTTGCGCCTCGACCGCGGCCATTTGCGCGCTGAATTTTTGCGACAACGCCTGCGCCGCCGTCTCACGCCCCAACGCCTTGCCCACCACAGCGATTTTTTCCAGCACGCCGTTTGGCGAAGGATCTTCGGGCAGCGCGACATAATCAATCCCGCTCGCCTTGAGCAGATCGACCGCTTCGGGCGGACCGGCGGTGGCTTCGGCCAGAACCAGATCGGGATCAAGCGCTAGCACCCCCTCGGGCGAGAGCGCGCGCACATATCCGACATCGGGAAGCTTGGTGAGGCTTTCGGGATATTGCGAGGTCGTATCACGGGCGACCAACAGGGATTCAGCGTCCAGCGCGACGACAATTTCGCTCACCGCGCCTCCAAGGGAGATCACGCGCGAAGGTTCGGCCAAGGCGGGGGACGCCGTCAGCAAAGCCGCGATCAGGGTCAGGGTTTTCATGCCATCTCCTCCAGACGTGGCAGCGCTTTGATCGCCGCGTTGAAGTCCTCGACCCCGCCATCCTTGCGCGAGGCGAAGATCTGCGTGATCAGCGCGCCGTTTTTGTCAAAAGCCTCAAGGCTCAGCGCGGGACCGTTTTTGGTCGGCTTGTCCACCAGCCAGATCTCGGCCAGATGATCGGCGCGCAGATGCAGGTTAAACCGCGGATCAAGCACGTTGAGCCACGGCCCCATCGGCTTCACCGTCTCGATTTTGCCGCCGTGGATTTCGATGCAGCCCGCATTGCCGACGAAAATCATCAGCGGGATCGCATCCTGCGCGCAGCGGTTGAGCAGCGCCGCCACCGCATCCTTCGACAGACGGGTGGCAAAGGGCTCACCGACGATGCGATAGGCGCCAAGGCGGTTCATTTTGAGTTTGCTCACAAGGCGCAAGAACTGGTGCGTATCGGTCAGCTTCAACCACTCGCTGCGCAGAGTTTCGACCTTGGCGGGGTCGCTTTTTGCCGCCTCGACAAGCGCGCGCGGCGCAAGGTCAAGCGTGGCGTTTTGTTCGGGCAGGCGCAGCGCCGCGACCAGCCGGTCAAAGGCCGCAACATCGCTTTCGGGTTTCAGATGCACCTTGTGAATCGCATCGCCCGCCGCGTCAAACACCTGGATCGAGCGTTTTTCGCCCTCTTCCAGCGCAAAGCCGTGCACCCAGTGCCGTGCAAACATCCGCATGTCGATTTCCGCGCCCAGCACCATCTGGGCATGTGCCCCGCCGTGATATTCCTCATAGGTGCCACGCCGCTCGATCACGCAGCTTTCGTTGCGCGTCAAAGCCATCACATCGCCCAGATCGCAGACCAGCGGCATCAGATCATCGGGATGCGCCTTGATCGCTGTTGCGCCATGACCGATCTGGGCGGCCAGCAATTCTGCCTCTACTAGGCCGTGCTGGGCGGCGAAATCGCGGGCGCGCAGATTGGTATCATCAGCGCGCAATTCACGGATTCGCGCGGGGGTCAGCGAGTCGGGAGGGATGCCATCAGCAGCCATGTCGATCCTTTCGTCCTATCAGGGGCGGCGCGGATCTGGCACGAGGGCGAACCTCTGGCTGGGCGCGGGTTATATAGCGAAATCAAGTCTCAAGATATACTTGACTATTTGCGTCGGGATATTTAATTGCCTCGACCGGAGAGATCAAGACTGAATCTGCCCTGCCAGCTTCGTGCCAGCCCCATGCAGAAAAACTAGGGGACATTATGACACGCAAGCTTTCCGCCTCTCGCAGGCATTTAACCGCATCTGTGACGGCAACGGCCCTTCTGGCGGCGCTGCCCACGCTTGGCGCTGCTCAGGACACAGCGGTCGCAGATGATGGTTACACGATGCTGGGCCGTCTCGTTTTCGGCTGGGGCACGGCGAAGGTCGCCATCGACACGCCCCAAGCGGTCAGCGTTATCGATCAGCAGGACCTTGGCGAAAAACAGCCCCGCAACTTGGCCGAACTGTTCACCGGCGTGCCGGGCGTGCAATCGGCGGGGGCCTCGGCGCGGATGCTGGGACAGGCGTTCAACATTCGCGGGATCGGCAATGCGGAACAAACCGGCAGCCAGAACCGGATCATCGTCACCGTCGATGGCGCGGTGAAGTTCTTCGAGCAATATCGCACCGGCTCGTTCTTTGGCGATCCCGAACTCTATAAGCGCGTCGAGGTGCTGCGCGGACCGGCCTCGTCAACGCTTTATGGATCGGGTGCGATTGGCGGCGTGGTGAATTTCACCACCAAGGACGCGACCGACTTCATCCCCGAGGGCCAGACCGGCGCGGTCAAACTCAAAGGGGCTTATGACAGCAATGGCAACGGTCGGATGGGAACGCTGACTTATGCGCAAAAGCTGGGTGAGGATGGCGATGTGCTGTTTAGCTACTCGACCGGCTCCTCGGACGATATGGAAGACGGCGCGGGCGCGACAATTCCGGCAACCGCCGGAGAGCGTTGGTCGGCGCTGCTCAAAGGCAATTATTATTTCGGTGAAAACCGTGACCAGCGCCTGACCTTCTCGGCCTCGCGCACCAATAGCGATCTGAAAAATGCCGCCGTGGCACAGACCGGCGGCGCGCAGGCCTCGGCCTTTGGCACGTCTGATCTGGACGCGACCGATGACACGGTCAGCCTGACCTATGCCCATGAGGGCGTCGGCAATCCCTGGCTCGATCTTGAGGCGCAGCTCAGCTATTCCAAAACCTCGACCGAGCGCGACAATTTCTCATTGGGGTTCCTGTGTTCGGCGGGGCGGATGCAGGTGCTGTGCCCCAATACGGCCAGCTATAAAACCACCGCGCTCAAGGTTGAAAACACCTTCGAGCTTAGCGGCGGGGCGTGGAAGAACTTTGTCACTCTCGGCACCCAGCTTTCGCATCAAGATCGCTACGCCGATTCCTCGGTCGGTGAACCTGCGTTCCACCCCGGCGGCACCGAAGACAAGATGGGCCTGTATGTTCAGGGCGAATTTGTCTGGAACGACAAGCTCACGATCACGCCGGGGCTGCGCATCGACCGCTCGTGGCTCTCGCCTGACACAGCTGCCGCTGCGCAAGGGGGCGCCGATCAGGATGGCACGGCGGTTTCGCCCAAAATTGCCGCGCTCTATCAGTTCAACGATACTTGGGGAGTGTTCGGCTCGCTTGCACGCACCGAGAGGATGCCGACGCTGGACGAGCTGTATTCCACAGACGGGATCGGCGCGGCGGGGCGTATTCCCAGTCTCGATCTGGGCAAGGAAAAGGCCACGACCGTTGAACTTGGCCTGACCTATCAGACGCAGGGCGTTTTCCTTGAGGGTGACAGCCTGACGGCCAAGGCCACGCTGTTTCACAATGATCTCACCGACCTGATTTCGGCCAATGCGTCGGGCTCTGCCAACGTGCCCTATTTCCGCAATATCGACGCGGCGAAAATCTGGGGCGGCGAGTTGGAGGCCGCCTATGACTCCGAGCGCTGGTTCGCACAGCTTGCCTATTCCAAGGTGAAATCCAAAGACAAGGCGACGGGGCTGACTCTGGCGGATACGCCGGCCCAAAATATCGCCCTGACGCTCGGGGCGAAATTCCCGGATCAAGGGGTGCGCGCGGGCTGGACAGTGCAAGGGTTCAGCGGGGTTGAAACCTCCTCGACCTCAACGACAGCCAGCGGCTATGCCACGCATGATATTTTCGTCAGCTGGCAGCCCGTGCAGCTTTCCGGGCTTGAGGTAAACCTGACGGTCGAGAACGTTTTTGATCGTGAATATCGCAACAACCTCTCGCTCGATAATGCGCCCGGTCGCAATGTGAAGCTGGCCGTGGCCAAGGCGATCACTTGGTAAAGGTGGGCACATGGTAAAGGTGGGAAAATGGTAAAAGCAGGTCTTATCGGCATTCTCTGCGCGGTGCTCCCGATTTCCCTCTCCGCGCAAGAGACGCCCCGGCTGAGCATCACGCTCGCCGGGGCAGAGACCACGGGCGATGCCTGTCGTCTCAGTTTTCTGGGACAAAACGAGCTGGGCGCTGATCTGACCTCGCTCGTGCTTGAGGCAGTGATCTTTACCAAGACAGGCGCAATCGAGCGGCTGCTATTGCTTGATTTCCAAGATCTCCCCGCAAGCAAGCAACGGGTGCGCCAGTTCGATCTGGGCGGCGTCGATTGTGCCGATCTGGGTAAGGTTCTTATCAATGGCGCGCAAAGCTGTGATGGCGTGGATGCAGGCGATTGCATTGCGCGCTTGCAAACCCGTTCAAACGTCAAAGGATTGGAGTTCACGGGATGACAGCACTTCTGGAAATTCAGCAAAAAGTTTCGGAATTTGTCGCCCTTGGCGGTTGGGTCGTGGGGCTGTTGCTTTGCGTCTCGGTGATCGCGGGGGCGGGCGTGCTGTGGAAGCTCTGGCATCTTGCATCTTTGCGCATCGGCGCGCATCCCGCGCTGGGTGACGCGCTGGATCTGTGGCAAACGGGACAGCGTGGACCCGCCCTTGCGCAGATCCGATCCCTGCGTGGGCCTTTGCCCGCCCTTGCCGAACGCGCGATCAATGCCGGCCCGTCTGACGCTCTGCGGCCGCGTCTACAGGTCGAGATCGAGACCCATGCCGCACGCTCGGAAAACGGTCTGCGGCTGCTCGATGCGATCGCGCAAACCGCGCCGCTTTTGGGTTTGTTTGGCACGGTTCTAGGCATGATCGAGGCGTTTCAAACGCTGCAATCGGCGGGTGCGACTGTCGATCCCTCGCAGCTTGCGGGGGGGATCTGGGTAGCGCTTTTGACGACCGCGCTTGGTCTTGGCATCGCGATGCCGGTCTCGCTTTTTCTGTCATGGGCCGAAGGACGTATCGCGCGCGAAACCCAGGCCGCAGCGCAGATGGTCGAGGCGCTTTGCGGCCCGCCTTTGCCGCAAGTTCCCTCCCGTGCGCCCCTCACGGCCCAGCCCGTCGGGGCGTGAGCCATGCGTCGCCCGATCCGCCGCCGCCCCCTGTCGATGACCTCGCTGATCGATGTGATCTTTCTGCTTTTGATGTTTTTCATGCTGGCCTCAACCTTCACACGCACAACGGAATTGCCCTTTAGCGCAGGGGCCTCCGGCCAAGGCAGCGTTGCCCAATCGAAACTGGTTTTCGTGCGTCTTGGCCCCGACAGTCTTAGCCTGAACGGCACCGCGCTTACGTTCGAGAGCCTTGTCTCGCAGCTGCAAGAGCGCAAGGCACCGCATGTGCTTGTCAGTCTGGGGGCGCAGGTTGACAGCCAGCGTCTCGCGGACTTGCTGATCCGTCTGAAATCCGTCCCGGGCCTTCAGGCTCAAGTCCTAGGATGATGCCATGCGCCGCTTGATCCGCCGCCGCGGCGAACCCACGATCATGCTGATCAACGTGGTGTTTCTGCTGCTTGCTTTTTTCGTTGTCGCCGGAACCATTGCGCAACGACCGCCCCAGGATTTGCGCCTGATCGCGCTGCCCGAGGGCACGCCGGCCCCGGCCCAAGACATCGTCGTGCTAAATCGCGAGGGACATGCAATCTGGCCCAACGGCGCGCGCGATGCGGCAAGCTTCGTCGCGGCTCTTCCGCCAGCCGCGCAAGGGCGCGCGCGCATCATGCCCGACCGCGCGGCCCCTGCCGAGGCGCTGGTGGCTCTTGCGCGCGATTTAACTGCGGCAGGCGCCAAGGAGTTGCGCCTCGTTGCCGAGCGCGGGGAAAAACAATGACATCCGCAGCGGCAAAAACCGCGGCCCTCATGGCGCTCGGGATCTCGCTCGCGGCACATGCCATGGTGTTTGGCGGGGCGGCGATTGCGCCCCCCAGCGCGCCAAGCGGCGGCGAAGAGGCGCAAAGCGTCGCGCTTTTGGGCAATGATTTTGCCGATCTCGCCCAAGGCGTGGCACAGCCCGTGGGTGCCGACACGATCAAGCCGGTGCGTCCTGCGCAAGATACGGCGCGCCCGGTCACGCCCGAACTTCCCGCCCCGCGCGCGCTTCAGACAAGCACGGGGCTGCCGGTTGCGACGACCGTAGAGCCGGTGCAAGACGCGGCCCCCTCGACGAGCGCCCGCCCGCAGCCGCGCCCGCAAAAAACCGCCGCGCGCATGGAAAAGCCGAAGCCCACACAACGTGTGACGGCCACTTCAGGCGCAAAACGAAATGCCAAGCGCGGGACGGAGCAAGGCGCAAAAACCGGTGTGAGTGCGAAGTCCCAAGGGCAGAAAAACAAACAAGTCGCGCAACCCGCCCGTCGAGTCAGCCCGCAGAAATACGCCGCCGAGGTTATTCGAAAAATTCGCGCGACACGCAAAGCCCGAGGCGTGGGGCGCGGCTCTGCAGTCGTGGGTTTTGAAATCCGGCGCAACGGGGCCTTGGCGAGCGTGAGGGTGGTGCGCAGCTCGGGATCGGCCACGCTTGACGCAGCCGCGCGCGATCACATCCGCCGCGCCGCGCCCTTCGCGCCCCCACCGCAGGGCCACGCGCGCTATTCCTTTGAATTTGTGGCACAGCGCTAGGGTCAGCGAGGATAGCGGTCAAAGCCCGCCCCAACGGACCCAAACCCAACGTGACTAACCGCTGGGCATAGGACGCAGCGAAGGGACACCGCTGCGCCCGAAACGCTATATCTCGCGCATATCGCCCATTTTGCCGCGCGCGATCATCCGGGCCTTGATCGCGTTTATCGAAGCAGGTGTGCTCGCGTATCCGCCCCTTCCCCATCCAGACAGGCGTAGTGGCAACTCCGACCTCAAACGGTTCAGCGCTTGATGGGAGGACGTTCGTGTAAAGTCTTCTCATGTCATCTCGGCAAGGGTTTCGGGGGGCTTGCATCCACATTTTGTTACTTTATAACACATGTTACAAAGTAACAGGAGATATCATGCCCAGCCGTCTTCCCGTCACCGTGCTCTCTGGCTTTCTTGGGGCCGGAAAAACCACGCTGCTCAATCATATCCTCGCCAATCGTTCCGGTTTGCGCGTTGCCGTGATCGTCAATGATATGTCCGAGGTGAATATCGACGCTGATCTGATCCGCGCGGGTGGCAGTCTGACGCGAGGCGAAGAAAAGCTCGTCGAGATGACCAATGGCTGCATCTGCTGCACCCTTCGCGAAGATCTTCTGATCGAGGTGCGCCGCCTCGCCGAAGAGGGGCGTTTTGACTATCTGCTGATCGAATCCACCGGCGTCTCCGAACCGCTTCCCGTCGCTGCAAGCTTTGAGTTTCGCGATGATCAGGGAGCCGCGCTGGATGATATCGCGCGTCTCGACACGATGGTGACTGTTGTGGATGCCGCCAATCTGACGCGCGATTTCAGCGCGCAAGACTTTCTCGCCGACCGCGGCGTTGGGTTGGGGCCGGAAGACGAACGCTCGCTGGTGCAGCTTTTGACCGAGCAGATCGAATTTGCCGATGTGGTTGTGCTCAACAAGATCTCCGCCGCCACCGAGCCCGAGCGGGAAACGGCCCGTGCGATCATTCGCGCCCTCAACGCCGATGCAAAAATCATCGAGGCTGATTTCGGCGCGGTCGATGCAGGTGACATCCTTGGCACTGGCCGGTTTTCCTTCGAGAGCGCGCATCGCCACCCGACTTGGGTGCAAGAGCTTTACGGCTTTGCCGATCACACGCCAGAAGATGCGGAATACGGCATCACCTCTTTCGTGTTTCGCGCCGAACGCCCCTTCGATCCGGTGAAGCTGGCGGAGTTTTTCGACACGCCTCTGCCAGGCGTCATTCGCGCCAAGGGGCATTTCTGGCTGGCCACCCGGCCCGACTGGGCGGGCGAATTTTCGGTTGCTGGACCGGTGCTTGAGGTGCGGGGGCTGGGCCTGTGGTGGGCCGCGGTGCCCGAGGCCCATTGGCCCGCAGAGGCGCGCGCCCGCATGGCGGATCGTGTCGCGCGGGAATTTGGCGACCGTCGGCAAGAGATGGTCTTCATCGGCATGTTAGGAGAGATGAACCGATCGCGGATCGAGGCGATGCTGACCCGTTGTCTTGTGCCCGAAACCCGCTTTGCGCCCGACCTCTGGAAGGGGTTGAGCGACCCGTTCCCGCGCTGGGGGCAAGCGGCATGAGCCGGAACCTGGTCACAGGGCTGCGCCGCCGCCGCCGCGAAAACCCGATGGCGGCCCATGACAGACTACCCGCGCCTGCACGGGCTTGGGTGACGCGGGCGGTGCTGCCTTGGTCGGCGGCGTCGGTCGGGCGCGTCTGGTCGCGCGCGCTGCGTGAAACCGGCTGTGAAACCATGGCGCTTGAACGGTTAAGCGCAATCGAGGCGCGGATGCTTGCGCGCGATCACGGAAGCGATATGCGCGACGCGTAAAATCCGGAGCAGCGGGCAGTCCGCCTGCCCCTGCCCCAGCAGCATCTTGAAGCTGCCCGCCCAATGGATGATCTTGTGTATATTCTTGGGCGCGAGCCATGTGCCATCACCGCCGCGCTTGGTCTTGATCTGGTAGTAGAAATTGGCGATCACCAGAAACTCGGCGGTCTGGAAGACACTGCTTTGCAAGTGAAAATACGGCTTGTCGCCGTCGCGATCATACCAGATATCGCGCAGTTCGGGAGAGCCGTCATGGGCCAGCGCCTCAGAGACCCGCGTGTGAACCAGCCCGAGGGCTGGAAACGCAGGTTGATGTTGAAATCCACACGTGGTTCTCGGCCAGTTCAAGCCGACCCCTGATCGCCTGAACATGCTTGGGTTTCAGAGGCCGCTTGTGGCCCACGATGCGCTCCTTGTTCCAAGCAGGGCGAAGCGCGCGAATGTACGATCCCTCATATCCCGCCTGAAAGGCCTGTTTTGCGCTTTCCTGCAAAACTCTTGATGAGGTGCTGCCTCCGCCCGCGATTGCTACTCGTTGGCCTTTTTTTAATGGGTCTTCCGGCATCACTGCAGATAGTAATGACAACGCTCACTCACAGGGCGCGATGCGGATGGGCGCCTCGCGCTGCGCGCCGATCACCGTGCAGCCAACCGAGCACAGCGTCCAGCCCGATACCGTGGCCCCCGACGCCGCGAGTTCGAGATCGGGCACCTCGGGGCCGGTGGTGGGCCAGACCCACCACCCGTCTTCAAAATGCCCGCCCGGCCCCGGCTCCATCCCCGCGCCCGAGCCTTTGACGGCCGCCCCGACCAGCCGCAGCGTGTGGTGATCGGTCAGCTGCCAATGCTCGCGCCAGCCCTCGTGTTCGACCGAATGGGTCCATTCCAGACTGAACTGGCCGGAGGGTGCCAGCGCAATCATTGCCGCCCCGACCATCAAACACGCGCTCATGCGGGGGCCGCGCCCTTGCGCATCCACAGCAGCGCGGCGAAGGCAGCGACAAGCGCAAAGCCGATTTCATCAGTCAGCGGCAGCGCAGCGATCAACGTAAACGCGGCGACCATTGCCAGCCCGCGCTCCCACAGGGCCAGCGGACGACCCAGCCAGCCGATCACCGCCACGCCCCAAAGCGCAATCGCAATCACCGCCTTGAGAATAACGTAGGCCACCGCAGGCCAATAGCCGATTGCCCCGGCCAACGGCCCGCCATCCTGCAGCATCAACGCGGGCGTATAGACGGCCATGAAGGGCACGACGAAGCCAGCAGCGGCGACCTTGATCGCCTCAAAGCTGATCTTGAGGCCGCTTTCCTTGGCAATCGGCGCGGCGGCAAAACAGGCCAGCGCCACTGGCGGGGTCAGATCGGCCAGAATGCCGAAATAGAACACAAACATGTGGCTCACGATCAGCGGCACGCCGAGATCCAGCAGCGCAGGCCCCGCGATGGATGAGGTGATGATGTAATTCGGGATCGTCGGGATGCCCATGCCCAGCACGATACAGGTGATCATCGTCAGCACCAGCGACAGGAATAGCGAGGATTGGCCAACCCCCACGATGAACTGCCCGAACGTCGTGGCCGCCCCGGTCAGCGTCATCACCCCGATGATCGTGCCTACCAACGCGCAGGCAATCCCAACCGGCAGCGCCGTGCGCGCGCCATCGGCAAGGCTGTCACGACACAAAGCCAGCGTCGCAGGACCGCCCTTGATAAACGCGTTGATCGCGATCAGCACGGCGACGGCACCCAGAACGGCCCAGATGCCGACCTCGAAAAACGCGCCTGCGACGAGTGCGATGATGATCCAGAAGATCACCCGCAACACCTGATTGGGCAGGCCCAGCGCGACCGAGCCGCCGAGGATCAACAAACCGGTCAGCGACAGCCCCACGGTGCCCGCAAACAGTGGCGTGTAGCCGGAAAACAGCAGGTAAACGAGCACGCCCAGCGGCAGCAGCAGATACCAACCTTCCTTCAATGCCTTGCGCGGCGAGGGCAATTCGGATTTCGCCAAGCCGCGCAGATCGCGTTTGCCCGCCTCAAGATGCACCATCCAGAACGCGCCCAGAAAATACAGGATCGCGGGGATCAGCGCGGCCTTGACCACCTCGACATAATCGACGCCCAAGGTCTCGGCCATGATAAAGGCCACCGCCCCCATCACCGGCGGCATGATCTGGCCGCCCATCGAGGCCGTGGCCTCGACCCCGCCAGCAAAAGCGGACCGGTAACCAAAGCTTTTCATCAGCGGAATCGTGAATTGCCCCGTGGTGACGACATTGGCCACACCCGAGCCCGAAATCGTGCCCATCAGGCCAGACGACAGCACCGACACCTTCGCCGCGCCGCCCATCCGGTCGCCCACCAGCCCCAGCGAAACATCGGTGAACAGCTTGATCATTCCGGCCTTTTCAAGGAACGAGCCGAACAGGATGAACAGGAAAATATAGGTCGCCGAGACATAGGTCGGGATGCCGTAAATGCCCTCGGTGCCATAGCTCATCTGCTCGATCACCTGCTCGAACGCGTAGCCGCGGTGGTTGAACGGCGAGGGCAGATACTGACCAAACATCGCATAGGCCAGAAACGAGCCGGATATGATCGGCAGCGCAGGCCCCATCAGCAGCCACGCCGCGGTAAACACGGTGATGATCAGCGTCACGCCAAAGATTAGATCAACGTTGGTCGGATCGCCTGCGCGCAGCAAAAGCGGCGTGTATTCGATCCATTGATAGGCCGCGACAGCGACGCCACAGGCAGCCAGCACATAGGCAATCGACTTGCCTAAAGACCCATAGCCCTTGGCAATCGACAGCAACGGAAAGCCCAGCGCCAGGAGAAATCCGACATGCACCGCGCGCGCGATCTGGCTGGAGGGCGTGACAATATGCGCAGCAAAGGCGATCTGCCAAACTGAAAAGGCCACAGCCAGCCAGAACAGCACCCGCCCCTCAAAGCTGGCCGGGAAACCGCCCGCCAGCGGATCGTGCTGCACCAGTTCGGCCTCTGCGGTATGTGTCGTCTCGCCCATGCATCCCCTCCCTCATGGATCAGGGGCGACCCGTCATCGCGCGCCGCCCCTGTTTATTCCGGCTCTGACCTTATTTGATCAGGCCTTTTTCGCGGTAGTACTTCTCGGCACCCGGATGCAGCGGGATCGGCAGTCCTTGCACCGCGGCCTCAAGCGAAATACCGCCCGCGGCCGCGTGGGCCGCCTTGAGCGTATCGAGATTTTCAAACAACAGCTTGGTCATCTGATAGGCTTCTTCGTCCGAAACGCCTTCGCGCGTCACGAGGATATTGGTGATCGCCACGGTGGGCACATCGGCATCCTGCCTTGGATATGTGCCCGCTGGAATGACGCCCGGCTTGTAAGGCGCACCCAGCTTGTCGGCGATCTCAGCCGGAATCGACACAAAGGTCACGTCCTGCGTCGTCGACAGATCCTTAAGCGCAGCGTTGCCCAGTCCCGAGGATTGGAAGGTCGCATCAAGTTGGCGATTTTTCATCAGCTCGACGGATTCCGAGAACGGCAGATACTCAACCTTGCCCAGATCGTCATAGCTCATGCCAGCCGCACCGAAAATCTTGCGCGCGTTCAGCTCGGTGCCTGATTTCGCCGCGCCGACCGAGATGCTTTTGCCTTTCAGATCGGTGATCGTGGTCGCATTCGCGTCCTTCAAAGCCGCGATCTGGATGAAGTTGGGATAGATCGCCGCAATCGCGCGCAGCTTGCTGAGCGGTGCCTTGAAGCCCGCATCGGCATTGCCTTCCCACGCGTCTTTGACTGAATCCCCCAGCGCGAAAGCCAACTCACCACGACCCTGTTGCAGCAGGTTCAGGTTCTCGACCGAGGCTTTGGTCGATTGCACCTGCACGCGGGTGTCGGGCATCGCCTGACCGTAGATTTCCGACAGCGCCACGCCAAGCGGATAGTACACCCCCGAGGTGCCCCCCGTCAGAATGTTGATGAATGTCTCGGCCTTGGCGACCGGAGCCGACAGCGCCATGACCCCGGCGACCAGCGCGCCGAGCTTGATGTTGTGAAACATCGTCTCCTCCCGTTTAAGTCAACGCCCGCATTAAATTGCAGGACTGCCCCCAGCGTGACGAAATTCGCGCGTAGTTCAATGCGATTCACGCGCTTGGCACAAGAAAATACGTTTGCGCCGAGACACCTGCCCAAGCACGACGCAGGCAAAAGGTGCCCGAATGCAGCGGCTTTTGCGTCGCTCAGTCCAGCGTTTGGTGATAGCGGCGCAGCGCGACAATCACGATCACGGCCATAATCACGGCGATCCCCAGCATGTTGCCCGTGATATCGCCAACGCCCGCACCTTTCAGCATCACCTTGCGCACGAGGCGCAGGAAATGGGTCGTCGGGATCGCGCTTCCGATGGCCTGCGCCCATGACGGCATTGCCGCGAAGGGAAACATGAACCCCGACAGCAGGATTGAGGGCAGTAGCGTGAAGAACGACAATTGCATCGCCTGCATCTGGCTGCGCGCTACCGTCGAGATCAGGAATCCCAGCGCCAGATTGGTCACGATGAACAGGTTGAAGCCTAGGAAAAAGGCCAGCGCCGACCCCGTGAAAGGCACATCGAACAAAAGGCGCGCCGCCAGCAGGAACACGCCCGTCTGCACATAGCCCACCAGCACATAGGGCGCGATTTTGCCCAGCATCACCTCAAACGGGCGCACCGGCGTGGCGATCAGCGTCTCCATCGTGCCGCGCTCGGTCTCGCGCACGATGGCCACGGCGGTGATCATCACCATCGTCATCGACAGGATAACCCCCAGCAACCCCGGCACGATATTGATAGAGGTCGAGCCTTCGGGGTTATAAGCGCGATGCACAGCCACCGAAAACGGCGCCTTGCTTTGGGCCGCAAATGCGAGCGGGCCGGTCAAGGTTTCGCTCATCGCGGTGTCCACGATCCCCGAAATCGCGCTGGCCGCGCCGCCAACAGCCGTCGGGTCTGACGCATCCGCCGACAGCAAAATCTGTGGCGACAGCCCGCGCATCACATCGCGCTCGAAATCGGGCGGGATCAAGACGACGAAATTCGCGCGGCCATCGCGCAAAGCCGCCTCGCCCTGCGCCGGGCTTGTCACGACGCCTTCGAAGTCGAAATAGCTAGAGGTTTTCATCCCCATCAGCACCGCGCGACTGACCGGGCCATCATCGGCCATTTCAACCAAGGTCGGCAGATGGCGTGGATCTGAATTGATCGCGTAGCCAAAGATCAAAAGCTGCATGATCGGGACCCCGATCATCATCACAAAGGTGATCTGATCGCGCCGCATCTGGATAAATTCCTTACCCAGCACCGCAAGAAATCGCCGCCAAGAGAAGCGAAAGAAGGAGAAACCTGCGCTCATTTCGGATCTCCGCGAAAGTTATCTGCGGCGCCCGTCATAAGATAGATGAATGCTTCTTCCAGCTCTGCGGGCTTGTGTTCCCAGTGATGGGGGCCCTTGGCACGATAGCGATCGGCCAGCGCCTTGAGCGCGTCCTCATCCGTGCCCGACACATGCAACACCGCGCCGAACCGCGCGACCTGCACCACGGCAGGTTCGGATTTCAACGCCGCCTCAAGCGCGGCAATATCGGGACCCGTGACGCGGTAAGTGTGCAGCCCGATCATTTTCGGGATCTCCTGCGCCACCCCCGAAATCAGCTTTTTGCCATAGGCGATATAGGCGATGAAATCGCATTGCACCGCCTCATCCATGTAATGGGTCGAGACCAGCACCGTCACGCCCTGCGCCGAGAGCTTGCGGATCTCATCCCAGAAATCGCGCCGCGCCTTGGGGTCCACGCCCGCCGTCGGCTCATCCAGCAGCAGCAGCGCCGGGTCATGGATCATGCAAGCTGCTAGCGCGAGGCGTTGCTTCCACCCGCCCGAC
Source organism: Thioclava indica (assembly GCF_000714545.1). Classification (GTDB taxonomy): domain Bacteria; phylum Pseudomonadota; class Alphaproteobacteria; order Rhodobacterales; family Rhodobacteraceae; genus Thioclava; species Thioclava indica. The sequence continues at coordinate 163,524 of NZ_AUNB01000040.1, forward strand.
AGGTTGCCCGCCAGTTGCGCCGCGCGATCCGCCAGCCCCAGATCCTCAAGCGCCGCCTGAACCCGTTTCTTGCGCCCCGTCACGCCAAACATCTGCGCAATGAAATCAAGGTTCTCGCGGATCGTCAGATCCTCATAAAGCGAAAACTTCTGCGTCATATAGCCGACATTGGCCTTGATCTGCTCTTGCTGGGTCAGGATGTCATATCCAAGGCAGTTCCCGGTCCCATCGTCGGGCGTGAGCAGCCCGCACATCATGCGGATCGTCGTGGTTTTGCCCGACCCGTTCGGCCCCAGAAACCCGTAGATCGCGCCCTTGGGCACATCCATGTCAAAGTGATCGACCACGGTGCGGCCTGAAAACCGCTTGGTCAGGCCCGAGACAGAAATGGCGGGCGCGTCACTCATGGCTTTGCACTCAGAGTGACGGGTTGGCCGGGCAGCAGGCCCTGCGGGTTAAGCACCCGCGCCTCGACGCGAAACACAAGGCGCGCGCTTTCCTCACGGCTGTAGATGATCGGTGGCGTGTATTGCGGGCTAGAGGCCATGCGCGTGACCTTGGCGGTGATGCCGCTGGCGCAACCGGTGCAACTGACGTCGAACACCTCGCCCAGCTTGATCTGCGCACGATCCGGTTCGGGGACAAAGAACAACGCCTTGAGCGCATCTGGCGGCAAGATCGCCACCACCGGCGCGCCGGCACCCGCCACCTCACCCAGATCGTAATAAACCTTGTCCACCAACCCACCCGCAGGGGCGTCAACCGTGCGATCCTTGAGCGCGGATTTTGCCCCTGCCTCTTGCGCAAGTGCTGCGGTATGGCTGGCCTCGGCGGCAATGCGTTGGGCATCGCGCGCGGGCAGTTCGGCCACCTTCAGCTGCGCTTCAAGCTGAGCGACATGGGCGCTCGCGCTGTCATAGCTGGCCTGATCGACATCGACCTTGGCCTGCGACACCGCCCCGCTGGCGCGCAGCTGTTTTGAGCGCGCTAAGGTCGAGGCCGCAAGCGTCTGATCCGCACGCGCCTGATCCAGTGTGGCGCGCACAACGTCGATCTCGGGTGCGCGGCTACCGGTTGAAAGGTTATCCAGATTAGCCTGTGCCACCGCCGCATTCGCCTTGGCCGCGTTCAGGGCCGCGACTTGTTGCGTATCCTCAAGGCGAAACAGCAGATCACCCTTTTTGACCTGCCCGCCCTCGGTCACAGCAATCTGTGCGATCCGACCTGCCGCAGCGGGGGCGGCATAAACGTAATCGCCCTCGGCATAGCCATTGTAATGGGGCGCCCCGTCGCCCCCCCAACCGGGGATCACAGCCGCCGCAATGGCGGCCACCCAATCGACGAATGCACTCATGGCGCGCCTCCCGTATCGGGTTCAAGCCCCGCGAATAAAAGGGTCAGATGGTTCTCGACCAGCCGATCCATCTGCAAACCACCCTCGGGGCGAATGCGGAAAATTTCGGACAGCAAAAGATGCCCGATCACCGGGCCAAGCACGCTGCGCGCCGTCAATTCCGGGTCAATCGCGCGGATATGCCCACCCGCCACGCCTTGCGCCAACAGTGCGGTCACTGCAGGCAGCGCGCGACCCAGAACCGCCTTGCGAAACAGCGCGGAAATATTGGGCGCGGCGGGGGCCTCTTGCAGAATGATCATCACCACCGCACGCGTCTTTGAGTCCGCCAAAGCCTGCGCCATTGCCCGCAGGAATTGCGCCAGAACAGGGCGCGGGTCGCCGCGATAATCGGTCATTGTCTCGAAAGCGGCCTCTGCGATCGGCTCGACCGTGCGCTGCACAAGCCCTTCGAGGATGGCCTCTTTAGAGGCGAAATACAGATAGACCGTGCCCTTGGAGAATCCGGCGCGCTTGGCCACCTGATCGACGGTGGTACGCGCATAGCCCTTTTCGGTGAACAGGCTAAGCGCGGCATCTAGCACCTCATCAGGGCGCGCCTCGGCGCGTCTGCGAAATTTCGGTTCGGTGGGTGATTTGGTGTTCATGCGGCAATTACAAACTGACCGGTCAGTTAGTAGCAAGTAAAATCCGCGCGCGCCCATTGGCAACGGGCTTGGCCCTTGCAGCTCTGGGCAAAATTGGATAGCCGCGCAGGTTCCGCTTTTTGATGAGGCCGCCGCACATGACCGCCCCGAAACTTGCTATCGACTTTGGCACCTCCAATTCGGCTGCCGCGATCCTTGAAAACGGCTCTGTGCGCCATCTGCCGATTGAACACGACGCGCTGACCTTACCGACAGCCGTGTTTTTCCCCGCAGACGAGGCCGAGATGCTGATCGGCACGGCAGCGGCAGAGGCGCTGATGGCAGGCGATGAGGGGCGCTACATGCGCGCGCTCAAAAGCGTTCTGGGCCTGCCCTTGCTGCATGAATCGCGCTTGATCGGGGGCAAGCGGCGCACGCTGGCCTCAATCATCACGGCGTTTCTGGCCCAGATCAAGGCGCGCGCCGAGGCGCAAATCGGCCAGCCGCTCCCCCACGCGCTGTCAGGTCGCCCGGTGCATTTCCACTCAAACGATCCCGAGCGCGATGCGCGTGCCGAGGACGATCTGCGCGCCTGTTATCTGGCGGCCGGATTCGAGGCCGTCGATTTTCTGTTCGAACCCGAGGCAGCCGCGCTGGCCTATCAAAGCCGCGGCGCGGCGGGCGAGATCGGGCTGATCGTTGATATCGGCGGCGGCACCTCGGATTTCACGGTATTTCGCAGCCACGGCCCCCGCATCGAGGTGCTTGCGAGCCACGGCATTCGCCTTGGCGGCACCGATTTCGATCAGGCCGTGTCGATGGCGCATGTGATGGCGCATCTTGGTCATGGCGGCACGCTCAAGCGCACGCTTGGCAACGGGCTGCTTCCCGTTCCAAACGCGATTTATGTTGACCTGTCCACTTGGGCCAAGATCCCGTTTCTCTACACCCGCGACACCGAACGCGCGGTCGAGGATATGGTCAAACACGCCAGCGATCCGCGCAAAATGCGCCGTCTGGAAAAGGTGATTGAGGATCATTTGGGCCACACGCTGGCTTTTGCGGTCGAGCGCGGCAAGATCGCGGCCAATGGCGCGACCGCAAGCGAAATCGCGATGGGCTTCATTGAACCCCGATTGAACGCGCCGATCACGCCGGGTTCGCTGAATGACGCGCTTCAGGGGTTTCGCCCCGATCTGCGCGCGGCGATGGTAGAAACGCTGACCCTTGCGCAGTTTGACGCGGGCCAGATCGACGCCGTGATCCTTGTGGGCGGCTCCAGCTTGATGGGGATGATCTCACAAGAGGCGCAGGCGCTGTTTCCCGATGCCACGCAGGACCGCGCCGATGCGTTCACTGCCGTGGTCGACGGGCTGGCACGCGCCACCGCCCTGCGCGGATAGATCAGCGCGCATCTTTGCGCTATGGCTAGGACGCAACCAACCGGAGCGGACATGCGCGAGGCCGATCTATACCCGCCGATCAAGACCTATCTTGAAGGTCAGGGTTACGAGGTTAAAGCCGAGATCGGTGCTTGCGATGTGATGGCGCGCCGTGGCAATGAGCCACCCCTTGTGGTCGAGCTGAAAACCACGTTCTCGCTGGCGCTGATCTTTCAGGGGATCGAGCGCCAGACCCATAGCGATCTGGTTTACCTTGCGGTTCCGGTGTCCTCCGAACGCGGCTGGAAGCTGCGCTACAAAGACATCGCGCGGCTATGTCGGCGGCTCGGGCTGGGGTTGCTGGCGGTCGATGTGAACCGCGCCAAGGTCGAGGCGCATCTTGACCCCGGCGATCACACACCGCGCAAGAACCGCAAAGCTGCTACCCGTCTGCTGCGCGAATTCGAACGCCGCGTGGGTGACCCGAATGTCGCGGGCACAACGCGCACCAAACGCATGACCGCCTATCGCCAAGACGCGCTGCGCTGTGCGGCTTACTTGGGCGCAAATGGCGCGGCAAAACCCGCCACGCTTGCCCGCGCAACAGGCGTCACACGCGCCGCTACCTTGATGCGCGCCGATCATTACGGCTGGTTCGACCACCCCGAGCGCGGACTTTACGCGCTATCTCCGAAAGGTCAGGCGGCGCTGGTTGAACATGCCGCAGAGTTGGCCGTCATTGCAGCCGCAACCCCGCCAGAGACGCCTTAAGCGTGCTGTCTGTGTCGTCGCTATCAGCCGAAACGGCCAGCCCGACGAGCGTGGTTTTCACCCCGCCAAACGCCTTGGCAAAATCGCCCGCCAGATCGACGTTTTCGCTGTGCGCTCCGGTGCTCGCTTTGCGCATGATCAGCGTCTTGCCGCGCGCTCCCAAGTAGGGCGAGGGCAGCACAGCGCCGCGCGCGTGCTCGCCACCCCAGACATACATCAACACCCGTGCCTCCTTGACGCTGAGCAGCTTGCGGATCGAGGCATTGCGATTTTGCGCGGCCACGTCTTCGGGCATAAACACGAAATAAAGCGACAGGTTGCGATCATCGCCGCCCTTTTGCGTCAGGTCGGTTGCGGGCACGCTTTGCGCCACCGACCAGCCCCATGACGCCTTGCGCGCCTTGCCCTGTGCGGGTGCCAACGGCGTCCAGATCAGCGACACAGCACCGTCGGACACGACCTGAACGCCATCCGCAGTTTGCGCCCAGTCATTGCCGGAAAACAGCGAAAACCGCTGCTCTTTCCAGTTCCCGAAAGGTTGCGCCGCTGCCAGACCCGGCACCATCATTGCCAGCGTGAGGGCCAGTATACGTTTCATCGCGATCTCCTTGCGTGTCGGGAAAGGATACGTTGGCGCGCGCCATTGCGATCACTTGCGCATGCCTAGCTGACGACCGGGGCCAATAATAGGCAGCTTTCGCTATTTTGCACACCGGGAATTTCGCGGATTTCACGCAGTGCACGGTCAAAACTCGCCAAGGAGTCGGTGTGAATTTCGGCCACCAGATCCCAGTTGCCATTGGTGGCGTAAACCGTCGAAACATCCGCGATGCGGTGCAGCGCACGGATCACGGTGCGCGACATGCGCCCTTGCAGCTGCACCAACGTGATGGCGCGCACCTGCCCCTCGACGTCGATATCGGTTTCGATGGTGAAACGGCGTATCCGCCCGCTCTCCATCAGCGATTGTAACCGCACCCGCGCGGTGGTGCGCGAGATCCCGGCCTTATGCGCCAACTCGGTCACCGACATCCGGGAATCGTGGCGCAAGGCGGCGATGATTGCGCGGTCGATGGTGCTAGGGGTGTCTGCCACTGATCATTTCGCACTAATGACTACTCTATTCGATCAATCTTAGCTTCGTTTCGCGCAAATTGCCAATCGAAATAGCAAGAGATTTCCCCCATCCTGATGCGCAACAAGGGAGATCGTTATGAAAAAGACCTGCTCGCTATTGGGCGCGCCTATCCAAACGGGGGCATCGCAACCGGGATGCGTTATGGGGCCAGCGGCTTTGCGCACGGCGGGATTGGCGCGTGTGCTGGCTGAACTGGAGTGGGAGGTCAGTGATCTGGGCGATCTGGCGATTGGCCCGCAAACGCCGCTGCCCCATGCCAACCCCGCGATCCACGATCTGGCCGAGACCCACGCCTGGATCACGATCCTTGCCCGAGCCGCCCAAGACGCCGCGCGCGACTTTGATCTGCCCGTCTTCATGGGTGGCGATCACGCGATGGCGGCGGGCACGGTCAGCGGCATCGCGGCCCATGCGGCCAGCCTGAACCGCCCGTTGTTCGTGCTCTGGCTGGATGCCCATCCAGATCTGCACACGCTCGACACCACGACCAGCGGCAATCTGCACGGTACTCCGGTCTCCTATTTCACCGCTCAGCCGGGGTTTGATGCCTATCCGCCGCTGAAACATGCCGTCGATCCGGCCAATATCTGCATGATGGGCATCCGCTCGGTTGATCCGGCAGAGCGTGACCGCATCACCGCGACGGGCATCGAGGTGCATGACATGCGCGCGCTGGATGAGACTGGCGTGCTAGCGCCGTTGCGCGCGTTCCTCAAGCGGGTGCGGGCGGCCAACGGGTTGCTGCATGTCAGCTTTGACGTGGATTTCCTTGACCCCGCAATCGCGCCCGCCGTGGGTACCACCGTGCCGGGTGGCATGACATTCCGCGAGGCGCATCTGATCATGGAGGAGCTGTGCGACAGCGCCCTCGTGACCTCGCTTGATCTGGTCGAGTTGAACCCGTTTCTCGATGAGCGCGGGCGCACCGCGAAACTGATCCGCGACCTCACCGCCAGCCTGTTTGGCCGGCGCGTTCTTGACCGCATGACCCGGAGCTATTGATGACCTCGCAATCCCCTACCCCCTCGGCGCTGGCCTTTGTCCCCTTCGTCTCTGTCGCTAATATGATGCGGCTGGTGAACGCCAACGGCGTTGAAACCGTGATGCGCGACCTTGCCGCCTATATCGAGCAAGATTTCCGCCGCTGGCCGGAATTTGACAAAACCCCGCGCGTCGCGAGCCACTCGCAAGAGGGCGTGATCGAGTTGATGCCCACGGCGGACGCTGAAAATTACGGCTTCAAATATGTCAACGGTCACCCCAAGAACGGGCGCACCGGGCATCAGACGGTGACGGCCTTTGGCGTGCTGTCCTCGGTCGCGACCGGCTATCCGTTGCTACTGTCGGAAATGACGGTGCTGACGGCGCTGCGCACGGCGGCGACCTCGGCTTTGGTGGGGAAATACCTTGCCCCGAAAGGTGCGCAAGTGATGGCGATGATCGGCAATGGCGCGCAATGCGAATTTCAGGCGCTGGCCTTTCGCGCGATCTGCGGCATCAACCGCTTGCGCCTGTATGACATCGACCCTGCGGCCACCGCGAAAGCCATGCGCAACCTCAGCGCACAGGGCTTTGATGTGACGCCCTGCACGTCTGGCGCGCAGGCGGTGGAGGGCGCGCAGGTCATCACCACCTGCACCGCCGACAAGCAATGCGCGACGATCCTAAGCGATAATATGGTCGGCAGCGGCGTGCATATTAACGCAATTGGCGGCGACTGTCCCGGCAAGACGGAACTGCATCGCGACATCCTGACCCGCGCGGATATTTTCGTGGAATACCCCGAGCAAACCCGCATCGAGGGCGAAATCCAGCAACTTGACGCCGATCACCCCGTGACCGAGCTGTGGCAGGTGATGCGCGGCGAGGCCGAGGGTCGGCGCGATGCCAAACAGATCACGCTGTTTGATTCCGTGGGCTTCGCAATCGAAGATTTCAGCGCCCTGCGCTACATCCATGACCAGATCGCGGGCAGCAATTTCTATCAACCGCTGGATCTACTGGCCGATCCCGATGACACGCGCGATCTGTTTGGGATGCTGACCCGCGCGGCGTGAGGCGACAGGCGCACCCCATCAAACGGGTGCGCCTTTTGTATCATGCTCAATCGCAAGCTGTTCCCCAAACTGGTGGCAAATCGCGGTTACGATCTGATCCGGCGACTGCACAATGTCGCAAACAAGCGCCTTTTCACTTGGAGTCGGGGCCTCCATATCTGCCAGTTGGCTATCAAGCAGGCTCACCGGCATAAAATGGTCGGATCGCTGCGCCATACGCTGCGCAATCAACGACCGATCCCCCGTCAGATGCACGATATGCATCGCACCAAGATTTCGACGCAACCGGTCGCGATAGGCCCTTTTCAATGCCGAACATGCGAAGACGACAGGGTGCCGGGTCAACATACCGACCCGGAGCACCTCGTCGGACAGCCGATCAAGCCAGTCCCATCGCATCGCGTCATCTAAGGGAAGCCCCGAGGCCATGCGCGCCACATTTGCCGATTGATGATAATCGTCAGCATCCAGAAACTGCCCACCCAAGGCCTGTGCAACGCCTTTTGCAATCGTGGTTTTACCCGTGCCGCAAACGCCCATCACGAGCACCGACGGAATTGTGCGTCTTAAGTGTGAGGCCATCTTTCACGTCCCGGATCTGCAATATCGCCCATACTGATTGGGCTCGTATAGACACTTGCCTTGGTCGAACCCAAGGCATTTACCACATTTGCATCTTAGATGAAGAATTAGATCCGCGAACGAAAAAGGCACGCAAAACTATGAAGAACCTCGCAAAGCGCTTCAATTGCGCCAAACGGGCAGCGTCATCCCGGGCGCGCATTTCTACCATTGGCGCGCGGGGCAACTGTGCTATCTGACAGGCGAAACGCCTAAATGACTGCACCGATATGCCTCCCTTGATGACCCACCCCGCCCGTTGGCCCGCACCGCTGCGCTGGGGCGTGCTGATCCTTGGCTCCGGCCTGTTGGCACTGCTGCTGGGGCGTGCGCATCTGTCTGCGGCGCTGCTTTTGGGGCCGATGATCGTGGCGATTGCGATGGCGGGGGCCGGCTCTGGCGTGGCGATACCGCGCTTTGTTTTCATCATCGCGCAAAGCGTGGTGGGCATGATGATGGCGTCAAAGCTGCCGCCCGCGCTATTTCCCGAAATCGCGCAGGATTGGCCGATCTTCGCCGCCGGGATCTTGTCCACGGTGCTGGGCGCGACCAGTTTGGGCTGGCTGCTCTCACGCACGGGCATGCTACCGGGCACCACGGCGATCTGGGGCTCATCGCCCGGTGCAGCGACCGTGATGACCTTGATGTCGGAAAGCTACGGCGCCGATATGCGGCTGGTCGCGATGATGCAGTATTTGCGCGTCGCCTGCTGCGCGATTGCCGCGACGGCGGTGGTGAAACTGTTCGGTGTCACGCCTAGCCAGTCAGTGGTTGCAACGCCGGTCGAGACCACGCTGAACGCGCTTGATATCGCCAAAACGCTGGGGCTGGCGATTGGCGCGGGGCTGCTCGGTTGGCGGCTGAAAGTGCCCGGAGGCGGCTTGCTGACGCCGCTAATCGCCGGGGTGATCTACAATCTGAGCGGTCTTGGCGACATCGCCCTGCCGCAGCCTGTGCTGGCGCTTAGCTATGCGATTGTCGGCTGGGGAATCGGGATGCGGTTCTCGCGCGAGGTGCTGGCCCATGCCGCGCGGGTGTTGCCGCTGGTTCTGGGCATGATCGTGACGTTGATCGCGCTTTGTGCGGGGTTTGCCGCCCTTCTGGTGCAGTTCGCCGGGATAGAGCCGGTGACGGCCTATCTGGCCACCAGTCCGGGCGGCGCGGATTCGGTCGCGATCATCGCGGCGGGCACTCAGGTGGATATTCCGTTCGTGATGGCGATGCAGATCGGGCGCTTTCTGCTGGTGCTGATCGCCGGCCCTGCTTTGGCGCGCTATCTGTCGCGTGGGACACGCAGCTAGCCCTTTCCCCACAACCGACCCGACCAAAGCAAAAGGCCGCGCCCAACGGCACGGCCCTTCAACATAGTCCAAAGCGGCGATCTTATTTGATCTTGCCTTCTTTGTATTCGACATGCTTGCGCACGACCGGATCGTATTTGTTCACGGCCATTTTTTCCGTCATGGTGCGGGCATTCTTCTTGGTCACATAGAAGTGCCCGGTGCCCGCCGTCGAGTTCAGACGGATCTTGATCGTCGTCGGCTTCGCCATTTTAATTCTCCTAGCTCCGGGCACATCGGCGTGCCCGCGGAATCCTTGAAGCCCGCCTTTTAGCTATACGGCCTGCGGAGTCAACAACAAAACCCAGACCTACCCCAAGATTTCCCGCGCGCCTTGGCACAGAAATCGAAATAGACGCCCGTTTTTCGACAGCCCCGCGCGCAACCGGATGCTAAGTTTGTGTCATGCTGTTTGATTTGCCAGATCACGCCACCCTCTATCGCGCCCTGCTAGAGCGCGACTCGCGCTATGACGGGCAGGCTTTTGTTTGCGTGACCACCACCGGCATTTTTTGCCGCCTGACCTGTCCTGCGCGCAAACCGCTGGCTGAGAATTGCGCCTTCCACGACACGATCGGGGCTTGTCTGGAGGCCGGGTTTCGCCCCTGCAAACGCTGCCATCCGATGCAAGCCGCCGCGATGTCCGAGCCGGTGATCGCTACGCTTCTAGACGCGTTAGAGGCCGATCCAGCGCGGAACTGACAGAATATTTCGCAGGCCGCAGCGCGCAGTTCGCAACGCCGCTCGCTCAGCACGGATCAGAGTTCTCTCGCGCCGTCTGGGACGCGTTGCGCAGTATTCCCGCAGGCCAGACCCGCAGCTACGCCCAGATCGCTCAATCCATCCATCACCCGAGCGCCACCCGTGCCGTGGCGCGCGCCAATGGTGTCAATCAGATCGCGCTGATGGTGCCGTGCCATCGGGTGATCGGCGCAGACGGGTCGCTGACGGGCTATGGGGGCGGGCTGTGGCGCAAACAACGCCTGATCGAAATCGAGCGCAGCTACAAAACCGCCACCCCCTGAAACGCAAGATGCGGGCCAAGGCGTTTTGCCCCGACCCGCATCTCAAATCTCAAGCCCGGTTCAGGCCAGCGGCTTGCCCATCGACTGATGGATCAGCGCCACTTTCTCAGTTTCCAGCCCAAGCGCCGCCGCCAAGTTGGCGAGGTATTGCTTTTCGGCCTCGGTATCGACGGTGATCGCCATCAGCGCGGCGGAATAGACCTGCGCCTTCATGTTTTCAGCGGTGTCACGGGCCAGACCCGACACGTCGATTTCCGCGTCGAGTTCGGATTTCACGAAAGCGATTTCATCATCGGAGGCATCCGACAGGTGATCGAGAATCGTCGTGCGTTCCTGGTCATCAATCGAGCCATCGGCCTTGGCCGCCTGAATCATCGCGCGGATCATCAGTTTCGCCTGATCTTCCATCGCGGGTTCTGCCGCCGTGCCGCCCGTAACCGCGCCAATCATGTCACCCAGACCGCCAGCGCCCGTCTTGGCCGCCCCCGTCAGCGCGCCCATCAACGAGCCAAGCCCGGCCTCAGCCGCGCCCGTCGCCGAAGCCGCCTGCGTGCCGAATTTGGCAAACATATCGCGCACGCCCTCTTTGCCGCCGGGCACGCCCATCTTTTCGGCCATATCGCCGATCTGATCGGCCATGCCGCCGGGTTGTCCGGCGCTGCCAAGGGCGTCTTTCATCCCCTGCATGCCACCCATTTGCGAAAATTTCTGCGCGCCTTTTGCGGCGGCAAAGCCCACCGCCAACGTAGCCAATGTCTTGACGAAGCTCATGTCAGCCTCCCGAGTTGAGTTACCTTCGCGCCAGTCTTGCGCGTGATCCCCCGGAAGGCCAGCAAAAACGCCATATCGGGTCAAAGCGCGGCGATGACATCCTTGAGCATTGCGCGCACCTTGGTTGCGACCTCGGCCAGCCCGTCACTTTCAACCGCCTGCATCGAGGCCACCGGATCAACGGCCGAGACCTCGACCCCGCCCTCAACCTCGCGCAGGATCACGTTGCAGGGCAGCATCGCGCCGATTTTCGGCGCGTGCTGGATCGCGGCAAAGGCCTGTTTCGGGTTGCACGCGCCAAGGATTTTGTAGCGCGGCATGTCCTCGTTCAGCTTGGCTTTCATGGTGGCCGCAACGTTGATTTCCGTCAGCACGCCAAAGCCCGCCTCTGCCAAATCGGCGCGCACCTGCGCCTCGACTGAGTCGAAATCCCCGTCCAGCGTCTTGTCGATCGTATAAGTCATCTTCGCTCCTCCTGAAGGTTTTATAACTCTACCCTTTCAGCTTGGGGTCTGGCGCGAAAAAGAAAGGTCCAATAGCGCAGAGGTGCGATTGCATTTGCGCACAGAATGCTGCGCGCAGGCGGGCGAACGCCCTAAGTCTCAAGACCTTGAAAAATACGCGCGGATGGCCTGTAAGCCGGATTCTGTCCAAGGGTTGCCCCTCTGGATGACCATTCCTCTCGCCCTACGATTGCTCGCAGGGTCCAGCCGCCAACCCGGATCGCTCGGGGCGAAGTTCCCCTGCCGTCACCCATTGCCGGGGCGGCGCACGATCCCTATTCGGCGTTGCTCCCGGTGGGGCTTGCCATGCCAGGTCTGTTACCAGCCCCGCGGTGGGCTCTTACCCCACCGTTTCACCCTTACCGCACCAAGGCACGGCGGTTTGTTTTCTGTGGCGCTTTCCGTCGGGTTGCCCCGCCCGGGCGTTACCCGGCACCGTCACTTCATGGAGTCCGGACTTTCCTCGGGCACCCAGCTGTCCGCAAAACGGAGCTATGGGCACTCGCGGTCATCCGGCCATCCGCGCATCGCTGCAGATAGGCAATCGGATGCGGCGGGTCAATCGCCTAAGCGCGCGCGGCTCGCGACTCGCGTGCCAACAGGAACAGGGTGATCAGGCACAACAGCGCAACAATAGCGGCAAAGCCCAGCGCGCTGGCGTAAAGCCCAAAGACAGCGCTGGCCAAGCCCACCCCGACCACCGGTAGTGACAGCGCCACGTAGGACGCTGTGAAAAAGGTCGAAGTGACGGCGGCGCGCTCATCACTGGGTGCCGCCTGCGCGACCCGGCCCAGCCCGGCACGCAGCACCAACCCGTTCCCGATGCCCGCAATCATCGCCCCAATGATAATCACCGATAGCAGCGCCGCGCCAAGCCCGACGCCCAAGACCAACACCCCCGCCAAAAGCAGACCGACCCCGATGGGCAGGCGACGGTGCGCCGGAAAGAGCGGCAACAATATCTGCCCCAATACCGCCATCAGCAGGAAAGAGGCCACATCCAGCCCGACCAGAATCGCGCTGTGACGCCCCAGAACCTCGCCCAGAAATGCGGGCGACACGGCGGTGAAGAACCCTGCCACCATAAAGCCCGCAAAGGCCGCCGTGGCGGCGGGCACAAAGACCGGGCGGACCTCGGGCGGCACCTCAAGGCGCTGCATGCGCAGCCGCGGATGGGCCGGTTTGTTGACGGTTTCAGGTGCGATCACGATCAGCACAGCGCCAATCACGGCCAGCACCAGATGACTAAGATAGGGCGCAACCAGCGGATCGGGCGTGGCTTGCAAGATCAGCGCCGCAAATAGCGGCCCCAAGCCCAGCCCGCCCAGATTCGCCGCAACGGCCACCAGCGGGCCATGCGCGCGCCACCGCTCGGGCATCAGCTCGATCACCGAAACGGTCGCAGCACCGGTGTAGATCCCCGCCGAAACGCCCGAGATCAACCGCCCCAGCAAAAGCCAACTCAGCCCGTCGGAATATGCCAAGATCACATCGCTGAGCGCCGCACAGCCCAGCCCCGCCAGCAACATCGGTCGCCGCCCGATCTGATCTGACCAACGCCCCATGCCCAACAGCGCCCCGATCACCCCCACGGCATAGACCGCGAAAATCACCGTGATTATCGGTTCGGAAAACCCGAACTGCTGCCGATAGAGCGGGTAAAGCGGGGTCGGCACAGTTGTGCCCAGCATCACACTGAAAAACGCGAAGACGGTGCCCGGCAGCCCCAAAATTTGACGCAATCTGGAAGCGGCGTGAAAGGGCGTCATATGAAAACTCTCCGGAAATCTGGGAAATTGCTTGAGCGCGGCGCGTGCGTCCATGTACGCTCCACTTGGCGCGGCAGGGCGACTGGGCCACTCACGAATGGGTGAGCGCTCTGCGCAATCAAAGCCGCAATTTGCGAGCGCCCGGATCGAGGAAATGGCGGCGACAGAGCAGCCGATCGCCCCGCGCCTGCGCCAACACGATTGCGGGGACGCCGCGACAATAGCGCAAGGGCGGCCCCTGATTGAAGAGGCCAAGTTCGTACCCTCGGATGCGGTGGATCTGATGGATCTGCAAGATCAGAGCTACACCTAATTGCGCCCCTAAGCGCCCAAGCAAGAAAATACGAAAGAGGGGCGACGTGAGCGCATCTTTACGCCCCTTCATGCCGCTGTGACAGCTTCGCCACAGCGCGTTAACGATTATTAACGTTAACACCCACCGTGATTTGACGCGAAAACCTGCGCTAGCGTAAGACATTGTCAGCAAGAAGAAAATTCTTGTGCGACCGATCAGGCAATACGGTTGCTAAGAAACTTACAGGAGTTCACATGACGAAAATTGTAGCCGTCGCAGCGCTCGCCTGCGCCTTTTCACCCATGTCCGCATTTGCTCAGGATTATTCCGGCGCCGTAACCTTGGGTTACGCAAAATCGGATGTCTCCGACATCAGCGAAAACATTTACACGAACTCGCTTGACGGACGCGCCAACGTTCATTTCGATAATGGCGTAACGCTTGGTGCGAATGCCAATGCCGTGCGCGGTCACATGCAAGGGGTTTCGGGCCATATCACTGGCTCTGTCTTCGGCGTTCAAGGCAGCTATAAACTGCCGAGCACCCTCCGCTTTGGCGTCTACGCCGAAAAAGCAAAGCTGGACGTCACCGGGCTGGGCACCGATCTGTCCGCGACCTCTGCCGGGATCACCGCAGGTTATGACTATGCCAACGTGAAAATGGATGGCTTCATCGGCCGCACCACGACGAACCCCGATCTGCCCTCGGGCGTCGATGTAAATGACTACGGGTTTGCACTCAAATATACTGCGATGCAGAATGTAACGCTTGGCGGCAACGTGATGCGCACCCGTCTTTCGGGCGGTGGCAATCACGTCGATCTCGATATGATCGGCGTTGCCGGTGCCTATGCGTTCAACGACCAGTGGACCGCTTTTAGTGGCCTGACGCGCACCAAGATCAGTGACGTTGATGCCAAAGTGACAACCTTCGGTCTGGGCGTGAGCTATGACATGACCTCGCTGGTCAAAATCGGCTCCTCCGCATCGCTGGAATACGCACACACCAAGGGCGATCTGGATGGTGGCGACGGCTCGCTAAACACTGTGCGCCTTGGCGTCACGATCCCGCTCGGCCATTCGACCGGCAAAGTGCCGCTGAACAGCGTCGCGGACTCGATCCTGAAACCGACTCACAGCGTTGTCTCCTCGACCGTGCTCAGCGCGTTCTAAGACGCCTGAACTGCATTAGCGAAAGGCCGGAGGGGTTACCTCCGGCCTTTTTCATTGGGCAAACGCTGTCTGTCGCCGCCTAGCTGGCGCGCCAAGCCCCGCCATCATCGCCAAAACGCATCGCAAGATCCGCGATCAGCGCCATGTCGGTGCTATCGAGCGGCCCCTCATAGCGCGGACGAAAGCGCAGCCGGAACGCGGGCAGCAGTGTCTTGATCCCCAAATCGCCATAGCCGAAACTCTGCGCCAACGCGCAGAATGTGTCGGTACCGGGCGCGGGTGCAGTGCGCGGTTCGGGCCAGATCGACAGGCCCTGAGCCGCCAAACGCTGCCAATCAAAGCGTTGACCGGGGTCGATTTTGCGCCCCGGTGACATGTCGCAATGGCCGATGATATTTTCAGGCGGGATTGCCCAGCGCGCCATGATATCGCCCAGCAACCCCTCAAGCGCGGCCATTTGCGGCTCGGGGAAAGGGCGCTCGCCCAGATTGTCCAACTCGATCCCGATAGAGCGCGAATTCACATCCTCGCAGCCCCGCCATTGCCCCGCCCCGGCATGCCAAGCGCGCATCTCTTCGGGTACAAGTTGTTCGCTGCGCCCATCGTTGCCGATCAGCCAATGCGCCGACACTTCGGCCTCGGGCAGACAAAGTCGCCTACGCGCCGCGTCAAAGCTGGGCATCGCGGTGTAGTGGATCACGACCAATTCCGGGCGCGCGCCGCCCCGCCGCTCACCGAAATTGGGTGAGAGCAATGGGGCGCTCACTAGCGGGCAGCCTGAAACGGTGTCGGATCCCAACCGCAAGCGAACCCGTCGCCATCGGGATCAAGGTTCATCTTGTCGCGCTGCGGCCCACCCGAGGCCAGAAACGCGATCTGCGCCTGATCCGCCGAGATATATTTCGCGCAGGCCTTGTCGGTCGAGGTCAGGTGAATGCCGCCGCGTTTATAGACCGATTGGCCCGGGCGGTTGGACACTGACAACGCATAGGCTGCAAGATTTGGCCCAGACGCAGTGTTGTCCAAGATCGGTTGCGCTGCGACGGGCGCAGCGGACAGACTGGACGCCGCCGAGGTCGATCCGCTCGTCGCGTTCATCGCATCACCTGCGGGCGCGGTCTGTTGCAGGGCCGCCATCGCATCCGCGCCTATCGTCGAGCCTGCGCTACCCGACATCGCAGGTGCGGGAATCGACGGATCGGAGCCAATCGTGCCACTCGCATCAATCGACGGCGCAGACAGCGCATTGGTCGATCCCGGCGTTGCGGTGCCTGTCGCATTGAGCGGCGCGCCGGGTGGCGAAGGGTTGGTGCCGGGCGCGGTTGGCATGACGCCTTGGGCCGATGGCGGCACGATGGCCTGACCGCGCAATTGCGCCTCGCGCTGCGCCTCGGGGCCGGAATCGGGCATCGACGTCACGCAGCCCGCAAGGGCCAAAACGCCACCAAGAACTGCAAGAGCGCGCATCATATCACCACCATTTGTTGGGTTTCGCGGCAAACCCTGCCGCCTGTTCCAGAACGTAGGCGTGGTTCAAAAGTTCCCCTTCTTCCCACGGCCGCCCGATCAGTTGCAGCCCCAACGGCAAGCCCTTGGCATCCAGACCGCAGGGCACGGAAATGCCGGGCAGGCCAGCAAGGTTCACCGTCACGGTAAACACATCGTTAAGATACATCGCGACCGGATCGGCATCGACCATTTCACCCAGACCAAAGGCCGAGGACGGCGTGGCCGGCGTCAGAATCGCGTCGATCCCTTGGGCAAACACCTGTTCAAAATCGCGCTTGATCAGGGCACGCACCTTGCGGGCGCGGTTGTAATAGGCGTCGTAAAAGCCCGCGCTCAGCACATAGGTGCCGATCATCACGCGGCGCTGGACCTCGGGGCCAAACCCCTCGGCGCGGGTCTTTTCATACATGTCGGTGATGCCCTCGCCCGCGCCCAGCTTGGCGCGATGGCCATAGCGCACCCCGTCATAGCGCGCGAGGTTCGAGGACGCCTCGGCAGGAGCCACCACATAATAGGCGGGCAGCGCGTATTTCGTATGCGGCAGCGAGATATCGACGATCTCGGCCCCCGCATCTTTCAGCATCGCGATGCCGTTTTCCCAGAGGGTTTCGATCTCGGCGGGCATGCCATCCAGTCGATATTCCTTGGGGATACCGATCTTTTTGCCACGAATGTCCCCCGTTAGCGCCGCTTCGAAATCGGGCACAAGGATATCGGCAGAGGTCGAATCCTTGGGATCATGGCTGCACATCGTGCCCAACATGATCGCGGCATCGCGCACCGATTTCGTCATCGGCCCGGCCTGATCGAGGCTGGAGGCAAACGCCACCACACCCCAACGCGACACACGCCCGTAGGTCGGCTTGATGCCCACGATACCGGTAAACGCGGCGGGCTGGCGGATCGAGCCGCCGGTATCGGTGCCCGTTGCGGCCAGACAAAGATCGGCTGCCACAGCCGCCGCCGAGCCGCCCGAAGAGCCGCCCGGCGTGAGCTGCCGGTCATCGACTTTCCACGGGTTTACAACCGGACCGTAGCAGGCGGATTCGTTGCTCGAGCCCATCGCGAACTCGTCCATGTTGAGTTTGCCCAACATCACCGCGCCCGCATCCCACAGGTTCTGCGTCACGGTCGATTCATATTCCGGTTTGAACCCTTCGAGGATGTTCGAAGCCGCTTGCGTCGCCACGCCTTTGGTCGCGAACAAGTCCTTGATGCCCAGCGGGATACCGCACATCGCAGGTGCATCGCCCGATTTGATCCGCGCATCGGCGGCCTTGGCCTGCTCTAGCGCGATCTCGGGGGTTTTGTGCACGAACGCATTGAGCGCCCCTGCCCCTTCGATTTCGCCCAGACACGCCTCGGTCAGTTCCACCGAGGTCACATCGCCCTTTTTCAGCGCATCGCGCGCATCCGCAATCGTCAGTTTGTTCAGGCTCATTCGACCACCTTCGGCACGGCAAAGAAACCCTCGCGGGCATCGGGGGCGTTTTTCAGGATTTTCTCGGGATAACCGCCATCGGTCACGACATCTTCGCGCCGCTTCAGACGCATCGGCGTGACCGAGGTCATCGGCTCTACGCCCTCAACGTCAACCTCGTTGAGCTGCTCCATGAAGGTCAGGATGTTGGACAACTCGGATGCAAGCGCGGGCAGGTGATCTTCGGGCACCCGGATCCGGGCCAGATGCGCCACCTTGCGCGCGGTGTCGATATCAATGGACATTGGGTTTCTCCGCTATTCTTGGATCGCGGTTTAGCCCGTGCATCAACCGCTTTCAAGCGCCCCGCCAGATTGTGAGCGGCTACCCCCCTGTCACGCGCGAATTTGCGCCCTAATCTTAGGACAAACCCAAAAGGAGGACCAAAGATGAAACTGACCTGGCTTGGCCATTCCGGCTTTCGTATTGAAACGGGCGATACGGTGATTTTGCTCGACCCGTTCCTGACCGGCTCACCCGTCTTTCCCGCAGATAAGCGTAGCGAGGCGATCAGGGGAGCAACCCATATTCTGCTGACGCATGGCCATGGCGATCATGCTGGCGATGCCGTGCCAATTTCCAAGGAACTGGGCATTCCGGTCTATTGCATCCACGAGTTGTCGATCATCCTCGGCGCGGATGGCGCGCAGACGGTCGGCTTTGGCAAAGGCGGCACGGTCGATATTGGCGGCGCAAAGGTGACGATGGTGAACGCCACGCATTCGGCCTCGATTGATTATAAAGATCAGGGCCTTGTCTACGCCGGCCAGCCCGCCGGCTTTATGATCGCGGCAGAAGGGCACACGATCTACGTCACTGGCGACACCGACATTATGGCGGATATGGCGTGGATGGGTGAGTTGCACAAACCCGATATCGGAATTCTCTCGGCGGGCGGCCATTACACGATGGACATGGCGCGCGCGGGTTGGGCGGCGAAGAAATACTTTGATTTCAAGACCGTAATCCCGTGTCATTACAAAACCTTCGACCTGCTTGAACAATCCGCGCAACCGTTGATTGACGCCTTGCCGGGCGTTGATGTGATCGAACCCAAGATCCTGAGCCCCATCGAAATCTGAGAAATTACGCGGCCGGGCAGCGCAGCATCGCTTGAAGAGCGCCGCCTGGCGCGCTAGATTCTGGCCTCAAGAGGAGAGGCAGTATGTCCGATTTGCTGACGTTCAAGGAAATGTGCGAGCGCTTTGACGTGACCCCCCGCACCTTGCGCTATTATGAGTATATCGAACTTCTAAGCCCGCAAAAGGAGGGGCGCTCGCGGTTCTACGGCCCCCGTGAGATTGCCCGCATGACCCTGATCCTGCGCGGGCGTCGCTTTGGCTTTTCGCTCGAAGAATTGCGGCAATGGCTGCAAATTTACGACCAAAAAGGCACAGACGAGCAAAACCGCGTCTGGATCGAACTGGCCGATCGCCAGTTGGGCGTGCTGAAAGAACAGCGCGACGAGCTCGACAGTGCGATTAATGACCTACGACAATTGCGTGATCAGGTCTCCACACCTCTTGATTCTTGATTGCAAAGTGCATTCCCTGGCGTCACCCCGCTCGAATACGTTCAAGCGGGCTTGACGATTTACGTTGCGTTCAGCGAAAGATTATTTCCTAACCGAATGGTAAAAAGTTTCTGACATTACGTCATCAAAGTTGTGACGCCACGTTATGGTGACGTGCACGTCAAGAACTCTTGTAATACTGGGGCAGTCAGATGATCTGCCCCTCTGCGTTACGCTAAGTTAGCACGGGGCTGTGAGCATGACCGAAGACGAAGTTTTAACGATCCGCGAGATGTGTGACGCATTCAATGTGACGCCGCGCACCTTACGGTTCTACGAGAGCAAGGAGTTGCTGTTTCCCATTCGCGAGGGACAGAAGCGGCTATTTACGCGACGTGATCGCGCAAGGCTGAAACTGATCCTGCGCGGCAAGCGTTTCGGGTTTAGTTTGGAGGATATCCGCCAGCTGCTGGATCTGTACGAAATGGGCGATCAGCAAAAGACACAGCTGCACGAGACGATCAAGATCGCGCAGCAACGTATGTCGGAAATGTCCCGCCAGCGCGACGAGCTGGGGCAGGCCATTTCCGAACTGGCCGATCAAATCGGCTGGGCCGAGAAACAACTGGATAAGGCGCGCCAAACCGACGCGGCCTGATCCGCGATTGACGAAAAACGGGAGGACGCCATGCCGAATTTCACCGCCAACACCAAAGATATGCAATTCGTTCTGCAAGAGGTTCTGAAAATCTCGCAGACCGATATTCCGGGCTACGAAGAGATGGAGCCCGATTTCACCGAGGCCGTTCTTGAGGCCGCTGGCAAGGTCAGCGCCGAGGTGCTCGCCCCGCTCAACGAGGTGGGCGACAAAGAGGGCTGCGTGTTGGAAAACGGCGTGGTGCGCACCCCCAAGGGGTTCGACAAGGCGTTCGCCGCAATGAAAGAGGGCGGCTGGACCGCGCTGGATTGCGACCCCGAATATGGCGGTCAGGGCATGCCTTATGTGCTGAACTGCGCGGTGGGCGAGATGTTCGTGTCCGCCAATATGGCGTTCAACATGTATCAGGGCCTGACGCATGGCGCCTATTCCGCGATCCATACGCACGGCACGGACGAGCAGAAATCGACCTACCTGCCCAAGATGGTCAGCTGTGACTGGACCGGCACGATGAACCTGACCGAGCCCCATTGCGGCACCGATCTGGGTCTTATGCGCACCAAGGCCGAGCCGCAGGATGATGGCTCGTATCTGATCACTGGCACCAAGATCTTCATCTCGGCAGGCGATCATGATCTGTCCGAGAACGTCATCCATCTGGTGCTGGCGAAAACGCCGGGCGGCGGTGACGGCCTTAAAAGCGTGTCGCTGTTCATCGTGCCGAAAATCTTGGTGAACGACGATGGCTCCTTGGGCGAGCGCAACGGCGTCTCGGTTGGCAAGCTTGAAGAAAAGATGGGCATCCACGGCAACGCAACCTGCGTGATGAACTATGACAGCGCCAAAGGCTGGCTGCTGGGCGATATGTATAAGGGCATGCGCGCGATGTTCACGATGATGAACGAGGCGCGTCTGGGCGTGGGCCTGCAAGGCTACGCAGTTGGCGAAGCCGCCTATCAAGAGGCCGTGGCCTATGCCAAGGACCGCCTTCAGGGCCGCGCCGTGACCGGCGCCGTTGCGCCTGAAAAAGCCGCTGACCCGATCATTGTGCATCCCGATGTGCGTCGTAGTCTGATGGATCAGAAAAGCTTTGTCGAAGGCGCGCGCGCGTTTACTTTCTGGGGCGCACATCTGATCGACCGCGTTCATAAGGCTAATGATAAAGAGGCCGACGGGCTGATCTCGCTGATGACTCCGGTCATCAAAGGGTTCCTGACTGACAAGGGCTTTGAAACTGCGGTGCAGGCGCAACAGGTATTCGGCGGGCATGGCTACACCGAAGACTGGCCGATGTCGCAGCATGTGCGCGACGCGCGCATCGCGATGATCTACGAGGGTGCGAACGGCATTCAGGCGCTCGATCTGGTGGGCCGCAAGCTGGCACAAGACGGCGGCAAGCATGTCATGGCCTTCTTTGATATGGTCAAGGCCGAGTGCAAATCGCATGACGATGACGAGCGGATGAAACCGTTCACCGATGCGCTGAAAACGGCCAGCAAACAGCTTCAGACGGCGGGGATGTTCTTTATGCAAAACGGCATGAAGAACCCCAACGCGGCGCTGTCGGGCAGCTATGATTTCATGCATCTGATGGGCCATGTCTGCTTGGGTCTGATGTGGACGCGTATGGCAAAAGCGGCCTACACCGCGCTGGATAATGGCGCTTCGGACAAGGACTTTTACGAGGGCAAGATCGCCACGGGCCGTTACTACATGGCGCGCCAACTGCCTGCTTGCGCGACCCATCTGGCCCGCATCGAAAGCGGTGCCGATCCGGTCATGGCGCTGGCTGACGATCAGTTCTGATCGCGCCAGTCGTCACGTAATTGCAACAGATCGCGGCGGGCTTCGGCTCGCCGCTTCAATTTTATCTCACTGTCATGTGCGAGCGCGTGTGCGCTCTGTTCATTGCGCGTTCACCCCTTCTCGCTACCCTTAGACGCGTCAGGGGAATGAAACAGCCATGCAGATGGGACTTGCAGAAACCAATCGCCGTTACGCCGCAGCACGGGCCGAGCTGCGTGCCCGTGGGGTGTTGCGCGACGCCAACCCCGATCTATGGGCGCGCCTGCTGAATTGGGGCGGACTAGAGCCGCGCCCGGTGCTGTATCTGTCTTGGCAGCAAAGCGTGCTGCTTTATGCGCTGGGCTTCGCGATTGCACAGCTTTTCGTGGATGATCTACTTGATTGGTCAACCGGCTTGACCTTTGGCGCACATACTGCGGCGCTCGTGCTGGGCGCGCTGCTTTTCGGCAGCCTCAGCGCGATTGCCCAGATCTGGCGCAAACGCAAGCTTGGCTTGAGCGACTGGGAACAGCTTTAATCCCGGCGGCAGGAAACGGGCATGGTCACGCCAGTGGATTTTTCCTAGTCTAAGCTGAAATCGCGCCAGCCGGAGCCATCCATGCCCAAACGCCTGAAACTCACCCGCCGCTTTCCTGTGGCGATGACCAATGATGCTTATCGCCGCCTGAACCGGTTCGCTCAAGAAGCCGAGATCACGCCGGACGAAGCCTTGACCTTTGTCTTCGAGCACTTCAACTCCGTGACCGATCACGAGAACCTCAATCACAGGCTGCGGCTGTTCAAGGCGGAACTGCCCGAGCGCAAAGCCTAAGCGCGAAAGGCCCGAAATGCCCCGTCTGATCCTTGCAAGCGTGCTGTTTCTGGCCACAAATCTGCCCGCGTTTGCGTTTGACGCCTCGGACCGTAACACGATCCTGCAAGAGGCAGCGGGCTTTGAGCGCGCGGTGCAGCACAAGAATTACGATGTGTTTTTCGACACCGTGCCACCCAGGATGATGCGCGCCTTGGCTGCGCAATCTCACCTTGGCGTAGATGCGCTGGAAAGCCAGATGGAAACGCAGATCGACAAGGCGATGGCGCCGGTTGTGATTGATAGTTTCGACATGGATGTCTCGGCGATGCAAAGCGGGCACACCAAGGCGGGGCGCGCCTTTGCCACGATCCCGACGATCTCGGTTATCGAAATTCCCGGTCGTGGCACCTTGCGGCGCACCGACACCACCTTGGCGCTACAAGACAATGCCGAATGGTATCTGATCCGCCTAGATAGCCCCGCGCAGCTGGCGCTGTTGCGTAAGACCTATCCCGATTTCCGCGCCATCACCTTCCCCAAAGACACTGAAGAAGCGCTGCAATAGCCGCCCGCACTTCACCTTAACTTCATCTTTCGCAACGGAACGTCACGCGCGCTCTCGCGTTGGACGCGACGTCGTGGTGGAATGACGTTGCGGCGAAATGCCTGCAAGGGGCTTACGTTCGCGTCACTTACGCGCCAGATTATGGGCAGACGAGGGGGAGGTCGCATGACCGCAAAACTGTATTGCTTCGGAGAATCGGGCAACGCCTACAAGGCGGCGCTGACGATGGAGCTGGCCGGCTATGACTGGCAGCCGCTCTATGTCGACTTCTTCAACGGCGAGGCGCGCAGCCCCGAATATCGCGCGCTCAACGAAATGGGCGAGGCGCCGGTTTTCGTCGAAGGCGATCTGACCCTGACCCAATCAAGCGTGATCCAGCTGCATATCGCGGAAAAGACCGGCAAGTTTCTGGCCGATGATCGCAATGAGATGCTGCGCTGGATGTTCTGGGATGCGCAGAAGGGCACGGGCCAGCAAGGCGGCTTGCGCTTTCTGATGAACTTCCTACCCGAAGATAAACGCCCTCAAGAGGCGATCAAATGGCTCAAGGGCCGCGTTCTGACGGCGCTCGCCACGCTTGAAGCCCATCTGGCGGGGCGCGACTGGATCGTGGGCGATGCCCCGTCCATCGCGGATTTCGCCTGCTGCGGCTACCTGTATTACCCCGAACCCTTTGGGTTCGAGCGTAACGATTTCCCCAATATCAGCCATTGGCTGGACGGTATTGCCGCCCTGCCCGGCTGGAAACATCCCTATGATTTGATGCCCGGCAACCCTTCCGACCGGGCGTAAGGAGGAACCATGACGGAAGCCTATATTTATGACGCAGCGCGCACCCCTCGGGGTAAGGGCCGCAAGGATGGATCGCTGCATGAGGTGAGCTCGGTCGCGTTGTCCGCGCGGCTGCTGAACGCGGTCAAGGAACGCAACGGCCTGGAGGGCCACGCGGTCGAGGATGTGATCTGGGGCAACGCCACGCAGGTCATGGAGCAGGGCGGCTGCCTTGCCCGCTCGGCGGTGCTGCTGTCGGATCTGGATGAACGCATCCCCGGCCTGTCGATCAACCGCTTTTGCGCCTCCGCGATGGAGGCGGTGAACCTTGCCGCCAACCAGATCAAGGGCGGCGCTGGTAATGGCTATATTGCCGGCGGCGTTGAGATGATGGGCCGCGTCGCGATGGGCTCGGACGGGGCGGCGATTGCCGTTGACCCGCAGCTTGCGATGAAAACCTATTTCGTCCCGCAGGGTATTTCGGCGGATATTATCGCCACCGAATACGGCTTTAGCCGCGAAGACGTGGACGCGCTTGGCGTTGAAAGCCAGCGTCGCGCTATTGAAGCGATCAAGGACAACCGCTTTGCCAAGTCGATCGTGCCGGTTGTCGATCAAAACGGCCTCGTCATTCTTGATCACGACGAGTTCCCGCGTCCGGGCACCACGATGGAAACCTTGGGCTCATTAAAGCCGAGCTTTAAGGATATGGGCGAGGTGATGCCGGGCTTTGATAAGATCGCGATGCTGAAATACCCTCATCTCGATCACATCAACCACGTCCACCACGCGGGCAACTCGTCCGGCATCGTGGATGGTGCCTCGGCGATCCTGATCGGCAACAAGGAATTCGGCGAAGCGCATGGTCTCAAACCCCGCGCGCGCATCCGCGCTACTGCCAAGATCGGCACCGATCCCACGATCATGCTGACCGGCCCGGTGCCAGTGACCGAGAAGATCCTGAAAGACAGCGGCATGTCGATTTCCGACATCGACCTGTTCGAAGTCAACGAGGCCTTCGCCGCCGTTGTCCTGCGCTTCATGCAGTTCTTCAATGTCGATGCGAGCAAGGTAAACGTTAATGGCGGCGCTATTGCGATGGGTCACCCGCTGGGGGCGACCGGCGCAATCATCATCGGCACGCTTCTGGATGAATTGGAACGGCGCGACCTGAGCACCGGTCTGGCAACGCTTTGCGTGGCGTCCGGCATGGGTGCCGCCACCATCATCGAACGCGTGTGAGGGAGGGACAAATGGCTGATTTCAAATACGAACTGGGCAGCGACGGCGTTGCCATCATCACTTGGGACGTCCCCGAGAAATCGATGAACGTGATGAGCATGGAGGGGTTCACCCTTCTCGACAGCTTCATCGACAAGGCGCTGGCCGATGACGCCTGCAAGGGTGTGGTTATCACCTCGGGCAAGGCTGACTTCGCAGGCGGGATGGATCTTAATGTCATCGCGCAGATGCGCGAAGGCGGCGCGCAGGCGATCTTTGACGGCGTGATGAGCATGCACCACGTCCTGCGCAAGATCGAGCGCGCCGGGATGGACCCGAAAACCAACAAGGGTGGCAAGCCGATTGCGGCCGCCCTGCCCGGCACCGCGCTGGGGATCGGTCTGGAGCTGCCGCTCTCGACCCATCGCATCTTTGCCGCCGACAATCCCAAGGCCAAGATCGGGCTGCCCGAAATCATGGTCGGCATCTTCCCCGGCGGTGGCGGCACGACGCGCCTGTCGCGTAAACTTGGCGCGATGGTCGCGGCCCCGTTCCTGCTGGAGGGCAAGCTGAGCGACCCGAAGAAAGCCAAAGCGGCTGGCCTGATCGACGAGGTGGTCGAAGATCCGGTTGCGGCTGCGAAAGACTGGGTTCTCAACGCCAAGGACGCCGATCTGGTGAAACCATGGGATGCCAAGGGCTACAAAATGCCCGGCGGCGCGCCCTATCACCCGGCGGGCTTTATGACCTTTGTCGGTGCTTCCGCGATGGTGCATGGTAAGACCGCGGGCGTCTACCCGGCGGCCAAGGCGCTGCTTTCGGCGGTCTATGAGGGTGCGCTTGTTCCCTTCGATCAGGCGATCAAGATCGAGGCGCGTTGGTTCACCAATGTGCTCTTGAACCCGTCTTCGACGGCGATGATCCGGTCGCTCTTTATCAACAAAGGCGCGCTGGAAAAAGGCGCGAACCGCCCCGACGCCCCCGATCAGACCGTGAAAAAAGTCGGCATTCTGGGGGCTGGCATGATGGGCGCGGGGATTGCCTATGTCAGTGCCGTGGCCGGGATCGAAGTCGTGTTGATCGACAACGCTCAAGAGGCTGCCGATCGCGGGAAATCCTATTCCGAGAGCATTCTCGACAAGGGGATCTCGCGCAAGAAGGTCACCGAGGAGAAGAAAACCCAAGTGCTGGGCCGCATCACCGCAACCACCGATTACGCCGCTCTTGAGGGCTGCGATCTGATCGTTGAGGCGGTGTTCGAGGATATGGGCGTCAAGGCCGAGGTCACCAAGAAGACCGAAGCCGTGATTCCCGACACGGCGATCTTTGCCACCAACACCTCGACCCTGCCGATCACCGAACTGGCCAAGGCCAGCGCGCGTCCCGAGCAGTTCATCGGCATTCACTTCTTCTCACCGGTGGACAAGATGCTGTTGGTCGAGATCATCAAGGGGGCGAAAACCGGACCGGTGGCCGTGGCCAAGGCGCTCGATTTCGTGCGCCAGATCCGCAAGACGCCGATCGTGGTCAATGATGCGCGCTTCTTCTACGCCAACCGCTGCATCATCCCCTATATCAACGAGGGCATCCGGATGCTGGCAGAGGGCGTGAACCCGACGCTGGTGGAACATGCCGCGACGCAGGTGGGGCTGCCGCTGGGGCCGCTGCAACTGGTGGATGAGACCTCGATTGATCTGGGCGTGAAAATTGCCAAAGCGACCAAGGCCGCGATGGGCGATGACTACCCCGATGGGGCGGTCGATGATGTGCTGTTCTGGATGGCCGATCAGGGCCGGATGGGGCGCAAGTCGAACGCGGGCTTTTACGAGTATGACGACAAGGGCAAGCGTCAGGGTCTATGGGAAGGTCTGGATGCCAAATTCCCGCGCGCCGATGAGCAACCTGATGTGACCCACGTTCAGCACCGTCTGTTGATGGCGCAGGTTCTGGAGGCCGTGCGCGCCTTTGAACAAGGCGTGCTGGAAGACATCCGCGAGGGTGACGTAGGCGCGATCCTTGGCTGGGGCTTTGCGCCGTGGTCGGGTGGCCCGTTCTCATGGCTCGATATCCTTGGCGCAGGCAAAGCGGTCGAGATCTGCGACGCGCTGACTGCACAATACGGCGCGCGTTTCGAGGCTCCGGCCCTGCTGCGCGATATCGCTGCCAAGGGTGACACGTTCTATGGCCGCTTTGGCAAAGGTCAGGCTGCGAAAGCCGCCTGATCGCGACACGACAGACCGGGGCAAGGCGCGGTTCCCTGCACTTGCCCCGGTTGAAATGAAGCGCCGGGGTCTGCAAAGGCCCCGGCGTTTTCATGCCTCCCCAAACCCGCAAACGCAAACCGCCGCGCCCATTTCGGGTCGCGGCGGTTTTGGCAATCACGGGCGGGCGGGTTTATTCGGCAGCGTAGGCGTAGCTGTAGTCCGCCTCGAGCATGTCCTCTTCGATCATCTCCGCTACGATTGAACGCGCCATGTCCAACGGCAGCGCCTCATACATCGCGGAAGTGGGTTCGATCATCGCGCTCAGGCTGCCTGCATCAACAGAGCTGCAATGGATCATGCCGGTGCCGTTGGCATAGATGACCTCATCACGATCGAATTCCAGCACCACGACCTCTACCTTTTGGTGTGGCGTGATGCGGTCGATCCCGCGGTAGCCTTCAAGGGCGGCAGCCGGGATCAGCGCAAAGGGGTCACCAAACACCGCCTCGGCCATATCGCTTTCGACCAAAACGCTCTGCTCGGGCAGCAAAAGCATCGCGGTCGCATTGCCCAGCGCGCCGACGGGAACGGCGAGCGGTTGCAGATGGCGCGGACAGTTGTTGGAGCCAAGCCACAGCTGCATGCGTTTGACAGCCACCACCGGGCGCGGCCCGTGATCAAAGGTCATCACCATGTCGCCCGCCACGATCCCCTCAACCGGGCGCCAGCCCATCTCGGTCGCAATCCGTGTGCCCGCGATGATCCCCTCGCTTTGGTTCACACCCGAGGCATGACCTGCAGCGTTCGACAGCATCGCATCGAAGTCATGGGCGTCTTGGCGCGCTTTGGCGGAGGTCCCGAACATATCCGTCTTCCTTCTGAAGAACCCCGAGCGGGGCGTTTACCGATGTGTTCACTCGAAGTGATTCCTGCGATGATTCGTGGGCGCGAAAGCGGCGACAAAAAGGCATTGAGGCAGCCTGCGCCACAGTTCCGCGTCAACCTATGGGATTGTTGCGCGAAATCGCGACAACTGGTCAATTTCTATTAAGACTTCAGAAAGAATAGCCAAAGCGCGCGATGTCGGGCGCGCAAATTCGCGCCACCAGCGCGTGATCGGCGTCGGTGTAATAGCCCCGCCAATCGCGCGCCCGGCTGGATTCATTGACTCGTGCGAAGGGGGTAATGGCAAAACCCAAATGCGACTCGAGCGGGGCGGCGTCTTGCTGCGCATGTTCGAGGCGGATAAACTGGTCACACCGCTCGGCCCCGTCCGGCCCGCGCATATAGCTGCCATAGGGCGCAGCCGCGATAGAGGCCTGCATCTGCGGATCCGCCAGAAACCCCGAGAAATCCAGCGTCTTGGCCAGCGTCACCGCCGGGTGATCAAACGTCTGCACGCGCAGCCAGTGATAATAGCTCACCAGCCGGTCCCACGGATTGCGCACCAGCGTAAAGGTGAAATACCTCTGCGCCTCATCCGCACTATAAAGCCCGATCCCATCTGCCAGCGTGCTGTGTTTCCACAACCGCCCCGCCGTTTGCACGCCCGTCAGTCGTCCCTTGCGACGGCGCGCCTTGGGCGTATCCCCGATCAGAATATCATCGGCCATCGCGCGTGCCTCTAACGCCAGCGCCAGCGCCGTGCCTCCCGTCTTGGGGATATGAACAAAGATATAGCGGCGGCCATGCGAGACGATCATACGCGCAACCTTAGCGACAACTGTGATCGACGAAAAGCGCCGCGCCCCCTTCACATTCCTGCGCGAGGGGCGGTAAATGCGCAAGGATATTACCGAAGGAGGATTTCATGGGCTGGCTTGCTGACGAAACAGGTCTGGAGAAATGCGCGGCGAACTATGTGCCGCTGACACCCTTGTCCCATCTGAACCGCGCGCTTGACGTGTTTCCCGAACGCACGGCGGTGATTTACGGGACGCGCAAGCTGACTTACGTCGACTACCATGCGCGCGTCAGCCAACTCGCCTCGGCTCTCAAGGCGCGCGGGATCGCGCCGGGCGATGTGGTGGCCACGCTGCTGCCAAACACCCTGCCCCAAGTCGAGGCCCATTTCGGCGTGCCTGCTTGCGGCGCGATCCTGAATGCGATCAACACGCGGCTCGATGTGGCGACCATCGCTTATATCTTTGAACATGGCGGAGCCAAGCTCGTGCTGTGCGACACGGCGCTTTTGCCGCTTGCCGAAGAGGCGCTTAAGGCGATGTCCGGCGCAGCACCCCAGATCATCGAGGTCGCCGATCCCGAGCATGGGTTCGAGCCGACCGGCCATTATCTGGAATATGAGGCGCTGCTGGCCAAGGGCGATCCGATGTTTGACTGGGTCATGCCGCAGGATGAATGGGAAAGCATCGCGCTGAATTATACCTCGGGCACGACGGGGCGGCCAAAGGGCGTGGTCTATCACCATCGCGGTGCCTATCTATCCACCATCGGCAATATGGTGTCGTGGCGGATGCAACTTTACCCGGTTTTGCTGACCATCGTGCCGCTGTTTCACTGCAATAGCTGGACGCATGCCTGGATGGTGCCGATGCTCGGCGGCACGGTCGTGTGCTGTCGCGATGTCACCGCCAAGGCGATCTATGACGCGATTGCCGATCATGGTGTCAGCCATTTCGGCGGCGCGCCGATTGTTCTTAATACCATCGTCAATGCCAAAGACTCTGACCGGCGCGCCTTTGACCATATCGTCGAGGTGTTCACCGCAGGCGCACCACCCCCCGCCTCGACCCTCGCTGCGGTCGAGCCGCTGGGCTTTAACGTCACGCAGACCTACGGCTTGACCGAGACCTACGGCCCTTCGGTGGAATGCACATGGAAGCCAGCATGGGATGGCGCCGCAGGCGACGAACGGGCCAGCCTGAAGGCGCGCACCGGCGTTATGATGGCAATGATGGAAACCGTGACGGTGCATGACCAAGGCCAAGAGGTGAAACGCGACGCGGCCCATCTGGGCGAGATCGTGATGCGCGGCAATATGGTGATGAAGGGCTATTATAAAAACCCGCAAGCCACTCATGAGGCGTTCGAGGGCGGCGTGTTCCATTCCGGCGACATCGCGTTCTTGCATCCCGATGGCTACATCAAAATCACCGACCGCGCGAAGGACATCATCATCTCGGGGGGCGAAAACGTCTCGTCGGTTGAGGTCGAGGGCGTGATCGCTGCGCACCCGTCCGTGTCGCTGGCCTCGGTCGTGGCCAAGCCGGATGAGAAATGGGGCGAGGTGCCCTGTGCGTTCGTCGAATTGAAGGACGGGGCCGAGACCACCGAGGCCGAGATCATCCAGTTCTGCCGCGAACGTCTTGCGGGCTTCAAGACGCCCAAGCGCGTGATCTTTGCGGACCTGCCCAAGACCTCGACCGGCAAGATCCAGAAATTCGAGCTGCGTGCCGTGGCGAAACTGCTTGATCAGGAACAGGGCTAAGCACGGGTGCGGCGCGGTCGGGGACTGCGCGAGCTATGGTTGAATCTGGGTGACG
>NZ_AUNB01000041.1 GCF_000714545.1 Thioclava indica
GCTCTGAACGGCAGCTTTGGGCCGTCCTTACCGCAGCATGCCTCTTAGGGAGGAGACTTTGAAAAGGTTGCTATCTGCGCATTGCTGACCTTGGCGGCTGGTGCAGCAGGGCGGTGCGTCGAACCTGAGCCCTGAATGGCCGCTTTCATGTGTTTGACAGTGTGCGTTCGCAGGCGCGGCGAATTCACACTTTCCGCCCTTGGTGTCGATCGACACTATCGGCCCAAACCGGACATTCATCGCTCCACAAAATGGGTTGGAGGGGTTCCGGAAGCAGACCTTGGTGCTGAGCGCAGCATTTTCGCTTCAACAATGACAGCAGAGCGGGACAAAGCGGGCATGTGGACTACAATTCTAAACGTCTGCTTTTGTGCTATCCGGCTATCGTAAATTCGGCGACTTATGGCCACTAACGATCATAGCAACGGGACTGGCTTCATGCGCCATGCGCACATAATGCCGGATCAGCCGCGAGGTGATCAATGAGCCTGCGCACGCGTGTCGTGAGGTGCCGGTTTTGTGGAAAAAGTGCTGCCACAGGATAGGGTGCGACGCGGTGCTCGGCAAAAAGTTCGACCAGATCGCCAGCTTTCAAAGCTTCCGAAACCGTGTAGGCAGGGCATCGCGCGATTGCAGCGCCCGCTGCGGCGATGCGGGCGGATCCTGCCGGTGCGCTCATGCGAAAGCGCCCGTTCACATGCACCGCTTCTTCTTGGCCGTCGATGTCAAATCTCCAAACGGTCGGGTCTGTCATATTGCCATCAAGAATACACTCGTGGGTGGCTAATGTGCGGGGATGAGTGGGCGTTCCTGCCCGCTCCAGATAGGCGGGCGATGCACAAACGATCAAGGGCATAAGCCCAAGCTGCCGCATTTTGAGTGAGCTATCGCGCATCGGGGCAATTCTGATCGCAAGGTCGATCCCTTCTTCCACAATAGAGACCAGTCGATCCGAGAATTGCAGATCAAGGTCCACATGCGGGTTCTTCTCGGCAAATCGCGCAAGCGAAGGCGCAAGACGCAACGCGCCAAAGCCGGTAGGTGCGGAAATGTGGATGATGCCACGCAGGGAGGCCTGTTCATTTTTGACACGCTCCTCCAGCTCATCAAACCCATCGAGGAGCGGCGCGCACAGCGCCAGATATGTCGCCCCCGCATCTGTCAAAGCCACTCTGCGCGTTGTACGGTTGAGCAGTTGCACACCAAGCGCGTTTTCCAGATCGGCCACGTATTTGCTGACCAAGCGTGCAGAGCGCCCCATCCGCTGTGCCGCGACGGTGAATGATGCGTTCTTTGCGACCAGCGCAAAGGCGCGCATGCGATCAATCTTATCCATCCAATTGAGCCCTTTCAGGGCCTAAACTTACACCAAAATTGGCGATTATCACAATACTATGCAGCAGGTATCTCTACCCAAGACAATAATATGACTGGAGACACCCATGCCAAACGCCGTTCGCATTCACCATTTCGCCAAATCAGGGCACGCGCATCGTGCTTTGGTCTTTGCCAAACTTGCAGGGATCGCTCATGAGGCCGTGCCCGTTGATCTGGCCGCTGGCGCGCATAAGTCGCCCGAATTTCTTGCGATGAACCCGAATGGGCAAGTGCCGGTTCTGGAAGATGGCGACGTCATTGTGCCGGATTCCAATGCGATCCTTGTCTATCTTGCGCGGACTTACGCGCCCGACTGGATCCCCAACACCGCCCTTGGTGAGGCGAATGTGCAGCGTTGGTTGACCCTCGCGGCGGGTGAAATTGCCTTTGGGTCCTGCGCCGCGCGGCTGATCACCGTGTTCGGCGCGCCACTGGACGCGAATTTTGCCGCCGCAACTGCCGAAAAGGCGATGCAGAAACTGGAACTGGGGCTTGAGGGGCGCGAATGGCTCGTGGGGGATCGCCCGACCATCGCCGACGTCGCCGCCTATTCCTATACCGCGCATGCGCCCGAGGGGAACGTGTCGCTTGGTCCCTATCC
Organism: Thioclava indica; assembly: GCF_000714545.1. Taxonomy (GTDB): domain Bacteria; phylum Pseudomonadota; class Alphaproteobacteria; order Rhodobacterales; family Rhodobacteraceae; genus Thioclava; species Thioclava indica. Next base: position 1,979 of record NZ_AUNB01000041.1, read on the forward strand.
AAACGTGCGCGCCTGGATCGCGCGTTTCGAAGCCTTGCCCGAATTTGAACCCATGCCCGCAACTGCAGTCGGCCTTGCGGCTGAATAAGGAGACCTGAAATGACCACCGAAGCCCCCCGCCACCCCTTGCCACCATTCACCAAAGAGACGGCCATCGAAAAAGCGCGCCTCGCCGAAGACGGATGGAACGGTCGCAACCCTGCCAAGGTCGCGCTCGCCTACACGCCTGACAGCAAGTGGCGCAATCGGGCCGAGTTTCCCGAAGGCCGTGACCAAATCGAGGAGTTCCTGACGCGCAAATGGGCCAAGGAACTGGACTATCGATTGATCAAGGAATTGTGGGCCCATGACGGCAACCGTATCGCGGTGCGTTACGCCTATGAATACCGCGACGACAGCGGCAACTGGTTCCGCGCCTACGGCAACGAAAACTGGGAATTTGACGAAAACGGCTTCATGGAACGGCGGTTCGCCAGCATCAATGAACACCCGATTGCAGAGGCAGATCGTAAATTCCACTGGCCGCTCGGGCGCCGCCCCGACGATCACCCGAGCCTTAGCGATTTGGGCCTTTAATCCACCATTCGGGGGTATTGCAATGCCCCTGAATCCAAAATCCAACGACAAGTGCGGAAGGATCAGGCAATGACGCAGGTACACTCCTCGCACAAGGGCGAGTTGCTGCTACAGGAACGGCGCAATACGCCCCAAGAAGTAACGGATGGTATTCCGCACTATATCAGCCGTGACATGCCGCAGCCACACGCGGACTTCTTTGCGGGCCTGCCTTATCTGCCTTTGGCAACGCTCGACCAAAAAGGGCAGCCTTGGGTCAGCCTTTTGATCACTAAATCGGACGGTGATCCATCCGTCGGGATCACGGTGTCGGGGGAAAACACAACCGATGTCTTGGCCGAAACCAACCCCTTTGACCCGTTTGCGCGGGCATTGCAGCAAGCGCCCGCGACTGGCGATGCAAAGCGCCTTTTTGCGGGCGTCGGCATCGATTTCAACAACCGCAGGCGCAACAAAATCGCAGGCTCGATCCACAAAGCCAACGTCGACGCGACGGGGAAAATCCAGCTGCGCCTCAGTTCAGACCAGCATCTTGGGAATTGCCCGAAATACATTACCGTGCGCAAGTTAGAGCACATACAGCGCAGAGCCGAACTGTCGTATGACAGCTTTGACAACAGCACATCCGCTTTGCCCGCCGACGCCAAAACCGTGGTGGAGCGCGCAAGCACCGTCTTTCTGGCGACAAAACACACCGCGCAGGACACTGCTTCGGGCACGCAAACCGATATGGGCGTTAACCATCGCGGCGGCGCGCCGGGCTTCACCCGCATTTACGAAGAACACGATGACGATCAGGTCACGACCTATCTGGTTTTGCCCGATCATTCCGGCAACCGCTTCTATCAGTCTTTGGGCAATATCGAAATGGACCCGCAGGTCGGGCTCGTGTTCCCCGATTTCGCCACAGGCGATATGCTGCACATCGCCGGCGAGTCTGAAAATCTGACTGACGATGACGCCGAGGCCTTGATGCCACGCACCAATCTGCTGACGCGCATCAAGGTGACGGGAGCGGTTATGGTCAAAGAAGGGCTGAACCTGAAGCTGACATCTGAGGAGCAGCTCTCGCCCTATAATCCTCCGGTCAGGCTTTTGCGGCAAGAACTGGAACAGATGGGACACGCCCCCTTGGCCGAGGGCAAGGCGGCGATCTCGGCCACGCTCGTTTCGACGCAAACTCTTTCTGACAGCATCAAAACATTCAACTTCAGGCTTTCATCTCCCATCAGTGCGCCCTTGCCCGGAGGCTTTGGTGTCTTCGATTTCTCGGGCCTGCTGGATCGCGGCTACAGCCACATGAACGAAGCCAATCCCCAGTTGGTGAACGAGGATTTCGTCCGGACATGGACGCTTTCCAGCGCGCCGCAATTTGATCCGAATAGAAATGCGTTCCGGGCAACCGACAAGGTCAGCGTTACCGTGAAACGCAAACCGGGCGGGTTGATGTCAAATGTCTTGCACGATAATGCAAGCGCGCTTGCCGCCAACACTCTGCCTGTCGCCTTCAAGGGGACCGGCGCAGGGTTCACCTGTTTCCAAGAGGGCCCTGACGGCACGGCCCCAACTGTCCCGCCAAAGATGCTTTGGATTGCAGGCGGTGTTGGCGTTACGCCATTCATGTCGATGTGGGACGGGATTGTGCAGATCGCAAAGGCAAATCCGGATCAGATGTCGACCGACATCGTGCTTTTGTACGCCGGACGGGGTGACGATATTAACGTTTTGAACCACTTCAGGCCGCCGCAGGGCGCACTACCCGATCACGTGACGCTCCGCATCATTGCGTTCCAAAGCGTCAAGAATTCCCTCACCGAGGCGCAATCCGCTCGGGACGGCCTGCGCCAGAAGTTCTCTGATAACGTGCTGAGGCTTGAAGTTCGAGGTATGGAGATCGCAAATATCCGGTCCGTCGCAAACCTCAACGATCGTGAAGTGTTCATGTGTGGGCCCGATTCTTTGATGATGTGGTGTGAAACGTCTCTCACCGAACTCAACGTCGAGGAATCGCGGCGTCATCGCGAGTCTTTCATTTTTTGATCTGAGCAGAGCATCCCTAACACATTCATAGGAGCTTCGTGATGATCACGTGCTGACAATCCGTACCATTTGAAAAACTATTTAGGTCTATGACCGCGCAAATAGCTTTAGAATTTATTGCCCAGATCAAAACTTTTTGTGTGCTGCGTTTTTGCCGTCAGACCGGAATCGGACATTCGTACCGGTCGCAGCATCGGTGACTGTGGGCTCTCTGCCTACCTCGGATGCGCCGCAGCATTTCATGATATAATGATCCGTCAACGACGGGTTGTCGATGTGGAGGGCGTGGCGGATCGGAGGATCAGTCATGCAATCACCAAACTTACCCGCCATTCGCGCGCTTCGCCCTGCTTGGAACAAGGGGTGCATCGTAGGTCAGAAGCGACCGCTCAAGCCCAAACACGTTTGGGCGATCAGGGTTCGGCTTGAACTGGCCGAGAACCATCGCGACTTGGCGCTCTTCAACTTGGCTATCGACAGCAAGCTGCGCGGGTGCGATCTGGTCAAACTGAAGGTCGTAGATGTCATGGCTTCCGGCCTGATCAAGGAACGTGCCTCGGTCTTGCAAAGCAAGACGCAGAAGCCAGTGCGGTTCGAAATCTCGGATGGCACGCGGGCGTCATTGGACAAATGGATGCAAGACCCCTTGATGGTCGGATCAGAATATTTATGGCCTGGGCGTTTCCACGAACGGCTTCACATATCGACCCGGCAATATGCACGCATCGTCAGGGATTGGGTGATCTCAATCGGGCTGGAGGCGAGCGCATACGGCACGCATTCTATGCGTCGGACCAAGGTCACCCAGATCTGCAAGAAGACCGGCAACCTGCGCGCGGTTCAACTCCTCCTAGGCCATACCAAGATGGACAGCACGGACAGATATTTGGGCGTCGAGCTTGAAGACGCACTTGCTATCGCCGAAGCCATTGAAATCTGAGACTACGGGCCGTCTTCATGGACGGCCTTAACCCGACATTGACGGTTTTTGGATCAATGTCTGCTTGCTCACGGCGGCTTAGAACATCCCGTTCTCATTCTCGCTGTGATTGGGCAATTCCTGCAACACATCCCAATGCTCTACGATCTTCCCTGCGTCATCGAGCCGGAAGATGTCGATGCCCGCGTATTCCAATCCCTCGGGCCATATTTGGTGGCAATGAAGGACAACGTGATTACCCTCGGCGATGGCTCGCTTTACTTCTACGCGTTTTCCCGGATTTTCTGCTGCCATGCGCTCGAAATATCTTATGAACCCGTCCTTGCCGTCGCTGACATGGGGGTTGTGCTGGATGTAGTCATCGCCCGCATAGGTCGCGATAGCTGTCGCCGGTTCGCACTCATTAAACATCATCTTGTAAAACGCGATGACGTTGGCTTTATCGGTCTCGGCTGTTCGGGTCATCATGTGTCCTCTGCAAAATGGCACGACCCCGAACACAGGTCGGGATCGCGCGGGTTTGGTCTTCAGAACTTGCCGTTGTCGTGCGGCATATCTGCCAGAATTTCTGACACGGCAACCAAATGGAGCATGGCAGTATCCTCAGCATAGAGCCACGCGCCCGGAATTGGAAAATCCGGACGCGGGCCTGTGCGCAGGCCTAAAATGTCGCGATACCATGCCACCTTCGCCTTGACTTGGGTGACTTGGATATTGACGTGATCACGCCTGCGCAGCTGCATATCAGAAGCCTTCCAGAACGATCTTGCCCTTGGCGCGACCGCTTTCGATCAGCGCATGGGCGCGCTTAAGGTTTTCGGCGTTGATCGTCCCGAAGCTCTCTGTCGCGGTGGACCGGATTTTGCCCGCATCAATCAGGCCTGCTACGGTGTCGAGGATGTCCCCCTGACGGGCGATGTCTTCGGTGGTGAACAGAGAGCGGGTAAACATCAGCTCCCAGTGGATCGATACAGCCTTACCCTTGAACGGCATGATGTCGAAATTCTCCGGATCGTCGATCAGGCCAAAGCGGCCCTGCGGAGCGATAAATTCCGCGATCTGCGTCACGTAGCTGTCAGAGTGGTTGGTCGAAAAGACAAAGGCCGGGGCACCAATGCCCAGAGCGGCGATTTGCTCGGGCAGCGGCTTGGAGTGGTCAACCACGTGATGCGCACCAAGTTCCTTGACCCACTCTTGGGTTTCAGGACGTGAGGCTGTGGCGATGATCGTCAGGTCGGTCTGTTCGCGCAGAAGCTGGATCGCGATGGAGCCGACCCCGCCCGCGCCGCCAATGATGACGATGGCCTTCGCCGCGCCCGGAACCGGATCGGTGACTTTTAGGCGGTCAAAGATCATCTCTTGCGCCGTTAGCGTGGTGAGCGGCAGCGCGGCAGCGGCAGAGGTTTCAATGGATTTGGGCGCATGTCCGACGATGCGGGCATCCACAAGGTGATACTCGGCATTGGTGCCGGTGCGGTTAATCGCGCCCGCATACCAGACTCTGTCACCCAGTTTGAATTGCGTGACCTTGTCGCCAGTCTCGACCACCTCTCCTACGGCGTCCCAACCAAGGATCGCAGGGGCATCCGCCTCAGCAGGGCGGTTCTGGCGGACTTTAACGTCGACGGGATTGACCGAGACAGCGGCAACCTTGACCAAAATGTCGTGCCCGGTTGCGTTTGGTTTGTCGATTTCGAGGTCAATGAGGGCGTCGGCGCGGTCGATGGCGCCGTTGGTGGTGTAGCCGATGGCTTTCATGTGAGTTCTCCGTGGAAAAATAGGGTGTTGGCAAGAGCGGTGGATCAGTCGATTTTGGTCATTTCGGTAAAGGTGAACTGCTCAACTGCACCATCGATTGCGGCCATATAGGCAGCAAGGTGAGGGGCGTTCATGTGTTCTTGCCAGATCTCGCGGCTTTCCCAGTTCTCAAAGAAGGTGAAATGCGCAGGATCTTCATTGTTCTGATGCAGATCATAATTGATGCAGCCTGCATCGGCGCGTGTGATGGGCACCAGTTTGAGCAACTCGGTTTTGACCAGATCAATTTTATCCGCTTTTGCGTGAATGTTGGCGATGATTGTGAGCGTGGACATGAAGCGTTCCTTGTTTGAGGTTATGACAGGGATATACGCCGCCGCAAAAACCGAATAAACAGGACGTATACGGAATCATAATTCGGGAAAACCGTATAATGTTGATCGACAATATCCGCTTATTCTTAACCATTGCCGAGAAAGGATCCCTTGTCGCGGCCGCGCGCGAGGCGGGCCTGTCGCGCACCACGGTCTCGGAACGGCTGGCCGCTTTGGAGGCGCATTACGGTGTTGTGCTGTTCAATCGCACCACGCGCTCGCTTAGCCTGACCGATGAGGGACGCACGCTGCTTAGTGGGGCCAAGGTGGTTCTGGGGGAGATCGAGGAACTGGAGGCGCGGATCAGGCACGGGGCCGAAACGCTCTCCGGCCCGATCCGCGTCAGCGCGCCGATCGACCTTGGTCGCTCGATTGTTTCTGATGTGGTCGCGGGGTTTACCGCCGAAAATCCTGCAACCTCCGTCGAGCTTCTCCTCTCCGATGGCTATGTTGATATTGTCGGGCAAGGTGTCGATCTGGCGCTGCGCTATGGGGTTATTACCGATAGCACCCTGCGCACACGCAGCCTTGGCCATTTCCGACGCATTGTCTGCGCCGCACCTGCTTATATCGCGGAACACGGCGCACCGGACACGCCCGAAGACCTGACCCAACACAACTGCCTGATCATGCGGCTCGGGATGACTTTGGATAATCTCTGGCGCTTTGGTCCCGACACAAAGCCGCAAACGGTGACGGTGCGAGGGAACAAGACCGTAAACGACGGGGCTTTGGTGCGGCAATGGGCAATTGAGGGACACGGGATCATCCTCAAGTCCGAACTGGATGTCGCGCCGGATATTGCGGCGGGTCGGCTGGTCGCATTGCTAAAGGACTATGCTGCGCCGCCGAGCCCGCTCCAGATGATGTTCCCGCCCGGCAGGGCGCAACCCCGCCGCGTTCGCGCATTGGCTGAAACATTTTCGCACACTATGGCAATACGTCAACGCCAATAGCCGCTCGTCAAAAACTGGTCTCGTTGTTTGATTGGCGATGTCTGCTTCTGATACATCATATCATACCGAGGTCTTTACGCAGCGAACGACCGCAAACCGCCCATACTGATTTTCTCGACCTGTTCATTCGCCACAAGGAATGTCTCGAGTGAACTGCGTCCAATCCAGACGCATACTTCAGTCGAGGAGGCTGGACGAAACCCGATCCGCTTTCATATCATTTTCGCATGCTCCGGACCTCAAACCCTCAGATGCAGAGCTTCGATTGCCGGACGCATAAGGGCAGGCGGGGTGGGTTTGTGATAAACTTTTTCGTGAACATCGCGACCTTCATGGCCAACGATATCCCGGATGATCTTGTCGTTGACCTCAGCCTGCTCAAGAGCATTTTGAACATAGTGACGGAAGCTTTGGAACGACAGTGCCGCGCTTTCGAGACCAAGCGTGTCATCAATGATCTGGCGCATCCGGCGACCAAGCTTACGACCGTGCTTGCCGGATTTAGGTTCGCGAAGGTCTGGAAACAGGTCGGGATGGCCGTCGCGTTGGATCTTGGCAACGTGATCGAGGAAGCCTAACGCGATCAGGCGGGAATGAATCGGTACGATGCGACGCGAGGAGAGCGTCTTGATCCGACGCTGTTCGGTTTCGACGATGGAGATGCAGGGTATTCCATCGACCTCTATGATTTCGTCCGGGGTGAGGCCCGAAATCTCTTCACGTCGCGCCCCGGTTACGGCCGCGATCATCAGCCACCAGTAGAGCCCGTTGCGATACACCCGTTTCCCGGGACGAGTCTGGTAATACTCGGATTCAGAGCCAGTCCAAACGGGGCCGCTGAAGAGCTGATCAAGCTGGGCAGGGGTAAAGGCGTCTTTCTTGTCGCTCTCTCGCACCGTTTCCTTGCGGCGCAACTTGCTGGGGTCGAGGCGTGGGTCGAGTGTAAAACCCTCATCTGCGGCCCAAGAGGCGACTTGGCTGAGATGATCGAGATGGCGGTTAATGGTGCCGGTTGAGAGCCCGATCTTGTCGGGCGGCAAAGTTGCCGCACGAGACATAACCTCTGCACGGCTGGCGTCGCGGTCTGAGGGGCTCTTTCCCCAGCTTTTCGGAATCTTCTGCAGCGCCGCGCGAAAGGCGGTTGCATCAGTCTGGCGGATTTCGCGAATGTCCGTGATGCCGCTCAGAAGGGTGAAGAGTTCGCCGAAACTGCGATACTGGCGCAGGGTCTTCTCCTCAATGCCTTCTTCGCGTTTCATTGCGATCAGGCGTTCGATAACAGCGGGAATGGACGGGTCGAGGCGCGGGGGCGGGGGAGTGGAGAGAACGTGCGGCACCTCGCAATTTGCACTTGCCGTCGGCGCAGAGGGCGTGCGCCCGAGAAGCGCGGATGGAGCCTGCGAAGACAGCGCATCCGCGAGCGTTTCCATCGGTTCCAACGCAGCCTCGTGCCCCGCCCAGGCCGCACGCTTGCCCGAGATCAGTAGGTTCATCAGTGTCACGAGTTCGAAGGCAGAGACGGTCTCCCGTCCGGTAAGGTCCTTAAAATCGCGTGCGACGATGCGGCGCCGGCTTTCGCTCGTCAGATCGCGGCGAAACAATTCGATGTTTGAGAGCACCAGATCTGGCGTGCCTTCAGGTGCGTGGCTGTGCAGCCCGGCCTGCGCCAGATGCGCCCATGCCCTGCGCGCAGCGTCGTCATGGCGCGCGTCATCCTGCGGATCATCTGAATCAAAGCGCCGCAACATCTGGAGCTTTTCGATCTTTCCCCGCTCGCGGCGGATCACAACGGATAACCAGGCGTGCGCCTCCTCCGGAGTGATTTCTGTCCTGATGATGTCATCCATAATGTCGTCACTTTCCGCACTGATCCTGCGTGCAAGAATAATCGCAACACGTCGATCCGTCGTCCCCAGAGAGAGCTTCAGATCAACGATTTTTGTGGAAAACGTCCGGATTCGGCGGCGCCATTGATAGGCGGAACCGCGGCGGGAAAGGTGGAGCTGGCCGTGCATTGTCTCGCGTCGTCCTGTATTCGGACGGGCCGCACAGAGAGAAGGGGATGGAACACCCCAATGCCGCACCTACGCAGCCAAAACGGGCTTTTCGTAGAAAAATCAACACCTTGAAGATGAAGATGGCTCCGGCGGTAGGGATCGGAGCCATCTTCGTCTCTATGTAACCCAATGATCTTGTTGAGATCAGGTTCCGCAGGGCCGCTGATGGTGTGACAGTCTGGTGTGACACCTGTCACACCAATTTACGCCTGAATCAAGGCAATTCTCAAGCGCGCAGGGGTCTAACCACAGACGGACTGCCTCTTTTGCTATTGGTAAGTTCGCAATTCCAGCGCGTTGTCTTTAATAGCTGCTTGGCAGGCACCGAGGAACACCGTTTCCGCATCGGACAATTTCCGCAGTGGGTTGGTGAGCAAGTAGATATTGACGAGCGGTAGTTCGTCGTAGGGGGGCAATTGTCGCAATAGCCCGCCTTTTATATCGCTCTTCGCCGCATGGAGGGGCAGCGCCCCAATACCCACGCCGGCTACGATCATCCGGCGTAGTTCATGTAAGCTGGACGAGACACCGCGCCAGCCAGGGGCCAGCTTGGCGCGGGCACGCAGTTGGGCGACGGGATAGAGGGGGCCTTCCTCCGTCTCGGTTTGAAATGAGACGGACGTTTCTCCCTCAATCTCGGCCAGTGTAATTCTCTCTTGCGTGAAAAGAGGGTGGCGCGGGCCGCAGAACAGGCCGAAATATTCGCGATACAGGATCGAAGCTTTTAGATCGGCTGGAATTTTGTGCAAAAGGCAGAGTCCAAAGCTCGCACGGTTTTGTTGCACACGGCTGACGACGGCTTCACTCTCGGCAACCGTGGTTGAAAAGGTCACTTTTGGATGCGCACTGGCGAAGTCATGCATCAGGTCATCGTAGTGATCCGAGATCACATGCGAAGTTGTGGCAATTGCGATATGCCCGCGCAATTCTTCGGCCCCGCTTTCTAATAGGGACGGCAGTTGCGACACCGCTCCGAATATCTGCGAGCATTCCTGATATAGAATGCTTCCCGCACGTGTTACGCTGAATTCATTGGGCTTTCTGATGATTAACGCATGCCCGGTTGTGTCTTCCAATCGCTTCAAGGCAGCCGAGATCGTTGGTTGTTTCAGCCCTAAAAAATAGGCTGCGCGCGAGATCCCGCGTTGCTCGACCACGACCATGAAGGTGCGCAGCAGGTTCCAGTCGAGGTTCCAAGGAAAGCGCTGTTCGTAGGGTTTCACTATAGATCCAATCTATATTGAGAATTTAAGATATTTATTTGCGCTATGGTGCCGCACATGCAAGCTTTTCTGCAAGGAGGCATTTACGAAGCCTCCAGCGCGGGATTGTCCGGGAACAGGGCGACCGTGTCTCAAAACCCATCAGGAGAGTTACATGACCAATCGTAGGACCGTTCTCAAATCTCTTGTCGGCGTCAGTGCGCTGGCCGCCGCTGGCGTATCGCTGCCCGGTATCGCTCTCGCAGACGAGCTGGAAACTCTCAAGAAAAACGGAGTGATGCGCATTGCTATGTCGGGGGCATATCCTCCGTTCAATTTCATCAATGAAGAGAACCAGGTTGTCGGGTTCGATCCGGCCATTGGTGAGGAGATCGCCAAGCGCATGGGCCTCAAAGTTGAGATCATCACCACCGCATGGGACGGCATTATCGGCGGGTTGTTGGCCAATAAATACGATGCCATCGTCGGTTCTATGTCGATCACACCGGATCGCGAAAAAGTCGTCGATTTCGTTGGCCCATATTACCGTATGCGGCGTGGAATTTTTGTCACCAAAGATAGCAAGATCAAGACGCTCGACGATCTCAAGTCGGCGACCCTTGGCGCGACTCTGGGTGAGACGCATGAGCAATGGGCCCGCGAACAAGGCTATAAGGTGCGCACCTATAAAGGTTTGCCCGAACTCATGCTGGAGTTGGAAAACGGCCGCGTCGATGCGATCGTGAACGACGATATCCCGGTGCTGCTGGCCATCACGAAGAACGATGCGCCGATCAAACAGCTCGATGTCAAGCTGGGTGGTGTGGCTGATGAGGCCGGGATCGCGATCCGCAAAGGCAATCCCGAATTGCACAAGGCAATGCAGGACGCATTGGACGCGATGCAGGCCGACGGCACCTATCTTGAGTTGGCCAAGAAATGGGTCGGCGGCGATATCCGCTAAGGTCAGGCCGCAAACTCCCTGCACCTGCCGCTTATGATACTGGCGGGTGCCGGGGCTTCGATCCTCCCAAAAACCGGGGCGAAAACGCATGGATGTGGAACTGATCCTCAAGGTCTATCCCTATTTTCTCAAGGCGGCGTGGATCACTGTCGAGCTTTCGGTTTTGACAACCGTGCTCGGGTTGATCTGTGGCGCTTTGGGGGCCGCAGCACGGCTCTCGCGCTTTGCAATCGTGCGGTTTCTGGGGGCGGCCTATGTTAGCGTGTTTCGTGGCACCCCCGCGCTTATTCAGCTGTTCTTGCTGTATTTTGGTGGCCCGCAGATCGGGATCCAGCTGGATGCGTTCTGTGCCGGCGTGATCGGGCTGGGGCTCAATATCGGGGCCTATATGACCGAAACGATGCGCGGCGCGATCATCTCGGTCGATGAGGGGCAGGGCGAGGCGGCCCGCACGCTGGGCCTGTCGCGCGCGCAGAGCTTTCGCAAGGTGGTTTTACCCCAAGCAATGCGCCTGATGATCCGTCCGCTTGGGGTCAATATCAACGCGCAAATCAAGGGGACTGCATTGGTCTCGGCGATCTCGGTGGTCGAACTGACCTACACCGCGCAACGCTATATCGGGTCGACCTATAAACCCTTCGAGATGTTCTTCCTCGCGGGCATTCTCTACCTCGCGATCATCACGATCACCGGCAAGGGCGTGGCCTATCTCGACCGTCGGGTGCGCCTGCAATGATGATGCGTCTTTCCCCTCGCAATGCTGTGGAACAGGAGTGAGCTATGGGTCTCGATTTCTCTGTTATCCCGCCTTTTTACGGCACGTTGGCTCTGGGTGTTCTTTGGACCATCGCCATTACGGCAGCCTCGGCCGTGCTAAGCTTCTTCGGAGGTATCCTGCTGGCGGTTGTCGCCCTTTACGGGCCGCTTGTGGTGCGCTTGCCGTTCCGGTTCGTGGCCTGGCTGTTTATGGGCACGCCGCTGCTGTTGCAGTTGTTCCTGATTTACTTTGGTCTCGCGCAGATCGGCGTTGACCTTCCGGCGTTTGTCGCTGGCGTAATCGGGTTGGGCTTTCACTACGCGGTTTATAATTCTGAACTGATCCAGACCGCGATGGTGGCTGTCGACAAAGGGCAGATGGAGGCCGCGCGCACGCTGGGCCTGTCACGGCGTCAGGCGCTGATGCGGGTTATCGTGCCGCAAGCGGTGCGTGATGTGCTCCCGCCGATCGGCAACAACATGATCGCACTGCTGAAAGACAGTGCGCTGGTGTCGGTGATCGGGGTGAGTGAACTAACCCTGTCGGCGCAACTTGCCATCGGGCGCACCTATCGTCCGTTCGAATTCTACGCGGCTGCTGCGGTTCTCTATTACGTCATCAACCTGGGAATGGAGGCGGTGCTGCGCGGCTTTGAAAAGCGCAACCGTCTCTCTCGCTGAAGCCAAAGGAAGCGACATGACACAGACACATCCTTTCGTCGAGATCCGCCATGCTCAGAAGTCCTATGGCAAGCTTGAGGTTCTCAAGGACATCTCACTCTCCGTCGAGCGCGGTCAGATCGTCGCGATCATCGGCCCCTCTGGGTCGGGGAAATCGACCCTGTTACGCGCGATCAACGATCTAGATCCGCTGACTTCCGGCGAGGTCTGGTTGGACGGACTGCAGGTCAATAAATCCCTGCCGCATCGCCAATATGAAAACCATATCAACGAGATGCGTCAACAGATCGGGATGGTGTTTCAGCACTTTAACCTGTTTCCCCATCTGACCGTGCGCGAGAATGTCACGATGGCGCCCAAGCTGCTCAAGAAGATTTCTGACAAAGAGGCCGATGCGCTGGCCGAAGAACAGCTTGATCATGTCGGGATGCTCGAGCGGATCGATTACTATCCCTCGCAGCTTTCGGGCGGGCAGAAGCAGAGGGTGGCAATTGCGCGGGCCTTGGCGATGAAGCCCAAGCTGATGCTGTTTGACGAAGCGACCTCTGCGCTTGATCCCGAGTTGGTGGAAGAGGTGAACCTCGTGATGAAGAAGCTCGCCGAGGAGCACATGACAATGATCATCGTCACCCATGAAATGGATTTCGCGGCCTCGGTCTGCGATCGCGTGATCTTCATGGACAAAGGTCTGGTTGTTGAAGAAGGCCCGCCTGAACTGGTCTTCAAAAATCCGACGCAAGAGCGAACCCAAGTTTTCCTGCGCAAACATCTTGAAGGTGCGAAATGAAGACCGAGCCGTCTCATCTGTTCTACCAATCTCGCCAGCCGCGTCCGTTTCTGGATTATGGCGAGGGGATCTATCTCTATGACGTGTCGGGCAAGCGCTATATTGACGGCTCGTCCGGAGCGATGGTGTCCAATATCGGCCATTCGAACCCCACTGTTCTGGCCAAGATGAAGGCGCAGATGGAGCGTGCGACATTCGGCTATCGCCTGCATTTCCGCACTGAACCCTCCGAACAGCTCGCCGCCAAAGTCGCGGGGCTGATGCCTGCGGGGCTGGATCGGGTGTTTTTTGTGTCCGGCGGCTCTGAAGCGGTGGAAACTGCGATCAAACTGGCGCGCCAATATGCGGTCACTCAGGGGCAGGGCAGCCGCTGGAAGGTGATCTCGCGCATGCCCTCCTATCATGGCGCCACGATGGGCTCGCTTGGGGTGACGGGCAGCCCGCTGTTCACGGGTGCTTTCGCGCCGATGTTCGAGGAGATGCCGAAAATTCCCGCGCCGACCTGCTATCTTGATCGCGACAATCTGAGCGAGGAAGAACGCGGCATCAAATATGCCGAAATGCTACGTGAGAAAATCTTGGCTGAGGGGCCAGACAGCGTGTTGGCATTCCTGATGGAGCCCGTTGGCGGGGCCTCGACCGGGGCGCTGGTCGCGCCCGACAGCTATTATGCCCGCGTGGCCGAGATCTGTCGCGAATACGGTATCTTGCTGATCTATGATGAGGTCATGACCGGGGCAGGGCGCACCGGGACATTCCTCGCCGCCGAGCATTGGGGGGTTTCTCCCGATATTGTGGCGATGTCGAAAGGGTTTGGCGCGGGCTATGCTCCCCTTGGGGCCGTGGTGGCGCGCAACGATATGGTCGAGGCGCTGCTTGATGCGGGCGGGTTTCAGCATGGCTTTACCTATGCAGGAAACCCGCTGGCCTGTGCGGCGGGTCTGGCCGTTCTGGAAGAGATGGAAGCGCACGACATAATCGGCAATGCCGCGCGGATGGGAGATGTGCTCAAAGCCCGCCTGAGCGGATTGATGGAGCGCTATCCCTTTATCGGAGACGTGCGCGGCAAGGGTCTTTTGCTAGCGTTTGAACTGGTGTCGGACCGCGAGACGATGGCGGTGTTGCCCAAGGATTGGAACGCCAACGTCGAGCTGGTTGAACTGGCGTATGAACGCGGGCTGATCATCTATTCCCGGCGCACGCGGGGGGGCAAAGAGGGAGACCATTTCCTGGTCTGCCCACCCCTCATCGTGACCGAGGCGCAGATCGACGAAATCATGGAAATACTGTGCGATGCGCTGGATGCGTTCGCCGCCAGACACGATTTGCCGGTGTTGGAAGGGGCATTGTCATGAAGCTCCCCGACAAAACCTTGAACATACCAGATGCAATTGCCGCGATCCCAGATGGCGCAACAGTTTTGGTCGGCGGGTTTGGTGTTCCGGGCACCCCCTTTACTCTGCTGAACGAGCTTGCACGCCAAGGCCAGCGCGATCTGGTGTTGGTCAAGAACGACGCCAACGAGGCGGGAATGGGGATCGACCACCTGATTGGAAACGGTCAGGTGCGCAAACTGATCGTGACCCATCTGGGCCTGAACGCAAATGCAATCGCTGCGATGAATTCGGGCGCGCTTGAGGTTGAATTCTGCGCCCAGGGCATCTTGGCAGAGCGTATCCGAGCGGGCGGGGCTGGTTTGGGGGCAATCTTGACCGACATCGGCATTGATACCGAACTGGCCAATGGCAAGCAATTGGTTGAGATGAATGGGAGTGCGATGCTGGTGGAACCTGCTCTGCGCGCCGATGTGGCGTTGATCCATGCCGCCATCGCGGACCCGTTTGGCAATCTTGGCTACGCTGCCACCGCGCGCAATTTCAACCCGTTGATGGCGATGGCGGCTACGCGTGTCATTGTCGAGGCCGAAGCCCTTGTGCCACTGGGAGGCCTTGCGCCGGAAGCGGTCGAGACCACCGGCGCCTTCGTCGATCATGTTGTGGAACTAACAGAGATTTCTCAGGAGTATGGCATTGTCAGACGCTAGATCCCGCATGGTGGCGCGCGCGGCGCAAGAGATTGCTCCGGGTATGGTGGTCAATCTGGGGATTGGCTTGCCAACGCAGGTCGTCAACCATTTGCCTGCCGATTTCCCGGTCTGCCTGCATTCCGAGAATGGGCTGACGGGAATCGGTGCGATGCTGCCCTATGATAAGGCAGATCGTAATCTAATCGACGCAGGCGGAGCTTATGTTTCGACCGTTCCGGGCTCGGCGTTTTTCGACAGTGCAGTGTCTTTCGCGCTGGTGCGCTCGGGGCGGCTGGATTTGACGTTGCTGGGGGCGTTTGAAGTCGCGTGCAATGGCGATCTGGCGAATTGGAAGATTCCGGGCAAGTTTTCCCCGGGCGCGGGCGGCGCGATCGAGTTGGCGCAAAAGGCGCGCCGCGTGGTGGTGATGACGACGCATTGCGACCGCAAGGGCAACCCGAAGCTGCTCGACGCCTGCACGCTGCCGTTGACGGCGCGGGGCCGGGTGGCACGGATTTATACCGATATGGCGGTGGTAGATGTGACGCCAGATGGCTTTGCGCTGCGCGAACTCGCCATTGGCATCAGCGTGGCAGATCTGCGCGCCGCAACGGGTGCCCCGGTCACCATCCCGCACTCTGACATTCCAACCTTCTGAGGCCGATGATGGACCAAGACTTGCAAACCCGCCTTCTCAACGCGGTTGACGCGTTGTTTGATCGCGAAGTCGCGTTCCTGAGCGCGCTGACCGCGCATCCCTCGACGCGCGGGCACGAGCAAAGCGCACAGGATTTCATGGCCGGCGCGCTGGCCGAGCGTGGGCTTGAGGTGGACCGCTGGCAAATTGAGGTGGACAAGATTCGCGATTTGCCGGGGTTTTCTCCGGTGATCGGGGACTATGAAGATGCGGTGAATGTTGTGGGTAGCCATCGCAGCATCACCCGCAAGGGCCGTTCGCTGATCCTGAATGGCCATATTGATGTCGTGCCTGCGGGGCCGCTTGATATGTGGGACAGCCCGCCCTTTGAGCCTCACGTCGATGATGGCTGGCTTTACGGGCGCGGGGCAGGGGATATGAAGGCCGGGCTGGTGTCTAACCTCTTTGCGTTAGATGCGCTGCGCCATCTTAATCTCGCGCCTGCGGCCGATGTTTTTTATCAGTCGGTGGTCGAAGAGGAATGCACTGGCAACGGTGCCTTGGCCTGTCTGGAGCGCGGCTATCGCGCCGAGGCCGCGCTGATCCCCGAACCGTTTGAGGAGAAATTGGTCAGCGCCCAACTGGGGGTGATCTGGGCGCAGGTTCATCTGAAAGGTCTGCCGACCCATGTGGCATATGCGGGCAGTGGCGCGAATGCGATCGAGGCCGTTATTCCACTGATCGCAGCCCTTCACGGACTGGAAGAGCGCTGGAATGCGCCGGGCTGTCGGCACGGCGAATACGCGCATGCCCATCATCCGATCAATCTGAATATTGGCAGGATTGAGGGGGGTGATTGGGCCAGTTCCGTGCCCGCTTGGTGCGTCTTTGACATGCGGATCGCGATCTATCCGGGGCAGGATATTGATGCTGCGAAAGCGCAGATTGAAGAGGTGCTGATGGCGGCCGCACGCGAGAACGCCTTCTTGAAGAACTCCCTGCCTGAAATTGTCTGGCACGGCTTTCTCGCCGAGGGCTATGCGCTGAGCGACGACACATCCGCTACGGCAAAGGCTGCAATCGGCATATTGGATGCCGCGCATCTGGCGGTCAATGACCGCGCCCTTGACCGGATGGCGATCACGGCGACGACAGATGCGCGCTTCTTTGGTCTTTATGCCGACACGCCTGCGCTGGTCTATGGCCCGCGCGCCGAGGCCATTCACGGGTTCAACGAGCGGGTAGAACTGGAAAGCCTGCGCCGCATCACCAAAAGCACCGCCCTGTTCATTGCGAACTGGTGCGGCATCGAAACAATCTGAGGTTCAACATGCGCGAAGCTGTCATCGTCTCTACCGCGCGCACCCCTATAGGCAAGGCCTATCGCGGCGCGTTCAACAATCTCGAAGGGCCTGCGCTGGCGGCCCATGCCGTCAAGGCAGCCGTGGCACGCGCGGGGCTGGACGGGGGCGAGATTGAAGACGCTGTTTTCGGCTCTGCGCTTACGCAGGGAACGACAGGTGTCAATGTCGCGCGCCATATCGTGCAAGCCGCGCAACTGCCCGACAGTGTGGCCGGGGTGACGCTGGATCGACAATGTGCATCGGGGCTCAATGCGATCGCGTTGGCGGTGCATATGGTGACGGGCGAGGGCGTTGATGTGGCCTTGGCCGGTGGGCTCGAGTCCATTTCGCTGGTGCAGAACGCGCAATGGAACGGGTCTCGCTATCGCGCGCCGGGCGTTCGCGATGCCTATTACCTGTCGATGATCGAAACGGCGGAAATTGTTGCGCAGCGCTACGGTGTCAGCCGCGCCGCACAAGACGCCTACGCGCTGCAAAGTCAGCAACGCACCGCGCGCGCGCAAGCAGCGGGTCTGTTCGCAGATGAGATCGTGCCCGTCGACGCCATGAAAACCGAAACCGATAGGGCAAGCGGTGAGACCAGTATCGAGTCGGTCAGGTTGGAGGCAGATGAATGCAACCGTCCGACGACAGAGCTAGAGGGACTCGCAAGCCTCAAGCCCGTTCTTGGGCCCGATAAATGTGTCACTGCTGGCAATGCCAGCCAACTTTCCGACGGTGCCTCCGCCTGTTTGATCATGGAGCGTGCCGAGGCCGCGCGGCGTGACTTGACCCCGCTTGGGGCGTTCCGAGGCTATGCGGTTGCGGGCTGCGCCCCCGAAGAAATGGGGATAGGTCCGGTCTTTGCGATCCCACGCCTTCTTGAGAGGGCAGGGCTGTCGATAGAGGATATTGATCTCTGGGAAATCAACGAGGCCTTTGCCGCCCAGCTTCTGTATTGCCGCGATAGGCTTGGTATTCCAAACGAGAAGCTGAATGTGAATGGCGGGGCGATTTCGATCGGCCATCCTTATGGCATGTCAGGCGCGCGTATGGCGGGGCATCTGTTGTTGGAAGGCAAACGCCGTGGGGCACGCTACGGCGTAGTATCGATGTGTATCGGCGGAGGTCAGGGGGCAGCGGGGCTGTTTGAAATCTTCTGATGTTGTTGATACATGTGTCAACGGCGGAGTGAACTCCGGCCATTGGGCGGCGCAATAACCGGCCACTTCGGGTTTGGGCGCGACGCGCGCCATGAGGCGGCGGCCAGTCAGCCGCGCTTCCCAGATATCTGGCGGTTGACTGGCCGCCTTGGCCCGTGAGGGCCAAGCCTTTATCGGCTGGATCAGGCTGTGTCGGCGGACTTGCGCGCGCGGCTCTGTGCGAGCCGATAGGTGTCGCCGTTCATCTCGAGGAAGTGTGAAGTGGTCCCACTTTTTCGGACAGGTTTGCAGCTTCGCTAAGGTGTATCGTGTTTAGGTTTCATGCTGCTTTCTGTTTTTCCAAGCCCGACCAATTTGCGCCGTCTGGCGTGTGACGATCAAGTGCTGAGTGGGGCCGCTCGGTGTTGTAGAACGTGATCCAGTCTTTGATGACGCGCCGGGCTTGGAAGCCGTCGCTGATCTCTTCGAGATAAATTGCCTCTTGCTTCAAGCTTCGCCATAGGCGTTCGATGAAGATGTTGTCCAGATAGCGCCCGCGCCCATCCATCGAGATGCGCACGCTCGCCTCGGACAACGTGGTTATCCAGGCCGATCCGGTGAACTGCGACCCTTGATCCGTATTCATAATCTCTGGCGGGCCGTGCCTAGCAATTGCTTCCTTTAGAGCTTCGACGCAAAAGTCGGCATGCATCGTGTTCGACAGCCGCCAGCTCAGAACCTTGGTAAGCGGTGCGCCGCTCCCACACTTA
>NZ_AUNB01000042.1 GCF_000714545.1 Thioclava indica
GCTCTGAACGGCAGCTTTGGGCCGTCCGCGAAGACGGCCCATACATTTAGAATTCGATGGCTTTGGCGATCACCAGCGCTTCTTCAAGCTCGACGGCGAGGTACCTGACAGTGCTGTCCATCTTGGTGTGACCTAATAGAAGCTGGACTGCCCGGAGGTTGCCAGTCTTCTTGTAAATCTGTGTCACCTTTGTGCGCCGCATCGAATGGGTCCCGTAGGCGCTGGCTTCTGGTCAATGGATGTCACCCATTCTCGCACAATCCGCGCGTATTTGCGGATCGAGATGTGAAGCCGTTCGTAAAAGCGTCCGGGCCAGAGGTATTCTGAACCGATCATGAGCGGCTCCCGCATCCACCGTGCCAACGATGCTCGAGTGCCTTCAGAAATTTCGAATCGCACAGGTTTCTGCGTCTTGCTTTGCAGAACCGACGCGCGTTACTTGATTGGGCCTGGCGCCATGATATCGACCACCTTCATCTTCACCAAGTCGCAGCCGCGCAGCTTGCTGTCGATGGCAAGATTGAAGAGGGCCAGATCGTAATGGTTTTCGGCTAGCTCCAGCCGCACCCTGATCGCCCAAACGTGTTTGGGCTTGAGCGACCGTTTCTGGCCGACGATCCGGCCTTTGTTCTAGGCCGGGCGTAGTGTGCGGATGGCGAGTAAGTTTGGTGTTTCCATGATGGATCTTCCGATCCACCACGCCCTCCCACATCGACAACCCGACGTTGACGAGTCATCACATCACATGATGCGGCGACGCATCCGAGGTTGGCTGTGAGCCCAACCTGTAAGGTTTCCGCAACGCCGCGTATGGCTGCTAACGCCTCCGATGCAAAAGAATTTCTACATAAGCATGGAATAAAGCAGGGTTTTGGAAAGATTGGGTGGCTCTTCTACAGAGCCACCCGAACAAATTTCAGCATCACTTGAGACTCAGAGATTGCGTTGACTATAGCGCCCTTGAATAACCACAAGAAGCACTGCGCCCAGCCCGAGCACGTAAGCGGAGAACGGCAACACGCTGGCGTAGCTTCCGCTTTCACGGGCCAGATATCCCGAGACCGCAGGGGTGATGAATTGTGCGATGCTATATCCGATCGTCATTTGCGCCATAGCGCGGGCAGGATTGTTTGGCTGCATCCGCCCGGCTACAGACAGGGTCATATTCACGATTCCGACGAACGTCCCGCCGTACAAAACAGCAGCAGCGAAATTTGCCGCCATCGAGGCCGACATCAGCAGAAGAACTGAGATAATCTGTAAGCCGAATGCCAGAATGAGCGCCACAATGCTTCCCCATATGCCAGCAATTCGGTCCCAGACATAGGCAGAAGGTATTGCGGCAAGCCCGACCACGATCCAGACCATCGTGGCCCCCTTCGTAAAAAACGGCAGTTGTGACACGATATCGACGATGAACGTGGCCAAAACCACATAACCGACACCGGCCGTGGTATAGGCTGCATTCAATAGCCAGAATGTCAGGGAACCGCGTCGTTTGTCTGGTTGGGGTTGGCAATGCGGTTTGGAAACGACGCGGGGCGATGGCATCCAGAGCCAAGCCGGAATCGAGAGGGCAAGTGCCAGCAGACCAAAGGCGATCCACTGCGCATCCCATGCCAGGTAAGGGGTTGCCGCCATCACCACGACTCCGGTCGCGACGATACCAAGCCCCATACCCGCGAAATGCAAACCAAGCTCAGGCCGATGGTCCTGATTGATCAGCCAGTTCAGGATTAATCCGGATGCCAGTAGCAGCCCCGAGATGCTGGCCATACCGGAGAAAAATCGCAGGATACTCCAAATCACAGGATCTTGCGTTAATCCCATACCAAGCGTGGTCACCACCCCGAGCAGTAAGCCACACCGATAAAGCATAGCCTTTATGCGGAGATCATGAATCAAAGAGGCCACAATCGCCCCAAATAGATAGCCCGCATAGTTGGATGTGGCCAACAAACCTCCTTCCATCACACTCAAATGGGCTTGCGCCCGCATCAACGGCAAAAGTGGCGTAAAGGAGAAGCGTCCAAATCCGACGGTGGCGATGAGTGCGCACATGCCTGCAATCATGACCTTGATATAGGATGGACAGGCTGTGAACTCCGTCTGCGGGATTGAACGCATCGACATTTCCGTTTCCTCCATTGATTTGCTGCAACCTAAACGGAGAAGGTCTTGTCGTGCTGGCGACAGTTTGCCATAAATTCTCGAAAGTCAGCCAAAGGTAGTTCTATGAGTGCGCGAGACTGGACTGAAATTTCTCTGGCACAAACACCGAGCTTTGCTGATGAACTTCACCTTCGCGCGCAGAACATGGCGAGTGGCGAGATATTTCCGCTACACGACCATCCCTGGCATCAGTTGGTCTACGCAACGCAAGGCACATTGATGATCCGGCTTGCGCAGGCTTGGCACGTCGTTACTCCCGAGCAAGCGGTCTGGATTCCGAAAGGTGTTCGCCATGCAACGGCAGCGCTCACAGACTCAGCTTTTCGCACGCTCTATATCTCTTCAGACGTCATTAGTATGCCAGCACAAGTGAGGGTACTCTCTGTCTCCACCTTGTTGCGCAGCCTGATCATGGAGCTGGATGGTTTGTCTTCCGACGCCATGTCGAAAAACTACCGATCCGCATTGCATCAAACCATTTTACGACATCTTGAGCGTCAGCCCCATGACGAGGTCGGCCTGACTTGGCCCGCGCATCCCGCATTGAGACACCTGTGTGAAAGCCTGTACGATCATCCCGCAGATACGAGGTCTGTAGCAGACCTTGCCCGCGCTTTTGGCATGTCCGAACGTACATTGATGCGGCGCTGCCATGCCGACCTCGCCATGCCTCTGAGCCTTTGGCGTCAACGTATGCGGCTTTTTCGCGCCTTGGAGTGGTTGGGCCAGAAGCGCAGCATCACGGAAATCGCTTTCGATCTGGGGTACAATTCCCCCTCGGCCTTCGGTCACATGTTCCGCACCGCCACAGGGCTGTCACCGTCAGACTGGCGTAAAGCGCGTGGATTAGGTGTTCAAAGTTCAGATGTTTCCTAATGAAATGCACAAAATACCAACATTCATCACCGATGAGCGTTTTCTGGAAATAGGCATGGGGCTCTTGTCGCAGACAGCAGATAAGTCCCGCGCTGCTGGCCTTAGCTAACATGTTAGCCATGTGAAACGCCCCGGTTTTACCGGAGACCTTTAGCTTCATTTCACGCGACCATCTTGCGCACGTCGCGCTGTGCATAGAAGGTCTCTTCTGCCTCGGCTGATGGGATGTTTCCGATGGGCCCAAGCAAGCGGCGGTTGTTGAACCGATCAGCCTATTAGCCGGTAGGCGATGCTTGCATCGCCGTAAGGCCATCCGCATGCGTTTCGTATGAACCTTGATGCTCAAAGACCATCCGGACCGCGCGCGCGGACCTCAGGTGAGTAGCGATTTGCCATTTTGCGTTTCGTCATAACCATCATCCTTAGTTAAGTTGATGGTCTCCGGTAAACCCGGGGCGATTCATGCGCCATCGGTTCGGTGGGCCGCTGTTCACCTCGTTCGAGGCGACGAAAGGAGAGCCGGAATAATCCCTCTCGCACCCTTTCTTTAGCGAAGTTCATCTGCTGCAAATATCTGCGACTTCCCCTGCAAAACTTTTTGCGCGGTTACAGAGGCACAATGACAAAGCCTTGAATGGCTTTCCATCAGGCGCTAGCGTTTAATTGAACGTAGGTTCAGTTATTCGGAAGGGGAGGGCCGATGCTAGAACAACAGGCAAGCTATGCGCTCACGCGCGAGGCTTTCGTTTGGGACATCCCGCAGCACTATAATATCGGCGTGGATATCTGTGATCGTCACGCCGCCGCGCGCCCCGATGCCATCGCGATCATCGACGTGGCTGAGGACGGCACCACCCGTCAGTGTAGTTTCGAAACCCTGCGGCAAAGTTCAAATCAACTGGCCAATGCGCTGGCTAAGCTGAGCGTCAAGGGCGACCGGATCGGCGTTCTGCTGCCCCAATCCATCGAGACCGCGCAATCCCATATCGCGATCACCAAATCTGCGCGCATCGCCCTGCCATTGTTCACGCTGTTTGGCCCGGATGCCCTGCTGCATCGGCTGCGTGATTCCGGGTCCAGCGTGGTGATCACCAATGCCGAGGGCGCGGCCAAACTTGCTGCGATCCGCGCCGAGTTGCCCGATCTGAAGCATGTCATTTGCGTCGAGCCCGCGCCCGCCCCCGCGCTGGATTTCGCGCAGCTTTGCGCCGCCGAAAGCCCGGAATTCGCCTTTGCGCCGACATTGGCCGAAGACCCTGCGATCCTGATTTACACCTCGGGCACCACGGGCAATCCGAAAGGCGCGCTGCACGCCCATCGTGTGCTGCTCGGCCATCTGCCCGGCGTCGAGATGAGCCATGATTTCTTTCCCCAAGCCGGTGATCGCATCTGGACGCCCGCCGATTGGGCGTGGATCGGCGGCTTGCTGGATGTGATGATGCCCGCGCTGCATCATGGCGTTACGGTCGTCGCCTGCCGGTTTCGAAAGTTCACCGCGCAAGCGGCGTTTGATCTGATGCGCTCTCAGAAAATCCGCAACGCGTTTTTGCCCCCCACCGCGCTCAAGATGATGCGGCTTTGGCCCGAAGCCGAGGCTCAGCGCCTTGAGATGCGCTCGGTCGCCAGCGGCGGCGAGACCTTGGGCAAAGAGCTGATCGCGTGGGGGCAGCGGGTGTTTGGCTGCACCATCAACGAGTTTTACGGCCAGACCGAGTGCAACATGATCGTGTCGTCTTGCGCCGCCCTTGAACCCGCTGAACCCGGCGTGATGGGCTTTGCCGTGCCCGGTCATACGCTGGCGATTCTGGATGAGGACACCGGCACGCAGGTCGAACCGGGGGCCGAGGGCAGCATTGCCGTGCTTGCGCCCGATCCGGTGATGTTCCTGCGCTATTGGAACAACCCCGAGGCCACGGCGGCGAAATTCCTGAGCGTGGGCGAACATAAATGGCTGCTGACGGGGGATAAGGGGCGGGTGACGCCCTCGGGGCGGATTGCCTTTGTCGGCCGTGATGATGATGTGATCAGCTCATCAGGCTATCGCATCGGTCCCGCCGAGATCGAGGATTGCCTGCTGACGCATCCGGCGGTGCATCTGGCCGGGGTCGTGGGCAAGCCCGACCCCGTGCGCGGCTCAATCGTGGCGGCCTATATCCAGCTATCGCAAGGGGTCGATCCCGGCCCGGCGCTGGCCGATGACATCGCGCTGCATGTCAAAGACAAGCTGGCCGCCTATGAATTTCCCCGCGTGGTGCGCTTTATAGACGAGATGCCCGCCACCACGACGGGCAAGATTATCCGAGCGCAATTGCGCCTTATGGCCCAAGAGGAGGCAGACAATGAGCAACAGTGATTTGGTGCGTGTCGAGATTTCAGCGGGGGTTGCCTCGGTGGTGCTGAACCGCCCCGAGCAACGCAACGCGATCAACCCTGACATGGCCGCGGCGCTGCGCGCGGCGTTCGATCAGATCGAGGCGAACCCAGAGGTGCGCGTCTCAATTCTAAGCGGCGAAGGGCGGGTGTTTTGCGCCGGAATGGATCTGAAAAGTTTCACCAAGGGCGAGGCCGATGCGATCCTGAATGGCCCGCATCG
Source organism: Thioclava indica (assembly GCF_000714545.1). Lineage (GTDB taxonomy): Bacteria > Pseudomonadota > Alphaproteobacteria > Rhodobacterales > Rhodobacteraceae > Thioclava > Thioclava indica. The sequence goes on from NZ_AUNB01000042.1 coordinate 5,642, forward strand.
CTTTGCCGGGTTCGTGGCGCGGGAACGTCGTAAGCCAGTGATCGCCGCCGTGCATGGCGCGGCGCTTGCGGGTGGGTTTGAGATCATGCTGGCCTGCGATCTGGTTGTGGCTACGCAAGAGGCCATATTCGGGCTGCCCGAGGTGACGCTGGGATTGGTCGCGGGCGGCGGCGGTGCGATCCGGCTGGCACAGCGCATTCCGCGCGTGCTGGCCAACGAATTGCTGTTGACGGGCAAGACCTATCCGGCAGCGGAAATGCTGCGCTGGGGGCTGATCAATCGCGTGGTGGCACAGGATGAATTGGCGGATGCTGCCTTGGAATTGGCCAGCGAGATCGCGCGCAATGCCCCCCTCAGCGTCACCGAAGGCCTTGCACTGTCCGATCAACTGTTTCGCGGCCAAGAGGCGGCCCTCTGGCAGGCCAATGACAGCGCATTGGCAGCGCTGGCAGACAGTCATGACGTGCGCGAAGGGATCGCTGCGTTTTTTGAAAAGCGCGCGCCAAACTGGTCTGGTGAATAACGATACTACTGTCAGGACAGGGCGGTCAAAACTCTTCCTTTGATGGGGCGCTATCAGATCGCGTTGCACGGTGTGGGTAAGCTTGAAGAGACCCGCTTTCACGACGCGGTCGAGCAGCTTTTCAGCCCGATCGACAATCCGCGCCACATCATCGCCACGACCTCGGGGCTGTTTCGCCGCCGCTACCAGTATTTCCCCGTTCCCGAGCGTTTCGAGCGCAACAAGACGCTGGCCGCGACTTTCTGGAAACACTGGCAGGGCTATGTGGGGCGCGGCCAGCTTGTCTATACGCGCACCGTCTGGGGGCGCGGGGCCTTACAAGCCGCACGTCTCAGTAGCGCGGATCGCAAGGTTAAAACCAATATGCAATGGCGCTGAAGCCGCAAGTCCGCTGCTGCAATGGCGCGATCCGGTCTATATCGCCTCCGGCTTTGCGGGGATCATCGCAATGGTGCTGCTTGTTGTGCAGCCGCTGCTGGTCGGGGGCTACCTGCCCGGCGTGCCAAGGCGCAGCGGGCGCTATTTGCATCGCTGGACGGGAGCGTTGCTGGTCACGGCGGTCATCCTGCATGTCGCCGGGCTTTGGCGTACCAGCCCGTCGGATATGATAGATGCGCTGCTGTTCGTCTCGCCGACGCTGTTCTCGCCTTGGGGGGGTGCCGCGATGTGGGCGATTTTCGCAGCTGCGTTGCTGGCGGTGTTTCGGCTGCGCGGAAGTCTGCGGCTTAGAGCGTGGCGGCTGGGCCATTCGGGGCTGGTCCTTGCTGCCGTTCTGGCAAGCGTCATGCATGCGCTGCTGATTGAGGGGACGATGGGGCCGCTTTCAAAAGTGCTGCTTTGCGGCGTCGCCATCGCGGCTATTGCAAAAGTGCTGTTCGATCTGCGCGCCTGGAAGACGCTGACACGCCCGAGAGGGTGACGTCGGGCGATACTCTGCGTCAGGGCAGGGCTGAATTGCGCGGTTCGACGCGCAAGAGCACAGGGCCTTGGTGCTGCAAAGTGATCCCGGGTAGCGCCTGCAAATGCTGATCGGGAATGAGTTCAAGGCGCATCTGGGCGAATACCCGACGCTGAATATGCGTGGCCATTTTATGCGCGAGATGCAGTCCCACACAGCGATGTTCGCCCAATCCGAACGGAAGATAGCCATCGCGCGGGCGCGGTGAATGGTCGATAAATCGCGACGGATCGAAGGTCTCGGGGTTTGGCCAAAACTCGGGGTGGCGATGCAGCAGATAGGGCGAAATCAGCAGCGAACTGCCGCGCGGTATGGCAAAGCCGCCAATGGTGTCATCCGCGATCACGCGCCGCTCGATCACCCAGATAGAGGGGTAAAGACGGATCGCCTCGGAGAAAAGATTCGCCGGATCGGCGGTCTCAAACTGGCCGGCGCTATGAATGAAGGCCCATGACAGCGCGTTCGCCGTGGTCTCATGCCCCGCAAGCAAAAGGGTTATCGCCGCGTCGCGGAGTTCTTGGTCGCTCAGGGCGGCGTCGCCTTCGCCCTCATGCGCCTGAAGCAGTCGAGACAGCACATCATCGGGGCGATTCTCGGCGCTGCGGCGTGTCTGGATCAGCTCGGCCACGACCGCATTGATGCTTGCCAAGGCGGCTTTGAAATCGCGCCGGTGGAGCCGTGGTGACAAGAGCGATGCGTCCAGCGGTGCCTCGATCCGCCGCCACGTATCCGCCAGAAGGGTTTTGAGAGCGGTGTCGATAAGCTTGGGATCAACGTCGGACGAAAACAGGATCTTGATCGCTGCGGCAATAACGAGCTGCATCATTTCATCGACGATGTCGACTGTCCCAACGCGCTGCCACCGCGCCAGCATGGGGGTCAAAAGCGTGTCGAGAACGGGCTCGATCGCGTCAAAGCATTGCGGCTGAAATGCGGGCTGGATCAAGCGGCGATGGCGTTTCCATGCAACCTGATTGGCCGACAACAAACTGTCACCCGTTGTCGCAGCGATCCGGCTCGCGCTGCGGGTCGCTTTGTCGTAATTGGCGGTATTTCGCGACAGGACGTGGTCGATATATTCGGGCCGATTGACCAGATGCGCGGTTATCGGACCAAAGCGAAACCGGACAATATCGCCATGCGCGCGCGTCGCATCGGCAAGGAAGCCTAGCGAGTCCTCTTTGAACGCGGCCAATGAGCCCCAGATCAGACTGCCTTTCGGGCCCGGTGCGCGCGTCATTTCGGGTAGTTCCACGTGTCAAAGCTGCGCGACCAGCGCTGGGCGACGACCGCTTTGGTTGCGTCGTCGAGCGTGGAGAACGCGTTCTTCTTATAGTTGCTCAGGCTGTCAACGTAGCGGCGCAGCTTTGGCTCGAACGCCGCAAACCCCTCAAGCGACAACTGTTGATAGGTCTGCGCAATCGTGCCAACCGGATCGGTTTCCAGCGCGTCAAAACTGATCTCGTGGATCCGGTCTTTTGCGATCAGGGGCAGGTCCTCGAAATAGGCGTCATACATGGTCTCGTGGCGCTGCAAGATGCCCTCATCAATGGCCGAAAGATCGGGCTTTTGCAGGTAGGTGTACCACCCCGCCGTATCAAAGAAATGGCGTTGCGATTGAAAGACGCGGTAGGGGTCGCGGTGAATGTGGATGAAACGGGCGTCGGGGAACATCTCGAGGAGTATTCGGATCCGGGCCGTGTGAGGCGGAGATTTTATCAGCAGCGCGCGCGGATCATTCAACGAAATCTTCTTACAGAACTGCACAAAAGCCGTTTTCCACGCCTCAACCTCGCGCCGATCAACGTCGCGAAATGTCATATAGCGATCATAATGCGCCATCCGTCTGGGAAAGCTGACGCCAAGATAAAGCGAGGTCAGCGTCATCAGTAGCGGGGCAAATTCATCTTCCTGCGGCGAGGTGAATTCCATCGCCATGTTATCCATCGGCCGCGTGTCGGGCAGCATCCAGCGAAACGCGCGCGTGGCGAAGTTCTCGGTGCTGAGAAAGGTGTAGGGGTTCACGACCTGATAGGTATTGGGGAACTGAAATTGCGCGGTGTCTTGGGCCAGCAGCTCATGCAAAAACGTCGTGCCGCTGCGCCAGTGCCCCAAAACAAACACCGGAGGGCGGGTGATTTCCACGCGCTCAATCGCACGCCCGAAACGTAAATGCTCTACCCCGGCCAATAGGGAATTGGACAGGCTAGCCAAGGTAATAACCGCAGCGCGATGGGCATAGGCGGGGGAAATCGCAAACTTGTTCTGCGCCAGCAGCTTGCACCATTTCCCGAAGGTGATGCCCGTCAGGTAATTATGCCCGATACTCCAGCGGTGTTTTAGGCGATCGCCCATCTACGCTCCTTGCGTATTGGTCCAAATTGGTCATTTTGTGCGGGGTGTTGCGTATAAAGTAAAGGCGGGGCGTTTTATGACTATCCCTTCTCATGTTATTGAGATGCTGAAAAAAGTTCGGGGACGCTTTGCTGCAGAACCGATTGCGCAACGTATGCTACCCAGCGATGCAGAGTTCACCACCTTGCGCCCGCAACGCAACGCCACGCAGGCCTCGGTTGATAAATACTGGGCGCGGCTGCACGATCCGGCCTCGCAAGCGGATCAAGACGCGCTGGCAGACCCGCTTACGATGGCCAATCCAGACCAGTTCAGCGCCAATATCGAGAATTTCATCGGCACGGTGAAAGTGCCCGTCGGCATCATCGGGCCGCTGCGGATATCGGGGCTGAACGCGAATGGTGATTTCCACGTCCCGATGGCCACAACCGAGGCGGCATTGGTCGCCTCTTATGCGCGCGGGGCCTATGCGGCTACAAAATCGGGCGGCATCACCGCAGCGCTTTTGTATGAAGGCGTGATCCGCACGCCTGCCTTTGTCTTTGACAATCTGTTCAATGCGGGCCTGTTCGTCGAATGGGTCGTGCGCGAAATCGACGCGCTGAAAGCCGCAGCCGAAGGCACCACGCGCCACGGCAAGCTGGTCTCGGTTGAACCTATCGTGGACAATAACGTCGTCTTCCTGATCTGCCGCTACACAACCGGAGACGCAGCGGGCCAGAACATGGTCACCATCGCAACGAATGCGCTATGCGAAGATATTGCCGCGCGGTGCACGGTGCCGATGAAGGCGTGGTATATCGAGGGCAACTTCTCGGGTGATAAAAAGGCGTCATTCCTTGGCTTGGTCACGGGGCGCGGGCGCAAGGTCAGCGCGACGGTGACGCTAAGTGGCGCGGTCGTTGAAAAGACCTTGGGAACGAGCGTTCAGGCGATGCTGGATTACGCTCAGGTGGCGAATTTGGGCTCGCATCTTTCGGGGCAACTGGGCGCGCAGGCGCATTTCGCCAATGGTCTGGCGGCGCTTTATATTGCGACCGGGCAAGACGCCGCCTGCGTTGCCGAAAGTGCCATCGGCATCACCCGTATGGAGGCGCGCGGCGATGATCTGTTTTGCAGCGTGACCCTGCCCAATATCCTTGTCGGCTCTGTCGGCGGGGGCACGTCGCTTCCTAGCCAATCCGCAGGCCTGAATATCCTGGGCCTCAAGGGGGAAGGTCAAGCATCGGCGCTGGCCGAGGTCGCTGCAGCCGTCTGTCTTTGTGGTGAAATCTCGATTGTCGCGGCAATTTCGGCGGGTCATTTCACCCGTGCGCATGAAAATCTGGCGCGTCGCAAATGAGCGTATCGGCCCTTTGGATCTACCAAAAAGAGCGGTTCCCGCTGGCCAAAACGGCCCCCCTTCTGGCGGTGTTTTCAGCGGCAAGTATCTGCGTGTCTGCAACGCTGTCGGGGCGCGCGCTTCCCGGTTGGGGCGGGTTCCTCGCGGGGTTCCTCATCGCGATGTTGCTGTTCTTTCAGATGCGGGTTTGCGATGAATACAAAGACTTGGAAGATGACCGCCGCTTACGCCCCTCGCGCCCGATCCCGCGCGGGTTGGTGTCGCTGCGCCTGATCGTGACTTTGGGCGTCCTGTCACTGCCGATGACGGCCGCTGTCGCATGGCTTTGGTATCCGCCCGTTTTGTGGCTTTTGGCGCTGGTTTGGGCGTGGCTTGGCGCGATGACGCTGGAATTTGGCGCGCCTGCTTGGCTCAAGGCGCGGGCGGTTCTTTATCTGCTGTCGCATATGCTTATCATGCCGCTGATTGATTTGTTGCTGACCGGGTTGGAGTGGATGCCAGGCGGCGGCGCGGCACCGGATCTGTGGCTGTTTCTGGCGCTGTCCTTCGTGAATGGCTGCGTGTTGGAAATCGGGCGCAAGCTGTGGAGCCCGGCAAACGAAATCGCGGGCGTCGACACCTATTCGCGCCTGTGGGGGCCTTCGCGTGCGGCGCTAATTTGGTCGGGCTGTGTGCTGCTTTCATTCGTGCTGCTGGTCGCGGTCGGGGCGGCGACAGGTACGGTTTGGGTCAGCGTTGTTTTGGGCGGGATCGGGGCTGCGCTGGGCTGGTTTAGCGCCGCAAACTATGCCGCAGCACCAACCCCGAAAGCCGAAAAACGCATGGATACGATTGCAGGGCTGTGGGTTTTTGCCTGCTATGCCATCGCGGGGTTTGCCCCATTTTTAGTAAGGCTTTTCTGATGTCATCCATTATCGAGCAAACCGCAGCGCTAAAGGTTCACGAGGTCGGCGGGAAGGCCGCAGCCCTTGCGCGCCTTGCACAGCACGGGTTTAATCCGCCCGCGTTTTTCGTCCTTCCCCCAGAGTTGTTTGAACGCGCTGAGGGGGGCGAGAGACTCGACGACGCATTGGCCAAACTGGGCGCTGGTCCGTTTGCCGTGCGCAGTTCGGCGCGCCAGGAGGACGGGGTCGAGCATAGCCATGCGGGCCAGTTCGACACGGTCCTGAACGTCGCGGCGCATGATGTCTGGAGTGCGGCAAATCAGGTCTGGCAGTCGGGTTTTTCAACCACCGTGGAAACCTATCGCAAGGTCAAATCCGGCGGTGCGGCTGAGGGGCCTGCCGTGATCGTGCAACAGATGATTGATGCCACCGCGGCTGGTGTCGCCTTTTCGGCGGATCCGGTGACGGGGCAACGCAATAAGGTCGTTGTGTCGGCCATCGCGGGCCTTGGCGAGCGGCTGGTTTCTGGCGAGGAAGACGGCGAAAGCTGGACGATTGGCACAAGCGTGTCAGGCCCGGCCTCTGCGACGGTGCTGAACGCGGATCAAGCGCAACAGATCGCGGATCTCGCGCGCAGGGCCGAAGCGGTTTTCGGCATGCCGCAAGACATCGAATGGGCCTTTGACGGCGCGGGCCTGCACATCCTGCAATCGCGCCCCATCACCACCAAACTTTTGCCAGCCGCACAGCCTGATAATGCGCTGACGATTTTTGACAATTCCAATATCGTGGAAAGCTACCCGGGCATGGTCAGCCCGCTGACCTATTCGTTCGCGATCGACATTTATAGCCATGTTTACGAGGCTTTCGTGGCGCTTTTGGGGGTGCCCAACGCGACCATCACGGCCAATTCCGCTGTCTTTGGGAACATGCTGGGGCGGGTCGATGGGCGCGTCTATTACAATCTGGTCAACTGGTATCGCGCGCTAGCGCTGCTGCCCGGTTTCTCGCTGAACCGGGCCTATATGGAGACGATGATGGGGGTCGCGACGCCGATGCCTGCCGAGGTCACCGATCATATCGGCCCGCCGCCGGCACAGGGGCTGGCGCGGCTGCCCGAGTATTTGAAACTGGCGAAAGTCGCGGGCGGCCTTGTCTGGCAAGCGGTGCGGCTGGGGCGCACCCGCGCGCGGTTTTATGACCGGCTCAATGATGCGCTGAGCAGTGGCTTTGATCCGAAAACGGCGGGGCCGACGGCGCTTGCGGCTGAATACCGCCGCGTCGAAGCCTCGTTGCTGCGCCGTTGGGATGCGCCGCTGGTGAATGATTTCTTGTGCATGATCGCCTTTGGGGCGTCGCGCAATCTGATGCAGAAATGGCTTGGCGAAAAAGGCGTGCTTTTGCACAATGACGTCATGATCGGGCAGGGCGATATTATCTCGGCAGAGCCTGCCCAACGCATCGCGAAGATGGGCGAGATGGTTGCCGAGGCCGGAATTGCGCAGGCACTTCGCGAACAGGGGCGCGGCGCACTTGAGGGGCATGATGCGATCGCGCGCGAGGTGCAGTCTTACCTTGATAAATTCGGGGATCGCTGCACCGAAGAACTCAAGTTGGAAAGTATCCCTCTTAGCGATGATCCCGCGCCGCTATTGCAAGCGATTGCCGCAAGTGCCGGGCGCGGATCCGTTCCCGCGCATGTGGTGAGCGCGCCCGATTGGGCCGCGCTGTTCCCCAAAAATCCGCTCAAACGCCAATTTGCCAAATGGCTGATCGGCTGGACCAAGGCGCGCGTGCGTGACCGTGAGAACCTGCGCTTTGAACGCACCCGGATCTTTGGCTATACGCGCGCTGTGTTCCTTGCATTGGGCCGCGAATTTGCTGCGCGCGATCTGTTAGACGCCCCACGCGATATCTTGTATCTGACCACGCAAGAGGCGCTTGGCGCGGTTGAGGGCTTCGCGCTCTCGGCCAATCTCAAATCCATCGTGGCGCTGCGCAAGGCCGAGGACGCGGCTTCTGCGCTACGCCCCGACCCGCCCGAACGGATCGAATTGCGCGGGCCAGCGATTGCGCCGGTCTGGACGGATGCCGCGCCGGAAACGGACACCGCCAAGACGCGCACGGCGACGGGCTGCTCGGCAGGGCGTGTCACGGCCAAGGCCCGCGTGATCCACGATCCGCGCACGCAAACGCTTACGCCCGGGGATATTCTTGTGGCGCGTCACACCGATCCCGGCTGGATTGCGGTGTTCGCCTCGGCCTCGGCCATCGTGGTCGAGCGCGGCTCGCTATTGTCGCATTCGGCCATTGTCGCGCGCGAGTTGGGCATTCCCTGCGTCGTCGGGTTAAAGGGGGCGACGCAATGGATTAGCGATGGCGAGACGATTTGCGTGGATGGTGCAAGCGGATGTGTGGAGAGGCGTGATGCAGAACTCTGAAATCGAAACCAAGGCCGCTTTTGATCACATCCGCTACGCGCAGCTTTGGGAGGACGCCGATGTTCTGACCCAAGGTTTGGGCGATTGCGCGGGGGGCACGTTGGTGTCGATCTGTTCAGCGGGCGACAATGCGCTGGCGATGCTGGTGCTTGATCCGAAAAAGGTGATTGTCGTTGATCTTTCGCCCGCGCAAATTGCCTGTCTTCAACTGCGCATCGGAGCCTTTCGCACCCTGACGCATCCGGAATTTCTGGAACTGATGGGCGCGCGTCCCAGCCGTCGGCGACGGGAGTTATTGCTCAAGGCGCTCGCAGGGTTGGACGGCGATACGCAGCAGTTTTGGCAGGGACTAAGCGAGGAGGTGGCGCAATACGGGGCCGGGGGCGTTGGCAAGTTCGAACGCTATTTCCGCATCTTCAGAACGCGGCTTCTCCCATTCGTGCATTCGCGTAAAACGATTGATGCGATCTTTGTGTCGCGACCAAAACCGGAGCGTCAGGTGTTTCTCGATACGCGGTTCAACACATGGCGGTGGCGGCTGCTCTTGAGTACCTTCTTTTCGCGGTTTGTGATGGGGCGGATGGGACGGGACAAGGCCTTTTTCGATCACGTCGATGGCAGTCCCGCGCAACACGTTGCCCGCCGCATCCGGCATGCGGCTGTCACCTGTGATCCCGCGATGAACCCCTACCTGCACTGGATCATGAAAGGCGATCACGGCGAAGCGCTGCCAATGACATGGCGCGCAGAGCATTTCGAGGTGATCCGGTCACGGCTGGACCGGATAGAAATCAGACCCGGCTCGCTCGAGGCGTTTGTCTCGACCGGGGAAAAGGCGGACGGGTTCAACCTGTCCGACATTTTTGAGTATATGTCGCCAGAGGTTTTCAGAGACGTCTATGGCCAGATTTTAAACGCATCGGCCCCCGGTGCGCGTCTGGTGTATTGGAACATGATGGCACCGCGCCGGGTACCGGAGGACTTTCGAAATAGGGTAGAAACCTTGAGTGAGGTCGAGACGGAGTTGAAAGCAATAGACAAAGCGTTTTTCTATTCCGACTTCGTGGTGGAGCAAGTGCGCGCGTGAGTCCGGCCCTACAGATCGCGCTATTGCTTGCCTCGGTGGCGGTCCTTCTTGGGCTGATGGCGGTTGTGCGCGCGCTGTCCGGGGTCTGGGGCTTTAGCAGCGAGGTGCAGCGTAAACTGGTCCATATCGGGACCGGGCTTTATGCGCTGACGCTGCCGTGGCTGTTTCCCGATCGCTGGCCGATCTATGGCCTATTGGGCCTTACGGTGGTTGTGATGCTGGTGCTGCGCCGGCCCGGCTCGCGCTTGGGGCAGACGTTGCACGGGGTGGAGCGTCAGTCTTACGGCGATCTGCTGTTGGCCCTGAGCGTCGGGCTGTGCCTGTTTCTGGCCGGGGACCGACTTTATCTTTATGTCCTGCCGATTGCGGTTTTAACCCTAAGCGACGCGTTCGCCGCCCTTGCGGGAAAAGCCTACGGATCGATCCATTTCACCGTCGAAGAGGGGCAAAAAAGCGTCGAGGGCAGCGCGGTATTTTTCGCGATCACCTTGCTGATTTCGTTTGTCTGTTTGATGTTGATGACCGATCTCGCGCCGCTCAATATCATCGTGCTGTCACTGATGGTCGCAAGTTTCGGAGCCTATGTCGAAGCGCTCAGTTGGCGCGGTTTTGACAACATGTTCTTGCCGCTGGGCTTGTTGATATTCTTGACGGTTCATGCCGAAGACTCACTGGCGGATCTGGCTGCGCTTGTCGTTCTATTCGCGCTGAGCGTGCTTGCGTTCAATCGCGTTGCGGCCAGGATCGGACTTAGCAAACACGCCGCCCGCGTTTATGTCGTCGCGGTGTTTCTGCTGCTTGCGGTCACCGAGGTGCAGAACGCCATTTTTCCGCTTCTTGTGCTGGGCGCGCACGCATGGTGCCGAAAAGCGACGCCCTGCACCGCGAAATATCCTGATCTGGATATCGTGGCGGCGCTGGCGCTTGTCAGTTTCGGCTGGCTTGCCTTGGGCAACGCAACGCAATGGAATGCGGTCTCGTTTTACGGCCTCACCACGATGAGCCTGATGATCGGGCTATGCGCATTGGCACTGACACCGCAGTCGCTCGCGGTGCGGATCGCCGCTTTGATGGCGATTGTGGCGGGGGCCTTGGTGTTGCGCGCGGCAATCATCAATGTGAACCCGGCCCCCTCAAACTGGAACGGGCCGATATGGGCGCTCAGCATGATCAGCGCCGTCGGGATGGCCACCATCCCCTCGATTTACCCAAGCGGTTTCGTGCGCGCGCGGGTGACGAAACTGACGCTTCTTGCGCTTGCGATTCCGCTGTTAAGCTATCTCTACGCAATTGATATTTCGGGGCTTTGGACATGAATACTCAGGTTTTCAAAACAGACGGTGCCAAGATCACGGTGTTTCTGGATGGCCCGGACTGGGATGGGGCGGCGACCGCAACGGTGGGGGCATTCACCTGCAAGACGCCCGAGAGCGGTGCCGAGGTTCTGGATCAGGCCATCACCTTCATCCGCACGCAAGGCATCCGCCAGATCCTTGGCCCGATGGATGGCGACACATGGCACAGCTATCGCGGCGTCATACAGACCGATGGCAGCCCGGCCTTTCTGCTAGAGCCGCGCGATTCCCTTGGCGAGCTGGAGGTGCTGAAAGCTGCAGGCTTCGCCCAGATCAGCGGATATTTCTCGGCGCGCGTGCCCTTGGTGCAAACCGCGCAGACCGTACCGCCGGAGACGGCGAATTTTAGCATCGAAACTTGGGACGGAAGCGATCCTGAAAAGCTGTTTGATCAAGTGTTTGAGCTGTCCTGCGAAGCCTTCTCTAGGAACGCCTTTTACAAACCGATCAGCCGCGATGCGTTCATGGCGATGTATATGCCGATGGTCGGAGTGCTGAAACGCGAGCTGATCTTTTTCGCCAGACGCCCCGATGGAACGCTGGCCGGGTTTCTGTTTGGAACGCCGAATTATGCCGAGGGTCCGAAACCGACCAGCGCGATCCTCAAGACCTATGCCAGTCTCGAACGTGGCGCGGGTCAGCATCTTGCCTATGCGTTTCATAAAGCGGCCTTGGCCGAGGGTTATGACACCGCGATCCACGCCTTGATCCATGATGACAATCTTTCGGGTCTGCGCAGTGCGGCAGAGCATGCCGATGTGTTTCGCCGCTACGGGCTGTTTGGGCTGAAACTGGATGGCTAGTCTTCTTGAGGATTTCGCAGCCGCTGCCCTGCGCCATCCTGAACAGGTGGCGATTGTCGATGGGAAGGGGCGCGAGACGACCTTTTCCCAGCTCAAATCCCGCGCCGACGGTTTGGCGCGCGCGTGGGGCGCACAGGGGATTGCCAAGGGCGACCGTGTGCTACTGGCGATGCATCTTGACGCGGACCTTTACGCAAGCCTCGCGGCGCTTTGGTCGCTTGGCGCAACGGTGGTTTTGCCCGAACCCGCAATGGGGCTTGCGGGTCTGCGCCATGCCGCAAAGGTTGCGGGGGTGACAGCGTTTTGCAGTTCCGGCCTATATGGGCTGCTGAAATTCGCGCTGCCAGAGCTGTGGTCGCTGCGCCATTTGCGCCCCCGGATCAAACCCGACGCGCCCTTTGATGGGATCACCCCAAGCGCGGATGACATCGCCCTGATCTCGTTCACATCCGGCACCACCGGCGCGCCCAAGGCCATTCCCCGAAGCCACGGCTTTCTGAGCGCGCAGCATCACGCCATCGCGCCGCTTTTGGCCAGCCCCGTTCCTGAACGCGATCTTGTGGCCTTCCCCGTCTTTGTTTTGATCAATATCGCCAGCGGGCAAACCTCGGTTCTGCCCAACTGGAAAATGTCGCGCTTGGGGCAGCTAAAGGCGGCAACGCTTGGCGACTGGGTGAGCCGCCAAAAGGTGACCCGTGCCCTCATTCCTCCGGCGCTGTGCGAAAAACTGGCCAAGACCGATATCCCTGCGTCTTTGCATACCGTCTTCACCGGAGGCGGCCCGGTGTTTCCTGACATGCTGGACGCGCTCAGGGTGGCGAAACCGGGGCTTGAGGTGATTTGCGTGTATGGCTCGACCGAGGCGGAACCCATCGCCCATCTCGATGCCAAGGACATCACGCAAGACGACCTTGCCAAGATGAAGATCGGGGGCGGTTTGCTAGTCGGGCATCCGGTTGAAGATCTCGGCATCCGCATTGTTGCGGGGGAAATTCAGGTCTCGGGGGCGCATGTGAACGGCGGTTACCTGGACCCAAGGCATGACGCGGAAAACAAGACGCATGACGGCGAAACCATTTGGCATCACACGGGCGATGCTGGCGTCTTTGATCCGCAGGGCCGGCTTTGGCTGTTGGGGCGCATGGGCAGCGATGTTGTCGTGCAAGGCCGCCCGCTATTCCCGTTCTCGGTTGAGGTCGCGGCACGCGGCTGGCAGGGCGTGACGCAATGTGCCTTGATCGCGACCCAAACCGGGGCCTGTCTGGTGATTGAAGGCGATGCCGATCACATGGCCGAATGGGCCGCGCATGCCGCGACCTTCGAGGCGCTTGACGTCAAACATGTCGCGAAAATTCCGATGGACAAGCGGCACGGCTCCAAAGTTGACCGGGTCGCTTTGGCAGAGATCGAACGGGGGGGATGACACAGCCGGGCCGCATGATCTGTATTTAGGTGAGACGTGTCGTCTGCATCCCGGTAAGATCGGGACGTTCAGAACCTCGCAGCACAGTCTGGTATCATGTCGTTGCGAGATCCAGAATGCGATTGAAGCGGGAATGCCACGTTTGCGCGCGGCTGCTGAGATGCGCTTAGCCGCACAAAGATCTTAACCGGCTGCAAAATATCGTTTTGGGTCTTGTCGCGATATGAGCTGCGTGAAATGCAGCGCAGTCCCGCGAGGTGATCGAGGCGCTGTCAGATGCGGGCAAGCATCAGGTCTATACGGCTTTGTTGTACACATCGGGGCCTTAGCGCACGTCCCCGAGCCCCGGACATACTTATCCTACGGGCTCTGTGACGGGTATGCCAAGGGCGGTGTAGCGGTTGAGCACCGCGATCCGGATCTGGAGTTCAGCGACCTGTCGGTCGAAGTCTCAGGCCATGAGGCCTTGACCAAGGAGTTTGACGCAGTGCATCCACTGACCGGCAGGGTATTTCCGAAGGAAATGTCCCGAGAGGTTTCGTCTCTGCGCGGCTTCGGCGGTGATACCCGGCCAACTTTCGCCACAGGGCACGTCCGAGATATTTGCAGGCCCTCACAGCATCGTTTCGCGCAATAGCACGAGCTATGGTTGAATCTGGGTGACGCGGCCTGATCAGGCGGCGCTGGTTTTTGTGGCGTCTGTCACCTCGACGCCGTTTCGGAACTTGATGCCTTCGATGACTTTCGGCAACTGATTTCTGCCGTTGAGCCGGCGCCATGATTTCGCGGCGGCCTGGATCA
>NZ_AUNB01000043.1 GCF_000714545.1 Thioclava indica
TGTGGTCTTTGCCGAGGGTGACGCAGCGGATGCCAACGCGGATGAGTTCGTGTTCACGCCCAACACGCAATCGGTCGCAGCGGCCAATCTCAATGACGCACCGTTGGACGTGACCGCCGACGAGGTCGCCGCCGCGCCGGTGGATCTAGCTCCGGTCGATGCGGCTTCGGTCGACGATCTGCCTGACTTCGATGTTTCGCATTACTTCGGGCACCACTCTGGCTGGTCGCATTGGGGCGACCTCGCAAGCTGATCTGCCCGGCGCAGACAGCCGCAATCTGAAATCAGACGCGTCCGGCATAGCTTGCCGGGCGCGTTTTTCGATCTGTGGCGCTAGCCGCTTGATCGCCCTCTCTCTCCCCGTTCGATCTTCACGCCCTCCAATCGGCACTGCGGCGTATGCCGCCCTCGCCTTTTGCGCCTCTCAGGGATCAATCGGAGAAGGGAATCAGCCTTTCGGTGAATTTTCCCGCGCCGCAATCGCGCGCAGACTGTGTCGCGACAGGGCTGGAACCCGGCCGGGCACAAGGAAAGGCGTAATCTCATGGCAGACAATCAGATTGTCATTGAAAACCAGAAGCAAGGCACCGCCCGTGAAATTTGGGACGCCCCGGCCAGCAACCAGATCGAGGGGTTCGCAACCGATATCAGCGTCGACACCGGCGATGAAATTTCATTTAAAATCAATGTGAACGCTGCGGATGGCGTCGATATCCCCTATCATATCGAGATCTACCGACTTGGCTATTACGGCGGCGATGGGGCCACGCTGGTCACCACGATCAACGGGCTTGTCGGCACGGCCCAGCCCGACCCGATCACCGATGATCGCGGGCTGGTTGATGCCGGAAACTGGAGCGAATCGGCCTCGTGGCTGACACCCGAAACGGCTGTTTCTGGCGTCTACCTCGCCAAGCTGGTGCGCGATGACAACGGTGAGACGAACCAGATCCCGTTCATTTTGCGCGAGGATGACCTGCGCGCCGATGGCAGCCGCAGCGATATCGTGCTGCAGACCTCGGACACGACATGGCAGGCCTATAATGGCTGGGGCGGCAATAATGGCGAGATCGCGGGCAACTTCTATGGCGGCTATGACGATGCAGCCCCACCGCCCGAAGATGCCGGCCCGTTCGGCGCGGATCGCGCCTTTGCCGTGTCTTACAACCGCCCGTTTACGACGCGCGATGGAGGCGGCTATGCGTCGGGGGCGCAGGATTATGTGTTTGGCGCCGATTACGCGGCGATCTATTGGCTGGAAAAGAACGGCTACGACATCAGTTATATTTCCGGGGTCGATACGGACCGGCTTGGCCCAAGCGCATTGCTGGGACATGAGGCTTATATCTCGGTCGGGCATGACGAATATTGGTCGGGCGATCAGCGCGCCAATGTCGAGGCCGCGCGCGATGCAGGCGTGAACCTGCTATTCTGGGGCGGCAATGACGTTTACTGGAAAACCCGTTACGAGCCCAGCATCGACGGCAATGATACCGATTACCGCACGCTCATCACCTATAAGGAAACATGGGCGAATTACTCGCTTTCGGCGGGGCCGGATGATTACGCCAATATCGACCCTTCCAACGAGTGGACAGGCACGTGGCGCGATATGCGTTTCGTCGATGCGGTGGATGCACAGGGCAACCCGACGGCCGAGGGTGCGACCCCTGAAAATGCGCTGACGGGTCAGTTGTTCGTCGGCGATGGCGGCATTTCCGATGTCGGCCTTGATGTGCCGCAGGAACTGTCCGGGCTGCGGTTGTGGCGCGATACCTCGGTCGAGGGCGTGGGCGCGGATGATATCTCGCCTGCGATCATCGGCTATGAGTGGAACACCGTGCCAGATGACGAATATCGCCCCGCCGGGTTGATCTTGTTGTCGAGTACCGAGGTGGAATGGGACGAGATCCTTGTCGATCAGGGCAGCCGGACCACGCCGGGCACGGGCACGCATAGCCTGTCGCTTTATCGTGCGGCCAGCGGCGCACTGGTCTTTGGCGCAGGCACCGTGTTCTGGAGCTGGGGTCTAAGCAACGAGCATGACTCCTCACCCTATGGCGGCGAGCTGGAGAATACCGCGCTCAAACAATTCACCGTCAATCTGTTTGCCGATATGGGCATTCAGCCCGGCGTGTCCGATCTGGTGCTGGCCTCGCAAAGCTTGGTGCGCGCGACGCCTTCGACCGACACGGTGGCCGCGACCGCAACGCTTACCGACCTGCCCGAGGAAATCGTCGCCCTTGCGCCGTTTGTCATCTCGGGCACGGCAACAGATGATGACGGTGATCCGCTAACCGATGACGGGCAGGTCGCGATGGTCGAGGTTTCGTTCGACAATGGCGCGACGTGGCGGCCCGCCTCGGGCTACACGAACTGGACCTACGAGTGGACGCCCGCCGAAGTAGGTAGCTACCAGATCGTCGCACGCGCGATTGATGACAGCCTCAACATCCCCTCCTCGATCGGGCTGGCCAATGATGTGGTCACGGTCACCCCGGCCCCGCTGCCCGACACGTTCTCGCTGTTCAATGGTGCCGCGATCACCCCGAATGCGCTGAATGAAGGCGTCTCGCTAGAGCTGGGCATGCGCTTTGCCCCAACCCAAAGCGGCATCATCACCGAGCTGCATTATTTCCGCACGCTCACCGATTCCGACGATACCGACATACGCGATGGCCATTTGTGGGATGCCAGTGGCAACCTGCTGGCAACGGTGAACTTCACTTCGGCGCCCGGAGAAAGCGGCTGGCAGACGGCAACGCTAAGTGCTCCCGTCACGGTGATCGCGGGCACGACCTATACCGCTTCCTATCACACCGAGGACGCCTATGCCGCCACGGCAGGCTTTTTCACGCAGGATTTCAGCGATCCCTATGACCAGTTGACCGCGCCCAACGGGTTGAACGGTGTCTATGCCTACAGCGTCACGCCGGTGGTGCCCGAAGGGTCCTATGAGGCGACGAATTACTGGGTCGATGTGACCTACGAGATCGGCGTTCCCGATAACGCGGCCCCGGTTTTCACCAGTGATAGCAGCTTCAACATGGCCGAAAACCAGACCTTGGCTGCGATCCTTGCCGCAGATGATCCCGATGATGATCCACTGAGCTTCTCGATTGCGGGCGGGGCGGATGCGGGTTCGTTCTCGGTCGGCTCAAGCAACGGTGCGCTGTCTTTCCTGAATGCGCCTGATTATGAGGCCCCCGGCGATGCGGGCGCGGATAATGTCTATGACCTGATCGTCAGCGTCAGCGACGGCATCAACGACCCGGTCGAGCAGGCGATCCAGATCGCGGTGAGCGATGTAAATCCCGAGGTTCCTCCCTCTGCCGTTTATTCGCTGTTTGATGAGGGTGCGGTTTCGGCCAATGCGATCAACGATTCCTCGACTGTGGAATTGGGAGTGCGTTTCACCCCGACGCAAACCGGAACGATCAACGAGCTGCGCTATTTCCGCTCGGTTGGCGATTCCGGCGATACCGACCTGCGCGCCGGGCATCTTTGGGACGCCAATGGCAATCTGCTGGCCACGGCGCAGTTCGATTCAGCGCCGGGGGAAAGCGGTTGGCAGACGGCCGTGCTGTCCTCGCCAATCCTTGTGAGCGCGGGCCAGACCTATACCGCGTCGTATGGCACCGATGACAATTACGTCGGCTCGCAGGGCTATTTCGCGAGCGATATCACCGATGCGTCGGGCAATCTGACCGCGCCCGGCGTGGTTAATGGCGTCTACGCCTACGGCAGTACGCCGAGCGTCCCGACGGCAAGTTACAACTCGACCAATTACTGGGTCGATGTCGGCTTTGAACTGGGCGTGCCCGCCAATGACGCGCCTGTCATCTCCTCGCCCTCGGCCTTTTCCGCGGCGGAAAACCAACTGAGCGTCGGCACGGTGAGCGCCACGGATGGCGACGGCAATCTGCTAAGCTTTGCGATCGCGGGCGGGGCGGATGCGGCGCGCTTTGCGATCGATGCGCAAAGCGGCGCGCTCAGCTTTGTCTCTGCGCCGAATTTCGAGCTGCCCGCCGATGCGGGGGGCGACAATATCTATGACGTGACCGTCAGCGTCTCGGACGGTATCGCCAGCCCGGTCACGCAAGCGGTGCAGGTGAGTATCACCGATGTGGAACCCGAAACCGCCCCGACTTTCGCCACCCTCTTTGAGGCAAGCGACGCCCCTGCCAGCACGATTACAAGCGAGGCGACCGATTACGAGCTGGGCGTGAAGTTCACCGCAAATGCCGCAGGCGATGTCACCGATCTGCGCTATTATCGCGGCGCGGCGGATTCCGGGGACACCGATATCCGCACGCTCAATATCTGGGATGATAGCGGCGTCAATCTGGGTTCTGTCACGGTGCAATCCGATCCCGGCGAAAGCGGCTGGCAGGTCGGCGCGTTGACCACGCCGGTCGAGCTAACACCGGGGGCGACCTATGTGGCCTCTTACGGGACGACGCAAAACTATGTCGCGACCAACGGCTATTTCAACGCGAGCCATGACGGGACGGATGGGTTGCTGAGTGCTCCGGCGGGTGACAATGGCGTCTTCGCCGCCAATACCACTGGCATCTTTCCAACGCAAAGCTGGGCCTCTTCAAACTACTGGGTCGATGTCGGCTTCACCCCCGATCTGCCCGAGGACGAGTTCGTCTTTGCCGCTGAGTCTGCCCCGGCCGATACGGGCGACTTCCTATTCTGACGCACGACCGATGTAATTCGTGACGGCCCTCAAGCCGGGCCGTCAACGGACAGACGAATTTCGGCAAGATGCAGTTAGGATCGCGCTGACCAGCGAGCTGACGCGTAAGCAGGTGGCCGATGGCCTTGGCATGTCGACGCTGAATAAGTGGATCACACGACATCCATTGACCGACAGTGGTTTGCTTGCAAATTATGAGAGGGAGGCAGCGGGCGCAAAAGGGGGACTCCTCGACAGGGTTTTGGCCGTTCAGGACCGTCAGGTGGGAAAACGATCCCCCGGATCGTTTTCTGATCCACATTCCACTTTGCGACCAAAATCCACCTCCGTGTCAATGCAGTCGGCCTGCCCATGAGAACCGAGATCACGCCCGGTCAGACGTCCGATTACCTTGGGGTCGATTTGGTCATGGCTGACAATTTACCGGAGCCGAGCGTCCTGTTGGCCCCCTCTCACACATGCAAGCATGTGCTGTCGGGCAATGGACAGAGGCTATGATGCTGACAGAATTCGAAAAAAGATGGAGGCGCGGGACGTGCTCACCCAAATCCCAATGCGCAAATCACGCAAGATGCGCGTCGGTGTCGATCATTCGCTATATTCCTTGCGGAACTTGGTCGAGCGGTGCTTCAACAAGCTCAAAAATGCTCGCCGTATCGCAACCCGCTACGACAAAACCGCCGAGAGCTTCCTTGGCTTCATAGACATCACCTCAATCCGTCTCTGGGTTCGCCTTTTGTCAACATGACCTAGGATCTGAAGTGAAGACATGCTAAAATTTCTTTCCATCAAAGCGCATGAAATAGAAAGAAAAACAGACCATACACATGCGCAAATGCAAGCAAGCCCACGGGTAACCGCAGCCAGCGCGTTGCGAGTCCGCGTGACCTAAGTCGGAACGACCAAAAGAGAACGGCGTGTTTCCATCGATGAGACTTCAACGCATAAGCTGATGAATGGGCGTTCCCATTTCAACCCGCAACGAATCACGGAAAAGCGGTCAGCCACCAACTAATCGACACTGATCTTCACATATTTGAAATACACAGTCACCGCGCCCAGCGCTCTTGAGGCATGATCGTCTGGCCGCAGCAAAAATCTGCGCAATCAGTTTGTCCTGTCTGTTGCCTCTAAAGCCAGAACAGTCCAAGAGTTACCGCAATTAAAGCGATACCATTCGAGGACCAAATGGCTCCCAAAGCACTCATCACCGGCATCACTGGCCAAGACGGCTCTTATCTCGCGGAATTTCTCCTCGAAAAAGGCTATGAGGTTCATGGCATCAAGCGCCGCGCCTCCTCCCTCAACACGCAGCGGATTGATCACATCTACGAGGATCCGCACAGTAAGCACGCCAGCTTGAAGCTGCATTACGGCGATCTTTCAGATACCTCGAACCTGACCCGCCTGATCCGCGATATCGAGCCTGACGAGGTTTATAACCTCGGTGCGCAATCCCATGTTGCGGTCTCGTTTGAGGCCCCCGAATACACCGCTGACGTGGATGCCACAGGTACGCTGCGGCTGCTCGAAGCGATCCGTTTCCTCGGGCTTGAGAAGAAAACGCGCTTTTATCAGGCCTCCACATCGGAACTTTACGGACTTGTTCAAGAGACACCGCAGACCGAAACCACACCCTTCCATCCGCGCTCGCCCTATGCCGTGGCCAAGCTTTACGCTTATTGGATCGCCGTGAACTATCGCGAAGCCTACGGAATGTATGCCTGCAACGGCATCCTCTTTAACCACGAGTCCCCGCGGCGCGGTGAGACCTTTGTGACCCGCAAGATCACCCGCGGACTGTCCAATATCGCGATGGGCCTCGAGCCCTGCCTTTACATGGGCAACATCGACAGTCTTCGCGACTGGGGCCACGCGAAGGATTACGTTCGCATGCAGTGGATGATGCTGCAGCAGGAGGCTCCGGACGATTTCGTCATCGCCACCGGCAAGCAATATTCGGTGCGCGAGTTCATCACTTGGTCGGCGCGTGAACTCGGGATCGAGTTGGACTTCAAAGGCCAGGGCGTCGATGAAATCGCAACCGTCACCGCGATCACGGGCGACAAGGCCCCTGCCCTCAAACCCGGCGATGTCGTGATGCGGATTGACCCGCGCTACTTCCGCCCGGCCGAGGTTGAAACGCTTTTGGGGGATCCGAAAAAGGCGAAGGAAAAGCTTGGCTGGGTGCCCGAAATCACCGCCCAGGAGATGTGCGCGGAGATGGTTGCCGAGGATCACAAGGCCGCGCGGCGTCACGCGCTTCTCAAACAACATGGGCTGGACCTTCCGGTCTCTCTCGAAGGCTGAGGCCGTGCCAATGACCAAAATCTATATCGCAGGCCATCGCGGCATGGTGGGCGGCGCGATCCTGCGCCAACTCGACGCGCGGCGCAAAGCGGGTGAGCAGCTGGAACTGATCACGCGCACGCACAAGGAGCTTGATCTGACCGATCAGGCGGCGATGCGGGAGTTCATGCACACCGAGCGCCCGGATGTGGTGATCCTCGCCGCTGCCAAGGTCGGCGGGATTCACGCCAACAACACCTATCCGGCTGAGTTCATTTACGAAAACCTGATGATCGAGTGCAACGTGATCCATCAGGCGTTCGCAGCCGGGGTCACAAAGCTGCTGCAACTCGGCTCGTCTTGCATCTACCCCAAAGCTGCGCCGCAGCCGATGGCAGAGGATGCGCTGTTGACCGGTCCGCTGGAGCCGACAAACGAGCCCTACGCGATTGCAAAGATCGCCGGGATCAAGCTATGCGAGAGCTACAACCGTCAGCATGGCGTCGACTATCGCTCGGTGATGCCCACCAACCTTTACGGGCCGGGCGATAACTTTCATCCCGAGAACAGCCATGTTCTGCCCGCCCTAATTCGCCGCTTTCATGAGGCCGCTCGCGACGGGCTGGAAGAGGTTGCGATCTGGGGCTCGGGCACGCCGCGGCGCGAATTCTTGCATGTGGATGACATGGCCGAAGCGTCGCTTTTCGTGCTCGACCTTCCCAAAGAGCGCTATGACGCGAATACTCAGCCAATGCTGAGCCATATCAATGTCGGCTCCGGCACGGATATCTCAATCCTCGACCTCGCTCAAATGGTTGCAAAAATCACGGGTTTTAAGGGCAAGATCACCACCGATCCCAGCAAACCCGATGGCACGATGCGCAAACTGATGGATGTCAGCCGCCTTGGCACAATGGGCTGGCACGCGCGGATCGGCCTCGAAGACGGGATTGCCGAGAGCTATCGCTGGTTCCTCGAGAATTACGACACCGCCAGAACCTAAGAGAATTTCATGAGCAAAATGATCCGTCCCGTCCTCCTGTGCGGCGGCTCGGGCACGCGGCTTTGGCCGCTCTCGCGCAAATCCTACCCGAAGCAGTTCGTGAAACTGATGGGTGAGGAAAGCCTGTTTCAAGCGTCAGCAAAACGGCTTGCAGCTGATGGGTTTGCACCGCCTTCAATTATTACCGGATCAGATTTCCGGTTCGTCGTCGTTGAACAACTCGCAGCGCTGGAAATTGCGCCCGCCGATATCCTGATTGAACCCTCAGCGCGCAACACAGCCGCCGCGATCTGCGCCGGCGCACTCGTGCTAGAAGCGCGCACCCCCGGCGCATTGATGCTGATTGCCCCCTCTGATCATGTGATCCCGGATGCAGAACAGTTTCGTGCCGCGGTGGCCGCCGCTGCGCCTGCCGCCGAAGCAGGGCAACTCGTGACATTTGGCATCCGCCCCGACCGGCCGGAAACCGGATACGGATGGCTGGAGTTGAGCGAGGCACCAGATGCCAAGTTCTCTGCTCTGCCCCAACCGCTGAAATCCTTTGTCGAAAAGCCCGACCTTGCAACGGCGCAGAAACTGCTGTCAGGGGGAATGCATCTCTGGAATGCGGGGATCTTCCTGTTCTCGACCTCCGCAATTCTTGAGGCTTTCGCCCGTCACGCCCCGGATACGCTGGCACAATGCAAGCTGGCCGTTGAGGCTGCGCAACATGACCTTGGCTTCACCCGCCTCGCATCCGCGCCCTGGGACAAGCTTGACGACATCTCGATCGACTACGCGGTCATGGAACGCGCCGATAATCTGACCGTCGTGCCCTATGGCGGCGTTTGGTCTGACCTTGGCGATTGGCAGGCGGTCTGGCGTGAACAAACCCCGGACTCGGATGGCGTCGTCATAAGTGGCCCTGCGACCTCAATCGAGTGCAAGAACGCCCTCCTGCAATCAACCAGCGAGGCACAAGAACTTGTGGGGATTGGCCTTAAAGACATCATCGCCGTGGCAATGCCCGATGCTGTTCTTGTCGCCCATAAGGATCGCGCGCAGGAGGTCAAAAAGGCGGTTGCCGAACTCAAAGCCAAGGGTGCCACACAAGCGGACACCCACCCGCGCGATTTTCGCCCGTGGGGTTGGTATGAAAGCCTCGTTGTCGGGCGGCGTTTCCAAGTAAAACGTATCCACGTTCATCCCGGCGCGGCACTCTCGCTACAAAGCCACCACCACCGCTCAGAACACTGGATTGTCGTGCAAGGCACAGCAAAGGTGACGATAGACGAGACAGTTAAACTCGTCACGGAGAACCAATCGGTCTATATTCCCCTCGGCGCGGTGCATCGTATGGAAAACCCGGGCAAACTCCCCCTGACGCTGATCGAAGTGCAAACGGGCAGCTATCTGGGAGAAGACGACATCATCCGCTACGACGATATCTACGCTCGCGGACAAGGTGCAAAAGGGTAAATTGTTAAAGGTATTGAAGAGATTCATTGCTTAGACAGGATCAGCAAGTAAAAATACGCCGGGGTCCGATGACGGAATTTAGCGAAAACAACGCGTGGTATTTGGCGCAGATCAAGCCAAATTGCCAATCAATCGCCGAGCGCAACCTGCGCCAGCAAGGGTATCAGGTGTTCTTGCCCCTGATCCGCGAAACCATCCGGCGGCGCGGAAAATTTTCAAGCGCCCTTAGGCCGCTCTTTCCTGGCTATGTTTTCGTCGGCCTTGGTGCAGAGACGACAAACGCACGCGCAATCGGCTCGACATATGGCATCTCCAGCGTGGTAAGGTTTGGCGCATCCGCAGCACAGGTTCCATCCGGTCTGATCTGCCAGCTCAGACAGCGTTGCGATAGCGAGAACGCCCTAATACCGGATAATGCGTTTCAATCCGGCGATACGGTCAAGATTCAATCTGGGCCCTTTGCAGATTTCCTCGCTACGGTTGCTTCGCTACCGTCCGAGCAACGTGCATGGGTTCTGATCGATTTGATGGGCCGCGAAACGCGTGTCGCAGTTGAGCTCAACGCGCTCCACAAGGTGCCATAGGTATTGCTGACTTCGGCGGCTCCGCATTTGCTGCGCTTGAAACGCAACACCTAGCCACTCCCAGAAAGCACTTGCGCAGACGCACTATGTTCACCCGGCGCCCCTCCCCCTATAGGTAAGGCCAACGCATTTTGATCCGGCACCCCTTCACATGAAATTTTCGATCATCACCGCCGTCTACAATTCGCAAGCCACCGTCGGCGAGGCTATCGAGAGCGTCGGGCGACAAACCCATTCCGATCTTGAGCACCTCATCATCGAGGGGAAATCAAAGGACGGCTCGCTCGCCGCGATCGAGCGTGCCGCCCATGACCGGATGATCCTCGTCAGCGAGTCCGACAAGGGGATTTATGATGCGCTCAACAAGGGCGTAGCGAAGGCGTCCGGTGACATCGTTGGCTTCGTTCACAGCGACGACTTCCTCGCTCATGACGAGGTTCTCGCCCGCATCGCCACCGCTTTTGAAGATCCGCAGGTCGAGGCGGTCTTTTCCAATCTCGACTACGTCTCGCAAGCGGATACGACGAAGGTGGTCCGGCACTGGGCGACGGGTCCCTATAGCGCGGCGAAACTCAAACGCGGCTGGATGCCAGCCCACCCCACGCTCTATTTACGCCGTTCGGTCTATGACCGCATTGGCGGGTTTGACACGGGCTTTCGGATCGCGGCGGATTACGATTTTATCCTGCGCTATTTCTCGCAAATCCAAGGGCGGTCGGTCTATCTCCCGGAGGTGCTCTACAAGATGCGGCTTGGCGGCGTGAGCAATCGCAACCTCGCCAAAATCCGCGAGAAAATGGGCGAGGATCTGCGCGCGATACGGCGCAATCATGTGGGTGGGATTGTGACGCTTGCGAGCAAGAACCTCTCGAAGCTGGGGCAATTCGTCGAGCGCCAGAAGGCGTAAGCCCCCTACCCGTCTGCGGGTTTCGTTGTCACGCGAAATGGCACTCGTAAACTTTGCTTGCAGCAAAAGAAATTCCGCATAAATGCACTTTCTATAGGCGCGGCGCTCTGCTATCGCTCAAACTTGAACGATGTCTAATCTTCGGACAACCATCACGATTCTGACGACCCCCGGGCGCCCTAAAGGCAGATCTGGTGCGGTAGCCTGCCAAGCGATCAAAAACTGATGGCGGGGGCGCGTAGCAAGATGCAGGAAGATGTCCGCTTCCAAATCCTTCGTCTCCTCGAAGACAACCCGGAAATGTCACAACGCGATCTGGCGCGTGAAGTCGGGATCAGCACGGGCAGCGCGAATTATGTGCTCAAAGCGCTCATCGAAAAGGGCTTTGTGAAGCTCGGAAACTTTCGCGCGGCGCAAGACAAACGGCGCTACGCCTATGTGCTCACCCCTAGGGGCGCGGCGGAGAAAGCCGAGATCACGAAGCGGTTCCTAGCACGCAAGGTTGCGGAATATGAAGCGTTGAAGGCGGAGATCGCGCAGCTACGCGGTGAGATTGATGATGGCGATATGCGCCCTGCCGCAAAGCGTCGATAGTTTGCCTTATCGGTCGTTTAGGCATTCCATGCCGGATGATTACATGTCTCCTCGGCTACGCCTATCTGCTGACGCCGAAAGGCATGGCGGAAATTGAGGCACTTAGTGAGGAAACCATGACCCCACGCAATTCGTCAGTAAAAAGACCCGCTAAGTTTGCCTGAAGAATGCAGAATATGATCGGAAATCTCGAATTCGTTTTTGTGCATAGCTACAGCAGCAAGGCCGAGAATTGGGCCCAAGTTATGCTGGGCGACGACAGCAACAGCGGCCGATTGACCCGTGCCATCGCCTTAGCTGAAGAATTGAAGCTACCGCTATTAGCAAATGACGCGCTTGATGATGAAAACGCCCGATTGTTCGCCTCGCATGAAATTCCCAATCTCGGCACCGCACGAAACACAGCAGACGAAGTGCGCCTGGCACTTGAGTACA
The DNA here is from genome assembly GCF_000714545.1 of Thioclava indica. Classification (GTDB taxonomy): domain Bacteria; phylum Pseudomonadota; class Alphaproteobacteria; order Rhodobacterales; family Rhodobacteraceae; genus Thioclava; species Thioclava indica. The sequence continues at coordinate 11,976 of NZ_AUNB01000043.1, forward strand.
GCGATCGCAGGGCAATTCTCTTTGTAAGCTCGCCCGATCATTTGCCTCGGGTCGTCCGCGATGCACTCGTCCTTAGGGGCAATTCCTGCGTCTTCGCGTCTTCCGACGTGCCGTTCTCTGAGACAGGCGTCGAGGCGGTAGAAGTGCGCGAACCGGCGCACCTGAAATAATATATGTTTGAAAACGGAGAACGTTGAAATGCGGTGGTTGATTACAGGAGGTTGCGGCTTCATCGGGCGCGCACTGATCACGGAACTGTTGGCCAGTTCGAACGATCAAATCAGAGTCTATGACAACCTCTCGGTCGGAAGCAGAGACGACCTCGCTTCCACGACAGATTTCGTCGACCTTACCGAAGGTGCCGATCTGTCGGCGTGGGACCAAGGTCGCGTCACCTTAATCGAAGCTGACATACTCGACGCGGAAGGCACCCGCGCCGCAAGCATCGGAGCCGACGTTATTGTCCATCTCGCAGCCAATACCGGCGTTGCGCCATCGGTCGCCAACCCACACGAAGACTGCCGTACAAACGTCATCGGCACACTGAACATGCTTGAAGCTGCGCGCCACGCTGGAACCGCCCGCTTCGTTTTCGCGTCTTCGGGCGCACCGCTTGGGGTCCAGACACCGCCCCTTCATGAAGAGATGGCGCCACACCCTGCCTCGCCTTACGGAGCCTCGAAGTTGGCAGGTGAGGGGTATTGTTCCGCTTACTATCATTGCTTCGGCGTAGAAACCGTCGCGCTTCGCTTCGGGAATGTCTACGGCGAAGGCTCTGGCCATAAGAGTTCGGTCGTCGCAAAGTTCATCAAGCAGGCTTTGGCGGGTCAAAAGCTTGAAATCTATGGCGATGGAGCACAGACACGCGACTTCATCCACATCTCAGACCTAGTCGACGCCATTCGTCGTGCAGCGATAATCGAAGGCATTGGCGGTGAGTGCTTTCAAATCGCCACGGCCAAAGAGACCACGGTGCGTGAAATGACGAATGTATTGCTAACAGTTCTCGAAAGCGAAGGCGTGCGCCGCCCTGCAACTTTCCTCGGTCCACTACGCGACGGCGATGTTATGCGAAACTTCTCCGATACATCTAAGGCGCAGACCAAGCTTGGCTGGAAGGCTCGTGTAGAACTCGAGGAAGGCTTGCGCCTCACTGTGCGCCATTTCCTAGAGAAACCAAAACGCGAAAAACACGTTGATAAAGGAGTTTGACTAATGAAAGTTTTGATACTTGGTGGGGATGGATACCTCGGTTGGCCTACTGCAATGGATTTTGCGGCCGCAGGTCATGAGGTGGCCGTTGCAGACAATTATCTGCGCCGCCTCATTGCAGAGAAAACGGATAGCGAACCGCTCATTTCCACGCCGAGCTTGAGTGGTAGGGCTCGCCGTTTCCAAGAACTCTCTGGAAAACGCATTGACGTTCACATTGGTGACCTCGCGGATCCCGAGGTTATGTTTGACATCGTGCGGAAGGTTCAACCTGACACGATAGTCCATTATGCAGAACAACCTTCGGCTCCCTACTCGATGCGAGGTTTTTCAGAGGCGCGCGAGACCTTCAAGAATAATCTAGATGTCACGTTCAACTGTATCTGGGCTGTGAAAGAACTGGTGCCAGAATGCCATATCGTCAAACTGGGCACGATGGGTGAATACGGCACTCCTGATATTGATATCGAGGAGGGCTGGATTGAAATCGAACACAAGGGACGCAAGGATAAATTCCTATTCCCGCGTGCCGCAGGGTCACTCTATCACACAACCAAGGTTCTAGATACCGACCTTCTGTGGTTCTACGTTCGCACCTACGGCCTGCGCGTTACGGACCTGATGCAAGGTCCCGTGTACGGTATCTCGACGCCAGAAGCCGATCTTGATCCAGCATTGGTGCCGAACTTTAATTACGACGACATCTTTGGAACGGTGGTCAATCGTTTCCTTGTCCAAGCAGTCGCAGGAATCCCCCTAACGGTGTACGGCGGCGGTGGTCAAACCCGAGGATATCTTAACCTCCGCGATACGTTGCAATGCGTGCGGCTTGCGGCGGAACAACCTGCTGAAAAAGGTGAACTACGGATATTCAACCAGTTGACCGAAACCTTCACAGTGAACGAACTGGCTGAGCGCGTGAAGCAAACTGGCGACGCGCTTGGACTAAATGTGGAAATCAAGTCGATCCCGAATCCGCGCAAAGAAAAAGAAGAACATCACTATAACCCCGCCTATTCCGGCCTCATCGAACTTGGGCTGCAGCCCAACTACATGACGGAGGATGTTCTCGCTCAAATTATTGAACGTATCATCGCAAACAAAGATTCGATCGTTGCAGAACGGATCATGCCACGTGTGAGGTGGAACTGATGTTGACGAAATTTGAAGGGAAGACCGTTCTGGTCACCGGTGCCTGCGGAACGGTCGGCGCGGAGTTGGTGCGTCAATTGGTTAACGGGCCGACAGCGCACATCATCTGCATTGATAACAACGAAACCGAATTGTTTTTCCAACTCGAACAATATCAAAAATCCGGCAAGGTCACTGCTCATCTTGCTGACATCCGCGATGCTGATGCCTTGAAGCTTAGAATGCGTGGAGTCGATGTTGTTCTGCATGCCGCAGCGCTCAAGCATGTCGGTCTATGCGAAGACAGTCCCAATCAAGCGATCCACACCAATATCCAAGGCACGCAGAATGTCATCGACGCCGCGCTGTCGAACGGAGTGGAGCGGGTGATATTCACCTCGTCGGACAAGGCAGTAAACCCGACCAATGTGATGGGCACCTCCAAGCTTATGGGGGAGCGATTAATGACGGCGGCAGCGGAAACCTACGGCAAGCCGATCGGGCGGTCCGAGAACGGTCCTGGCACGATCTTCGCCTCGACCCGCTTCGGCAACGTGCTCGGCTCGCGCGGCTCGGTAGTGCCGCTCTTCAAGCGCCAGATTGAGGCCGGTGGACCAATCACCTTGACCGACCGCCAAATGACGCGTTTCATAATGACGCTGGAGAAGGCCACCGCGCTTGTGCTGGATTCTGTCTGGCTTGCCAAGGGCGGCGAAGTGATGGTGACAAAGATGCCAATCGCCCGGATTGAGGACATCGCGGAGGTGATGCGCGCACGGCTCGGTGGCGGGCGCGAGATCGATATCAGAGAGATCGGCGCGAAGCCCGGTGAGAAGATGTATGAGGAACTGATGAACGACGAGGAGGTCCGGCGCACCTATGAATACGGGGATTTCTTCGTCGTGACTTCGGCCTTCGCAGATATGTCTTCGGAGCAATATGCTCATCTGTTGGATTGTCCTCGCACCGACCGGCCCTATCACTCATCGCTCGAGCCCGCGATGGGTCGGAAAGAGCTGGAAACCTATCTAGTCGAGAAGGGCGTAATAGGGTGACCTTGCCTGGTCTCTCGCGCTTTCCCGGCCGGGCCCTCGCGGCCCGGCACAAGGCATATGTCCGCGCTTTTTCAAGTCTAGCACCTTATTATCTCGTGAATGAGTTTCCAAAATCCGGCGGGACGTGGCTGGCACAAATGCTGTCTGACGCGCTGGAATTGCCATTTCGGCGTAATACGCCCTTTCGCTTCGAAAGCGCTGTGACGCATGGACATTTTCTCAATCCGCTAGGGCTGACGAATGTCGTAGTGATCTGGCGTGATCCGCGCGATCTTCTCGTATCATTCTACTACCACTGCTACTTCATAAACGAACACCAAAACGCGGACCTCGTGGCGATGATGAAGGCCAAGAAACCATTCAAACATTATGAGGATATTCGTGCCAACCTTCCCGCCTTTATCCGTTTCCTCACCAAAAAGCCGGTGTCTCCAGACTTCACGTGGGTTCAGTTCGCTCAAATGTGGAACGGGCGCCCAGGCGTTGTGCAGACCAGCTACGAGGCGCTGCGCACTGACACCGCTGGCGAACTGAGGCGAGTGGCGAAAGCCTTGACTGGCCGCCCGTTGCCCCCCATGCGCGCGGCGCAGGTAGTGGAAACCCACACCTTTGCTCGCGCCAAGGCTGCAGCCGAGGACAAGCGGCCCAAAAGCGTCGAGAAATCCTTCATCCGTGAGGGCGCACTCGGCGTCTGGCGCAAGCACTTTACCCCTGAAGCCGAGGCTGCACTGGACGCCGGAGGTTATACGGTGCCGATGGCGCGACTGGGGTATGTGCCTGAAGGAGCGGCGCGTCCATGATCGGCCGAGCCGCTATTGGCAGCGGGGCACTGCGGGTCCTGAACGCAGGGTTGGGCTTTACCACTGCCGTCGTCCTTGCCCGCTCGCTAGGACCGCACGACTATGGTCTATACACAACAGCCCTCGTCTTCGCCTCGACACTTGCCATCATCGTGCAATTCGGGTTGCCGAATTTTATCATGCGCGAGACAGCTGCCGCGGCGGTAGATGACGACGGCCCACGCATGGCGGCCATCTGGATATGGGCAACCCGCAACGCGCTGCTGCTTTCCGTGGCGGTGATGCTGCTGGGGGGAATGTCTGTCGCTTACGTCAAGCATAACGCTCCCATAGCAGAGCTGCTGACCTATGCCTTGGCTATCGCATTCATTCCGCTCACCGCACTCGGCGCCCTGAGGGCCGGGGCGCTGAGAGGACTTCGGCACGTCGTTCTTGCACAACTCCCCGAGCAGGCGGTCAAACCGGGCCTGATGCTGCTCATGGCCCTCGCCCTCGGCACGCTTCTGCCCGCGCAACCCGGCGTGGCCATGGCCATGCAGTTCGTCGCCGTGACGCTCGCCTTCTTGGTCGGAGCCGCCCTGCTTCGGCTCAAGCGGCCCGAGGGGGCGCTGCCATCGGCATTCCCGATCCGCTATCTCGCCACGCCTTCGCTCCGGGTCGCTGCATCCTTTGCACTGGTCGCGGGCGCAACCCGCATCAATCAATATGCCGACATTCTCACCCTCAGCGCCTTTCGTAGCCCCGCAGAAGTGGGTGTCTATCGCGCCATCTGGCAGACATCGCTGTTGATCGCCTTCGGCAGTGGCATCGCGACCATGATTTTCCCGCCACTGTTCGCCCGCTACCACGCCCAGGGCGACAGGGTGGCCCTGCGCGTCACGCTGCGCAAGGCGCGACTAATGGGCACGGCGGCCGCCTTGCCGCCGGTGCTGGCCTTGCTGTTCCTCGGGGACTCCGTGGTCGGAAAGCTGTTCGGACCAGCTTTCTTCGACGGTCTCATGGCACTGAAGATCCTCGCCGTTATGCAGTTGGCGAACGCCATTGCTGGGCCGCTGGGCGCCTATCTGAGCATGACCGGCCGCGAGGTGATCTCGGCCCGGCTTCACCTGGTCGCAGCGGGGGTGAACATCGTATTGAATATCGCGCTCGTGCCGTCTCTCGGCATGACCGGGGCAGCATTGGCGACACTGATTTCGTATGTTCTTTTAAATCTAACACTTGTACTGTGTCTAAAGTTTAGGTCTTTACAGGGTGAAAAGCTTGGACGGGAAGCGTAGCAATGCTCAGCGCTAGGATTGAACGGGCACGCAGTCATGTCCTGAATGCTTTGGTACGCTTTCTCTATCTGACGCTTGTGGTGTCATCGGTGATATCGCTTGGCACCTTCTTTTCAGGCATTCCAATATATCTTCCCTATATCCCAGCGGTGCTGCTTATTGCTGGACTTTCTTCGGTATTCATCGTCAATCCAACGATTCAAATTTCAAGGGGGGAAGATACTTGTGTTTTGATTATCGCGGTTCTTCCATTGTTTTTCTCAAACTTCGCCATTTATCCTGATGCTGCATTAGCAGATTCTATTGTTTTTTTGTATTTTGGGGTTATCTATTTTGCCACCAAATATCTCCTGCGTATTGGGCTTTTGACAGCAGTTTGTCTGCTTAGGTATTTGGGAATAGTTTTCTTCATTTTGGTGTCAATTGGGTTGTTACAGGTGGCAACTCGTTCCCCGATCGGACTGGTCTCATTATATGTTGGAAGTAGTGATCAAATCGTAGCCTCCTACGACGGTGCCTTTCGAGTAAGTGGGACACTTGTCAGCCCGAACGTCTTCGGCAACATTCTAGCCTTACTCTTCCCTGTTGGGTTTTGGGTGTTGCGACGTCAGTTTGGTAGGAAAAATATGGTAGCGATATCCGTGTTGCTTGTGGCAGTTGTGGCCACCGATATTCTATATTCTGGGTCTCGAGCGGCATTTCTCTTTCTTTCCGTTTCATTTGCTTCGACCTATATTGTCTGGCTAAGAGTCGACAGAAGCGTGAAGAATAAATGGCTTTCAGCGCTCGTTCTAGTCCTAACGTTACTGGCCGTCTCTACCCTCGTTTTAATGCCGAGTGAGGGGGCGAACACTATTCTGGATCGTCTCACAATGACTACCGGGTCGGGCCGAATTTCTATGTACTACGGGGCGCTTAATTTGTTGCAGAACCCAAAGATACTTATCGTTGGGTCGGGGGCCGGACAGTTTTTCCGTGAGGTGGCGCACGTGGGCATACACATAGACTATAAAAATTGGGTGAACTACAATGATTTGCATTCCTCTGTACATAACTGGATGCTTCAATCGGTTACCGAGAATGGCATCATATATTTTTTTGCGTGGATCTTTTTTTTGGTAATTCTTTTTCGAAGGGCACTATATCTGAAGAGGGTCAATGATGATTGGTTTACGTTCATCATTGGCCTAAACTTGATGCTCCTGTATTTGCTTCCACTCCAATTTGACACATCCATGAATAATCCGTCCATTCTGACAATTGTTGCGGTGTGTGCCGCCCTAATAAGTCACAGAGCACGGATTGCTGCCAAAGACGCGAGACAGATGCGATGAACACTATAATTCTCGTGATCGGACATGTCGAGAACGCCCCCAACCAGGTACGTTATCAACGCATTCGGGCCTTAGCGTCGCATTGCCGCCTTTACGTCGTGACGCCGGATCCCCTTCCGCAGGCGCTGCGCGAGGTTGTGCAGGAGGTTCATCTCGTCTCCGGTTTCTTTGCGGTCTGATCCAAGAGCCTTGCGCTCGCCCGGCAGCTGTCACTTCAGGGCGACATAGTCGTCCATACCGTCTATGCTCCGCGCCTTCTGATCGCGGGGTTTCTGTGCAGGCTGCGGGTAGGTGGGCGTTGGGTCTACGATCTCTATGACCATCCATCGTTGACATGGAGTACAAGCCGCGGGCTCCGTCGAATTGCGAAGCGGTTGATGTGGACCGTCGCGGCGCGGCTGGTCCGGCGCGCGGATGTCTGGAT
>NZ_AUNB01000044.1 GCF_000714545.1 Thioclava indica
CCTCCGGTAAACCCGGGGCGGTTCACAGCACCGTGCGCCCTCGCATCGAATCTTGCGCGAGCTGGCGCAGGAAATGTTCCCGGATCGCTTTGATTTCACGGGTTGGGTTTCTCCGGTTGGGGCGAGCGTGGATTATGCAAAGATGCTGCGCGGGCTTGGTCATATCGACTTATGGAGCAGCGAATGTCTGCAAGAACTCCCCCCGGCCTCTGATGGGCATCCGGTGCGCCTGTTCACGCAATCCACCGCGATGCGCCCCTTCGTGCAGCAGTTAAGTGACACTGAGCGCGCCGCGTTCATTGCGCGCTATGAAACAGCCCTTGCTACGGTCTATCCTGTTCAGGCCGACGGCTCGGTTTTGTTCCCGTTTCGTCGGCTGTTCCTTGTGCTGCAAAAGGAAGCCTGATGGCCGCGCTTAAACCGACTAACTATCACGGCGAAGTCGTCTGGCTGGGCCGGGTGATGCAAGAGGGGGGCTTGACCTCGCAACCCACCGAGGCGCTGGACTTCACCTTTGACGGCCCGGTGGGCGAGTTGCATGGCGGGCGCACGCGCCCCTCGTGTTCGCGCGTCACCGATCAGCACCCGAAGGGCACCGAGATCGCCAATGTGCGCCAGATCTCGATCCTGTCCGCCGAGGAACTCGCCGAAACCGCCTTTGCGATGGGCATCCCCGAGATTGCGCCGGAATGGATCGGCGCCAGCATCGTGCTGCGTGGCCTGCCCGATCTGACGCATATTCCGCCATCGTCGCGGCTACAGACCGAAACGGGGCTGACGCTGGTGGTGGATATGGAAAACCGTCCCTGCGTGCTGCCGGGCCAAGTGATCGCGCAGCAATACCCGGATAAGGGCGCGCGCTATAAACCCGCAGCCCAAGGGCGGCGCGGTGTGACGGCTTGGGTGGAACGCCCCGGCCGGTTGGTGATCGGCGACACGTTGCGCCTGCATATCCCCGATCAGCGCCCGTGGGAGTTGATCAAGGACGTGCGCGGCTAAATCACGCAGGCCGGTTTCGCCCCCATCCGCGTCCATTTCTGGTCTTTCGCTTTGGATGCAGCGGGTTAGTGTGTGATGCAGGAGGAGCCTCATGCCCACAGATATCGAGATTGCCCGCGCCGCCAAATTGCGCCCGATGCCAGAGATCGCCGCAAAGCTGGATATTCCCGAAGACGCGCTGATCCCCTATGGCCGCGACAAGGCCAAGATCGACGCAGGCTTTATCGCCGGTCTTAACGGTCGTGAGAACGGCAACCTGATCCTTGTCACCGCGATCTCCCCGACGCCTGCGGGCGAGGGGAAAACGACCACCACGGTGGGTCTGGGCGACGGGCTGCAACGTATCGGCAAGCGTGCGGCGATCTGTATCCGTGAGGCCAGCTTGGGGCCGAATTTCGGGATGAAAGGCGGGGCTGCGGGCGGTGGCCATGCGCAGATCGTGCCGATGGAATCGATGAACCTGCATTTCACCGGCGATTTCCACGCGATCACCTCGGCGCATAACCTGCTGGCGGCGATGATCGACAATCACATCTATTGGGGCAACAGCCTTGAGATCGATGAACGGCGCGTGACGTGGAAGCGCGTGCTGGATATGAACGACCGCGCCTTGCGCGATATCGTGGTCAGCCTTGGCGGCGTTACCAACGGCTTTCCGCGCCAAAGCGGGTTTGACATCACGGTCGCATCCGAGGTCATGGCTTGCCTCTGTCTCAGCCGCGATCTGGCCGAGCTTGAGGATCGTCTCAGCCGCATCATCGTGGCGTATCGGCGCGACCGCAGCCCTGTCACCTGCGCTGATATCGGGGCGCAAGGCGCGATGGTGGTGCTGCTCAAGGACGCGCTGCAACCCAATCTTGTGCAGACGCTTGAGGGGACGCCCGCCTTCGTGCATGGCGGCCCGTTCGCCAATATCGCGCATGGCTGCAACTCGGTGATCGCGACGCAGACCGCGCTGAAGCTGGCCGATTATGTCGTGACCGAGGCCGGGTTCGGGGCCGATCTGGGGGCCGAGAAGTTCTTTGACATCAAATGCCGCAAGGCCGGGCTTGTGCCGTCGGCGACTGTGTTGGTGGCGACGGTGCGCGCGCTCAAGATGAATGGCGGCGTCGCGAAATCCGATCTGGGGGTCGAAAACGTGGCGGCGGTGCAAAAGGGCTGTGCCAATCTCGACCGACACATCGCCAACACCAAGGCGTTCGGCGTGCCGGTTGTCGTGGCGATCAACCATTTCACCAGTGATACCGAGGCCGAAATCGAGGCAATCCGCCAAGCCGCGCGGGCGCAGGGCGTCGAGGCGGTGTTGTGTACGCATTGGGCCGATGGCGGGGCGGGCACGCTGGAGCTGGCGCAAAAGGTTGCCGAGCTGTGCGAAGGCCCGGCCAGTTTCGCGCCGCTCTATCCCGACGAGATGGGTCTGTTTGACAAGATCGACACCATTGCGCGGCGGGTCTATCACGCGGGTGAAGTGGTCGCGGACAAAACCATCCTCGCCCAGCTGCGTGATTACGAGGCGGCGGGCTATGGCAACTTGCCGATCTGCATGGCCAAGACGCAATATTCCTTTAGCTCCGATCCCCAGCTTTTAGGCGCGCCCGAGGGCCACACTTTGCCGATCCGTGAGGTGCGTTTGTCGGCGGGGGCGGGGTTCGTCGTGGTGATCTGCGGTGAAATCATGACGATGCCGGGCCTGCCGCGTCATCCGGCGGCGGAAAAAATCGGGCTGGACGAGAGCGGCCAAATCGCGGGCTTGTTCTGAGCGAGCCTTGAGCTTGGCGGCACAAACTGCGATAGGAGGGCGCAATTATTCTCGGGGGCCGTGCCGATGAAATCCGCTTCACAGCTGCATACGATGGAAGAGCTGCGCGTTGAAATTGACGCGCTGGATGGCGAGTTGATCGCGATGCTGGCCGCGCGTAGCCGTCTGATTGATCGCGCCGCCGAGATCAAGCAGGGCAATGGCTGGCCTGCGCGCATCCCCGAGCGTGTTGAAGAGGTCGTGCGCAAAGTGCGCGCCAAAGCAGACGCGGCGGGGCTCGATGCCGATCTCGCCGAGCGGCTGTGGCGCGAGATGATGGAACATTTCATCGCGCAGGAAGAACTGGTTCTGGGCAAAGGGGATAACACATGAGCGCCAAGATTATTGACGGCAAAGCCTTTGCGGCCACGGTTCGCGAGAAAGTGGCAGGCCATGTCAGCCGTCTGCGCGAGGTGCATAACATTGTTCCAGGACTGGCCGTGGTGCTGGTGGGCGACGATCCGGCATCCGAGGTTTACGTGCGCAATAAGGGCAAGCAGACGCTGGAAGTCGGGATGAACTCCTACGAGCACAAGCTGCCCGAGGATACGCCCGAAGCTGATCTGCTAGCGTTGGTGGCGCGGCTTAACAGCGATCCGGCGGTGCATGGTATCTTGGTGCAGCTGCCTTTGCCCGATCATATCGACGAAGAGAAGGTGATCAACGCGATCGAGCCTGGCAAGGATGTGGACGGGTTTCACATCCTCAATGTCGGGCTGCTGGCGACGGGTCAAAAGGCGATGGTGCCCTGCACGCCGCTGGGGTGCCTGATGATGCTGCGCGAGCATCACGGCAGCTTGTCGGGGCTGAATGCGGTTGTGGTCGGGCGTTCCAACATCGTGGGCAAACCGATGGCGCAACTGCTGCTGCGCGATAGCTGCACCGTGACGATTGCCCATTCGCGCACCAAGGATCTGGCCGGGGTCTGCCGTGGGGCCGATATTCTGGTCGCTGCCGTCGGGCGCGCGCAGATGATTCCGGGCGATTGGGTGAAGCCCGGCGCGACGGTGATCGACGTGGGGATCAACCGCATCCCGGCACCCGAAAAGGGCGAGGGCAAAAGCCGTCTGGTGGGCGATGTCGATTTCGCGAGCGCTGTGCAGGTGGCCGGAGCGATCACGCCCGTGCCCGGTGGCGTCGGCCCGATGACGATTGCCTGTCTGCTGGCCAATACGATCACCGCCTGCTGTCGCGCCAATGATCTGCCAGAACCCTCGGATTTGACCGCGTAACCCCTAAGGATCATTGCGCAAAGCATGGTTTTTACGCTACCAGATTGCCGTAAGGTAACTGAGTGGATGCGGGTCTATGTCAAACTTTCTGGCGCTCTATCGCCGCGCGATCTGGTTGCCCGCGCTTGGCGTGATTTGGGCGGTTGCCTCGCTGTTTGGCATCATCGCGGGGCCGTTCGGGTCTGGCATCGGGATGAGTGCGGGTGCGCGTTCGCTGTTTTGGCCGCTGGTGATCGGGGCTGGCATTTTGATTGGCGCTGCGGTGCGGATCGTCCTGCGCCGTTCGCTTGGGCTGCGTCACTCTTGGGGCGAGCCCGTCTTGCTGGCTGCTCTCGTCGCGGCGCTTCTATCATGGCCGTTTTATATGCTGACCGTGTGGCTGGCGCATGACCCCGAATTACCCGGTTTCGGCGTGCCTCATATGGCGAGCTATATTTTCGGGCTGTCGATTGCGATCTCGATTTTGCGCCACTGGCTTGGGCCAAAGCGGGTGCGCGTGCCACCCAAATCGCCCGAACTCCCGCGGCTTGTGATGCGCCTGGACCCTGATTTGCACAGTCCGTTGATCCGCCTTGCGGTGCGCGATCACTATGTTGATGTGGTCACGCAAACCGGTGAGGCGAGCGTTTTGATCCGCCTTGCCGATGCAATTGCCGAGACCGAAGGCGTGCGTGGATTGCAGGTGCATCGCTCGCATTGGGTTGCGCGTGCGGGGGTGGTTGGCACCACCCGCGATAACGGCAAACCCGTTTTGAAAACGACCGATGGTGCGCTGGTTCCAGTGTCGCGCACCTATCAAGGGGTGGTCGAGGCGGCAGGTTTCCCCGCCGCCTGATGCCTTAGTGAACGATCGCGCCTTCTTTGACGAACATGTTGTCCCATGCACGGTCGATCAGTTCGGGCGTCATCTGATAGGGGATGCCCTCAAACTCGCAGATAGAGATCATCTGGTCGATCAGGAAGATCGGCTGATAGTTGGCGTAGATGTTCTCAATGGTGGGGTATTTCACCTTGAGCATATGAATAAGCGCTTTCTCATCCAGCGGCATTTTCTTTTTCTTCGCAACGAGTTGGAAGATTTTCAGGAAATCGGACTGGCTTGGCCCGTCGATCTTGATCTTAAAGAAGATCCGGCGCAGAGCCGCTTTATCGAAGATCTCATTGGGGTGGAAGTTGGTCGAGAAAATCACCAGCGTATCAAACGGCACCTCGAATTTTTCACCCGATTGCAGCGAAAGAATATCGCGGTTTTCTTCGAGCGGAACGATCCAGCGGTTGACCAGTTTCTGCGGCGGCTCGGCTTGGCGACCAAGGTCATCCACGATGAACACGCCGCCCGACGCCTTGAGCTGTAGCGGCGCGGTATAGGTGCGCGCGGTGGCGTTGTATTTCAGATCCAGCATATCAAGCGAGAGTTCACCGCCGGTAATCACGGTCGGGCGCTCGCAATAGACATAGCGGGTGTCAAACTGCAGCCCGCGTTTGCGCAGCGCGGACGGGTCGTTTTGTGGCAAGGGCGCAGGCGTGTGCACGATCGGGTCGAACACGGTGATCACCTGACCCGCATATTCGATCGCGCGCGGGATGTAGATCTGATCGCCGATCGCGTCGCGAATACCGTTCGAGATAGAGGATTTCCCGTTGCCAGGCGGGCCATACATCAGCACCGAGCGCCCCGACGAGACCGCCGGGCCAAGCTGTCCGATCAGATCGGGCGGCAACACCAGATGCCCCATCGCGCCGGTCAGTTGCTGGCGCGTAAGTTGAATGTTGCGGATCGACTGGCGCTTGACCTGTTCTTGATAGATCGTCAGCGGAACGGGCGCGGCGCCGTAATATTCGGATTGCGACAGCGCATCAAGCGCACGCGCCTTGCCGGTATCGGAGAGCTGAAAGTTCATTTCTCCCGACGCGTTGGCGTGCAGCGTGCCCATCGCCTCGACAAGGGCTTGTTTGCGGCAAATGTCGATCAGTTCCTGCACCATCGTGATTGGCAGACAGAGCTGTTCAGACAGCCCGTTCGCCGAGCCGACATTGGTGCGAAACATCGTTTTCAACAACAGATCGCGCAGCATCACGGTCTTTAGCCCGGTCTCCTCAAGGGTGCGCGGAGGGAGCGGCGCGATGCTATTTGTGGCCATCATATTCATCAAATCGTTCCTTTTGCCTGCTCGCTACCGGTATCGTGACCGGGTCTCCGTTTTTTTATCGCGTGAGCGTCACCAATGGGCCGTAATCGGCCAGTATTGGGATTCACAGCTTAACTATGCAGGTCTATTGTGGCCAAAAATGGGAAAAAAAGTGGAAGAGGCGGATATGCGGGACGACAGAGGACATCGGGCGGATCCCGCGCGATTGATCGCTGCAGCGATAGTGTTGGCCATCGCTATGGCGGTGATGCCGTTTTTGAAGGGCGTCTTGATTATCGGCAAGCACGAGGGCGATACGCTCCATCTTGCTGATATCGTGCTGCGCATGGCGGATTACGGGCAGCTTCCGCATCTTGATTTCATGACGCCGCTTGGCATCATGTCGGTCTGGCCGATTGTGCAGTTTGTCAAAGCGGGCCTTGGGTTCGGCATGGCTTTCGCGGCGGCGCAGGCGCTGGTGGCGTTGCTGCTGATCGGGCCGATCCTGCGTGTCGCGCTGACGCGGTTCACGGGGTGGACCGCTTGGGCCTATACGGGTTTCACGATCACGATGATCCTTGCGCTGGTGCATGGCGAGGCCAATGCCGCGATTTCCCTGTCGATGCATTACAATCGCTGGGCTTGGGCGCTGGCCTATATCGCGATCCCGCTTGCGATGCTTGAACCGCTGGGGCCGCGTCGCCCTTGGCTGGACGGGGCGCTGATCGGGCTTGCGTTTGCGTTGATGGTGGTCGTCAAGATCACCTATGCGGCGGCGTTGTTCCCGGCCGTTCTGTTGGCGCTTTTGCTGCGCCGCGATTTTAAGGCGATCCTGTCGGCGCTGATCTTTGGCCTTGCGGTGATGGCGCTGATGACGGCTTGGCTGGGCATGCAATATTGGGCGGCGTATCTGCGCGACCTGCTTGCCGTTGCCAATTCAACGACGCGCGCTGCACCGGGAGAGCCGCTTACCGGCGTTATCGCCTCGCCTGCTTATCTTGGCGGATCACTGGCCTTGCTTGCGACGGTGATTTTCTTGCGCCAGTCGGGGCGCAAGGTCGAAGGCTTGGTGCTATTGCTGCTTGCGCCAGCCTTTGTCTACATCACCTATCAGAACTACGGGAATGATCCGAAATGGTTGGTTATGGTCGGTTTGCTGGCCATTGGCATGCGTCCCGCCATGGGCATCGCCAACAGTCTGGGCTGGCCGTTGCGCCAAGCCATGCTGGTGAGCGGTGTGATCATGCTGGCGCTAAGCCTGCCTACGGTGCTCAATATGACGTGGAGCCCGCTGCGCCTTATGGCGGATGAGCGGCCCAATCAGGTGCCGCTGTTGTCGCGTGCCAAGCAAGGGCAGGATGTGCTTGTCAGTGCGCCGCGCCTGTATCGTGCGCTCGTAACTGTGCCAGAGGACGGGCCCGGCGAGCCATATGAAGCCTATGCAGACAGCTACAGATCCAAGAAGGATGCCGACGCCGCTGAAGAGGCCTCGGCCTACGATCCGTTCATCTTCAATGGTGAGGCTTTGCCAAGCTGTAGTATGAGCGCAGGCTTTAATGCGTGGTTTGAAACGGCAGCCGATGATTTGATGCAGCAAGGCATGAGCGGCAAAAGCGTGTTGGTCGCTGATTTGTTCTCGGCGCTTTGGCTGTATGGCGACTTCAAGCCCGTCGAGGGTGGCGCGCCTTGGTATTACTCGGGGGCGCCCGGTTTGAAACATGCGGATTATGTGCTTGTGCCGCTGTGCCCGACCGATGAAACGCGCCGCAACGATATCTTGAAAGCGGCCCTGGCCGAGGGTTGGACCTTCGATCAGGTGTCTCGCAATCAGATCTATATCTTGCTGAAACCGGTGCCGCCAAAATCGTGATTATCGCGCTTAGTTTGCAAGCGCGATAATCAGCAGATAGGCCCAAAGCGTGCCGACTAGGGCCAGTCCCATCGGAAAATCCTTGCGCGTCCAGCTCACCCAATCGGGGGCGAGGGCGCGCAGGGCCGGGATTGCTCGGGCAATCCGATGGGCGGTGAACGCGGCCAAAAGGAAGGCGGTCAGCAACATCACCGTCAATAGGATGTGATCGGAACCGGTCGCGAAATAAGGGGCTGCAGCGGCGGCGAATTTCGCATCTCCCGCACCGAAATGTGCGATCTGGTTGAGGATATATCCCAGCGCAAAGATCGCCAGCGCATTCAGCCAGCGCCATGCATAGACATCAAGCGGCAGCAGGAACGGGCCAGCAACCGCGAAAACCGCGAGCAGCGCATAGACTGCTTTATTGCGAATTTTCATATATTTCAGGTCGGTATAGACAACCCAAGCGCAGATCGGGGTGATCAACACCAGAAATGCAAGCGCCGCTTGCTGCATAGTAAGATGAAGCATGTCTTAGCCTTTGATCGTGCCCGGCGTGCCCTGATCCAGCGCCTTGAGCGCCCGGTCAGCTTGCGCGAAATATTGCGGGTTGGTCTCAATCGCGTCTTGCAACAGGGTCTTGCCCATCGTCACATCGCCGCGTTTTACCGCCGCAAGCCCCGCCGTATAAAGCAGTTGCGCGCGTTCGGATTGCGTCATCGAGATCACCGGAAGCTCATATTTGCCCTGACTTGCGCGCGCCAAAACAAGGTTGTTTTTGGTGGTGAAGCGATCAGGATCGTAGGTCAAAGCCTCTTTGAACAGCTTTTCGGCCCCCGCCGCATCGCCGCGCGTCAGCTTTGAAAAGCCCCAGTTGTTATAGATACCCGAAGGGGTCGTGGTCAGCCCGGCCGCCGTTTCATAAAAACTATCGGCCTTTTTCCACTGCTTTTCGCTATCGGCCACCATCGCCTCGAGGCGATAGCGATCATAGGTTTCAACTGTTGGTGGCACCGAGTTGAGCGTTTTCTTTGCATCCGCCCAGTCATTGGCACGGATCTGCGCATCGGCGAGCAAGACTTTATCGTCATCGGTCGCGCCGGGCATGGTCAGGATATGCTGCCAAACCTTAACCGCCTGATCGGGCTTGTCGGCACGCACCAGCGATTTTGCCAAACCGCGTTGAATGTCGATCCGGTCGGGGTTTTCCTTGGCGGTGCGGGCAAAGTAGTTCACCGCCTCGTTCGGGTCGCCCACGGTCATCATGATGTTTGACAGGTTGGTTTCGTCGACGGCGTTCACGCTTTTCATGGCGCTTGCGACTTCGGCATCGCTGTTATTGCCCATGCAACCAGCGAGCGTCGTGATAGCACAGCCCGCGAGAGCTGCTAAAAATACCGGGTGGCGCATGTTTCTGCGTCCTTTTTGCTCGAGCCTCAGTTCTTTGTCAGCAAAAGGTAGTCGCCCACCCCGCGCCGAACGAGTTTGAACTGTTCATCCTGAGACGGAGCGTAACTCGGTTTTTTCATTTTTGCGAGCGCGAGACGCAGGTTTTGCCGTATCGCGTCCGATTGGCCACTGTCTAGCGCGTAGGCGGTGTGGAAGACACGAGAGGCTTCGCCATATTTGCCACGATCCATCAGCACAACGCCAAGGTTATTCCAAGCGGGAACGAAGGTTTCGTCGGTTTCAACGGCGCGCCGCAACATCTGTTCTGCTTGATTGAGCCGCCCGAGCTTGAGATCCGCCGATCCGATCGCAGAGAGCACATCCACGGTTGCCCCCTGTGTTCCGGCGGCCCGGTAATAGGCGCGCAGAGCCAGGTCATATTCGCCCGCAGCCATCAGACGATGCCCGACGGTCAGACCGTCCACTGCCTCGGCGCCCGGTTTTGTGCCGGGTGCGAAGGCTCCGTCTTTCTCACCCGAAAGGCCGCCCGTAGAACAGGCGGCCAGTGCGAGGACCAAGAGTGTAGCGGATACAGCGCCGCGCGGCCTTAAGATCATGCGTTACATGCCCATCTTGCTGAAGTTCTCCATCATACCATAGACGGATGGGCCGACAAGAATGATCAAAAGCGGCGGAACGGTGAACATCATCGTGCCAAGTGTCATTTTGGTCGGGATCTTGTTTGCGGCCTCTTCGGCGCGCATCACGCGCTTGTCACGCATATCGGCCGAGTACAGCCGCAAGGCTTCGGCGATTGACGTCCCGAATTGTTGCGACTGGATCATCACGGTCACGAAGCTGGCGATATCGGCAACGCCCGAACGCTCTCCGAAGCGACGCAACACATCGGTTTTGTCCAAGCCGGCTTTGATCTCATGCGCGACCATCGCGAATTCTTCTGACATTGCGGGGTAGGATTTGCGCAGTTCCTTTGAAACCCGGATGATCCCCTGGTCGAGTGACTGACCCGCCTCGACGCAGACCAACAGCATATCCAACGCGTCCGGAAAGCCATCCTGAATTTCATTCGTGCGCGCAGTTACCCGTTTGTCCACCCAATATTTGGGCGCGTAATACCCAGCCGCGCCGGGCAGCAGAATGGCGACGATCATCATAGTCGAGCTAAGGCCTTGCTCGCTCGACGAGTTGGCGATCATCACGTAGATCACGCCCAAGGCAAGCAACCCCAGACCAGCCGCGAATTGTGCGGCGTGAAAATTGCGCACCGCGTCAGGGCCACGATAGCCAGCCCGTTGCAGCCATTTCTTTGACTCCGACAATTCCTCGGCGCTTTTGGGTTCAAGGAACGACGCGTACTTATCCAGCTTGTCCGAGCCGGTATCGCGCAGTTTTTGATCGCCGCTAGCGCCGTTAGAGCCGCTCGCACGGGCGCTGGAGGCTGTGCGGCTTAGACGCAGCTTTTCGTAGGGATCCTGACGCTTTTTCAAAAGTGCGGGCAGCGCCGCCAGCACAAGCAATGCGGCCACGCCGACAAGCGCAAGCAATGGGCCCATCGGGCCAAGCATGTTGACAAGTCCTGCGTTGATAGATGCAAAATCCATGAGGTGCCTCTTAGACCCGAATTGTAGTCATGATCTTCATGAAGAGCATGTTTGCTCCTAGAAGGACGAAAACGACGATCGCCATTGGGATGAAAGCCGGGGTGCCTTTAACTTGGTCGTAATAATGGGGCGACACGACTTGAATGATCACCATGATGACGACCGGGAAGGCCGATAGAAAGATGCCCGACCAACGTGGTTCGGCGGTGATCGCGCTGACGCGACGCATCAGTTTGAACCGTGAGCGAATGACTTTCGAAAGCCCGTCGAGAACCTCTGCGAGGTTCCCCCCCGAGCTTTGCTGGATCGACACGGCGACCGCAAGAAAGCGCAAATCCTGAATATCCAGTCGTTCGGCCATTTCCGAGATCGCATCGGCGACGTTGCGACCATAGGCGGCCTCATCGGCGATGATGCCAAATTCCGTTCCCATCGGGTCGGGAATTTCACGCGCTACGGATTGGATCGCCGACGCCAATGGGTGGCCCACACGCAAGCTGCGCACCATCAGTTCAACCGCGTCAGGCAGTTGTTCTTCGCACAGCTTCATGCGTTTTTTGGCTTTGGAGTGAACCCAGAAATACACACCGCCCACGCCCATACCAATCGACAGGGCGATGCGGATATAGATGCCCGCACTTGAGGCGACCGATAGGGCGGCAAAGGCAATGAAGGTGGCCCCAACCATAATTGCGATCAGCGCCTTCGGCGTGAAGGCGATATTGGCTTTTTGCGCTTTGGTCGCGAGGATCGAATAAAGCGGGATAGACCGTGCCCGTTGGTGCTGCGTTGCTTCTTTGCGCAACCGTTCAAGCACCGCATCGCGCCGCTCGCCTTTTTCAAGCATCTCCAGGCGTCGATTGACGCGCTTGTTGAGCGAGATCGACTTACCAAAGACCATCAAATAGAGGCCTTCGACCAGAAGCAGCACTGCGACGAAGATCAAGAGATAGATAATGGGGGTCATGGAAATCATTGTGACGCTCCTCAGTCCTGAACGGGTTCGTAGATCGACGCCGGCAGATCATAGCCCCACTGTTTAAAGCGGTCCGAATAATGCGAGCGCACGCCGGTCGGGGTGAAGCGCCCGATGATTTTACCATCAGGATCCAGACCAAGGCGCTCGTAGCGGAACACCTCTTGCATCGAGATCACATCGCCTTCCATGCCCGTCACTTCGGTGATCGAGACCATCCGCCGCGAACCATCTTGCAGACGCGAGGCCTGCACGATCAGGTTCACAGCCGATGCGATCTGGCTGCGCATTGCCTTCATCGGCATCTCGATACCCGACATCGAGATCATGTTTTCCAGGCGTGATACACCATCGCGCGCGGAGTTTGCGTGAATCGTGGTCATCGACCCGTCGTGACCGGTGTTCATGGCTTGCAACATGTCGATGACTTCTTCACCACGGGTTTCCCCCACGATGATCCGGTCAGGACGCATCCGCAGCGCGTTGCGCAGACAGTCGCGCTGGGTGACCGCACCTTTGCCTTCGACGTTGGGCGGGCGGCTTTCCATCCGGCCAACATGGATCTGTTGCAGTTGAAGTTCTGCCGTGTCCTCGATCGTGAGGATGCGTTCGGAGTTGTCGATAAACGATGACAGCGCGTTAAGCGTGGTCGTTTTCCCCGAACCTGTACCGCCGGAAACGATAACGTTCAGCCGCGTCGATACGGCAGCTTGCAGATAGGCGGCCATTTCTTCGGTAAAGGCGCCGAACTTCACCAGGTCGTCGATCGCGAGTTTGTCTTTTTTGAACTTACGAATCGAAACCAGCGAGCCGTCCACCGCAACCGGCGGCACCATCGCGTTGAAACGCGAGCCATCGGCAAGACGGGCGTCAACATAGGGGTTGGATTCATCCACACGCCGCCCGACCGCCGACACGATCTTGTCGATGATGCGCAGCAGGTGCGGTTCGTCTTTGAACGTGATCTCGCTGAGTTCCAGCTTACCGTTGCGCTCGACGAAAATCTGTTGCGGGCCGTTGACCAGAATATCGTTGACCGATTCGTCTTTCAAAAGCGGCTCAAGCGGGCCTAGACCCATCACCTCGTCATAGAGCTCTTGATTGAGAATCTGACGATCCTGAGAATTGAGCGCGACCGACATTTCGACCATCGCCTCAGAGGTGATGTCGGCGATCTCGGCCTTGAGGTCCGACTCGGTGGCATGTTCCAGCGCAGCGAGGTTCAGGTTCTCAAGCAGACGCTTGTGCATCTCAACCTTGAGTTCCTGCATCCGCAGCTTGCGCTTTTTCTCTTTGTCCACGGTTCCTGCCGAGGGGGCGGCCTTGGCAAGTGGCAGCGGTTTGCGCACCGAGGGTTTCGCCGAGGACTCGGCGCTGGGCTTCGGAGGAGGGGCCACTGCTTTGGTCGGCGAGTCTTTTTTGTAGCGCGAGAACATGTCACCCGCTCCTTTCTATCAAGCGACCGCTTCTGCGGCCTCGCCGAGCGCGACCAGCGAGCCCGCGAGTTTCTGAATTTCTTTGCGCAGCGGGGATTTCGCTGCCGACAGCGCAAGGGGAAGGCCGTGGTCATTGGCCTGCGTGATCGCCTTACCGCCTTCGGACAGCAGCAGCTCAATCGAAATATCCAGGCTCTCGGCCAGCCGCTTGACGCGCGCTTTGCCGTTGAGATCAGTGAACTTCGGAGCGCGGTTCAGCACATAGCGCAGCTTTTCGACCGGAAGACCTTCGGCCTTGAGTGCGCGCACCAAGCGCAGCACGTTCTGCGCCGAACGCATGTCCAGTTCGAGCATCGCGAAATAGATTTGCGCCTTGTTCAGAACAGTCTCGGTCCAGCTGACGACGGTCGAAGGCATGTCGATCACAACGAAATCGAACTGTGCGCGTGCCGTCTCGATCAGACGATCGACATCTTCACCTGTGATCAGATCGAGCGGCAGCATATCGGCCGGCGCGGTCATCACGTTGAGCTTTTCATTATAGCTGAGAAGTGCCTGACGGAAGCTGTCGGCGTCCATATGCTCGGTGTCGCTGAGCAGTTCATAGATCACTTCGCGGCGCGGCAGATCCAGATAGGTCGCGGTTGCGCCGTACTGCAGATCAAGATCAAGCAAGCAGACCCGCGGGGAAGGATGGGTGGCCTTTTTGTCGCCGTCATGGACTGTTGCCATTTCCCAAGCCAGGTTCACCGCAAACGTGGTCGCGCCAACGCCGCCGGACAATCCGTGCACCGGAAGAACCACGCCATTGCGACTGCCGCCGCTTTGATAGGCCGGGGTGGCCGCTTGGGGCGGCAGGTCAGGAATATCGCTTTCGCCCAGGCGTTCGATCGCATCATGCAACGCGCCTTCGGGAAGCGGGTAGGGGACGAAATCATCCGCGCCAAGGCGCAACAGCTGGTGCAATGCGATCGGGCTGACTTCCTCGGCGATCAAGATGACGCGAATCCCGTTCTCTTTCGCGGTCGTGATAATCCCGGAGATTTTCGCAAGCTCTTCTTCATCGTCGCCATCTACAGCGATCGCGATGAATTCAAGATTTTCGGCGTCGGGTTGTCCCAGAAAGATCACCGCTTCGTCGAAGCTAAGGTCACCCCAGCTTTCGCCAAGCTCGGTTTCCATGTCTTCGATCAGAAGATCGAAATTCGCGACGTCACGCGAAACGGTGCAGGCCTGGATCGGCGCTGGCTCCGGGGTCATCATAACTGCTGCACTCATTGCCTCTGTCCTTTTCTCAGCGGGCCCGCGATGTCAGGGTCGTTTTGCCCCGTGCTCCATCACAAAACCCCGGCACGACTCGTGCCACGCTTTTTCTGCTGAGGATCAATCTGTTACCCAATCATGTCGAGATTGGGGCCAGACTGTTTCAATTGTGGGGTTTTGCGCGACTATAAAGAAGAAAGGCGAGCTTTGTTGCCAAGCTCGCCTCTCCAGTCATGTCGATTGTTTTCGAATCGCGATCAGCCGCCGCTAGATTGCTACTCGGGGGTCTTCGCCTGGATCTTTGGAGCAGCTTGGGCCGACTCAACGTATTGGCGATAGATCACCTCGGCATATTTGCCATCCAGTGGGATCGGCTTGCCTCGTTTGACAAAGCCCGACACCTCAGTGACCGTGCGGCGGTTCTGCTCGTTCGGGGCCGGGGTGTAGACCAAGGGTTGCGTCTCGCCAAAGGACACCACGGCCTCCAGGCGGTGGCGCGAAATGCCCTGTGCTTCGAGGAAACGAACCACAGCCCGTGCCCGGCGCAGACCGAGCGCTTTGTTATAGGCATTGGAGCCGACCAGATCGGTATGCCCGTAGACGCGGAAGCGCACTTCGGGGAATTGTTTGATCCAATCCGCCTGACGCAGCAGGATTTGCTGCGCCTGAGGCTCAAGCACCGACGAGTTGAACGCGAAATGCACCGTGTTGGGTACGTCAGCTGCGAATTTCTTCGTCAGATTGATCGCGTAGGACTGATCGCCCGTCATAACCGCGAGGTTATGGTTCGTCGTCGCCCCAAAGCCGTCATTCTGCGAGTCAAGTGCGGAGCCGGCCGTGGAATAGGCGTTTTGCTGCCCTTCGGAACAAGCGGCCAATGCCAGACCTGTCGTCAGGATAAGCGCGAAGTTGCGCATCTTTTGCCCGTTGTTCATCGCTTACTCCATCACGTAGCCGTAGGAGCCGGAAAAGTCTTGCTTGGCGACTTCTGCCGCAGGTCCCTTGGTCGGCTTGCGGGAATTGCCCTGCACCTTACCATAGAGGAACAGATCCGATTCGCTTGGGGGTTTGACCCGGTCGGTGGGCAGCGTGAGAGCTTGGCCTTTCACCGGCGACACCAGATGCGGTGTTACGATGATCACCAGCTCCGTTTGCTTGCGTTCAAATTCAGTCGAGCGGAACAATGCACCCAGCACCGGCACATCGCCAAGCCACGGAAACTGCGAATTCGAATCATTGAAATCGTCTTGCAGCAGACCCGCAATCGCAAAGCTTTCACCATCGCGCATCTCAACCGTGGTCGATGTCGAACGCTTTTTAAAGGCGTCGACGCTAAAGCCGTTGCCTTCATAGCGGTTGGCTGTGTCGATCGACGAAACTGCGGCTCCGATCTCTAGATTGATGGCATCGCCGTCCACCACGCGTGGGGTGAAGGACATTTCGACACCAAAGGGTTTGTATTCGATTGAAATGTCGCCGTCGTTCATCACTGGGATCGGGTATTCGCCGCCCGCAAGGAAATCAGCGGTCTGGCCCGACAGGGCAGTCAGGTTCGGTTCTGCCAGCGTGCGTACGACACCCTTGGATTCCAGCGCTTCAAGCAGCATGTTCATCTCGAACGTGCCGCGCGTGAGCGAGAAGCCGAAACCCTTGCCGCCCTTCGCGGTCAAACCATTGCCGCCCTGCGCGGACAAACCTGCCGCTTGAACCGAGGAGCCGTTGCCGATCCCGCCAGTGAGACCGCCACGCCCTTTGACGCCTATTCCGAAAGAGCTGTTGAGCGATTTGACGACCGAACGCTGCACTTCCGCAAAACGTACCTGCAGCATCACCTGCTGCGTGCCGCCCACCATCAACAGGTTCGATACCCGATCAGGTGCATAGCGTTTTGCCAGATCAAGTGCGCGATCCAGCTTTTGTGCCGACGACACGGTGCCCGACAGGACGATCCCGTCATTGGCGGTGCGCACGTCGATATTCTCGCCCGGCAAAATTTGCTTCAGACGTTCTTTGAACTCGCCGATATCGGGAGTGACCTGAACATCTACGTTCGAGATCAGCTTGCCGCCTTCGCCCAGAATCGTCATCGTCGTGCGCCCGGGCAGTTTGCCCAGCACGTAGATCGACTTGTCCGAAAGCGTTTGAACATCCGCGATGCCAGGGTTGGCGATCGATAGTTCCGCGAAGGGGACGTCGCTTTCGACGACCACCGCGCGGTTCAACGGCACGTTCAGCGGTGCCTGCGTCGTTCCCGACATGATTTTTAGTGTATTCGCCTGCACACCCGGCACGGCACCAAAGCCGATCGCCGCGCCCAAAAGGCAAACCTTGATAAGTGTTCTCAATTCCATTGTGACCCTGCCTCTCCGATCACGCCACGCCACAGGTCTTGTTGCCTGCTTCGGGACTGTTTTTGTCCATTATTGTCGGGAACCATGCCGCAATCCCGAATTTATTGCAAGAATCAAAGCATTGAGCGGCGTTCTTGATGTGGGGAAACTGCCACATATGAAAAACGAGGCCCTCGCGGGCCTCGTTCAACCCTCTGAATTAAAGGGATTTGTCAGTTCGTGCACGGGATTTCGGTCTCGACGACTTGGCTCCCTTTGCGGGTCTTAATCGTGCAAACCTTCTTGGTGACGACCTTTTCGACTTGCTTGTCTTGGATGCCCAAAAGCTGATTGCGATCGATTTCGATCTTCCCGACTTGCTCGGTATCGCGCGAGCCAACGAGCGACAGCGTCAGCTTGCCGGTCGATTGCGCAAGCGTCAGGGCGGCCACTTGTTCGGGGCTGACTTGCGCCGTCACGGTGCGCGCGATTTGTGTCTCGGCCGTGCGATCAGCATCCGCGCTTTGATCAATCGCGATCAAATCGAGATCCGGCTGGATCAATTTGGTGACAGGCTGACCGTTGATATTTCCCGACCAGTAAACGTCGACACGGTCCCCAGGGCGCAGGAAGCCAGATACGCCGCTTGCGACGTTCACTTGAATGGTAAAGGCGCGTTTGTTGGGCTGTAGGTTCGCCATAATCCCGGCGTCGACGCCCGGATTGGTAACTTTTTGTGCCAGGATCGGCTCAAGCGGTTCAATGGAGCGCAGCATCGCGCGCGGGCGTGTCTCACCTTCGATGAAGGCGGCGTGCTTGGCTTCGGGCGTGCCTTGTTTTGCAACAATCGTGCTGAAGGCCCCTTTGGGAACGCCGGCGGCCTCAACCCTGACGATGGTCAAATCCTCGGGCGTAAAGCGCTGACCGTATTTCAGCTCTTTCTTGGAGACGACGACATTTGCAAGGCGCGGGAATTTTTTCTGCAACTCGGCGTAGTGGTCACGCTCGGCTTGGAACTGAGCCATCTGGCCTTGCGCCATGTAGACCGCAACCACGGCGAGACCGATTCCTGCGGCAAGAAACAGAGCGAAAATCATACGCATTGTTCTACCCTTCCGTATACAAACCGAAGACAATCCTCGGCATTTGTCCAATATGTTGCACCTGATCGTGGCAAGAAGATGGCCAAGCAATGGCCCCCTAATGACGAGTGGGCAACAAATACATGATTACTAGAATGTGCTGGTGTTGATACTTTGCTCGCCGATGTACGTAGCGATCTGTGCGGTCGCAACGCCTGTTTTGCTCCAGATCACTGCGCCAGCGACTGTGCCGAGCCCAACGACTGCGGCTGTCAGAACAACCCAGTCAACGGTCACAGCACCGTCTTCGCTGTGCAGGAAATTGCGACAGTCTTTGATGAGGGATGCTTTCATATGCCTGAACCTTGTCGTCTTGCTGAGCCACTTTCGGCTTTCCCGCCCTTTTTAGCTGCGAGACGTGGCGGAAATTGGGCAGCTTTGGGGTTTTTTCTCCGAAGCCGGCCCGTAGAATTTTAAAGAGCCGCACCCGAGGGCGCGGCTCTGAAGCAAGGCAGCAAGTCTGCCAAGTAGGGACTATTAGAAGTCGGTCGAGATCTCGACGCCGGTCAGGTAGCTACC
>NZ_AUNB01000045.1 GCF_000714545.1 Thioclava indica
CCTCCGGTAAACTCGGGGCGGTTCACTGAGCAGGCATTTGCACCGCCAAAACACCGCAAGGGCGCAAGAACTGAACCAGACGCGGAAACAGCGTGGCGTGATCGGGCAGCCAGTGCAAAGCAGCGTTGGAAAAGATCAGCGCAGGGGGCTTGTTGGGCTGCCAACTGCCGATGTCGGCCATGTCGCAGCGCCGATAGGCCCCGGTTGCCGCCGCACGTTGCAACATCGCCTCCGAGCGATCAACGCCAACCAGTTTGCGCTTGGGAAAGCGGTGCGACAGGGCCTCGGCCACGGCACCATTGCCGCATCCCAGATCCACCACCTTGCCGCGTTCGGGCAAAGACGGAACCCGCGCCAGAAGATCTAGCGCGGGCCGCAACCGAAGGTCGGAAAACCGACTGTAGCTTTCGGGATCCCAGTCAACGCTGCTTGGCTGAAGTGCCATCACACGCGCCGATCCCGCATCAGGCCGAAGGCTCGGGCGAGGCATCGCCCTCTTTACTGCCGGCATCCTTTTTGGACTTGGTCTTGGGCAGTGCGGTCACCGACGGAAGATTGCCCGCAGGCGTGTCGTCATCATCGCCACCCAGCGCCTCACCCGACATGACCTTTTTGATCTCGTCGCCGGTCAGCGTTTCATATTCCAGCAAGCCTTGAGCGAGACGCTCCCAGTCTTCCTGTTTCTCGGTCAGAATGCGACGCGCTTCTTGGTAACCTTGCTCGATCAGATCGCGAACTTCTTCCTCAATCAGTTCCTTGGTCTTGGTCGAAACCGAGAACCCGGCGGTGTTGCCCTGATAGCCCTCATGCGCCTCGGCATAGTCGATATTACCGACCTTGTCCGACATGCCCCAGCGCATCACCATCGCGCGCGCGATCGCAGAGGCCTGCATGATATCGCCCGCCGGACCGTTAGAGACATGCTCTTCGCCCCATTTCAGAATTTCGGCCGCTTTGCCCGCCATGGTCATGGCGATCTTTTGCTTGGCCTCATCCTTGTGGTAGTTGAGCTTTTCCACCTCGGGCAGCGACACCACCATACCCAGCGCCTGACCGCGCGGGATGATCGTTGCCTTATAGACCGGGTCGCATTTCGGCAGGTTCATACCCACAACGGCGTGGCCAGCCTCGTGATAAGCGGTCATTTCCTTTTGTTCGGGCGTCAGCACCATCGAGCGACGCTCGACCCCCATCATCACCTTGTCCTTGGCGTTCTCGAAATCTTCCATCGCCACAAACCGGCGACCAACGCGCGCCGCCATTAGCGCCGCCTCGTTCACAAGGTTCATCAGATCGGCCCCCGAGAACCCCGGCGTACCGCGCGCAATCGTGCGCAGATCAACATCGGGACCAACGGGAACCTTGCGCGCATGCACGCTAAGGATCTTTTCGCGACCTTTGATATCGGGATTGGGGACGTGGATTTGACGGTCAAAGCGGCCCGGACGCAGCAGTGCAGGGTCCAGCACATCTTTGCGGTTCGTGGCCGCGATAATGATGACGCCCTCATTGGCCTCAAAACCGTCCATCTCGACCAACAACTGGTTGAGCGTCTGCTCGCGCTCGTCATTGCCGCCACCGATGCCGACCCCACGGGCGCGGCCCACAGCGTCGATCTCGTCGATAAAGACGATACAGGGGGCGTTTTTCTTGGCCTGCTCGAACATGTCACGCACACGGCTTGCACCGACGCCGACGAACATTTCCACGAAGTCAGAGCCGGAGATGGTAAAGAACGGCACGCCCGCCTCGCCCGCGATTGCGCGCGCTAGCAGCGTTTTACCCGTGCCCGGAGGGCCAACCAGCAACGCGCCTTTCGGGATTTTACCGCCAAGGCGGCTGAATTTCTGCGGATTGCGCAGGAATTCAACGATTTCCTCAAGCTCTTCCTTGGCCTCGTCGATGCCCGCGACATCGTCAAAGGTTACGCGGCCCTGCTTTTCGGTCAGCAGCTTGGCCTTGGACTTGCCAAACCCCATCGCGCCACCTTTGCCGCCGCCCTGCATCCGGTTCATGAAGAAAATCCAGATCCCGATCAGAACAAGGAAGGGCAACCAGACACCCAGCAGCGACATAAAGCCCGACTGCTGTTGCTTGACCACACGTACCGACACGTTTTTCTCGATCAGCTTTTCGGCAATCGGATCGCTGAGCGGCTTGATCGTGGTGAAATTGGTGCCGTCCGCCAACTGATAGCGCACGCTTTCGCCGTCAATCTGGGCGGTCTTCACCTCACCCTTGTCAACTGCGTCAATAAATTCCGAATATGTAGCTTGGCTCGAATTCATCGAGGATTGCCCATCCCCGAAAAGGTTGAACAAAGCCAAAATCAACAGGAACAGCACTGCCCAGAAGGCGAGATTGCGTGCATTACCCAAGGGATATCCTCCAATCATCCTAAGCGGCTGACCCTCGGCCACCACGTTTGCCTAGAGAAAATAGGCATTCCACGGCTGGGTTCAACGCCTGAATATCGTCGCGGCGAAACTGCTCGCCTCCTTACGCGCTTTCCAGCCGTTTTCAAACCCCGCAAAGGGTGCGGCAATTAGCTTTTCTTGCGCCCAGATCGCAGGAGAGGCCAAAAGCGCCTCGCGTGGCAGGTTTGTCGCGCGCCAGTCGGGGCATTGCGGCAGCCCGCTTGGCCCCAAAGCGGCAATCGTCAGGCCCGAAACGTCCTGCCCATCGAGTGCCTCAAGCGACCAGCCGTCCCAAATCTGATCGCATGGGACGCGCAAGTCTGCCACCGCGCTGAATTCCCGCGCGACATACAAATACGCACCGTGCCGGATGATCTGGCAGCCATGCAGCGTGCAAGGCTCTGGGTCGTGCAAGAATCGCTCTAGCTTGGCGGCGCGGGGCGGGTAATCTGCACCCGACACCCAGATCAGCGCGGCGTTCAGCAAACGGCGCTGTAATTCAGGTGCGAGATCACGCGTGAACGCCGCCCGGTCGATGCGCAGCGCGCCGCGATCTTGCACCACATAATCCGCGACAAATAGCTCTAAACCTGCATCAAGCGCCGCGCGCGCCTGTGCGAGATGCCCGACAACGCGGGCAAGCCCCTCCGCCGTGATGCCTATATCGGACAGCCCCGCCAAAGCCGCACGCGCCCGAACGCGCTCAAATCGCGGGTCACTGTTGGACGGATCATCGACCCACGCGATACCAGCGTCGCGCAGATACTGGCGTAGCTCGGCGCGCGTTACGTCCAGAAACGGGCGATGCCAATGCGCGCCATCAGATTGATAGCTGCGGCGCATCCCCGACAGTCCCTCAAGCCCCGCCTCGCGCGCCAGTCGCATCAGAAACGTCTCGGCCTGATCATCCGCAGTATGACCCAGCGCGATGTGATCCAGCCCCTGCCCGCGCGCCCAGTCGCCGATCAAACGCATCCGCGCCCGCCGCGCCGCATCCATCAGGTTACCGGTTGCCTCGCTCCCGCGCCAGTGTAGCACCTGATGAGGCACACCAAGGCGCGCGCAGGCGGCTGCGACGAATTGCGCCTCCGCTCCGGCCTCGGGGCGTAAGCCGTGATCCACGGTGACGGCATGAACCTCGTAAAACGGTGCCAGAAGATGCAACGTAGCCATCGAATCCGAGCCGCCAGAAACAGCAACCCCGACACGCCGGGGCGCATCGGGGTCAAAGGCCGTTTTCGCTAGCGTCGCGAGATCGCTCACTGGCACCCCAGCGATTGCCGCGCGGTTTGCGCCTCCATTGAGGCCGAAGAGCCGGGGAAACGTGCGCCGACTTGGCCAAGTGTGGTGCAGGCTTCCGAAGTCTGACCCAACTTGCCCAACGCCTTGCCCAGCGCCAACAGGTTATCGCCCGCGCGTTTCCCATTGGGATCGGCAGAGAACCCGGCCAGCCAAGCGCGGGCCGCGTTCGCCGTATCCCCCGATTTCGACAGGGCATCGCCGCGATAATACATCGCGTCCCCCATCAGCGGCGAACCGGGATAGGTTTCCTTGAACGTCTCAAGCAGATCGGCAGCCGAGGCGTAATCGCCCGAATCATAGGCCTTTTTCCCCGCCTCGAAATCCGCCTTCTCGTTGATCGCAAGATCGGGGCCTGCGGGCGCACTATCGGGCGCTGCCGCTGTGACAGAGGTTGTGGTGCCAGCCTCGCCACCCAGCGGCTTGGTCTTGCCCAAGGTCGAGATATCGCAGCCCGTTTCCATCTCGCAGACGCGATATTCGAGATCACCCACCCGGTTGGTGCCATCGGCCACCACGCGGTTGATCCGGTTTTGTGCCTCTTCGACGCGATCCGTCAGATGGCTGAGAGACAGCTCCATCGAATCCATCCGCTCAAGCGCAGATGACCCGCCTGCCTTTTGCAAACCCGCCGCACCGGACGCCTTCAGCTCTTGGCGCAAGCCGTCGATCTCACCTTGCAACTGGCCCAGTTCGGTCTTGATGTCAGCCAGCGTCTGGGCGCGGTTGGCGTCCTGCGCGAAACCGGGAATGGCGGCGCTCAGGACAAGCGCCGCACTCAATGTCAAAGCCCGCAGCATCACGCCTTAGCTCCCCGCTGCGGATTGCGAGATCACGGTGACCGCGCGACGGTTTTTCGCGTAGCATTCCTCGGTCGAGCAGATCGCCAGCGGGCGTTCCTTACCGTAGGAGACCGTGCGCAAACGGTTGCCCGCAACGCCTTGGCTGATCAGGAATTCCTGCGCGGCATTGGCACGGCGTGCGCCGAGCGCAAGGTTGTAGTCGCGCGTGCCCTGTTCATCGGCATGGCCTTCGATGATCGCGGTGTAGGTCGGGTGACTGACCAGCCAGCTTGCCTGCTGGGTCAGAATACCGCGCGCGGTGTCGCTCAGCGTCGATTGATCGACCGAGAAATGCACCATGTCGCCAATCGTCTGGCTGAAATAGGCAGGCGAGTTCGGATCGTTGATGCCGCCTTGATTGATGCCAGCACCACCCGGCCCCAAAGTGCCGCCCGGTCCCGTCGCGCCCGAGCCGTATTTGTCGGGGTTCGAACAGGCCGCGAGGCCAAGGATTGCGACGGCCAGCGCCGCCTTCGTTGCAAAATTCATGATCTCCGCCTTTTTGTTGATCTGCCCTTTTCGGGCGAGCTTAGCAGTTAACTATTGGTTTGTGAATTCGCGCGTTAGGGCAACAGAGGCGACCAAGCCGGGTCGGATGCTGGCCCCGGCGTGGGCACTTTTTTCAGATTGCGCCCCGAGATATCGACCGAATACAGCGCCGCCTCGCCTTGTGCGCCGGGCGTTTCACGGGTGAACATGATGACACGGCCATTGGGCGACCAAGTCGGACCTTCGTCAAGGAAGGACGAGGTCAGCAGGCGTTCTTCGCTGCCATCAGTGCGCATCACGCCGATATGGAAGCGCCCGCTATTTTGCTTGGTAAAGGCAATCATATCGCCACGCGGCGACCAGACCGGCGTGGAATAGCGCCCGTCGCCAAAGCTGATCCGCGTTGCATCGCCACCACCTGTCGACATGATATAAAGCTGCTGCGTTCCCGAGCGGTCGCTTTCAAACACGATACGCGAGCCATCGGGCGAGAACGACGGCGAGGTCTCAATCGAGGGGCTTGTCGTCAAACGCTGTGTCTGGCCGCTGGCGATATCCATCATCCACAGATCGGTATTGCCGTTCTGTTCCAGCGAATAGACCACCTTTTTACCATCGGGCGAGAAACGCGGCGCAAAGGTCATCGTGCCGGGCACATCGGGCAAAAGCCGCGCGCTGGCGGTCGCCACATCCAGCATCTTGATGCGCGGGAAGCCTGTTTCAAACGTGGTATACAGCACCCGCGTGCCATCGCGTGAGAACCGCGGCGCAAGCACAATGGTCGAGGCATCGGTGAGATAGGTGACATTCGCGCCATCGTAATCCATCACCGCAAGGCGCTTTTGTCGTGCGTTTTTCGGCCCGGATTCGGAAACGAACACCACGCGGCTGTCGAAATACGGCCCCTCGCCGGTGATGCGCGAATAGATCACGTCGGACACCTTATGCGCGAGCCTGCGCCAGCTTCCCGGCGAGGCCGCAAGCTGCTGACCCTCACCCATCTGCTGGCCGGAGAACACATCAAACAGGCGGAACTTGACGACAACCTTGCCGCCCGACATCGCGACCGACCCCACAACCAGCGCCTGCGCGTTGATCGCCTGCCAATCGGAATAGTTCACCGGCGTGTCGAACTTGGCGATGTTCTGGATATAGGCGGATTTCGGGATCTCGCGAAACAGCCCCGTGCCCGACAGATCGCTGGACACCACCTGCGTCAGCTGCGCCGCAACATCCGCTGCATCGGGCGTCTCTGGAATAAACCCAGCAATCGCGAAGGGAAGCGGTTCGATCACACCATCGGTGATCGTGATATGCAGCGGCTCTTGGTCTTGCGCGAGCGCGCCAAACGATCCTGCAAACAGCGCCACCAGCATGGCCAGAACGAAACGCATCATCTTTCACACTCCCTTTGCCCGAGACCTGCGCCCCGAGTTGTAACGGATTTCTGCCCCATCGCGCATCACAAGCCCATGACAGCACGCGAGAATTCGCCGATCATCGCTCATTTCATCCTCATTTTGTCGGGATTGAAATCGATTTCGATCGTTTTCCAACGTTCATATTTATCCGCCGGCAGCGGGAAGCCATCCGCGCCGCAGCGCACGATCGCACGCTTGCCTGCCTCGAACGCCTGATCAACAGCCGCCCCCGTGCCGCCCGACGAGCCAACCAGCTTGATCGAGCCGATATCCGGATGACCATCCGGGCGCATATTCACCGACAGCGTCACCGTGGTGCGCAAGGCATCGGAGCTTAGCGCGCCGACATTCCAGCACTGTTTCACATCCACGATCAGCGCGTCTTTCTCACCAGCCGTGATCGGCGGACCAACCGCCGCCTGACCATTTCCGCCCGTGCCTTCGCCCCCCAGCGCCGCTGCCAGCGCATCGTTCACCGCCGAGTTATCGGTTCTGGCGGGCGCGGTCGGAGCTGCGGGTTTCGCCGCTGCCGTTTCGGTTTTTGCGGGCGCTGGCGCAGGTGGTTTAGGCTTGTTGGCCGGGCGCGGTGACGACAGCGGCGCAGAACTTTCGGGCTTGTCGTCGGTCTTGGTCGCCTCGGTCACGATTTCGGTCGTGGCTTCGGGCGGCGCGGCGGCCTCTTTGGGTTTTTCCACGACCTGATCGGGCTTGGCCTCTGCATCAGGCGTTTCCTGCGGCTCGGCCTGCTCTGAGACTTTCGCCTCTGGGGGCGGCGCGGGCGCGGCTTCGGGGGCGACGCGGGGCACATCTTTGGGTTTGGGACGCGGCGAAATCACCGGCGCAAGCGTTTCCGAGGGCACCTCGACAGGCGGTGCCATCACTGGCGGCGCCTCGGCCACATCGGTGGGCGCGGGTGGTTCGGTCAATGCGCTGACATCGGGCTGCGTATCGGGCTGCGGGGCAGGATCGGGCAGCGCCTTGGGTGTCGGTTCGGATGTCGCCTGCGCATCGGGTGCGGGCGTCTCGGGCGGCGTTGTGGCGTCCGGCGTTGCTGGCGCGGTGGGCGCTTGCTGATCGGGCTTGGGCTGGGGCGCATCCTTGGGCGCAGACGCCATCATCGTGTTGAAATCCTGCTCGGACATCACCGCGACCTGACTAATCACCGTGGGCTCGCTGGGCTTGGGTTGAAACCACGAACCGCCCACGACAGCCCAGAGGATCACCCCCGCATGGAGTGCCCCCGAAACGCCATAGCCGATTTTATCCGCCCGGTTCATCGAAATGTGCCCCCTGGGCTCAATTCCCGGCAGGTGCCGCCAGTTGCGGCCCCCCGGTATCGGTGACCAATGTGATATTGGAGAATCCCGCCCCGTTGAGCGCGCCCATCACCTCGACCACCTTCGAATAGGCAATCTTGCCATCCGCGCGCAGGAAGATCTTGTCGCTGTCGCGCTCTTTCGCAATCGCCTGAAGGCGCGCCACCAGTTGATCGGCAGGCACTTCGGAATTCATCAGCGCGACCTTGCCATCGGCCTGGATCGACACGGTCAGCGGAACTTCCGCCTCGGTCGGGACCGCCTTGGCCGCCGTTTTCGGCAGCTCAAGCGGCACACCCACCGTCATCATCGGCGCGGCCACCATGAAAATCACCAGCAACACCAGCATCACGTCGACCATCGGCGTGACGTTGATCTCGCTCATCGCGGTATGGCGCGAAGCACCGCCGCGACGCCTGCGCGACCCGCCCGAGTTCCGTTTTGCAACCCCTGCGCCCATATCAGCCGTCCAACTGACGCGAGAGGATGGTGGTAAACTCGTCGGCAAACGCCTCGTAGTTTGAGGCAATACGATCGGCATCCGAAGACAGTTT
This sequence comes from Thioclava indica, assembly GCF_000714545.1. Lineage (GTDB taxonomy): Bacteria > Pseudomonadota > Alphaproteobacteria > Rhodobacterales > Rhodobacteraceae > Thioclava > Thioclava indica. Next base: position 8,339 of record NZ_AUNB01000045.1, read on the forward strand.
ATTGTAGAAAATCACCGCCGGAATCGCCGCCAACAGGCCCAGCGCGGTCGCGACCAGCGCCTCGGAGATACCCGGTGCCACCACGGCCAGCGAGGTATTCTGCGAAATCGCGATTTCCTCAAACGCGACCTTGATGCCCCAGACCGTGCCGAACAGCCCGACAAACGGCGAGATCGAGCCGACAGTTGCAAGGAAATTCAGCCCGTAGTTCAGGCCTTCGGTCGCCTTGAGGATCGCCACATCCATCGAGCGTTCAATGCGCGCCTGCGCACCGGCAATCAGCGCGCCATCCTGACGATGCGAGCGTCGCCATTCCATCATGCCAGCCGCGAAAATCTTTTGGCTCGCCCCCTCGGGGGAAGTCCCGATCTGGTCGAACAGCTCGTCCAGCGGCTCTCCTGACCAGAACGCGCGATCAAAGGCTTCTGCCTCGGATTTGGCCGCGCGATAGGCGATGAATTTGCGCACGATGATCGCCCATGACCAAAAGCTGGCCACCACGAGGATGATCATTACGAGTTTGACGGTGAACGATGCGCGCACAAAAAGTGCCAGCAGGGAGAAGTCGATCTCCTGCGCCATCGCAAGCGAAGATTGGTCCATGAATACTGCTCGCCGTTTTTGGGGCCACGTTGTCGTGGCTCTGATTAACAGCGATTCTATAGCAGCCGTAAGAGGAACGCCATAACAACGTTGTAATCGCGCCTCACAAACGCCTCATTCAATGCAGTTTCGGCGCCAGTTTGCGGCGGATATCGGCGGGAAGCCGCTGAGGCGCGCCAGCTTCGCTGATGCAGACGATCGTGACGGTAGCGGTGAACAAGGTTTCGCCATCGCGCGTCACCGCCTGATCCATCACCAGCCGCGCCCCGGTATCGGCCACCAATTCGGTCACAACCACCAGCTGATCATCAAATTTCGCGGGGCGCAAATAGTCGGCCTCGACGCGGCGCACGGCAAAAACGATGCCATGATTGCCCTTGAGCGCAACCTGATCGACCCCCAGCGTGCGGATAAATTCCGAGCGCCCGCGTTCGATGAATTTCAGGTAATTGGCGTAATAGACGATGCCCGCAAGGTCGGTGTCCTCGTAATACACGCGAACCGGAAATTCATGCGCCATCTGGCTCTCCCTGATCGGCCTCACCCACTTCGCGACGCAGATCGCGCACCGCTTGTACGGCCTCATCTTGGCGCAACTCTGCACGCGCGGCCAGCCGCAACGCATGCGACGAATCGCGCGCCACCGCAGGCATCACCGGATCATAGCCCGCCGCAATCACCGCCGCGATATCGGGGCGCAAAACAGTAACCCCCCGCGCCATCGCCAGCGGCGAGCGTTCGCTGAACGCGGTATCAGACCACAGCACAATCATCTGCACGGCCTGCTGCAGCGCGATCACCTCGGCGGGCACCTCATCCAGCCCCGCGTCCATACGCACAAAGCTGAAACAGGCCCGGATCGCACCGTCAGGATCAAACCGGAACACGCGATACTGGCTTGCGCCCTGATCGTCGAGCCGCACGACCAGATCTTGCAAACCATCAATCAACTGATCGAGGTTGGGCACCTCAAGCAATTCCTGCCAATCGCGAAAGAAAAAGATCATCAGGTTCGCGCCAAGCTCGGGGTCGGTCTCGGCCATCTTGTGACCCGCCAGCGCGACCACCGCCTCAACCGCGCCCTTGACGGTCGCCAATGTGCCCGCCTCGACCCCGAATACGACGGGCACGATCGGACGGCCCCAACGCGCAAACAGGTAGTCTCCGGAGCCGCGTGTGAACAACGGCTGAACGGTCTCTTGCGTGATCTGGGCCTGTTCGCTCATCTTTGCTCCTTACGCGGTTGTTCCTAACCTATGAGATAAGCGCAGGCGCGAAAAGGGCCAGCCGAGGGCGGGCGGACGCATTGCACCTTTCAACCGCGCGCCCCTCTGCCTATCTTGAGGCGATAAATATGAGTGAGGGGCGACAGTTGGGCATTTCCGATATTGCGGACGGGATCACGCGCGGGATCGAAGGAATCGGCGCGCAGGTTTCCGAGACGCTGTTCGAACCGGTTGTGCGCCTTGGCGTGACAGGGCTGTCGCGCGCGGGCAAAACGGTGTTCATCACCTCGCTGGTGGCCAATCTGCTGGATCGCGGGCGGATGCCGGCGCTGGGGGCTGCAAGCGATATTACGGCGGCCTTCCTGCAACCCCAGCCCGACGATACCGTGCCGCGGTTCGACTATGAAAGCCACCTCGCCGCGCTGACCGGGCCAAGCCCGCATTGGCCCGAGGGCACCCGCGCCGTGTCTGAACTGCGGCTATCCTTTCGCATCCAGCCGCGCGGCTTGCTGGGAGCGGTGCGCGGCCCGCGCGTGGTGCATCTTGATATCGTGGATTATCCCGGCGAATGGCTGCTTGATCTGGGGTTGATGGACAAAAGCTATAATGAATGGAGCGCGCAAGCCCTGGCGCGCCTGCCCCACCGCCCCAAGGGTGCCGCATATCTGACGCAAGCCGAGGCAGCGGATGGCACCGCCGAGTTTAGCGAACCCAACGCCAAAGCACTGGCAGCGGCGTTCACCGATCATCTGAACGCCGCGCGCGAGGCGGGGTTTTCCGATTGCACGCCGGGGCGGTTTTTGTTGCCCGGCGAGTTGGCCGGATCGCCTGCGCTGACATTTGCCCCGCTGCCCGAAGGGGCCGCCCCGCGCGGCTCTCTTCGTCGCGAGATGGAGCGCCGTTACGAGGCCTACAAACGCGAGATCGTGCGGCCGTTCTTTCGCGATCATTTCGCCAAGATCGACCGTCAGGTGGTGCTGGTCGATGTGTTGGGCGCGATCCATGCCGGGCCAGCGGCGCTTGAAGACTTGCGCGGCTCGATGGCTGATATCCTGTCCGCGTTTCGCCCCGGCACGGCGGGCTGGCTGGCCTCGCTGCTGGGCGCTCGGCGCGTCGAACGCATCCTGTTTGCCGCCACCAAGGCCGACCATCTGCACCACTCCCAACATGCCCGCCTGACCGCAATCACCGGCGCGTTGCTGCGCGAGGCCAAGGATCGCGCCGATTTCTCTGGGGCCAAGACTTTGGCGCTATCGCTCGCCGCCCTGCGCACGACCACCGAAGAAGAGATCACCCATGATGGCGCGGAGCTAAAGGCCGTGCGCGGGCGATTGGAGAGCGGTAAATCGGTGGCGCTGTATCCCGGCGAATTGCCCACAGACCCGTCGCATTTGCTCTCGCCCGCATCGCAAGGCGCGCAGGCCTGGCTGGATGAGGATTACGCGATCATGAATTTCGCCCCCGCCCCCGTTATCCTGAAACCCGGCGAAGGCCCGCCCCATATCCGGCTGGATCGCGCGGCCGAATTTCTGATCGGGGACAAGCTATGAAAAAACCGGTGATGATCGAGATCGACGCCGCGCCCTCACCCGCCGAGGCCGCACCGATCGAGGATATGCCCGCCGCGACCGAGGAACGCCTTGAGGGCCGCGCGATGCAGATCGCGACCCGGCTTGGGGCGCGGCGCAGCTCGGGCGTGACGCGGTTTTTCTGGCGCGCTTTGGTGGCGCTGGTCGGGTTTCTCGTCTCGGTGGCGCTGTGGCGGTTCATCGACGGGCTGTTTGCCACGCATCCGATCTTGGGTTGGATCGGCGCGGCGCTGGTGCTGGCCTTCGCGCTGGGGGCGCTGCTGATTGCAGGGCGTGAGATCGCGGCATTCTCGCGATTGGCGCGGCTTGATAAGGTGCATAAAGAGGTCTCCGAGGCGCTGGACACCGATGACCTAAGCCGCGCACGCAAGGTCGTGAGCCATGTTTCGGGGCTGTATTCCGCACGTCCCGAAATGGAATGGCCCCGCGCGCGGCTGAAAGAACGTTACGACGAGGTGCTTGATACCGACACGCTGATGGGTCTGGCCGAGGCCGAGTTGATGGCCCCGCTGGATGCCGCCGCGCGTCTGGAAATCGAGGCCGCCGCGCGCACCGTCGCCACCGTCACGGCGCTTGTGCCGCTCGCGCTGGCCGATGTCGTGACCGCGCTTACGGCCAATCTGCGCATGATCCGTCGCATCGCCGAGATTTACGGCGGGCGGTCCGGCTCGCTTGGCTCGATCCGGCTGGCGCGCACGGTGATGACGCATCTGGTGGCCACCGGCGCGGTGGCGGCGGGCGATGATCTGATCGAAACCATGACCGGCGGGCACTTGATGACCAAGCTGTCGCGGCGCTTTGGCGAGGGCATGATCAACGGCGCGCTGACCGCCCGCGTTGGCATCGCCGCGCTTGAGGTCTGCCGCCCGATGCCGTTTCGCACGTTGAAAAAGCCGCGCGTGACCAATCTGATCGGGCGCTCGCTGAGCGGGGTGTTTAGCAAGAAAGACGCTAATCCCGGGTGAGTAAGGGGGCGTGCCTAAAGCCGCCCCCCGTCGCAGGTTACTTCTTGCGCCCCATCAAGCGGTCAAACCAGCTTTTCGCGCCTTCCTCGGCATCATCCCAAGTCTCGCCCGCATCCTCTATCAACGGATCAATCGAGCGTTCGCGGAACTGCCGCCACATCGCCCGGATCACCAAGATCAGCACCAGCAACAGCGTCAGGATCACGATATTCACCCAAGGGATGATGCGCGCATCCGGCCCTGCGACAACCTTCATGCCGACCGCATTGGGATAGATCGTCAACCAATTCGAGCGCCAACCATAGCGCGTGACCGACACCCAAACCGGATCGGCCTTGGTCGAGATCAGCGATTCCGCCTGCGCCTGAAGGTTTGAGCTGTCGAGCTTGAAATAGGGCGGCCAGCCCCAGCCGGTATCTTCATTGCGAAATACCAGCGGTTTGCCATTGGCGCGCACCGTGTTGATAAAACGCACATCGCGGCTTGTCGCGGCGGCTGTGCCAACATCGGGCGCGGCCCAGAAGATCGAGTTCTCGCCGAAATCGACGCGGCGGACCTCGGTGCCGACGACGCGCACGATATCATGGCGCGGCAAGTTGTAGCTAAGGAAGGTGAAGACGGTGATCGCAATAACCGCCCAGAAACCCCATTTCAGATAGCGCATCAAACCCTCACGCGTAATTCACGAGATAAATAAGCCCAGCCACCAGTGCGATGGGCAAGATATAGACCAGCCAGATCAGCCTGCGCAGCAGGCTGCCTTCGTAGTTTTTCATGCCGATTTCGACATAAATCTCACGCGGGCCGGGGGTATCTCCAGCGGCCTCCGCCTCGGCCCATTCGTCTTCCAGCGCCTCGCGGTGCAACGAGCGCGCATAGATCCGCACCAGCCAGAAGATCACGCTGAGCGCGATAAAACCGAGAACGCCCAGACGGATAAAGCCAAACATCGCCCCTGCTCCTTGCAAGTTACGCCGACCTTACGCGCCAAACGCGGGTCAAACCAGCGCGTTACCCTTTGCGCGCCGCCATCGCCATGCGGATCAGCTTGATCGCGATGGCCGCAGTTGCCACCGGCACCAAGGCGAGCACATAGGTCGCAGCAAACATCTGGCGCGGCGCGTAGCCGTTCGTGCAACTGCCAACATCGGAAAAAAAGCGCATGATAAAGCCCGCGCCGCAAGACGTGCCCGTCATGTAAAAGGCCGGCACCAGCATCCCGATCGGGATAAAGGCCAGCAGTTTCGCCCACTCATATTTCGACAACCAGCCGCCGACGGCGACGCAGATGACCAATGCGAAGGCCAAAAACAGGTTCATATTCATTCCTCCTACCGGCCCGCTTGCCGCGTTTGCCCTTCGATAGCGCGTCGCAGGGGCAAACTCCATGCGTTTTCCCTCTTGGAGCGCGCGGTTTGCGGGTCTAGCCTTGCGCAATGGATCTGAACACCAAAATCAAAGCCGAGATCGACAGCCGCCGCGACGCGCTAGTGGCGCTGACGCGCGATCTGATCATGATCCCGACGCTGAACCCGCCGGGGCGCAATTATCTGGAGATCTGTGAGTATCTCGCGGCGCGGCTGGCGGCACGCGGTTTCAAGACCGAACTGATCCGCGCGCAGGGTGCGCCTGGCGATAGCGACCGCTACCCGCGCTGGAATTTGGTCGCGCGGATCGAGGGCGTGCACCCCGGCGAGTGCGTGCATTTCAACTCGCATCACGACGTGGTCGAGCTGGGCCATGGCTGGACCCGCGATCCGTTTGGCGCAGAGGTCGAGGGTGACCGGATCTACGGGCGTGGCGCGTGCGATATGAAGGGCGGGCTGGCCGCCTCGATCATCGCTGCCGAGGCCTTCCTTGCCGCCTGTCCCGATTTCGCAGGCGCGATCGAGATTTCCGCCACGGCGGATGAGGAAAGCGGCGGCTTTGGCGGCGTGGCCTATCTTGCCGAGCAGGGCCGCTTTGATCCCGCCCGTGTGCAGCATGTGATCATACCCGAGCCGCTGCACAAAGATCAGATCTGTCTGGGCCATCGCGGCGTCTGGTGGGCCGAGATCGAAACCCATGGCCGCATCGCGCATGGCTCGATGCCATTCTTGGGCGATAGCGCGATCCGCCACATGGGCGCAGTGCTTGAGGAAATGGAACAGACGCTGTTCCCGCTTTTGGCCAACAAGCGCACCGAGATGCCCGTGATCCCGGACGGGGCGCGTGCCTCGACGCTCAATATCAATTCGATCCATGGCGGCGAGCCGGAACAGGACGCAGATTACACCGGTCTGCCCGCGCCTTGCGTGCCCGATCGTTGCCGCATCATTATTGATCGCCGCTTCCTGATCGAAGAAGAGATCGGTCAGGTCAAAGCCGAGATCGCCAATCTGATGGAGCGGGTCAAAACCCGCCGCCCCGAGTTTTCGTATGAAATCCGCGATCTGTTTGAGGTCCGGCCCTCAATGACCGATCGCGACGCGCCCGTCGTGCGCTCTACCGCGAGCGCGATCGAGGCGGTGCTGGGACGCGAGGCCGCCTATGTCGTCTCCCCGGGCACCTACGATCAAAAGCATATCGACCGGATCGGGCGGTTGAAAAACTGCATCGCTTACGGGCCGGGTCTGCTGGAACTTGCCCATCAGCCCGACGAATGGGTTGGCATTACCGATATGGCCGACAGTGCCAAGGTGATGGCGCTGGTGCTGGTCGAGCTGTTGGCGCGCTAGGGGCCTGCGAGGATTGCGCGCACCAGATGCGCGTGACGCCATGTTATGCGGGCCAAGACTGGCAGCCAGTCCAGAGATTGCGGCAAAAGCGACACGTCATCCGGTACTCTTAACCGGCAGGATACGAGGATCGAGACGGCGCCAGATCACGAAGATATGATCAGGTTGCCGATTCTCCTTACAACTTACCTCGTCAGGAAAGACCAAGCGCCATGATGAAGTCGTTAACGATTGCTGCTGTAATGATGCTGCCCGTGACTGCACATGCAGGCGGTTTCGATCTGAACACCACCCCTGCCGCCGTTGCCCCTGCACCGGTCGCGGCACCGACGCCCGATCTGATTTTCCGCCTTGGCGCGGGTGTGTCTTATGGGCCGGCCTATTTCGGGTCCAACGACGACGAAGCTGGTCCCACCGGCTCCTTCAGCCTGCAATTTCTGCGCGCAGGCGGCAGATCCGTTGGATCGGAAACCGGCGAACCGCGCTATGGTTTCGCGCCCCGCGCATCGTTTCGTGTGATTAGCAAACGCTCGGCCAAAGATCATGCCGAGCTGACGGGCATGAAAGATGTGCCGCTGTCGGTCGAGGTTGGCTTTGGTCTTGGCTACACTAGCCGGAACTTTGAGGCAGTCGGCAACCTTCGCTATGGCGCTATCGGGCACGAAGCCTGGGTCGGCGAGCTTGGCGCGGATTTGGTTCTGCGCCCCTCGGATCGCCTGACGCTTAAGGCAGGGCCGCGCGTCGTGGTTGGTTCGAACAAGTATAACAACACCTATTTCGGCGTAACGGCAGCAGAATCCGCAGCCAGTGCAGGCGCGCTTGCAGCCTATAACCCCGGCTCGGGCGTGGTCAGTGCCGGGATCGAAGTGGGTGCGGTCTATGCGCTTAACGACACCTGGAGCATCAACGGCTCGGTGCGTTATGATCGCTTCCAAAACGACGCCAAGGACTCGCCGATTGTGGCGCAGGGGTCGGCTGACCAAGTCCGTGTGATCATTGGCGCGTCGCGTCTGTTCTCGTTCAACTTCTGATTTCGAGACGGTTCAAGCTTGAGAGGGCGGCCCGTTCGGTCGCCCTTCCTGTTGCCAAAACACTGTGTTTCCACACTCTCGTAGCGGATTGAGAGGTACGCTCTCTTCCACCGCCTTGCATGACCATCTATAGTGTGCGCCAAGAAACGGGACACAAGACAGGGCGGGGTTCGCAGACGTGGCGCATATCATCGTGATGGGCAATGAAAAGGGTGGATCGGGGAAGTCGACCACCTCAATGCATGTGGCCACCGCGTTGGCCCGGATGGGCTGGCGTGTGGGCGCGCTTGACCTTGATCTGCGGCAACGCAGTTTCGGGCGCTACATCGAAAACCGTCTGGCGTTTTGCGCCCGTGAAGGGCTGGACTTGCCCACCCCCGATTATCGCGAATTGCCCGAGATTGATGCGGACACGCTTGCGCCGGGCGAAAACCCTTATGATCACCGCCTCTCCACGGCTGTCGCCGATATGGAGCAAAGCTGCGATTTCATCCTGATCGACTGCCCCGGCTCGCATACACGTCTTAGCCAAGTCGCACATTCGCTGGCCGATACGCTGGTCACGCCGCTCAATGACAGCTTTATCGACTTTGACCTGCTGGCGCGGATTGACCCGGTGACGTCCAAAGTGATCGGCCCGTCGATCTATTCCGAAATGGTTTGGTCTGCGCGGCAATTGCGCGCCAAGGCGGGGCTCAAGCCGATCGACTGGATCGTTTTGCGCAACCGCGTGGGCGCGCAACAGATGCACAACAAACGCAAGGTTGGCGCGGCGCTGGAACAACTGTCCAAGCGGATCGGCTTTCGCGTCGCCCCCGGTTTTGCCGAGCGGGTGATTTTCCGCGAACTCTTTCCGCGCGGGCTGACGCTATTGGATCTTAAGGATCTGGGGATCGACAATCTCAACATCTCGAATGTCGCGGCGCGGCAGGAATTGCGCGATCTTCTCAAGGAATTGGATCTGCCCGGCGTGACGATCAATTTCTGATCGCACCAAACGGACAGCGTAAACGCTCGGCAGTGTGACAAAGGCAATCCGCACTGTAGGACATGGGGGATGCGCCTTCACATGTCTCGGCTTCGGCCACCTTTATGCGTCCCGCGATTTGCGTCCGGGGCCAATCCGCCCACTGTTTCATCCAGCGGATACTCTTATACCGTTACGAGTTGACGTCAGGCTGGCACCCAGTCAGCGTCGGGCGGTCCTTCTGCACATCGGCCAAGTCATCAGTCACATCTAGGCAGTAGACCAAATCGCGCATCCGTTCGGCGACTTCACGGAAATAGCCGGGCCGCGTGGCAGGGTCTTTCGGGAAATAGAGCCCCGCCTTGAGGCGGATGCCATCGTCTGGCGGATAGGTCGCGTAAACGATACAGAGCCTCATCTTTTCGCGCAGGTTATCGACACTGCAAGTAACGTCGAATCCGGCGTCGGGCGATTGGGGAATATAGTGCAGCCTGTTGGGGAGTCTTGTCGGATCAGCGACCGAGACAGGAGTGAACCGCCCCGAGTTTACCGG
>NZ_AUNB01000046.1 GCF_000714545.1 Thioclava indica
CGCACCTTCGCTATCGGTCACCGCGCCGTCGGGATTGAGCCCCTCAGAGGTGAGATCGACAAAGACCTCGGGGGTGCCTTCGGGCCAGCCCTGCGCATCCAGCGCCAGCGTCATGATTTTACTCGTCGGCGTATCGGCAAAGTAAGCGCGCCGCCGAGGCCATCTCACCGATCTGCCACTCCAGCGCCTCATCGCCCGCGCGGCTCAGCAAGCGCCCGCGCAAGATGTCGAACCAGAAAAGCTGGTCACGCTCGGGGTGCCAGAATGCGCCTTCGCCGAGAAAGCAGGGGCGCGCATCGTAGATCGTAGCGGTTATTACGCGAAGACCTCGTCAAAGCGGGCGACGAGGGCGCGCGCCTTTTGCGAAACGGTTTCGTCGGCTTCCAGAGCTGTCATAGCTTTACCCCTTCGATCACCCAAAGAGTTTGCGCGAGGTGTTGGATCAGTGCCAGCCCCTGCCCCATCAGATGATGCGTGCGATTGCGCAGGATCCGCACGCACATCTCCGTCTGGGAGGCGAGATAAACCAGCGCAAGCCCCGTGACCCGAGATTAGCGCAAAGAGTTGGCGCGATGGCGCTTGGTGGACGTGGGCGACAGTGGCAATCACACCATTGCAGCAATCACGATTGAAAGCCCTTCGACTGTTATCGCGCTTTCTGGATTTTACGCATCCGACAACCGGCCATCGCGCAGATGGATCAGGCGATCGAACCGGTCGAAGATTTTCTCGTCATGGGTGACGGTGACGATGCAGGCCTCTTGCTCGGCAGCCAGTTTGCGCAGCAGATCCATCACCAGTTGCGCGCGTTTGCTATCCAGCGCTGCGGTGGGCTCATCGGCCAGAATGATGCGCGGGCTGTTTGCCAGCGCGCGCGCGATGGCGACGCGCTGCGCCTCACCGCCTGATAGCAGCGCGGGTTTGACAGGCGCGCGGTGACCGACCTCAAGATAGTCCAGCAACTCGCGCGCCCGTTCGCGCCCCTTGGCACGCGGCCAACCCGCAAGATCGAGCACGAGCGAGACGTTTTCCTCGGCCGTCAGGAAGGGCAGCAGGTTATGGGCCTGAAAGATGAAGCCGACCTTATCAAGGCGCAGCTTGCGCAGATTGCCGCGCAGCCATTTGGCGTCAAAGACCGGCTCGCCATCCAGCTCGACACGCCCCGATGAGGGGCCGACGATACAGCCGATGACATTGAGCAGCGTGGTCTTTCCCGAGCCCGAAGGCCCAAGCAGCGCAATCACCTCGCCCGCATGAACCTGCAGATCCACATGGCGCAACGCATCGACGCGGGTCTCGCCCTCGCCGTAATGCTTGGCCACGCCTTGCACGTCGATCAGGATATCGCCTAACGCCATGACTCAGCTCCCCAATGCGGTGGCGGGATCCACCTTGAGCGCGGCATGCACGCCCAGACCCGAGGCCACGAGACACACCACAAAGATGATGCCCGCGAGAACCAAGGCGTTGAACGGCTCCAGCACGACGCGGCGCGGGAAGTCGTCCTTGACCAGCAGGATCAGCGTGAGGCCGATCCCCCAGCCCGACGCGCCAAGGATCAGCGCCTGCTGCACGATCAGCCCGATGATGGTGCGATCCGGCGCACCGATCAGCTTGAGCGTGGCGATTTGTTTCAGCTTTTCCATCGTCATCGTGTAGATGATCAGCGCGATCACCACGGCGCTAACCGACAACAAAATCCCTAAAAACAGACCGATCTGACGCCGCGCGCGGTCCACGACCGAGGCGAGCAAAAGCTGTTCCTGTTCGGCCTGCGTCAGCGCGGCGAGGTGCTTCCATTGGCGCACGGTCGCGGTGAGCAGATCGACATCTGCGCCGGGTTCAACGCGCGCAATGACAGCGGCGACACTGGCGGATTTTACCGCATCCGTGCCGCGCGCCGCCTGCACCCGCGAGGCGGCGGGATCAAGCGTCGTTTGCAGCGTCATCGCATCGCTCAGCGTCATGAAAACCGCCGGATCACCGCCCGAATTCATCGCGTCCTCGACCAGCCCCACGACATGGAAACGGTCACGCCCAAGGCGGATCGTATCACCAACTGCGAGGCCGGTTTTACGGTCGGCGACCAGTTCGAAATGGCTTGTGCCAAGGCCTCGGCCCGCGACGATCTCACTTGGGCCGCCGGGCCGCCCCGTCTCGTAGCCAATCACATATAGTCGCAGCGTCTTGCCAGCATGATTGGCCTCGACGGTTTGATAGGTAATCGCGCCCGCCTCGGCCACGCCGGGCATCCGCGCCACAGCGTCGCGCGTGTTGACGGGGATCGCTGAGGCTTCGGCAAACGGGCCTTGCGTTCCGGCCTCGACCACCCAAACATCGGCGGCGGGGGCCTTGACCACGGCCAAAGCATCAGAGACCAGACCGTTATAAATGCCGATCATCGCCAGCACCACGGTCATCAGCAATCCCAAACCAAAACAGGTCAGCACAAAGCGAAACAGCCCGTGGCGGATGTCTTTGAGAGCGAGGTTCATTTCGTATCCTCAATGCGCACGGCACGGCCTTCGCTGGCCCCTTTGGGCAGCGTGATGACGATCTTGGCGCCGTCCGGCAGCCCGCCGGTCACCTCGACACGGCCCATGTCGTCCCGCGCACCAAAGGTCAGCTCGGCTTGGCTAAGCTTCCCGTCTTGGGCCAACCAGACCCGACCCAGATGGCCGTCAAAGCCTGAAATCGCGATCTCGGGGACCATCAGGGCGCTATCGCGATGACCGGTGGTGATGCGCACATCGGCCTGCTCGCCCAGATACATCGGCTGCGGGCAATCCGAACAGGTCAGCCAGACTTGACGTTCCTCGTTCACACGGTCGCTTTCCAGACCGATACGCGCAATCGTGCCATGAAAATCGGATGCCGGTTTTGAGCGCAGGCGGATGGTGCCGGACTGCCCAAGCGCGAGCTGACCCGCGCGTTCCTCGTCGATATAGGCCTGAATCCAGACGGTTGTCGGGTCGATCAGGGTAAAGATCGTATCGCCCGCCTTGACCACGGTGCCGACTTCGGCATCGCGGGCCACGACGATCGCATCATAGGGCGCGATCAAGCGGTGATTGGCCAGTAAGGTCTGCTCAAGCCGTAAGGCCGCCGCCGCATCCTCGCCCTGCGCTTTGATCACGGCTTGCTCGGCCTCGGCCACTGCCAAATCGGCGCGCGCAACGTCTTCGTCACGCTGGGTTTCTTCGGCGCGCTGCACCGAGGCGATATTCTGTTTGGCCAGATTTTGCTGACGCACATTCGCCGCTGTGCGCTGTGCAAGCATGACGCGCGTGGCATCTACTGCCGCTGCCGCCTTGGCAAGATTGGCCGCATTGGCATCAAGCACGGCGTGGGCCCGCGCAACGCGGGCCTCTTGCTCGGCGGGGTGCAATGTTGCCAATTCCTGCCCCTTCGAAACGTGATCGCCCGCATCGGCAGACAGCGTCGTCAGCGTCGCGCCAACCTCGAAACCAACGCGGCTGAGAACGCGTGCCTCGACGCTGCCAAGCCCGTAGATCCGCAACGCCACATCGTTTTCAGGCTGTGCAACCGTTACGCTAACGGGGCGTGTGCGAAGAAACACCACCCCCGCGCCAATCGCGACAACCGCCACCAAAGCGTAAATCCAAATTCGCCGCATGGCTTAGACCTCCTGCGCGGTTAACAGCCGCATCTGTACGTTGAAAAGGCGCATCCCTTCGACGCGTAACGCGAAATCGCGCGCGCCCAGTGACCAACGGATCGCCACCCCTTGCACCAGCGAGGTGATCAGGATCGCAATGTCGGGTGCTTCCAGATCACGCCGCAACGCGCCATCATTTTGCGCTTTGGCTATTTCGGCCACCAAAAGGGCCTGAAACGCCACAAGCCGCCCCCGAAAGGCCAAGCGCAGCTTGTCGTTTTCGACGTTTAACTCCCGCGAAAACAGCAGCATCGGCATTGCCGGGGTTTGCGCGATTTTATCAAATTGCGCGCCGACAAGCGCGCCTAAGCGGGGAAGCGGCGTGCGATGATCTGCCAGTGCTGCGTCCCACGCGGCCGTCAACTGATCGGCGATGTGATCTGCGACAGCCTCCCACATCGTGGATTTGGTCGGGAAGTGCCGAAACAGCGCCGCCTGCGTGACCCCCACAGCCGAGGCAACCGCCCCCGTCGTCACCCGATCCGGCCCGATCCGGTCGGCCAGATCAAGGACGGTCGTGACGATTTCGGCTTTGCGATCTTGAGCTGGTTTGCGCATTGGCGCTCCGTAGGTTAGTGAGTAGTCACTTACTTACGGGGGCGAAATGAGTCTGTCAAGAGACATGGTATGCTAGTGTGACGCTTAGTTAACGCAGGATTCGTCGATCAAATCCGACGGCTTGGCCAGACCTTCGAGATCGCTTGCGTCTGCGATCATCACCCGACTTCCGTCAATCGCGACACCGTAAGGTTTAAGCTGGCGAAACGCGCGGCTCAGGTTTTCAGGCGTCATCCCAAGGCTAGAGGCGAGGCGGCGTTTTTCGAGCCCGAGGTCGAAGCTTTGGGCATCTCCGGCCAGCTTGCGCGCAGCCAAAAGATGGTTCGCCAGACGTTCCAGCGAGCTGCGCAGCTTCAGGTTCTTTGTCGTCATAACGTTGGCGCGGTAACATACCGCCAGTTCCGTCACGACCGCGCGGGCGAAATCGGGATCAAGATCGAACACCGCGCTGACATCTTCCGAGGGCACCAGAACAATACGCGATTTCTCAAGCGTGCGGGCCGACATAAGGTAGCGCGCCCGCCGGATTGTCGCGGCAAGGATAAATGTCGAGGTCGGGCGCAGCACGGCCATCGTCGTTTCATGGCCGCTCCAATTGGCAAACAACTCGACAGAGCCAGAAATCAGAACATGCAGAAAATCGCTTTTATCGCCCTCGGTGATCAAGTCGATCATCGGCGGGAAATTCTGCACATAAGCGCCGCGCATCAACGTGGAAAAGCAAGCGTCATCAAGGCCTGAGAACAGAGTGAGAGAGCGGATTTCTTGCGATTCGAAATCACTTACGCGAATGACCATACTACACCTCCAGTTGAATTAAGCGCCCTTCACCAAACAAATGTCAAGCGTCCGACAGGCTTGTGAGCGGGGTGGGCTTAATCCAAGACACGGCTTGAGATGATAAATGCAAGTCAATGATTTGTTTATACTATTCCGAGAAGCTTTTTGATTTGCGTCAATTATTTCGCTCGGGCAACCCTGTTGATGTCGGCGGGACTTAGCCGGCCAAAGGTCGGTCCAATTCTCGGAGAGACATCATGCACACACTCAATGGCGTCACACACTCGGACCAGAACCGGGCCTTGGGACTAAGCACGTTCGCCTTCACCATCTGTTTCGCCGTCTGGACGATCTTTTCGATCATTGGCGTGGCAATACAGAAAGAGTTGGGTCTGAACGAATTCCAGTTCGGCCTGCTCGTCGCCACTCCGATCCTGACCGGCTCTTTGACCCGCCTCTTCCTAGGCGTGTGGACCGAGAAATGGGGCGGTCGGCTGGTCTTTTCCTTGCAGATGATCCTGACGGGTGTGGCGACATGGATGCTGACATGGGCCACGACCTACCCGATGTATCTGGTGGCCGCGCTTGGCATCGGGCTTGCGGGTGGCTCGTTCATCATCGGTGTGGCCTATGTGTCGCGCTGGTATCCGGCGGGCAAGCAGGGCACCGCGCTGGGTATTTTCGGGGCTGGCAACGTGGGCGCAGCGGTGACGAAATTCGTCGCCCCCTTCGTGATGGTGGCCTACGGCTGGCATGGCGTCGCGCATGTCTGGGCCAGCGTGATTATCCTGATGGGTGTGGCGTTCTTTCTGTTTGCCAAGGACGACCCGCAATTGATCGAGCGCCGCGCTAAAGGCACACGCGCGCCTTCGCTGGCCGAGCAGTTCGCGCCGTTGAAGAACCTTCAGGTCTGGCGGTTTTCGCTATATTATTTCTTTGTTTTCGGGGCCTTCGTCGCACTGGCGCTTTGGCTGCCGCACTATCTGATCGACGTCTACAAAGTCGATATCGAGACTGCAGGCATGTCGGCGGCGGCGTTTTCCTTGTCGGCATCCGTGTTTCGCGCCTATGGCGGGCATTTGTCAGACCGCTTTGGCGCGCGCCGAGTGCTGTATTGGAGCTTCGGCTTCTCGGCGCTGATCTTGTTCATGATGTCGTATCCGCCGACCGAATACATCATCCAGGGCAAGAACGGTCCGATCACCTTCTCGACCCAGCTTGACCTGTGGCCGTTCGTGATGATCGCCTTTGCGCTGGGCTTCTTTATGTCGCTGGGCAAGGCGGCGGTCTACAAGCACATTCCCGTTTATTATCCGCAGCATGTCGGTGCGGTAGGCGGGCTGGTCGGAATGATCGGCGGGCTTGGCGGGTTCATTCTGCCAACGATTTTCGGTGCCGCTCTTGATCTGACGGGTATCTATACAAGCTGCTTTGCAATCCTGTTCCTGATCGTTGTTGTGACGCTGGTCTGGATGCATCTGTCGGTGCGCTCGATGGAGCGTCAGGCCCACGGCGCCGCGCTGGAAAGCCTGCCGCAACTGCCCGAGATGCAGACCATTCACCCCCCTGAACCCGCAGTTGATACCGGGCGCGGTGCGCTAAGCGATTGGCAGCCCGAAGACAAGGAGTTCTGGCAGGCCAAGGGTCGCAAGATTGCGCGCCGCAACCTGTGGGTGTCGATCCCCGCGCTGCTTCTGGCCTTCTCGGTCTGGATGGTGTGGTCGGTTGTTGTGGCCCGGCTGTCCTCTATCGGGTTCAACTTTACGCCCGAGCAACTGTTCTGGCTGGCGGCCTTACCGGGGCTTTCGGGCGCGACACTGCGGATATTCTACAGCTTCATGGTGCCGATCTTTGGCGGCCGGCTGTGGACGACGCTTTCGACCGCTTCGCTGCTGCTGCCCGCCATGGGCATCGGATATGCGGTGCAAAACCCTGAAACGCCTTATTTCATCTTCCTCGTGCTGGCTCTGCTTTGCGGGCTTGGCGGGGGCAACTTTGCCTCGTCGATGGCCAATATCGCCTTCTTCTTCCCGAAGGCCGAAAAGGGCAACGCGCTGGCGCTGAATGCGGGGCTGGGCAATCTTGGCGTGTCCGTCATGCAGTTCCTGGTGCCGATCGTCATCACCGCTGGCGTCTTTGGCGCGATGGGCGGGGCTCCGCAGGAACTTAGCACGGGCGGTCAGTTGTGGATGCAGAACGCGGGCTTCGTCTGGGTGCCGTTCATTGCGATCGCGACCATCGCGGCGTGGATCGGCATGGATGACATCGCCGATGCAAAGGCCAGCTTCTCCGAGCAGGCGATCATCTTCTCGCGCACGCATAACTGGATCATGTGCGTCCTTTATACCGGCACGTTTGGCAGCTTTATCGGCTATTCGGCGGGCTTCCCGCTGCTGACCAAACTGATGTTCCCCGAGGTAAACGCGCTGCAATTCGTGTTCCTTGGCCCGCTTGTCGGGGCGCTAAGCCGCGCTGGAACCGGCTGGGTCAGCGACCGCTTTGGCGGTGGACGGGTGACGTTCTGGACCTTCGTAGGCATGATCGTGGCAGTGTTCGGGGTCATCTTTTTCCTCGGCATCAAGGAACAGCCGGGGGCGTTCTGGGGCTTCTTCGCCTCGTTCATGGCCCTGTTCTTCCTGACCGGGGTCGGCAATGCGTCGACCTTCCAGATGATCCCCGCGATCATGGGCCGTGAGATCCCGCGCCTGATGCCGGAACTCGACGCGCAAGCCAGCCGTCGGCAGGCCGAACGCGAAAGCGCCGCGATCATCGCCTTTACCAGCGCCATCGCAGCCTATGGGGCCTTCTTCATCCCCAAAGCCTACGGCACCTCGATTGATCTCACCGGCGCACCCACCGGCGCGCTCTGGGGCTTTCTGGTCTTCTACGCGATCTGCGTCGTGGTGACCTGGTTCTTCTACAGCCGCAAGGGCGCCCCCGTGCCCTGCTGACATCCCGTGACGCGCGCCACAGCGTCTTGCGGCGCGCGCCCTTTCCCTGTTCCCGAGGAGACGAGATATGAGCAACCTGCTCGATAGATTAAACTTCTTCCAGTCCAAAGAGCTGGAGCAATTTTCCGATGGTCACGGTCAGGTCACACGCGAGAGTCGCGACTGGGAGGAGACCTATCGCAACCGCTGGCGCCACGACAAAATCGTGCGCTCGACCCATGGCGTGAACTGCACCGGCTCGTGTAGCTGGAAGATTTACGTCAAATCCGGCATCGTCACTTGGGAAACGCAGCAGACCGATTATCCGCGCACCCGTCCGGGGTTGCCCAATCACGAACCGCGCGGTTGTTCGCGTGGGGCAAGCTATAGCTGGTATCTTTATAGTGCGGCGCGCCTCAAGCACCCGATGGTGCGCGGCCGCCTGATGCGGATGTGGCGCGAGAAGCGCAAGACACTGGCCCCGGTTGCGGCTTGGGAAGCCATCCAAGCCGATCCGGCCTTGCGCGCGGAATACACCAAGACCCGTGGCAAGGGCGGGTTCGTGCGCGCAAGCTGGGACGAGGCAACCGAGATCGCCGCCGCCGCCAACGCCTACACGGCGAAAAAATATGGCCCCGACCGGGTGTTCGGGTTCTCTCCGATCCCGGCGATGTCGATGGTGTCTTACGCCGCAGGCGCGCGCTATCTGTCGCTGATGGGTGGCTCGGTGCTGTCGTTTTATGACTGGTATTGCGACCTGCCGCCTGCCAGCCCGCAGACATGGGGCGAGCAGACCGACGTGCCGGAATCCGCCGATTGGTTCAACGCGGGCTATCTGCTGATCTGGGGGTCGAACGTACCCCAGACCCGCACGCCCGACGCGCATTTCTACACCGAGGCGCGCTATCGCGGCACCAAATCGGCGGTGATCTGCCCCGATTATTCCGAGGCGTCGAAATTCGGCGATATCTGGCTTAACCCGAAACAGGGCACCGATAGTGCGATGGCGATGGCGATGGGCCATGTGATCTTGCGCGAATATCACCTTGATCGTCAGGCAGAATATTTCGAGGACTATACCCGCCGCTATTCCGACATGCCGATGCTGGTGGTGCTGGACGAAAAAGGCGACCGGCTGATCCCCGGCAAGCAATTACGGGCTTCTGATCTGACAGATAGCTTGGGCGAGGCAAACAACCCCGAATGGAAAACGGTCGCCTATGACGAGGCGACCGGCCAGATGGTCGCGCCCAATGGCTCGGTCGGGTTCCGGTGGGGCGAAGAGGGTAAATGGAATCTTGAGGAACGCGCTGGCAAAGCCGAGGTGAAGCTGCGCCTCAGCCAGGTGCTTGAGGGCCAGCACGATGAGGTTGTCGGCGTCGATTTCCCCTATTTCGGCGGTGCGGCCAGCGAGAATTTCGTCAAATGCGAACACCCCGAAGTGCTGACCCGCAATGTGCCGGTGCGCCGCGTCACGCTGGCGGATGGCCGCGAGGCGATGGTTGCCACGGTGTTTGACCTGCTCTGCGCCAATTACGGGCTGGATCGTGGTTTGGGTGGCAAATGGGTCAGCCATGACTTCAACGACGACCTTCCCTACACTCCGAAATGGGCCGAGAAGATCACCGGTGTGAAAGCCGAAAAGATCATCGCCGTGGCGCGTGAATTCGCAAGCAATGCCGAGAAGACCAAAGGCAAGTCGATGGTCATCCTCGGGGCGGGTATCAACCACTGGTATCACATGGACATGGCCTATCGCGGCATCATCAACATGCTGGTGATGTGCGGCTGTGTCGGCCAAGAGGGCGGCGGCTGGAGCCACTATGTCGGTCAGGAAAAGCTGCGTCCGCAAACGGGTTGGCTGCCGCTGACCTTCGCGCTGGATTGGGTGCGTCCGCCGCGCCAGATGAACGGCACCTCGGCGTTTTACGCCCATTCCGATCAGTGGCGCTACGAGACGCTGAGCGCGAGTGAAATCCTCTCGCCCACCGCGCCCGAGGGCGATTGGAACATCTCGCTGATCGACTACAACGTGCGCGCCGAACGCATGGGCTGGTTGCCCTCAGCACCCCAACTCAAGACCAACCCGCTTGAGGTCGCGAAGGCTGCGAAAGCGGCGGGCGTCGATCCGAAAGATTATGTGGTCGACAAGCTGAAATCGGGCGAGTTGCAGATGTCGTGCGAAGACCCGGATGCGCCCGAGAACTGGATGCGCAACCTTTATGTCTGGCGCTCCAACCTGTTGGGATCCTCGGGCAAGGGGCACGAATATTTCGTGAAACACCTGCTGGGCACAGACAGCGGCATCATGGGCAAGGATCTGGGCGAGGAAGGTCGCGCCAAGCCCAAAGAGGTCGTCTGGCATGACAAGGCCCCGGAGGGCAAACTGGACCTGCTGGTCTGCATCGACTTCCGGATGTCCACCACGGCGGTCTATTCCGATGTCGTGCTGCCCACGGCAAGCTGGTACGAGAAGAACGATCTCAACACCTCGGACATGCACCCTTTCATCCACCCGCTTCAGGCGGCAGTGGACCCGGCCTATGAGTCGAAATCGGATTGGGAGATCTTCAAGGCGATCGCCAAGAAATTCCAAGAGGTTTCCAAGGGTGTGCTCGGCGTTGAGACCGACATCGTTCAGGCCCCGATCCTGCATGACACGGCGGGTGAATTGGCCCAGCCCGATGTGCTGGATTGGAAAAAGGGCGAATGCGATCTGCTGCCGGGCAAAACCGCGTCGAACTATGTCACGGTCGAGCGCGACTATACCGCGATCTATGACCGCTACATCGCCGTGGGGCCGTTGCTCGACAAGCTGGGCAATGGCGGCAAGGGGATCGGCTGGGACACCAAGCACGAGGTCGAAGAGTTGCGCAAACTCAACGGTGTCTGGGAGGATGGCCCGGCCAAAGGCTGCGCCAAAATCGTCACCGATATTGATGCGTGCGAAGTGATCATGATGCTCGCGCCCGAGACCAATGGCCACGTCGCCGTGAAGGCTTGGCACGAGCTTGAGAAACCCACGGGCCGCGAACACGCCCACCTTGCCGAGGGACAGGAACACATCAAAATCCGGTTCCGCGACATCGCAGCGCAGCCGCGCAAGATCATCTCGTCCCCGACTTGGTCGGGCATCGAAAGCGAGGAGGTCTGCTATAATGCCGGTTACACCAACGTCCACGAGCTGATCCCGTGGCGCACCCTGTCGGGCCGCCAGCAGCTGTATCAAGATCACCTGTGGATGCGCGCCTTTGGTGAGGGTTTCGTGTCATACCGCCCGCCGGTTGATTTGAAAACGGTGACCCAAGACGTGATCGACGGCGACGAAAAGCATGTCGTGCTGAACTTCATCACACCACACCAGAAATGGGGCATCCACTCGACCTACACCGACAACCTGCTGATGCTCACGCTCAACCGTGGCGGGCCGGTGGTCTGGATTTCCGAGATCGACGCCGCCAAGGCGGGCATTGTCGATAACGACTGGATCGAGGCCTACAACGCCAACGGCGCGCTGACCGCGCGTGCGGTGGTGTCCCAGCGCATCAAGGAAGGCTCGGTCTTCATGTATCACGCGCAAGAAAAGATCATGAACACGCCGGGATCTCAGAGAACCGGGCTGCGCGGGGGGATCCACAACTCGGTCACCCGCACCACGCTGAAACCGACCCATATGATCGGTGGCTATGCGCAGCTTGCTTATGGCTTCAACTATTATGGCACCGTTGGTGCCAACCGCGACGAGTTCGTCATCGTCCGCAAAATGCACAAAGTCGACTGGCTTGACACGCCCGCTACCGAGGAGGCAGCTCAATGAGAGTACGCGCGCAAATTGGCATGGTGCTGAACCTCGATAAATGTATCGGGTGCCACACCTGCTCTGTGACCTGCAAGAACGTCTGGACCAGCCGCGATGGCGTGGAATACGCGTGGTTTAACAACGTGGAAACCAAGCCCGGGCTTGGCTATCCGACCGACTGGGAGAACCAGAAACGCTGGAATGGCGGCTGGAAACGCACCCGTGGCGGCAAGCTGATCCCGCGGCAGGGCTCGAAATGGCGGATCGTGGCGAATATTTTTGCCAACCCCGATCTCCCCTCGATCGACGACTATTATGAGCCGTTCGATTTCGACCATGAACACCTTGCCAACGCTCCGGAAATGAAGGCGTTTCCGACCGCGCGCCCGCGCTCCAAGATCACCGGCGAGCGGATCGAGAAGATCGAAAAGGGGCCGAACTGGGAGGAAATCCTGGGCGGTGAATTCTCGAAACGCTCGGGGGATTACAACTTCGAGGGCATCCAGAAAGAGATCTACGGCGAATACGAAAACACCTTCATGATGTATTTGCCCCGCCTGTGCGAGCATTGCCTCAACCCGGCTTGCGCGGCGTCCTGCCCGTCAGGCGCGATCTACAAGCGCGAGGAAGACGGCATCGTGCTGATCGACCAGGAGAAATGTCGCGGCTGGCGGATGTGCGTGTCCGGCTGCCCTTACAAAAAGGTCTATTACAACTGGTCTACCGGCAAATCCGAGAAATGCACCCTGTGCTATCCGCGCATTGAATCGGGCAATCCGACCGTGTGCTCGGAAACCTGCGTCGGGCGCATCCGCTATATCGGCGTGATGCTCTATGATGCCGACAAGATCGAAGAGGCGGCCAACGCCCCCGAAGAGAGCCAGCTTTACAACGCGCAGCTCGGGGTGTTCCTTGACCCCAGCGATCCGGTTGTGATCGAAGCCGCGCGCGCCGATGGCGTGCCCGAGGACTGGATCAAATCAGCCCAAGCCAGCCCGATCTGGAAGATGGCGATGGACTGGAAGGTGGCCTTCCCGCTGCATCCCGAATATCGCACGCTGCCGATGGTGTGGTATATCCCGCCGCTCTCGCCGATCCAGAACGCAGCCGAGGCCGGGGCGATTGGCATGGATGGCGCGATGCCCGATGTGCGCAACCTGCGCATCCCGCTGCGATACCTCGCCAATATGCTGACGGCAGGTGACGAGGCCCCGATTGCCTCGGCGCTGGAACGGATGCTGGCGATGCGCGCCTACATGCGCGCCAAAACCGTGGACGGGGTGATCGACGAAGGAATTGCCGAGCATGTCGGCCTGTCTCCGGCGATGATCGAGGACATGTATAAGATCATGGCTTTGGCCGATTACGAGGACCGTTTCGTGATCCCGACCACGCATCGCGAACAGGTCGAGGTCGCCTATGACATCCGCACTGGCGAGGGCTTTACCGATTGCAATAGCTGCTCGACGGGGATGTCGAAAGCCTCGCTGTTCGGGGGCCAGAAACGACCGCTTAAAATGCCGCAGGAGGCGCAATGATGGAAGCCGCATTACAAGACCGCACACTCAAGGCGCTGTCGCTTTTGCTGTGCTACCCGAGCGCCGAGCTGCAACAGGCGATGCCGGAAATCGGCGGTGTTCTGGCCTCGGAAACGCGACTGACGGCGTTGGCGCGGCGCGATCTGCGCCCGCTCGTCGAGGCATTGGGCACAAGCGATCTTTTCGATCTGCAAGAGCTTTATGTGATGCTGTTTGATCGCTCCAAAAGCCTGTCGCTGACGCTGTTTGAACATGTGCATGGCGAAAGCCGGGATCGTGGCGGCGCGATGGTCGATCTGCTGGAAACCTACCGGGCTGCGGGGTTTGAACCCGCGACGACGGATCTGCCCGATCACCTGCCGGTGCTGCTGGAATTTCTTGCTACCCGCCCGCCGGGCGAGGCGCGCGAGATGCTGGCAGATGCGGCGCATATCCTTGCCGCATTGGGCAAACGTCTGGCGCGGCGCGAAAGCCACTATAGCGCGGTCTTTGAGGCGCTGGTGCAGATCGCGGGTGCCACGGCAGATGCCGAAGCGGTCGCGGAAATCCTTGCACGTCCCGATACCGATCCGACCGACCTAGAGGCGCTCGACAAGATCTGGGAGGAAACCGAGGTCACCTTTGGCCCCGATCCCAATGCCGGCTGCCCGCAGGTGCGCGACATCCTTGCGCAGATGGACACACCCAAACCCCGCCCATCCGATACGGCGGCTGAATAAAGGAGGCTCAGATGAACACCTTTCTCTTTGGCATCTACCCCTATATCGCACTTACCGTGTTGTTTCTGGGCTCGATCGCTCGCTACGACCGCGACCCGTTCACGTGGAAAACCTCATCCAGCCAGCTATTGCGACAACGCCATTTCGCAATCGGCTCGATCCTGTTTCATGTCGGCGTGCTGGTGATCTTTGTGGGCCATGTCGTCGGCCTGCTCACGCCAATCTGGGTCTTTGACATGCTTCATGTCAGCCACGGCGCCAAGCAGATCCTTGCCATCGTTGCCGGCGGCATCGCCGGGGTGATGGCGGTGATCGGTGGCTCGATGCTGATGTATCGCCGCTGGACCGACCCGCGCATCCGCGTGAACTCAAGCTTTGCCGATATCGCCATCCTCGCGCTGCTGTTGTTGCAATTGCTGCTGGGGCTGGGGACGGTTCCGGTCAGTTGGCAACATTCGGACGGGCACGAAATGGTCAAGTTCATGACCTGGGCGCAGATGATCTGGACCTTCCAGCCCGGCGCTGCAGACTATGTCGCGGGCGCGGCGCTGGTCTTCAAGCTGCATATCTTCCTCGGGCTGACGATCTTCCTGCTGGTGCCCTTCACGCGGCTTGTTCATATCGCGTCCGGGATCTTTGCACCGCTGCGCTACCTGCTTTTGCGTCCGGGCTATCAGATCGTGCGCTCGCGTCGCAGCAAGCCGCTGCCGCCGCGCTCGCAATCCGAGGTCAACAAGGCCCGGATCGCGGCGGCGAAACGTCCCTCAGCTGCGGAGTGAAGCGATGAACAAACCTCTCTTTCCCGATGTCATCGTGAATGGCCAGGTCATTCCCTCGACGGCGATTGCGGCGGAAACGCAAAACCATGACGGCCCCCGCGACAAGCCGGGCATCGCGTGGCGCAAGGCGGCCAATGCGTTGGCCGTGCGTGCGCTGATGCTGCAAGAGGCAGAGCGGCGCGAGCTTGAACCCGACCCGCAAGAAGTCGCGCCAGGGCAGACCGAAACCGAGGACGAGGCGCAGATTCGTGGCCTGCTGGAGGCGGCGATTGACGTGCCCACCCCCAGCGAGGACGCGATCCGCGCCGAGTGGGAGCGCGACCCGACGCGCTTTCGCGCCCCCCCGCTTTGGGAGGCCGCGCATATCCTGATCGCCTGCGACGCGCGCGAAGCAGACATGCGCGACCAAGCCGGGGCGCGCGCCCGCGCCTTGGCCGCCGAAGTTATCGCCAAACCCCGCAGCTTTGCCCGCGTTGCCGAGGAAAACAGCGATTGTTCTTCGCGCGCAGAGGGTGGCTTTCTGGGCCAGCTCGGGCCGGGTGACACAGTCCCCGAATTCGAGGCCGCGCTGCGCAAATTGGGTGAGGGCGAAATCACCGCCGATCCGGTGCTTAGCCGCTTTGGTTGGCATGTGATCCGCCTTGACGGGGCTGCGCAGGGCGCCCCCCTGCCCTATGATGCCGTGCGCCCGCATATCGCGGAGGCGTTGGAAAAGTCGGCGTGGACAGCAGCCGCGCGCGATTTCGTGGCAGAATTGGTCGCGCAGGCCGAAATCTCGGGCGCCGAGCTGAAGGCAAGCTAGGGAGGGCAATATGCTCAGCGACCTGTTTGCCCGCAATCGCGCGTGGTCGGAACGCCGCAAGCTGGAGGAGCCGGGCTATTTCGACCGCCTCGCGAGTCGACAAAACCCGGAATTCTTCTGGATCGGGTGTTCCGATAGCCGGGTGCCGGCAAATGTGGTCGCCGGGCTTGATCCGGGCGAGGTCTTTGTGCAGCGCAATGTCGCCAATATCGTGCACTCCACCGATATGAACCTGCTCAGCGCGCTGGAATTTGCCGTGGAATCGCTGCATATCCGCGAGGTCATCGTCTGTGGCCATTACGGTTGCGGCGGGGTGCGCGCGGCCACCGAGGACATGCTGGGCGGCTTGACCGATCACTGGCTGGAACCGATCCGGCTCCTGGCGCGCGCCTACGCGATTGATCTTGGGCAACTGCCCGATATCGAGGCGCGCCGCGACCGTCTGGCCGAGCTAAATGTGCTAGAGGGCGTGCGCCGCGTCGCCGAAACGCCGATCCTGCAACGCGCTTGGGCGGCGGGGCATGGGGTCAAGGTGCACGGGCTGATTTATGGGCTCAAGGACGGGGTGCTCAGCGATCTTGACTGCACGATCACCCGCGCCAGCGTTTTCTCTGAGACGCCAGAAGGGCGAGACGAGAGCAAAAGAAAAGGACAGGCCTGATGTCAGCTATCGCAACCGTCAGTTGCCCCGGCAGAGGCGACGCGGATCTGCTACTTGCGCGGTTCGCGCGGCGCGCAATCGCCTCCGGTCTACGGGTCTGTGGCACGGTGCAGGTCAACACTGAACGCGCGCGCGCCCATGCCTGCGATATGGATATCCAAGTGCTGCCCGACGGGCCGATTTTGCAGATCTCGCAGGCGCTGGGCGCAGGGTCGCGGGGCTGCCGCCTTGATCCGGCGGCGCTGGAAACCGCCGTGCGCGCGGTGTCGGACAGGTTGAACGAAGCCGACCTGCTGATCATCAACAAATTCGGCAAAATGGAAGCCGAGGGCCGCGGATTTCGCGCCGTGATGGCCGAGGCGGTCGCTTTGGGCATTCCAGTATTAACCGGCATCAACGGGCTAAACGAACCCGCATTCGTCCAGTTTGCTCAAGGCTACGCACAAGCTTTGCTCCCCGAAATAGACGCGCTAAGCGATTGGCTCGACGTAAGCGGTGCGCCGCTCCCACACT
>NZ_AUNB01000047.1 GCF_000714545.1 Thioclava indica
GAAAGGTGGGGGCCAGACGCCGCTTACCCCTCAACCAACGTCTCGGCCACAATTCGCGCCTTCACTGCATCCGGCCACCGGCGGTGACCACGCGGCCCCACAACCATATCAATGTTGCTGAGAAACTCCGTTGAGCGCTCCATGGCGAAACTCCCTGATCATCCATCCATTGGGGCTGAATCTCAGATCAGGGTCGCACAAGGAAGGTGGGGGCAGCGCTATCGATCGGACGGAATAAGGCTCTTTAGAGTTCAGGAGCACGATGCGTTTTGCAACGCACCCCGAAACATCTAAATATTTGTATTAGAACTCTGAATCGGCACAAACCCCACTTGGAGCCCAAAGGGACGACCTATCTTCTCGAGTGTTTCCAAGGTCGGATTTGCTTTCCCCCCCTCCAGGGCGATCACCTGAACCCGGGTCAGACCAAATCGTTCAGCGAACACGGCTTGGGTCATACCCAGAGATTGGCGCAAATCACGAACCGCATTCGGAAAATCGAGTTCGCCTGAGGCTGCTTTCCGAAAGATCTCCTCGCGACGTGTGCGCTTTTCAATTTTTGTAAGAGGCTTCACGGCTGGCATTGGGCATCCTCCAAGGCTTCAATCGCAGCGATCATCTGATCGGGCCTGATGGCCTGCTCAATAACTTTGTCCGGCACGCCCAGCTCAGCAGCGGCACCTGGCAAGTCGCGCAGCGCAGGCAGCATATCAATCAATGCCTGTCGTACTTCGTCGACATTCAAACCTTTACAAGCCACAGCATCGCACACCGCAGACCAGTCCGCACCGAGATCTCGCCCCTCAAGGCAGCGCCACCGGCTCTGACGTGCGATGCCTGCATCCGAAAGGCGCATGGGCGCAAAATCGAACAGCGGAGCCAACCGAACCCCGCCGTGTGCCGGGCGCTGCATGGCCGTATTGCGCCCATGATTGTCCGGATTCCCTGCGGCCATATTGAGGACATCTCTCATGAGATACTCTAGCCTGTCCGCTGCTGGGTCATCGCTGTAGAGATCTATGATTTCAAGATAGTCCTCATGCGCTCTGGACATGCCGAATTCAGCGACGCCAAGAGCCGAAGTCAGGCTTTCCTGCCCATGGAGCAAGACCTTTCCATCAGCGACTTCCCGATCAAACCGCGGCATGATCAGCACACCAGGTTCGTAGCGCAAAGCCGCTGCACACTTCAGACCAAAGGATCGGGCCAACTCCAGATAGGGTGCCTCTGCCTCAAGGATCAGCCGATCATTGTCGCTTGAAGATTTCAGGAGCTTGATGATGACATGCTCGAGCCCATCTTCAGTTTTGACAAAAGGATCCGGATACCAGAAACCATCCCGCGCGGAACGTGTCATCAGAGCTTTGGGCCATTCACCCTGCACACCGCTGGAGCCGGAGGCAAGATGTGCAAACCGATCGACAACATCCAGGAACCGTTCAGTGCGGTTGAAGATGTCACCATCCGTCAGAGGGGGGCACTCAAGACCTGCGATGCGCTCCTGTTCAGCTTCCCAAGCTTCCCGGATGCGCAGATTTCCAATGGGGGCGCCCCCCGCACGGCGTAACAGCTGAAGCTCGACGGCTGGATCATCAGGTCGCAGCCCTTCTTCTCGCGCAATGCGTGCGCGAGCCGCCCCCTGAGGCATGAGGTCGAGGAGCCAGGCTGGCCAGCGGTCAGATTGATGATAAGAGAGATCCACCGGGTAACGCAGCGACAACGCACGGCGATCGATAACATTCCCTTTGAGGGCATCGACGGAGGCCATCTCCGCCCAATAGTCCGTGTCATAGCTTGTGTTCGTCGCACCTGCGATCCCGCGATCGGGCTCTACGAATTTGACATCAGCTGCATCACGCCACTCACCGTCGACATGTGTCTGAATAGTGAAGTCCATTGAGTGCCCCTATAACGATACTCTTTTTCCATATAGAGGAGCAAGAGTATCTCTTCAAGGGTACATTTAATCGCGTCACCTTTCAGTTCCTCCAGGTGCTCCACTCAAATTTCCGCAGGTAAGGTGGTGCATGGCACGCAAGGCACCTCGACCAGCCTCACGACCTCGCCGCTGCAGATGCTCGAGCCCGGCACGGCGCGCCATTTCGAATGCTCCTAACATTACGCGCGAACCTACAATGGCGTTTGCATGCCACGGGCCGCTTTGATCAGGATGATACTGTCTTCGACCAAAAGCCACTCCACAAAGGGATGCATCCAGTGCTACGCTATCTTCGGGAGGCGATGGGCCATGACAGACGCGCGGCACGTCGAGGAGATCGGACAGGTGCTGGATGGCACGCAAACAGGTAGAGACGGTTTTGTCTCAGCCTCGTGGCGGCGCTGTGTCGAATTGTATGGCATGGATCCGATGCGCTCTGACCCTGCACATATTGTGACAGAAGCGGAGCTGCGCGATCACCGCAAGCAGGCCGAATGGATGATTGCAGCCGCGCGATCCGGGCTGCAAAGTCTGTTCCGACAGGTCGCCGGGCAGAATTACGTCCTGCTTTTGACCGATGCGCAAGGTGTCTGCGTCGACTTCTTCGGAGACGACCTCTTTGTCGAGGATCTGCGCAGCGCGGGTCTTTACCTAGGATCGAATTGGTCCGAGGATCTGGCCGGGACATGCGGAGTGGGTGCCTGTATTTACACGCAAGAACCAGTGACGGTGCATCAAGACGATCATTTCGGCAATTCACATACGATGCTGTCATGCACTGCTGCACCAATCTTCGACAGTCTAGGCCAGTTGGCAGCGGTGCTTGATATCTCACTCTTGCGCTCACCGACGCCAAAGAGCAGCCAGAACCTTGCGATGAGCCTTGTGACCAACGCCGCACGGCGGGTCGAGATGGCCAACCTGATGGCCGAGAGCCCACGCGACTGGGTGCTGCGCCTGTCCTCCAGCCCGGAGTTTCTGGATGTCGACCCGGAGGCGGCTGTGCGGCTGGACGGCGCGGGGCGCATTCTGGGCTATACTCGCACGGCTCGGCGGTTGTTTCCCTCGGGCGCGTCGATTATCGGCCGCCGCATCGACGAGGTTCTAGGGCTAAGCGTCGATGACCTACCCGACCTTATGCGCGACCGCCCGACAGAAGAACGGGTGATAGAAATGCGTGACGGCGGGGCGCTGTTTGGGCATGCGATCGCCCCAAAAGCACCGCGCAAACCCCATGTCGGGCTGCGTGCAAGTGGCGCGCTGGCCGGATTGACGGGCGGTGACCCGGGCATGGCGCGACTGCTGGCGCAGGCAGAGCGGCTTGCACCGGGAACGGTGCCGCTTTTGATCACGGGCGAGACTGGAACAGGCAAGGCCAAGCTTGCGCGCGCGATCCATATGACGGGTAAAGCGCAAGGTTTCATTAGCCTCGATTGTGCCGGGCTTGATATGCAGCACTTGCTCGACGCCTGCTTTGACTTGCCCGGCCCGACCACGCTTCTGTTGCGCCGGATAGAAGACCTCTCCACCGATACCGCCACTGCCTTGAGCGGGCTTCTCGATGGGCGGCCCGATCTGAGACCACTCTCGACGAGTTGCCTTTCCCCCGCCGAACTTACTCTGCCCCAACCGCTGTTTCACAGACTGGCTGGCTGCACCCTCAGCTTGCCCCCCCTGCGTATGCGGCGCGACCTTGATTGGTTGATCTCAAGACATCTGCGCCGTCAAACGTCTGAGTTGATCCGACTGTCGCCTGCAGCACGCGTCGATCTCAAGGGGCGTCTGTGGCAAGGCAACATCCGCGAGCTCGAACATGTTCTGGATGTCGCCGCCTCACTTTGCATTGGTCCGGTGATTGATCTGCCCGATCTTCCAAGCTCGATCGCCTCGGCTTCAGAAACCAGCCCGAGTCTGGCGCGCGACCCTTGGGATGCCCTCGAGCAGGTGCTGGAGGCCTGCGATTGGAATATGGCGCAGACGGCGCGGCGCTTCGGGGTCAATCGCTCTACTATTTTGCGTCGCATGCGCAAGGCTGGGTTGCAACCGCCCGAGTGATGCGTTGCGCAAGCGTTGCGCGCGCAACATGCCGCACCGCAGCAGCCCTTTTATACTGCCTTTGCGCCAATAAACCATAGGTTGGACGTCTTTTACGCGACGATACTTCTGCACGAGATAAGCGCAGAGGAGGAGACGCGATGCTTGATACTACGGTGACCCATCAGACCCAGGAGGTTCTCGACAGCCTCAATTCCGCCTTGGAGAGCGGAGACATTGATCGCGCGGCAGCGCTGTTTGCCACTGACAGCTACTGGCGCGACCTCGTCGCAGTGAGCTGGAATCTCAAGACCGTCGAAGGTCCCGAGGGCGTAGCAGATTTGCTGCGTCACCAGATCGATCACACGCGGCCTGGACAGTTCGAACTGCAATCCGGTGAGAGCCCCGCCGAGGAGGGCGGCGTGATCACGGCATGGGTGACGTTCGAGACCAAGGCCGGACGTGGTTGTGGGCTGATGCGGATCAAGGAGGGTCGCATCTGGACCCTGCTAACGGCGCTGCAAGAGCTAAAGGGATTTGAGGAAAATCGCGGCAAGCGTCGCCCGATGGGCGCGGAACATGGCGCGCGCAAGAACCGGACGTCGTGGAAGGAACGGCGCGATGCAGAAGACGCCGATCTGGGCTATGGCACGCAACCCTATGTGCTGATCGTCGGCGGCGGTCAGGGCGGTATCGCATTAGGCGCGCGCCTTCGCCAGCTCGGTGTGCCCGCGATCGTGCTCGACAAGCATGACCGGCCCGGTGACCAATGGCGAAGCCGCTACAAATCGCTCAGCCTGCATGACCCGATTTGGTATGATCACCTGCCCTATATCAAATTCCCCGACAATTGGCCGGTCTTCACCCCCAAGGACAAGGTAGGCGACTGGCTTGAGATGTATACCAAGGTGATGGAGATCAATTACTGGACGCGCTCGGAGGTGACGAAGGCCAGCTATGACGCGACGGCGGGCAAATGGCGCGTGACGGTCAATCGCGATGGCGAAACAGTCGTGCTAGAGCCCACGCAGCTGGTGCTTGCCACAGGCATGTCGGGAAAGCCTTACATGCCGAAATTCCCCGGAATGGAAGATTTCAACGGCACGATCCAGCACAGTTCGCAGCATAAAGGCCCCGACGAGTGGAGCGGCAAAAAGATTGTGGTGATCGGCTCGAACAACTCGGCCCATGACATCTGCGCCGCCCTTTGGGAATCGGAGGCGGATGTGACGATGGTGCAGCGCTCCTCGACCCATATCGTGCGCTCGGACAGCCTGATGGAGATCGGCCTTGGTGCGCTCTATTCCGAAGAGGCGCTGGCCAATGGCATCACGACCGAAAAGGCGGACATGATCTTTGCCTCGTTGCCCTACAAGATCATGCATGAGTTCCAGATCCCGCTCTATGACCAGATGCGCGAACGGGATGCCGAATTTTATGCGGGGCTGGAAAAGGCCGGTTTCGATCTGGATTGGGGGGATGATGGCTCGGGGTTATTCCTGAAATACCTGCGTCGCGGTTCGGGCTATTACATCGATGTCGGTGCCAGTCAGTTGATCATCGACGGCGAGGTGAAACTCGCCAAAGGGCAAGTCGATCATTTCGAGCAAGACGCGGTCGTTCTGGCCGATGGCACGCGACTGCCCGCCGATCTTGTGGTGTTTGCAACAGGGTTTGGGTCAATGAACGGCTGGGCGGCGGATCTCATCAGTCAGGACGTGGCCGACAAGGTGGGCAAGGTTTGGGGGCTTGGCTCTGACACGACTAAAGATCCGGGCCCTTGGGAAGGCGAGCAACGCAACATGTGGAAGCCGACCCAGCAGGAAAACCTGTGGTTCCATGGCGGGAACCTGCACCAGTCGCGTCATTACTCGCTCTATCTCGCGCTGCAACTCAAGGCACGGCTGGAGGGCCTCGACACGCCCGTCTACGGGCTCCAGCAGGTTCACCATCTGTCCTGAGCGTTCGTTTACAACCGTCCCCGGCCCATCGTGGGCCGGGGCATCTCATCAGATATAGAGGAGACAGCTATGAAAGCCGCACGTTGGCATGGCGTTAAAGACATTCGCGTCGAGGATATCGCAGAACCGTCACCCGGTCCGGGAGAGGTCAAAATCAAGGTTGCATGGACCGGGATCTGTGGCAGCGACCTGCATGAATATCTCGCTGGGCCTATCTTTGTTCCGGTGGAAGAAACTCACCCGCTGAGCCATGACAAAGCTCCGATCACAATGGGTCATGAATATTGCGGCACCATCACGGATCTGGGCGATGGTGTCAGCGGTCTGACCAAGGGGGACCGGGTCGCAATCGAGCCGATCTTTGCCTGCGGTCACTGCGAGGCCTGCATGGAGGGTAAATACAATCTCTGCGACAGCCTCGGCTTTGTCGGGCTCTCGGGTGGTCATGGTGGTTTTGCGGCGACCTCGGTAGTCCCTGCCCGAATGGTCCACAAGATGCCCGATGATCTTTCCATGGAGCAAGGGGCGTTGGTCGAGCCGGCAGCGGTGGCGCTGCATGCCGTGCGGATGTCAAAGATCAAGGCTGGTGACAAGGCAGCGGTGTTCGGTGCGGGCCCGATTGGTCTGCTTGTGGTCGAGGCGCTGCGCGTGGCGGGGGCGGCGCAAATCCACGTTGTAGAGCCGTCGGCAGAGCGCCGTGCCAAGGCGCTTGAACTGGGGGCGACCTCGGTGATCGACCCAATGGCAGAGGATCCGGTTGCGACAATCCGCAGCGCCACGGGCGGTGTGCATGTGGCATTTGAGGTGACGGGGGTGCCGCGCGTTCTGCCGCAATGCATCGACAGCACGCGCCATGAAGGGCAGACGCTGATCGTCTCGATCTGGGAGGGTGACGCGTCGTTTCATCCAAATACGGCAGTGCTCAAAGAGCGTCAGTTGCAAGGCACAATCGCCTATCGCCATGTCTATCCGGCGGTGATGGAGCTGATGATCCAAGGCTATTTCAGCGCCGATAAACTGGTGACCAAGCGGATCTCCATTGACGAGATCGTAGAGCAAGGTTTCGAGGCACTCGTGGCCGAGAAGTCCCAAGTGAAAATCCTCGTCAAAGCGCCGGATTGAGCTGAGGCGCGCGGCGCAAAACCGCCGTGCGCCTTTTGGACTCGGCGTGTGCCCGACCGGCACTGGCGCGACAGCGTGCAGGTCGCTCGCATTGCTTGCCGTAACTTCGCGACAATCTCTTCAGGCTTGAGCACTGAGGGCGGCGAGGGCATTCCCCAGCGCGCCGTGACCAACTCTAATCCGCCATCTGCGTGTCGGATGATGGGGGCCAATTGATCGGGGTAAAACTTGCCCGGCCCGAGGTTGCCCACACGATCCGAGAGGCCCTTGAAGAGCCCGCGCATTGCTTCTTGCGTCGTCGTATTGCTGTAGAGGTTGCACATGGCTTCAGGCCTTCTCATTGCGCCAGATCCAGCGCACAACCTGCCGGATTGGGCGACGGATGGTCAAGTCGGTCAGCTCGGATGGGGCGGGGATACGCCATCGAACATCCAGTTCGCGGCTATTGCAGCGTGAGCAGGGAAAGGGCGGTTCATTGAGCCTGCGGTCGCCCAGAACCTGCAAGAGATCCGCAGCCCAATAATGAACTTTCCTGTTGCATCCAGGGCAGCGCACCGTGATCAGCATGCCCATCATGGCTGCCTGTGCAAGACGTTGCGCGCGAAAGGGATTGGCGGGTGGGTGCGGGACTGGCATGGATGAGAGCGTAGGGAGAACAAATTGCTAGGGCAATACCGTGGAATTGGTGCGCGCACCACTATGCAAGACCACAGCCACCCAATGCGCAAAGTTGGTTGTTTTGCCCTACAGTCAGACGAAGCCCTATCCAGCTGATATGCACATTTTTCAGACTAACGAATGATCATCCCAACCGGGACCATTCGCCTTCGCTGCGCGACGCCTGTTTGACCCTGCACCGTAAGATGGAAGAGGGTTAGATAGGTCTGAGCACAACCAAGGCGTTAAAGCGGAATTCCATGTGTTGGGCAGTGCCGCAGTTTCAGTGGATGGGAAAGTCAAACAAAGTAGTTCTTTCAAGAACCGCCAGCGCTACATTCCGATGGCTTGGCAGCTAAATAATCAAGATGGTTCTAGGGCCCGTAAAAAGAGCGAAAAAAGTTGGGCCTGAGACGATATCGACAATTTGCGATAGGCGTTCTTGCGATGCACCTTCACAGTCTCGTCTCCCCCGACATCAAAGCATCGACACTTGAGATTGCCTCAGCGAAAGCAAAGATTCAGGCCGAGCATCCCGGCTGGGATATCGTTACCACCCAATACGGATATAACGATGCCCAAAAGTCCCTACAGACAGCAGAAGGCATCCTGAGCGCCTATCCTGATCTGGATGCGATCATTGCGCCTGATGCTAACGCGCTGGCCATACCAATTGCAGCTATGAAAGCGCGCGGACGGGTTTTGCTGCTGGTGCGCGTTGCGTGACCCATCTTTTCAACGCAATGAGTCCACTCACGCACCGGGCGCCGGGATTGGTAGGCGCGGCGCTCGACAGTGGGGTCGCGGCAGGGCTGATTGCCGACCTTGTCCATGTCTCTGCACCCGCCATCGGAGTGGCTGCGCGCGCGAAAAGCGGGCCGGGGCGTCTGTTTTTGGTAACTGACGCTATGGCGGTAGCGGGGACGGATCTAAGCCATTTCACGCTGAATGGCCGCACCATC
The DNA here is from genome assembly GCF_000714545.1 of Thioclava indica. Lineage (GTDB taxonomy): Bacteria > Pseudomonadota > Alphaproteobacteria > Rhodobacterales > Rhodobacteraceae > Thioclava > Thioclava indica. Next base: position 8,676 of record NZ_AUNB01000047.1, read on the forward strand.
GAGCGCCGCGACGGTCACTTGACGCTTTCTGATGGCACGCTGGCGGGCGCTGATATTACGCTTCCGCAAGCCATCTCGAATATGCATCGCCACGTCGGCCTTACGCGTGCTCAAGCCCTGGCAATGGCGACGCGCGCCCCAGCCGAGGCTGTCGGTTTGGCGAGGGATATCGGTCATTTGAATCCCGGCGCACCGGCAGATTTCGTTTACCTGAGTGATGATTTGAGCCGTGTTTTAGGAGGGGTAAACACCAATCCTTGAGCGCCTTGGCCGCGCCAAATACATCGCGCAAGCCGGCAAGCATTGCCCGCGAAGTTCCGCTAATTGTCCGGTCTAGGAACGCACACCAATTTCCTCGGGTGCTGCCACAGTCACCCGCCACGATCGTTGATTTCCACCCTCGCAGCTTGGGCATGTGCAGGCAGTGTCGCCAGCGCGCGGCATAATGCGACTATGCCCACCCTTCCTGCCCAGATTGCCCCCGTTTAGAACCTAAAAGAAAATGGTCCCATTTCAGGTTATTACCGAGCCTTGCGAAAACAGGCGGTTGTTGGGCATCCGGCCTGTTCGGATCGCACCGTTATCCACAGTTTTCTCGCCACACAGACATTCTCAGTAGAGCAAATTTCGCGATCAGAAACTATACTGTTTGAGGCGGGTGTGCGTTGGTCGCCCCGAGGTTTTCGATGAATGAATTTATGGGCTCGCGAGAATAGAAAGGTGTCGGATGACTGGTTTGAATGGGAACTCCTTAACAGATGCGAATGCTCCGGAAAGCGCGCCCGAGGCGGCGCGCACGCAGTTTAAGTTTTCAGTGACTACGCGGCAGGCGGCGCAGATCAAATTGGCGTATAGACGCTCTGGTCATACGACGCAGTCTGCCTTTCTGGCTGCGGCCGTTCTGAACTATATTGAGGATCAATCTTACGATGGCGCGCCCGAATTGGGACGCTTGGGCAAGCAACTCAATGAGATCCGCGCGTTGGCGAATGGTCGCAAAACGGCGGTGAACAAGGCGCAAGCCGAACGGCTGATCGAAGCATTTCTTGAAACCTTGCGCGGGACGGTCGCGTGACGCGGCCGTTCCTGAAATTTCACGCTGACGCAACGGCCGCGCGAGACTATGTCTTTCGTCGCGGCGCAAAACTCGTCGGAGGCACCTTGCCGTTTCTGACGCCAGATCAGGTCTGTGAGGATCTCGATCTTTTCCGTCGCGGCGGGCAAATTCTGCACATGACCCTCTCGCTGCCCGAGGGGCTGCGCGCCGATGACGCTCGATGGATGCGGATCGTTGAATTAACCGTGGAAGAGCTTGGCGTGATCCCTGATCGCACGGCCTGGATTGCGGGGCGTCACGAGGATGCAACTTGCGATCATGTTCATGTCGCGGTGTCGCTGAGCGACTTCAGCGGGCATAATCTGGTCGTGCATAAGAAGCGCCATGTGCTTGACCGTATACATCAAAAAATCAATCGCATGATCGGACTTGAGGTGCCGGCGTATTTCTCACCTCAGGTGCTGACGCTCGATCCGATCACACCGAAGCGAAACCTGACCTCGCCCGACGCGCGTGATCTGCATGCGGCGTTACAGCAGATATTTTTGCGGGTGCAGCCAGGAGAAATCGCAACCCTTGCGGCGCATATGGCGGGCCCGCAGTTTGGCTTTCATCATGAGGTGCGGGAAAACCGACACGGATCGCGCAGTCATTTCTGGATCTCGAAGACCGGGGTGGAAATCAACACCAGCGATTTGGGTCTGGCATGGGAGCCGCGCTTTGTCCGGCAACGGCTAAAACTGGCGCGCGGCTTGCGAGATCTCCGCGCGCGCCTGGATTTGTCACGGGCGCTGCGGGCCGCGCGTCACCCCCTTAACCACATTTTGGAGAGACTTGATGACCTCAAAAAACGATATGACCACATGGGAATGGCCCGAGCCCTCAAAGGCGTTGCTCGATCAGTTGATGAACATGGATTCGCACATCATCAGACTGTTCCCGCTTCTGGACCTGCTGAACCAACCCGAGGGGGAGGAGCAGGGTCTGGTCGAGCGGCTGATGGCCGTGTTGGAAGCACAAGCAAAAGCGCAGGAGGCGGTGGAAGCGCGGCTGACGAAAGTAGAGGAATGCCTCGGCCAGATATTGGAGCAGAAACCGGACGCCACGCCAAGCGCGACCGACACGCTTTTGAAAGAGCAAAACAGAATGTTGAGGGAGCTGCTGGCGATTTTGGCGCCGATCCGCAGCTAACACTTGGGGAGATCTTGCGCCAAGCCCTTGCCGTGTGTCGCGAGTTAAGATTGCGCCCCAAGGTTTGGCGTGCCGCGCCGGGTAAAGCTGCCCTCGACGTCCTTTGGGCAGATGGGTCCGCAACGCGCGTATTTGGCCACGAGGTGAAGATAGTCCGCCCCGGCAACCAAGCAAGCGCGTTTGAACGCGCCTATCAAAAGGATTGCGTGGTGATTGATAGCCAAGAACGATCGGACGCGCATGTTAAAAACCAAATCGAAATCGCCTCCGATGGTTTGGCAGATATTGAGGAAAGCGTTGAGCCCAATGAGCCCACGACGGACCCTGACGACGATCTTGCTGGTCCGGGTTGGTAAGATCTGCAATCGCCGCGTCCCTAATCTAAAAGCACCCGCCTTGGATGCGCGTTCATATCCGCCCTTATGCATAGTTTGTTTTTCTTTCTATTGAGCGCGCTTGGATGGAATGATTTTTTATCATGTCATTGGTTCCGATAATGAAAAATCGATGCTGCATGCTTGATCTGCGCTGGGCCTGGCTCCCGAGCAGCGATAGTCCTGTTGGGACGCTTCGTGAATGCCGCAAATCTCTAGGGATTTCGCAGGCCGAAATGGCTCGCCGCGTTGGTTGCAGCCGTCTCACAATCATTAATCTTGAAAAGACCTTCGTGGGCCGCGTGCCGACGCTGCTGAAAATGCTTGCGGGTCTTCGAATTTGCAAGCCGTTGCAGACAAACGCCGATGATCACAATGGCCTGCGGGCCACCGCGAGTCGTTTGTTCGATGCCACGCATCAGCGCTGTCGCGTTCACTGGATGCGCAACGCGCTTGCCCATGCTCCGGCCAAGCAGTTCACAGCGGTGGCAGCGATGCTGAAGACGATCTTCGCCCAGGACAGCAAGACAGATGCCGAGGCTCAGTGGGATAGGCAGATCGGTCGTGTTGCGGCTGTTGTCGACACCGATGAAGGAACGTTGAGGTATTGATTAGTGCCCGGTGATCGCGGGAAAGGCCACCAGTAGACCCACCGCAACTATTTGGATCGCGATAAAGGGTAGCAGCGATCGGAAAATTTCGCCGAGGCTGACATCTTTCGGTGCGACCGACTTGAGATAGAAAGCGGCTGGGCCGAACGGGGGCGAGAGAAAGCTGACCTGCATGTTCATCGCAAACAGCACGCCAAACCACACCGGGTCATAGCCCAGATCTTTTACAATCGGCACGAAGATCGGCATTGTCAGCAGCGCGATCCCGACCCAGTCCAGAAACATGCCTAGAAAGAACAGGATCGCCATCATAGTCAGGATCACCACAATTGGAACGTCCGAAACACCCTTGAGCAGCCCCGAGACGAAGTCGATCCCGCCCATCAGGTTGAACACGCCCACCAATGCGGACGCACCAATCCCAATCCAGACAATCATCCCGCAGGTGCCAAGCGTTTGGAGCGAAGCCCCTTTGAGCATCGAGAGCGTCAACTCGCCCCGGATCAGAGTTGAGATCATCACCCCTGCAACGCCAAGCGCGGAGGCCTCGGTCACGCTGGCAATTCCGCCATAGATCGAACCCAGCACAAATCCAATCACTAGAACTGGCAGCACAAGCCCCTTGAGTAGCTTGATCTTTTCTGACCATGGGCGATCATCGGGTTCGGGCATCGGCGCAAGCTCGGGATTGAGTTTAACGCGGATGATCACGAACAGAACGTAAAACGCGGCCAGCATGAAGCCCGGAATAAAGGCCGAGGTGAACAGATCTCCAATCGAGACATTCGCCGTCAACCCGTAGATGATCAGCACGATTGAGGGGGGGACCATGGTGCCAAGCGACCCGCCTGCACAGATCACGCCGATTGCCAGCTTGCGGTCATAGCCCTGCCGGATCATCTGCGGCAGCGCCAGCAGGCCCAGCAGCACGATCTCACCGCCGATAATACCTGACATCGCGGCCAAGATTACTGACACAAAAATGGTCTGGATCGCCACCGCGCCACGCATTCGTCCGCCAACCAGTTTCATCGCCTCAAACAGGTCGCGCGCAATCCCGGATCGGTCCAGCAGCGCCGCCATCATCACGAACATTGGCACCGAGACAAAGACGAAGCTTGAGACGAACGAATAAACCCGACTGGTGATCAACGGCACAGCCATCGGCCCAAACCAACCGAGTGCGAAGATCAGCGCGACCAGGAGCGTCACGAAAGCCAACGGAATGCCGGTCAGTAATAGCCCAATCAACAGCGCGAATAGCAGCAATGTGCCATAGCCGATCCCAAGCGCTGACAGATCGAAATGGAGGAGATGTTCGATCATTGTTGCGCTCCCTTGCCGAAAGCTGCGCGCAGGTAGGTCACTGCCATGATGGTGAATTGTGCCACCATCAAGCACAGCACGACAAAAAGGAAAATTTTCAGCAGGGCGGGAAACATCGGATCCCAAGCGCTGCCTGATGTCTCAAAATGAATGCCGCCGCCGGGGCGAAAGATCGCCTTGATCACCATGCCATAGGCCGCCCATGCAAAGAAGCCGGCGGCGAACAGGCAGATCAGCGAGATCACGGCATCAAGGATGCGTTTCGCGCGCCCAGTGACCAGATCGTAGATCAGTACGACGCGGATGTGGCTGTTGCGCACGACGCAGTACAAACCACCGTAAACAAAGGCCATTGCGCAAAGAAAGATCGTGGTTTCGTGCGCCCAGATCGTCGGTCTGTCGAATCCGTAGCGCAGCACCACCTCGTTGAGCAGGATCAGCGCAGAGGCGATGATACCGATCGCAAAGACAATCCCGAACGCGTCAATCGCGCGACCCAAAAGTCCGGTTTCAGGGATTGCGCCATGTTCGGCGTCAGCTTGCGTGGGTTCGGGCGCGTGTGGCGCGCCCTCGTTCGGGTTTGGCTTGGGCATGGGGGAACCGCTGATGTCGGGGAAGTGGGAACGGGCGGGACCGCCGCTGGCGGCCCCGCCCGCATTCAGATCAAAGCAAGTTGTTCTGCTTGAGATAGGCGGTCAGCACGTCATAGACATGCTGGGCCTTGTCCGATTTCTGCGCGACTTTTTCCCACTGGGTGATCGCGATGCGGCGGAACTTGGCGCGCTCTTCGTTCGACCAGTTATGGATATGGATCTTGCCGCCCGCTTCTGCCTCGGCCACCGCTTTTTTGTCGGCTGCGGCCAGATCATTCACCTCGGTCGTCGCGAATGTCTTGACCGACTCCTCAAAGGCTTTTTGCAACTCGGGCGACAGACTGTCCCATTCCTTCTTGTTCATCGCAACGCCCACAAGCGGCATCGAGTGAAAACCCGGATAGACCGGATTGGGTGCAATGTCGTTCAGGCCCTGCGCTTGATTGGTCGAGAACACGGTGTAGTCGGCTGCATCGATCACCCCCTTGTCGAGCGCGGTATAGACCTCTGATCCCGGCAGGTTGACCGGGGCGGCACCTGCGGCGGCGAACACATCTTGCACCAAGCCTTCGGGGGCGCGCATCTTGAGACCCTTGAGATCAGCTACGCCATCCAGCGGCACCTTAGAGACCAGCGACTCAAGCCCGGTCGTGGTCGAGCCGACATAGTGCAGCCCGTAGGGTTGAAACAGATCATTGGCGAGTTCCTGGCCGCCACCATTGTTCATAAAATCAAGAAGTTGCGCCGGGCTGGACCATGCGCCCACCGGATTTCCCAACAGCGAAAATGCCGGGTCCTTGCCTGCGAAATACGAGATGTCAGTGACAATGCCGTCAAGAATTCCCGCACCGACTGCATCAAGCGTCTCGTTATGCTCAACTACCGAGCCAACGGGCATCATCTCGATCTGGATCTGGTTGTCGGTGCGCTTGGCAAGGTCTTTCGTCCAGTTTTGCTGCAGGATGAAATTAGGGTTGCCCGCGGGGTCCGAACTTTGAAACTTGTATTTATGCACTTCGGCCTGCGCGGTGCCGGCAAGTGCCAGCGATGCAACCGTAGCAAGGGCGATATTGCGGATCGTATTCGTCATGGTGTCCTCCCTTAAACGACGAAATCAACTGAGCGGGGCTTTACCCCATTCACGTAGTATCTGCGCGCACAGCACCTCTGGCGGGTGGGAAATGTCGCAGATTAACGGGACTTCCTCGGGCCCCGGTGGTTCCATATCGGCAAGCTGGCTGTCCAGCAGCGTGATCGGCATGTAATGGCTTTCGCGCGCCGCCATGCGCTGGGCGATCAGCTCGCGCGGACCGGTCAAGTGCGCGATATGCATCGTGCCAAGGCCTTTGCGCAGCCGCTCGCGGTAGCTAAATTTAAGCGCGGAACAGGCGAAGACGACGAAAGATGCCTCATGCTGTGAGGCTTTGACGACCTTGGCCACCTGATCTAACCAACCCCATCTCATCGCATCATTCAGCGGTAGGCCTGCCGCCATATGGGTCACGTTTTCGACCGGGTGATAATCATCGGCATCAAGATAAACGCCCTCCGCAGCCTCGGCGATCCGCTTGGCCAGCGTCGTCTTGCCGGTGCCGCAAACGCCCATCACAAGAATCGGGGGGGGCGCAAGGTCGAGTGCGTTTGTCATCTTGCCTTCTAAGCACGTGGTGTGTTTCTTGGGAGTGGAGAACTAATGTAAGCGATTACATTCGTCAATCAAAGATAAGATTAGACTTTGAAGATCATCGAGGATTCTATGGCTAAATATAATAAAAACAAAACAGTAAAGATGCGCGATGTGGCGGATCATGTCGGTGTAAGCGTTGCCACAGTTTCCCGCGCCCTGCGCAATCCCGATGTCGTGTCAGGGGCAGTGCGCGCCAAGATTGACGCTGCCATCGAATCATTGGGCTATCTGCCCGATCCGGCAGCGCGAGCGTTGGCCTCGACGCGTTCGGACGTGATCGGGGTGATTTTACCCTCGGTCTCGAATAACGTTTTCTCGGCGGTGATGGATGGAATTTATTCGGCGGTGGAGGGCACGCGCCATTCGGTTCAACTTGGCTATTCGCGCTACGCGCCTCTCTCGGAAGAGAATTTGATCCGGTTGTTTCTACGTCAGCGCCCGGCGGGATTGATTGTGACCGGGATCGACCAGACCGACGCCGCAAAAGCGCTATTGCAAGAGGCCGATTGCCCTGTTGTCCAGATCATGGAGACGGACCCCGCGCCCCACGACCGGATGATCGGATTTTCGCACTATCAAGCCGCGCGGGCCGCAACAGCGCATCTGATCGCTCAGGGCTATCGTCACCCCGGTTTCCTCGGCGCGCGTATGGATCCGCGCACGCAACGCCGCCTGCAGGGGTTTCGCGATGAATTGCGCGCGCGCGGTCTAAGCGAGGGGCGGCGCGTTCACACCACCACGCGGCCCTCATCGG
>NZ_AUNB01000048.1 GCF_000714545.1 Thioclava indica
ACCCCTTGGCGCGCCGCGCATTAGGGCCAAGCGCGGAAACATCCGCCCCCGACAGCACAACCGTGCCATGTTTCGAGGGGCGCTCGCCGGACAGCGTGGCCAGCAATTCTTCCTGGCCGTTGCCCGCAACCCCACCGATTCCCAGCACCTCTCCGGCACGCAATTCAAAGCCGATCTCTTTCAGCGCTGGGCCAAATTGCGACATCGGCGGCAGGGACAAATCGGTGACGTTCAACACGACCTCGCCGGGTTTTCGCGTTGCGCGATCGGTCACTTTCAGCTCGGCCCCAACCATCAACTCCGCCAACTCGCGCGCGCTTTTCTCGCGCGGATCGCAATGATCCACGACTTTGCCGCCGCGCAGGATTGTCGCCGCCTCACATAGCGCGCGGATCTCTTCGAGCTTATGTGAGATATACAGAATCGCGGTGCCCTCAGACGAGAGTTTGCGCAATGTTTTGAAGAGGATATCAACCTCTTGCGGGGTCAGAACCGAGGTCGGCTCGTCCATGATCAGCAGCTTGGGATCTTGCAGCAAGCAGCGCACGATTTCGACGCGCTGACGCTCGCCTGCGGACAGATCACCGACCAAGCGCGCGGGATCAAGGGGCAGCCCGTAGTCGTTGGAAATCGCGCGAATCTTTGCTGCCAACTGGCGCATTGGTGGCGGGTTTTCCATGCCGAGGGCAACGTTCTCGGCCACGCTTAGCGCCTCAAACAGCGAGAAATGCTGAAACACCATCGCCACGCCAGCCGCGCGCGCCGCACGCGGATCGACGGGGGCGTAGGGCGCGCCCTGAAACATCATCGCGCCGCTATCAGGTTTGACCAAGCCGTAGATCATCTTGACCAAGGTGGATTTGCCCGCGCCGTTCTCGCCCAGCAGCGCATGCACCTCACCCGGACGCACGCGCAGGGCCACGCCGTCGTTGGCCACGACCCCGGGATAGGCCTTGGTGAGGCCTTCGATCTGTAACAGCTCGCTCACCCGGCGCGCACCCTTTCCCTTGGCGCAGTGTGTCCTGCGCTTAACCTCTTCACTAGCGCGCCCGCGACGCCCAAAGCAATGGCTTGAGGGTGCTTGCCAAGGCTTGGATCGCCTATTGGGCAGGCAATGCCTGAAATTTGTGCATCTGAGTGGCCAAGGGCCGCGAGGCGGCTGCGAAACCGTGCCCATTTCGTCTGCGACCCGATCAAGCCAAGCGCGCCAATCCCGTGATTGAGCAAGCGATGGCACAGCTCCAGATCGAGCGCGTGCGAATAGGTCAGCACGATGTGATGGGCATCGCGCGGCGCAAGCGTCACCAGATCGGCGGGGTTGTGCGCAATCAGCGGCGTGACGCCTTCGGGGATCGCGTCGGGAAAGCGCGCGGCCCCACTATCGGCCCAGGTGATCGCGAGGCCGGGCAGGGGGTGCAACACGCCAATCAGCGCGCGCCCGACATGGCCCGCCCCCCAGATCCAGATCGGTGTGGCGGGCGGAGTAACCGGTTCGATCAGCCAGTCCTCAATCAGCATTTTGGGTATCTCACCGCGATCGCGCAACCGCGCCAGCGCGCGCGTCACGGCGAGCGGCTGCGCCGTGGAATGTCCCAGCGAACGTGCATGAAATTCACCTGAGATTTGCGTGATTTTTGCGCTATCCCATGCCTCATACCCCAGAACGACCGCCCCGCCGCAGCACTGCCCCATCGCGGGACCAAGCGGAACTTTCTGTAACCCTTGCAAACCTTTACGCGCAGATTCTATGGCGGAAAACTCCAAGGCACCGCCGCCAATCGTGCCGATCACTCGATCCGGCCAAACCAGCATAGCCGCCCCTTCCTCACGCGGGGTAGAGCCCTGCGCGCGTGCCACGACGACGCGCGTGAACCGACCGTGATCTGCCATTTTTACGAGGTATGCGGGATCAAGGCTCATGGCGTCCCCCGCGCACGGTTCACCGCAGCCAGAACCGCCTCTGGCGTTGCCGGAGTTTGCAGATCGGGCCAGTTCGGGCCGCAGGCTTGGCAGGCATTGCCAAGCGCAAGATAGGCCGAAATCGCGAGCATGAACGGTGGCTCACCCGTCGCTTTCGACCGATAGATTGTCTCGACGCGATTGGGCTGATCCCATAGTGCGACGTTAAAAATGCGCGGCCGATCCGAGCAGGCGGGGATCTTGTAGGTCGACGGCGCATGCGTGCACAGACGCCCCTTGTCGTCCCAAACCAACTCTTCGGTCGTCAGCCAGCCCGCGCCTTGCACATAGCCGCCTTCGATCTGGCCAATGTCGATTCCGGGGTTCAGCGAGGCCCCCGCGTCATGCAAAATATCGGTGCGCAGGATGCGGTTTTCGCCCGTCAACGTGTCGATCACCACTTCGCTGATCGCCGCGCCATAGGCGAAATAAAAGAACGGGCGGCCTTGGCCTTTTAGCCTGTCCCAGCTGATCTCGGGCGTGGCATAAAACCCCGTGGAGGATAGCGAGATGCGCGATTCATAGGCCAGTTTCACAGCCTTGGCGAAGGGCACGGCGGTGTTGCCCACGATTACCTCCCCGCCCTCAAAGCGCACATCTTGGGGCGCGCAACCTGCCTGCTTGGCCAAAAACTCAGCCATCCGTCCTTTGATCGTTTCACACGCCGCTTTCACCGCCATTCCGTTCAGATCCGCTCCCGAAGACGCCGCCGTGGCCGAAGTGTTGGGCACCTTATCGGTGGCGGTGGCGGTGATGCGTACCGAGCCGTCATTCACACCGAACACCTGCGCGGCCACCTGACAGACCTTGCGATGCAGCCCTTGGCCCATCTCGGTGCCGCCATGACTAAGCTGGATCGAGCCATCGGCGTAAACATGCACCAGCGCGCCTGCCTGATTGAGATGGGTGAGCGTGAACGAGATTCCGAACTTGACCGGACTTAGCGCAATGCCCTTCTTTAATGTCGCATTAGTACTATTCCACGCGGCCACAGCCGCCTTTCGGGTGCCAAATTCCGCGGATTTCTGCAACTTCTCTGTCAGCTCATGGAGGATGAAATCATCGACCGGCTGGCCGTAAGGGGTGGTCTGCACCTTCCTCTTGATCGAAATATCCCCGGGGGTCTGGGGGCAGGAAGCCCCCAGCGCCGCCGCATAATAATTGCGCTGACGCAGCTCCAGCGGGTCTAACCCCATTGCGAAGGCCAGATGATCCATCGCCGCCTCGGTCGCGAGCATCCCTTGCGGGCCGCCAAAGCCGCGAAACGCAGTAGCGGATTGCGTATTTGTGCGCAGCCGATGGCTTTCGATGCGGATATTGGGCAGAAAATACGCGCTATCTGCGTGCAGCATTGCGCGATCACAAACCGGCAGGCTCAGGTCAGGCGACCAGCCGCAGCGCGCGAGATGGGTGAACTCGGCGGCGGTAATCTCGCCGTTCTCATCCGCGCCAATGCGATATTTCACTTTGAAATCATGGCGTTTGCCGGTGATCATCATATCGTCGTCGCGATCATACCGCATCTTGCACGCTTGCCCAGTGGCGCGCGCCATGACCGCGCAAGCAATCGCAAGATGGTTGCCCTGGCTTTCCTTGCCGCCAAAACCGCCCCCCATCCGGCGCATCTCGACGCGAACGTCATGCATCGCGCAGCCCAAGGCCTCGGCCACCTTGTGCTGGATCTCGGTCGGGTGCTGGGACGAGCAGCGGATAACCATGCCCTGATCATCGGGCAGCGCGAGCGCGGCTTGACCCTCAAGGTAGAAATGTTCCTGCCCGCCAATATCAAGCGCGCCCTCAACCACACAGGTGGCTTGAGAAAAACCTGCCGCGACATCGCCGCGCGCCCAAGTGACGGGCCCGCCCTCAAAATGGCTGTTGGCGGCCAGCGCGTCTTCGACGGTCAGGATCGCGGGACGTGGATCATAGGAGATTTTCGCCAGACGCGCGGCTTTGCGCGCGGCCAGATGGCTTGTGGCGGCGACGAGGAAAATCGGCTGACCGATATAGTGCACCACGCCCTCGGCCAGCACCGGTTCTGGGTCGGGCGCGGGTGAGGCGTTGTTGGCGAAAGGCATGTCGCCAGCCACAAGCACTTTGACGACGCCGGGTGCGGCGCGCACGGCGGACAGATCCAGATCGGTGATGTCGGCATGGGCGTGCTCTGACAGGCCGAACGCCAGATGCAAACTGCCCGCAGGCACCGGAATATCATCGACATAGCGCGCAGCGCCCGTGACGTGCAGATGGGCAGAATCATGAGGTTTCGTGGTGCCGATGCTCATGGTTGCACCTCAAGGATGGAGGGCTGGCCGCGCGCTTCGCGCCCATAGCGCAGCACCATCGCCTTGGCCGCTTGCATCCGGTAGGCGCTCGAGGCGCGCATATCCGACATCGGTTGGAAATCCTCTTCAAGGGCGGGCAGGGCGGCGGTGATCGCGGCCTCGCTCAGCGGCTGGCCGATCAGCGCGGCTTCCAGCGCATGTGCGCGTTTCGGAGTGCCAGCCATACCGCCAAAGGCGATGCGCGCGCTTGCAGTTTTTCCACCTTCCTGGGTTAAATTGAGGCATCCGCACACGGCAGAAATGTCTTGATCGAACCTTTTCGACAATTTGTAGCAAGCCAGCCCGGGGGCGGATTTCGGTATGGTTAAGCTGTGCACGAACTCGCCCGGCGCGCGGTCTTGCTTGCCATACTCGATGAAGAAATCCTCCAGCGCGATGGTGCGCAGGGCATCGCCGCGCCGCAAAGTCAGCTTGGCGCCCATCGCGATCAACGCAGGCGCGCTGTCGCCAATCGGCGAGCCATTGGCGATATTGCCCCCGATCGTGGCGGCTTGGCGCACCTGTTCCGAGGCAAATCGGCGCAGCAATTCCGCGAAACTCGGGTGCGGGGTCGTCATGGCCTTGCGCAGGGCGGCGATGGTGACGCCTGCGCCGATGATGAAGCTGTCCGGTGTTTCCCTGATCTGTTGCAGATCACTGCAACCGCCAAGAAACGCGACCTTCCCGAGATCGCGAAGCTGCTTGGTCACCCAAAGCCCGACATCGGTGGCCCCTGCGATCAGCGTGGCATTGGGGTGGTCCAGATACCATGCGGCAAGCTCATCGGAGCTGCGCGGTAAAAAAGCGGGTTGGCCGTCGGTAAGCGAAATTTCAGCAAATTCAACAGGATGATCTCGCATCCAGTCGGGGACCGGCGCGCTTTGTGCAACCTTGGCGGCGCGGATAATTGGAGCGTAGCCGGTGCAGCGGCACAGGTTGCCCGCCAGTTGGTCATCAAAATCGCTTGCGCCATTCAGATGCGCGCCCGCCATCGTGACCACAAACCCCGGCGTGCAGAACCCGCATTGCGAGCCGTGATGGTCGATCATCGCCTGTTGCACCGGGTGCAGCGTGCCATCCGGCCCCGCGATCCCCTCAACCGTGCGCAAGGCTTTGCCCTGCAAATGCGGCATCATCATCAGACAGGCATTCAGCGGCTTGGTGCCATCGCCATCAGTCAGCAGGACGGAACACGCCCCGCAATCGCCCTCGTTGCAGCCCTCTTTGGTGCCGCTCAGCCCCTCGGCGCGCAACCAGTCCAGCACTGATTGCGTGGGGTCCGTGACCGCGACGCTCCGGGTTTCTCCGTTGAGAAGAAACGTGATGTCCATGCGAGTATTCCGCCGCCTTACCCTGTGTCCCGATCCACCGCGCGCCCGCTCGATGCGGCGTAGAGAAGGCGCGTTTTGCTAGCAAAGCCGATCAGGGGCGGGCTTGGCAAGGGATTTGAGCGGGTCCAACGCCTGAAAACTGACCTAGCGATCAAATTTTGTGCGATGGGGGCAAATGCAGTCCGGTGGTTTTGGCACTTTTCGCCGCCTCTCTGCCGCCCTATCGTGGCGCTATGAAAAGCCCCCGATTCATTCATCTGCGCGTCCATACCGAGTATTCTCTGCTGGAAGGCGCCGTGCCCGCCAAGAAACTGGTGAAGCTGTGCGACGCGGCGAAAATGCCCGCCGTTGCGGTCACCGATACCAATAACATGTTCGCCGCATTGGAGTTTTCCGTGACGGCACTGGGCGCAGGCTTGCAGCCGATTATCGGCTGTCAGGTCTCGGTGGAATATGATCCCGCCCAGCCCGGCGAGCGCCCGCGTGCGCCTGCACCGATTGTCCTGCTGGCGCAATCCGAGCGCGGCTATGAAAACCTGATGAAGCTGAATTCCTGCCTGTATCTGGACAAGCATGGCGCGCAGATTCAGGTGACGGTTGAGGAGCTTGAGGCCCATTCCGAGGGGCTAATCTGTCTGACGGGTGGCGCGGATGGCCCTGTGGGGCGATTGATTCAGGCGGGTCAGACCGCCAGGGCGCGCGCGCTGCTGGAACGGCTGGCGGCGATCTATCCGACACGGGCTTACGTCGAATTGCAGCGCCATCCGGGCGAGGGCGGGGCGCTGACCAAAGGAGAGATTGCGACCGAGCGTCCCTTTGTCGAATGGGCCTATGAGATCGGGTTGCCGCTGGTGGCGACCAACGATGTCTATTTTCCGAAATCCGATATTTACGAGGCGCATGACGCGATGCTTTGCATTGCCGAAGGCGCCTATGTCGATCAGTCCGAACCGCGCAGGCGTTTGACTCCGCAGCATTATTTCAAATCCGAGGGGGAGATGGTGGCGCTGTTTGCCGATCTGCCCGAGGCGGTGGAAAACACCGTCGAGATCGCGAAACGCTGCGCCTTTGCCACCTATCGCCGCGATCCGATCCTGCCGAAATTCGCTGATGACGAGGTCGAGGAATTGCGCCGTCAGGCGTGGGACGGCTTGCGCGCGCGTCTCGCCGTGATCGAGCAGGCCGCCCCGGTCGAAGACTACGAGGCACGGCTGAAATTCGAGCTCGATATCATCGAACAGATGGGCTTTCCCGGCTATTTCCTGATCGTGGCCGATTTTATCAAATGGGCCAAGGATCACGACATTCCGGTGGGGCCGGGGCGGGGCTCGGGGGCGGGTTCGCTGGTCGCTTATGCGCTGACCATCACCGACCTCGATCCGCTGCGCTATAGCCTGCTGTTCGAACGCTTTTTGAACCCGGAACGCGTGTCGATGCCCGACTTCGATATCGACTTTTGCATGGATCGCCGCGAAGAGGTGATCCGCTACGTGCAAGAGAAATACGGCCGCGACAAGGTGGGGCAAATCATCACCTTCGGCGCGCTTCTGTCCAAGGCGGCGGTGCGTGATGTGGGCCGCGTGTTGCAGATGTCTTACGGGCAGGTCGACAAGCTGTCCAAGATGATTCCGGTCGAGGGGGTCAAACCCGTTTCCATTGAAAAGGCGCTGGCCGATGAGCCGCGTTTGCGTGAAGCCGCGCGCAATGAAGAGGTCGTGGCGCGCCTGCTCGATTACGCCAAGGCGGTTGAGGGGCTGCTGCGCAATGCCTCGACTCACGCGGCTGGTGTGGTGATTGGTGATCGCCCGATTGATGAGCTGGTGCCGCTGTATCAGGATCCGCGCTCGGATATGCCCGCCACGCAGTTCAACATGAAATGGGTGGAACAGGCCGGTCTGGTGAAGTTCGACTTTCTGGGTCTGAAAACGCTGACTGTGGTGCAATCGGCGATGAACCTGATTTTCAAATCGGGCCGCCCGCTGCATGTCGATGCGGCGGGGAACCAGTTGTATGAGCCTGCCGAGGGGGCCGAAAACCAGATCAACTTGATCCCGTTAGATGATGAAAAGACTTATAAACTTTACGCCGATGCGAAAACGGTCGCGGTGTTTCAGGTGGAATCGGAGGGTATGAAATCGGCGCTGCGCCAGATGAAACCCACCTGTATCGAGGACATCGTGGCGCTTGTGGCGCTGTATCGTCCCGGCCCGATGGAGAATATTCCGACCTATTGCGAGGTGAAGAACGGCCTTAAAAAGATCACTTCAGTGCATCCCACGATTGACCATATCCTTGAAGAAACCCAAGGCATTATCGTTTATCAGGAACAGGTGATGCAGATCGCGCAGGTCATGGCGGGCTACTCGCTTGGCGGCGCTGACCTGTTGCGCCGCGCGATGGGGAAAAAGATCAAAGAGGCGATGGACGCCGAACGCCCGAAATTCGAGGCAGGCGCGGCGCAGAACGGGGTCGACAAGAAGAAAGCCTCGGAAGTCTTTGACCTGCTCGAAAAATTCGCCAATTACGGGTTCAACAAATCCCACGCCGCCGCCTATGCGGTGGTCAGCTATTACACAGGTTGGCTTAAGGCCAACCATCCGGTCGAATTCATGGGCGGGGTGATGAATTGTGATATTCACCTGACCGACAAGCTGGCCGTTTACGCCGACGAGGTGCAGAAAAAGCTCGGGATCGAGATCATCCCGCCTTGCGTCAACCGCTCGCTGGCGAGTTTCGACGTGGTCGATCAAAAGCTGGTCTATGCGCTGGGCGCGCTGAAAAATGTCGGCTCGGATGCGATGCAGATGATCGTGGATGCGCGCGAGGCGGGGGGCGATTTCACCGACCTGTTCGACTTCGCGCGCCGGGTCGATATGAAACGTGTCGGCAAACGCCCGCTGGAAATGCTGGCGCGGGCGGGGGCGTTCGATCTGCTCGATCCCAACCGCAAGCGGGTGTTTGAGTCGCTCGAATCGCTGATGGCGTGGTCGGGTGCGGTGATTGAGGCACGCGAATCGGCGCAGGTCTCGCTGTTCGGTGAGGCGGGCGATGATCTGCCGCCGCCGCGCATGGCCGATACCGATGACTGGCTGCCCGGTGAACGGCTGTCAGAGGAACACAAGGCGATCGGGTTCTACCTGTCTGGCCACCCGATCGAAGATTTCCTGCCCGCTCTCAAGCGCAAAAATGTGCTGAGCTGGGAGGAGGTGCAGCGCAAGGCGGTTGACGGATCTTTCGTGACGCGAATCGCGGGTGAGGTCGCCTCGGTGCGCGAAAAGAAATCGGCCAAGGGCAATCGGTTCGCCTTTGTCGCGCTTTCCGATGCCAGCGGCCCCTACGAGGTCGCCTTCTGGTCCGAGGCGCTGGAGGCCTGCCGCGATGTTCTGGAAACCGGCAATCTGCTGGTGCTGACCGTCAAGGTCGAGGTTGACGGGGAATCGGTGCGCATGGTGGCCTCATCGGCGCAACCGATGGACAAGGCGACGGCGGATGCAGGGGCTTCGGGGCTGCTGATCCATGTCGATGACGCGATTGCGCTGCCCTCGATTGCCTCGCTGCTGGAGCGGTTGGAGCAAGAGGGTAAGGTGCGCACGCGCGGCCCCGTCGCCTTCATGGTCTACGATTCTGAACGCAATTGCCGTTATAAAATCGCCAGCGGGCGCGAGTTCCCGGTCAATCCTCAGGTCAAAGGCGCGCTGCGCTCGTTGCGCGGCGTGGGGCAGGTCGAAGAGGTCTAAAGCGCGCGCGACACATAGCTAAGGCGCAGGGTGATCGCCGCTGCAAGCGCAATCGCGGCCTCGCCCCAACGCAAGACCACAAGCTCCTGCGCGCGGTCGTGCATATTGATCAGATCGGTGAGCGCCGCCTGGATCAACCACAGCTCAAGCCACGCGCAGACCACAAGCGCGCCGCTTAAAATCAACGTCCCCAGCAGCAACAGCCGCGCCTGCGCATGGCGACGCAATTGCCATGCCAGCACCATCAAGAGCGGCAGCAGCGCAAAAATCTGCACCGCCAGCGCGCCCGTGCCCTGCCAGTCCGAAAACCGCATCATCGCGCCTTGCAGATCAGTGCGCTCGGGCCATACCAGCAGCCCGAGATAGACCAGCAATTGCAGGCCGATCAGCGTGGCCCCAAAGGCCCAAAGCGCGCGCATCTTCACCAATGGGGCGGCTTTTGATCGGCCAGCGGAACCGAACCGCCACTGTCAAATTCGCGTTCCGCCTCGCGCTCTATTATCAGGCCCAACTGGCGTTCCAACCGCTCGATCCGGCGCGATTGTTCCAGCGCCACATCGGAAAGTTCCTCTATCGCTTTGCTCAGATGGGCGATCTGTTCCTCCGCCCGCTCGATCCGATCTTGCATCTAATGTCCCTATCGCTTGCCGGGGCCTGCCCCTTGGGCTACACCCTCGCGCGAGATCAGATCAGGTGCAAGCCAATGGCCAAAGAGAAAAAACAGCCCCGCCCGCGCGCAGAAGCCCCTAAAGGCTTTCGCGACTATTTCGGTGCCGAGGTGACCGAGCGGGCCGAGATGCTCGACGCGATTGCGCGGGTTTACCGCGCGCATGGCTTTGAGGCGCTGGAAACCTCGGCCATCGAGACGGTCGAGGCGCTGGGCAAGTTCCTGCCCGATGTGGATCGTCCGAACGAGGGTGTGTTCGCCTGGCAAGAGGATGACGACGGCAAATGGCTGGCGCTGCGCTATGACATGACCGCGCCGCTCGCCCGCGTGGCCGCGCAATATCGCAACGATCTGCCCAGCCCGTATCGGCGCTATACTATGGGTCCGGTCTGGCGCAACGAGAAACCCGGTCCGGGCCGTTTTCGCCAGTTTTATCAATGTGATGCCGATACGGTGGGCGCACCCTCGGTGGCCGCCGATGCCGAGATCTGCGCGATGCTGGCCGATGCGCTGGAAGCCGTCGGGATTGATCGCGGCGATTACGTGGTGCGGGTGAACAACCGCAAAGTGCTGAACGGCGTGATGGAGGTCGCAGGCGTCTTGGATCCCTCCGATCCCACCAAATTCGAGGCCGAGCGCGGCACCGTCCTGCGCGCCATCGACAAGTTCGACAAGTTCGGCGAGGCGGGCGTGCGCGCACTGATCGGTGAAGGCCGGATGGACGAGTCGGGCGACTTTACGAAGGGCGCCGGGCTGAGTGATACGCAGGCCGACACGGTGATGGGATTCATGGAGGCCAAACGCGCCGATAATGCGGCGACCTGCGCGCGTCTGCGGGATTTGGTGGTCGGGTCAGATCTGGGCGCCGAAGGCGTGGCCGAACTCGAACAGATCGCGCAATTGCTCGACGCGCAAGGCTACGGCCCCGACCGCATCGTGATCGACCCTTCGGTCGTGCGCGGACTTGGCTATTACACCGGCCCGGTTTTCGAGGCCGAACTGACCTTCGAAATCCTCGACGAGAAGGGGCGCAAACGTCAGTTCGGCTCGGTCGCCGGGGGCGGGCGCTATGACGATCTGGTCAAGCGCTTCACTGGTCAGGCCGTGCCCGCGACGGGCGTCTCGATCGGGGTGGATCGCCTGCTGGCCGCGCTGCGCGCCAAGGGCCGTTTGGGCGGCACTGCCCAAGGCCCGGTCGTGGTGACCGTGATGGATCGTGACCGGATGGGGGATTACATGGCAATGGCTGCGCAACTGCGCGCCGCTGGCATCCGCGCCGAGGTTTACTTGGGCAATCCGAAAAACTTCGGCAATCAACTCAAATATGCCGACAAACGCCAAAGCCCCGTGGCGATTATTCAGGGCGCTGACGAGGCCGAGCGCGGCGTCGTGCAGGTCAAGGATCTGATCCTTGGCGCAAAGATCGCGCAAGACGCAACAGTTGAAG
This sequence comes from Thioclava indica, assembly GCF_000714545.1. GTDB lineage: Bacteria > Pseudomonadota > Alphaproteobacteria > Rhodobacterales > Rhodobacteraceae > Thioclava > Thioclava indica. Next base: position 11,466 of record NZ_AUNB01000048.1, read on the forward strand.
AATGGAAATCCCAACCCGCGCAATTCGAGGTTCCAATCGGCGAAATGGTTGAAAAAGTGCAAGAGATCCTTGCGCGCTACGAGGATTGATCCATGGCCGACAAGGCGCAATCAAGGGCGATGGCGGCGCGGTTGCTGCAGGCGTTTCTGGCCGCAGGCGCGCAAGAAATCACCCCCGACCTCTTGCAACCCGCCGAGGCGCTTTTGGACCTTTACGGCGAGGATATCCGCGCACGCGCCTATGTCACCGCCGACCCTTTGCGTGGCGAAATGATGCTGCGCCCCGATTTCACCTTGCCCGTCGTTCAGGAACACATGGCGAATGGCGCAGACCCCGCGCGCTACGCCTATGCGGGCGAAGTGTTTCGCCGTCAGGATCATCGCGGTCCCGCGCGCAGCAATGAATATTTTCAAGCGGGTTTCGAGATTTTCGACCGCGCCGATCCCGAAGCCGCCGATGCCGAGGTTTTCGCGCTGTTTGCCAGCCTTTTGGCCAATGTGAACCTGTCGGCCACGATTGGCGATATGGGGCTGCTGCGCGCGGCAGTCGACGGGCTTGAGACGCTGCCCGCGCGCAAGGCGGCGCTCGCGCGCCACATCTGGCGGCCCAAGCGGTTCCAACACCTTCTGGCGCGCTATAGCGGCCAGATTGCGGTGCCCAAGGCGCGCGTTGATCTGTTGAACGGTGCCCGGTCGGACGCCCCTTGGATCGGGCTGCGCCAACCCGAAGAAATGGCCGCCCGCATTGCCGCGCTGCAAGCCGACGCGGCCGCTGCGCCACTGCCGATCACTTCGGTCACCGCCCTCAACGCACTGGCGGCGCTGCGTTGCCCTGCAAGCGATGCACCTGCGCAGTTGCGCGCGTTGAATATCGCCCCTCTCACCCCCGCAATCACGCGTCTCGAACACCGCCTAGAGGCGCTGGCGCGCCGCGGAATCGACCTGACAGCCCTGCAATTTGACGCCAGTCATGGCCGATCGACGATGGAATATTACGACGGTTTCGTCTTCACCTTTACCGCCGCAGACCCCGCGCTACCCCCTGTGGCCACGGGCGGGCGCTATGATGCGCTGACCCGCCATCTGGGGCAGGGGCGTGAAATTCCGGCAGTCGGCGGCGTGATCCGCGCGGGGCTTTTGGCCGATCTGGAGGCGCAGTTATGAGCACGATCAAACTCGGCGTGCCCTCCAAGGGGCGGCTCATGGAAAAGACGTTCGAGTGGTTCGGCGCGCGCGGCGTCACGCTCAGACGCAGCGGATCGGAACGCGAATACGCGGGCGCGGTCGAGGGCGCGGAGGGCGTCAGCCTTGTGCTGCTATCGGCGGGCGAAATCCCGCGCGAGCTGGCGGCAGGGCGCATTCATCTGGGCGTAACCGGATCGGACCTTGTTCAAGAAAAGCTGGCCGATTGGGAAAGTCAGGTCGCGAGCCTCGCCCCGATGGGCTTTGGCCATGCCGATCTGATCATCGCCGTGCCCGATTGCTGGGCCGATGTCGATTGCCTCGAAGACCTCGACGCCGCCGCGCATCAGTTTCGCGCAGCCCACGGGTTCCGTTTGCGCATCGCGACCAAATATCATCGTCTGGTGCGTGAATTCCTGACGCAACAGGGCGTGGCCGATTGGCAATTGGTCGACAGCCAAGGCGCGACCGAAGGCACAATCGCCAATCTCACCGCCGAGGCGATCGCCGACATCACCTCTAGCGGCGAAACGCTGCGGGCCAACCACCTGAAAATCCTGTCCGACGCGCTTATTCACCAATCACAAGCAACGCTGTTCGCCGCGCGCGCCGCCGATTGGTCAGGCCATGAAACCCATCTTGCCGCCTTGGCGCAGCAGTTGGGCCTAGACGCGCCCGCGCTCTGATTTTCGCTCTTTAGAAATATCCCACGGGGGTCTGGGGGTGTGAAACCCCCAGCCGCTCAATACCCGCGCGCCCGGTCCACGAGATAGAGCAACGGCTCTCCTGCTTCACCACGCCGGATGTTTTCAGCCACCACCTCTGATGCGGTTTCCGCCCGGCTTTCCGCCGCGATATGGGGTGTGACGGTGACGCGCGGATGCGCCCAAAAGGGGTGTGCGGCGGGCAGAGGTTCGATGCGAAACACATCCAGCGTCGCATGTCCGATCTGCCCTGCATCCAGTGCAGCCAATAGGGCGTCATCATCAATCAACGTACCGCGACCCGGATTGATGATCGCAGCCCCTTTGGGCAGCAACGCCAGCGTTTGCGCGTTCAGCAGATCGGTTGTTTCAGGCGTATCGGGCAGGATCGACACAAGAATTTCCGCGCGGCCCAACGCTTGATTGAATCCATCCGCGCCGCTCAGACAGGTCACACCTGCGATTTCCTTTTGCGTGCGGCTCCAACCCGTTACGTCAAACCCAAGCGCAACAAGCGCCTGCGCACAGGCCGCGCCAAGCGCGCCGAGCCCCAGCACCACGACGCTGCGATTGCGCGCGAGCGGCGGCACACCTCCGTCATGGCGCCAGACCCCGTCCTGCTGCGCCAGCGTTGCATCCAGCCCAAGATGATAGCGCAGCACATGGCCCGTGACATATTCGACCATGCCGCGTTCTAGCCCGGCATCAACCATTCGGCACAGCGGCTGCGTCAGGGTCGCATTGCCCACCACGCGCTCGACGCCCGCCCAAAGATTGAGGACCGCCTTGGCGCGGGTGAAGGGCGTGAAATCCTGCACCGGACCTTGGGGGGAATAGACGATATAGTCGATGCTGTCGGGCGCGACCTCGCCGGGTTGAAAAATCTCGGCGTTCAATCCGGCTTGCACGAAAGCCGCGTTCAGCGCGGCCTCGTAACGTGGCCAGTTCTCGGGTTTATCGGCAAAAAGAACCCGCATCATCCCTGCCTCGGTCTATGAATATGCGCGCTTTGCACCAGCCCGAAGGCTGCGAGCAGGATCATCATTGCGGTACCCCCGTAACTGACCAATGGTAGCGGCACGCCGACCACCGGCATCAGCCCCATCACCATCGCCATATTGATCGCGAAGAAGAAAAAGAACGTCCCCGCCACCCCGAAACTCAGCAAGGAGGCAAAGCGGTCTTTCGTCATCATCGCGGTATAAAGCGCAAAGCCGATGATCCCGGCGTACAGCACGAGCAGGGAAAACGCGCCGACAAAGCCGAATTCCTCGGCCAGCGTGGTAAAGATGAAATCGGTGTGTTTCTCGGGCAGGAAGTTCAGCCGCGATTGCGTGCCTTGCATGAAACCGCGCCCCGACCAGCCGCCCGATCCCAGCGCGATCTGCGCCTGCATGATGTTATAGCCCGCGCCCAGCGGGTCGCTGCCGGGGTCGAGGAACGTATCGACGCGCTTGTATTGATAGTCATGCAGCAACTGCCAATCGGTGCCCCGGCTTTCCATCACACCAAAAATCAACGCCACCACCAGCGCGATCACCGTGCCAAAATACCAAAATGACACCCCGGCTGCGAACATCACCAGGGCCCCGCCCAGCACCAGCATCACCGCCGTTCCCAGATCAGGCTGTGCGAGCACCAAAAACGTGGGCACCAAGATAATCAGCGCGGGGACCGCAACCCATTGCGGACGCGAGACTTTATCGACCGGCAGCCAGTCGTAATAGGCCGCCAGAAGCATCACGAGAGTGATCTTCATCAACTCGGAGGGCTGAATCCGCACCGGCCCGATTTCAAGCCAGCGCTGCGCGCCCATGCCGATTGCGCCGAACAATTCCACCGCCACCAGCAGCAACAGCGCGATGATATAGGCCAGCGCCGAGACGTTGCGCCAGAACCAGATCGGCACGAAGGCGACGGCGAACATTGCCACCATTCCGACGGCGAAACGCTTCATTTGCGGTTCGGCCCAGGTGTGAATGTTGCCGCCTGCAACGGAATACAGCATCAAGAACCCGGCAGAGGCCACGGCGGTCAGCAAAAACACCAGCGGCCAGTTCATATAAAACAGCTTGCGCCAGCCCGTGGGCACGGTCTTGAGATTGGATTCGAGATAGCTCATGCGCGCGATTTCGCCTGTGGTTTTTGTACGGTTTCCGGGTCTACCAGATCCAGCGACGTGTTCAGCGCCTTGGCTTTGGCGCGCGCGAAGGAAGGATAGGCCTCATCCGGGGGCAGGCCGCCGGCCAAGGCAAATAGCAGCATATCGCGCGCGATAGGCGCGGC
>NZ_AUNB01000049.1 GCF_000714545.1 Thioclava indica
TTTTTGCATCAATAGCCGCAGAAGAAACCTCCCAGGGCAAAAACCAAAAACCGCAGCCGCTCAATCGCGCGGATCTGATCTTATTGCGGACACTCCGCCGCGCATCCGGCGCGTCATCGGCGCTTGCTGCCTTGGCGGCGCGCGCCTATAAGATCGCTATGTTTTGGCAGGCCCATATATCGCGAATTATTGGCCCGGCACTCTGACGCATCAGGGTCGCCGGGATATTTGAGCCATGCCACAGGCGCGAAAAATCTGCGCCGATCCCCTCCCAAGGACGAAATTCTATGTGTTCCGACAAGACGACCGACAAAAGCGCCCCTGATTATCGCAATAGCGTTTTCCTGCCCCAGACCGATTTCCCGATGCGGGCGGGGCTGCCCGCACGTGAGCCTGACTGGCTGGCCCATTGGGCAAAGATCGGCATCTATGACCGGCTGCGCGAGAAGAATGCAGACGGGTCGCGCGCGCCGTTCACGCTGCATGACGGCCCTCCCTATGCCAACGGGCATCTGCATATCGGCCACGCGCTGAACAAAACGATCAAGGATATCATCACGCGCAGCCATCAGATGATGGGCAAGGATGCGCGCTATGTGCCGGGTTGGGATTGCCACGGTCTGCCGATCGAGTGGAAGATCGAAGAGCAATATCGCGCCAAAGGTCTGGACAAGGACGCGGTAAATATCATCGATTTCCGTCAGGAATGCCGCAAATTTGCGGAAGGCTGGGTCGATATCCAGCGCGAGGAATTCAAGCGTCTGGGCGTCTATGGCAATTGGGACGATCCCTATCTGACGATGAATTTCCACGCCGAGGCGGTGATCGCCGAGGAATTCATGAAATTCCTGATGAATGGCACGCTTTATCAGGGGTCCAAACCCGTGATGTGGTCGCCGGTCGAGAAAACCGCGCTTGCCGAGGCTGAAGTCGAGTATCACGATCACACTAGCCACACGATCTGGGTGCGCTTTCAGGTGCGTCGTGGCGGTAATGCGACGATGCCGACAGACGAGCCGGTCGAATATGACGATGCCGATCAGGCGCTGCTAGCGGATCAGTTGCATCAGGCAAGCGTCGTTATCTGGACCACCACGCCTTGGACGATCCCGCAAAACCGCGCCGTTTCGTTCAACCCGGGCATCGCGTACGGCCTTTATCGTGTCGACGCGCTGGACGAGAAGTCGACTGCAACCGAGGGCGAACTGTTGCTTCTCGCCGATGCGCTGGCGCAATCGGTGATGGATCAGGCCAAGGTCGAGAGCTTTACGCGCGTTCGCGATGTGAGCGCGCAGGAACTTGAGGGGCTGACGCTGTCCCACCCCTATGCCGGCGTCGAGGGCGCGCAGGGCGAATGGGATTATGACATCCCGATGCTGCCCGGCGATCACGTCACCGATGAGGCGGGGACGGGTTTTGTGCATACCGCGCCCAGCCACGGCGATGACGACTATCAGATGGGTCTCAAGTTTAACCTGCCGATGACCTATAATGTCGAGCCGGACGGAACCTATCGCAAGGATCTTCCGCTGTTTGGCGGCGAGGCGATCATTGCCCAAGACGGCAAGGATGGCCCGGCAAACGTCAGCAATATCAAGCAACTGGCTTGGGCGGGCGCGCTGCTGGCCAAGGGTAAGATCAAGCACAGCTATCCGCATAGCTGGCGCTCCAAAGCGCCGGTGATCTATCGCAACACGCCGCAATGGTTCGCTGCGATTGATCATAAGCTCGACGACGGCATGGGCACCTATGGCGACACGATCCGCAAACGTGCGTTGCAATCCATCGAGAAGCTGGTGAAATTCACCCCCGAAAAGGGCCGCAACCGCCTGCATTCGATGATCGAGACGCGCCCCGATTGGGTGCTTTCGCGCCAACGCGCCTGGGGCGTGCCGCTGACCTGTTTCGTCAAGACCGGCGCCAAGCCGACCGATCCCGATTTTCTGTTGCGCAATGCCGAGGTTAACGCTCGTATCGCGGCGGCGTTTGAGACCAGTGGCGCAGACGTTTGGTATGAAGACGGGTTCAAGGAAAAGGTGCTCGACGGGTTGGTCGATCCGGCGGCTTACACGCAGGTGTTTGACGTGCTCGACGTGTGGTTTGACAGCGGCTCGACGCATGCGTTTGTGCTACGCGACCGCGCCGATGGCACGGCGGACGGCATTGCCGATGTCTATATGGAGGGCACCGACCAACACCGCGGTTGGTTCCATTCCTCGCTGTTGCAAGGCTGTGCCACATTGGGCCGCGCGCCCTATCGCAACGTGGTGACGCACGGGTTTACGCTCGATGAGAAGGGCATGAAAATGTCCAAATCCATCGGCAACACCATCGTGCCCGAGGAAATCATCAAGCAATACGGCGCCGATATCCTGCGTCTTTGGGTAGCGCAAACCGATTACACCGCCGATCAGCGCATCGGGCCGGAAATCCTGAAAGGGGTGGCCGATAGCTATCGTCGCCTGCGCAACACGCTGCGCTTCATGCTGGGCAATCTTGAGGGATACACCGAAGAGGAGCGGGTAATCCCGCGCGATATGCCCGAGTTGGAGCGTTGGGTTCTGCATCGCCTCTCTGAACTCGATGTGGAGGTGCGCAAAGGTTATGAAAGCTTTGATTTCCAAGGCGTATTCCAGACGCTCTTCACTTTCTGCACGGTGGAAATGTCGGCGTTTTATTTCGATATCCGCAAGGATGCGCTTTATTGCGACCCGGCCAATGCTACACGTCGGCGCGCCGCGCGTACCGTGCTGGATCATCTGTTCAACTGCCTGACCACGTGGTTCGCGCCGATCCTCGTGTTCACGATGGAAGATGTGTGGCTGTCGCGTTTTCCCGGCGAGGGGTCGTCGGTCCATTTGCAAGACATGCCCGAGGTGCCCGACGATTGGAGCAACGCGGTGCTGGCCGAGAAATGGGAGGGCATCCGGCGCGCCCGTCGCGTCGTGACGGCCTCGTTGGAGGTGCATCGCTCGGCTAAGGAGATCGGCTCCTCGCTAGAGGCTGCGCCGGTCGTGCATGTCGAAGATAGCGAACTGGCCGATGCGCTGCGCTCGGTGGCTTTCGCCGATCAGTGCATCGTTTCGTCGATCTCGGTCACCACTGACGCCGCGCCAAGCGAGGCTTTCCGTCTGCCCGAACAACCCGGTGTCGCCGTGGTGTTCGAGCGCGCGATGGGATCGAAATGTCAGCGGTGCTGGAAGATCCTGCCCGATGTGGGCAGCCATAAACATCCCGGTACCTGCAAGCGTTGTAACGACGCTTTGGGATAAGCGCGCGAGCGGGATGAATAAAACAGATCTAGCGCCGGGCAGGGGACTTGCCCGGCGCTTTTTTATGTGCGCTTTAGCCCGCGAGGAGGGCGGCGTTGCCGCCCGCAGCGGTGGTGTCGATGCACAGGTGACGTTCGTGATAGAGATGGCCGATATCGGGCTGACCGGTGATCAGTGACACAATCGGGCCGGGGCGGCGGGCCAAGGCTTGCGCGAGGGCGCGCCCCGTGGTGGCATCTCCCCACCACATCACGCCGGAAATCCCGTTGATCGTTTCCAGCGTCTCGGGGGTGGCGTTTGCATCGCGCAGCGCCCGCCCGCCAAGCGCCTCAACGGCCTGCGCCTGCGCCTCCACATCCGGTCCAAGGCACAAGACCGGCTCGCGCGGATCAAGGCTGAGCCGGTTCAACTCGCCGGTCGGGCCGGGCAGGATTTGCTCTCGCTCCGGTGTTGTGACCTGCGCATCCAGACAAAAGCGCGGCACATAGTTCGGCCCGCCCGCCTTTGGCCCGGTTCCGGAAAGCCCTTCTCCACCAAAGGGTTGACTGCCCACAACCGCGCCAATCTGGTTGCGGTTGACGTAAGCATTGCCCACCTTGATCGCGTCGCTCACCTCTTGCACGCGCGTGTCGATGCGGGTGTGTAGACCAAAGGTCAGCCCGTAACCCTTGGCGTTGATCGCCGCAATCACCCGATCCAGATCGGCGCCGCGGAAGGTGGCGACATGCAGCACGGGGCCAAAGATCTCGCGCTCCAGATCGGCGATGCCATCAACGCGCAGCAGGCTGGGCGCGATGAAATGGCCGCTTGCGGGGACGTTGACCTGATGGATCAGACGGTTCGCGTTTGTCTTGAGATACTCCGCAATGCCCGATTGCGCCTCGTCGTCGATCACCGGGCCAACATCGGTCGATAACTGCCACGGATCACCGACGCGCAGCTCGTCCATCGCGCCCTTGATCATCTCGATCAGATGCGGGGCGACGTCTTCTTGCACGTAAAGGCAACGCAAGGCCGAGCAACGCTGACCCGCCGATTGAAAGGCTGAGGCCACGATGTCACGCACGGCTTGCTCGGGCAGGGCGGTCGAATCCACGATCATCGCGTTCAGCCCGCCGGTTTCCGCAATCAGTGGCGCGCCGGGATCAAGATGATCGGCCATCGCGCGTTGGATCAGCTTGGCGGTCTCGGTTGAGCCAGTGAAGACCACGCCGTTGATGCGCGCATCGCTGGTCAGCGCCGCGCCGACCGTGCCCCCATCGCCGGGCAGCAGTTGCAACGCCGAGGCCGGCACGCCCGCCTGATGCAACAAGCGCACGCCGATGGCGGCGATCAGCGAGGTCTGCTCGGCCGGTTTGGCCAGTACCGCATTGCCCGCCATCAGCGCAGCCGCGATCTGCCCGCTAAAGATCGCGAGCGGGAAGTTCCACGGGCTGATTGCGGTGATGATGCCACGCGGGGCAGCCGTTAGGGCCTCGCCTTGAGCGGCATAATAGTGCAGAAAATCAACCGCTTCGCGCAGCTCGCCCACCGCGTCGGGCAGAGATTTTCCAGCCTCGCGCGCAAGCGTGGCAAAGATCACGCCGAAATTCTCTTCGTAAAGATCGGCGGCGCGACGCAGGATCGCAGCGCGCTCGGACGGGGGCGCATCCCACGGGCGGGCCTGTTCAATCGCCGCGCTGACGCTCGCCGCATCGGCCTGCGTGACATGGCCGACGGTCTCGCCATTCACCGGATTGCGCACCGCAACCGTTTCGCCCGTTGCAGGGGTCACGGTCAGCGGCGCGGCATCGGGAATGGCGACATCGCGCGCAGCTTCGATCTGCGCCAGCGTCTCGGCATCGGTCAAATCAAAGCCCTTGGAATTGCCGCGCGCCCCGAACAGATCGCTTGGCGCAAGCAGGCCCGCAGGCGCGGTATGGGCCTCGGCAAAGGGATCGCGCGCGATCTCTTCGGGGGCGACGTCTTCATCGACGATCTGGTGCACAAACGAGCTGTTAGCCCCGTTTTCCAGCAAACGCCGCACCAGATAGGCCAGCAAATCGCGATGCGCGCCCACCGGCGCATAAATGCGGCAGCGACCCTTGGTTTGCTTGATTACGATGTCATGCAGCCGCTCGCCCATGCCATGAAGGCGCTGGAATTCGAACGCTTCACCATCGGCCATCTCAAGGATCGCCGCGACCGTATGGGCGTTATGTGTGGCAAATTGCGGATAGATCCGGTCGCTATAGCCCAGCAGCTTTTTGGCATTCGCGATATAGCTGACATCGGTGGCCGATTTCGACGTAAACAGCGCAAAACCGGGCAGACCCTCGACCTGCGCGTGTTTCATCTCGGTGTCCCAATACGCGCCTTTCACCAGCCGCACCATGATGCGGCGATCCAGCCGGGTCGCCAGCGCATGCAGCCAGTCAATCGCCAGCCCCGCGCGCTTGCCATAGGCCTGCACGACCACGCCAAACCCGTCCCAGCCCGCCAGTTCGGGGTCGGACAGTACCGCCTCGATTACGCGCAGCGACAGCACCAGCCGGTCTTGCTCCTCGGCGTCGATATTCAGCCCCATTCCGGCGGCTTTTGCCTGACGCGCCAGATCGCGCACCATCGGTACAAGCTCGGTCATGATGCGGTCTGATTGCGCGACCTCATAGCGAGGATGCAGCGCGGAAAGCTTGATCGAGATGCCCGGATTGTCCTGCACCGAGCCCTTGGTGCAAGCTTTCGCAATCCCCGCAATCGCGTTGGAATAGGCGCGCATGTAGCGTGCCGCGTCGCCTGCGGTCATCGCCGCCTCGCCCAGCATGTCATAGCTATAGGTAAAGCCTTGGGATTCGCGGGTTTTCGCGCGCTCAAGCGCCTTTTCGATGGTCTCGCCCAGCACGAACTGACGCCCCATCTCCTTCATCGCGCGCGTCACGGCGGCGCGGATCACCGGCTCACCCAAGCGTTTGATCGCGCCGCGCAACACACCCGCAACACCCGGCTTTTCATCGTCCAGCACGCGCCCCGTCAGCATCAACGCCCAGGTCGAGGCATTGACCAGCGACGACGACGCCGTGCCCAAGTGCTTGCCCCAATCCGAGGGCGCGATCTTATCCTCGATCAGCGCATCCACCGTGTCGGCATCGGGCACGCGCAACATCGCTTCGGCCAGACACATCAGCGCCACGCCCTCGCCAGTGGACAGGCCGTATTCGGCAAGAAAATGCTCCATCAAAGTGGGCTGTGCCTCGGTGCGGATGCGCCGCACGAGTTCGGCCGCGCGCGCCGTGATCGCCGCGCGGGTCGCGTCCGACAGATCCGCTTGAGCACGCAGGGCGTCAATCAACGCAGGCTCATCTGCATATTTATTATGAGTGGTGAAAACAGAGAATTGGTCAGTCATGTCGCAGTCTCCCTGATGTTTTTACCCAGATACCGTGATTAATCTAGCGCGTGGCACCAAAACCGGCCAATATCATAGTGAATTAGACCTTAGATAGGGGCCGCTATGGACAAACCGATGCAAGTCGACGCAATCGACCGCAAAATCATACATGAATTGCAACAAAATGCGCGCATTTCGGTAACCGATCTGGCGCGAAGGGTCGGGTTGTCGAAAACCCCGGTCGCGGCGCGGATCAAGGCGCTAGAGGAAGGCGGGTTGATCGCAGGTTATCGCGCGATGCTCTCGCCGATCAAGCTGGGGCTGAGCCATGTGACCTATGTCGAGGTGCGGCTGTCCGACACCCGCGAGGCGGCGCTTACCCGATTTAATACCGCCGTGCGCGCCGTGCCCGAGATTGAGGAATGTTACATGATTGCAGGGGGTTTTGACTATCTCCTCAAGGTGCGCACGCGCAATATCGCGGAATATCGTCGGGTCATGGGCGATCAGATTTCCGCGCTGCCCCATGTGCATGCAACCTCAAGCTATGTCGCGATGGAGGCCGTGGTCGAAAGCGCGGCCGTCAGCCTGTAGCGCATTTTCTCGCCTCTGCGGGCCAACTCGCAGGGGCACCAATGTCGATTTCAAAGCCGCACAAAAAAAGCGCGAAAAAGCGCTTGTTTCCCTTTGGCGTGGTCAATATACGGGTCAGCGGAGATGTGGCCGAGTGGTCGAAGGCGCTCCCCTGCTAAGGGAGTAGGCCCGGAAGGGTCTCGAGGGTTCGAATCCCTTCGTCTCCGCCACCCATCTTATTCATGATCAATCATAATCCGTTTAAATTCAAGCGTTTAGCTTGCGTCGTGCGGGTTTGTTGTCTTTTTCTCTTCATTTTTGCCCCACATTTTGATACACATTTTGCACCACAGGCTCAGATGGGGAATCGCGATGGGTATCACGAAGCGGGGCAAGACGTGGCATCTGCGCAAGCGGGTTCCGGTGGATTATCAAAGCGTCGAGCACCGCTTCGAGATTGTTTGCAGCTTGCACACCGATTCCGAAGTTATCGCGCGGCAAAAGGCAGATCAGATCTGGCAGCATCAAATTGAGGCTTGGGAAGCCAAGCTGGCTGGCGACACCGAGGAGGCCGAGCGCCGGTTCGACGCAGCGCAGCGTTTGGCCAAGGCGCGCGGCGTGCGCTATCTTGATGCGGCGCAACTGGCCAACCGCCCGATCGAAGATATCTTGGACCGGGTCGAGGCTGTGCCGACCCGTAGCGGCCAACCCGATGTGCAAGAGGCTGAGGCGCTTCTGGGCGGCGCACCGATGCCTTCGATCACGATCAGCCGCGCGCTTGATCTTTACTGGGGCTATGCGAAAGATCGCATTTTAGGCAAAAGCCCCGATCAGATCCGGCGCTGGGAAAACCCTCGCAAAAAGGCCATTGCGAATCTGATCGCGGTGATCGGTGACAAGCCTCTGGCCGAGATCAGCGGTGATGACATGCTTGATTTTCGCGATTGGTGGCTCGAGCGGATCGAGACCGAAGATCTGACGCCGAACTCCGCCAATAAAGACCTCGTGCATCTTGGAGATGTGCTTAAAACCGTCAACAAAAAGAAGCGTTTGCACCTTGTTCTGCCGCTCAGCGACCTGAGTTTGAAAGAGGGTAGAAAGGGCAAACGCCCGCCGTTTTCTGACAATTGGATCCGAACGAAGCTGCTTGCGCCCAACGCTTTGAGGGGGCTCAACCCGCAAGCCCAAGCGATCCTGCTTGGCATGGTGAACACCGGCATGCGCCCGAGCGAATTGGCGGCGTTGCGCCCCGAGGAAATCTGCCTCGACGATCCGGTGCCCCATCTGCGTCTGCAACCGCTTGGGCGCCATCTCAAATCGCAAAATGCCGAACGCAAGATCCCGCTGCTCGGGGTGTCGCTTGACGCGTTGCGGGCGTTTCCGGGCGGCTTTGATCGCTATCAGGGCAATTCGGCTTCGTTAAGTGCGACGGTGAACAAATTCCTGCGCGAAAACGGATTGCTCGAGACACCTGAGCATTCGCTTTACGGGCTGCGACACAGTTTTGAAGACCGGATGCTGGGCGCAAAGATCGACGAGCGTATCCGGCGCGACATCTTGGGCCACGCTTTGGGCCGCGAGCGCTACGGTGAGGGCGGGAGGTTGGAGATGGTGGCCGAACTTCTCTCGCCCATCGCGTTCTGAGCAACCACGGCGCGCGCGCGAACCAGCAGATCATCCGACAGCTTTGCGTGCTCCAGCTCGATCTCGCGCTCGAGGCGCTGAAAGATCGGACCATAGCGCGGGTTGTCGATCACCAGTTGCGCCACCTTGTTTCGCGCCGCCTCAAGCCGTGCCAAATGCGCCGTAGGCACACGTGCAGAGCCACGCGCTCGCGGCGTATCTCCTTGCTTGTGCTGTGGCTTTGGCTGTCCCAAAACGGTGCTCCTAGTGACGCGCGAGGGGCCCTCGACGCTCGAAAATTGTGCCGCGCGGATCGGCGAAGATCGTTGCTTTTGATGGGTTTAAAATAGAGCATTGACGCGCGCTTCTCACGCTTAACATGCCCGTAATCCACAGTTTTCTGCGGTGGCGGGGTGCTGTTCTGGCCAAGAATGCGCAGTTTTGGCGTAGTTTGGGCAGAACTATCCTCGCTTGGCGTCAATCAGCGACACCCAAGCTCGGCATGCCTAAGTAGAAGCGCGCGATTTCGCTCACGCTCTGTCCGGGTTATGTTGTGCCATTCCGTGGGAACAGATCATCTGCGTGAGAGCGGCCGAGCGTCACTGGAGCGGGGTGATCCTTCGTCTCCGCTTGACGACTGACCCCCTCGAGCCGTTTGGCCAAAATATCCCACGCCAATTCCCGCTGTGCGCGCAAGTCGCGTGCCATTGCATCCAGCACCGCGCGGTGTGCCTCAAGGATCGCCATCGCCCGCTTCTGCGCCTTCGCGAGACGCGTGCGCACGCGGCCATAGACATGCGGGTTTCGCAGCGAGACATGCTCGGGCTCGTCCAGCCAGATCAGCTCATGATGGCCCAAGCCGTAGCGCGTCTCCACCCAAACTGCGCGGGTTGTGGCGCGCGCAAGGTCTGACATCGTATCGCCACCCGCGCCGCCTGAGGCTTCGCCGAGCACAAGCGTTTCAGCGGCGCGTCCCGCGAGTTGGAACGCGAGCTCATCGTCAATATCGGCCAGTGTGGCGAGCGCGCGCCGCGCCCCAATGTGCGCCTCACCGCCACTATCGCGGCGCAGCAGCAGGCGCGTGATCGTGCCCAAACCAAGGGCGTGATACACGATCGCGTGGCCGCATTCATGGACTGCGACGCGCCAGTCGGCCTCGGGCGTCTTAATGGAGATGCCAAGATGGGTGGTGAGATCGCTAGGCAGCCAAACCCGCCGCTCGGCGCGCGCGATGGACCGTGAGGCCCGGATCGCTGCGTCAAGATCGGCCGCACTCAATCCCACCGCCTGCCGGGCCAGCGGGCGCAGTTGATCCTCGGGCAGGGGGCAATGGGCGCGCAAGATCCCGGCGAGCGCCTCGGCATCGGGCAGCGGCACCTCAAGGTGCAGATCAAAGCGCCCGGGGCGCAGGATCGCCGGGTCGATGGCGTCGCGATCATTGGTGGCCGCGATGAGCAGCACACCTGCGCAGCGCGCGATCTTGTCGATCTCTTCGAGCAACGCATTGATGACATTGCGGTGGTAAGTGGCACCGTTGCTATCTTGGTTGAGGCGCGAGCCGGCGGCATCGATTTCGTCGATGAACAGGATCGCGGGGGCGGCCGCTCGGGCCTCAGAAAAGCGCGCGCGCATCTCTGCCAGCATATTGCCCAGATGCCCGGCAGCCTGCCATTCCGCCAGCGAGGTCTGAATGAACGCGACACCCGCACTACCGCCCATCGCGCGCGCGAGCCAGGTTTTTCCGGTGCCGGGCGGGCCATAGAGCAGCATCGAGCGGGTGAGATCAGCCCAAGGCAGCGTGCCCTCCTTCCACATCCCCAAATCATCAACCATCCCGCGCGCCGCAGACAGCGCCGCCCCATCGCCCCGGATCGTGGCGAGCGTCGGGCCTTGCTCCGGCATGGCGGTTGCGGGGATGAGGCGGGCGAGGGCTTCATCGACGGAAGGGGCGCGCAGCGCAAAAGCCCAGGCGATATCGGAGAGTTCGGCGAGGGCGGTGTCCGGGGGCAGACGTTCGGCCAGCGCCTCGGGGGGCGGGGTGTCGCGATAGGTCATGAGAATTTGCGCCATCGCCATCGCGCGATCAAACGGTGCGAGGATGAGCGGGGCGGGCAGGCACGTGCCCAGATCGGGCGGGAGCGGTTGGTTGCGCGGCGCGAGCAGCAAGATCGGTTCGGGCTGTGTCAGCAGCTCGTCCAGATCACCTGCCAGATCAGATTTGCCCACGCCGAGCGTGACGATCCGAAGATTTGTGCCGCCCTGAGCCGGCGCTGTATTGCGCCCAAGGCAAGTAACGTCATTGGGAAGGAAGGCGATTCTGATTAAGCCCTCAATGGCCTCGGCCTCGCCGGGCGGACTCTGAAGCAGGGTCAGTGCGCCGGGGCGGGTCAGCGCGGTGATCTGCGTGGTGCCCTCGAAGGTGGCGACCAGACGCAGCGTCAGCGCGATGTCGCGCGCCGCAATGATGTGGCCGGGCAGGGCGGCGCGCATCTGCTCGGCGGCGTCCGCCTCGGCCTCGGCGCGCGCGTCAAGTTCGGCATCGATGCGGCGGTCCTGTTCTTCAAAGTCGTCATCGGCATCAAGAGCGAAGTCCTCAAACCCGTCGGCATTCGTGTTGCGCCCGTTTGGCGCGTTGCCCATCGCGGCGCGGTGGGCCTGAAGGCGGATGATGGCACGGGTGGCAAGCGGGCCCCAGCTCGGGGAAAGTGTGGAAAGAGTCATCGGAAGGATCCAGTCTGTGAGGGAAGGGGGCATTCCCCGACGGAACGGGAAATGCAGATCGTTTAGGGCAAGCTTTGGGGGCTGTTCAGCCCTGCGCGCGGCGCAGGCGTTTGGAGCGTGCGCGGCTTTGCGTTCGGCTGCGGGTTGCGGCGCGGGCTTCCTTGCGCGCGATCCGCGCCAGCTTGCTCAGCACCGCCGTTTCAACGCCGGGCCGGTAAAGCTCGGATTTGACCTTGAGAAGATGCGTGAACTCTTCGGGCGGAATGAGCGTGTCGGGAAAGCGTTGCACGAGCCATTTATGCAGCCGCTTTTCCAGACGTTGCGCGTGCCGCCCCGAGCGAATTGGCACCTTCTTGAGCAGCATTCTGGGTAGGTCGGGTTGGCGATGTAGCTGATGGAGCAGCCGCGAGTCCGGGTTGCGCGAAAAGCCGACCTTGATCGCAAACTTGCCCGGTTCCAACTCAAACCGCATCGCGTAGAGATAGCTCGGCTCGGTGGCCCAGCTCTCACCACATCCCGGACAAGTAAAGCGGCCGGTTTGCATATTGGCCCGCGCGATCCGGGCCTGCGCATTGCAGCCATCCGTGTGGCGATAGAGGCGATAGTTGCGATCGCCCTGTGGATCGGGGCCGATCAGATTCCACCCTTGCGCGCGGGCCTCGTCGCGCTCACGCTCAAGATGGCAGGTCTCGCAGCGCGCATCGGTTTCTCCCCGGGCCATGCGCTCGATGAAGGTGAATTGACGCCGGATCTGGTGCCCGCAGGGCGCCTCGTAAACGGCGTAATGCCTGTGCCGGAGATCGCGGTGCAACATTTTGAGCCCTGCGAGCTCGGCGGTGACACGCCAGCGCGCCTCGATGCAGTTCGGGCAGTCGGGCTGAAAGGTCTGCAGCACGAAATAGCGGCAGACATGCAGCCCGCCACAGGTTGTGCATTCAAGGGCAAGATTGTTCTTGTCCTTGATACGCGCCACCACGCGATAGCCCTTGGCTTCGGCGGCATCGCGCCAGCGCTGGTGGATCTGGCCGGGCTGGATGGCGAGGTCTTCGCCCCGGATCGTGAGAATGAATGTGCGATCTTGGGTCATGCTGGGCCCTCCATGAAATATGCGGGAAGAGACGGGCGCATGGCGCGCCCGGGGCTGTAATTTAAAAGAAAAAGGCGTGCTGCCTGATCCTGGTCGCGTTTGCGGCCAGAGTGATGTCGCGTTTTGAGACGGGCGATCTGTCAGACGGTGGGGAAGTCGTCGCCCATATGCAGGCCCATATCGAGGGTGACGAAAGCCTCAAAGCGCACCAGCGCCGTGGAGAGCATCGCATTCACCCGCCGCTCGGTCGCGCTGTCCCCGCTCAGCAGCAGTTCCCGCCCGCGATCGCGCGCAATCTTGCGATAGCGCGTCAATTCCTGCGGCGTCTCGCAAAGCCGGGTGAGGCGCATCAGATAGGCGGCCAGTTTGAGCGGCTTGTCAGCTGGGCGCATGGCTGTCGCGTTCAGGATCTTCTGCTCGATATCAGCCATGTTGTCGCGCGCCCGTTCAGCGGCCGTGAGCCAGCCGCGAAACGCCGGATCCCAAATGTCGACCTCGGCAATATCGCGCTCGCGCTCGATCACATCGCCCAAATGGGCGAGGTAGCGCGAAAACAGGCGCGAGATTGTCGACGGGGTATAGCGGAGGGGATCTTCATTTGCGCAAAGGCGCGTGATAGGGGTCGATTTAGCCATGGTGGGTCTCCTTCTGCGAGATCGGCTATGGTTAGAGCGAGGGTGAGAGTTGCCGCTCTTGCCTTCGCTCGCATAAAATGACACTATTAAACAAATAAATCAAGTGGAGTTTCGGTGTCATGGAAAAAAAATCGAAAAAAGGGCGACCGAGGGTCGATACAGAGCCGGTAAACCTCCGGCTTTCTAGGGAAATGATACAGGCGCTCGACGAACGGAGAAAGCTGGAAGACGATTTGCCATCCCGCCCGGAAATGATCAGGCGTGCTTTGGCACAATGGCTTGAAGGGACGGAAGGCTAGGCGCTTGTGCTTGGACGGCTTTCGGGCGTAATCGCGCCTACAGATGATGCGCCCGATATGCGAGATTTGGTCCCCATTAAGACTGCGGTTTCAGATCGGCGACAGGCCCGATTGCACCCAGGCGGCAAAGCCTTGCACATTGATGCGCCCGCGGGCGAGGTCTTCCATCATCGCGACCTGCGACCGCATCCGGGCGAAACGCATAAGCCGGGCGGGTGCGGGTGCCTGAACAACCCCATTGGTGCAGGACCGACATGCATACTTTGGGCGGCGGGTGGCATTCACACGGAACTGCGCAGGAATGCGCACTGCTGATGTGCCTGCATCCAGTCGCACAGTGACGGCACCGCAGATCAGGTCCAACGGCGAAGGCGGCTCAGGGTCGGACGTCGCCTCAACATCTTCGCGCACAACCAGCGCCGCAAAGCTTGGCTCCGCGGTCACAGCGGGCAGAACCAGTTTGCCCTCGCGCGCCATGCGCCGCCATTCCCCCTCTCGGGACCTTGCTGCGCAAGCCCCTGCCGGGCAGTGGAAAAATGATTGGCCCGCATGTCATAACGCCGCGCAACCGCGCCCACCGAGG
>NZ_AUNB01000050.1 GCF_000714545.1 Thioclava indica
TCAGGCCCGTTAATGTGACAACACCATCTGAGGAGATTTACGATGAAGATCGGACGATTTAGCGACGCGCAGATCATGGCGGTCTTGAAGCAGGCGGAGGGCGGTGTGCCGGTCTCTGAGCTGTGCCGCGAGCATGGGATGAGCAGTGCCAGCTTTTACAAATGGCGGGCTAAGTTTGGCGGTATGGACGCATCTTTGATTGCCGAGATGAAGGACATGGCCGAACAAAACCGCCGCCTCAAGAAGATGTATGCGGAGATGAGCATGCAGAATGAGTTGCTCAAGGAAGCCCTTGGAAAAAAGTCTTAAGGCCGTCTCATCGACGAGAGATGGCCATGAAGGTGGTGGCGGTGCATGGGATCAGTGTCGCGCTGGCGTGCCGCACGTTCCAGATCAGTGAGACCTGTTATCGCTACAGTCCAACGCTGAGCACCGAGAACGAGGAAATCGCCGATTGGTTAGAACGCCTGACGGCAAACAAGCGCACCTGGGGCTTTGGCCTGTGTTTTCTGTATCTGCGTAACGTTCAGGGTTATGGCTGGAACCACAAGCGGGTCTACCGGATCTACTGCGAGCTGGAGTTAAACCTGCGCATCAAACCCAAGAAACGTTTGAAGCGGGCCAAGCCCGAGCCTCTGGCTGTGCCTGATAGGCCCAATGAGACATGGTCCATGGATTTCATGGCGGATCAGCTCGCAGACGGTCGTTCGATCCGAACATTGAACGTGCTGGATGACTTCAATCGCGAAGGCCTATGCATCGAAGTGGACTTTTCACTGCCCGCTGAACGCGTCGTGCGTAGCCTGAACCAGATTATCGAATGGCGTGGAAAGCCACAGGCCATTCGTATTGATAATGGCCCCGAATATGTCAGTGGGAAGCTCATGGAATGGGCTGAAAAACAAGGGGTTAGACTGGAATACATCCAACCCGGAAAGCCCCAGCAGAACGCCTATATCGAACGCTACAACCGCACAGTTCGAGGTGAATGGCTCAGCCAATACATCTTTGAAACCATTGAGGAGGCACAGGATCAGGCAACGGAATGGCTCTGGACTTACAACAATGAACGACCCAACATGGCCATCGGCGGCATAACACCCGCAATGAAACTGAAAACAGCCGCCTGAATTCTACGGCTGAACCCCATTAAAAATGGGGGGATTACCGGCGCAGCCCTGCGCAAGCTCGCACCGGATGTGGATCACAGAGCCCATAAAGGACTGAACAATCGCATTGAAGGCTCGCACAGACCAACCCGGAAGCGAGAGAAGATCCAAGGCCGTTTCAAATCAGCCCGGCAGGCCCAGAGGTTTCTGAGCGTCCATGATGAAACCGCCACACTGTTCCGCCCCCGCCGCCACAAGATGACCGCCTCCAAATATCGCCACACCCGAACAGCCGCATTTCGCCGTTGGATCGATTGTGCCGCTGCAATGACGGCTTGATCAAACCCTCACGGGCAAAAGTGCGGGCAAAGGAAATTAACCTGACAATACCGATGGCGCTTGTAGCTGATTGATTGTGTGCTCATCCGAGATGCCTACGAGCAAATGTCGGCGTCGGCAACACGGGTAGGTTTATGTGACAACACCCACGATGGACGTGGCGCGGGCCACTTCACTGCCTTCGCGATAGAGCATTTTGCGATCAACACCTGCGGTTGGGCTCGCAATCCAGTCAAGCTGTGAGGCGTTGACAAATACGGGGGTCATAAGGTCGCTATTGATGAGCATCTGCATCACTTTCCATTGTGAGAACCATTCGGAATTTTGCGGCTCCGGTCTTCATTTTCAGATAAGCCTCATTTGCTTGTTCAAATGGTAGGGTCTCAATCTGCGGACGCACGCCACTTAGAACGCTGAAGTCCAATGTCCGCTCGATCTCAAAGGGTGATCCGGTGAGCGACCCTGCCACTCCACGTTCGCCACCGACGACCTGCCCCATGGAAACTGCCAGAGGGTCCGGTCCAATCCCCAACAGCATCAAGCGACCGCCCAATGCGAGGCCGCCGAAGAGATTCGACACTGACTGCGCGTCGCCCGCTGTAGTGAGGATCGCCGTGGCCCCGCCCATGTCGCTCAACGCCTCTACCGCATCGTCTTGATCCGCATCGACGTAGTGATGGGCGCCAAGTGCTAGGGCATCTGCGGCAATGTCCTGCCCGCGCCCGATGGCCACGACCCTAAACCCCATTTGGCGGGCATATTGCACGGCCATGTGGCCAAGTCCGCCGATGCCAAACACCGCCACTGTGTCTCCTGCCGTCGCGCCGGATGTCTTGAGCGCGTTAAAGGTCGCAATGCCAGCACACAGAATGGGCGCGGCCTCGGATGATGACAGCTCCGGTGGGATCGCCACCAAGCCGCTTGCACGCGCGACCACCATTTCAGCATAGCCACCGTCGGTGTCAGCGCCCATAACGGGCTGGTTGCGGCACAGATGAAGGCGGCCACTTCGGCACGCAGCGCATTGCAAACACGGGCCGCCGAACCGCCCCACACCAACCCGCTGACCAATCTCCCAGATGTCCGGAACATTGGCTCCCATCGCGGTGATCCGACCGACGATCTCATGCCCCGGGATGCGGCGGGTTGCTGGATCTGCCTTCTCGATATCGGAACGATCGGCACCACACACACCGCATACTTCGACAGTAATCAATACGTCACCCGCGCCGGGCGATGGCACGTCGCGCTCCACCAGTTCGAGTTGACCCTCAGAGGCCACTTGCATAGCGCGAAATGTGGGCGTCATGATCTTACCTCTTTGGCTGAGGGGCGTCTTTCTGCAACCCCAAGATGATTTAGGCGTCCGAGGACACCCTCCACCGCGCGTTCTGCGGCCACAACAGCCCCCGCAAGATAGCCTGGCTCATCAGAGCTGGTTTCGCTGCCAATAAGGCACATATGCTCACTCCATACCCCCGTGACCCAAGGCCGATTATCTGGCACAGGATGTCCGCCAGCAACCTTATCATCTGGCGTAGAGGTCAAAGTGTCGGCGGCCCAATCTTTGAGAAGGATCGCACTCGGAGTCCCTGCCTCTTGTCCAAACAGCATGACAAGCGGCAAATGCCGCTTGATCTACGATCGGCGTGCCAACTTGCAAGCTCGGCGAGTTAACGTGACATCACCCGCAGCATAATTATGTCCAGCAGCAGCCCGTTTCCAACCTATCTGGAAATTTACAACAGCCCCCCCCAGCCTGACCCCCGTAACATAACCCTCTGGTGGGTCAGTTTTGCGTGCAGATTCACACAGGTGCGGGTTCTGGTCTCGACACAACCGATCGCCTTTAGGAATGGTCATGATGGGTTTCATCCGCGAACCGAACCTGACCACCCTGCCCTACCATCGGTTTGCGTTGAGTACGACGGATAGCGAAGATCTGCTTGCCGAACGCGGCGTGATAGTCAGCCGGGAAACCCTCCGGAACTGGGTGAACCGGTAGGGCTGCTATTTCGCGATTTTATCAAGTGCGATAGGCCGCATTCAGGTGGGTGAAAATAAGTTGGCGATGCCTGCGGGACACCTATTCAGATGCCCCGCTTGGATCTCGCGATCCTATACTCGCCTCAAATCAAAGGCCGAGTTTCGGCTTCACCCATGCAGCTTGGTCAGCAATTGCCTGATCGCCTTCGGGGGCTGTTCCCGCCAAAAATGGAAAGACGTGCTGCATGCCGGGATAGATGTCAAACTTCACCTCACCACCAGCTTCTTCCACCTTTGCGACGAACCTGCGGCTGTCGTCTAGAAGCGTTTCGTCACCACCGACCTGGACATAGAACGGAGGCAGGCCGGACAGGTCAGCATAAAGAGGAGTTGCAAGCGGATCCTTGCGGTCGCCATCTTCCCCAAGGAAAGTGGCCGACATATGCTCGATAACTGCGCGCTTCACGAAGTGGTCTTTTTCTTCGTTGGTTGTCACCGTTTCTCCGGTAATTTCCATATCGGTCCAAGGCGACAATGGCATGGAAGCTGCCGGCAAAGGAAGGCCACGGTCGCGGGCCCCAAGAATGGTAGTAATGGCCAAGGCGCCGCCCGCGCTGTCGCCAACAAATGCGACGTGTTCGGGCTTGATGCCTTGATCCAAGATCCATGCATAGGCGTCAACGCAATCGTTCACCGGACCAGGGTGCAGGCTTTCAGGCGAACGCCGGTAATCGACGATAAGCGCCGGACACCCGACTGCTTTGGCGATATGACCAAACAGCTTGCGGTGAGAATACATCGATCCGACCTGATAGCCTCCGCCATGGGTACAGAGCAGCGCCCTGCTTTCATCACTACCCTTGGGCTTGGCCCACATGCAGGGGACGCCATTGGCGACGACTTCGATATAATCGACACCGCCGGGTTCGCCCGTGACATCCCCCCAATGTTCAAACATTTCCCGGGTTTCCTCCAGGGTCATGTCCGGGTTGTCGGCCATTGCCGAAACCCATTTTTTGTACATTTCGCCGAGAACGGTGCTTTCCTTGCTAACCATGCTTTCTCTCCTCTCTCATTTCATCGTAATTGGTTCCGCGTTCATTTCCGAACCAATACCTCCCACCTTAGTTGTCGCCGGCCCATTTGAATGGCCCGTAGAGTCCCTGAGACATATCCATGCGATCGCGCTCGGCGCCGCCCAGCCACATTTGAACAATCTTGTAATCCCGCATGTATTTTTCAATGTGGCTTTCATATGCGTAGCCGGCCGATCCCATCAACTGCATGGCGCGGTTTGTTACCATCATTGCCGTATCACCAGCAAAGGACCGCGCAGCTGAGAACTTCGCTTTCATTTGCGCATCCCAAGGGTTGCCGTAGATCTCGGGGCGTGCGACCTGTGCTGTCACTGAAAGATAGTATTGCCGACTGATCTCGATCGAACGCCACATTTCAGCAAACGTCGCCGCAAACAGGGATCTCTCCCGCATCGGCGTACCCGCGATAATGCGGTTTTGCGTCCAGTCCATGCAGGTTTCCAGCACGGCTTCCGACAGACCTGTCAATCGCGCAGCGCCAGCCAACCGCCCAAGACCAATCACGTATCCCTTGATAAGTTGCGTACCCTGCCCCGGCTTGGTGTCGATCCGGTAACGTTTCGGAATACGGACATCGTTGAACCAAATGTCAGTGTTCGCCTCGGAGTAGCAGAAGCCCATTTTCTCGTACGGCTTCGAGAACTCCAGCCCTTCAGCATCCGCCGGAACATGGAAAATTCCGACATTGTCATCGCCTCCACCGTCTTCGGTGATGGCAACAACCCAGTAGCCCATATGGCCTTTGAGATCTTCGGACTGGAAGTTTTCTGCCGGTCCGGAGGGGCCAGGCCATAGCTTGTGTCCTTTGATGACGTAGTAATCACCATCTTCCCTAGCCACGGTATTCAGTGTCTTGTATGCTAGTGCCGGGTCTTCAACATTGGCCCCACCGGCAGGCTCGGTGATGGCAAAACAGGCGGTCCAGGCATCATCGCCAACAAGCTTCGGAGCAAATTCTTCAAGCAAATCATCGCGCCCGGCGGCAACCATGACCGAAATTGCCCAGTGCAATTTCCCCACCTTGGTAGCGAGACCGATATCCGCTCGGGAAAGTTCTTCGTTGATCATCTGCCGCACAACCGGCGACAGCCCGGGCCCACCGTGTTTTTCCGGCAAAATGGCTTTTGTCACGCCGAATTCATGCAGCTTGCGATAAAGCCTGTGGATGGTCTTTTTTGCCAGGACTGGGTCCCGATGCCAGCCACCTTCAAGGTCGTGACGGTAAGGCATCAGCTCCGCATCTACAAATTTACGAAAATGTTCCGCAATGCCGATTTCCTCTTCGGTGCAAAAGGCCAGGTTGTATTTCTGGCTTGGCGCTAGAAGTTTGTATCCCCCTTTGCCATCCAGCTCGGGTTTGTGCATTTTTTTAAGCATGTCCATCTTGGTTCTCCTCACTACATTTCTTTTATTCTTGGCCGACGCTATTCTTTCACATGCGTGGTCATGCAAACGCACCAAGCTTTACTGAAAGACTTCGCGCGATTTCGCGCACGGATGCCGCAACGTCGTCCAGCTCCCCTTTGGAAAGCGTATCTGCTAAGAGGCTGACTGCGATTGCCGCAATCGGTTGGTTTTGCGAGTCGAGCACTGGCGCGCCAATACAGGTCATTCCTTCCGCAACTTCCTGATTGTCGACGGAATAGCCTTGCTGTTGAACGGATCGTAGCTGTCGCATCAACTCCGACATGTCCTGAACACTATACGGCGTCATGGGACCGGGCATCCCTTTGGAGAACAGTGCCCTTATCTCGGGCTCGGTCAAGTAGCTTAGAAAGGCCTTACCCGTCGCGGTAAATGCTGCCGGCAGCCGCATGCCAATCCTAAAATTGAACCCGGCAATAGTGCCGGAGTTTCGCGCCGCGATGTAAACAATCTCGCCTCCCTCCAGAACGGAAAGCGTCACAGTTGCACCGGGCAGAAAGCTTTCGGCGTCCCAAATTTGCGCAAATTCCCGAACGACGTTCGTTTCTCGCGTAAAGGAATTTGCCCACTGCATTACATGCGGACCTATCTGGAATGTGCCGTCCGAGTTTCGACGCAAAAGTCTCAGTTCGGTCAAGGTGCTGCACAATCCATGAACGGTGCTTTTGGGCAGATCCAGAGCCAGGGCGAGCTCGGTCGAGGTTGGCTTGTCAGAAGATGTAGCCACAAAATCAAGTAGCCGAATGCCACGATCAAGCGCGGGCACAAGTTTCTTATTCTGCACCTCGATCACACTCAATGCCTTATGTTGGTTGCGCTTCCTTGACGTTATGAACTCACTTGGAGTTTGTCAAGAAATCTTACTCGAAATACAGAAACTTGATCTCGATATTGAATTATAATCAGGTAAGATGAATGCAATTCAATATACTGACCTTGAACATCCAAGGCGCCTATCAAAAATCTGCAGGATTCGTCACTTCTGAAGACCGATTGCTGGCTTGCACAGGGCTGGGTTCAGGCATCAGACAAGGCCGTCATGGGTATCGTTGACCCCGCGACGCATCTTACACTTGGCACAGTGTGCGGATTTCAGAAATACCGGACAGCGATTACGCTAATTCCCGGACAGCCGTTTCAGTAATTCCCGGACAGCTCGGGCACGGCTGATTATCTGCCTGCGATCATGTTTCAGTTTGGATAGTTTCGGTGTTTTCGGCGGAGGTCAAGGTCGCGTTCCGATCCTTTCTGCGCATGCTGTCTCCCTTGAGTTCGATGCGGTGTGCGTTGTGGACGATCCGGTCGAGGATGGCGTCGGCAATGGTGGGTTCGCCGATCATGTCATGCCAGCCCGAGATGGGCAGTTGGGCGGTGATGATGGTGGATCGTCGCTGATAGCGTTCCTCGAAAAGCTCGAGCAGATCGAGGCGCTGCTGGTCGGTCAGGCCATGCGTGCCCCAGTCGTCGAGCACCAGCAGCTGGACGCGGGCCAGCTTGTCGACGAGGCGGGGGAAGCGCCCGTCGAGGCGCGCCATGGCCATGTCCTCGAAGAGCCGCGGCATCCGGACATAGGATACGGAATGATCCAGGCGTGCGGCCTGATGGCCGAAGGCGCAGGCGAGCCAGGTCTTGCCGGTGCCAGTCTGGCCTGTGAGGATGATCTGCTCGCGGGCCTTGATCCAGTCGCCTTGTGCGAGCGCGAGGATATGACGTCGGTCAAGCCCCCGGCTGGCGGCAAAATCGACATCTTCGATACAGGCGTTGGGGAAGCGCATCTTCGCGTTGCGCAGCCGGTTGGCGAAGCGCTTGTCAGCGCGGGCTGCGGCCTCGCGGTCGAGCATGAGGCCGAGCCATTCATTGCGCTCGAGGGCCTGGCCCGGATCCTGTTCGGCCAAAGCCTTCCAGGCGTCGGCCATGCCTGTCAGGCTGAGCGCGGTCATCTGGTCGAGTGTGGGGTGTGTCAGCATTTGTTTGTCCTTTCGGGAGTTACTGGTAGTAGCCGGGACCACGGATATTGTCGTGGACCGGCGTGGCGGTGACGGGGTCTGGCGGGCTGGGTGCCCGATCCAGACCGGTGATCAGGATCGAGCGCACCGAGACATAGCTGACTGTGCCGACCGTCAGGGCGCGTTCGCAGGCCGCTTCCAGCCTGTCCGCCCCGAACTGCCGTTGCAGGCCAAGCACACCGAGGGCAGAGCGATAGCCCTGTTCCGGATGCGGCCTGTCGCGCATCAGGCGCTCGACGAGCGCGGCGGCATGATAGCCGGTGCGGGCGGCCCGGGTGTTGAGGCTTTCCGGTGTCATGCCGCCGTAGCGCTGATGCGCCTTTGGCATGTGCTCCTTAACGGTAGTATGTCCGCCGCGCTGACCGCGGCGGTGATGGACCGCAACGCGTTCATGGTTATAGAAAATCTCGATCATGCGATGGGTCAGACGCACATCGACCTGGCGCCCGATCAGGCGATGTGGCACCGAATAGAAGGCATGCAGAACCTCGATATGGTAATCGGGATGCACCTTGGCGTGCTTCCATTCGGCGTATTCGAAGGGCGTATCGGGCAACGAGCTGAGTGCGGGGCATTCGATCTCTTCGAACAGCTCCCGGCGTGAACGCCCAACCCGCCGCATGGTCCGGGCATTCAGATCATCGAGCAGCTCGGCAATGGCGACATTCAGCGCCTCGATGGAAAAAAACGGCCGGTTGCGCAGGCGGGCCAGAATCCAGCGCTCCACGATCAGCACGGCGCCTTCGACCTTTCCCTTGTCGCGCGGCTTGCGCGGCCGCGTGGGTAGCACGGTCGTGTCATAATGCGTGGCCATGTCGGAGAAGGTCTTGGTCAGGGACGGCTCGAACCAGAGCGGCTGTGCCACCGCGGCCTTCAGATTGTCACAGACAATCGCCTTGGGCACCCCGCCGAAGAACTTCAGGGCGCGGACCTGGGCTTCAATCCAGTCCGGAAGCTTTTGGCTGAGGCTGGCCCAGGCGAATGTGTAATTGGACGCACCCAGAACCGCGACGAAGATTTGCGCACGATGCTCAGTTCCTGTGCCCGGGTCGATCACCGGGATCGTGTGCCCTGCGTAATCGGTCTGCATCACCGCGCCCGCCTTATGGCGGTTGCGATATCGCGGGCTGATCCGGTTCTCAAACTCTCGATACCGCTCACAAAACCAAGTATAGCCATAGCCGTCGGGATGGGCGGTGCGGTATTCCTCCCAGAGCAGCACCAGCGTCACCCCCTTGCGCTTCATCTCCGCAGCCATCTTGGGCCAGTCGGGTTCCGTCAGATCCCGAGGCGGGCGGCCGACACGCTGGAAAAGGACCTGCTTCAACGTCGCATCGTCATCGCGGCCGGATGGCAATGGCCAGCAGTTGAGTCCCGCCTCCCGGGCGCGGTGCAGGTAGGTCGCCACGGTCGTCTTGCTGAGCTTCAGGCGCAGACCAATCTCGCGCACCGAAAGCCCCTGTTCATGCGTCAGCCGCAATATGGTTCGTATGTCTTGCACAGTCATGCGCCTCGCTTGCTTGCGTCTTGGCATGTCCCCTCCCGATCTTGTTCAAGACCGACAGAATGCCGTGACGGAGCAGGCGATGATCAACCGTGTCCGGGGACCCGGAGCTGTCCGGGAATTACCGAAATCCCTGTCCGGGATTTACCGAAACGCGTGTCCGGGAATTAGCGAAACCCGCACATGATCCGTGGGAAGAAGCATTGGCTATGGCGCGCGGTCGACTGCACTGGCGAAGTGCTTGATATTTTGCTCCAAACGCGCCGAAACGCGGGCAACACGGCGTTTCATCGCAAGGTTGGTCGCTCGTTTCCAGCACGTCTCCGTTGGCGCCGACCGCTCGCCAAAGCCAATGTTTTCGCCCTCGAATTGAAATCACGACCTCGTCGAGGTGCCATTTGTCGCCAGGAACCGGGCGGTTGTGACGGATCTTGGCCGCTATCTGCGTTCTCAACCGTTGGCACCACACTCGGATGCTTTCATACGAAACGATTACGCCCCGCTCGGCCAACAAATCCTCCTTCTCGCGCATTGTGCAAATACGTTGACAGGCAACGCAACATCGCGCAGGCTCAGGGCAAACCGGTGATACGCCCAAACGGCATAGGAAATGACGGGCTGAGGGAGCCGGAAGCTTTTCAGGCGAGGCTGTGAAACCTTGCTGACCATGAGAGATGGCTATGCGTGCCGCCTGGGAGCGTCAATAACCTGACAAAGCCGGTTCAGATTATATTGAATATATCAGATGGGTCGATAGTCCTCGGCCTGATTGGAAAGTGTGTCTGTCGCGTATGTATCGTGGGAGGGAATGTCTGCGATTAGAATGGTTTCCTGTAACCCTGCCGCTGCGATAGCTTGCGCGTCGGGACCGACAATGACTGATCGCCCGCCGTATTCTAGACCGCCTTCGGAGCCGCAATAATTTGCATAGACTACTGTCAGACGGTTTTCGTAGGCGCGCGCGGGAATGAGCGCCTCTTGAACATGCTCAAATCCCGCTGGATTGGCTGTAGGAACCAAGATGATTTCAGCGCCACGCTTTGCAAGCATCGCAGCATGTTGCGGAAATTCTATATCGTAGCAGATCAGCAGCCCGATCCTGCGGCCACAGAGTGAGAAGATAGGAGGGGGCTCCGTGCCTGGGGCGAACACAGATTTCTCCATATCACCGAAAAGCTGAATTTTCCGATAATGTGCCAGCACTTCACCCTGTCCGCCGATCACCGTCGCGGTATTAAAAATCGTATCTTTTGAGCGCTCGGGCCATCCAATAGCCAGAGCAATACCGCTTTTGCGCGCGATGGCTTGAAGCTGTGCAAACCAAGGACCGTCAAGCGATTGAGCCTGAGAAACAAGTAAATCTGGTTGATTGTAACCGGGTAAAATAAGTTCCGGAAATATGGCAAGTGCCGCACCTGCTCGGGCTGCTAAATGGGCCACCTCTTCGATTCGTGCGAAGACGCGATCCAGATCGCCATTGCTAGGACAGGGTTGGCAAACGACGATTTTCAATATGATCTCCTGTCAACCGACGGCTTGAGTCGCATGTTAGGCGACCACATCCCGAATTGAGAAGTGAAAGAAAGGAATCTCGTATGAAAGAGTTTGCAGCCTTCGGCCCGGACTTTCCATTCTCTTATGATGACTGGCTAACTCATCCAGTCGGCTTGGGTCGAATTCCAGATGCGCGCCAAGGAGCGTCGGTGGCTGTTATCGGGGCCGGAGCGGCCGGGGTGGTTGCCGGTCATGAACTGATGAAGCTTGGACTTCGCCCCGTGGTTTACGAATCCGGCCAATTCGGCGGGCGGCTCAGATCAGAGATTTTCGAAGGCACCGAGGATGTCGTTGCCGAACTTGGTGGTATGCGCTTTCCGGTCTCATCGCGTGCCTTTTATCATTATGTTGACCGTGTCGGCTGCAAGAGCATGCCGTTTCCAAACCCACTAAGTGACGCTGCGGGGTCGACGGTAATCGATCTGGAAGGGGAAACCCTCTTTGCCCGGTCCATTGACGACCTACCCAACCTCTATCGCGAGGTCGCTCACGCGTATGATGCAGCACTTGAGGAGGGCGCGCGGTTCTCCGATCTGCAAGCCGCAGTAAGGTCGCGCGATCCCAAACGCGTGAAGGGGTTGTGGGATCCGCTGGTGTCGGAATGGGATGAGCGGACGTTTTATGATTTTGTGACATCGTCAGAGGCGTTTCGAAAACTCAGTTTTCGCCATCGCGAGGTTTTCGGGCAAGTCGGGTTTGGCACCGGAGGTTGGGACAGCGATTTTCCAAATTCGATGCTGGAAATCCTTAGGGTGAATCTGTGCCGACTGGATGATGAGCAACGCTATATTGAGGGCGGGGCCGAGACTGTTCTTCAGAAGCTGTGGCGCTTGCGGGTTGAGTGCGCGTTTTGGGGCCGCAGCTCTTTGTCCGAGCTAAATGGCGGCGCGACACGCGGTAGGGTCACCAAGATCACGCGTGACGCATCGGGGAAAGTCGCCGTCACTGATCGCTGGGGGCATACGGATCTTTATGAGGCCGTTCTGGTGACGTGCCAGACCCACTTGCTGACGACTTCTATCGAGACCGATGAGGCTTTGTTCGACCAAAAGTTGTGGATGGCTCTGGATCGCACCCGCTATATGCAGGCGGCTAAGACCTTTGTAATGGTCGACCGGCCTTTCTGGAACGACATTGATCCAGAAACGGGCCATCCGATGATATCGATGACCCTTACAGACAGAATTACGCGTGGGACCTATCTGTTTGACAATGGTCCGGACCGGCCAGCGGTGATCTGCCTGTCTTATTCGTGGATGACAGATGCGCTGAAGGTCTTACCCCTTGATGCCGAAACCCGCGTGGAACTCGCGTTGTCGGCGCTGTCGCACATCTATCCCGGGGTGGATATTGCAAGCCATATCCGGGGCAACCCTATCTGCGTGAGCTGGGAGGCAGACGAGAATTTCCTTGGGGCCTTCAAAGGGGCGTTGCCGGGACACTACCGTTACAATCACCGTATGTATGGGCATTTCATGCAAGATCATCTGCCTACAGAGCAACGCGGGATTTTTTTGGCAGGGGATGGCATCAGCTGGACGCCGGCTTGGGTCGAAGGTGCCGTGCAGACGGCGCTGAATGCCGTTTGGGGAATTCTACACCATTTCGGGGGAGAAACTGACCCGCAAAATCCGGGGCCAGGCGACCTTTACCCTGAAATAGGACCGGTTTCGCTGGATTGATTATCCGAGACTCTTGCCGCATTCGCACAGGCATATGCCAGCACCTCTCTATGTCGAGCGCCGCTCGCCAAGCTTTGCGGCGCTCGGCAATTGCTACCGTCGCCACACGTTAGGTGCAGGCTGCTGCCCGTTGATACATGGGTTCATAAGAACGTGGGCAGCCCCCCTTAAGCGGAATTTGCGTATTGCCGGTCAAGCCAAGCACTTCATATCAGCGCTGCGACAGGTCGCAACGGCACGTCTCGCCATGGCTCATCTAGCTTGCGCCGGTAGGGATCATGTCGCGCACCGAACCGCTCTGGCGAGGGCCAGAGAGACTCGGCAGGACTCATAACTGCGCCTCCTGACCTTTACGGGGCAGGGGGGTGTCTTAGCCCAG
>NZ_AUNB01000051.1 GCF_000714545.1 Thioclava indica
ATTTAGTGATGTGCGGGTTTTGGCGCTTGGGACTGGGCTTTATTTGATCGCCGGAAATATCTTCCTAGCCTATGTCGGCGCAAATCCGATTGACCTTGTTGAGGGTGTCGGGGTCGCCTTTGAGACATTCTTTCAACTGGTCAAAGTGCTTTTGCCATGGTGGGCGTTGCTAATTATCATCGCGCCGATCACCTTGATCGGCCCCATACGGCGTCGTCTCTGGCAGCAAAGAGCGTCGGTGCTGTTGTCCATCATGATGTGTTCGCTCTTCACCTTCATGTTCGCTCTGGTGAAGAACCGGATGTCGCTTGTCGAGCCTTTCTGGGCCGATAACGCGCTGACGAAACTTGATGTTATGCTGCATTTCGGACATACGCCGCGCGATCTTCTGCTTTGGCTCTCGCCCGAGCATACCAGCCGTCTGCTTGGGCTCTATTTCAACACATGGGTATTTCTCGCAAGCTTCTTGCCGGTGCTGCTGGTGGCCTTTGACGGCGATAAGACGCGTCGGCGGACCTTTACCATTTTGTGGATGCTGTGCTGGGTCGGGCTTGGGAATGTCCTTGCCTTAATGGTTATGTCTTACGGGCCGATCTTCACGGATCTGTTCCCCGGTGGCCCGGCCGATGCGCATCGCGGGGCGTTGGCGCTGGTGCAGCGCGATGATGCGAGCAGCCTGCTTGCGACGAAGATGTCCTTGTGGCGTGCCTATACTGGCGAAAGTGAAATGCTAGGCTCGGGAATTTCGGCCTTTCCATCGGTCCATGTCGGCATGGCGACGGTCATCGGGCTTTACATTGCCCGGCTTGGCCGTGATCTTTCGCAACGGCTGACGCTCAAGCCGATGCTCGCAGCTGTGCTTCTTTGGGGCGCGCGGGCATTCAGTGTGTTGTACGTCACTTTCTATGCCGTGCTGTCGGTCTATCTTGGCTGGCATTACGCGGTGGACGGCTATGTGTCGATTATTGTGATCTCGGGGCTGTATATGTACCTCACCGCGCGCGCCAAGGTTCCTGCGCGCAGGGGGTGGTTTGGTCTGCCAGTTAAACCCGTGTGACGAGGGCAGCATAGGGTCCGTCGCAGCGAGTTGCGCTTGACTTCCGGGCGCTCTCGCGGTGTATCGGCGCGACGGAAAAGCCCATGACGCCGAGGAAAACTAGACATGAACGCCTTTCGCAGCCAGACCTGTGCCGATCTGAGCGCCGCCAATGCCGGTGAAACCGTGCGACTTGCCGGGTGGGTTCACCGGGTGCGCGACCACGGGGGCGTGTTGTTTATCGACCTGCGCGACCATTACGGCATGACGCAGGTGCTGTGCGATGGTGACTCGCCCGCGTTCAAAGCGCTGGAAAAAGTGCGCTCGGAATGGGTGATCCGCATCGACGGCACGGTCAAGCTGCGCGATGAAAGCCTGATTAACACCAAAATCCCGACCGGCGAGATCGAGGTTTACGTGCGCGACATCGAAGTGCTGGGCGAATCTGACGAACTGCCGCTGCCCGTCTTTGGCGAGCAGGACTATCCCGAGGAAACCCGTCTGGCCTATCGCTTTCTCGATCTGCGCCGCGAGAACCTGCATGACAGCATGGTCTTGCGCTCCAACGTGGTGCGCTCAATGCGTCAGCGGATGTGGGATCAGGGTTTTAACGAATTCCAGACGCCGATCATCACCGCGAGTTCGCCCGAAGGCGCGCGCGATTTCCTCGTGCCCTCGCGCCTGCATCCGGGCAAATTCTACGCGCTCCCGCAAGCGCCCCAGCAGTTCAAACAGCTGATCATGGTCGCGGGGTTTGATAAATATTTCCAGATCGCACCGTGTTTCCGCGATGAAGACCCGCGCGCTGACCGCTCACCCACCGATTTCTACCAGCTCGACGTGGAAATGAGCTTTGTCGAGCAGGAAGACATTTTCGCCGTGATCCAGCCGGTGCTGGAGGGAGTGTTCGAAGAATTCGATCCCGAGCGGAAAGTCGATCCGAATTGGCCGCGCATCCCTTACGCGGAATCGCTGCTGAAATACGGCTCGGATAAGCCCGACCTGCGCAACCCGATTGAGATGCAGATCGTGTCTGACCATTTCGCAGGCTCGGGTTTTGCGATCTTCGCCAAGCTGCTGGAACAAGACGGCACCCAGATTCGCGCCATTCCCGCGCCCACGGGCGGCTCGCGTAAGTTCTGCGACCGGATGAACAAATTCGCGCAGGAACAGGGCCTGCCGGGCATGGGCTATATCTTTTGGCGCAAAGCCGAGGATGGATCGCTTGAAGGCGCTGGCCCTCTGGCAAAAAATATCGGCCCCGAGCGCACCGAAGCGATCCGTCAGCAACTGGGTCTGGGCGAGGGCGATGCGGCCTTCTTCTTGGGTGGCAACCCGTCCAGCTTTGAAGGCGTCGCGGGGCGTGCGCGCAACGTGATCGGCGAGGAACTCGGGCTGACCGACAAATCGGTGCATAAATTCGCCTGGATCGTCGATTTCCCGATGTATGAGGCCGATGACGAGGGCAAGATCGACTTCAGCCATAACCCGTTCTCGATGCCCCAAGGCGGGATTGAGGCGCTCAACGGCAACCCGCTCGACGTGCTGGGCTATCAGTATGACTTGGCCTGCAACGGCTACGAAATTCTCTCGGGCGCGATCCGCAACCACAAACTTGAGACGATGTATAAGGCGTTCGAGATCGCGGGCTATCCGGCCTCGGAAGTCGAGAAGCGCTTTGGCGGGATGGTTAAGGCGTTCAAATACGGCGCGCCGCCCCACGGCGGTTGCGCCGCTGGTATCGACCGGATCGTGATGATCCTCGCAGATACCGCTAATATCCGCGAAGTCATCATGTTCCCAATGAACCAACGCGCCGAAGACCTGATGATGGGCGCGCCGAGCGAGCCGATGAACGAACAGCTTCGCGAATTGCGCCTGCGGGTCTTGCCAAAAGAAGACTAATCCGCGCGTTCCCCGAACAAGAAAGGCCCCGCTCCAACTCGTGCGGGGCCTTTTTATATGCTTTCATCTAGCCGAAAATACTCCGGGGGGGCTGGCGCAGCCAGCGGGGGCCGCGCCCCCTCGACGCATTCAGTCAAAGACCCGGCTCAATCCTCAAGCTGTTCTTCGCGCTTCTTGTCCACAATCTCGCGCTCTTTCTTTTTGCGCGCATGGAATTTCTCGCCATAGCCGTCGATTTCGGACGCGTCGATCACCTCTTTGGCACGGGTGAAGATCTCGTCTTCTTCCTCGTCCATGTGGTGATTGTAGTCATGCTGCAACTTGTGAAATTTATTGAGCCAGCCGGGTGAGGCCATCTCCATCTCGTTCAGCTCATCCAGCAAGTCATCCAACTGGGCATGCTCTTCGACCGAATGACGCGCCGAATCCTGGCCCCAGGTTTTGCTCATCAGCTTGGAATAAAACGTCTCTTCTTCGGCGGCGGCGTGGGATTTGATGTCGTAATAGAACGCATCCCACGCTTTCTTGCGATCCTCACTCGCGCCTTCGGTCTTGGCGATTTGCGCCATCAGGTCACGGTGATGATCGTGGTCAGCTTTGATTGCGTCATAGATCGAGGTCATCGGGTTTCCTCCGTCATTCGATGTCAGTTCGATTGACGAGGCAACGCGATGATGCGAGCGATGGTTCCTAAAACCGGGGTTCCTACAAAACTGCGTGGCAAATTACACGCAGATCAGGAGAACACCGCGTTCAAGGCCGTTGCTGTGATCGAGGCTGCCAGCGCGAGGGCGCCAAGCGAAAATGCCGTCCAATGCGCGGCCTGCACGACGCGTTGGTTTTCAATCAGTTTAATCATCCGTTTGCTCATTACCGCTTTCCCTTGGCAGTGGGTCTGATGTCCTTTCTTGCGCGCAACTAAGGCAGAAATGGGAAAGCGGTGGTGCGATTGCGTGGCAATGCGCTCAGATCGGACGGGACGTCAGGCCGATCAAAACGCATCCCCCGAGGCAAGCCGCGCCGCGACCAGCCCGCTCACATGCGAAAAATCTTCATGGGACGGGCCACCGATGCGTGCCAAACGTGCCGCCGCATCGCCAAGCGCCCGATCATGAGCCGACAGCGCGACACCGGCCAGAAAATGCGCCGCATAGGGCATGACCTGACTTTTGCGACCCTCACGCAGAACCTCGGAAATATGTTGCAGATCGTCGCGCAGCGCGAGCGGGTCAGGTTCAACCACGCTATCGCTGAGCGCGCGCAACCCCTTCGGGCGCTCATCCATTGGCAAGGCATTCAGGATAGCCTGCTGAAACTGCGCGAGGCTTTCGACCGGTTTGTCTAAGAACCCATCCGCGCCCGCCGCAATCGCATCCGCGCGCAGCCCGCTATCGCCGGAAATCCCTAGAACAACCGGCACCGCAGGTACCATTTGGCGAATTTCTGCGATCAGCTCACCGCCAGAGCCATCGGGCAGGCCCATATCGACGATCACGACGCTGGGGCGATAGCATTGCAAATGACGGTGCGCCGAGGCCAAACAATCGGCGCGCCGAATACGCGCGCCTGATCGCAAACACAAAAGCCGCACCGCCTCAGATGCAAAGCGGCTGTCTTCGACAAGCAAAACCGTCAGCCCCATCAAGGGCCGCTCTGGTGTTGCGCTGCGCGGAACAAGGAATGTCGTAAGATCGTCTGCCATTTTATCACCCAATCAGATTCGCTGGTTCCCTTACAGTAAGCGGGTAAACTGCCTAACAGCGGGTTAACGACGGCGCGCCAAGCTTGCACACAGGCGCGCGCGCCTTTACCCCTAAGGCCGATCCGCTTGCCAGGGAGGCCCAAATGATCGGACGTTTGAACCATGTTGCCATTGCCGTGCCTGATCTCGAGGCCGCCTCGGCGCAATATCGTGACACGTTGGGGGCGCAGGTCGGCGCGCCTCAGGATGAGCCCGATCACGGCGTGACGGTGGTCTTTATCGAGCTGCCCAATACCAAGATCGAGCTGCTTTATCCGCTGGGGGAAAATTCGCCGATCCAAGGGTTTCTTGATAAAAACCCCGCCGGTGGCATCCATCACATCTGCTATGAGGTCGACGATATTCTGGCCGCGCGCGACAAGCTGAGCGCGCAGGGCGCACGCGTGCTGGGCACCGGCGAGCCCAAGATCGGCGCGCATGGTAAACCGGTGCTGTTCCTGCATCCCAAAGATTTCAACGGCTGCCTCGTCGAGCTGGAGCAGGTCTGATGAACCTTACGGGGGGAATCATCCTGTTCGCCGTGCTCTGGTTTTTGGTGTTTTTCGTCGTGTTGCCGATCCGGCTGAAGACGCAAGGCGATGTCGATCAGATCGTGCCGGGCACGCAGGCGGGCGCGCCTCATGAGGCGCATCTTGGGGCCAAGGTGAAAATCACCACGGCGGTCACGGTGGTGTTATGGGCGGTACTTGCGACGGTGTTGCTATCGGGCGTGATCACGCTTGAAGATATCGACTTTTTCAATCGCTTGCGCCGCTAAAGGGCGGCGGAAACGGTTGAGAAACTTACGCTTTACCCGCTTTTCGACCCGGTTGGGCGGCGAAAAAGGTTGAAAAATGTCAACCTCGCCGCCCGGTGACGGCATGAAACAAATGCGTAAACCCGGCAGCACCCAGCACTGGCACGAAGAGATTGAGGATCGGAATGGACAGCGGCACAGCCATCAGCGCGCCCGCCATCCAGACTGTCACTTTGTGGCGCTGATAAAGCGCGCGGGCCTCGTCGCGTTCCATCCGGCGCTGCGCGGCCATCTGGAAGTATTCACGCCCAAGCAGATAGCCGTTGAGAGCGAAAAACAAAAACGGCGCGAGCGGGATCACGAAGGGATAGATCACCAGCGCGATCAGGTTGGCCCCCACGATCACTCCGAAAAAGCGCAGCGTGTCTCCAAAGCTTTCGCTCAAGCTGAGTTTGCGCACGGGGGGGAGGGTTGGATAGTGCTCGTTCTCGACCAGTTCCGCCACATCTTCGAGGAAAAATCCGGTAAAGGCCGAGGCGACCGGCACCATCAGGAACATCGACGCAAACAGCATGATTCCGGCCGAGACAATCGAGAGCGCGGTGTCGATATGGCCGATTTCCCCGATGAAGGGCAGCGAGAAGCTATCGGGCACCAGCCAGCCGATCAGCCAAACCATTGCGACGTAAATAGCGATCAAAAGCCCCAAGGACAGGGCGACGCCGATGCCGACGATCTTCATCGCGCCGGGGCGCAGCAGGTCGCCCCAGGCTTTGACGTAACTTGCAATAATCATGCAGAAATCCAGCGAGTGATGGCGTCGATGTCGGGGCGCGGACGATCCGGTGGGGTCACGCCTTCCGTGCCAAGATGGATGAAACCCGCGACGAGTTCGCCCGGCGCCAAGCCCAACAGATCTTGGCCAAAAGCGCTGTCATGCGCGGCCCAGCCGCTAAGCCAATTGGCCCCCCAACCCGCAGCCAATGCCCCGTTCAACAGTGATAGACATACCGCGCCGGCTGACAAGAGTTGCTCAATTTCGGGCACTTTCTCGCTGGCTTTGGGCGAGAAAATCACCGCCACGCAAAGCTGGGTGTCAAAGAACTGCTTGCTCGCCTTGGCGACCTTGTCTTCGGGCAGGCCCTGGGCGGTGGCGCGCGCCTCGGCCTCGGTGCCCAGACGTTGCGCGGCATCGCGCGTGATCACGATGAACCGCCACGGCTCCAGCTTGCCGTGATCGGGCGTGCGCGCCCCGGCTTGTAGGATTTCGTGCAGTTGCGCAGCATCGGGGGCAGGGGCCACAAGCGTTTTGGCCGGTCGCGAGCGGCGCGACAGCAGGAAATCGAGCGCGGCTTGATCGCGCTTGGCGGGGGTCACTCTTTGCGTCTCGGTCATCGAAGTCTCCACTGATCTGGCTTGATATCGGACGGGGCGGGCAAAATTGCAACAGCGCCAGCGTGGCTTTCTTGTGCAGCGGTGCGCGATGGCTATGGTGTTGAGCCTATGAGTGATTTGTCCCACCTTGCCATTCCCGGCACCGAAATTGCGCTGCGGGTGACGCCGAAAGCGTCGCGCAATGAAATTCGCGTCGGCGAAGGGGGCTTGCGCGCCTATGTCACCGTGGTTCCCGAAGATGGTAAGGCCAATGCGGCCGTGCAAAAGCTGCTGGCCAAAGCGCTGGGCGTGGCCAAGACGCGCCTGACCTTGATTCGCGGACAAACCGCGCGCGACAAGGTGTTTCGACTTGATTAAGCGCGCCTAGTCTTTCGCGGGTTCGGGCGTTTCGCTGCTTTGACGCACGCGATACACCCCTTCGGGCAGGTTCAGGGCCGCCGCCAATTCGCGCAGTTGCGCATGCGAAAATGTGATGGTTTGCACCTGATCGGTTTGCTCGTCGAGCTGCTCGACCACGACGCAATCTTCAAAGGATGAGATGGTAACATCCTCTTGCAGATAGTCGCGCGGGTCCGTTCCCTCATCAACAAGGGTGATCACGGTGGCGTCGAATTCGTGTTCAATGGTAAACATGCCCCATGCTATCGCGCCGCGTGCCGGGCCGGAAGCGAAAAACACGCGCACGGTGTGTAGGGGATGGCGCCCACCGCTTAAGGTTCTAAACTGCGCCAAACGATTAAAGTCTTAGCGTGATGTGTTCCCCATGGTCTTGCCGTCCTTTGCTCGCCTGATCCCGTTGCTGCTTTTGGCGGTGCTGTCGGGCTGCGTGGCGAGCGGGCCGATCCCGCAAACCGCGCCCGAACCCCCGATTCCCGCGCAGGTGCAGGCCAAGGCAGAGCGCGCGGTGGATCAGCTTGTCACGGTGGCGCGCCGGATGGAGCCGGTGATCGAGGCCGAGTGTCGCGCGCGCTCGGACTTGCGCAATTGCGACTATCGGCTGGTGATTGATGATCGCCTTGATTCGCCCGCCAACGCCTTTCAGACCGAGGATCGCCGTGGTCGTCCGGTCATCGGCGTGACGCTGGCGATGATTGCCGAGGTGCGCAACCCTGATGAGCTGGCCTTTGTGTTGGGTCATGAGGCGGCCCATCATATCGCGGGCCATATCTCGGCGCGCCAGCGTGATGCGAATAAGGGCGCACAGCTTTTGGGGATGATGGTGCAATCGCAAGGGGCGGATGCGCGCACCGTCGCCAATGCGCGCAAGGCGGGCGCTGAGATGGGCAGCCGGTTGTTTGCCAAGGATTACGAGCTGGAGGCCGACAGGCTGGGCACGATCATAACGTGGGATGCGGGCTATGATCCGCTGAGAGGCGCGGCATTCTTTCGTCGTTTGCCAGATCCCGAAGAAACGGTTTTGGGCACGCACCCGGCCAATGCGCTGCGCCTTGATATTGTGAAAAAGACTGTGAAAGAGCTGCGCGCGGGAACAATCCATGGCGTTACGGGCTTGCGTCCTCAGGGCGGGGGATGACGGCGTTGATAAAGGGGAACGGATGCTGAGCTTATCCAATTTGCGTTGGCGGTTGCGGACCATGTTGCGCGAGATTTGGGTGCGCGTGACCGCCTTTGGGGTGCTCGGTATTTTGACGGCCCTCGGTTCGGCGTGGTTTGGTCACATGATCCCGGACGAGGTCGGTCTCAAGATGGGGGCGGATTCGGTCGAGCCGATCCTGACGATCATGGCCACCGCCATGCTGACGGCCACGACGTTTTCGCTGCAAATTATGATCACCGCCTTTGGGTCGGCCCAAACCAGTGCCACCCCGCGCGCGATCAAGCTGATGCAAACCGACCGGATCACGCAAAACGTGCTGGCCAGTTTTATCGGCTCGTTTGTGTTTGCATTGGTGGGGATTATCGCGCTGCAGACGCAGATTTACGGGGCCTCGGGGCGGTTTTTGCTGCTGGTGGTGACGATCGGTGTGGTCGCGATCGTGGTGGTCTCGCTGTTGCGCTGGGTGCAACATCTCAGCGAATTCGGGCGGCTTGGCGATGTGATTTCGCGCGTTGAGGACTCGGCTGCAAACGCGCTGGAGAACCGTTGCGCGGATCCGTATCTGGGTGCTCGGCCTTGGGAGGCGCCGCCCTCCGGTGTTTGGCCCGTGAAATCGCGGCGCACCGGAAATGTTCAGCATGTTGATATTT
Source organism: Thioclava indica (assembly GCF_000714545.1). Taxonomy (GTDB): domain Bacteria; phylum Pseudomonadota; class Alphaproteobacteria; order Rhodobacterales; family Rhodobacteraceae; genus Thioclava; species Thioclava indica. Next base: position 9,043 of record NZ_AUNB01000051.1, read on the forward strand.
CGCAGTTGCAAGAGATTGCGCAAGCTCATGATTGCCGGATCTGGCTGTGTGCGCCGCCGGGCAATTTCGTGCATCCCGCGGCTGATCTGGTTGTGTGTGACGGGCTGCCTGTGGATGCACAGATGCGCGCCCAGATGGAGGACGCAATTCTTGATGGCTTTGCCGTTGATCATGCGCGCGACTTTGAACAGGACCCGCAATTTGGCCTGATCGCCTTGGCCGAGATCGCGTCGCGCGCGCTCTCGCCTGCCGTGAATGATCCGGGCACGGGTATTGATATTTTGGGCCGTCTGACGCGCGTGTTGGCCAGTTGGGATCCGGCATCCGAGTTTGAGCTGCGCCATGATCGCATTTATGCGCACAGTATTCCGCCAGAGCAGTTAATCGAAGATGCGTTTTCCGCGATTTCGCGCGATGGGGCGGGGCTGTTTGAGGTGGCGTTGCGCCTGCAAGTGGTGCTGGGGGCGCTGGCGCAGATGTCGCCTGAACAGTTCGCCAAACCCGCTGCCAGGCAGGCCCTTCGCGCTGCGCTGCAATCGGAAGAGGCATTGCCCTTGGCTGAAAACCGCGCGCGCATCACTGCCGCCGCCGCAACCTTGGCGAAAGAGGTCGGCGTGTCGCAGCCGATATAGGCTGGCGCACAGGTCAGCATTTCTCGCCTAGGTTGTCAGTTTGATCTGAATCATAGCTGAAACGAGTCGAAAAGGGCAAAACACCCCCCCAAATCTTGGGAGATGTGTCATGTCCAAAGCTCGAAATCTGAACCACCATGCCGCGATGATGAATAGAATGGCACAGGTGATGCGCATCGATCTGACTGCCGAGATGGCGCAGGGCCGGATGTCGGGCGAGGATTGGAAAGACGCGCTGGTGCGCTGCACCGGCTGCACCCAGCCGGAGGCCTGCACGCTATGGCTGTCCGAACATGATCCTGAAGATGAGGTTTCGGTGAACGAGCCTCCGAAATATTGCGAAAACCGTCTGATGATAAAGCGGCTGCGCGCTGAGGTTGCTGCCGAAAGGGCGTCGAAATCCATATCATAAGGAGAGATCCGATGACTATTGCAAGCGATCTTGATCTGCATTTCTGGATCACGCGCGGGATGGCGCGACGGATGGGGGTGAACCTTGGCAAAGCGGTGCAGGAGGGTCGTCTGACGCGAGCCGATGTTGCCACGATGATCACCGCCTGTCGCACCTGCGGGCGCAGCGAATTCTGTCTGGCCCTGCTGTCAGAGCGCGGATCTGCCCCTGATGCACTGCCCGCTGACTGCCCCAATAAGCCTGCGTTGGACTCGCTGCGCGTGGTGCACTGATTGCAGGCCGTTTTTGGGCGGGGTCTTGCGCAGGCGCAAACGGTCATGAAAGTTTCATTTCCTAAACTTGCGCCCTATGTGTAAAGAAAAGCTGAAAGTCAGTTTCAGGATTCCTTGCCATGCCGCGTGACGGACAGACCGCTCCCAATTGTTACGATGCCGAAGCGATCCCCGATGCCGCGCGCGTCGAGATTGAACGGTTGCTGAGCAGCGGGGATTTGTTTCGCTACACCTCGCAAGACGCCCCGGTCGCGATGCTTGAGGCTGAATTCGCTGAAATGATGGGTGTGAAATACGCTTTGGCGGTATCGTCGTGCAGTCAGGCTTTGTTCCTGTCACTCAAGGCGTTGGATCTGCCGCGCGGGGCGCGCGTGCTGGTGCCCGCTTTTACGTTTGCCGCCGTGCCTTCGGCGATTGTGCATGCCGATTGCGTGCCGGTTCTGGTCGAGGTGGGCAGCAATTACCGCATTGATCTGGACGATTTCCGCGCCAAGTTTGACGACAGTATCGACGCAGTGATGATCAGCCATATGCGCGGTCACACCTCGGATATGGATGTGATCATGGAGCTGGCCGAGGCGCGCCATATTCCGGTGATCGAGGATGCGGCGCATTCGCTTGGCACGCTTTGGCATGGCCGCAAGATCGGCACGATTGGCCAGATCGGCTGCCTGTCGTTTCAATCCTACAAGCTGGTGAATGCGGGCGAGGGCGGTATTTTGCTGACCGATGATCCCGAACTGGCGGCGCGTGCAGTGATCATGTCGGGTGCTTACGAACATAACTGGAAAAAGCACCCCGGTCTGCAAAACAGCTTTGTGCAGTGGCAAAACAAGCTGCCGCTGTACAATTGCCGGATGCAGAACCTGTCGGCGGCGGTGATCCGTCCGCAGCTGGCCGAGGTCGAGCGGCGTATCAATGACGGGCGCGCGAACCACGATTATGTCGCCGAGCAGCTCAATGGCAGCGACTGGCTGGATGTGCCGCCAGCGCTGGCCCCCGAAACCCGCGCACCGGATTCGTTGCAATTCAACCTTGTTGGGGAGTGGAGCGACGACGAGGCGCGCAAGCTGCAGGCCGAGGCCAAGACGCGCGGCGTGGGGGTGCAGGTCTTTGGGCTAAGCGAAGATAATGCGCGCGCCTTTTGGAATTGGCAGTTTCTGGGCGAACAGCCCGACTTGCCCCAAACCCGCGCGATGTTGATGCGGGCTTGCGACACGCGTCTGCCTGCGCGTCTGGCCCGCCCCGATCTTGATTATATTGCTGCGGCCATTCTTGAGGCGGTTGCGGCGGTCAAAGGTTAGCCCCCCCCGATCCCCGCTTAGTGCGCGGGCTTGATAAAGGTGTTGTTGCGTAGCTCGGCCATGGCCGTGCGCAATTCGGCGCGGGTGTTCATCACGATCGGCCCGTGCCAGGCCACCGGCTCGCGGATCGGCGCGCCCGAGATCAGCAGAAACCGCACGCCTTGTTCGCCCGCCTGCACCAGAATCTCATCGCCCGTGCCAAAGCGCACCAGGGTCCGATTGCCCGACATGTCGCGAATGTTCACCTCTTGACCGCCGACCTCTTTTTCCAACAACACGCCTTGGGGGGCGGAGGCCTCGGCAAACGCCGCCGCGCCTTCGAACACATAGGCGAAGGTCTGGCGATAGGTATCAACACGCAGGCGCTTTTTCACGCCCGGCGGGATGGTGATATCAAGATATTGCGGATCGGCGGCGATGCCATCGACCGGGCCACGCTGGCCCCAGAATTGTCCGGTGATGATGCGGGCAACCGTGCCGTCATCATCGGTCACCTCGGGGATGTCGCTGCCGGAAATATCCTGATAACGCGGCGCGGTCATCTTGAGATCCGAGGGCAGGTTGGCCCATAGCTGAAAGCCATGCATCTGTCCCGCCGCGTTCCCGCGCGGCATCTCCTGATGCAAAATCCCCGAGCCAGCGGTCATCCATTGCACCGAGCCCGCGCCCAGCGTGCCACGATTGCCAAGGCTGTCACCGTGATCGACCTCACCGGCCAGCACATAGGTGATCGTTTCGATGCCGCGATGGGGATGCCACGGGAAGCCGGCCTGATAGTCCGCCGGGTCATCGCCGCGGAAATCGTCAAACAGCAGGAACGGGTCGGCCTCGGTCGGGTCGGTGAAGCCAAATGCGCGGTGCAGATGCACACCGGCCCCCTCAACGAAGGGTTGCGATTGGCGGGTTTCCAAAACGGGTCTGATCGACATAAGCGCTCTCCCTGATCCGGGCGACCCGCAAGATGCAGGTCGCGAACACCGTATCAGATAGGGGCGCGTGACAGGGCCGCAATTCCGCGTCTTGGCACAGATCCTATGGACGGGCGCACAGACGAGGGCGCGCGTTCAGTCATCCGTATTCCAAACGAGGCGCGTTTCGCGCGGTCGCGTCACAACGAAGGTCGCGAAGGGGAGGCCCGTATACAGCCCCTGCTTTTGCACCAACGTGCCGACATGCGTGTTGCCATTTTTGTCGGTTGTCGTTTGAGTCAAGCTTGTGTCGCTGATATTCAGAAAGGGTTTAAAGCGATAGATCGTCTCGGTGATCACAGCCATGTCGCCCGCAGCCATAACGGGAAGACGATCCGCGACCGCGTCCAATCCCGCTTGGGTGTAAGGCTGTGCCAAGGTGATGTCATTGGCACCCGGTGTCGCATAGGACGCCGTTACCTTATCGGTCGTATCTTTGACCAGCGTGAATTTCCTATTCACGCCATCGCAATAGGCGCCCGGCTGATCGTCATCTTCAGCCTTGCATTTAAAAAGGGTGACGCGCAGCCAGGTTTGATTGTCGGTATCGGCATTCGTGAGATAATTGAACACCTTTTTCAGCCCGTTCACATATTTCGGCCCGATTTCTGTTTGCTGACGCGAAATCATATCAGCAATCATATAGGTAGAACGTGTGGCGTCGGAGCGGAGGTTGAAAGCCTGGTAGATTTGAAACGACGCCAGCATCCAGCCGAACAACAAGAGCGTACTGAAGATGCCTTCAACCACGACTGAACCGGTTTCGTCGCGACGAAACGTTCTGAACCCTTTACGTTTTGATCGAACGAATTTTTTGATGATATGACTCATGAGTCATCTCCTGAACGCGGTTCGTTAACATACGCGGTGGTGGTAACCAATGCGTACTGGTCCCCCCAAGGCCAGGCTGCGGTCATTGCTTTCGCGAAAGGAGTATCCGGAATGATCGGTTTTACGCGTAAGCAGACACGCATAATCATTATCTGGTCCCCCGTCCCGTATTCGATGTTCTTCGGCGGTAGAGGGTCAGTGCTGTCTTTGCTGATTTCACAATTGACAGCTTTGCCGTCCAGCGTCGAACTCCAGTCGGTTTGATCAACCGAGAAGGTTTCGACGGCAATGTTATTTCTGCAATCCTGTAGGAATGTGAGATTGCTACAGATCGAATTTTTCAGGGTTTCTTCGTCCGGTTTACCATCTAACCCAAGCTGCATCACGCGCGATGTCAACGCGACGCGTTGGTCAAGCAGCGTCTTCTTCATGAACATCACCGACATCTCGATCGTGCTGAGAAGAATGAAGAACAAAAAGACGATCCAGAGCAACGAGGGGATGGTGACCGCACCACTTTCGTCGTGGCGAAACCGCGCGAGCGCGCCAGAGCGGGCACGGTGTTTCTTGACTGGTGTGGAGCTGGTCATTGTCGGTGTCCGCATTGGATTTGGAAGGAGGGGCTGGGCCGGTTGCGCGGCCCAGTCAGGTGTTAGTTGGTCAAGCGCAGCGAACTGATTGCAGAGCTGATCGAGGCAAATGTATCGGTAAGATCGCTGGTGCCTGCCACATAGGCGTAAGTCGGGCCCGAGCTACAGCTTGCCAGCAGGTTTTTACTTCTGGTCGGGGCGCTCAATGCGATGGTGAAGATCTTGATCCCCTTGGCCTTTGCTGCTGTGCAGGCTTTGGCTAGGTTCGCATCTTGCAACGAACTGGTATCCTTAACCGCCATCTCATCAACGAGTTTTGAATACCAACTATATTCCGACCTACTACTGTTGAGTTTGTAGTTTGCAGGCGCGAGGAATTTTCTGGCGATCCATTTCAGGTTTCTTTTGCCTCCCCAGACAGTTTGCCATGTGAGGTGGTGAAGCGTGGTGTTGTTTTTTGAGCCGACAATGTCATTTTCTGACACCCATTTTTTCGTTTTGAACCTGTAGTATATATTGCTACGACCCTCATCTTCGCGTTGCTTGGAGCGCCAGTAGAGTTTCTCCCACGCGTCTCCGTATAACGAAATCGCGTTTGAGCTGCCGCTATAGGTTGAGAAGAAATCCGAGTAACCCGTGCGATACGCCATTTTTGTCGAATAGGTGCTGGTGTTTTCGCCATCCGTCATCAGGATCATCACCTTGAGCGAGGTATCTTTCACCGGGGTATCTGGTGTGGGATAATCAAACGGGCGGTTATCGACCGAGCTATCGATCAAATCATCTTTTGCCAGTTGTTCGGCGACAGGCTGAGCAGATGGATCAAGCAAGGCTAGGCCCCATTTTGCACCAATATCGATTGATGTATTTCCGCTCGCACCCAAGCTGTTGATTTTGTTTTTAAGTTCCGTTTTGTCGTTTTGGAACGCCATCACCGAAGAATAGCTTCTTTTCCAACAGTTCTGGGACGAACTGTAGGAACTTGTGGTTTCATTTGAAGACCGGCCGCTTCCAAACATGGTGCGCGGCAAAGTGTCGGTTGTGGAAATCGCGAGGTCATTGAAGTCGAGCGTTTCAACGTCGACACAGGTGTTTTGCGTGTGATCGTCTGACAGTTTGTATATTTTGGCTAAATCGTCGCCTATCGACACCTGCTGGTTATAGGGCACGATTGAAATTGAAAGCCGTCCCTCGGGGGCCGAGGGCGGTTGAACTTTTTCGAACAGATCATCGACAAAGCTGTCCGCCGCACTACGAAGGCTTTGAATTTTGCTTTTGTTGCTCGATGAATTGTTATCTCTCTGGCCCATCGAGCCCGAGACATCAAGCACCATCGACACTTCGACATTGCCGATGGACTCCACAGCCTGAGATTTGCTGTTGGACGGCACCGAGTCGATATGCGTGAGCGCGCCAAACATTGTGGGCATATGGTCGGTCACCTGCGCGGTCACGCGACGATATTCGCCATGCTCGCCCTCTTCCACGACCGGAACGACGTCAAGATAGGATAGCCCGGCCTTTTTCATGTAATCTTTGACCACCTCTGCGGGGGGCATGGATTGGTCGAGGTCGGCCGCAGCCAGCGTGGCGCGGTCAAGAGTGGCCTGGATCACGGTGCGACGCTCTTCCCCACGTTCAAGATCAATCGCGATCCCTGTAAAGATCATCATCGCGACAAGCAGGAACAAACTCATAACGATGAGCGAGCCATCCTCTTCACGATAGAACCGGCGCAGCCGAGACTTTCGTCCGGCCACTTCTTTCGCAAACACTTCAGACATACGCATCTTCATCATTTTTACTCCTTGCCCAATAATGGGCGCGTCGCCCGATCTCGTAAGACGGACGTATTCAAGGGACTAAACTGACTAACGCTTCGGGCGGAAATAAGGCGAGGATGAGGCAAAGGTGTAGCGATTGTCGCGAGTTACGGGGGAAACCGGCAGCGCGCGGCGTCATGGTTTCTCAAATACATACAATCGAGGCAAATTCTTTTACCTCTTGGAAAGGTTTCGTTGGGTAAGCTCCCGAAATGTGGCGCGAATTGACGCTCTGGTGCCCCCAATTTGCGAATCGGGGGCGGGTTTGATGAAACCCCCTCTCGACTCCGCGCACGCGTCGCCCAATATAGGGGGTATGAGCCTGCCACCCGGATTTCTCGACGAATTGCGCACGCGCACCTCGATCTCTCAGGTCGTGGGGCGTAAAGTCATTTGGGACATGCGCAAGTCCAATCAGGGCAAGGGCGACATGTGGGCGCCATGCCCGTTCCATCAGGAAAAATCCGCCAGCTTCCATGTCGATGATCGCAAGGGCTATTACTATTGCTTTGGCTGTCATGCGAAGGGCGACGCGCTGTCTTTCATTCGCGAGACCGAAAATGTCGGCTTTATGGAGGCGGTGGAGATTCTCGCGCGCGAGGCCGGAATGACGATGCCCGCGCGCGACCCCAAGGCGCAGGAAAAATCCGACCGCCGCGCACAACTCGCCGAGGTGATGGAGGCGACGGTGCAGCATTACCGGCTGATGCTGTCCACCGCCGCGGGGCAGGGCGCGCGCGATTATCTGGCGGGGCGCAAGCTGGACGAACATGCGCAAAATCGCTTTGAGATCGGCTTTGCCCCCGATCAACGCCAAGGTCTGTTTCAGGCGCTCACGGCCAAGGGGTTCACGCCTGATCTGATCGTTGAGGCCGGGGTTTGCGCCAAGCCAGATGATGGCGGCGCGCCCTATGACCGGTTTCGCGGGCGCATTATCTTTCCGATCCGCGACGGGCGGGGGCGCGCGATTAGCCTTGGCGGGCGTGCGATGGATCCTAATGCACGCGCGAAATATCTTAACGGCCCAGAAACACCTTTGTTCGATAAGGGACGCTCGCTGTATAACCACGGCCCCGCGCGTGAGGCGTGCGGCAAGGATGCGCCGCTCGTGGTGTGCGAGGGCTATATGGATGTGATCGCGATGGTCGAGGCGGGCTTTGGCGGTGCGGTGGCCCCCCTTGGCACCGCCGTGACCGAAGATCAGTTGCGCCTGATGTGGCGCATCCATGACGAGCCGATCATCGCGCTCGATGGCGACACGGCGGGGACGCGGGCGGCGCTGCGGGTGATCGATCTGGCGCTGCCGCTGCTGGAGGCGGGCAAGGCGCTGCGCTTTGCGGTGATGCCAGCGGGGCTGGATCCCGACGATCTGATCAAAGCGCAGGGTCGGGAGGCGATGGAAAAGCTGCTATCCGAGGCCAAGCCGATGGTCTCGCTGCTGTGGCAGCGTGAGATCGAGGGCAAGGTGTTTGACAGCCCCGAGCGGCGCGCGGCACTGGATAAATCACTGCGCGCAGCAATCAAGCGCATCGCCGACCCCTCGATCCGGTCCCATTACGGCGAGGAAATAAAACGCCTGCGCTGGGATTTGTTTGGCACTGGCCAGCGCGGTAGCGCGGGTGGAGGGCAGGGCGGTCAGCGGCGCTCTGATTTCAAGCCCGGCGCGCGCGGCAAGGGGCGCTTTACGCCCCCGGCCAATGCCCTGCCCGAGACGCGCGCCTCGTTGCTCGGGGCGACAGGGGATGATGTGTCAGAACATCTGCGCGCGGCGATGATCCTTGGCATCTGCGCCATCCATCCCGCCCTGATCGCCCCGTTCGAGGCCCAGCTTGAAGCGGTTGATCTGCGCGATCCTACGCATGACCGGTTGCGGCACCTCATCCTGGCCCATGCCGTGACCCCGCCCGAACAGATTGCCGAAAAACTGCGCGCGCAGGCGGGGGATGACCTTGAAAAGCTGCTTGCGCTGCCCCACTTGCGGTCTGCCCCCCCGATCGTCAAAGCCGACGATATCGAATTGGCGCGGATGTGTCTGGCCGAAGAACTGGCAAAACTGGCAACCGCGCGCGCGATGCGCGATGAGATCGCCGATGCTATGGAGGATTTGGAGGGTCTGGCCGATGAGGGCGTAACGTGGCGACTTGCACAAGCTGCAACGCTGCGCCATCAGGCTGAGAGATCGAAACTGGAGGATAACTCGGATACTGGCGAAGACCGCGCCGCCCTTTCGGCGCAGTTACAAGCCATGATTGACGGGCAAATCTGGCGCAAGAAACACTGAACGGTCAGGGGTTTGCACGCTTTGACCACATAAAACCGAATCATTGCTGTCACAGCGGCCATCAACTTTCCGTCCGGATGTCTCGCGCCCCTGTGATTCGCCTCAATGATTCGCTACATAGATGAAATATGATTCGCTTTCGTCATAGCTTGAGTGCACGCAAGCCTGACCGAGGAGCCCAAATGGCCGCCAAAGACACCGACGACACCAAATCCGACGCGCAAAGCGACGACGCCACCTCTTTCGACATGAGCCAAGCCGCCGTGAAACGGATGATTGCCGAGGCGCGCGAACGTGGTTTCATCACTTACGACCAACTCAACAAGGTGATGCCGCCCGAACACGTTTCGGGCGATCAGATTGAAGATGTGATGTCGATGCTCTCCGAAATGGGGATCAACGTGATTGAGGCCGACGAGGCCGAGGAAGAAGAAAACCAATCGGGCGGCAGCGGCGGTGAAGTTGCGACGACCGATGCAGGCTCGCGCGAAGTCGCGGTTTCCACCACCAGCAGCGAGGCGCTGGATCGCACCGATGATCCGGTGCGGATGTATCTGCGCGAGATGGGCTCGGTCGAGCTGCTGTCGCGTGAGGGTGAAATCGCGATTGCCAAGCGCATTGAGGCGGGTCGCAACACGATGATCGCGGGCCTGTGCGAAAGTCCGCTGACCTTTCAGGCTATCACGATCTGGCGCGATGAACTTCTGAATGAAGAAATTCTGCTGCGCGACGTGATCGACCTTGAAACTACCTTCGGCAATTCGCTTGACGAGGAAGAAGAGGAACCCGTCGCCGCCCCAGTGGTGGATGGCGCCGCTCCCGCGCAAGAGGAAAAATCGTCGGAGCAGGAACTGGACGCCGATGGCAACCCGATCCAGGCTGATGATGACGATGAGGATGAGGGCGCAAACCTGTCGCTTGCCGCGATGGAAGCCGCGCTGAAGCCGAGTGTTCTTGAGACGCTTGAAATCATCGCAAATCACTATGGCGAGCTGGCCGAGATGCAGGATCTGCGGATGTCGGCAACGCTGAATGAGGATGGCTCCTTCTCGGTGAACGCCGAGGCTGCGTATCAAAAGCTGCGCTCGGAAATCGTTGAGCTGGTGAACGCGATGCACCTGCACAACAACCGTATCGAGGCGCTGATCGACCAGCTTTACGGCATCAACCGCAAGATCATGTCGATTGACTCCGGCATGGTTAAGATTGCTGACCAGGCCCGCATCAACCGTCGCGAATTCATCGAAGAATATCGCGGCTACGAACTTGATCCGACTTGGGTCGAGCGGATGCAGGAAAAATCCGGTCGTGGCTGGCAGATGCTGTTCGAGCGCTCACCTGAAAAGGTAGAGGAGCTGCGCGCTGAAATGGCGCAGGTCGGGCAATATGTCGGCGTCGATATTTCCGAATTCCGCCGCATCGTGAACCAAGTGCAAAAGGGCGAGAAAGAGGCCCGTCAGGCCAAGAAGGAAATGGTCGAGGCCAACCTGCGCCTCGTGATTTCGATCGCCAAGAAATACACCAACCGCGGCCTGCAATTCCTTGATCTTATTCAAGAAGGTAACATCGGTCTGATGAAAGCCGTCGATAAGTTCGAATATCGCCGCGGCTATAAATTCTCCACCTATGCAACGTGGTGGATTCGTCAGGCGATCACGCGTTCTATCGCCGATCAGGCGCGCACGATCCGCATTCCGGTCCACATGATCGAGACGATCAACAAGCTGGTGCGCACCGGGCGTCAAATGCTGCATGAGATCGGGCGCGAACCCACCCCCGAAGAATTGGCCGAAAAGCTGCAAATGCCGCTTGAGAAGGTGCGCAAGGTGATGAAAATCGCCAAAGAGCCGATCTCTCTTGAAACGCCCATCGGCGACGAGGAAGACAGCCAGCTTGGCGATTTCATCGAGGATAAGAACGCCGTTCTGCCGCTGGATTCCGCAATTCAGGAGAACCTGAAAGAAACCACGACCCGCGTTCTGGCCAGCCTGACTCCGCGCGAGGAACGTGTCTTACGGATGCGCTTTGGCATCGGGATGAACACCGATCACACGCTCGAGGAGGTCGGTCAGCAGTTCAGCGTGACCCGTGAACGTATCCGCCAGATCGAGGCGAAAGCCCTGCGCAAGCTCAAGCATCCCAGTCGGAGCCGCAAACTGCGCTCGTTCTTGGATCAATAAGAATTGCGCCCCCGCGAGGGGGCGTTTTCAATTCTCGAGGGTGAAATGAAAGCTCTGATGATTGCCGTTTCGCTGGCATGCGCATCGTTCGCAGGCATGGCGCAAGCGGATGCAAAAAAGCAGTTTTACATCCCCGATAAACCGGCAGGGTTAATTTACCTCTTTACCTGCAAGGCTGCCTCGAAAGATGAGGTCGCCGCCAGCTGGGCGCAGGCTCGCATGGTTTTTGAAAGCAAATATCGCGCCACAGCCGCCAAGCTTGAGCTTGAAACCAAGGCGCAGCGGGCCACGGGGAAACTGCCAAGTCAAGAAGAGATGGCAGATCACGATGCGCGGTTTAAGGCGCATAAACACGATCTTGACGCTGATCTTGCGCGGTTCGGCTGCCACATGGACGGGCTGATGCACATGCCCTAAGCGGCGTGGCATGATCCGACTTTCGCAATGCCCATGCGGCTGCTACCCTTGCCAAAATCCAGACGGAGCCTGCAAATGACCCGCTTCTTTCTCGTTGCCCCCCTTCTTCTCGCTGCATGCCAGATGGACGGCATGTCCTCGCCCGGCGCGCCGCGCATGGATCAAGAGGGCACCTGTTTTCTCTATGTGATGGACGAGGGGAATGAGCGTTATACGCTAGTATCAGGCGTCGGTGATGGCACCTCTACACCCAAGGCGATGGTCAAGAAGGGGCTAACGGCGAGTGCGCTTGACGCCGCTTGGGCGCGCGAGCGCAAGACGATGGATATCAATCCCGAATGTCTCGCGACCGTTGCGACGGATCGCACACAGGCCCGCCCTGCGCCCAAGGCTGAAACCAAACCTAAGATCTAATGCACCGCGTTTTTGAGATCGCAACGCGTGGCCCGGGCCTGTATGAGTTCACCCGCGAGGTCTCCGCTTGGGTTGCGCAGTCCAATTGTGACGAGGCATTGCTGACCTTAATAGTGCGACACACCTCGGCAAGCTTGCTCATTCAGGAAAATGCCGACCCAGAAGTGCGCAGCGATTTAACGGAATTTTTCCATCGCCTCGTTCCGCCTACCAGCGATCCAGCGATGGCCTATCTGACCCACACCTACGAGGGGCCAGACGATATGCCAGCCCATATCAAGGCGGCGCTGTTGCCGGTGAACTTGCAGATTCCCGTCATTTCTGGTCGCTTAACGCTTGGAATATGGCAGGGAATTTACCTTTTCGAACATCGCACCGCACCCCATCGTCGCGAGGTAGTGGCGCTATTGCGCTGAGTCCGTCCGGCCACATCTTGCCGCCATATCTAGCGGGATCACATTTTTTCTACCCAAACCTTTGGGGCTGGGCTAAGGTCTTGTGGATAAGCGGGGCGTAAAGACCCTAGATAGAGGCGGGACAAGGAAAAAGGGGGATGCCATGCGCTGCCCATTTTGCGGAAATGCTGATACTCAGGTGAAGGACTCGCGTCCTGCTGAGGACTATGTTGCCATTCGTCGGCGCCGGTTTTGTCCGGCTTGCGGCGGCCGATTTACAACCTATGAACGTGTGCAACTACGCGATCTGGTGGTCATCAAGAGCTCTGGCAAGCGCGAAGATTTCGATCGCGACAAGCTGGAACGCTCGATCCGGATCGCGATGCAAAAACGTCCGGTTGATCCCGAGCGCATCGATCAGATGATCTCGGGGATCGTGCGCCGTCTGGAAAGCATGGGCGAAACCGATATCTCCTCCAAGGTCATCGGTGAGATCGTGATGGAAACGCTGGCTCGGATCGACACCGTCGCTTACGTACGTTTTGCCAGCGTTTACAAGAACTTCCAAGAAGCAGACGATTTCGATAAATTCGTCTCTGAGCTGCGCCCGCCGATTGGTGGTGACGGCGAGTGAGCGAGGCCGACAGTCGGTTCATGCGCCTCGCGCTTGGGCTTGCGGCGCGGGGCTTGGGCAATGTGTGGCCAAACCCGGCGGTGGGCTGTGTGATCGTGAAAGACGGTCGTATTGTCGGGCGCGGATGGACGCAGCCCGGCGGTCGCCCCCATGCCGAAATTCGCGCGCTGGCGCAGGCGGGCGCTGCGGCGCAAGGCGCCACCGTCTATGTCACGCTGGAACCCTGCGCCCATCACGGCAAGACCCCGCCCTGCGCCGAGGCCTTGGTCGCGGCGAACGTTGCCCGCGTCGTCACGGCGCTTGAAGATCCTGATCCGCGCGTCAAAGGGGCGGGTCACGCCAAGCTGCGCGCGGCGGGTATCGCCGTTAGCGAGGGTGTTCTTGAGGGGCAAGCCCGCGCCGCACAAGCCGGGTTTTTGACGCGGATCACCAAGGCGCGTCCTTGGATTGCGCTAAAACTGGCCACAAGTTTTGATGGTCGGATCGCGACGGCCAGCGGTGAAAGCCAGTGGATCACCAGCCCGCAAGCGCGCGCTCATGTGCATGCTCTGCGGGCGCAGTTTGATGCGGTCATGGTGGGCGGAGGCACGGCGCGTGCCGATGATCCGCTGCTGACCGTGCGCCATTTCCACCCCAAGCGCGCGCCGGTGCGTGTGGTCGCGAGCAAGGCGCTTGATCTGCCGCGCAAGGTGTTGGCGGGCTCAGTTGATCAAGCGCCTCTTTGGGTGTTGCACGGGCCGGATGCACCGGTTGAGGCGCGCGGTTTTTGGTGTGGAGTCGGGGCAGAGTTAATTGAGGTTCCCGTTGATAAACAAAACCTTGATCTCAAATCAGCGATGGAGGCTCTCGGGGCGCGCGGCCTTACGCGGGTGTTTTGTGAAGGCGGCGGGGCCTTTGGTGCGGCGTTGCTGCGTCAGGGGGTGGTGGACGAGTTGATCGGCTACACCGCCGGACTTGCGCTGGGATCAGAGGGGCGGGCGGGCTTAGGCGCGCTCGGTCTTGATCGCCTCGGCGATGCGCCACGTTTCGATCTTGTGGAAAGCCGCGCGATCGGTGGCGATCTGTATCACCGTTGGTTGCGCCACACCCAAGCGTAAGAGGCAAATACTCCTTGCAGTTTTGCGAGGCTCCGGTTGAACATTCCGGGGCGCGGCAATGATCCGGCTGCCAAGCGTTCGACCGCCACCTCAACCGAGCAGGGCAGACCACTGACCGGGTCGCGATAGCGCGGATAGGCGATCAGCGCGGCATAGGCCATTTGCACCAAGTCGGGGCGCGCCGTGCGGCGCGCAGGGACGTCCCCAAGATCGCGCGTTAGCCCCCAGCCTGCATAGAATGGTGCGCCCGTCGTGGTGACGACCTTGCCGCGCAGCAGTGCCTCAAAGCCCAAAAGCGACGTCATCGTCCAAACCTCATCCACCGCATCAATCAAGGCGACGGGATCGCATTTGTGCAAGACGACATCGGCATGTTTAAGCGCGTCTTCGTCACTCAGAAGGCCGGGACGGAGTCCTGCCTCAACATCGGGGTGAGGTTTGAAAAGGATAATCGCATTGGGGTTTTCTGCCCGTGCTTTCGCCAGCAACATCGCATTTGTGCAAATTGTGCCCGCTCCAAGGCGAATAGAGGCATCGTCTTCGACCTGTCCCGACACCAAAACCAGATGCCCTTCAGGGAGATCCGGGATATCGCCGCCAAGGTTGTATTTAGACAATCTCGTCTCGCGTAGCCGCGCGATCAGCCGCTCGGCGCGCGCCCGCCCGCCGGGGGGCGGTTCTCGCGCGATGAGGGCTTCAAGGTCGCTTGGCTGTGTTGGATCATAGTAAATCCCGCTGTGATCCCGGATCAGTGAAATCGGCGCGATAAGATCGGCACCCAGCCCGCGTGAGCGCAAGAAACCGTCTTCCAGCTTGACTGCGCCCTCAGCTTGCGCGTCGCTTAACCGCGAGGCCCAGCAGAGATAGGGGCGGAACGGATCTGCGGATGTGCCAAAGCGCACCGGGCCGTGACGTCCAAAGAACTGGCGCAAATGCGCGCGCTTCCACAAAGACATCTCGCCCATGTCATAGCCCGCGCGGTCTTCGCGCCAGGCGCGCACCTCGGCCTCAAGGTGGTCTACAGCCTCCTCAAAACTGCAGATACGTCCCTCGCAGGGGCTGAACCATGTTGGTGCAAGGATATGGGACACCGCGAAAATCTGCGCCCGCGTCAGTTTGCGCTCACGGCGTGCGATCGGGTTTTCATCCTGGGTTAGGCCCCAGCCGGCATAGAATGGCTGCCCGAAGACTCGCGGTTTATGCCCGGCCAAAATCGCCTCATAGCCCATCAAGGACGACACGGTGTAAACCGCGATTGCACCTTCAAGCAGCGCCCAAGGAGAAATGGGAGCGTCGCAAATCTGAGTATTGGCGTCGCCGCTTTCCCCGTCATAATGACCCGCTCTATGCCCGTCGCGTGTTTCGGGATGGGTCTTGATAAGGATCGGGGCACCCGGATTTTCGATCCGCGCCACGGCCAGCATTTCGCGAAACATCGCCTCGGAACCGCCCCCATGGATGATCGAGGCATCGCCGCGCGTCTGATCGATCACCAACACGTAGCCGGGGGGAGGGGGGGGCAGATCAGGGTCGAAATTGTTGTATTTTGACAAGTTTGACGCCTGAAGACGGGCAATTCCATCGCGTGCACGTTGTAAAATGGCATTGTCATCAAGGGGCGCAGTCGCAAGGAGGCGCTCAATCCGCGAGGGCGTGGCGCTGTCAAAATGCACGCCTTCGGGGTCAATCAACAGCCCAAGCGGTGGTTCGCCCGAGCGACCGGGATGGATTGAGCGCAAAAACGCATCTTCAAGTCGGACCAGCCCGGCGCCGTATTTCGCGGCAATCGCTTCTCCGCGCGCGGCATAGGGTGAGCGGCCCCAGACCATGACCTGATCGTCGGGCTTGGGGAAACCAATGCGCAGTTGATAGCCTGAAGCGCGCAAAATTGCGCGTAGGCGCTTTTGGCGCAACACGCCGCCGTTATAAAAGAACAGCCGCCGGGACAGGTGTCCGGCGGCTGCTGAATCGCGGGATGCGCCCATCAGTTCCCGGCGAGGCTATTGAGCGTTGAAGCCGTGCCCAGCGGAGCCGTCAATGCAGACAACGTTTTCTGCCACTGCACGAAGGGTGCCTCGGTGACATAGACCGTATCGCCGTCGCGGATCGCGAAATCGCGCGCCATGAACATGCCATTGGGCTCGGTCAGATTGAGCACATAGATCATGCGCTGATCGCCGACCAAATCGCTACGACCCAGAACTTTCATAGCAATATCTGCGGGTTCATTGCGCAGCACAAAGACGCCGGTCGGATCGGCAAGGTTGGATTGCAAGCCGCCGACGGTCGCGATCGCCTCAAGCGCCGAGAGCGTTTGCGTCTCGAACGGAACGCGGGCCTGACTGCCTGTCGCACCAAGGGCGGTGAAGGCGCGCTGGTCTTTTTCAACCAAGATCACGTCATTGGCGCGTAGCGCGATGTCCATTTTTGGATTGTCATAGAGGTCTTTAAGCCAGACGGACTCGGCGAGCTTTCCTCGCTTGACGGTAATCCGTGCCACCTCGGCGGGGATCGACACACCACCGGCGCGCGCTAGCATGGCTGACAACGTGCGCGTGGGCCGTTCAATCGCGTAAACGCCTTGGCCGTTGATCGAGCCCATCACCGAAACGGTCGCACCATCGCCAGCCGTGCGGGTGACGAGCACCTGCGGGTCGGGTGTTTGCGCGTCAAGTTTCGAAGTGATGATGCGGCGCAGCGCATCGGGCGTATTGCCCGAGGCCTTGATGCGACCAGCATAGGGCACAAAAATATAGCCCGCGCCATCGACCTGCACCTCTTGCAACTGCGTCGCGTTCGTCCCTTGACCCGCCAGCAGGCCATCATCGACGTTCTCCCAAATCGTCAGGCTAAGCGTGTCGCCCGGACGGATTGTGTCAGACCCGATCGGCCCGGCATTGATGAAGTTCGACGAGAATCCAAGGGCGGGTTGCACAGCCGTTTCGCGGGTCACGAAATCATTTACCTTAACGACAAAGGCATCGCCTTTGCGCATCACGGATCCGGCAAAAATTTCACGCTTGTTGGGGCCGGGACGCGGCAAACCACAAGATGCTGTAAAAAGCGTCGCGGAAAGGCCCGCCAAAACGGTCCTTCTGGTTGTATGTCCTGTCACTGCTCGAGCTCCTCTTTCGGGATGCTGCCTTGTTGTTTTGCAGCCATGCTACTCAAAAAACTGGGAAAAAACCAGATAAACTATTCAACCACGCGCAACTGTTGCCGAGCTGCCGCTTTGCCTTGTGACAGGGCGTCATAGGGGTCTTCGGCGGCGAGGATCATGTCCACAACCTGACGCAGCAACGCACGTCGTCCCCGCGCGGAATAAAAGCCACCGGGCACCTGACTGGTTTCAAGCAGGTAGTGGCGGTAATCGCGATAGGCGCGCGCATCGGGGCGGGTCGGGGCGCTAAAAAACGCCGCGATCGGTTGCGCCGAGGTAAATTCCGGCTTGTCAAACACGGCACGCCCGAAACATTTCACCGGCAGGCCGCGCCAAAGCGCCTGTTGCGCTGCGGTGGAATTCACCGTCACCGCCGAGCGCGCCTGCGAGAGCAGCCCCGCCAATTTGCCGCCGCGCACGAAATGCACCCGCTCGCCCAGGCCCAGCCGGTCTGCAGCAGCTAAAATAGCGGCGCGGATCGGGGCGCGGCCATCCTCTAACGGATGGGCCTTGAACACGAGGTGATGATGGCGCGGCGCGCCTTTGGCAAACCCCTCCATCACGGTCTCGATGAACTCGGTCTGCGAGCTGAACTGCGAATGCATCTGAAAACTGGCGTCATGTTCCAGTTGCAACAGGACCAGATGATAGGGAAAGCCGCCATATTTGACGCGCGCCGTCGCGATCTTGCGTTCCATCATGTGAACGGGCAGCAACATCAACCGATTGAGCCAAAGCCGGAATTCCGCAAAGACCGACAGGCTGCGATGGGGGCGGAATTTGCGATAGGGGCCGTTTCGCGCCATCACGAAGAAATGGTAGAGCGCGCCGTAGAAAATATGGTGGCGTGTGTCGCCCCAACGCGGCGGGGCATCGGGAAACTCGATCTCCATCTGCGCCAAAGCCGCGCGCATTTGCGCCACGCTCATCTCCATCAAGCGCGAATGACCGTTTGAACCGCCGCGTTCATAGCTGACCCAATAGGGGCGCAAATACCCCTCTTCAAAGACATGCACGGTCAGCCCCGCCGCGCGCGCCGCCGCGACCGCTTGGGCGTGGATCGGGCGCGTGTCACCATAAAGGACCAGATCAGTGATGCCCTTTTCTGCAATCAGCTTGGCGCATTGGGCTGCCCAGTCGTCAGGCGCACCCTGAAACCGGATCAACGAGTCAGGATCGAACCAGAAATTCTCGTCACCTTTGTTGAAGCTGACGCGCCAAACCGTAGCCCCGGCTGCGCGCAGCATCTTGCCCAACTGGTGAAAGAAAGGCCCGTGTGGCCCTTGCAGCAGCAGAAAGTGGCGGTCGGTCGCGGCGATCATCGTCAGTCGAGTCCTTAGCGGTCCGTAGGCAATCGCGCATTTGCGCGATGAAGTCACGCGTAATCCCCTGTTTTTCGCAGCGTGTTACGGCAATATTAGGGCATAAACGCGAAGATGCGGTTAATTGCTGCAGGGTCTATGCGTGTGCGCAACCTTGCAGCGGGGCCGTGCGCGGGCTAGGTGAAACCCGCAATCTGAGGGGAGAGACCGATGTTTACCGGGATCGTGACCGATATCGGCGAGGTTTTGGAGCTAGAGCAGCGCGGCGACTTGCGCGCGCGCATCGCCACGCAATATGACGTGGCGGGCATCGAGATCGGCGCGTCAATCGCGTGTGATGGCTGTTGCCTGACCGTGATCGCCACCGGCAGCGTGCCGCAGAACTGGTTCGACGTTGAGATTTCGGCTGAAAGTCAGGCGAAAACCAATATCGGCGGGGGCGGCAATGATCGCAGCGGCGGCTGGCAGGTTGGCAAGAAGGTCAACCTCGAACGCGCGCTGAAGGTCGGTGATGAACTCGGCGGGCATATCGTCTCGGGCCATGTCGATGGCGTGGCGCAGATCGAGGCGATGGTGGATGAGGGCGACAGCACGCGCTTTACCTTTCGCGCACCGCCCGGACTGGCAAAATATATCGCGCCCAAAGGGTCGGTTGCGCTTAATGGCACCTCGTTGACGGTGAATGAGGTTGATGGCGACACGTTTGGCGTCAATATCATTCCCCACACCAAACAGGTCACGAATTGGGGGCAGGCCAAGGCTGGCGACCGCATCAATCTCGAAATCGACACGCTCGCGCGCTACGTCGCGCGGCTGCAGGAGTGGCAGGCATGAACACGCCCAAACCAGTGGATAAATCCGGCACCCATGACGTTCCCGGCGCGGTAGAGGAGAGCCTGCGCGATGCGATCTCGCCGACCGAGGACATCATCGCCGAGGCTCGCGCGGGCCGCATGGTGATCCTGGTCGATCACGAGGATCGCGAGAATGAGGGCGACCTGTATATCCCGGCTGAGAAATGCACCCCAGAGGCGGTGAATTTCATGGCCACGTTCGGGCGCGGTTTGATCTGTTTGCCGCTGACCGCCGAGCGGGTCGATCAACTGGGACTGCCCCCGATGGTGCGCGCCAATTCGATGCGCCACGAGACCGCGTTTACCGTCACGATTGAGGCGCGCGAAGGCATCACCACCGGCATCTCGGCGCATGATCGCGCTCAGACTGTTGCTGTTGCGATTGACCCTGCAAAGGGCGCGCAGGATCTCGCGACACCGGGGCATGTGTTTCCGCTGCGCGCGCGCGAGGGCGGCGTGTTGGTGCGCGCTGGTCATACCGAGGCAGCGGTCGATGTCGCGCGTCTGGCGGGGCTGAAACCCGCCGGTGTGATCTGCGAGATCATGGGCGATGACGGCCATATGTCGCGCCTGCCTGAACTGATTGCGTTCGGCCAGAAACACGGCCTCAAAATTGGCACGATTTCCGACCTGATCGCGTATCGGCGTCGTCACGACAATCTGGTGCGCGAAGTGGCGCGTCAGCCCGTGACCTCCAGCCATGGCGGCGATTGGGAAATGCGTGTCTTTACCGATCAGGCCGAGGGCGTGGATCACATCGTTCTGGTCAAGGGCGACATCACCACGCCTGATCCGGTGCTCGTGCGCACCCATTCGCTGAATGTGCTCGATGATGTGCTGGGCATCGGCCCCGGCCCGTCTGACGAGGTGCGCCGCGCGATGGAGATCGTCGCGCGTGAGGGACGCGGGGCGGTCTGCCTGTTCCGCGACCCGTCTGCCAAGCTGCTGCGCGAGGAAGAGCAGGGGCCCCGCACGATCAAGCAGATCGGTCTTGGCTCGCAGATCCTGTCATCGATGGGGCTGCACGATCTGATTTTGCTGACCGATAACCCGCAAACAAAATATGTCGGCCTTGACGCTTACGGGCTGCGCATCGTGGGCACGCGCCCGATTACGGAGGGCTGAAATATGGCTTCTAGCGAAACCCATCACATCCTTGATTTGCCCGAGTTTGACGGCGCGCCGCGCCTGTTGATCGTCGTGGCGCCTTATTACAAGGACATCGCCGATAATCTGGTCGCAGGCGCGCGCGCCACGGCTGAAAAAGCGGGCGCGTATGTCGATCTGATCGAAGTGCCCGGCGCGCTGGAAATTCCTACCGCAATCGCAATGGCTGCGCGCATGGCCGATTATGACGGCTTCGTCGCGCTGGGCTGCGTAATCCGGGGCGAGACGACCCATTACGACACGGTCTGCAATGACAGCTCGCGCGGCTTGACGCTGCTCGGCCTTGAGGGGATTTGCGTTGGCAACGGGATCCTGACGGTCGAAAACTACGATCAGGCAGCCGTGCGTGCCGATCCCGAGGATCAGAATAAAGGCGGCGGTGCGGCGGCTGCGGCCTTGCATCTCATCTCATTGTCGCGCAAATGGGCGCGCCGGACGAAGGGCATCGGGTTCAAACCCGCTGAGTCCTTTCGCATCGCCGGCAAGCCAGACGGATCGAACCAAGCATGACTGAGCACAGCGCCCAAGACACCCCGAAACCGCGCAAACCCACGCTGGAAGAAAAGCGCCAGATGAAATCTGCGTCGCGGCTCTATGCCGTGCAGGCGCTGTTCCAGATGGAGGCCGCAGGGCAGGGCGCAGATCGCGTGCGCGCCGAGTTTGAAAACCACCGCTTTGGCGCGACCTATGAAGATCAGGGCGAGATGGCCGAGGGCGATACCAACCTGTTTCGCCGCCTGATTGACGATGCGGTGATGTGGCAGGGCAAGATCGACAAAGCGACGGATCTGGCTTTGGTGGCGAAATGGCCGATTGATCGCATTGATCCGGTGTTGCGCGCGTTGTTTCGCGCCGCCGGGGCGGAACTGGTGACCCCGGCCACGCCCCCCAAGGTCGTGATCACCGAATATGTCGATGTGGCGCGTGCTTTCTTTCCTGATGGGAAAGAGCCTAAATTCGTGAATGCGGTGCTTGATCACATGGCCCACGCCTTGCGCCCCGAGGCGTTCTAAGCCCGTTTTGCGACCACATGCCACGGGCTGTTTGTCGCCGATTCAGGGGGTTTAAACGAATCCCCTCTATCAATCGATCAAATCTGCGCTACTCTTAGGATAAGCTAAGGGGGTACTCATGCCTGAACTCGTTCGTCTTTATATCAAGAATGTCATCTTCGGCTTTTTCATTGCGCTCGCTTTCGTGGGCCTGTTGCTTTGGTTCAATGTTGGCAATCTGTGGCATCTGATTTCCACCTCGGACATCGGCTATATTGCGGTGGCGCTGTTGGTCGTGTTCAACACGGTGGTGTTCTCGGGCGTGCAATTCTCGATTGCAGTGATGCGTATGGGCTCTGATGATGAGGGATCATCGGGGGGCAAGCGCGACGCGATCCCCACGACGCAAGCGGCAGAGCGCTTGGCGATCCGTATTCCGGTCGAAGAGGGGCGCACACGGCGCCAGCTTGATCAGCAAATTAAGCGACCGCGCTAAAATCTCGCGCCCGCGTTAGACGTCACGCAAAAAGCCCCGCCGGTTTGGTCGGGGCTTTTTGCTGCGCTCAACACGCATAAGTGACGGAAACCGCAGCAACCGTGGAGACGAGAGTTCCCGGAGACCTGAAAAGTCAGGTGGGTGCCAGTTAACGAGGCCAGGGCCACGACAGAGCCAGCCCCCTCAGGAATGGTATAGGCCACTGGAAAAGGGTCTATCACGCATCGAGCAGTAACCGTCGATCTCACAGATAGGCGCGCGCGGGTGATCCGACAAGGGGCATCTCTCACGTCAGCAAAGTGCCGCCACTGCGACACCTTGGCACTTTAGCGCGATGGATGCGCCCCTTACTCTGGCGCAATTACACAGCGCAAACAGGATGATAGCATGACCGAGATTGAGACAGCGCAGGCCCGGCCTGCGCGCGCGGGCATTGGTGCGGTATTGGAACGGATCTGGCGCGTCGAAGCGCTGCGATACGAGGTTCTAGCGGCGTTTCTTTTGCTGCCCGTTCTGGTCGCAGGCCATGCGCGTGCGATTGATTATGTGCTTTATGTATTGTTGGTCGCGGCGCTTTTTGCCGCGGAAATGTTTCGCACGCTGTCTGAGGATTTGCTGCGCCTGATCCCGCCAGAAGGTTTGGCGCAGGCGGCTATCATCGCGCGCGGCACCAGCCTTGGGACGGTGATTCTGCGGGCCTGTGTTGTGGTTCTGCTGGGCTGGGTCTTGCTGTTTTAAGTGCGCACGCTGGTCGGGGGCTGGACAGATGTTCGCGTTTCGTTCATCCTGCTGGGATGATGATGCAAACGCCCCTTTCGGATCTCGCTCCCGGTCAGATTCTGGCGCGTGGCATGGCGCGCGCTTTGTCCGATCTGCGCTATGACAGCCTGCCCGAAATGAAGCTGCGCCCCCGCCTGCGCGCCGATCTGATGGCGCTGGGCCATAAGGGCGAGATTTGGATCATCGAGTGCAAATCAAGCCGCGCGGATTTTCGCGCCGACAAGAAATGGCAAGGCTATCTGGAGTGGTGTGATCGCTATTTCTGGGCGGTGGATAGCGATTTCCCGACCGATCTGCTGCCCGAGGAGACGGGGCTGTTCATCGCCGATGGCTATGGCGGCGAGATGATCCGCGAGGCCCCGTTTCACAAACTCGCCCCCGCCCGGCGACGCACGATCACGCTGGATTTTGCCCGCGCCAGCGCAAGGCGGTTGCAGCAGGTGTGCGATCCGGGGGGCGTCGGCCTTTAGCGCTTGCCGGGTTTGTTCTTCGTCTCACGTGCGGCTTGCGCGGCAGCTTGCAGTTCTTCGGCGATCTCATCGGCCTCGTCAGGGTCGAAATCGAGTGGCAATTCAATGCCATCGCCCTCGACATATAGCCGCACCATCCCCAAAGAGGTCGGCCCGATCTGGATATTGGCGGCGGTGTCGCTTTGTTTGTCGATGCCCATGCGATCTCTCCTCGTCTGCGGAACGGAAATCTCAGGTAACGCCGCGCGCGCAATCTCGCAAGCCCCGCAGGCATTTTCCTGAAAAACCGGGCTTGCAATCTCTGCGCGCTCGGTCTATCTCCCCGCCAATGCCGCCTTAGCTCAGTTGGTTAGAGCGCTGGATTGTGGATCCAGAGGTCCCCCGTTCAAGCCGGGGAGGCGGTACCATCCCCCCTCGATTTCTTGTTGCTCGACAGATCCGGCGCTTGGTTGCCTCGGCTTTGCATCGGCAAAACTGTGTCAATTTGGCATCAGATAAGGCGTTCAACCGCGCGGATGACCGAAATATGACGTTTGCAGGGAACGAAATATTCACATTCGGGTTCGACAATACGAGCATTGGAAATACATCGACATCAGGGGCAGCGCCTCTGAATTGCGAAGCGATAGGATGGGTTTTGACAGTAGCGCGCAAAATTGACATCGGCAGCGAATGCAAATGCTGCAAAGTACTGATTGCCGAAGATGAGGCGATCGTTGCTCTTGATCTGCAAATGATGATTGAGGATTTGGGCGCGCGCGTGCTTGGGCCCTGCGCCACAATGCGCGCCGCGATGACGCAAATCGCCCAAGATCTGCCCGATGCGGCAGTTCTAGATGTCATGCTTGCGGATGGCGAAGTGTATGAGCTGGCGGATCGCTTGCGCGATGCAGGCGTGGCGCTGGTGTTTCATTCGGGTCATGCCGATCCTGCGGAATTGCTTGAACGCTACCCCGAGGCCTCGGTTTGTCCCAAGCCTGCCTACCCGTCAGAGATCGAAGCCAAGCTGGAAGGCGTTTTGCACGCCCATTCCCAGACAGGCATGCAGGCGGGGTTGCCGGGCTAGCCCCTAGATTTCTTGGTTTTCCAGATGGTCACCAAAAGCGCGCATCGCCCGGCTGATGTGGTGGTCGCGATGGCGCAATGCGTAGAACGCGCGCGGTGGCAGCGTCACGCCCCAATCATGCAGCGCCCCTGTCGTAAGCGAGCGCGCGATGACATGCGCCGACAGAATCGTTAGCCCTGCACCCGCTTCAACCGCGCTCAACACCGCCTCGTTTGAGGGCAGCACCAGCGCCGCCTCGGCCACCTCGGATGGCACGCCAAGCCCGGCCATCGCGGCCTGCGCATGGGATCGCGTGCCTGATCCTGCCTCACGCAGCACCCAAGGCCGCGCCACAAGGCTCGATTGGCGCACGGGCTGCTCGGGGGCAGGGTGCGCGCAGACAAGACGCATCCGATCCGCCCCAACCTGACGGCGCACCAGTTGCGGCTCATCAATCTCTCCCTCGACAAAGGCCAGATCATAGCGCCCCGCGCGCAATTGCGCGGCGGCCTCCTCGCTATTGCCAATCGCCAGCGTGAAGGTGATCCCCGCAAAGCGGGAGCGAAACGTCGCCAGATGAGCGGGCAGCCAGTAGCCCGCGATGGTCTGGCTTGCGATCATGCGGATATGGCCGCGCGCAAGGCCCCGGGTTTCGGCCAACGCGGCCTCGGCCTCGGCAAGCTGGGCCAGCACCGCGCGCGCTTCGGGCAAAAAGGCGCGCCCTTCTTGGGTCAAGGCAATACCGCGCCCGACCCGATCAAACAGCTTTACCTCATGGCGGTTTTCCAGCGCCGCAATTGCCGCCGATGCCGTCGATTGCGTCATGTTCAAGACCTGCGCGGCGCGGGTCATATGCTCCATCTCGGCCACGGTGACGAAGACGCGCAATTGTTCAGGGGTCATCGGTGGGCTCACTCATCGTAAATTTCGATCATATTAACAAAAACCTTTTGTTTGAACAATGAGTGTATCGGCGCGATTTAAGCCCAAGCACGCAAGACCGCTGCCGATATAAGGACACCTGAGATGGCACTCGAACTTTCCATGCCCCAAATGCTGCGTCACCCCCATATCCAACTGCGCAACATCGCGCCCGGCGTGGTTTTAAGCGCGGGCGTTGGCGCGCTGGCGGTGTTGGGAGGGCACGCCGAGAACATGTTGTTTGGTGCGCAGTGGCTGGAGCCACTGGTTCTGGCGATCCTGTTTGGCGCGGTGCTGCGCACGCTTTGGAAACCGGGTGCGCAGTTCAGCGCGGGTATGCGCTTTTCTGCCAAGACGATATTGGAGGTCGCCATCGTGCTTTTGGGCGCGTCGGTGAGCGCGCAGACGTTGCTGGCGGTCGGGCCTGAGTTGCTGATCGGGATCGTCGCGGTGGTCGCTCTGGTTGTGCCCGGTTCGTATCTGCTGGGGCGCGCCCTTGGGTTGCCCGCGCGCATGTCGCTGCTGATCGCGTGCGGTAACGGGATTTGCGGCAACTCCGCGATTGCCGCCGTCGCGCCGGTGATTGAGGCCGATAGCGATGATGTCAGCGCCTCGATTGCCTTTACCGCCGTGCTGGGTGTGGCGGTTGTGCTGGGGCTGCCGTTTTTGGGAAAAGTGCTGACGTTGCCCGCCTTTCACTACGGTGTTCTTTCCGGGCTGACGGTCTATGCGGTGCCCCAAGTGCTGGCTGCTGCCGCGCCGATGGGCTCCGCGGCGATCCAGATCGGGACGCTGGTGAAACTGGTGCGCGTGCTGATGCTGGGGCCGATTACGGTGGTGCTGTCGCTGCTTGCAGCGGGACTGCCGGCCGAGGGGCGCCGGATGCGCGATACGTCGGATGTGGCACCGCCGTCTACACGGAAACACTTTATGCCGCCGCTGTTTATTCTCGGGTTTCTGGCGATGATCGCGCTGCGCTCGTTCGATGCGATCCCGCAAGTTGCACTCGCTCCGATGGAGCAAGCCGCGTCGATCTTTACCGTCATCGCGATGGCGGCACTGGGGCTGGGGGTCGATGCGCGCGCGGTGGCAGCGGCGGGGCCGCGTGTGATTGCGACGGTGACGCTGTCGCTGGTGCTGTTGGTCGTGCTGGGGCTGGGGTTGCTGATGCTGATCGGCGGCTAAAAGCAAAAAGAAAACCGCGCGCCGCAAATCGGGCGCGCGGTTTGTGTTTTAAGCGGTCTCCAAGACTTAGGCCTGCGCGGCCTCCCACATGCCCTGCGCTTGCACCTTCTCATAGGTCTCATCCAGCGCCTTGCGCGCGCGTTCGATCAACAGGTCAATCTCGGCGCGTGAAATCACCAGCGGCGGCGAGATAATCATCCGGTCCCCGACATGGCGCATCACCAAATTATTGGCAAAACAGCGCTCGCGGCAGATCAAGCCGACCGTGCCCTCCTTGGCGGCAAATTTTGCCCGGCTCGCCTTGTCCGGTGTCAGCGCGATCGAGGCCATCATGCCCACGATCTTGGCCTCGCCCACCATCGGATGCTTGGCCAGCGCCTCCCATTTCGCTTTCAGATAGGGGCCGGTATCGCTGCGCACGGTGTCGACGATCTTCTCGTCTTGCATGATGCGCAGGTTTTCCAACGCCACCGCCGCAGCGACCGGGTGGGCGGAATAGGTGTAGCCATGCGCGAATTCATCGCTATTGACCACGCGCGCGACCTCATCCGAGACCATCGAGCCGCCAATCGGAAGATAGCCCGAGGACAGGCCCTTGGCGATGGTCATGATATCGGGGCGCAGATCGAAGGTCTGGCTGCCAAACCAGTTTCCAGTGCGCCCAAAGCCGCAGATCACCTCATCGGCGATGAACAGGATGCCGTATTTATCAAGGATGCGGCGGATTTCGGGCCAGTAGCTATCGGGAGGCACGATCACGCCGCCCGCGCCTTGCACGGGTTCGGCGATAAAGGCTGCGACCTTGTCCTCACCGATTTCGAGGATCTTTTCCTCAAGCTCGCGGGCACGCATCAGCCCGAACTCTTCGGGGGTCATGTCGCCGCCCTCAGACCACCAGTCAGGCTGGTTGATATGGGCGATGCCGGGGATCGGCAGGCCACCCTGCTTGTGCATCCCCTTCATGCCGCCAAGGCTGGCCGCGCCCATCGTCGAGCCGTGATAGCCGTTCCAGCGCGAGATCACGACGCTCTTTTCCGGCTTGCCCTTGAGCGCCCAGTACACCCGCACCATGCGCAGGTTGGTGTCGTTGGAATCCGATCCCGAGCCGTTGAAAAACACATGGTTCAGGTCGCCCGGAACGATCTCGGCCAGCTTGGCGGCCAGATGGATCGCAGGCGGGTGGCTGGTTTGGAAGAAGGTGTTGTAAAACGACAGCTGGCGCATCTGACGCGCGGCCACTTCGGCCATTTCCTCGCGCCCGTAGCCGATATTGACGCACCACAGCCCGGCCATCCCGTCGAGGATTTCGATGCCATCGCTATCGGTCAGATACACGCCATGCGCGCGTGTAATAATGCGCGCACCCTTGGTGTTGAGCTCATCGCCATCGGTGAACGGATGCAAATGGTGGGCGGCGTCGAGCGCTTGCAACTCGGCGGTGGGCAGATGGTTTTCCGACATGGGAGCATCCTTTAATAAGGGAAAAGGGTGGGCAGGTCGCGGCGACTCTCGGCGCGACTGTCTGCATCCAGATAATATGATCAAATTTGCGAGGTCAAGAAACCTTCGATGTCTCAGTGGCGACATTGCCTTTGGTATCAAGTAAAACGGCGCGGATATTATCCATGCCCTGCGCGATATCCTGTGCGATCGCGAGTGCCGCCGCGTCACCATCGCCAGCACGCAACGCAGCAATCGTTTCCTGGTGTTTGTCGGGCAGATGCTGAGTGCCATAGCGGCCGCAAATCACCCGCAGCGAGGGCGAGGAGCGCAGCCAGAAACTGTCCACAGCGGGCAGTAAAATGTCCGATTGCGCCGCGCGATAGAGGGTCATGTGAAAGCGGTAATTTGATTGCAGATAGCGTTTCACATCGCCCCGCTCGATCGCCAGATCCAAGGCCGCGTCGATGGCGCAAAGATCCGAAATCAGCGCGGACGTGACGTTTTTTAAGGCCATGCGAGCCAGTTCCGGTTCCAGTGCCATGCGCGCGAACCGCAACTCATCAATCTGGGGCAGGGTGAGCACGGGAACCGAGACCCGCCGGTTGCCCTGAAAATGCAGCGCCCCTTGTGAGGTCAGCCGCCGGATCGCCTCGCGCACGGGGGTAGTGGAGCCGCCCAAAATCTCGGCCAAACCCTGAATTGTGACGGGTTGGCCGGGCGCAAGATCGCCGCAAAGAATCATATTGCGCAGCGCGTCATAGATGTTCAGATGCGCAGGTCGCTTGTCTGTTTCGATGCCTGTCACCTGCCACCCTCGCATTTGCCAACTGCCCGAAAACGCACCTGTTCCTTGAAAAATCGGGGCACCATCGGACAAGAATGGGCCTTGACGCGGAAAGATGCTTGATTTGATCAAATAATGCCGCAAGGCTGTCGTGTAAAGAACAACCAACAGGGAATGAAGATGCTTAAAACGCTCATACCAGCCGCCCTTCTTGCGATGTGTGGCACGATGGCTGCCGCCGAAGAGGTGCGCGTCTATAACTGGTCCGACTATATCGACGAGTCGCTGCTGAAGAAGTTCGAAGACGAGACCGGCATCAAACTGATCTACGACGTTTTTGACTCCAACGAGGTGCTGGAAACCAAGCTGCTGTCAGGCAATTCGGGTTATGACGTCGTTGTGCCCACCGGCTCGTTCATCGAACGTCAAATTCAGGCCGGCGTGTTCCAAAAGCTCGACTATTCCAAGCTGCCCAACTCGAAATACCTTTGGGACACGATCAAAGAGCGCACCGCGCAATATGACCCCGGTAACGAATATTCGGTCAACTACATGTGGGGCACAACGGGCCTTGGCATCAACATCGACAAGGTCAAAGAGGTCATGGGCGATGATGCGCCCGTTGACAGCCTGTCGCTGGTGTTTGACCCCAAGAACATGGAAAAGCTGCAGAAATGCGGCGTGATGATGCTGGATGCGCCGACCGAGATGATCCCGGCCGCGCTGCGCTATCTCGGTGAGGATCCGAACTCCAAAGACCCCAAGGTGATCGCCAAGGCAGAGCCAGTGCTCGCGGCTATCCGCCCCTATGTGCAGAAATTCAACAGCTCGGAATATATCAACGCTCTGGCCAATGGCGACATCTGCGTGGCCTTCGGCTGGTCGGGTGACATTCTGCAAGCGCGTGATCGCGCGGATGAGGCCGATAACGGCGTCCATATCGCGTATCACATCCCCAAAGAGGGTGCGCTGATGTGGTTTGACCAGATGGCGATCCCGGCCGATGCGCCCAATCCCGAGGGCGCGCTGAAGTTCCTCAACTTCATGATGGATCCGCAAAACGTGGCCGCCGCGTCGAACTATGTGAACTACGCCAACGGTAACAAGGAATCGCAGAAATATCTCGACAAGGCGGTTCTGGATGACCCCGCGATCTACCCGGATCAAGAGACGATGGACAATCTTTACACCGTCACGGCCTATCCGCCGAAAGTGCAGCGGATCGTGACGCGCCTGTGGACCAAGGTGAAATCGGGCACCTGAGCCACGCACTGACTTGCCGCGCCGGTTTCAGTCCGGCGCGGTTTCCGTTTCCCCCTTCTAACGCACCGAGGTCCGCATGGCGCAGGTAAAGCCGCAAATCGTTTTTGACCCCTGGAACGACCCCGAGGCCAAGCCGCTGATCGAATGTCGCTCTATCACCAAACGGTTTGGCGATTTCACTGCCATCGACAATATCAATCTCAATATCTACGAGAAGGAATTCTTCGCGCTGCTGGGGCCTTCGGGCTGTGGCAAGACCACTTTGATGCGGATGCTGGCAGGGTTTGAAACGCCGACCGAGGGAAAGATCACCATCGACGGGCAAGACGTGGCGCAGGTGCCGCCCAACAAGCGCGCAGTGAACATGATGTTTCAAAGTTACGCGCTGTTTCCCCATCTTTCGGTCTGGGAAAACATCGCCTTTGGCCTGAAACGCGAACATGCCCCCAAGGATCGCATCGAAGAGCGCGTTGCCGAAATGCTGCGTCTCACGCGGCTGGAGAAATTCGCGCGTCGCAAGCCGCACCAGATTTCGGGCGGGCAGCGACAGCGGGTGGCGCTCGCGCGAAGCCTTGCCAAGGCACCCAAACTGCTGCTGCTGGATGAGCCGCTGGGCGCGCTGGACAAAAAGCTGCGTCAGGACACCCAGTTCGAGCTGATGGATATTCAGGAACGCACGGGCACGACCTTTGTGATCGTTACCCATGATCAGGAAGAGGCGATGACCGTCGCCTCGCGCGTTGCGGTGATGGATGCGGGCGAGATCATGCAGATCGCCACGCCTGCGGATATCTATGAGCAGCCGAACTCGGTTTACGTTGCGGATTTCATTGGCGATGTGAATATCATCGAGGGCAATGCCTCCCCGATGGCCGGTGGTCCCGAAGGTGCGATCAACATCGCTTACGCCGAGGGGCAAGACCCGGTGCAGGCCGTCGCGACGACCCCGGTGGCCGAAGGGGAAAAGGTGTTTTACGCCATCCGCCCCGAGAAGATCACCGTCAGCCATCAACCCGATCCCGACCGCGCCAACCACGCTTTCGGCAAGATCATCGACATCGCCTATCTGGGCAATATCTCGACCTATCGGGTGCAATTGGCCAGCGGCAAGCTGATCTCGGCGACGATGACCAATTCGCGCAGACTAACGCGGCGCGCCTTCACTTGGGAGGATGAGGTCTGGCTCAGCTGGACGCGCACCGCCGGCGTTGTGTTGACGAAATAGGGGAAAGCACATGAACCTGCGCCGACTCGTTCTGATCTCCGTGCCCTATCTGTGGCTTGTGGCGCTGTTTCTGGTGCCCTTCCTGATCGTGGTCAAAATCTCGCTTTCGACCACGGCCATCGCGATTCCGCCCTACACGCCGACGCTGGATCTGGCGCAGGGCTGGGCGGGGTTCAAAGACTTTCTCAGCCAGCTCAGTTTTGACAATTTCACCTTTCTCACGCAGGACGATCTGTATTGGAAAGCCTATCTGTCGAGCCTGAAAATCGCGGCGCTCTCGACGCTGTTCACGCTGCTTGTCGCCTATCCGATTGCCTATGGCATGGCGCGCGTCCCCGATGAGTGGCGCCCGACGCTGCTGATGCTGATCATCTTGCCGTTCTGGACCTCGTTCCTGATCCGCGTCTACGCGTGGATGGGGATTTTGTCCGATGAGGGGCTGCTTAACCAGTTCCTGATGTGGCTGGGGGTGATTTCCTCGCCGCTGCACATCATGAACACCTCGAAGGCGGTCTATATCGGCATCGTTTATACCTATCTGCCCTTCATGGTCCTGCCGATCTATGCGGCGCTGGATAAGATGGATGAATCGCTCAATGAGGCGGCGGTCGATCTGGGGGCGTCGCGGCTGTCGTCGTTCTGGCTGGTGACGCTGCCGATGTCGCGCAATGGCGTGATTGCGGGGTGTTTTCTCGTCTTTATCCCGGCACTTGGCGAATATGTGATCCCGCAGCTTCTGGGCGGGTCGCAAACGCTGATGATCGGCAAGGTGTTGTGGGATGAGTTCTTTTCCAACCGCGACTGGCCCGTCGCCTCGGCGGTGGCAGTGGTGCTGCTGGTGATCCTGATCGTACCCATCGTGCTGTTCCAGCGTAACCAGCAAAAACAGCAGGAGGCCGAGTCATGAATAAACGCCTGAGTTGGTTCAACGTCACCTCGCTGTCGCTTGGTTTTGCGTTCCTTTATCTGCCGATGTTGATCCTGATTTTCTATAGTTTCAACGAGTCGAAACTGGTCACGGTCTGGGCCGGGTTTTCGACGAAATGGTATGTTGAGCTGATGCATGATCAGCCCTTCCTTGATGCGGCTTGGGTGACGCTGAAGGTCGCGGTCAGCTCGTCAACGCTGGCCACGGTGCTGGGCACGATGGCGGCGATCACGCTGGTGCGGATGGGCCGGTTTCCGGGGCGCACGCTGTTTTCGGGCATGATCTATGCGCCGCTTGTGATGCCCGATGTGATCACTGGTTTGTCGCTGTTATTGCTGTTCATCGCCATCGGTCTGGACCGCGGTATCTTCACGATCATGCTGGCGCATACCACGTTTTCGATGTGCTACGTTTCGGTCGTGGTGTCCTCGCGGCTGCTGACCTTTGATCGCTCGCTTGAAGAGGCGTCGATGGATCTGGGGGCCTCGGGCTTTACGACATTCCGGCTGGTGACTCTGCCGATCATCCTGCCTGCGGTCATCTCGGGCTGGCTGCTGGCCTTCACGCTGTCGCTGGATGATCTGGTGATTGCGTCATTCACCACGGGGCCGTCGTCGACCACGCTGCCAATCAAGATTTTCTCGGCTGTGCGGCTTGGCGTGTCGCCCGAGATCAACGCGCTGTCGACCCTGATGATCACGGTTGTCGCGGTGGGCGTGGTCAGCGCCTCGCTGGTGTCCAAACGCGCGATCCTCAAACAGCGCCGCGAGGAACAAGAGGGCGAACGGGTGTGAGCGCGCCGCACATCGCCGGGCGGATATATGAACCCGCAGCCTACGCCGCCAACTCGCTAGAGGGCTGTTATTGGGTGCAAACCGCGCCCGACACGGCCAGTTATCCGCATTTCGACGGTGAGGGCACGGTCGAGTTCGCCGTGATCGGCGCGGGCTTTACCGGCCTGTCAGCGGCGTTGCGGCTGGCCGAGGCGGGGGCTGATGTCGCCGTTCTGGATGCGCACCCACCGGGTTGGGGCGCGTCGGGGCGCAATGGCGGGTTTTGCTGTATCGGTGGGGCCAAGGCGAGCAGCGCGCAGATTGGCGCACGTTACGGCGCGGCGGAGGCCGCCAAGTTTCACGCCGCCGAACGGGCCGCGATTGAGTTGGTGTCCGAGCGCATCACGACGCTTGGCCTGTCTGTGGATCGCCACTCGCAAGGCGAATTGCAACTGGCTCACAGCCCCAAAATGTTTGCGCAGATGCGCGCTGAGGCCGCGAAACTCAGCGCGACCTACGGCACTCAGACCGATCTGATCGCACCCGGCGATCTGGCGAGGATGGGGCTGAACGCGCAGGGCACGCATGGAGGCTTGCGCCTTGATCTGGGCTTTGCGCTGAACCCGCGCAAATACGCGCTGGGCTTGGCGCAGGCGGTGCAGGCGCGCGGCGGGCGCATCCATAGCGATAGCGCGGTGCTCTCGATTGCGCGCGAGGGTGAGTATCATGTCCTGACCACCGCCCATGGCCGCTTGCGCGCCCGTCATCTGCTGATGGCGACCAACGGGTATTCCTCGGATACGGTGCCGCGCTGGATGCGGTCGCGCTATCTGCCGCTGCAATCCTCGGTGCTGGTGACGCGCCCGCTAAGCGACGATGAAATTGCCGCGCAGGGTTGGTCAAGCGATCTGATGGCCTATGACTCGCGCAATCTGCTGCATTATTTCCGCCTGATGCCGGATCGCCGGATGCTGTTCGGGATGCGCGGCGCGGTGCGCTGGACGGCCGCGAGCCATCACGCCCATCGCGCCGCCACGCGCGCCCACTTTGATGCGATGTTCCCCGCGTGGCGCGCTGTTGAAACACCGCATTTTTGGTCCGGTCTGGTATGTCTGGCGCGCGATCTGGTGCCGTTTGTGGGGGCACTGGGGCAGGGGGAAAACGCCTATGCCGCCTTTGCCTATCACGGCAATGGCGTGGCGATGGGGTCGTGGAGCGGCGATCAGATGGCGCGGCTTGCGATGGGCCAGCCGACCGATCTGCCGAACTTCTTTCAGCGCAGCCCGCAGCGCTTTGAGCTAGGCCCATTGCGCCGCCTTTCGCTGCCACTGGCGCTGCTGCAGTATCGCCTCAAGGACGCGCTCAGCTAACGCAGCGCCCCCGCGGCCTGTTGTCACCCATGCGTCTTGCAGCCTTGCCCGGCGCATGCTCGCCCCCTAGATCAAGGTCACGTCCTTCCTTCGCGATTGGTGATGCCCGTGACGACTGCAACCCTGACCTATCTGGCGCTTGCGCTTATCGTCTTTTTCGGCGCGCGTTGGCTGGTGCATCTGGCGCTGCTGCGCGGGTTGGCAGCACCGCGGTTGGCCCATGAGGTTACCCCAGCGGACGTGGGACTGACGTTGCAAGATACGCAGGAAATCCGCCTGCCCGGTCCCAATGGAAAATCGCTGTTTGCTTGGCTCGTTCTGCCCGACACACCCGGCCCTCATCCGGCGGTTCTGGTGATGCATGGCTGGGGGGCGAATGCGGCGATGATGTTGCAGATCGCGCCGCCGCTGCGCGCGGCGGGCTATGCGGTGCTGTTTGTCGATGCGCGCTGTCATGGCCAAAGCGAGAATGAGCGGTTTACCTCGATGCCGCGTTTTGCCGAGGATATCGGCGCAGGGCTGGCCTATCTGCGCACCCGCCCCGAAGTTGATCCCGATGATATCGCGCTATTGGGTCACTCTGTGGGGGCGGGGGCCGTGCTGCTGTATGCCGCCCATCACGATGATATCCGCGCGGTGATCAGCCTGTCGGCCTTTGCGCATCCGCGCGAGGTGATGCGTGCATGGCTGACGCAATATCACATCCCGTTTCCGGTGATCGGCAGCTATATTCTTCGCCACGTTGAACGCGTGATCGGCGCGCGCTTTGATGACATCGCGCCGATAAACACCATCACCCAAGTCAAATGCCCGGTGCTTTTGGTGCACGGGCGCGAGGATACCAGCGTGGCGTTCAATGATGCGCTGCGCCTGCAAGCCGCCCAGCCCGCAGCGCAGCTTTTGGCGGTGTCGGGCGATCACGATCTGCGCGAAACCCTGCGTCCGCATGGCGATGAGCTGGTGGCGTTTCTGGATCGTGCCTGCAAGCCCGCGATGCAGATGCGCGTGGGCTAAGGTTGCAAGATGGAAAACGGCGCGTGGCAGGGATGCCACGCGCCGCTTCGGGTTTCGATCACCTGTGCGGGTGAAGGGCCTTAGCCCGCCAGATCGAAGCGATCCGCCATCATCACCTTGTCCCAAGCGGCTACGAAATCGCGCACGAATTTCTCGGCGCTATCGTCTTGGGCATAGACCTCGGCATAAGAGCGCAGGATCGCGTTTGAGCCGAACACCAGATCAATCCGCGTCGCGGTCCATTTCACCGCGCCCGTCTTGCGGTCGCGGATCTCATAAGCGCCGTCCGCCACCGGATGCCAGCTATTGGCCATGTCGGTCAGGTTGACAAAGAAGTCACTCGTCAACTGGCCCTTGCGATCGGTGAAGACGCCATGATCGCTGCCGCCGTGATTGGTGCCAAGCGCGCGCATTCCGCCCACCAGCACCGTCATTTCCGGCGCGGTCAGCCCCATCAGTTGCGCACGATCCAGCATCATCTCTTCGGGGCTGACGATGTAATCTTTCTTGAGCCAGTTGCGAAACCCGTCGGCCAGCGGCTCCAGCACGTCGAAACTCTCGGCATCGGTCATCTCATCGGTGGAGTCGCCGCGCCCGGGCGCAAATGGCACGTCGATGTCAAAGCCTGCGGCCTTGATCGCCTGTTTCAGCCCGACATTCCCCGCCAGCACGATCACATCCGCCACCGAGGCTCCGGCCTGCGCCGCAATCGGCTCCAGCACGGAGAGAACCTTGGCGAGACGCGCGGGCTCGTTGCCCTCCCAGTCTTTTTGCGGTGCCAGACGGATGCGCGCGCCATTGGCACCGCCACGCATATCCGAGCCGCGATAGGTGCGCGCGCTGTCCCAAGCCGTCGAGACCATCTCGGCAATGCTGAGGCCACTTTGCGCGATTTTCGCCTTAACGGCGTCTACGTCCCAATCGGTGTTGCCTGCGGGAACCGGATCTTGCCAAATCAGGTCCTCGCTTGGCACCCAAGGCCCGATATAGCGCGCCTTCGGCCCCATATCGCGATGGGTCAACTTGAACCAGCCGCGCGCAAACGTGTCCTTGAAATACTCGGGATCGGCCATAAATTTATGGCAAATCTCGTTGTAGATCGGATCGACTTTCATCGCCATGTCGGCATCGGTCATCATCGGCATCCGGCGCTGTGTCGGATCGGTGGTGTCAACGGGCATATCGGCTTCGGCGATATCGACGGGCTTCCACTGATAGGCGCCGGCGGGGCTTTTGGTGACTTCCCATTCATGCCCGAACAGCATGTCGAAATAGCCCATGTCGAATTCCAGCGGGTTGGTTGTCCACGCGCCTTCCGGGCCGCCGGTGATGGCGTTGGTGGCTTTGCCCTCCATCGCGGGGTTGAACCAGCCAAGACCTTGCTGGGCCACATCGGCTGCCTCGGGTTCTGCCCCCAGCTTGGCTGCATCGCCATTGCCGTGACATTTGCCCACCGTATGCCCGCCTGCGGTCAGCGCGGCGGTTTCCTCGTCATTCATCGCCATGCGCTTAAATGTTTCGCGCACTTGGGCGGCGGTCTTCATCGGGTCGGGAGTGCCGTTCACGCCCTCGGGGTTGACGTAAATCAGCCCCATCTGCACCGCAGCCAGCGGGTTTTCCATCGTGTCGGGCTTGTCGACATCGCCATAACGCGCATCAGACGGCGCAAGCCATTCCTTCTCGGCCCCCCAATAGGTGTCGGTCTCGGGATGCCAGATATCCTTGCGCCCAAAGCCAAATCCAAAGGTTTTCAACCCCATGCTTTCATAGGCAACAGTGCCCGCCAGAACGATCAAATCTGCCCAGCTGACCTTGTTGCCGTATTTCTTCTTGAGCGGCCAAAGCAGGCGGCGCGCCTTATCCAGACTCGCATTGTCGGGCCACGAGTTGAGCGGGGCAAAGCGCTGGTTGCCTGAACCTGCGCCGCCACGCCCGTCGGCAAGGCGATACGAGCCCGCCGCATGCCACGCCAGACGGATCATCAAGCCGCCGTAATGGCCCCAATCGGCGGGCCACCAGTCCTGACTGTCGGTCAGCAGCGCGATCATGTCCGCCTTGAGCGCGTCGTAATCAAGCGTCTTGACGGTCTCGCTATAGTCGAAATCGCGCCCCATCGGGTCGGTCTTGGTGTCATGCTGGTGCAGAATGTCGAGGTTGAGCGCATTGGGCCACCAATCCATCACATTCGACCCCATCGCGGTATTGCCGCCATGCATCACTGGGCATTTGCCAGCCGTGTTCACATCATTTCCGTCCATGATCGCTCTCCCTTTGCGCGTGTCGTGGTCAGGGCGCCGAAATGCACCCTGACCGGGCGGATCGGGATTGCCTCTTGCAGTTCCAACCCAACCCGAATTTCTGCTTTCACCCTAGCAGGCTTTGTTATAATAAAAATTTTGATTTCCTAATGTATGAGATAAGGTTGGCTTATGATTCCAGTGACGCTGAAACATCTGCGCTATTTTGAGGCCCTCGCGCGTCATGCCCATTTCGGGCGCGCTGCCGAGTCTTGCGCGATTTCGCAGCCAGCACTTTCGTTTCAGATCAAAGAGCTGGAGGAGATCCTCGGCGCGCCTTTGGTGGAACGCGGGGCGCGCCAGATCCGGTTGACGGGTCTGGGCGAGGCTTTGGCAAAGCGCGCGCGTCTCATCTTGCGCTCGGTCGATGAACTGGGCGATCTGGCGCGCGCGGCGCATGGGCCACTTAGCGGGCGGTTGCGGATCGGGGTGATTCCCACCATCGCGCCCTATCTTTTGCCCGATCTGATCCGCCAGTTGGGCGCGCAGTATCCTGATCTCGACATCCGCCCGCGTGAGGCCATCACCCAGACCCTCATCGCTAGCCTCAACGAAGGGCGCATGGATATCGCTGTCGTCGCCCTGCCGGTTTCCGAGGCGAGCTTGCACGAAGAGCCCTTATTTGATGAGGAATTCGCGCTGGTGCGCCCGCGCGCAGATGCCGATAAACCCGTGCCCAGCCGTGAGGGCCTGTTGGAAATGCGGTTGCTGCTGTTGGAAGAAGGCCACTGTTTTCGCGACCAAGCGCTGTCGTTTTGCAAGACCTCACGCCTTGGCGCGCAAGACCTGATGGAGGGCAGTTCGCTTAGCACGCTTGTGCAGATGGTCGGCGCGGGAATTGGCATTACCCTGATCCCGGAAATGGCCGTGCGCACCGAGATGCGCGCCGCAGACGTCTCGGTCGCGCGTCTGCCCGCGCCACGCCCCAAACGCACCATCGGCCTTGTCTGGCGCAAATCCAGCCCGATGGCCCCCCAATACGCCGAAATCGCGCACCACTTGCGCCAGCAATTTGATGCGCTCAAAGTCGGTTGGCGCGCGGACTGACCTTGATGCAACCCCTACGGCTGAGGCGTGACGCCTCTGTCCCCCTCGGCCCCGAAAGGGCGGGACAGTGCGCCTGAAAAATGCCGGGAAAACCAGGGATGCGCTATGCCCGCCCCAAGCATTTCCCCTCGGGGCGGGTGAATGTCACGCGGGCGCATAGTTGCTTGGGAATAACGCGCGCAGCGAGGCTTCATCTCCGGGCGTTTTAAAGGTCTCGCCCTTACCGATCTGCTGGGCTGTCTCAACGGCAGGACGTGCGTTGATTGCCTTGAACCAGCGCGCGACTTCGGGAAACCGTTCCAGACCTTCGCCGCCCAGCACACGCTCGCCACGAATGGCCCAGCCCCATGCGGAAATATCGGCGATGGAATAGCTGTCACCCACGATGAATTCGCGGCCCTTCAGGTGGTCATTTAGCACCTGATAGTGACGCTCGGCTTCGCGCATGTAGCGGTTCTTGGCATAGGGCAGGTCTTCGGGCGCGCTATGGTGGAAATGTACGCATTGGCCAGAAAACGGCCCCAGACCCGAGGCAATGAACATCAACCAAGATAGCAGCGCGCCACGGTCTTCGGGCGCGACGCCCAGCTTGCCCGTCTTGTCCGAAAGATAAAGCAGGATCGCCGTGCTGTCGAACACGGTGGTGCCATTATCATCAATGGCAGGCACTTTGCCATTGGGGTTGATGGCGCGAAATTCCGGCCTGTGTTGCTGGCCCTGTGCGGTGTCGATGGGCACCAATTCATAGGGCAGCCCGGTTTCCGCCAAGAACAAGGCAATTTTCAGCGGGTTTGGCGTCGGGTGATAGTAAAATTTCAACATGTGATATCCCAAGAGCTTGCGAAAAGCGGGGCTTATTCAGTCGCGGTTGCGATCTTGTCCTGGGTTTTCGTGTCGAAATCCGAGGCATCGTGGCGCTCGTGCAGTTGCTCGTTCAGCGGACCGCGGGTGCGGTTCACGATGCGGCCCCGTTGGACGGCCGGGCGGGCAAGGATCTCTTCGGCCCAGCGACGCAGGTTGGTGTAGCTTTCCACGTCAAGGAACTCGCCCGCATCATAGGCTTCGCCCAAGACCAGATTGCCATACCAAGGCCACGTCAGCATATCTGCGATGGTGTATTCATTGCCGCCCAGATAGCGGTGCTCGGACAGTTCGCGGTCCAGCACATCCATCTGGCGTTTTACTTCCATCGTGAAACGGTTGATCGGATATTCGAACTTTTCAGGCGCATAGGCGTAGAAGTGACCGAAGCCCCCGCCCAGATAGGGCGCAGAGCCTTGCAGCCAGAACACCCAGTTCAGGGTCTCGGTGCGCTGTGCGGGATCGGTTGGCAAAAACGCCCCGAACTTCTCGGCCAGATACAGCAGGATCGCGCCGCTTTCGAACACGCGCATGCCGGTGTCGCGATCCAGAAGCGCCGGGATCTTGGAATTCGGATTGAGCGCCACAAAACCCGATGAAAACTGATCACCCTCACCAATCCGGATCAGATGGGCGTCATATTCCGCGCCCGTTTTACCAAGCGCCAGAAGCTCTTCGAGCATGATCGTGACCTTTTGGCCATTGGGTGTGCCCATCGAATAAAGCTGCAACGGGTGCTTGCCGACGGGCAGTTCCGCATCAAAGGTTGCGCCTGCGATCGGACGGTTGGTTTTGGCCCAATCACCGCCGTTTTCGTCGTCCCATGTCCAGACCTTCGGGGGGGTATAATCGGCCATAGCGTGTTTTCCTTTTCAACTGGATCAAGCGCCAGACCTTGCGCTTCCGGGGGGGGCTTAACGCAGGTCAGGCGGGTCTAGGTGGCGATGTTTTATGCTCGCAAAGGCGGTGCGAATACTTACGGGCTTCGTCGTGACCGCCTTCCAAGCTGTCAGGGGGGCGCATGGCGGCCCGTGTTTCGGTGCTCTTATCACTTCATACGTATTCTTGAGTGGTTGCTCAAGTATTTTCACACCAATCACGGGTTCGTGATGCAAGGGGCGATTGGGGCACCGTGCGGCCTGTATGATCCACTGCCAGTCTATATGCTTTCCAAAGGCCCGCAGACAGAGTAGGCATCTCAATCTTTCAGGGTTTGGGGCAAATCATGGCGCAAAATGCCACCATTTATAAAGTCGAACTTTCGGTTTCCGACATGGATCGGCACTATTATGAGACCCATAAGCTGACCGTGGCCAAGCATCCCTCGGAGACGGATGAACGGCTGATGGTGCGCATCCTCGCGTTTGCGCTCAATGCCCATGAGCATCTGGAAATGACCAAGGGGCTTTCGACCGATGACGAGCCAGACATCTGGCAAAAAAGCCTAAGCGGAGAGCTTGAAGTGTGGGTGGCGCTCGGTCTTCCGAGCGAGAAGGTGATGCGTCAATCCTGTGGCAAGGCTGATCAGGTGATCGTCTATACATATGGTGGCCGAACGGCCGAGATGTGGTGGGACAAGATCCAAAACAGCACCACCCGTTTTGACAATCTTCAGGTGATAAATCTCTCCGAGCGTGACACTGGCGCATTGGCCAAACTGGCCAGCCGTGCGATGAAGCTGCAGGTGAATATTCAGGATGGCGACGTGATGGTCAGTGTTGATGAGCAAATCGTTAATATCACCCCCGTAACGTGGAAGCGCGCGGTGTAGGCCATGCCTCGCCGTTGCGGTCTTTGGCGCGTAGCCCAACGGGATTAATTTGTGCTAAGCATGTCCTGAATGGTTTTTCAGTAACGATGTGGGGTAGCCAAGTGAAGTTGAGTAACGTGTTGACAAAGTCTTGCGCGGTTTTTGTTTTTTCCTGCTCCGTTGCTTGGGCGCAAAGCCCTGTTGAGATGCAAGATGCGAACGCCAATTACACCATGCAGCTTGGTGGCGATATCGCTTGGAGAGTTGAAAGCGACCGAACGGAACAGCAATCGTCTGTGATCGCAGCGACCCCCGAAGGATATGACCCTTTCACGATCGTGTCCGCGATGACCTATCTGAAGAAGAACCCATTGGCGATAATGGGACCGAGTATTGCAAAAAAGACGATCGACGGTTTCTTGGAAGGGGTGTGTGAAAATTACAAATGCGCCGATATTTCGACGCGTTCCTATGAAGATATCGGCGATCGCAAGGCTTGGGTCGCAATTACCAAGCTGAACCTGCAACAGTACGAAAAGCTCGGCGTGCCGGAAGCGGTGATGATCGCGACCGTCTCTCCCGAAGGCTATATGCAACTGTTTTCGCTGCATACCGCCGAGGGCAAGGCCGCCGACCTGAAGCCGCTGTTGATTGACGCGATCAAAACGATCAAATCGACCAACCCTTAAAGTCAGGTCTCATCGCCAACAGATCACGGTTGCCGCTAACCCGATGCCGAGGCGCGTGCCGTTCGAAAGTTGTTATGAGCCAGCGCGATCAGAAACATGGCCGTCAGCAAAAGCACGATTGTCGGGGCAGGGGCGCTATCAAGCCAGAAGCTTGCATAGATCCCCGACAGCCCCGCCACCAGTGCCGCGATGATCGACACCACCAGCATGCGCGCGAAGGTGCGCGTGAGCAAAAAGGCAATCGCGCCCGGTGCGATCAGGAAGGCCACCGCCAGAATGATCCCGACAGAAGACAGCATCGCCACGACCGTCGCTGACAAAATCGCCAGCAGCCCGTAATGCAGCCAGCCGACGTTCAAGCCGATCATCTGTGCCTGCACCGGATCAAAGGCATGCGCGAGGACGTCTCGCCATTTCAGCGCAAGGATCAGCGCCACGCCCCCCGCAATCAATCCCGCCGTCCACAAATCGGCTGTGCCCACGCCAAGCATGTTGCCAAACAGGATGTGATCGAGATGCACCTCGGTTTCGATCTGGGTGTAAATCACGACGCCAAGCCCGAACATGCCCGAAAACACGACGCCCATCACGGTGTCCTGCTTGACGCGCGAGTGGTCCTTGATGAACCCGGTCGCCATTGCGCAGGTCAGTCCGGCCAGAAACGCCCCGATGATCAGCGGAATCCCCGCAAGATAGGCCAGCACGACGCCCGGCAGCACCGCGTGGCTGGTGGCATCGCCCATCAGCGACCAGCCCTTGAGCACGAGAAAGCTTGATAGCATCGCGGCCGCTGGGGCGATCAAGGCGGTGATCAGCAATGCGTTCTGCATGAACGGAAATTGCAGCGGCAGAAAAAGCGTTTCAATCATGCGATCTCCTCCATTGCGTGGCGGGTGCGGCGACGCGCGGCCAAGACGCCATGGGTCGGGGCAAAGACGAAGGCCAGCAAGAACAGCGCGGTTTGCAGACACACAATGACCCCGCCCGTCGCGCCATCGAGAAAGTAGCTGAGATAGGCGCCAAACCCCGAGGTCAGCGTGCCGATGGCCACCGACAGCGCGATCAGCCTTGGAAAGCGGTCGGTCAAAAGATACGCAGTCGCGCCCGGTGTCACGACCAGCGCGATCACCAGAAACGCGCCCACGGTTTGCATTGCGGCAACCGTGCAGGCGGCGAGCAGCGTAAAGAATACCACACGTAGCAATCCGGGGTTGAGGCCAATGGTGCGGGCGTGGGCCTCGTCAAAGAACACCGCCAGAAGGTCGCGCCATTTCGCCAGCAATATCACCAGCGACACACCCCCGATGATCACCAGCTGCAGCGTATCGGCAGGCGTGATCGCAAGGATATTGCCCATCACAATCGTCTGGATCGAGACCGCCATGGGGTTGAGAGAAACCATGAACAGGCCCAGTCCGAAAAACGAGGTAAAGATCAGACCGATCACCGCATCTTCCTTAAGCCCCGAGCGTTGGCGCAAGAACAACATCGCCAGCGCCGCAAGCCCGCCCGATAGGAACGCCCCAAGCGCAAATGGCAGACCCAGCATATAAGCCCCCGCCACGCCGGGCACGATGGAATGGCTTAACGCATCGCCAATCAGCGACCAGCCCTTGAGCATCAAATAGGCTGACAGAAACGCGCAAACCGCCCCGACCAGCGCCGAGACCCAGATTGCATTGGTCATGTAGCCGTAAGAGAAGGGCTCTAGCAGCACGCTCATTTGCGCCCCTCCAGCGTGCGGGCACGCTCGTCATAGATCACCAGCGGGCGTTCGT
Source organism: Thioclava indica (assembly GCF_000714545.1). GTDB lineage: Bacteria > Pseudomonadota > Alphaproteobacteria > Rhodobacterales > Rhodobacteraceae > Thioclava > Thioclava indica. The sequence continues at coordinate 52,907 of NZ_AUNB01000051.1, forward strand.
CATCGGTGAAGACCTCTAGCTTGCGCGGGTCGGCATCATCGTGCAGTCGCTCGCCCTCCAGCATGAAGTGGCGCAGCACGCCGCCGAAGGTCTCGCGCAGATTTTCCGGGGTGAAGACGTCTTCGGTGGGGCCATGCGCCAGCACAGTGCCCTTGACCAGCACCACGCGGTCGCAAAATTCAGGCACCGACCCCAGATTGTGGGTGGCGACCAGCATCACGCGGCCTTCGGCGCGCAAATCGCCCAAGAGCGCGATGATCTGTTCTTCGGTCTTTACATCGACGCCGGTGAAGGGCTCGTCCAGCAAAATGACGCGCGCATCCTGTGCCAGCGCGCGCGCCAGAAAGACGCGCTTTCTTTGACCGCCCGACAGCTCGCCAATCTGGCGTTTGCGAAACTCGGACATGTTCACGCGGGCCAAGGCATTGCTAACCGCCTGACGATCTGCGGCACGCGGGCGGCGCAAAAAGCCCATATGCCCGTAGCGCCCCATCATCACCACATCCTCAACCAGAACAGGAAAGGTCCAGTCAACCTCTTCGGCTTGGGGCACATAGGCCACGGCCTGCGCCTTCATCGCTGCGCGTACCGGCTGGCCAAGGATTTCGACCGTTCCCTTAGAGGCCGGAATAAACCCCATGAGCGCCTTGAACAGCGTCGATTTGCCCGCTCCGTTGACGCCCACCAGCGCGGTAATCGTGCCGGTGGGAATCGCGAATGAGGCATCGCGCAGCGCGGTATGGCCATTGCGATAGGTAACGGTCAGGCCCTGCGCGACAATGCCTTTGCTCATTGAGACAACCCTTCCACGATGGTTTGTGACGTCACGCGCAGAAGATCGAGATAGGCGGGAACCGGCCCATCTGCCGCGCTGAGACTATCAACATAGAGCACCCCGCCATAGGCCGCACCGGTTTCGCGCGCAACTTGTTTGGCGGGCTTGTCCGACACTGTGGATTCCGAAAACACCACGGGAATATGATGCGCGCGCACCGTGTCGATCACCTTGCGCACCTGTTGCGGCGTGCCCTGCGCATCGGCGTTGATCGACCAGAGATAGACCTCTTGCAGCCCGAAATCGCGCGCCAGATAGGAGAATGCGCCTTCCGATGTCACCAGCCAGCGCCGATCTTCGGGCAGGGCGCGCGCTTGATCGCGCAGCGGGCCGATCACATCCGCGATTTGCTGCTTATAGGCGTCGGCGTTCGCGGTGTAGATCGCAGCATTATCCGGGTCCGCCGCACTCAGGGCATCACGGATGTTGTCCACATAGATCAGCGCCGAACTGAGCGCCATCCAGCCATGCGGGTTGGGCTTGCCGTCATACTCACCCCCCGCAATCGGCAGCGGCTCGACCCCTTCAGAGACCACCGCTGCAGGCACATCGCGCAGATTGGACAGGAACTGTTCGAACCAGCGTTCAAGGTTCAGCCCGTTCCACAAGATCAGGTCGGCGTCCTGCGCTCGCACCAGATCGCGCGGCGTGGGCTGGTAGCCGTGGATCTCGGCACCGGGCTTGATGATGCTTACGACCTCGGCGGTATCACCCGCAACGTTCTGCGCCATATCCGCAATCACGGTGAAGGTCGTGACAACCTTCAGCCGGTCGTTCTGCGCCATCGCCTGTGATCCCCACAGCGCAATCGCGGTCGCCAAGCCAATCGTAAAACGTTTCATCATCACGCGAATCTCCTGTTTACGTGACAACATGCAAATGCGAACGAGTTGCAACTGTCAACTCAATTGCGACTCATTCGCAAGAAATATCTTGAAATGCGCGCGCCGCACGGGCAGAACCGACGCATGAATGACACCCGAGAGCATATCGAAAAGCTGACAGACGCGCTGCGTAGGGCAGGGATTCGCGTCACCCGACAACGCGCTGCGATCCTTGAGGTTCTCGCAGACGCGCAAGATCATCCCGACGCGCCAGAGCTGCACAGCCGCGCCAATGCCATCGCGCCGGGGATTTCGCTTTCGACGGTCTATCGCACGCTGTCCACGCTGGAAACTCAGGGCGTTATCCAGCGCCATCAGTTCGATGGAGCCTCGGCCCGCTTTGAACCCGCAGAGACCGATCACCACGATCACATGATTGACGTCGAAACTGGCAAGGTGATCGAGTTTTGCAATGACAGGATCGAAAAGTTGCAGGCCGAGATCGCCGCAGAACTGGGCTATGAAATCGTCCATCACCGGATGGAGCTGTATGTGCGAAAGACCGGGCAGGGTTGAGCCCTTTTGTGGCTTACGATTTAGGCTCCGCGCGGTTTGCGCAGTTTATTTGCGCGTCGTTACCGCCCCTTGCGGCGCTTGACGCCGCCCCGTTGCCCTGGACGGCCCGCGGTTGAGCGACCGCTGGCTTTTACGGCAGCTTCGCTGGCGGCCTCGACCGCAGATTGGCGCGCCAGCGGATCGTCGTGAATGGCCAGATCCACCGCCTCCAGGCGCTTGACCTCATCACGCAAACGGGCGGCTTCTTCGAATTCGAGGTTCTCGGCGGCCTTGCGCATTTTCAACCTTAGATCCTGCAAATGGGCCTCAAGATTGGCGCCGACTTTCACATTATCAACTTTTGCGGTGACGCGCGACATATCCGTGTCGCCCTGATAAAGGCCCGCCAGAACATCTTCGACATTCTTCTTCACGGTTGCAGGCGTAATGCCATGTTCAAGGTTGTAGGCGACCTGCTTGGCGCGGCGGCGATCGGTTTCGTCAATCGCGCGCTGCATACTGCCGGTGATCTTGTCGGCATACATAATCACGCGCCCCTCAGAGTTACGTGCCGCCCGCCCGATCGTCTGGATCAGTGAGGTTTCCGAGCGCAGGAACCCCTCTTTATCGGCATCCAAAATCGCCACCAAACCGCATTCGGGAATGTCCAGCCCTTCGCGCAGAAGGTTGATCCCGATCAGCACGTCGAACGCCCCAAGGCGCAAGTCGCGCAAAATCTCGATACGTTCGATTGTGTCAATATCGGAGTGCATATAGCGCACCCGCACCCCCTGTTCATGTAGATATTCTGTAAGATCTTCGGCCATGCGCTTGGTCAAAGTCGTAACTAAAGTGCGAAACCCCTTGGCGGAAACCTTGCGGATTTCGTCGAGCACATCGTCGACCTGCGTCTCAACGGGACGTATCTCGATCATCGGGTCGATCAGTCCGGTCGGGCGGATCACCTGCTCGGTAAACACGCCGCCCGTTTGCTCTAGCTCCCATTTCGAGGGCGTGGCCGAAACAAACACCGATTGCGAGCGCATTGCGTCCCATTCCTCAAACTTCAGCGGGCGGTTATCCATGCAGGAGGGCAGACGGAAACCGTGCTCGGCCAGCGTGAATTTGCGCCGATAGTCGCCGCGATACATGCCTCCGATCTGAGGCACGCTGACATGGGATTCGTCTGCAAAAACAATGGCATTGTCGGGGATGAACTCGAACAGAGTGGGGGGCGGTTCGCCCGGCGCGCGCCCCGTCAGATAGCGCGAATAGTTCTCGATCCCGTTGCACACGCCGGTTGCCTCTAACATCTCGATGTCAAAATTCGTGCGCTGTTCAAGGCGCTGTGCCTCAAGCAATTTGCCTTCGTCATTGAGCTGTTTGAGGCGCTGCGTCAGTTCGATCCGGATGCTTTTGGTCGCCTGCTGCAAAGTCGGGCGCGGCGTCACATAGTGGCTGTTGGCATAGATGCGAATTTGCTCAAAACTGTTGGTTTTCTGTCCGGTTAACGGATCAAACTCTGTAATGGATTCAAGTTCTTCCCCGAAGAAACTAAAGCGCCATGCGCGATCCTCAAGGTGGGCGGGCCACAGATCGACCGTGTCGCCTTTGACGCGAAATGCCCCGCGCTGAAACGCGGCATCCAGGCGCTTGTATTGCTGGGTCACAAGCTCGGCCAAAAACTGGCGCTGCTCGATCAGATCGCCGACCTTCATGTCCTGCGTCATCGCGGAATAGGTCTCGACCGAGCCGATCCCGTAAATGCAGCTTACCGAGGCCACGATAATCACGTCATCGCGTTCCAGCAGCGCGCGGGTGGCCGAGTGGCGCATCCGGTCGATCTGCTCGTTAATCTGGCTTTCTTTCTCGATATAGGTGTCCGAGCGCGCGACATAGGCTTCGGGCTGATAGTAGTCATAAAACGACACGAAATACTCGACTGAGTTTTCGGGAAAGAAGCTTTTGAATTCGCCGTATAATTGCGCCGCCAACGTCTTGTTGGGGGCCAGAATGATGGCGGGACGCTGGGTCTGCTCGATTACCTTTGCCATTGTAAAGGTCTTGCCCGTGCCCGTCGCGCCCAGCAGCACCTGATCGCGCTCGCCTTCTTCCACGCCCTTGGAAAGTTCGGCAATCGCCGTGGGTTGGTCGCCTGCAGCTGCATATTCCGTGTGCAATATGAACCGCTTGCCGCCCTCGAGCTTGGGGCGCGTCAGCACATCGGGGCGCTGTGTTGGCTGGTCGGTGGCATTATGGGGCATTCCGGCATCCTTTGGCTGCCTCTAAAGTTGTCCTCTTTTCGTTCGCATTCAAGGGGTTGGCGAAGGTGTTAACGTGCGGTTAAAGGAATAGCTATAATTGTAATTTTAAAGCAATGGCTTAGCGGGATTTTTTCCTTGCGAATCCGGGGCTGCGTTCGCATTATGTTCAGGCAAGCAGCATAGATCTGCCGGCCGACGCACCACCCCACCCCTCGCTCCCCTAGTCGGCCGGTAGGCACTCTTTCTTATCGCGATGCCACGCTGTGGCATGATTTGCCCTGCCATCCGGGGCTTGCGATTCCGGTTTAATGTACTAAGACAAAGGGAAAGCATCGCACAGGAGTTCGCCCATGCGCGCACGCATCTATCAGCCAGCCCGCAACGCCATGCAGTCGGGTATCGGCAAGACCAAAAAATGGGTTCTTGATTACGTGCCCGCCGACGCGCGTGAGATTGATCCGTTGATGGGGTGGACCTCGTCCGATGATACGCAGGCGCAAGTGCGGTTGCGCTTTGAAACGCGCGAGGCGGCGGAAGATTACGCCAAGGAAAATGGGATCGACTATGTCGTGACCGAGCCGCATGGCCGCGCCGCCAACATCCGCGCGCGCGGATATGGCGAGAATTTCGCCTCTGATCGCCGCGCGAACTGGACGCATTGATCGCCAGCATTAAACCCGGCATGCGCCGGACAAGATCGCCAAACCATATCAGATATCGAGGGCGGCCCAGTGGTCGCCCGTTTCATTGAAAGTCCCCACATGACCGTCACCCATCTCGTAACCCATTCCGGTGGCTTTCATGCCGATGAGCTTTTGTCCTCGGTCGTACTGACGCGCCTTTTCCCTGACGCACAGCTTGTGCGCACCCGTGACAAGGGCTGGCTTACGCCGGATGACAGCCGCATCATCTACGATGTGGGCGGGCAGTTCGATGCGGCTTTGCAGATATTCGATCACCATCAACGCCCCAATCCGCTGCGCGAAGATGGTCAGCCCTATAGCTCGTTTGGCCTGATCTGGGCGCAGTATGGCCGCGATTACCTGCACGCCATGGCAGTGCCTGAGAATGATATCGACGCGATCCACGCCTCTTTCGATCGCGGTTTCGTGCTGCCGATTGATTTGCTCGACAATGGCACGGTGAATGCCTCTGAGGCGGGGCCGCTCTTTGCGGGGCTGACGCTGCCGGTGCTGTTGGAAAGCCTCAAGCCGGTGTTTGATGATCGTGAGGAGGGCGCGGATGACCGTGCTTTTGCCGCCGCGCTGACGGTGGCGCGCGCTTTCGTCGAAGCCCAGATCAAGCGCAAAGCTGCCAAGTTCCGTGCAGAATCGATGGTCATGGCGGCCATTGCTGCAGCAGGGGAAGGGCACGTTTTGGAATTGCCAATGGGTATGCCGTTTCGCTCTGGCGTAGAGCAGGCGGGCGCGGATCACTTGCTTTTCGTGATTCATCCGCGCGGCACCGATTGGGCGCTGGGTACGATCCGCACGGGCGCAGACACGTTTGACACTCGCGCCGACCTGCCAGTCGCATGGGCCGGATTGACCGACGCAGCGCTTGAGGCCGCCAGCGGCGTCCAAGGTGCAAAGTTCTGCCATAATGGCCGCTTCATCGCAGTGGCCAGCAGCCGCGACGCGATTGTGCAAATGGCGGACTTGGCGGTTCAAGAGGCCTTGGCGCAATAAAATTCGGGGCAAAAACCGGTTAGTTTGCCGTTCTGCGGCGAATTGGCTGTATACATTTGCGCCCGAAGCCTTTATTGAACCTGATCTTGCGCGGCTTCGGCGGTGCATCTGACGCGCCCTTGCCGCAATTCCACGGACCTCACCTATCATGATTTCTCCCCTTTCCGAAGCGCTCGCCGAGCGTGGCTATGACAAATTGACCCCCGTCCAAGAGGCGGTGACAGACCCGGCTCTGACGCAGTCCGACCTGCTTGTTTCGGCGCAGACCGGATCGGGGAAAACCGTGGGCTTCGGCCTTGCGATTGCGCCTACGCTGATGGGCGATGAGATGCGGATGGGCCCTGCGGCACTGCCGCTGGCGCTGGTCGTGGCACCGACGCGCGAGCTGGCCTTTCAGGTCATGCGCGAGCTGAGCTGGCTTTATGCCAAGACCGGTGCGCGGGTGACCTCCTGTGTCGGCGGTATGGATATGCGCGACGAACGCCGTGCGCTGGAACGTGGCGCGCATATCGTCGTGGGAACGCCGGGTCGTCTAAGCGATCACATCCGGCGCGGCTCTCTTGATCTGAGCGATGCACGCGCTGTGGTGCTCGATGAGGCCGATGAAATGCTGGATCTGGGCTTTCGCGAGGATCTGGAATTCATCCTCGCCGATGCGCCGGAAGAACGTCGCACGCTGCTGTTTTCCGCGACCGTTTCGCCGCCGATTGCCAAGCTGGCTGAAAAATTCCAGCGCAACGCCAAGCGGATCAACACGCTGGGCGGTGCCAGTCAGCACGCCGATATTGCCTATCAGGCGATCCGTGTTGGCCCGACCGATAGCGAACATGCGATCATCAACCTGCTACGCTATCACGACGGCGAAAGCGCGATTGTGTTCGCCAATACCCGCGCTGCCGTGAACCATCTGACCGCGCGTCTGGGCAACCGGGGCCTGGCCGTGGTGACGCTTTCGGGCGAGCTAAGCCAGACCGAGCGCACCCATGCTTTGCAGGCGATGCGTGACGGGCGTGCGCGGGTTTGTGTGGCCACCGATGTCGCTGCGCGCGGGATCGATCTGCCCAACCTGAACCTCGTGATCCATGCCGATTTGCCGGTCAATACCGAAGGCTTGCTGCACCGGTCTGGCCGCACGGGCCGCGCCGGGCGCAAAGGGATTTCGGCGCTGATCGTGCCGCCGCGCGCGACCAAAAAGGCCGAGCGTCTGCTGCAATTCGCCAAGATCAAGGCCGAGTGGACCACCGCGCCGCGCGCCGAAGATATCTTGCGCCGCGATGAGGACAATCTGCTCGCCGATCCGGCTTGGGATGCGGTGCCCTCTGCCGATCAGGCCGATTTCGCCGAGCGTTTGCTGGCTCAGCATTCGCCGATCGAGATCGCCGCGGCCTGTCTGCGTCTCTATCGTGCGCAGAAATGCGCCCCCGAAGAGCTGATGGCACCCGACGCCAAGGCTCCGGCGCGCGATCGCAAGCCCTTTGGCCCGAGCACTTGGTATGCCCTTTCGGTCGGTCATGATGACCGCGCCGAGGCGCGCTGGCTGCTGCCGCTTTTGTGCCGCGCTGGCAATATCGAAAAAGATGGCATCGGCGCGATCCGGGTTCAGAAAACCGAGACTTTCGTCGAGCTGTCGCAAGCCTATGTGGCGGGCTTCAACGCGGCTCTTGGAGGCAATGGCGAGCTGGAAGAAGGCGTGAAGGCGCGCCAATTGGATGCGCCGCCGAAACTGGCCCCCGCAGGTAAGGGTGGCCCGTCCAAAGGGCAGCGCTCTTTTGACGACGGGGATCGCCCGCGCAAGCCGCGCACCGGCCCCAAGCCCAAATTCAACGCACCCCGTGATGGTGATAGTGCGGGCAAACCCGCGCGTGAAAAGCGCGCCACCTGGCAGCCTGATACCGCGCCCGAGCCAAAGTTTGACAAGGCTGCGGGGGGTGATCCGGCGGACAAAGGTAAATTCGGCAAGCCCAAATCAGGCAAAGGGAAGCCCTTCGGTAAGCCGGCAGGAAAGCCCTCTGGCAAGCCGAAGGCGAAGTATAGCGCCAAGCCCAAGGGGAAACCCGCAGGCCCGCGCAAACCCTATCGCGGATCTGATAAATAGCATAAATGTCAAAGCATTAATGCGGGTTTCCCTGTTCTGAGCGAGGCCGCTCGGACAGGGGCCGCTGGCGGTAGGGGCAAATGGCTATGAGCGCAGGATTGATCCGGATGAAGCGCCGATCTGTCGCGTAACGCCACGCGTTACCCCGTCACCACCCCATCCGAGACCACGATCTGACGCTGGCAGGCGGCGGCGATTTTGTCGTCATGCGTTGAGATCAGAAACGTCGTGCCTTCCTCGCGGTTGATCTGCCCGATCAGCTCCATCACCTGCAAGGCCGAGGCGCGATCAAGATTGCCCGTCGGCTCATCCGCCAGCACCAGTTCGGGGCTGTTCATCAGCGCGCGCGCCACCGCGACGCGTTGCTTTTGCCCGCCCGAGAGTTTGGCCGTGGGGAAATGGATGCGCTCGGCCAGCCCCATGCGCACCAACAGATCGGCACCGCGCGCCCGCGCCGCTGGCGTTTCACGCCCATCGCGCACGGCAGTGGGAAAGATCACATTTTCCAGCGCCGTGAAGTCGGGCAGCAGATTGTGGAATTGAAAAACAAAGCCGATATGGCGATTTCGAAACTCGGTTAACTCGCGATCCTCTGCCGCGATCAGGTCATGGTCCAGCATCTGATAGCGCCCCGATGTCGGCTTCATCAAAGTGCCAAGGATCGTCAGCAAGGTGCTTTTGCCCGATCCCGAAGGACCAAGCAACGCCGCCATCTCTCCGGTGTTCAGCGTCAGATCAAGGCCGCGCAGCACACGCGTTGCGGCCTCGCCCGTGCCAAAGGTTTTCACCAGATCGTTGACCTCAAGAAGCGCGCTCATTGGCCGATCGCCGTAACCGGATCGACCTTGGCCGCCGAGCGCGCCGGTAAGATCGAGGCTAAAATCGCGCCGATCACAGTCAGGGTAATCGCCAGCCCATACGAGCCTTGCGTGATATCAAGCGGCAGGGTGCCGGGGCGAAACGCCTCGCGCGATGGAAAGGGTAGCAGTGCGAGATAGCCAAGTCCGGCCCCCATGATGCCCCCCAACAACCCCACCAGCGCGCCTTGTGTGACAAAGACAAAGACCACAAAGCCGCGTGGCGCCCCCATCGCGCGCATGATCCCGATTTCGGGGCGGCGGCGATAGGTCGACAGCAGCAGCGCCGAGGCCACGCCGATCACGATGGTCAGCAGCGCGAACCCTTTGAGGAAATAGCCGGTCTGGGATTGCGCATCCAGCGCCTCCATCAGTTGTGCCGCGCCATCGGTCCATGACACTGCATCAAGGCCCGTCAGCGCGCGGATGCGCAGCGCCGTGGCATCGGCAGCGTTCAGGTCAAACAGCTTGATCTCGATGCGCGTCACCCCTTGGGGCATCGCAAACAAAGTGCGCGCGCTTGAGAGGCTGACAAAGGCGCGCGCCTTGTCCATGCTGCCATTGCCGGTCTCGAAAATGCCGCTCAGCGTCAGCACCATCGTGATCCCGTTTGAACTTTGCAGCCGCACGCTTTGCCCCAGTGACAGTGACAGATCATCCGCCAATTCACGCCCCAAAACGATCAGCCCCGAACCCAGCCGCGCCGAGCCTTCGACCATGTAGCCATCCAGATCGAGGATCGCGGATTCGCGCCCCGGCTCGATCCCGCTTACGCTGACCTGACTGACCTGCGCGCCCCGCGTCAGAAAGCCCGCGCCGGTGATCTGAGGCGAGACCGCCTTGACGCCCGGAACGCCCGCGATCAGCGGCAGCCAGGTCGCTGCCTCGGCCAGCGTGGCGGTGCGCGTTTGCCCCGGTTCGGCGACGAATAAAACCTGCCCCTGCGGCGCGATCAGCAAGGCGGGATCGGCATCCTCGGCCTCAATCGTGATGTGGGAAATATCGCCCACGGTGCGCGCCAGGATGAATTCGGCCAAGCCCCCGATGAGGGCCGACATGAAGATAAAAATGAACACGCCCACCGCGACACCCGTCACCAGTAGCGCGGTTTGTGCGAGGTTGGCCGTCAGGTAGCGGGCCGCAATTTTCAGCGCGTAAAGCATCAGGGCTGCTCCGCAGTCACGGCTTGGCCATCTTTCAGACCTTGCGCATCGACGATCACCTCATCGCCTGCAGCCAGCCCTTTTGTCACGATCAAGCGCGCGGCGGGCCATTCCACGGTCTCGATTGGGCGCAGATGAGCGGTGCCATCCGTGACCACGAAGACGGAACTGCCCGTGGTCCCCGTCACAATTGCGCTGCGCGGAACGGTCAGCGCCGCGTCGCGCTGATCCACGATAATATTGGTCGCAACCGTCAGCCCAAGCGGGGCGGTGACGGGCGTATCAAAGGCGACCTTCACGGCCAAACCGCCGGTCGTGACATCCACGCGCGGCGCAACATAGCTGACATGGCCCGCGCGGGTCGCGGTTTCGCCCACCAGTTGCAACACGGCGGGCTGGTCCAGCGCGATCTGGCGGGCATAAGCCTCATCGACATCGGTTTCGACCACCGGATCGTTCAGATCGGCAAGGCTCAGAACAAGCGTTGCGGGATCAACGATTTGACCGGGATCGACATTCAGCACGACAACACTGCCTGCGATCGGGGCGCTGATCGTGTGGTTTTGCAAAACGATCTGCGCCTGATCGAGCAGAGCGGTCATGCGCGCGACCTCGTTTTCAGCCGATTGCAGCGCGCGGGCCTCATTTTCCAGCACGCTGCGCGCAACATTGCCGCCAAGCGCGAGCGAGCGTTCATACGACACGCGCGCCTGTTCTTTTGCGACAAGCGCTGCGTCCAGCCCTGCCATCGCCTGACGGATCACCGCGTTCTGGGTTTTGGCGTCGATCTGCGCCAAGATCTGACCCGGCTTGACCACATCGCCTTCCTCCACGAGGAGCGAGTCGATCTTGCCCCCGACAAGCGGGCGAATATCGACCGAGTGAACCGGCGCGATCCGACCGTTGACGGCAAGCACGCGCGTCACAGGCGCAAGCGTGGCGGTCTCGACGACAACGCTTGTGGTTTTGTTGGCCCAAGGTTGCAGATACCCCGCCACGCCAAGCCCGATGACCAGCGCGCCAATCCCCGCCCAAAGCCAACGCCGCTTGCGCATGGCGACAGGGTGCGGCGCGGGGGCGTCCGGGCGCAGCGCAGGCACCGCGGGTTCAGAGGGCGTCGTCAGCGAGGGCGCCCGATCGTGCGTGCTCGCATGCTTTGTCTGCTTGTCCAAGGTCACGACACTCCGCTAAATTCTTTGTGCGACAATACGATCAGCGCGCCCGAACTGGTTGCATAGGATAGGGCCGCGCGCGTTGATATGGATCAGGATCAAAGCGCAAAGAGTGATCGAAATCAATTGAGCATCGCGTCACAGGGCGTAAGGTTGCGCGGGGAGGAAGACACGAATCGTTGCGGAAAGGCAGGGTACGTATGGTTGAAACACACGACCATCTCCCAGCAAACGCGTTACCAGAGGGCCGGGTGCATGCCGTGCGCGGGGCCGTGGTGGATGTCGTCTTTGACGGCACGGACCTGCCCGCGATCAACTCTGCGCTGGTGGTGCAATGGGACCGCCCGACGCCGCTGATCCTTGAGGTGCACAGCCATCTTGATTTGCACACGCTGCGCGCCGTGGCGTTTCAATCGACTGCTGGTTTGGCGCGCGATGTGGCGGTGCGCGCGACGGGACGCGCGGTTGAGGTGCCCGTTGGCGAGGCAGTTCTGGGCCGCCTGATTGATTGCATCGGCGAGCCGCAGGATAACGGCCCGGCCTTGCCCGCAGATACGCCGCGCAGCCCGATCCATGCCCGCCCGCCACTGCTTAAGACGCAGACCGGCAGCACCGATATCTTTGAGACCGGCATCAAGGTGATCGACCTGCTCACGCCGATGGCGCAGGGCGGCAAGGCTGCGATGTTTGGCGGGGCAGGGGTTGGCAAGACCGTTCTCGTGATGGAGCTGATCCGCGCCATGGTCGAAAAATACGAAGGTATTTCGGTCTTTGCGGGCATTGGCGAGCGCTCTCGCGAGGGCCATGAAATGCTGACCGAGATGAACGGTTCGGGCGTGCTGGAACGCACCGTTCTGGTCTATGGCCAGATGAACGAACCCCCCGGTGCGCGCTGGCGTGCGCCGCTGACCGCCTTGGCCGTGTCGGAGTATTTTCGCGATCAAAACCACCGCAACGTGTTGTTGTTGATGGATAACGTGTTTCGCTTTGTGCAGGCGGGGGCCGAGGTGTCCAGCCTGCTGGGCCGCCTGCCGTCGCGGGTGGGCTATCAGCCGACGCTCGCCAGCGAAGTGGCGGGCTTGCAGGAACGCATCGCGTCCGTGGCGGGCTCTGCGGTCACAGCGATTCAGGCGGTTTATGTGCCTGCCGATGATTTTACCGACCCGGCTGTCACGACGATTTCCAGCCATATGGATTGCGTGATCGTGCTGTCGCGCGCGCAGGCCGCCGAGGGGTTTTATCCCGCGATTGATCCGCTGGGATCATCCTCGATGCTGCTGGACCCGCTGGTGGTGGGGCAGGCGCATTACGACATCGCAGAAGAGGTGCGCCGCACCCTCGCGCGGTTCCGCGAGCTTAGCGATATCATCTCGCTTCTGGGGGTTGAGGAACTGGGCGCTGCTGACCGCCAGATCGTGACGCGCGCGCGCCGTTTGCAGCGTTTCCTGACGCAGCCTTTCATGGTGACCGAGGCGTTCACCGGCACGCCGGGGGCCAGCGTTGCCCTGACCGATACGCTGGCAGGCTGTCGCGCCATTCTGGAGGGGGAAGCCGACGATTGGTCGGAAAGCTCGCTTTACATGGTGGGCACGCTTGAGGATGCGCGGCGCAAAGAGGCTGCGGCGCAAACCCCGGCACCTGCGCCAGCCGAGGCCACATCATGAGGCTGCGCATTGTCACCCCGCTATCCGTCGTCGTGGACCAAGACATCGACAGCCTGCGCGCCGAGGATGCCAGCGGCAGTTTCGGCATTCTGCAAGGCCACGCCCCGTTTCTGACCGCGCTGGCGATTTCGATTGCCAGTTGGCGCAAGGGTGAGGTTGAGGGGTTCTGCGCCTTGCGCGGCGGGGTGCTGACCGTCTCGGGCGGGGACAGCATCGCCATCGCCACACGAGAGGCCGTCATTGGCACCGATCTCGCGACGTTGGATCGCGAGGTTCTGGCCCGCTTTCGCGCCGATATTGACGTCGAGCGCACCGAACATGTCGAGGGGATGCGGCTGCAACTCAACGCCCTGCGCCACATGATCAGCCACTTGCAGCCCCGCCCCGATAGCGGAGAGTTCCGATGACCCCGCCCGATCAAAAAGACCCCAAGCCAAATGACACTGAGCCAAACGACCCCGAGCCGAACGATACTGAGCCGAACGATACTGAGAACGACCCGCTGGTCATTGAGACACGTCGGCGTCGCGACCGCCGCGACCGCTGGCTGCGCGAGGGTGATATGTCGGTGGGCCGCCGTCTGGCGCAGATCGGCGTGCTTGGCTGGATCTTTGTGCTGCCCACGCTTGCGGGGCTGTTCTTTGGGCGCTGGCTTGATGCGCGCTATGGCACCGGAATCTTCTGGAGCGCGCCATGCATGGTTCTCGGGCTGTGCGTCGGCTTCTACTCGGCTTGGAAATGGATGAATTCGAAATGAGCGATCTGACTGCGATGCCCCTGCCGATCTTGCTCGCCTTGTGTTTTCTGGGCGGGTTGGGGCTTGGCTATGCCTATTTCGCTGCGATGCGCGCAACGGCGGATATGATCGTGCGCGGTGGCAGTCCGCTGCTGGCACTGGCGCTGACGCTGGGCCGGCTGGCGCTGTTGGGGGCGGGATTTTATCTTGCCGTGTTGGCGGGCGGGCTGGCGTTACTGGCGGCGCTCGCGGGGGTGCTGGTGGCTAAATCGCTGATGGTGCGCCAAGCGAAAAGGGCCACGCCATGAACTCGCCGCTTGAATCCGCCGCCCTGTTTTATATCGGCCCCGTCGCGATCACGCAGGCGATTGTGATGACATGGGTGATCATGGCCGTGCTGGTCATCGGCGCGTATCTGCTAACGCGCAGGCTATCGCTGCACCCGAGCAAGCGGCAGGTCGCGCTGGAGTTGCTGGTGGACACGCTTGATACGCAGATTCGCGAAACGACCGGGGCCGCGCCCGCGCCCTATCGCGGCTTTATCGGCACGCTGTTTGTGTTCATCCTCGTGGCGAACTGGTCCTCGTTGATACCGGGCGTCGAGCCCCCCACCGCCAAGCTGGAAACCGATGCCGCGCTGGCGGCGCTGGTGTTTTTCTCGGTGATCTGGTTTGGCGTGCGTGGGGCTGGCGTGGGCGGATATCTTCGCTCGTTCGCGATGCCCAATCCGGTGATGATCCCGCTCAATATGCTGGAAAGCGTGACGCGGGTGTTTTCAATGTTCGTGCGCCTGTTTGGCAATGTCATGAGCGGCGTGTTCGTCATCGGTATTGTCGCCTCGCTGGCGGGGCTGTTGGTGCCGATCCCGCTGATGGCGCTCGATCTGCTGACGGGGCTGGTGCAGGCCTATATCTTTGCCGTGCTGGCGATGGTGTTCATTGCCGCCACGGTCGAGGAAGGCGCACATGGCCCCGCAGACCCCGACCCCGAAACCTCCCTTCAGAAAAAGGATAGCTGATGGATTATCTTTCTATTGCCAGTATCGTCTGCGCGGCCTTTGCCGTGTCGTTTGGCGCGATTGGTCCAGCATTGGCCGAGGGCCGTGCCGTGGCGGCTGCGATGGATGCGATCGCGCGCCAGCCCGAGGCGGCCAACACGATCTCGCGCACGCTGTTTGTCGGGCTTGCGATGATTGAAACAACGGCGATTTACTGCCTTGTGATCTCGTTGTTGCTGCTCTTTGCCAACCCGCTGCTGGCGTGATCCGATGAATTTCGACTTTTGGGGTTTGGGGCTTCAGGCGCTCAATGCGGTGATCTTGATCTGGCTGCTCTCGCGGGTGTTCTGGCGCCCGGTTGCAGCGGCGATCACGCGACGCCAAGCGGCGGCGCAAACGCTGCTGGGGGATGCCAAAGCCACGCAGGACAAGGCGGATGCCGCGCTGGCAGAGCTGACGGCGGCGCGTGCCGGGATCGCGGCAGAGCGTGACAAGGTTCTGGCCGAGGCCAAGGATGCCGCCCTTGCCATCAAGGCCGACGCCCAAAGCGAGGCGCATGCCCAAGCCGAGACGATCATGGCAGCGGCGCGCAGTGATATGGCACGCGAGGCAGACACCGCGCGCGAGACAATGAACGCGCAGGCCGGTGAATTGGCGGTCGATATTGCGCGCAAGCTGCTGGGCGAGTTGCCGGGTGAGGCTGTGCAAGCGGCGTTTTTGCAAAAGCTGACCGATGCGATTGGCGATTTGCCAGCACAAGACCGCGCTGCGCTGGTTGCGGCGAAGCGCGTTGACCTGATGTGTCCCGCCGATCCAAGCGCCGATGCCAAGACCGAAATCACCAGCGCCGTGCAGCAGGCATTGGGCGAGGCGGTGGTTTTGAATTTCGTCACGGATCCCGCGCTGATCGCGGGCTACGAGCTGCGCAGTGATCATTTCGTGCTGCACAATAGCTGGCAAGCGGATCTGGCGGCGATCCTTAAGGAGATGCGCCATGCCGACTGACGCACCCAACTGGATAGACGCCGCGCGCACCAAGGTCGCGCGTGCCAAGCTTGGTCCGCACGCCGAGCATCAAGGCGTTGTCGAAGAAATCGGCGACGGTGTGGCACTGGTCTCGGGGCTGCGCGATGTGCGCCTTGATGAGGTGCTGCATTTTGGCGGCGGTCAGGTCGGGTTCGCGCGGGTCCTTGATGCGGATCGGATCGGCTGCGTCTTGCTGGATGGCACGAGTGATGTCGAGGCCGGCGATACTGTGCGCGGCACGGGCGAGGTGGTCAACGTGCCGGTGGGTGAGGCGCTGCTGGGCCGCATCGTCGACCCGCTGGGCCGCCCGCTGGATGGCAAAGACCCGATCGCGGCGCAGGATCGCTGGCCGATCGAGCGCCCCGCACCCTCGATCATCGAGCGCGATCTGGTCACCGAACCGGTGCAGACGGGCATCGTGGTGGTGGATACGCTATTTGCGCTGGGGCGTGGGCAACGCGAGCTGATCGTGGGCGATCACTCTACCGGCAAGACCACGCTGGGGATCGACGCGCTGATCGCACAGCGCGACAGCGACATGATCTGTGTTTATGTCGCGGTGGGGCAGAAAACCTCTAGCGTGCGCCGCGCCATCGACGCCTTGCGGGCGCAGGGCAATTTCGCGCGCTGCATCGTGATGGTCGCGGGATCGTCCGACGCGCCGGGGCTGCAATGGATCGCGCCCTATGCGGGCATGACGATGGCGGAATATTTCCGCGACAAGGGCCAGCACGCGCTGATCGTGATTGACGACCTGTCCAAACATGCCGCCACCCATCGTGAAATCGCGCTGCTCACGCGCCAATCTCCGGGGCGCGAGGCCTATCCGGGCGATGTGTTTTATATCCATGCGCGGTTGCTGGAGCGGGCTGCGAAACTCTCGCCTGAACGGGGCGGCGGATCGCTGACCGCGCTGCCGATTGCGGAAACCGATCAGGGCAACCTGTCTGCCTATATCCCGACCAACCTGATCTCGATCACCGACGGGCAGATTGTGCTGGATCAGGCGCTGTTTCATCAGGGCCAGAAACCCGCCGTGGATGTCGGCCTTAGCGTCAGCCGGGTCGGGGGCAAGACGCAGGCCCCGGTGCTGCGCAAGGCGGCGGGCACGCTACGCCTTGATTATGCGCAGTTCTTGGAGCTTGAGGTCTTTACCCGCTTTGGCGGCATGCCCGATGGCCGGGTGCGCCAGCAACTTACCCGAGGCGGGCGCATCCGCGAGGCCCTGCGCCAGCCCCAGCACCTGCCGTTCCGCCTTGTCGACGAGGTGGCGCTGATGCTGGCGGTGCAAACGGGGCTGCTTGATGCGCTGCCCGCACCGCTTGTAGCCGCGTTTCGCTCGGGGCTGCCCGCCGCGCTGGATCACGATGCGGCCCAAGCCGTGCAGGCGATTGCGGGCGGCAGCACGCTGGATGACGCGACAAAAACCGCTTTGAGCGGCGCGATGGCGCGTCTCATTGCCTCGCTGACCCCCGCCGAGCCCACCCCATGACCGAGCGCCTGGCCGAAGTCAGCGCGCGGATCGCCGGGGTGCGCCAACTGGGCGCGGTGGTGAACGCGATGAAGGGCATCGCCGCAGCGCGCGCGCGCAGTGCCCGCACGCAGATGGAGGCGGTGGACAGCTACGCTGCAACGATTTGCACCGCGATGGCGCGTATCCTTCCTGCGGAACCCGCAGGCCCCGCCGCACTGGCGCAGGGGGAGGGGCGATTGGGGCTGCTGGTGTTTTTGGCCGAGCAGGGCTTTGCCGGAGCGTTCAGCGAGCGGGTGCTGGAAAGCATTCACGACGCGCTGGGCACGTCTGACCTGTTGGTGGTCGGAACGCGCGGGCTTTCGATTGCCCATTCCCGCGAGATTACCCCCTATTGGAGCGCGCCGATGCCCTCGCATTCGCCCGGCATTCCCAAGCTGGCCGACACGATCACGCAGGCGATCTACCGTGCGCTGGACGCAAGGCAGTTCGATCGCCTTGATGTCGTTTACGCCCGCTGGGAAGGCGGGCGCACGCAGATCATTCGCCGCCCGCTATTCCCGATCGACCTCACAGATATACACGCCCCGACCGCCACGCCGCCGCTGACGCAACTGCCCGCCCCGACGCTGCTGGCCAGTCTGGGCGCAGAATATGTGCATGCCCGCATCTGCAAAGCGGCGCTGCATGCCTTTGCTGCCGAAAACGAGGCGCGCATGGAATCGATGACCTCGGCGGCTAGCCAGATCGCGCGCGAACTTGATGTGTTCGAGGCCACCCTGCGCCGCGTGCGCCAAGAGGCCATCACCGCCGAAATCATCGAACTGGGCACCGGCGCCAGCACCGCGCGCGAGGGTGGCTGAGCGGGGTGTTAGGCCTGATCGGGGGATCGCGCGGTGAAATAGCTCCGCAGCCCTGTCATCGACAGCACGTGTATTCCGATCAGCGCCAGCGCCATCAACAGCTCGACCTTAACGCCAAGGCCTTGCAGCGGGGCGAAATGGGTCGCAGCCGTGATGGAGATCAGGGTCAGCGCGCTCGTCAGCAGGGGCGCAGAGATGCGCGGCAGGGGGCTGATCCGGTGCAACCGCCATAGAGACAGCGCCAGCCCCATGGCCTCGGCTGCCGTCGAAAGCCAGATCACGAACACGAACGATCCGGTCTCGCGCAGAACCAGATAACTCAGCGGCAAGATGAGCACGCGCGGCAGGTTTCCCCACATCCCATTGCTGCTTTGGCCGACCGACAGCGCGACCACCGTCGGCCCGGTCTTGGCCACGCGCACGGATTGCAACACTGCAAAGGGAATGAGCAGCGCGCTGAGGCTGGCGTATTTAGCACCCAGAAGCAGGTGGATCACCGGCGTGCCCAGCAAAAAGACCCCTAACATCAGAACCGACCCGGTCAGCAAAGCAGCTTCGAACGCGGCTTTGCTCAGATGACGTTGGACATCAGGCTGACCGGCTGCGCGTGCGGCGGCCAGCTTGGGCAAAAAGAAATGCTGGATCGTCTTTGCCCCGATCAAGGTTGGCGTCAGCGTCAGCGTGACCCCCATCGCGAAAAGCGCCAGCGCTTCCATCCCGGCCAAGCGCCCGACAATCACCTTATCGCCCTGAAACACAAGAAACATCATCGCCGCATTGACCAATAGCGGCGCGCCAAACACCATGGATTGACGCATCTCGATCCGGTCCAGCCGCAACCGATAGCGCCGCTCGGCCATAAGATGCGAGGTGATCAGCCCAAGGGCCGTGTAAATCAGCATCGCCCAAAGCGCGACGCGCCAATCGCCAAAGAACCGTGCCAAGGGCCATAGCGCCAGTAGCGCGCCGAAAGCGGGCAGGGTGCCCGTTAGCAGTACCGGCAAATACCGCCCGTCGCGCTGGGCGCGGTGAATGTCGAAATGTTGCAGCGCATTGAGCAACGGGATCAGCGCCAGCCAGCGATAGGCCGAGGTGGCTTGCGGTATGCCCATGAAATCGGCGATCGGCCCCGCCAGCACCAGCAGCGCTACCGCCGAAAGCATGCCGCGCAGCACCTGAAACCCCTGCAAAGCGGCTTGATAGCGCGGATCATCGCCGCGCGGCGATTGCACGATTTGCTGATGCAGCTCCAGCGTCGAGGCCATTTCCAGCACCGCCATCACCATCGCAAACGTCGCAGCGACTCCGTAATCGGCCACCGGGATCAACCGGGCCAACAACAGGTTGCGCGCCAGGAGCAAAGCCGAGGTCGCGGCATTCCCGCTCAGGATAAACAGTGCGGTGCGCAGCATGAATGGATCGGGCCTCGCGGCGTCTGCGCGCGGCATCGAATGACGCGACGGCAAGGGACGGGTTTGCTTTGGGGCAAGTTTCGGCGCTTGTCGGGTTTTGGTCAAGCGGGGGCTGTGGCTGTTGTGACATGCTCGCAACGCTGTGGGGCGCATTGGGCTTGTCAGCTTGGCTGTCTTGCTGTTGAACTCTTTGCAAAACAAGAATGGCCGAGCATGACCAGCGCAAAAAACACTCCCTTTACTGGCCCCAGTGCCGCGCTTTTGCGTGTTGCAAAAGGCGATCTATGCGCGGGCTGCGGGCTGTGTGCGGGGCTGGCTCCGGGGCGGATCACGATGGAGATGACCCCGCCCGGCTTTCCCCGTCCGGTGCAAACTGCTGATCTGAGCGGGCCGCAAGAGGCTGGCATCACGGCCAGTTGCCCCGGTTTGGGCCAAACCAGCGCGCGCGCAGGCGAGGGGCGTGACCCGCTTTGGGGGCCGTATCGACAGATGGTCACCGGCTGGGCGCGCGATGAAAACCTGCGGTTCGCGGGGGCCTCGGGGGGCGCGTTGTCGGCGCTGGCAGCGCATCTTTTGACCTCGGCGCGGGTCGATGGAGTGATCCAGATCGAGGCCGATCCCGCCAATCCAACAGGCAACCGCACGCGTATTAGCGAAACGCCCGAACAAGTGGCACAGGCGGCAGGCTCGCGCTATGCGCCCTCCAGTCCGCTTACGGATTTGGCTGATTATCTGGCGTCGGGACGGCGCTATGCCTTCATCGGGAAACCCTGCGATTGCGCGGCTTTGCGTGCGCTCAGCCTGCGCGATCCGGCTGTGGCGCGCGCCTTTCCGGTGATCCTGTCATTCTTTTGTGCGGGCGTTCCCAGTGCGACGGGCGCGCAGGAATTGCTGGACAAAATGGGCGTTCCGGCGGATCAGCTTGCGGCATTTCGCTATCGCGGCAATGGCTGGCCGGGGCGCGCAACGGCGACCTTGCAGGATGGCAGCACGCGCGATCTAGACTATCACGCGGCTTGGGGCGGGGTGCTGGCGCATCACGTTCAGCATCGCTGCAAGATCTGCGCCGATGGCACGGGCGTCGCCGCCGATCTGGTTTGCGCCGATGCGTGGCAGGCCGATGCCAAGGGCTACCCGCTTTTTGACGAGGCCCCCGGCGTCAGTCTGATCGTGGCGCGCACGCGTCTTGGGGCCGAGATTTTGGCGCAGGCCGAAGCGGCAGGCGCGGTGCAAACGCAGCCCTTCGATGTGGCCGATCTTGCCGCGATCCAGCCCGGTCAACGCGAACGCCGCCGCGCGCTATTTGCGCGTCTTGCCGCGCTGCGTCTGATGGCGCGCCCGGTGCCGGTTTATGTCGGGATGGACCTGCGCGCCTGTGCGCGACAAAACCCGATTGCGCGGAATTTGCGTAACTTCGCAGGCACAATCCGACGCGCATTTACGAGGCCGAAATGAGCCGCGCGCTGCGTGTCTGCCTGATCTTTCACTCGACGCGTTCAGACAATTTGGGCGTCGGGGCGTTGACGGTGTCCGAGATCGCGCTGCTGCGCAAACTGGGGCGGCAGATCGGGCGCGAGATCGCGATCACGGTGCTGGACTGGAAGGATGCGCGCGCGCCTTACGTCTCGGGCGATGATCTGACATTGATCGAGGTCGATGGCGCTTTCCTCAAATCGCCCAAGGGCTTGTTCGCCACTGTTAAAGCGTCTGATCTCGTGATTGATGTTGGCGGCGGCGACAGTTTTGCCGATATTTATGGCGCGAAACGGCTGATCCGGATGTTCTGGATGAAATTCGCGGCGCATCTCGCGGGCACGCCTTTGGTCGTCGCCCCGCAAACGATCGGGCCGTTTTCAAAACGCTGGTCGAAATGGCTGGCGCGGATATCGCTGAACCGCTCGGCGCTGGTGGCGGCGCGTGATGAGCGCTCGGGCGAGGCGTTGCGCGCACTTGGCTATCGTGGCGAGGTGGTGGCGGCCTCTGATCTGGCGCTGCGACTGCCTTATCAACCCCCTGAAATGGCGCAGGGCGGTGCGCCGCGCGTTGGGATTAACGTCTCGGGGTTGTTGATGGCGGGGGGCTATCAGGGCGGCAATGATTTCGGCATGAGCCTTGATTATCCGGCGCTGATCGCGCGGCTGATCGCGTGGTTTCAAGGGCAGGGGGCCGAGGTCCATCTGGTGCCCCATGTCATTGTGCCAAGCGGGCCGATGGTGATCGAGGACGACCTGCGCGCTTGCGAGGCGCTGGCAAAGACGCATGGCGTGATCTGCGCACCTGCGTTTGACAGCCCCGGCGCTGCGAAATCCTACATCGCGGGGCTCGATTTCTTTACCGGCGCGCGGATGCATGCCTGTATCGCGGCGTTTTCCAGCGGTGTTCCGGTGGTGCCGATGGCCTATAGCCGCAAGTTTGCGGGGCTGTTTGGCACGCTGGGTTATACCCGCACCGTTGACTGCACCAACACCAACGAGGACGGTGTTTTCGCAGCCGTAACCGAAGGCTACCTGATGCGCGACACGCTGGCGGGCGAGATGAAAGAGTCGCTGGCCAAGGGGTTGGAGCGGCTCGGGGCCTATGACGCGGCGCTGCTCGCCCAGTTGGAGAGCATCCGTGGCTGAAGCTGCTGTCATCATTCCCCATTACAACGATGTGGTCCGCCTGATCCGCTGCCTTGAGGTTCTTGCCCCCCAGATTGACGCGCGCTGCGAAGTGATCGTGGTTGATAACAATTCTACCGTCGATCTGTCTCCGGTGCGCGCGGCCTTTCCCGATCTGCACATCGTCACCGAGGCCAAGAAAGGCGCCGCCGAGGCGCGCAACCGCGGCGTGGCTGAAACCACGGCCGAGCGGCTGTTTTTCATCGACAGCGATTGTGTGGCCGCTCCTGATTGGATCGCGACGGCGTTTGCCGTGATGGAGCGCGGCGATCTGGTGGGCGGGCATGTCGCGGTGTTTGACGAAACCCCGCCGCCGCGATCCGGGGCAGAGGCGTTCGAGACGGTTTTTGCCTTTGATTTCCGCCGCTACATTGAGGAAAAGGGCTTTTCCGGCACCGGCAATCTGCTGACGCGGCGCGATGTGTATCAGGGCACGGGGCCGTTCATCGCCGGGCTGTCCGAAGATCTCGATTGGTGCCGCCGCGCGACCGCCAAGGGCTATAAGCTGGTCTACGCCGAGGGGCTGCGCGTGGGACACCCGTCGCGTCAGGACTGGGCGGCGCTTGCGCGCAAATGGCGGCGGCTAAGCGAAGAGGGGTTCGGCGTGAACGGATCGGCCCCGCTGGAGCGTCTGACATGGGCGGGCAAGGCGCTGTTGATGCCGCTCTCGATCCTTGCCCATATCCCCAAAGTGCTGCGCCACCCCGATCTGCGCGATAACCGCGAGCGGGCGCGCGCATTGCTAACGCTGGCGCGCTTGCGGCTGGCGCGGATGGGCTGGATGCTGCGTCAGGCTGTTTTCGGGCATCTGTGAAACAGTGCCGATTAGCCACATATCGCCGCGCTGCCGCCCTGAATTTGCCGTGTTTACCTTGTTTAACTCACTCTTGAGGGCCTACCCTCATCGACACAAGCAGTAAGCAGAGCCGCGCTGAACGTGGCCGCGACAGGCGAAATGATATGCGACATGAGATGCACAGTTTTGGGCTGATTGCGCGCGTTTTCCAGCGGGGCGCTTTGGGCTGCGTGATGGCGATGGCGCTGACGGCCCCTGCGCAGGCGCGCGATTGGTCGGTTGATGGCGCAGCGGCGCTCAGCAACGTTATCGGCCAACTTGCACCGGGCGATGTCGTCGCGCTGGAACCGGGCGACTACCCAGCGCTGAGCCTGTCAAAGCTTGCAGGCGACGAGGATAAGCCGATCACCTTTCGCTCAAGCGACGCCGCGCATCCTGCCCGCATCGAACGGATGGACCTGCGCGAGGTCAGTCATCTGGTCTTCGACGATCTGCTGTTTGACTACGATTATGCCCCCGATGATAAAGCAAATCTACGCCCGTTTCAGGTGTTCACCGCGCGCGATGTGACCATTAAGAACTCGGTGTTTGATGGTGATCTGGCGCCTCCGACGGCGGGCTCGCCCGAACATAACCCACTGCCCACGGCGTTTGGTCTGGCCCTGCGGGCATCCGCGGATCTACACATCGAGAATAACGAATTTCGACGCTTTTTCCGGGGCTTGGTCGTAAGCGACTGCGTCGATATCTCGGTCACCGGCAATGATATTCACGACATGCGCATGGACGGGATGAACTTCGCGCAGGTTGAACGCGTGACCATCACGGGCAATCATATCCATGATTTCCTGCGCGCCGCCCTACTGGCCGATCATGCCGATATGATCCAGTTCTGGACTGCGGGAACCACCCGTCCCAGCCGCGATATCCTGATTGCGGATAACATTTTCAACTCTGGCATGGGGCTGTTTACGCAGTCCATCTTGATGCGAAACGAGCTGGTGGATCGCGGCAAAGCGGGCGACGAGATGTT
The DNA here is from genome assembly GCF_000714545.1 of Thioclava indica. Classification (GTDB taxonomy): domain Bacteria; phylum Pseudomonadota; class Alphaproteobacteria; order Rhodobacterales; family Rhodobacteraceae; genus Thioclava; species Thioclava indica. Next base: position 77,018 of record NZ_AUNB01000051.1, read on the forward strand.
TTACCGCAACGTGACGATCCGCGACAACGTGATCGTCAACGCGCATTTGCACGGCATCACGCTGGGGCAAACCGATCACGTCGAGATTACCAATAACACGCTGATCCATAACGCATTTTCGCAAGGCGTCGAGGTCGACCCCAAGCTATGGATTCCCCAGATCCGGGTGGCGCGCGATGCGCGTAATGTGGTGATTGAAAAGAACGTCGTGGGCGAAATCGCCGGGCCGGTCGGGCAGACCGACTGGAGCGTGAAAGACAATCTGCTGATCCAAGATATCTCACCCAGCCGCCCTAATTTCTACGACACGCTGTTCGTCGCCGCGCGCACTGGCCTGCCCGATGATCTGCGCAATTTCGACTATCTTCCCGGCGGCGCGCTGGCAGGGGCTGGTATCGGTGCGCCGCAGTTGGACGGGTTGGCGCGAAAGGCCACCCTGCAACCGGTCATGCGCATCGGGGCAACGCCGGAAGGCGGCAAAGAACTACTGTTTGATGCAGCCAAAACCGTGCTGCCAGCGGGCGTTGACCCGGCCAAAGTCACCTATGATTGGCAGATCGGCAAAGCCGACAAGATCGCGGGTTCCAGGGTGCCATTCACCTTTGAGCGCCCCGGCAATTATCGCATCACCCTAACGGCCATGTTGCCAGATGGGCAAAGCCGCTCGGCACAGGGCCAGATCGTTGTGCGCGACAGTCGGGTGCTGACGTTTGACCCTGAAATCGGGCGGATCGTGTCGCATGTTGGCGCGGAACCCAAGGTGCTTTCCACCATCGCCGTGTCTCCGGGTGCGCTGGAATTTGGCGCAGGTGGCGGCGCAATCGACGTGCCCGCCAAGATGATCACGCCGTTTTTTGGCTCCAACACGTTCAAGCTGTCGATGCGGCTGCGCGCGATGGGTGATTACAAGTCGGCGGGCGAGGTCGTGCGGATCCATCAATCGCTGATCATCAGGGCGACGGGGCGGGGTACCTTCACCGTCGAATTCTGGCCTGCCAACGGCCATCGCCTGTTTTTGCGCACCAAGCGGATCCCGCTATTTGACGGGAAATGGCATGACGTGAGCTTTGAGTATGACGCCGCGAAAAGTCATTTCGAGGTCCACGGTGATGGCGCGCTGATCGGGCAGGGCTCGGTTTCGGGCGAAACCCGCCCAATCGAATATTGGGGTTTGTCACTGGGTAACCCGTTTGGTGAACGCGATAGCTTCCACGGTGAAGTGGAGACGCTGGGGCTGGACGCCACCGGTCCTGCGGTCGTGGGGACGCTGTGATGAATCGGGCCGGTGTTGCGGGGCGCGGAGGGCTGCGCTCGGCACGTGTCGGGCCGCAAAAGGCGAGCACGGAAACGCTCCCCGATGCAGCTTTGGCCGAGGCGAAATTGCCATGGCCCGTTCTGATTTTTCTGTTGACGATACTGTTTCCGTTTAAGGTCTATGTCGGCCCGCTTGCACTGACAGGCCCACGTCTGTTTCTCATGGTGATGGCGGTTCCGTTGTTCATTAAGCTTTTCAGCGGGCGTTATGGCCGCCTTCTGGCCGTCGATTGGCTATTCTTGTTGCACGCGATCTGGCTGTCGGTGGCGCTTGCGGTGAACAACCCTGACCGTGTGATCCAGCAAGCGGGGTCGGTCGGGATCGAGTTCTTCGGTGGCTATCTGATGGGGCGGGCCTATATCCGGTCCCGTGAGGATTTTGCCGCTCTCGGACGCGTTCTAATCTGGTCAGTTCTACTGATGACGCCGTTCTCTCTGTATGAAACGAAAACCGGCACGAGCCTTATTCCAACATTGATTAACAAGATCCCCGGTGTGGGAACGATCACGTTCAACTATCAGGATCCGCGAATGGGGCTTGAGCGCGTGCAGGGCCCCTTTGCGCATCCCATCCATTTCGGTCTTTATTGCTCGGTGGTTTTTTCCTTTGCATTCGTGGCCTTCGAAGGCATCAAATCACTGTCCCGGCGGATCGTAGCCAGCGGCTTCATCCTGTTGAACGGGTTCCTTGCTCTCTCTTCGGGGGCCTTGCTTTCGCTTCTCTTGCAGATCGCGCTGATCGGTTGGTATCTGGGGCTGCGTCGGTTCGAGAGGCGTTGGTGGATATTATTAGGCCTGTTTGTGTTCGCCTATGTCATTGTTGACCTGCTGTCGAACCGGTCGCCGGTCATGGTTTTCCTGAGCTACGCAACTTTTTCAGCCCATACTGCCTATTGGCGCACGATCATTTTCGATTGGGGGCTGAAAAATGTTTGGGCCAACCCGATCTTTGGGATCGGGCTGAACGACTGGGTGCGGCCTTGGTATATGTATTCGGGCAGCATGGATAATTTCTGGCTCGTGATGGCCGTGCGCTACGGCATCCCGGGATTCTTCTTCGTGACCGCCGGTTATGTCTGGGGACTGTTCAAGGTGATGTTTCGCGATTTTAGCGGCGATGCGCGAATGCAGCGCTTTCGTCGCTCTTGGGTGTTCACCTTCGCGGGCATGACTTTCACGCTTTGCACTGTCTATGTCTGGGAATCGATCTACGCCTTCACCTTCTTCCTGTTCGGTGCCGGAATGTGGATGTTAACCGAGGTCGCAAAGGAGAGGGCGACAGAGGAGGGCGGCGAAAATGAACACCGCGCGGTTCCGCAAAACGCCTATACCCGTTTTGCCCAGTCCCATCGCCGCGAGGCCCGCTAACGCCCGATCCGTTCGCGTGCCTCGGGTGACAGAGCGGCCAGAACGGCGGCGGGGGGGGCTAGGCCGAAATAGCCGCGCAATAGTGCGCGTGCTTCGGCGCCGTGGCCTTGCAGGATCAGTTGTACCGCCTTGGCGAGCGACCAGAACATTCCGCCGATCAGGCCGGGGCGGAAATGGCGGCGCAGGAACATCGCGCGAGCGCGGTGTTTGAAATATTGCGAGAATGGTGACGCGACAGAGCCCAGACGTTGCGAGCCAATGGCCGAGCCGGCTTTGTGCAAAACCACGGCGTCGGGGCAATAGGCGATGCGCAAGGTGCCTCGGCGCAGCGCCCAATCGACTTCTTCATAATAGAGGAAATAATCCTCGGCCAGCGGGCCTGCCGCCTCGTAAAAGGCGCGCGTGGCGATCAGGCTGGCACCGGTCACGAACTCGATCCGGGCGGCGTTCGGGGCAGGGGTGTCGCGATCTGCGAATTGGTTGATGTTATGCGTGATCCCGGTGCGCTGGTCGATTGTGCCGCCGTCAATCTGGATCATCTCGGGCTTGTCGGCATAGACCACGCGATGCGCGATCATCCCGATTTGCGCATCATCCGCGCCATAGCTCGCCAGTTGGCGCGCAGTGTCGGGCGGTGCGATACAGTCGGGGTTGAGCAGCCAGAAGCGGTCAATTTCAGGAACGCGCGCCAGCCGTTCCAGCCCCAGATTGATGCCCGCCGCAAATCCGCCATTCACGCCTGCCTTGATCAGCGCGATCCCCGGCGCGCCTGCCTGCGCGGGGGGGAGCAAAGCAGGGCCAACCGTCTCGCGCACAACCGTATTGGTGTGATCGCGTGAGGCGTTATCGACCACCACCACATGCAGCACCACGCCCCGTGCCGCCTGCAGCGCGCGCAGGCAGTCTGCGATCACGTCGGCCGCGTTGTAAGTCACGATCACCACGCCCAGATGCGGGGTGGATGTTGGGGCGGGGCTCGCTGCCATAGGTCGGTGTTTTCCGTGCTGAATTTCGATCAGGGAATCAGAATGGCGCGGCGATGACCAGAGCGATCAGGCGCAAGCCCGCAAAACCTGCGCCTGTGTGGCGTTTAGACCCCGCGCGACAAGGCCGCGACCCCCGTGCGTGCCACATCGGACAGGCCCAAGGGGCGCATCAGCTCGGCAAAGGCGTCGATTTTCTCGGACGTGCCGGTGATCTCGAACACAAAGCTCTCCAGCGTGCTATCCACGACATTGGCGCGGAAAATATCGGCCAGACGCAGCGCCTCGACGCGCTTGTCGCCGGTGCCAGACACTTTCAACAACGCAAGTTCACGCTCGACCGGGCTGCCCTCGACCGTCAGATCCTTGACTTCGTGCACGGGCACGATGCGGCCCAGTTGCGCCTTGATCTGTTCAATTACCGACTCCGTGCCCGTGGTGACGACGGTGATGCGGCTTTTGTGACCTGCGTGATCAACCTCGGCGACGGTCAGGCTGTCGATGTTATAGCCGCGCCCCGAGAACAACCCGATCACGCGCGCCAGAACGCCCGCCTCGTTGTCCACGATCACCGCCAGTGTGTGCGAGCGTTCTAGCTGGCTGTGGCTGTCGCGCAGATCATAAGCCGAATGGCTCGATGCGCCTTTTTTGATTTTCAGAGCGGCCATTGCCTCTCTCCTCTTATCTAAATTCCAACTGCTTCAAATCTTGCGCGGGGAGGGGGCGTGACCCCCGGTCCGCCTTAGACCAGCCCCGCGCCTTCCTTGAAGGCCTCGGCATCGGCGGCCAGAAGCATCTCATTGTGGGGCTTGCCCGAGGGGATCATCGGGAAGCAATTTTCATGTTTCTCGACGCGGCAGTCAAACAGCACCGGACCGTCGTAATCCAGCATTTCCTGAATTGCTGCGTCCAGCTTGGCGGGATCATCGCAGCGGATACCCTTCCAGCCGAAGCTTTCGGCAAGTTTCACGAAATCGGGCAGGCTTTCGGACCACGAATGGCTGTAGCGCTCGCCATGCAGCAGCTCTTGCCACTGCCGGACCATGCCCAACCGTTCGTTATTCAGGATGAACTGTTTGACGGGCGCGCGGAACTGGGTTGCGGTGCCAAGTTCCTGCATATTCATCAGCCAGCTTGCCTCGCCCGCGACGTTGATCACCAGCGCGTCGGGGTGCGCCACTTGCACGCCGATCGAGGCCGGAAACCCATAGCCCATCGTGCCCAAGCCACCGGAGGTCATCCAGCGGTTCGGGTCTTCAAAGCCAAGGAACTGCGCTGCCCACATCTGGTGCTGACCCACTTCGGTCGTGATGTAGCGATCACGCCCCTTCGTCAGCGCCTCAAGGCGTTCCAGCGCGTATTGCGGTTTGATGGTTTTCTCGGAATTGGTGTAATCGAGGCATTTGACGGCGCGCCATTCCTCAATCTGCTTCCACCATTTCGCCAAACCAGCCGTGTTGACCTTGCGCCCGCGCGATTTCCACACCTTGAGCACATCTTCCAGCACATGGCCGATATCGCCCAGGATCGGCAGATCGACGGGGATGATCTTGTTGATCGACGAGGCGTCGATATCGACATGCACTTTGGTGGAACGCGGGCTGAAATCGGGGATGCGGCCGGTGATGCGGTCATCGAAACGCGCGCCCAGATTGATCATCAGATCGCAGCCATGCATCGCCAGATTGGCCTCATACAGACCGTGCATCCCGAGCATCCCAAGCCACGGCTTGCCCGAGGCCGGATAAGCGCCAAGCCCCATCAGGGTCGATGTGATCGGAAAGCCAGTCGCATCGACCAGCTCGCGCATCAACTGGCACGCAGCGGGGCCGGAATTGATCACGCCGCCGCCGGTGTAAAAGACCGGGCGCTCGGCCTGCTCGATCAGCTCGACCATTTTGGTAATCGCGTCCAGATCGCCCTTCACCTTGGGTTGGTAATGATCGACCTGCGCCTGTTTCGGGGCGGTGTAATCGCCCATCGCGAACTGCACGTCCTTGGGAATGTCCACCAGCACCGGACCGGGACGCCCCGAGGTCGCGACATGGAACGCCTGATGGATGGTTTCCGACAGTTTGGCAGAATCCTTCACCAGCCAGTTATGTTTGGTGCAAGGGCGGGTGATGCCCACGGTGTCGGCTTCTTGAAAGGCATCGGTGCCCACCATGAAAGTCGGCACCTGACCTGAAAACACCACAAGCGGGATCGAATCCATCAGCGCATCGGTCAAACCGGTCACCGCATTGGTCGCACCGGGACCAGAGGTCACCAGAACAACGCCGGGCTTGCCGGTCGAGCGGGCGTACCCTTCGGCCATATGCACTGCCGCCTGTTCGTGACGCACTAGGATATGGCGAATGTCATTTTGCTGGAAAATTTCGTCATAGATGGGCAGGACCGCGCCGCCCGGATAGCCAAATACCGTGTCGACGCCCTGATCCTTGAGCGCCTGCACCACCATTTTCGCGCCGGTCATCTGCCGTGCCATATCTCTTCTCCATCCTCGCCTGGGGCGCGCTGCCCCCGCTTTGCGCGTCTCGCGATCAATCTGCCAATAAAAAGCCCCCGGCTTTGGCGGGGGCGCATGGGAACCTTCATGGTCAAACCGTTACCGGCCCATGCGCGTGACTCCTACGACAGATACTAGAATCGCCAGCATAGCGCTTCCTCTCAATTGCGAACGAGCGGAGATTATGACCGGGGGCTGGGGGCGTCAATGCCCAAAACCTGCATAAAATGTCGCATGAGGGTGTATTTCTTGTGAAATATTGCGCGCGCACTGGATCGGCTCGCAACTTTGTACAAAAGTCGGCTTTCATCGGCGTCATAGCGTGGTGCTTGCCGTTGCGTCATCACGCGAGCTTGATGGGCGACCTTGTCTATTTGGTCAGGTGAGCAAACCAAATAGCCTTGGAAAAGCTTGACCTTCGAGGTGTGAGCGGTCAATCAAAAGCTAAGGTGCGAGACATCGAGCCGAATAAAAAGAGGGAGGGAGTATGATGGGCGGATTGCTAGCCCTGTCACGCTGGATCGACATCATCAATGAGAGGGTGGGAAAGTCGGCAGCCTGGCTTATTCTGGTCTCGGTGCTTGTCAGCGCGACAAATGCCATTGTGCGCAAAATGTTCGACATGTCGTCGAATTCATGGCTCGAATTGCAGTGGTATCTGTTTGGTGCCGCCTTTCTGGGGGCCGCGGCTTACACGCTGAAACAAAACGAACATATCCGCATCGACATCGTGTATGGCGCCTTCCCTCGCAAGGTGCAGCACTGGATCGACCTGTTCGGGCATATCTTCTTCCTGATGCCATTCGTGATCTTGATGCTGGTCAAGCTGACGCCGTTTGTGATGCTGTCGGTGCGCTCGGGCGAGATGTCGACCAATGCGGGCGGTCTGATCTTGTGGCCCGCCAAGATGTTGCTGCTGATCGGCTTCTGGCAACTCTTCGCGCAAGGCATCTCTGAAATTATCAAGAAAATCGCGGTGATGCGCGGGTTGATGGAAGACCCCCATGCGCTGACCGGCCATCACGGGATGGATCCGATCACCGAAGAGGAGGCGCTCTAAATGCTCGAACTTATCGCGCAGAACATGGCGCCGATCATGTTCGTTTCGCTTATCGTATTCCTGCTGCTGGGCTATCCGGCAGCGTTTGCGCTGGCGGCGAACGGGCTGTTGTTTTTCGTCATCGGGGTCGAATTGTCGGGCTATTCCGGCGGGTCGATCAACCTTGACTGGCCGCTGCTAAACGCGCTGCCACAACGCTTCTACGGGGTCTTATCAAACGAGACACTCTTAGCGATTCCATTCTTTACCTTTATGGGCATCGTGCTGGAGAAATCCGGCATGGCCGAGGATTTGCTCGACACGATCGGGCAGCTCTTTGGTCCGGTACGCGGCGGTCTGGCCTATGCGGTGATCATCGTGGGCGCGCTTCTTGCGGCGACCACGGGGGTTGTGGCGGCATCGGTGATCGCGATGGGGCTGATCTCGCTGCCGATCATGTTGCGCTATGGCTATGACCGAAAGGTCGCCACGGGCGTTATCGCGGCCTCGGGCACGCTGGCGCAGATCATCCCGCCCTCGCTGGTGCTGATCGTGCTGGCCGACCAGTTGGGTCGTTCGGTGGGCGATATGTACAGGGGCGCTATGATCCCGGGCATGGTGCTGACCGGCATGTATCTAAGCTACGTTCTGGTGATGTCGATCATCAAGCCGAACTCGATGCCCGCGCTGCCCAAAGAGGCGCGCACGCTGGGGTCGGGGGTAATGTCTCTGCTGGTGGCGCTGGTCTTTACCGGTGTCGTTTTCTACTTCGCGATGGGCTATTTCGAGAAGTCCGGTTCCAGCGTCAACAACTCGGAAATCTTGGCCGCTGCTGTCGCCGTGATCTTGGTTTACGTGGTGGCGGTGCTGGATAAGTTTCTCAAGATCAACCTGATGAGCCGTCTTGCGCAGCAGGTGATCATCGTGCTGATCCCGCCTTTGGCGCTGATCTTCCTCGTTCTGGGCACGATCTTCCTCGGCGTGGCGACCCCGACCGAAGGCGGCGCAATGGGCGCGGTCGGTGCGCTGGTGCTGTCGGCGATCAAGGGACGGCTCAGCTATCCGGTGGTGCGTGACGCACTGGCGGCGACGACGCGGCTGTCGGCCTTCGTGCTGTTCATTCTGCTGGGTGCGCGGGTGTTCTCGCTGACCTTCTACGGTGTGAACGGGCAGATCTGGGTCGAGCATCTGCTGACCTCGCTTCCGGGCGGCCAGCTTGGCTTCCTGATCGTGGTGTCGCTGTTGGTCTTCTTCCTGGCCTTCTTCCTCGACTTCTTCGAGCTGGCCTTCATCATCGTGCCGCTTCTGGCCCCTGCGGCCGAAAAGCTGGGGATCGACCTGATCTGGTTCGGGGTGATCCTGGGGGTGAACATGCAGACCTCGTTCATGCACCCACCCTTTGGATTTGCGCTGTTCTATCTGCGATCTGTTGCGGCCAAGGTGCCCTATATCGATAAGGTCACAGGCTTTAAGATGGAGCCGGTGAAGACCTCGCAGATCTATTGGGGCGCTATTCCCTTTGTGTTCATCCAGATCGCGATGATCGCCATCGTGATCGCCTTCCCGGGCATGGTGATGCATTACAAGGGCAAGCCAATTGACCCGTCTACGATCAACATGACGTTGCCTGAGATGCCGGGGCTGGGGGGCTTGGGTGGCTTGGGCGGCTTGCCGGGACTTCCCGCACCGGGCAGCTCAAGTGGCGGCAATGCGGGAGGCGGATTGCCACCCTTACCCGCACCGGGCAGCAACTAGCTTTCAGCAGTAAACACGGCAAACGGCGGTCTTTCGGGGCCGCCGTTTCGCTTTATCGGGAACCAAATCGGTGGTTTGTGCGTCTTCCTGCAGGACGCCGCTGTGGCGCTTGATATGGGAAAGGGAATTGCTATGCGTATTCTTGCTCTGGCAGCCGCCGGAGGGCTGCTTGTCTCCTTGGCGGCCTGCGGCAATACAGCCACCGAGCGCGCCGCGACAGGCGGAGTAGGCGGCTTGGTCGTGGCCGGGCCGGTTGGCGCGGTGGCAGGAGCGACTGTCGGTGCTGCGACGACGAAATAGCGCTGCATAGACCGGCTGACGCCAAGATCACCCAAGACACAAAAAGGCCCCGGACGATGCCGGGGCCTTTTGCCGTAGATTGCAGTCAGATCACATCTTCAGATTGCCCGCCGCTTGCTGGCGCATCATGAAGTAGTCGTAGTTGAACTCGGACAACTGCCACCAGCCGTAAGCGTCGTTCCGGAAGGCGAACTGGCTGTCATAGACCTTTTTGAACTCGGGGTTCGTCGCGTTGATCTCGTCATAGACTTCACCGGCAGCCTTGAAGCAGGCATCCATGATCTCTTGCGAGAACGGACGCAGTTGCGCGCCTTGCGCCATCAGCTTTTTCAGCGCGGTCGGGTTCTTTTGGTCATAGGAGGCCAGCATGTCGCAATTGGCGGCCTGCGAGGCAGCTTGCAGCGCGATCTGATACGCCTCGGGGAGGCCGTCAAAGGCTTTTTTGTTGAACATCGCTTGCAGCGCTGCGCCACCTTCCCACCAGCCGGGATAGTAGTAATAGGGCGCGACTTTATAAAAGCCGAGCTTTTCATCATCATAGGGGCCGACCCATTCGGTCGCGTCGATCGTGCCTTTTTCCAGCGAGGGATAGATGTCGCCGCCCGCGATTTGCTGGGGCACAACGCCCAGCTTTTCCATCACCTTGCCGCCAAAACCACCGATGCGCATTTTTATGCCCTTGAGGTCTTCGACGGTATTGATTTCCTTGCGGAACCAGCCCCCCATTTGTGCGCCGGTATTGCCGCACGGGTAGACCGTGACGCCGTATTTCGCGTAAAATTCGTTCATCATTTCATTACCGCCGCCATAGTAGAACCAGGCGTTCTGCATGCGCGCGTTCAGACCAAAGGGAACGGCGGTCGCAAAGGCGAAGGTCGGGTCTTTGCCCCAGTAGTAGTAAGATGCGGTGTGGCAGGCCTCGACCGTGCCGTTGGAGACGGCGTCAAGCGCTTGCAGGCCGGGAACGATTTCGCCCGCCGCAAAGACCTGGATGTTGAACTTGCCACCGGTGGCGCCCTTGACGAAATCCGCCATGGTTTCCGCCGCGCCGTAAATCGTGTCGAGCGATTTCGGGAATGACGAGGTCAAGCGCCATGTAACTTGCGGGCTTTCTTGCGCGATGGCCGGTGCGGCAAGGGCCGAGCCAGCAGCTGCGGCGGCTCCGCCAAGCGCGCCTTTGCGCAGGAATGAACGACGATCCATAGGGGTTCCTCCCGTTGAGTGTTGTTTTCTTTTTATGTTCCGCACGCTTTCTCCACCCCTCGGGGTCCCCCGAAACGCGCGAATGCGGTCACCTTACTTGACCGATTTGGGCTGTAAACCGTTAAGTCCCCTCAAATTCAGGAAATCGGGCAAAGCCGCGTGAGCTTCGCGTGAAGGAGGGCCGCGGGCCGAATGCACAGCGCGAGCGCATGAAAAAGCCCCGGCGCTTTGGGGCGCCGGGGCAAAGGGTAGAGTGCAGAAAACGCCGCTGGGCTTATAGCTGGCCAGCGATGTTTTGGCGCATCATGAAGGTGTCGTAATTGTATTCCGCGACCTGCTCCCAGCCGAACCAATCCTTACGGAAATCCTTGATCGAACCCCAGATTTTCGCAAACTCGGGGTTGCTGGCTTCCATTTCCGCATAGACCTCATTGGCTGCTTCAAAACAGGCCTGCATGATCTCGGGCGAGAAGGGACGCAGTTGCGCGCCCTGTGCCATCAGGGTTTTCAGCGCGGCAGGGTTCTTCATGTCATATTTCTGCAGCATGTCCGCATCGGTAGCCTGACAGGCCGTATGCAAAAGCGCCTGATATTGCGGGGGCAGGCTTTCCATCTTCTCTTTCGAGAAGAAGAAGTGAACCGTCGGGCCACCTTCCCACCAGCCGGGATAGTAGTAATAGGGCGCGACTTTGTAAAAGCCGAGCTTTTCGTCGTCATAGGGGCCGACCCATTCGGTGGCGTCAATCGTGCCTTTTTCAAGCGAGGGGTAAATATCGCCACCCGCGATTTGCTGGGGAACCAGACCCAGCTTTTCCATCACCTTGCCGGCAAAGCCGCCGACCCGCATCTTGAGCCCCTTGAGATCGTCAACGGTGTTGATCTCTTTGCGGAACCAGCCGCCCATCTGCGCGCCCGTATTGCCGCCCGGTAGGCCGTAAAGCCCTTGCTTGGCAAGGAATTCGTTATACAGCTCGATGCCGCCACCATGGTAGTGCCACGCGTTCATGCCGCGCGCATTAAGCGAGAAGGGCACAGCCGCGCCAAGCGCCCAAGTCGGGTCTTTGCCCCAGAAATAATAGCCCACGGTGTGGCAGACCTCGACGGTGCCGTTCGTCACCGCATCAGCGACCTGCAGACCGGGCACGATTTCGCCCCCGGCAAAGACCTGAATCTTGAACTTCCCGTCGCTGGCCTCTTCGACCATTTTCGACATGACCTCGGCGCCGCCATAGATCGTGTCGAGCGATTTCGGAAAAGACGAGGCCAAGCGCCACGTGATTTGCGGGCTTTCTTGCGCAATGGCGGGCGCGGCAAGGGTCGAGCCGGCAGCCGCAGCGGCCCCACCAAGTGCGCCTTTGCGCAGGAATGAACGACGATCCATAAAGTTTCCTCCCGTTGAGTGTCATTCTTGTGATGTGGTGTGTCCTGACGCCCCTGCGGGCCTTGCCTGGACGATACCTGCGATCACTTTACGCAAGCGGTTGGGGCTGTAAACCTTGAAATTCCAATAGTTGCGAGGGACGCGCGAAGAATGTTTTACGATCCGCGCTGCGCAGAACGCGGGTCGCTTTCGGGGCTATTTTTTGTGCGATTTCAATGGATATATCCCCGCTTCAGGTGATCGCGGTAAAGGGATCGTGATGAGGTGGCGCTTCCGCTGCGCCGCGCAAATACGCGCCAAAAGTGAGCGGCGTTTTCGCAGATCAGCTGCTGCGGGTGTCGGGGAGCTGGATGCGCGCGACCTGATCGGCAATAGGATCCACCGACAGCGGATGCGTCTCGCCCGAGTGATCCTCGGGGTTGCCGATATCCATCCATTCGCCGCCTTTGAAAATCTCGAGCGCGGCAAAATTCGCCTTATAGCCCATCTTGCGCGAGCCCGGCACCCAATAGCCCAGATAGACGTAGGGCAGCCCGATACGGCGCGCGATCTCGATGTGATCAAGGATCAGATAGGTGCCAAGGCTGTCTTTGATCCGGTCGGGTTCGTAAAACGAATAGACCATCGACAGCCCGTCATCGAGCACATCCGTCAGACAGGTCGCAATCAGCGCGCGCACCGACCCCGGCGTGGCGGCACTTTCGCGATATTCGATAACGCGCGACTTGACCGGGGTTTCCTCGATCATCGCGGCAAATTCGAATACATCCATATCCGCCATCCCGCCATCGGCATGGCGCAAATCAAGATATCGGCGGAACAATGCGTATTGTTCCTCGGTGGCCCAAGGGCTGGTCGCGGTGCGCCGCAGATCGGCGTTGCGCTTGAGAATCCGGCGTTGCGAGCGTGACTGTGTGAAATCCGCCACCCGGATTCGCGCCGACAAACAGGCCGTGCAATCGGCGCAAGAGGGGCGATACAGCACGTTTTGCGACCGACGAAACCCTTGGCGTGATAAGGAATTGTTAAGCTTTTCAGCGCCTTCCCCCTGCAAAGCCGTGAACAGTTTTCTCTCGGCCCGCCCGTCAAGATACGGGCAGGGCTGCGGCGCGGTCACATAGAACTGCGGTGCAAGCGGGAGAGAATGGCGCATTAGGGGGCCGTCTAAATTCGGATGGGGTTGGTACAGGCTAACAAAGCCGTGCGCGCGGGCCAAGTGTTTCTGCGCAAATCGTTGATCTCTTGGCACAGAAAACGCCCCGGTTGCTGTGACCGGGGCGTTTCAGGGCGATCATTTCGCGTCGGCGTTACGCTTTGGCGCTGTCGTCGTCACTGTCGCTTTGCGCGGCAGCTTTGGCGCGATCTTCCATGTATTGGTCGAACTCGGCCTTATCGCGCGATTCCCGCAGGCGGCGCAAAAACTCTTCGAATTCGGACTGTTCGCGCTCTAGCCGTTCAAGGGTGTCGGTCTTGTAGGCGTCAAACGCGGCGTTGCCAGTGGTGCGCGAGACATGCATCCGCCCGCCAAAGCCACAGCCGTGGCTGCGCGTCATCTGATTCCCGCCCTTGCGCCAACGACGCCCGAAGCGACCGGTGACCAGGATAAAGGCCAGAAGCGCCAGCCCCAGCGGGCCAGCAAAGATGAACCCCGCAACCATCAGCGCAATCCATGCGCCCGGTCCGTTGCCGTCCATCCAGTCGATGGCGCGGGTAAACCAGTTGCCCCGATTAACAGGGGCGGGGGAATTGGTAGCATAGGCTGCCATGGGGAACCTCCGTTGGGTTGATGTGAATGCCTTTTACATCATCCAAGATCGGTATTCTGGTCGCGCCTTGCAAGGGTTAATGTGAATGTTTTTTACATTCCGCGCCAAACCCGTTGATTTGCTTTTTTTTATTCGGTGAAATTGGCCTGATCTGCACCGCTGATACGCTTTAAATCCTGCGGAGAGATGCTGAAAACATGGCGCGGCGTGCCCGCTGCGGCCCAAATCACATCAAATTCCATCAGCTTGGGGTCCAGAAACGTGGTGACCGGGTTGAGATGCCCCAAAGGCGCCACCCCGCCAATCGCAAAGCCCGTCTCCGCGCGGATCAGATCGGCATCGGCCTTGCCCAAGGGCTGGCCGGCCACCACGCTGGCCTTGCTCGCGCTCACCCGATTGCCGCCTGCGGTGATAAACAGCACGATATGGCCGGTGTTTTCGCCGCGGAAGATAATCGATTTGGCGATTTGATCCAGCGCGCAGCCCGCCGATTGCGCCGCCAACGCGGCCGTGCGCGCCTCACCCACGTCGCGAATGTCATGCGCGACCCCCGCCGCCTCCAGCGCGGCGCGCACCCGTTTCAAGGATTTGCTCATGGCTCTTGCCCCGAGTTATGTCGACCGCGGTGCTCGTGAAGGGCGATGGATGCCTCCGGCGGGAGTATTTAGGGCTAGATGAAAGCGCAGTCCACCCCCCATTGACCGCCGCCCAATGGTTTGCGAGGGCCGCATAGGTGTAGCTGCCCGCTGACTGTAAGGCCGCGCCGAATGCGACCAATGCTGCGTCTTGGCTTGGGGCCCACGAGATGATCAACGTCAATCGGTTCCGCTGACGCGATGCGAGCTATCGACGGCGCGCGCGTGTTACCGCGTCTTCACTTCCTCGCGCGTTTAAGCGCCAACCTCCCGTGGCGCCCTAGCTTGTCCACCAAACGTCATGGGAGGATTTTATATGACCGAATTCACTCAATCCGGGCCCGCAGTCCGGGCCGATAGCAGAGCTGGCAAATTTCGTTGGGCTGTCGTGGCTTTGCTCTTTGCAATCACGATCATCAACTATATCGACCGCTCGGCGATCTCATATGCGATCACGCCGATGGCCAAAGAGCTATCGCTTAGCGATGCACAACGCGGCGTGATCTTGGGCGCCTTTGGCTTTGGCTATGCCTTCACCACCTTTTTGGGCGGCATCCTTGTGGACCGGTTCGGCGCGCGGATCGTATTGGCCATCTCGGTCGCGTTCTGGGCGGTGTCGATCTGGCTAAGCGGGGCGGCCTCGAGCTTCTTTCTGGTGCTGGGCGCGCGCGCGATGCTTGGACTGGCAGAGGGGCCGATGTTCCCCGGCATGACCGGCGCAATTGGCAGTTGGTTGGCGGGCGCGGAACGTGCGAAAGCCTTGGGTGTTTCGCTGGCTGCTGTGCCGTTTTCATTGGCCATCGGTGCCCCGATCGTGACCGAGCTGATGGGCGCATTCGGTTGGCGCGCGATGTTTTATATCCTTGCCGGCGTGTCGCTCGCATGGTTGCCGATCTGGCTCTGGCTGTTTCGCAACCACCCCGAGGACAGCCCCAATGTTTCGGATGGCGAACTGGCACATATTCGCACGACGGTCAGTCATGATGACGCCCCCAAAACAGATATTCAGCGCCCGAAAACGACATGGAAACGACTGTTTACCAACCCGACTCTGCTGGTGAATTACTGGGCGTTTTTCGTATTCGGATACTTCCTGTTCTTCTTCATGACGTGGTTGCCGGGGTATCTGGAGAAAGATTTCGGGCTGTCCGTTTCGGCTGTCGGCTGGTTTTCCGTGGTGCCTTGGGCGGCGGCGGCCGTGGTGTTGCTGGGATTGGGGTATCTTTCGGACAAACTTTTGGCGCGCACCCGTTCGTTGCGCCTGTCGCGCTCGGCGATGATCGCGGTAACGCAGGCGATTGCAGCACTTGTCGTCATCCCCGTAGCATTCACCTCTAATCTGACGGTGGCGTTGACGCTGATCACCATCGCCTTGGCGGCCTCAATGGGCGCAAATGCAGCTTACTACGCAGTCAATATCGACGTTGCACCGGATCGCTCGGCCACGGCGCTTGGAATCATGGATCTGGGATTTGCAATCTCGGGCTTTCTGGCCCCCACGATTACGGGCTGGGTCGTGGGCACAAGCGGAAGCTTCGTTGAAGCCTTTTTGTTGATGGCGGGGCTAGGGATATCCTCGGTAGTTTTGACCGCGCTGTTTCATCGTCCCGACCGGGATGCTGTGCGCGTATAACCCGGACGAGAGGTTTGCGGATGTCCTGACCTGTCTCAGGAATAGGGCGTTCGCAAACCTCAAGCACTAGAATTTCCAAGCAGACAAGCCCGCCGCCACGGCACGCGCGACATCATGCAAGGCGCGTGATTCGCGACGCGCGATGCGGTCGACAAAATCGACCTCGCCCCCGGTTTGGCAAAAAACAGCCGATCGCCTGATAGTTGTTTCGCTAGGAACCGGTTCAATCAACTTCCGTGCTATGCTGCGACACGCAGGGCCTAAAGCGATTATTCCGACGCGCACGATTTGAGTGCTATTTGACGGATTTCACTTGGGTTTCAGGGTCCACCCACTGACACGAAGGTGCCTTATGACGACGCAAATCACATTAACCGAACTCAAGGCCAAAATTCGCGATATCGACACCCCCGACGAGGAAATCGCCGCCTATTTACTGGCCGCGCCCGAAGCCTCTGATGCCTTTGCGCCGCAGGTGCGGATCAACCCTGACTTGGTAGATGATGAAGGCACCGAAGCCGATGTCGCGATGCGGTTTTTTAACGCAATGTCCAAGCGGCGGCGGCAAAAGAAATACCTCCGGAAAATCGAAAACGGCTGGACCGGGCTGCGCGTCGTGTCCGAGGGCGATAGCTGGTTTCAGTATCCGTTCCTGCTGCATGATGTGATTGATCAGCTGTTTGACGACTACGCGATTTACAGCCTCGGGGCGGCGGGGGATCTGGTTCAAGACATGCTGGATCAAGACGAGATCCTGCAAGCGGTGCGCCAGCATAACCCGCATGTGTTTCTGATCAGCGGTGGCGGCAATGATCTGCTGGGCGACGGGATGCTGCAAACCGCATTGCACCCGTTCAAGACTGGCAAGCTGGCCAAGGATTATCCCAACTCCACGTTCACCAAACGGCTCAAGGATATCATCGGCGTCTACCGCTCGATCTTTACGACGCTGCTGGCTGAGTTCCCCAACCTGAAAATCCTGTGTCACGGCTATGATTACGCGCAACCCGCGAACGCGCGCTGGCTGGGTAAGCCGATGGAGGCGCTGGGGATCAAGGACAAGACGCTACAGGCGCAAATCGTGGCAGAGCTGGTAGAGCGTTTCAACACGGCCCTAGTCGATCTCGCCGCGGAATTCCCCGGATCTGTCGTTCGCGTGAGTTGCCTGAATTGCGTGGGCAGCAACTGGCACGATGAATTGCACCCCAACAACACCGGCTATGGCGCGGCGGCCGGGAAGTTCCGCGCTATTATTGACTCGATGTTTGGGGCGAACGCTCCGTTTGAGGTCACAGCCCCGCTGTCGCCGGGCAAAGAGGCCAAGATCGACGCGCATGACCTCAACCCCGAGGCGTTTCGCGAATTGGTCGATCATCGGGGCCGCGAATTGCTCGACACGCCTTTGCCACCCACCGAAGACGAAGCCCGCCGCAAGGAAATCGAGCAGGATATTTCGCAGCATTTCGAAAAGATATCTGGCGGGGCCGATTTCCTGCCTGCCAGCTTTCTCTATCGCGGCGCGGATGCGGCCGCTGCGGTCTGTCGCATCAACCTGCCCGGCGGCTCGGGCACCGGCTTTATGATCGCGACGCGCAACTTCATCATGACCAACAACCACGTCATCGGCGACGAAGACGAAGCCCGCGAAGCCGTTGCCGAGTTCAACTTCGAGGAGGGCGGTGCCAGCCTAATGGTCAACCTTGATCCGGATCGGTTTTTCGTAACCTCCACGGAGTTGGATTTCACCATCGTTGGCTGTGACGACCCCGCGCTGGAGATCTTTGACCCGATCCCGCTGCTGCGCAACCCATCCACCGTGACGCGCGGCGAAAAGGTCAATATCGTGCAGCACCCGCGCGGGCGTCCCAAGGAAGTCGCGCTGCACAATAACGACGTGTTGCGCGTCAAGGATAAGGTGATCTGGTATGAAACCGACACCGAACCGGGATCATCGGGCAGCCCGGTGTTCAACAACACGTGGGATCTGGTGGCCTTGCATCACGCGGGTTGGGTTGAAGGGGGCGTAACCACGAACGAAGGCGTGCGCATCGCGGCCATCGTATCCCATCTGGTGGCCCGCCAGCACATCGAAGCCACCGCCTCCTTCAAGTTGATGGAGCTGCTTTCAACGGTCCCCGACAGCTCTCCGCATCTTGGGTTCTTTGACATTGCGGGCATCACCGGCTCCAGCGTGCAGGAAGTGGAAGTGCCCGAATATAAGGGCTCGCTTGAATTCGCCGATATCGGTTTCTGGAATATCGAGCATTTCAATGACGCCATTTCCGACACCCGCGTTGACAAGGTGGCCTGCGTGCTGGGCCATCTGTCGCTGGACGCCATGGGCTTGGTCGAGGTGCAAAAAGACGCGATGGAGCGTCTGATTGCGTCGCTTCAGGCCCTTGGGCATAGCTACGACTACAAATATCTGGACGTCAAAGGCAGGCAGGATCTGGCCGTTCTGTATGACAGCAAGACCACGGAAGTGAACATTTCCGCCAAGATCCTGAACCGCCACAAAACGGCTTGGGCCGCGACAACGGAGTCAGGGCGCACGGCCTTTCCGCGCCGCCCATTGATCGCAACGGTCAAAGTGGCCCCCAATACGGAGGGGGGCGATCCGGTGGAATTCATCATGATCCTGCTGCACCTCAAGGCGTTCGGCGACCCGCAAAGCAAGGCCCGCCGTCGCCTTGCCGCCGAGATCCTGACCGAGGTGATCGCCGACATCCGCAAGACCGAAAAGCTGCCCGTGGTTCTGGGCGGTGATCTGAATGAGACGCTGAATACCGACGTGCTTGGCCCGCTCACCGATGCGCCCGATCTGTTCACGCTGACCACAGATGATGCCGCCGACAATGCGCTGTCCTATGTCGGGGCGAGATATCGCTCGCTGATTGATCACATCGTGGTCAGCAACGATGTCCACATGGCCCCGATCAGCGGCGACGACGCAGCCATCGTGCGGCTCGACAAATCGGTGGCGGATTTCACCCGCGACGTGTCTGACCATGTGCCGCTGGTGATCCGCATGGTCAGCCGCGACGCGCCGATACAGATCGGCAGTGCGGGCAAGAAATGAGGTCTGAGAACCGCTCGCAATGAAAACCTTGGCGGCAGTCGCCAAGGTTCGTTGTGTTCTGGTCGGCGGCCCTCCACGTCTGGCCGGGCACGAAGGGCGCAAGGCGCCTTCTTTGCGATGCTGCGAACGGCGCGAATGAGCCTCCCCCTTTGAAGTGGTCCGCCCTTATCGTCAGGAAAGCGGAGGACCAAGATCGGCGATCAAGAGACCCAAGCCCGAAGAGGTTGTCGTGAAGTTACGACACGTTGAGGTGCTGATGGGGCAGGGCATGTCCCGGATTGACGCGCCAGTATGGCCGATATGGTTAGCCCAGGGTTGCGGCTTTGCTGAGAAAGGCAGGCTGGTAGACTGAATAGCCCCTAGATTCGTAGACGCCTTCGGGGCTCAGTTTCCGCTGCTGTTCGAACTCGACGGGCGACAGCATCCTGTTTCTCGCATGCTTGCGCTTCGGGTTGTAGAACATCTCGATGTAATCGAACACGTCCTGCCCCTGCAAATGATCCCCCGGATCATTTGCTCCGCTGCGCGGACCAGCTTGAACTCGTGACAGGTTCCGCGAGGGCTCATCGAATGGGCCCGCTTGCTCGGCGGGGTCTTAAACAATAAAATGGCGATCCCTGAAGGACTCGAACCCTCAACCTGCTGATTAGAAGTCAGCTGCTCTATCCAGTTGAGCTAAGGGACCGCAGGCTGCCTAAATGCGACAGATTGCGCGGGCGTGCAAGTTTAGATCGCGCGGGTCAGGTAGACGGAATTGGGATCTTCGCGATAGCTGCCAAAGGGTGGGCATTCCTGAAAGCCTGCGCGCAGATACAGGATGCGGGCGGGTTCGAACGAGGGTTGTGTGCCGGTTTCAAGGCTGATGCGGGTGAGCCCGTCACTGCGGGCCTGCGTGATCAGATGGTCAAGCATCTGGCGCGCAAGGCCACGTCCGCGCAGTTCGGCCAGCACATGCATCGACTTGATTTCGGCGTGTTCGGGGGTGAGGCGTTTATAGGCGCCCATGCCGATCACCGCCGTCCCCTCGCGCATCACAAAGAACGCGACTTCCGGGATGGCCAGCGCCTCGGGGGGCATCATGTGGATCGATTCAGGGGGCGTATCGACATGCATCGCGTGATGGTGACGGGCGTGCAGATCGG
Source organism: Thioclava indica (assembly GCF_000714545.1). Lineage (GTDB taxonomy): Bacteria > Pseudomonadota > Alphaproteobacteria > Rhodobacterales > Rhodobacteraceae > Thioclava > Thioclava indica. The sequence continues at coordinate 97,125 of NZ_AUNB01000051.1, forward strand.
CCAGATCCGGCTGCAAGGGCGACTCGCGGGTGATCGTGATCATAAAAGCTCTCTCGTTCTCTAAGGCACTTAGGCCACCTGACCTGCGGCCCAACCCGAGGCCCAAGCCCATTGGAAATTATACCCGCCAAGCCAGCCGGTAACATCGACAACTTCGCCGATGAAATACAGCCCCTCAACGGCGCGCGCCTGCAGGGTTTTGGCATCCAGCTCGGTGGTGTCAACGCCGCCCAGCGTGACCTCGGCGGTGCGATACCCCTCAGACCCGACAGGGCGCACCTGCCAGCGATGCACCCGCTCGGCGATCTTGGCCAGCGCGGTGTTGGGCTGATCGGCCAAGCGCCCCGTCAGCCCGGTATCGGTCACGACATACTGCGCCAGCTTGTCGGGCATGTGGCGCGCCAGCGCATTGTGCAACGCCTGCTTGCCTGCACTGGCGCGCTGATCGGCCAGATCGGCGGCGATATCGCGCCCCGGCATCAGATCGACCTCGATCGTGTCACCCTCGCGCCAATAGCTGGAGATCTGTAAGATCGCAGGCCCAGACAGCCCGCGATGGGTGAACAAAAGCGCCTCGTCAAAACCGATCTTGCCATGCCCGACGCGTGCCTCCAGCGCGATGCCCGACAGCGGCGCGGAGCGGGCCAGATCTTGCTCGGCGAAGGTCAACGGCACGAGGGCAGGGCGGGTCTCGATCAGGCCCAGCCCGAAATCGCGCGCGATCTGATAACCGATCCCGGTCGCGCCCATCTTGGGAATCGACTTGCCGCCCGTCGCCACGATCACCGAGTGCGCAAGGATCGGCCCCGCGCTGGTGGCAACGCTGAACCCGTCTGCGGTGCGGCTCACCCCCTCGACGCTCACTTGTAAACGCAACGCGCCCCCCGCCGCGCGCAGATCGCGCACCAGCAGATCGACCACCTGAGTCGCTTTGCCATCGCAAAACAACTGACCCAGATGTTTTTCGTGCCACGCAATCCCCGCCGCGTCGATGCGGGCGATGAAATCATCGGGCGTGTAGCGCGACAGCGCCGACAGCGCAAAGCGCGGATTGGCCGACAAAAACCGCGCCATCGCATTTTGCCGCGTGAGCGCGCGATTGGTGAAATTGCATCGCCCGCCGCCCGAAATGCGAATCTTCTCGCCCGGAGCACGCGCATGATCGAGCACGATAACGCGCCGACCCCGCCGCCCGGCTTCGATCCCAGCCATAAGCCCAGCGGCACCTGCACCCAGAATGACGACATCAGTGGTTTCCATGCCTGTCCCTTGCCCGAGCCCGCGATCACACGCAATCGGAAATTTGCGCGATTTTTCCCTTGCAGCGCCGCGCCGCCTTAGCTAGAAACCGCGCCAAGTTGGGATGTAGCCAAGTGGTAAGGCAACTGTTTTTGGTACAGTGTACCGTAGGTTCGAATCCTACCATCCCAGCCAACTTCCTTTAGAACGGCCAGACCCTTTCCTGACATCGCGCTGCTAGGAACGATGTCCTAGCGTGCCAATGTCCGCGCAGAGGCAACCGGGCTTGGCAGCCAGATTTCCCCGGAGCCAAGGCGCGACACGAATCAGGTCGGTCTTCCAAGTCTCCGGGGTGCGCGCTGAGGCGGTGCAGGATTGGACGCGACGGTCGAGGTCGCGCTAAGGTCAAAACACATTATGCGCCATTGCCGGGGCAGGGGGCGCTTGGCTTAGGCTTTCAGCGCTGCCAAAGCCGTTTGCAGATCAATCGCCCCGTCATACAGCGCGCGCCCGGAAATCGCGCCTGCGATCACGCCGGTGTCGCGCAGGGTGATCAGGTCGGGCAGCGAAGACACCCCGCCGCTTGCAATGACCGGGATGGAGACGGCACGCGCCAAAGCCTCGGTGGCGGCGATATTGGGGCCGCCCATCGCGCCATCGCGCAGGATGTCGGTGTAGATAATCGCGGCCACGCCTGCGTCTTCAAAGCTGCGCGCGAGATCGGTGACCATCACGTCGGTTTCCTCGGCCCAGCCTTTGGTGGCGACTTTGCCGTTGCGCGCGTCGATGCCCACCGCGACCTGACCGGGGAAAGCGCGCGCGGCTTCGCGCACGAGGTCGGGGTTCTCGACGGCAACGGTGCCAAGGATCACGCGCGAGAGGCCACGTTCCAGCCAGCGCTCGATCGTGGCCATGTCGCGGATACCGCCGCCCAGCTGTGCGGGCACTTTGATCCGCGCGAGGATCGCCTCGACGGCAGAGGCGTTGACCGGTTCCCCGGCGAAAGCGCCGTTCAGATCGACCAGATGCACCCACTCGCAGCCCGCTGCCTCGAATTGCGCGGCTTGCGCGGCAGGGTCGTCACCGAACACGGTCGCCTTGTCCATCTCGCCATGCAACAGGCGCACGCAGTGCCCGTCTTTGAGGTCGATTGCGGGATACAGGATCATCACGGCTCTCCATCGTTTTGCGCCTCATGCCACGGCGCGGGGCCACGGGGCAAGAGGCGCTCAAAGACCTTGCACAGATTGACGCGGACGTCACGTCAGGCTTGCCCGGAATCGGGCGCCGTGCCCTGATAGCCGCGAGATCGGTAAAAGGGAGGAAATTTACCATGAAGACAGTGATGCTGGCAGCCGCAGCACTCGCGCTCAGTGCGGGGGCGGTTTTCGCCGACCCGATTGAGGGTATGTGGAAAACCCAGCCTGATGCGGGCAAATTCGCCTATGTCACGATCAAACCCTGTGGGGCTGCGTTTTGTGGCAACATCACCAAAAGCTTTGATGCCAAGGGGCAAGAGGTCAAGACCGGTAACGAGGGCAAACAGATCGTCATCGACATGGCGCCCAAGGGCGGCGGCAAATACGAGGGCAAGGTCTGGCGTCCGTCCAACAACAAAATCTATCTTGGCAAGATCACCCTTCAGGGCAACGCAATGGCGCTGGCGGGCTGTGTTGCGGGCGGGCTGTTTTGCAAATCGCAGGATTGGCAGCGCGTGAAGTGATTAGCTGAGGCTAAGATCGGCATAGGCGAAACCGTCACGCAGCACGGTTTCGCCGACCTCTACGTTCAGCGGCGCATCAAAGATCGGACCGGCTGAGACGGCGGTGTGGAATTCGCCGTTTTCGCCGCACTGATCGACGCCTTCGGGCAGGTCGGCCAGCAGCTGCGCATCAAATTTGCGGCCCGCGAAGGATGGGTCAAGTTTGGCCGGGTCCACGGTGACCAAATGGGCCTCAAACCCCAGCGCGATAATCTCGCGCGCCAGTTCATCGGTCGCGCGCCCCCAAAGCGGGAACAGCGCGGTAACGCCAAGCGGGGCCAGTTGCGCGATGCGGTAGTCGCGCACGTCCTGCAAGAACAGATCGCCAAACACCATCGTCTCGACACCCAGCGCGCGGACCTGATCCATCGCGCTTGCCATACGCGCCTCGTAATCCTCGTTCGCGCAGGGCCAGGGCAGCGGCACTTCGATCAGCGGCAAGCCCGTGGCCGCCGCCTGCGCACGCAAAATAGCGTTACGCGTGCCGTGCATCGCAACGCGGTCGAACGCCTCATTCGTGGTGCAGAGCAGCGCAACGACATCGGCCAGACCTTCGCTGCGGCACATATGCAGCGCCATCGCGCAATCCTTGCCCGAGGACCAGGACAGGACCGCCTTCGGCGCGCTCACGGTTTCCAGCTAAGAAAGTTTGCGATCAGCCGCAGGCCCGTGGCTTGCGATTTCTCGGGGTGGAACTGCGTGCCCACGACATTGCCGCGTCCGACGATTGCGGTGATCGGCCCGCCATAATCAACATGGGCCAGCAGATCGCTGCGCTCGGCCACTTTGAAGTGATAGCTATGCACGAAATAGGCGTGATCACCGGTTGCGATCCCTGCCAGCACCGGATGAGGGTTGTCGATCACCAGATCGTTCCAGCCCATATGCGGCACTTTCATCGCCGGATCATCGGGGGTGATTTTGACGACCTCGCCGGGGATCCAGCCAAACCCCTCGGTTTCCTCGAATTCCAACCCGCGCGTCGCCAGCATCTGCATACCGATGCAAATCCCAAGGAAGGGGCGGGATTTCGCCGTCACCGCCTCGTCAATCGCCTCGGCCAAGCCGCTAAAGCGGTGCAGAGCGGCGCGGCACGACGGAAACGCCCCATCGCCGGGCAGCACGATGCGATCGGCGCGCGCCACCACGTCGGGCTCGGATGTCACGACGATTGTGCCGTGGCCGGTTTCATCGGCCATGCGGTGAAATGCTTTTTCCGCCGAATGCAGATTGCCGCTGTCGTAATCAACCAGCGCCGTCAGCATCAGAGCGCCCCTTTGGTCGAGGGCAGGCTGTCTGCCATGCGCGGGTCGGCCTCAACAGCCATACGCAGCGCGCGCGCAACCGATTTGAACGCGGCTTCGGCGATGTGATGCGCATTCAGCCCATGCACCCGGTCGATATGCAGCGTAATCCCGCCATGGGTGGAGAGCGCCTGAAAGAACTCGCGCACCAGTTCGGTGTCAAACGTGCCGATCTTGGCGGTGGGCATGTCGCAGTTCCACACCAGAAACGGGCGCGCCGACAGATCCAGCGCAGTGCTGATCTGCGCATCATCCATCGCCAGCGCGAAGTGGCCATAGCGGCGAATCCCACGCTTGTCGCCAAGCGCCTTGGTCAAGGCCTGACCCAGCGCGATGCCCACATCCTCGACCGTGTGGTGATCGTCGATATGCAGATCGCCCTTGGCGCGGATGGTCATGTCGATCAGCGAATGGCGCGAGAGCTGGTCGAGCATGTGGTCGAAAAACCCGACGCCGGTCTGGTTGTCATAGGTTCCCCGACCGTCAAGATTGATCTCGACAGAGATATCGGTTTCGGCGGTGGTGCGGCTGATCGTGGCCTTGCGCATCGGGCGGCTCCTTGTTGCTGTCTGCCTTATAGGCCGCTGAAAAGAGGTTGTTAAGCGTTTGTCCCTTAAGATCCGTTTTGCGCCTCTTTCTTAGCGCGATCTTAAACGGAACCTGCTTTTCCCTACCAAACATTTGCCAGTGGAGACATCGATGAAGGTTTTGATCCTTGAGGAAAGGTCATTGGAGATGGCGCTCGCGACGCAGCGCCTGCAATTTCTGGGCCATGAGGTGTCCCATACCGACAAACTGCCCCCTGCGATGGCTGAAATGCGGGTAAATACGCCCGATCTGCTGCTTGCCAACCTGTTTCCCAACGCCGGGCACGGGGATGTGGAAAGCGCGATTTCAGTGGCGTTGGCTGGGCAGTTTCGCAACCCTGATCTGGTGACGGTGCTGCTCTCGGATAGCACGCTGTTTTCGCAAGGTGAGTTGTTCTCGATGCTGTCTTCCCTGCGCTGCGTGCTGCGCCGCCCTGCCGATGTCGAAGACCTGATGGAAATCGTGACCTATTTCCTCGACCACGGCCCGGTGGATTGCGCACCCAGCCCCGATACACCCGATATTTGCGCCAAATGTCTGCTCAGCGATCATTGCAGCCGGTCTTCGGGGCCAAAAACTTGCGTGGCGCCGCCCTCGGCGGCTGCCGGATGATCGGTTGGTAAGGACGGAAATGACAAAGACCTCCCCGAAGGGAGGTCTTTTGTTTTTGGAGCGGGCGAGGCGATTCGAACGCCCGACCCTAACCTTGGCAAGGTTATGCTCTACCCCTGAGCTACGCCCGCATCCTTGGGTATGTCTGAACTGGAGCGGGCGAGGCGATTCGAACGCCCGACCCTAACCTTGGCAAGGTTATGCTCTACCCCTGAGCTACGCCCGCATACCGGTTCAGTGGTCGCGGATTTAGGGGATCGCGCGCGCCGCTGCAAGAGGAAATTCATCGACCGCGCTAATTTTCGGAATTTACGCAGGCGGGCAGGGTGCGTTTGGTGGGGATTTATGCGCGCCCCGTTTCCCTTAGCTTGCGGGGCGCTCGGCCCAGCCGGCAAAGACCTTCTCCAACGCCACGACCGCATAATACAAAACGATCCCGAGAAACGCGAGCGCGATGAGCACCGCAAACATCAACGGGTAATCGCCATTGGTCGCACCTGATTGAAACAGCGACCCCAACCCTTTGCCATGCGGAGAGATAATCTCAACCAGGTTGGTGCCGATAAAGGCCAGCGTGACCGAGACTTTCAGCGCGCCGAAAAACTCGGGCAGGGTCTTGGGCAGCGCGATCTTGCGGAAAATCGTCAGTTTTGACGCCCCAAGCGCGCCAAGAATATCGCGGTATTCCGGCTCTAGCGTGGACAGGCCAATCCCGACCGACACCGCGATTGGAAAGAACGAAATCAGGAACGCCATCAGCACGGTATTGAAATCATGCTGGCCGATAAACAGCAGCGCCAAGACCGGCACCAAGGTCGCCTTGGGGATCGCGTTGAACCCCACCAGCAGCGGATACAGCGCATCGCGCGCGGTTCTCGAAAACCCCATGACCATGCCCAGCGACGTGCCAAACACCACCGCCAGCGCCAGCCCCGCCACCGTGCGCCACAAGGTCTGCCAGCTGTCGATCAAAAACAGCTTCCAATATTTCTCATAGGCCGCAGGCAGATCCGAGGGCGAGGCCATCACGTAATTGGGCCAGTTATTCGCCCAGACGATGAACTCCCAAAACGCCAGAAACGCGATGATCGACAAAAGCGGCGTGGCGATTTTCTTCCAATCCATCAATGCGCCCCCCCGTCACGGCCCTGCGCAATACGGATCTGATCGCGCAGATCATGCAGCATATTGACGGCCGTGGGTTCATAAAGAATGTCGATCGTCCGGTCGCTGGGCAGATCGACATCGAGAACATATTGCGTGCGCGCCGGACGCCCCGACAGCACGACCACCTGATCGCCCAGAAACACGCTTTCGCGCAGGTCGTGGGTGATCAAAACGGCGGTAAACGGTTCGGCGGCGCGCAGATCGCGCATCGTTTGCCACAGGTCTTCGCGCGTGAAATTGTCAAGCGCGCCAAAGGGTTCGTCCATAATCAGCACTTCGGGCTTATGCACGATAGAGCGGCACAGGCTGGCGCGCTGGCGCATCCCGCCGGACAGTTCCGAGGGACGCTTGGTCTCGAACCCCTTCAGCCCGACCATGTCCAGCAGATGCTCTGCCCGCGCGATCTTGTCGGCGCGCGCCATGCCAGGGGCGACGATTTCCAGCGGCAGAATCACGTTTTCAAGGATGCTGCGCCATTCCAGAAGCACCGGATTTTGAAACGCCATGCCCACGGTCTTACGCGGCCCGGTGATCTTTTCACCATGCAGAAAGACCTCGCCCTGATCGGGCTTCATCAGCCCCGCAACCAGCCGCGTCAGCGTGGATTTTCCGCACCCCGAAGGGCCGACCACCGCGCAGAACTCGCCCTCGGGCACTGACAGGTTGAGGTCGTCCAACACCGGAAGGGGGCCGTGTTTGGTTTGATAGGCGTGCGTGACGCCGCGAATGTCGATAAGCGTATCCATGAACCTGCCAAACAAAAAAGTGGGGACGAGCGACGGGAGGAGCCGCCCGCCCCCGGGAGGATCAGTCGATCTTGAGGCTGCCATCTTTGGGCAGATAGGTGCTGTCGAAGTAAAGCGCCGCATCAGGGGTGTGCGTGAAGTCATAGACCAGTTTGGTCTGCTCAATCGCTTTGTCCATGCGGGCCGGATCAATGCTGCCCATGCCATTTTCCTTGACGAAATCGGTCAGGACGTTGGCATCAATCGCCATCTGCAACCGCTCGGTTTCCAGCGCCTTATCGGCCGCCGGATTACGTTTGATCAGCGCATCCACCGCCTTGCCCGGATCGGCAATCGCCGCTTTCCAGCCTTGGGCCGTGGCTTCGATAAAACCCGTGATTTCATCGGGATGGGCCTTGGCGTAATCGGTGTTCACGATGATCGCATTGCCATAAAGCGCCACGCCATAATCGGCCATCAGCAGCACCGATTGTTGATCGAGCGGCACGCCAAGGCGCTTGAGGTTCAGCGTTGAAGAGAAAGAGAACCCCGCGATCGCATCGACCTTGCCCTGTGCCAGCATCGGCTCGCGCACCGGAAAACCAACGGGATCAACGGTGATCTTGTCCATATCCAAACCAGTCTCGGCGGCGAAGATCGGAAATTGCGCCCAAGCGCCATCGGGCGGCGGCGCGCCCAGCACCTTGCCCTCAAGATCCTTGGGGGTGTTCACGCCCAGATCCTTGCGCCCGACCACCGCAAAGGGCGGCTTGTCATAAACCATCATCACCGCCGTCACCGGCGCGCCGGGGTTCTGGTCGAGGAACTTCATCAGCGAGTTGATATCGGCAAATCCCACCGGATAGGCCCCCGTCGCGACCTTTGGAATCGCATCAAGCGAGCCTTTGCCCTCGGAGATTTCCACATCAAGACCCGCATCGGTGTAAAACCCGTCATCCACGGCTAGAAAATACGGGGCGGACGGGCCTTCGAATTTCCAATCCAGCGCAAAGGGAAACTTGGTGTCCGCCTGCGCGAGTGTCGCGCTAAAGCCGATAAGCGTTGCGGCGATCAGGGGGGGGTTAGGGTGAAACATCGCGATCCTCATTGTCATCATCCGGGCCGATTGGGCCGTTTGAAATAATCGTGCGCACAATGGGGCGGGGCGAAAGGCAATAGACGAAGCGTCCCGGTGCCAAGGTGTCAATCACGGCGGTGTGATGAAACTCTGGGCGAAAAACTGAACGATTGCCAGTTTTTCTTGCACAATCTGAGGTCAAAGGGCGATGCGGAGCTGCAAAAAACCCTCTGTGTCTAAACCTAACGGCGTCGCCACCAGCCCGCTTTGGCCCAGTGCGGCGAGGTGGTTGATGGCATCCGGGGCCGTGCGGCATATCACATTGGTGCCCGTCATCGCAGCAAAGCGCCAAACCTGTTGCGCCGCGATCTGCAACGGCTCTGATCTGCATGCCTCGTTCATCAGCAGGTCGCGGATTTTCACGCTCTCGCCGGGCAGGGGGATGGGACGCGCGATCACGCCGAGACGCGCACATTGCGCAAGCCGATAGCTACTGCTTAGCAGCACAAATTTCTGCGTAGCTGCAACGGGTTGGCCTTGGTAACACAGCGCACTCACACGCCCCGGCCCGGCGTGGTGCAGATTTCCCTCGCTGTCGTAAAGCGGCGGGCGCGAGATATCGAACTCGTATGTCACCCCAAACATGACGTCGAAATTGTAACTCGGATAGGTTCTGTCGCGCAGCCAATGGTCTTGTGAGCCCGGTGAAATTTGATGAAAACTCCGCGCCGAATATTCCAGCCATTTGCGCAGTTCGGCGCCCGAAATCTCGATCGCGGCCAGCGTGTTGTTGAACAGATAGAGGTCGTCAATATGGTTGATCCGCAGCGGTCCGGGCGCGATGGCGACATAGTTCCCCGGCCCGCGCCGCCCGCCCGCCTTGAACGCGGACGCAGCGCATAAAAGCGGCAGTTCGGATTCGGGCAACCCGGCCAAAGCGCGCGTGGCATAGCGCATCTGCGCATGTGCGACCAAGGTCATGCAGGGATCGGCCCCGAGCAGCGCGAAATAACTATGCAGCGGGCTTTCCAGCGTGCCGATTTCGCGCCGGATATGGGCCAACGTGCTGTGATGGGCACGCTCGCAGGCGGCGATCACGGCGGGGGCCTCAAGCGCGCGTGGCTTGCGCAATTCGGCCCGGTGGCGCGCGATGCGCCACCGCCCGCCCTCCGGTTTCGCAAGCGTCAGATCAAGCACGCCGAGATGGTCGCCAAAGGCCCCGGCATTAAGCGCGGGCTTGCCACTCAGCGTAGCGCGGATCGGATCGACACCCTCTGCGATAGGGGTTTTTGGATCAGGAAAGCACTGGTGGTCATGCCCGGCCAAAATCACGTCGATCCCGTCGATGGCGGCAATATCAACGGCGGCGTTCTCGGGCTTGCCGCAATGGGATGCAACAGGGGGCAGTGGGGCGACCCCGGTATGGGCCAGCGCGATCACCAAGTCGGGTTTGGCGGCCAAAATCGGCGCCATGAGGGCACGCGCGCACGCGACGCTGTCGCCAAAGCGAAAGCCATCCGCCCCCTCGCTTTGCACGAACGAGGCGGTTTGCTTTGGCAAAAAGCCGATCACGGCGATGCGCAGATGATGACAGGCCCCATCGCTATCAAACATCTCGCGGTCCAGCATCACCCAAGGCGGCAGGACCAGCGCAGGGTGGGCGCGCTGCGCAGCATCCGAAAGCTCTAGATTGGCGCTGACAATCGGGAAGTCGGCGGCATGCACGGATTGGTTGAGTTGCTCAAGGCCGAAATCAAACTCGTGATTGCCCAAATTTCCCGCGTCATAGCCCACCGTATTCATCGCCGCGATCATCGGGTTGATGGCTTGGCGATCTGCGCCCGCGGCCTCTCCCCAAAGCTGGGTCAGGGGCGTGCCTTGCATAAAGTCGCCATTGTCAAACAGCAGGCAATTGGGCGCTTGTCTTCGCGCCTGCGCAATCTCGCCCGCAAGAACTGCAAGCCCTGCGCCATCACTGGAGCGATCGGTGAAATAGTCATAGGCGCGCACATGACCGTGCAGATCCGTGGTCTCAAGAACACGCAGCGCGAGTGTCACCGTCTTCGCGCAGGCGTCATCCTGCGGCGCATGAAATGGCAGCCCTTCCATCACTATCCCTTTGCCGCTGTGGTGCGACTATATGCGACCGCTCGTTGACCGAGCTGGCCTATTCCCCTTGAATGCAACCTAAGGTAGAGCGTGAAAAATCGCTAGTCAGTAAATTCCCCGTGACCCGTTTTCCAAAAACATTATGCCGTTTTGCAACATCTCTGTGACTGGCCAAGCCCGTGCCGATATGGGATGAGCGTTGCAAACGGAGTCCGGTCATGCCTTTTGAGCGCGCACAAATTCCATCTGAGCAAGTCGATCTTCCCGCCTTTACCGGTGATACTGCGCTGGATCGCTGTGGCGAGTTGCGCCGTGATCCGCAGGCTTTGGGCGTGTTGCGCGCGAAATCGGACACGCGCATCTTGCCGATCTGGCGGGGGCGGCCATTGCTCACGCCCGAGGGGTTGGGCCTGCTGGCCTCTGATCATGTGCTGTTCGACACCCTCACTGGCCCCGAGATTTTTCTGGGTCGGTTAACGGGCGAAGTGGCGGGTGCTTTTTTCGCCCGCGATGTTTCGGCCCACGAGCTTGCCGGCCCATTGCCCGAGGGGGCTGCATTTTTCGACGCCAGCGAGCAGCATCACCCAAGCCTGCCCGACAGCTACCGCTTTGCCGAGCTGCGCGGCGCGATGGCGCGGCTGGATCCGCTGGAGGGCGAACTCGCCGCCACCGCGCGGTCGATGTTTGAATGGCACCGCACACATGGGTTTTGCGCCGTCTGCGGTGCGCCCAGCCAGATCGAGGATGCAGGCTGGCAGCGGCGCTGTTCCCGTTGCGGCGCGGCGCATTTCCCGCGCACCGATCCGGTTGTCATTATGATGATAACACGGGGAAATCGTCTGTTGCTGGGGCGCTCTCCGGGGTGGCCTGCGGGGATGTATTCCATACTTGCGGGCTTTATGGAGCCGGGGGAAACGGTGCAAAAGGCCGTGCGCCGCGAGGTATTTGAGGAAACTGGCGTGCAGGTCGGGGCGGTGCGTTTTGTCGCCTCGCAGCCCTGGCCTTATCCGTCTTCGCTGATGCTGGGCTGTCACGGCACGGCGCTAAGCGAAGAGATCACCGTCGATCCCACCGAGATTGAGGACGCGATCTGGATCACCCGCGAGCGGCTGCTGGAGGTCGTCGCAGGACGTGACGCGATGATTTCTCCGCCACGTATTGGCGCGATTGCGGGCTGGATGATGCGTCAGTGGCTTGCGGATCGTCTGGTTTAAGGCCAGTTTGCCCGCGATTCTTCGGGATCAGGTGTAATGGAGTGAGCCTATGAAGTTTTCCACCCGCAAAGATATCGCGGCCCCGGCCGATTTTATTTTCGACCGGCTGGCAGATTTCGGCTCGTTCGAACGGATCGCGATGCGCCGTGGAATTTCGCTCAAGCGTCTTGATACGCTTGTCGTTCCCGGCGCGGGGATGTCATGGGAAATCGGCTTTCGCTTTCGTGGGCGGGAGCGCCAGATGATCACCGATCTGGAGATTTTCGAGCGCCCCGAGACGCTAACCTATGCGGGTAAATCCAGCAGCTTTGAGGCGCGTTTGGAAATGCTCGTGACCGAACTGTCCAAGACCCGCTCGCGCATTCTGACCGCGCTGGAAATCAAGCCGCGCACCTTGGGCGCGCGCCTGATGGTGCAATCGGCCAAGCTGGGCAAAGGTAATCTGGACCGGCGATTCGATGATCGTATCGGCCATTTCGCCCAGGATATCGAACGTCAGGCCGAAAAAGCCGCGCGCGTCTAAGCCGCCGCGCGTTAGCCTTTGCGGCGCGGATCGGCGGGGTAAACGCCCAGAATTTCCAGATAATCGGTGAAGTAATCCAGCTCTTCCAGCGCCCGTGCAAGGGCGGGATCGTCGGGATGGCCTTCGACATCGGCATAAAACTGCGTGGCGGTGAAATTGCCCCCCACCATGTAGCTTTCCAGCTTGGTCATGTTCACGCCATTGGTCGCAAATCCGCCCATCGCTTTATAAAGTGCAGCAGGGATGTTGCGCACGCGAAACACGAAAGTGGTCATCATCAGATCCCCGCGCGGGGTCAGATCGGCGGCTTTGCCCATGATCAGGAAACGCGTGGTGTTATGGGCGTTATCCTCAATGTGGCGGGCGAGAATGTTCAGACCATAGGTTTCGGCGGCCATGTCTGACGCCAGAACCCCGACCTCACGCGTCTGCGCCTGCGCCAGTTCGGCGGCAGCTCCTGCGCTATCGGCTGCCGACTCGCCGCGAATGTTGTAGCGCGACAGGAAACTTGCCGCTTGCGGGATCAACACCGGATGCGCGCGCACCTTTTCAAGTTCTTCGATCTGCACGCCGGGCAGGGCCATCAAGCTGATATGAACGCGCACAAACGCCTCATCCAAGATGCGCAAACCGCTTTCGGGCAGCAGGCGGTGAATATCGGCCACGCGCCCGTAAGTGGTGTTTTCCACCGGCAGCATCGCCAGATTCGCCGCGCCGGTTTTGACCGCGTCGATCACATCTTCAAAGCTGCGGCACGGCACCGGTTCGAGTTCGGGGCGCGCGTCGCGACAGGCTTGGTGCGAATAGGCCCCCAACTCGCCCTGAAAGGCGATGCGCGCGCTCGCAGGGGTGCCCGAGGGCGTGGCGTGTTTATCTGACATCGGGCGGTTCCTTTCACGCGCAGGCCACAGCGCAGTTCGGGCCTGATCCGTGCCTAGCCCGCCTAGCCTGTGAAGAAAAGAGGGCATGGCCAAGCCCGTTCTTCCCGACGATGCAAGGGGCCTCACGCTGGGGAAACGGGGCGAAATCACGCGAAAACCGATCACGGCAAGTAAAGTTCGCTTGATTTGCCACACCTCAAGCGGGTAGATGCAAGAGACGAATACGACATATCCAGGGGCGGAAAATGTTCAACACGATGACCCTCACCAAACTGGCTGGCGCACTTTTGGGCGCGCTGCTGTTTTTTCTGCTGATGTCTTGGGCGTCAAGCGCGCTTTATCACACTGGCGAGGCCGAGGATCATTCCGGCGGCGAACATGAAGTCGCCGCTGCCGGCCCGACGATGTCCGCCGCGCCCGGCGATTTGCTGGCAACCGAGGGGGATGCGGACGAAGCCGAAACCGAGGCCGTGGAAATGATCGCGCTGGGCGATGGCGATGCGGGCAAGGGCGCAAAGGTTTTCAAGAAATGCGCCGCCTGTCACAAGGTTGACGGCAAGAACGGCGTTGGCCCCCACCTTGATGGCGTGATCAATCGCGCGGTCGCTTCGGTGGCTGATTTCAACTATTCCGACGCGATGAAATCGCATGGCGGTGAGTGGACGCTTGAGGCAATCAACGACTATCTCACGAACCCCAAGGAATACGTTCCCGGCAACAAGATGTCCTTTGCTGGTCTCAAAAAGGCGGAAGACCGCAATAACGTGATCGCGTATTTGCAGGAACACACCCAGTAAGGCGCGTTTGCGCAATCTGTTGCAAGGGCCGTTCCCGCGATGGGAGCGGCCCTTTCACATTCGCGCGCGCCGCCTTACAGTTTCGTAACTTGCCCGTGGGGGCATTGGGCCGCTAGCTTGGCCGCGATGCCGTCCCGGACGGTGTGACAACGGAGAAAATGTGAATGGTGCAGGCGCGAGTGGCAGTAAAGTCGGGTGAGATGACGCAAGCAAACCCGATTGCAGGCAGCGCCTTGGCGTTGATTGCAGGGGCGATGATCTGGGTCGGGCTGGCGCTGGGCGCACATGCTCAAGAGGCAACGCCTGCTGCGGCGCAAGCCGATGCAGGGCAGGGCGATGTGATCACCACCTACGGCATCGCCACGCTGGGATCGCTGAGATACCCTGCCGATTTCGCCCATCTTGATTACGTCAACCCGGATGCACCCAAGGGCGGGGAAATCTCGGAATGGGCGCCCGGCGGCTTTGACAATTACAACCCCTACTCGATTCAGGGACGCGCCGCCGCCTTGGCCTCGGCCCCGCTGGAATCGCTGATGACGGGCACCGCCGATACTGTCGGCGAGCTATACTGCCTGCTGTGCAAAACCCTTGAGTATCCGGCCAGTAAGGATTGGGTGATCTTCACACTGCGCGACGGGATCACCTTTTCGGACGGAACGCCACTCACCGCGCAAGATGTGATGTTTTCCTATGAGCAGTTGCGCGAAAAGGGACTTAGTTCGTTTCGCGCCGTGATCGCCCAGCAGGTAAAATCCGCCGAAGTGATCGACCCGAAACATATCAAATTCACCTTCATGCCCGACGCCCCGCGCCGCGATATCATTCAGGCCGTGGGCAGCCTGCCGGTGTTTTCCAAGGCGCAGTTCGAGCGCGACAAGATCGACCTGTCGCAAACCTCGAAAGTGCCGTTTATCGGGTCCGGCCCCTACATGTTCGACAGCGTGAAAAATAACCGTGCGATCACATGGAAACGCAACCCCGATTACTGGGGCGCAAACCTGCCGATCAACAAGGGCCGATCCAATTTCGACACCATCCGCATCGAATATTTCGGCGATTACCAATCGGCGTTTGAGGGGTTCAAGGCCGGCACCTACACCTTTCGCAACGAAGCCAGTTCCAGCATCTGGGCCAATGGCTACAACTTCCCCGCGCTGGAAAAGGGCGAGGTGGTGAAGGCCGAACTGCCCGACGGCAATATCGCCTCGGGGCAGGCGTTTGTGATCAACCTGCGGCGCGCGAAATTCGACGACATTCGCGTGCGCGAGGCGCTTGGGCTGATGTTCAATTTCGAATGGTCCAACGAGACGCTGTTTTACGGCCTTTATGATCGCGTCGAGAGCATCTGGGAAAACTCCGATCTGCAAGCCAGCGGTAAGCCCTCGGAGGCGGAGTTGAAGCTGCTCACGCCGCTCGCCAAGGATCTGCCCAAGGGCGTGTTAACCGATGATGCGGTGATGCAGCCCGTGTCTGGCAAGCGTCAGTTGGACCGTAAAAACATGCGCAAGGCTGCCAAGCTGCTGGAAGAGGCGGGTTGGATCGTGGGCAGCGATGGGATGCGGCGCAATGCCAAAGGCGAGGTGTTGTCGGTTGCGATCCTGAATGACAGCCAGACCTTTGACCGGGTGATCACGCCCTACGTTCAAAACCTGCGCGCGCTCGGGATCGACGCCAAGATGGACCGCGTCGATGACAGCGAATATGAAAACCGCCGTCGCGCGCATGATTTCGACCTGATCACCACGCATCTCGGGCAAGACGAAATTCCCGGCTCTAATCTGCAGCAGTATTTCGGCTCCAAAAGCACCGAGGATGTGTTCAATGCGATGGGGCTGCAAAACCCCGCCATCGACACGCTGATCAAGTTGGTCGAGCAGGCGAAAACCCATGAAGAGCTGACCACCCGCGTTCATGCGCTTGATCGCGCCCTGCGCGCGATCCGCTTCTGGGTGCCGCAATGGTATAAGCCCACCCACACGGTCGCCTATTACGATATGTACAAACATCCCGAAACCTTGCCCCCCTATTCGCTGGGAGAGCTGGATTTCTGGTGGTATGACGCCGAGAAGGCCAAGAAACTGAAGGCGGAAGGTGCGTTCTAAGCCACCCCGCCGCTAACCGAGCAGAGGGCCAGATATGGGCGCCTATATCCTGAGGCGATTGCTGATGGTGATCCCCACATTGCTGGGGATTATGATCATCAACTTCACGCTGACGCAATTCGTCCCCGGCGGGCCGATCGAACAGGTGATCGCGCGCGTGCAGGGCGAGGCGGATTCGATGCGCAATATCTCGGGGGGCGGCGATGCGGGCACGCAGGGCCAGGGCGGTGTCGAGGATAGCGGCTATCAAGGCGCGCGCGGGATTTCCCCCGAATTGCTGAGTCAGCTTGAGGTGCAGATGGGCTACGCGCGCATCGTCTGCGATCCCGGTTTCACCGGCACCCCTGACTTGAAGAACCCCGTCTGCCACAAGGAAAAAATCCCCGGCTGGGAGCGGTTTTTCATCATGATGAAAAGCTATGCCACCTTCGATTTCGGCAAGAGCTTTTTTCGCAATGAAAGCGTGATCAACTTGGTGCTGGATAAGATGCCGGTTTCGATCACGCTGGGGCTGTGGTCAACGCTGCTGGCCTATCTTATCTCGATCCCGCTGGGCATTCGCAAAGCGGTGCGCGATGGGTCAAAATTCGACACATGGACCAGCGGCGCGATCATCGTGGGCTACGCCATCCCCGGCTTTCTGTTCGCGGTGATGCTGATGGTTCTGCTGGCGGGCGGGTCGTATTGGAAAATCTTCCCGCTAAGGGGCCTGACCTCGGATGATTTCGACCAACTCAGCCTGATCGGCAAGGCGCTGGATTACCTGTGGCACATCGCGCTGCCCGTGACCGCCACAACGATTGCCAGCTTTGCGACGATGACCTTGCTGACCAAGAATTCCTTCCTTGAAGAGATCAACAAGCAATATGTCATGACCGCGCGCGCAAAGGGGCTGTCTGAGAAAAAGGTGCTTTACGGCCATGTCTTCCGCAACGCGATGCTGATCGTGATTGCGGGCTTTCCGGCGCAATTTCTCGGCGTGTTCTTTGGCGCTTCGATCATCGTCGAGACGATCTTTTCGCTCGACGGGCTAGGCCTGCTGGGCTTCCAAGCGGCGGTGGAGCGCGACTATCCAGTGATCTTTGGCACGCTTTATATGTTCGGGCTGATCAGCCTTGTGGTGAATATTCTGTCCGACCTGATGTATGTCTTTGTCGATCCGCGCATCGACTTTGAAAAGAGGGCCGGATGATGCGACTAAGCCCGCTCAACGCCCGCCGCTGGCGCAATTTCAAAACCAATCGCCGCGCGCTTTGGTCGATGATGATCTTTGGCGTGCTGTTCATTGGCGCGCTGCTGGCCGAGTTCATCGCCAATGACAAACCCATCGTGGTCAACTATCGCGGCCATTACTATTTCCCGATCTACAAGTTCTATCCCGAGACCGCATTCGGCGGCGACTTCCGCACGCAGGCGATCTATCGCGACCCCGCCGTGCAATGCCTGATCGTGACGGGTGGCAACGAGGCGTGCTTTGACGACGACCCCGAAGCGGTGATGGCGCAGGCCCAAAAAACGGGCGAGATCGACGGCGAGAAAATCGACAAGGGCTGGATGATCTGGCCGGTGATCCCTTATAGCTACAACACGATCAACGATGTCGGCACGGCCCCCTCTGCGCCCGACAAGGACCACTGGCTGGGCACCGATGACACCGCGCGCGACGTGCTGGCGCGGGTGATTTACGGCTTCCGCACCTCGGTGATGTTTGCGCTGATCGTGACGGGGGTCGGATCCCTTATCGGCATATCGGCGGGCGCGGTGCAGGGCTATTTCGGCGGCAAGGTCGATCTGCTGTTCCAGCGTATCCTTGAAATCTGGTCCTCGACGCCCTCGCTGTATGTCATCATCATCCTGTTCGCGATTTTGGGGCGCAGTTTCTGGCTGCTGGTATTCGTGTCGATCCTGTTTGGCTGGCCCGCTTTGGTGGGCGTGGTGCGCGCGGAATTCCTGCGCGCGCGCAATTTCGAATATGTCCGCGCGGCGCGCGCGCTCGGCGTATCGGACCGGGTGATCATGTTCCGCCACATCCTGCCCAATGCGATGGTGGCGACGCTGACAATGCTGCCTTTCGTGATCACCGGCGCGATCGGGGCGCTGGCATCGCTTGACTACCTCGGCTACGGCTTGCCCAGTTCCGCGCCTTCGCTGGGGGAGCTGGCACTGCAAGGCAAACAACACCTCAACGCGCCGTGGCTGGCGTTCTCGGCCTTCTTCACCTTCGCGATCATGCTGTCACTTTTGGTCTTTATCTTCGAGGGTATCCGCGACGCGTTCGACCCCAGAAAGGTGTTTCGATGAAACCTGTTCTTGAGGTCGAAAACCTGCGTGTGTCGTTTGTGTCCGAGGGGCGGGTGTCGCCTGCGGTCAAGGGCGTCAGCTTTAGCGTGGGCAATGGCGAAACGGTTGCGCTGGTGGGCGAATCCGGCTCTGGCAAGTCAGTCACCGCACTGTCCACGGTGGCGTTGCTGGGCGGCAGCGCCCAGGTCGAGGGCTCGATCCGCTATGAGGGGCGCGAGATGATCGGCGCGTCTGAACGCGATCTGATGGCCACGCGCGGCAATGATATCAGCTTTATCTTTCAAGAGCCGATGACCTCGCTCAACCCGCTGCACACGCTGGAAAAGCAGATCACCGAAAGCCTGTCGCTGCACCAAGGACTGCGCGGCGCGGCGGCGCGGGCGCGTGTAATCGAACTGCTGGAAAAAGTCGGCATCCCCGATCCCGAAACCCGCTTGGCCGACTACCCCCACCAGCTTTCGGGCGGGCAACGCCAGCGCGTGATGATCGCGATGGCGCTGGCCAACGGGCCGGATCTGCTGATCGCGGATGAACCTACGACCGCGCTTGATGTGACGATTCAGGCGCAAATCCTTGACCTGCTGGCCGATCTGAAACGCGACATGGGCATGAGCCTGCTATTTATCAGCCATGATCTGGGCGTGGTGCGCCGCATCGCGGATCGGGTTTGCGTGATGCAACATGGCGAGATCGTCGAGCAAGGCCCGACCGAAGAGATCTTTGCCAATCCGCGCCACCCCTACACCCGCAAACTGCTAGAGGCCGAACCCACGGGCCTCGCCGATCCGGTGCCCGAAAACGCCCCCGAAATCGTGCGCACCGAGCATCTCAAAATCTGGTTTCCGATCCAGCGCGGGCTGCTGCGCAAGACGGTGGGCCATGTGAAGGCGGTCAATGACGCCTCGCTTTCCGTGCGCGCGGGCGAGACCTTGGGGATCGTGGGCGAAAGCGGGTCGGGCAAGACCACGCTGGCGCTCGCGATCATGCGGTTGATCGCGTCCGAGGGGCCGATCCTCTATGAAAACGAGGATATCTCGCGCTGGCAGGCGGGGCGATTGCGCGCGCTGCGCCGCGATATGCAGATCGTGTTTCAAGACCCGTTTGGCAGCCTCAGCCCGCGCCTGACGGTCGAGCAGATCATCGCCGAGGGGCTAACCGTGCATGGTGTTGAGCCGGGCCGCAACCGGCGCGACATGGTGGCCGAGATCATGACAGAAACCGGCCTTGATCCTGCGATGATGGAACGCTACCCGCATGAGTTTTCCGGCGGCCAGCGCCAGCGCGTCGCGATTGCGCGCGCGATGATCCTGCGCCCCAAAGTGGTTGTGCTCGACGAGCCGACCTCGGCGCTGGATATGACCGTGCAGGTGCAAATCGTCGATCTTCTGCGCGATTTGCAGCGTCGTCACGGGCTGGCCTATCTGTTCATCAGCCACGATCTGCGGGTGGTACGCGCGCTGAGCCACAAGATCATGGTGATGAAACGTGGCGATGTCGTCGAGGCAGGGCTTGCGCGCGATGTTTTTGCCAATCCGCAAACGGCCTATACCCGCCAGTTGATGGTCGCTGCATTGGGCGAGGCGGCACTGGAGAGCGCCTGAACATGAAAATCCTGTTCGTTCATCAGAACTTCCCCGGCCAGTTCCCCCATCTCGCGCCAGCGCTGGTGGCGCGGGGGCATCAGGTGATCGCGCTGACCTCTGAGACGAACAAACGCCCCTCGCCGGTGCGGGTGGTGAAATATCGCAAGCCTGATGAGGTCAAACTTTCTTCCGGCTTAACCCGGCTTTACGCAAAATCCGCCGAACGAGGCGCGCGCGCCGCCCTTGCCGCACGCCAGTTGCGCGACAAGCACGGCTATGTCCCTGACGTGATTTTTGGCCATTCCGGCTGGGGTGAAACGCTGTTCCTGCGCGAGGTCTGGCCCGAGGCGCGGCTGCTCGTCTATGCCGAACTAATGTATCGCACGACCGGGCTCGATACCGATTTCGACCCGGAATTTGCACGCTCCGGCCTTGAAACGCGTGTGTCTACCGTGGCGCGCTCGGCGCATCTGGTGCAGTCGATGGTGCAGGCTGATGCGGGGCTGTCGCCCACGCAGTTTCAGGCCGACACCTTCCCCCCCGAGCTGCGCGCCAAAATCACCGTATGCCATGATGGCGTGGATACCGACCGGCTTGCGCCGCGCGCGGAGGCCCGTTTCACCGTGCCCGGAACCACGCGCATCTTTCGCCCCGGCGATGAGGTGGTGACGTTTGTGAACCGCTCGCTTGAACCCTATCGCGGTTTTCACAGCTTTATGCGCGCGCTGCCCGAAGTGCTGGCCGCGCGCCCCAAGGCGCATGTGCTGATCGTGGGGGAAGAGGGGCAAAGCTATGGTGCCGCGCCCAAGGATGCCAAAAGCTGGAAACAGAAGTTTCTGGCCGAGATCGGCGACCAGCTTGATCTGAACCGCGTGCATTTTCTGGGCCGCATTCCTTACGCGGATTACGTCAACCTGCTGCATGTCAGCCGCGTGCATGCCTATCTGACCTATCCGTTTGTGCTCAGCTGGTCGCTGATGGAATCGATGGCGGCGGGCTGTGCGGTTGTGGCCTCGGATACTGCACCGGTGCGCGAGGTGATCAGTGATGGTGAGACTGGCCGGCTCGTGGAATTCTTTGACATCGCGGGCTGGTCCAAGGCGCTGATTGACGGGCTGAGCGAGCCTGAAACCTATGCGCCCATGCGCGAGGCCGCGCGTCGTCATATCGTTGAGACCTATGATCTCAAAACGACCTGCCTGCCGCAGTTGATCGAGTTTGTTGAGGGCGCGGGGCGCTGATTGCGGGCAATCAAAAAGGGGCGCTTGGTTTCCCAAACGCCCCATCCATCGCATAAATTCGCGCCTCAGATCGCCGAACTATGGCTGGAAGCGGACATGTCATAGGCGTCGAAATTGCGCGCGATCATGCGCGTCAGCGGACGCCCTTTGACCGGAATGCGCAGCCCGTTCTCGGTCATCTCGACCATATCGCCGAACTGCTCGACACAGCTCAAGAACATCTGCGTCAACTCATGCGGCTTGGCGCCAAAATCGCGCACCAGCTCATCTGTCTTGACCTCAAAATCCGACATCAAGGCTTCGATCATGCGCCCGCGCAGCTTGTCTTCGGCGGTAAAGACATGCCCGCGCGCGGTGGAAAACTGCCCTTCGCGGATCGCGCCAGTATGCTTTGACGTGGCCGAGGCATTTTGCGCATACCCCTGTGGGAACCGCGAAATCGACGAGGCCCCAAGCCCCACCAGCGCTTCGGCCTGATCGTCGGTATAGCCTTGGAAATTGCGCCGAAGCTGGCCGTTTTTCTGCGCCTGTGCCAAGCCATCGGTCGGCAGGGCGAAGTGATCAATCCCGATTTCGTCATAGCCATCGGCGACAAACAGATCGCGCGCGACTTCGAACAGCTTGAGCCGCTCTTGCGGGGTGGGCAGGTGGTCAGACGGAATCATCGTCTGACGCCGCGCCATCCACGGCACATGCGCATAGCCATACAGCGCCACGCGATCCGGCCCGAGCGAGAGCAATTGCTGCACCGAATTGGCGATCTTGGTGGGGGTCTGATGGGGCAGGCCATAGAGGATATCGGCGTTCAGGCTTTCCACACCGCGCTCGCGGATCATGTCCACCGCGGCCTTGGTGATATCATAGCTTTGCTCGCGCCCGATGACCTTCTGGATTTGCGGGTCGAAATCCTGAACCCCGATCGAGGCGCGGTTCATTCCCGCGCGTGCCAGCGCGTCCATGCGCGCGGCGTCGATCTCGTTGGGGTCGATCTCGACCGAGAACTCGGCCCCTTCGCCCATCGGCACCACGTCAAACACCGCATCGGCCATGCGCGACATCATATCGGCGGGCATCAGGGTCGGCGTGCCGCCCCCCCAATGCAGCCGCGACAGCGTGACGCCGGGGGCCAGACGCTCGCGCAGCATCTCCAGTTCCGCCAGCAAAACCTCGGAATAGGCGCGCACCGGTTCATCACTTTGCGTGCCCTGCGTGCGGCAGGCGCAGAACCAGCACAACCTGCGGCAGAACGGTACGTGCAGGTAAAGTGAGATAGACCCACCCGCCGGAATCTGCTCGATCCAGCTGGAAAATGTGTCTGGACCAACGCCACCCGCAAAATGCGGTGCCGTCGGATACGAGGTGTAGCGGGGCACTTTCGCGTCGAAAAGGCCAAGCTTGGCGAGTTGCGATTCCTGTTTCATAGACTTATCTTTAGTTGTAAGACCCGCGAGAGAAATTGACACAGATCAAGACGAAACACCGTATGGCTCATGACGATGTACATCCTGTCTCGCTGAATTGCGGGGACTGTCCGATCCGCCATCGCGCGGTCTGTGCACGCTGTGATGCCGATGAGATCGATGAGCTTGAGAATATCAAGTATTATCGCAGTTTCGAGGCCGGTCAGACGGTGATCTGGGCGGGCGATAAGATGGATTTTGTCGCCTCAATCGTGTCGGGCATTGCCACGTTGACGCAAACGCTGGAAGACGGGCGCACGCAGATGGTGGGGCTGTTGTTGCCCTCTGATTTCGTGGGGCGTCCGGGGCGCTCGGCGGCGGCTTATAATGTCACCGCGACCACCAACATCCTGATGTGCTGCTTTCGCAAGAAGCCGTTTGAGGAGATGATGGAGCGCACGCCCCATATCGCCCAACGCCTATTGCAGATGACGCTGGATGAGCTGGACGCAGCGCGCGAATGGATGCTGCTTTTGGGTCGCAAGACCGCGCGCGAAAAGATTGCCTCGCTGCTGTCGATTATCGCGCGGCGTGATGCGTCGATCAAGCCCTTGGCGGGCTCCAATCGGGTCACCTTCGATCTGCCCCTCACGCGTGAGGCGATGGCCGATTATTTGGGGCTGACGCTGGAAACCGTAAGCCGCCAGATCTCGGCGCTCAAGCGCGACGGGGTGATCGTACTAGAAGGCAAGCGCCATGTTACCGTGCCCGATATCGACCGGCTTTTGATGGAAGCGGGCGATGACAGCGATGGCGGTTTCCTGATCTAGGGCGCGTTTCGTCCCAAACTTCCCGAGTCCAGACGTCTGAATTCCCGCTTCGCTGTGGCTGCCGGTTAAAACCCGCACTGGCGTAGCATCTTGATGCAAGGGAGGCCGGGTGATGTGCGGGCTCGGGAGATGAAGGTGGTTGCTCTGGCACATTTTATGCGCTGCTCGGCTGAAGGCGCATCGTAAACAGTGCGCGATCAATGAAAAAAGGACGCCCGGGAAGGCGCCCTTCTGTCTATTCGCAAGTTTTGGCCGGTGCTTAATGCGCCATGATCACAGGCACATCGGCCATTTCCAGCATGTGCCGGGTTGCGCCGCCCAAAATCGCCTCGCGGAACCGCGAATGCCCGTAAGCGCCCATCACCATCGCATCGGCATTGCTGTCAAGAATATGGCGGTTGAGCACATCCGACACGCGCGGCATCGTTTTCGACAACACCGTCACCTCGGCATTCACACCGTGACGCGCCAGCATCTGGCTGAGCTGACCACCGGGGTCTGAACGCTCGGGCCCATGCGCGGGTGGGTCGATCACGGTGATATCCACCAGATCGGCAGATTTGAGCACCGGCATCGCGGCACGCACCGCGCGCATCGCCTCATGTGATTGATTCCACGCAATAACGACGCGCTTGGCGGGGATGTCGCCATCATAGCCATCGGGGACGATGGCGACGGGCACCTGACCCTCGAACAGGGCGGCTTCGATTGCGGCTTCCAACTCGGGGCCACGCCCCTCGCCATAAGGCCGCCCCATCAAAACCAGATCGGCAAATCGCGCACGCAGCCCCACAACGGTGGACATCGCCCCGATCTGCGAGACAACAGTATCCGCGCCCCACCGAATATCTTCGGCGTCCAGGCGCGCGCGCACCGCTTCATTGGCTTTGCGCGCATCATCTTGCGCGCGATCCATCGTTTCTTGCTGCACGAAAGCTGTCGCGCCCGCGTAATAATAACCCGTCTGGGTGCGATCGATTCCCATGCACAGCACGTCAAGATGCGCATCGCGCCGACGTGCCACTGCCACCGCCGCATCCAGCTGCGATTCCGCTGCCTCGGGGTCAGTCACGATCGTTAATATTGTCTTATAGGACATAGCTCACTCTCCGCGCTTACAAATTCCGGTTTCAGAAGAGTAATCCTACCAGATTTGGATCACTTTGATACGGATCAAGCCCCGTGTTATACAGATCACAAAACTGCGACCAAATAGCACAGAGGGGTCGCGAACATTTGATGCAGATCAAGGCATCGTGCATAGGTACGAGCCAGAAGGACGACAGTCACGCTTTGGGGATTCTCGTTTTTGCGAAGCCACACCCCAAAGACAAGACACGACGAAGGGACGCACAAAATGTGGGATTATATCAAGCTGATCGCGCTTGGCCTTGTGGCGGTGATTGCCGCCATCGCGGCTGGCAATGCGCGCGATCTTGCCTATCAGGTGAACGCGGTCGAGATTTTGCTGGCAGCAGCAATCGCGTTTATCTGGGTGCTACGCACCATGGGGACCCGTCAACCGGCCCCGCAGAACGAGTATTTCGACGGCGTCGTTCGCGCCGGGGTCATCGCCACAACCTTTTGGGGTGTGGTCGGTTTCCTCGTGGCCGTCATCATCGCATTTCAGCTAGCCTACCCGTCGCTGAACTTCGAATGGGCGCAAGGCTATATGAACTTCGGCAAGCTTCGCCCGTTGCACACCTCGGCGGTGATTTTCGCCTTTGGTGGTAACGCGCTGATCGCGTCGAGCTTTTACGTCGTGCAGCGCACCAGCGCCGCGCGTTTGTGGGGCGGTGGCCTAAGCTGGTTCGTGTTCTGGGGCTGGCAGCTTGTCATCGTCCTTGCCGCAACCGGCTACATCTTGGGCGCAACGCAGTCCAAAGAATACGCCGAGCCGGAATGGGTCGCCGACTGGCTGATCACCATCGTCTGGGTGAGCTACCTGCTGGTGTTCATGGGCACGATTTTCAAACGCAAAGAACCCCATATCTACGTCGCCAACTGGTTCTACCTGTCCTTCATCGTGACCATCGCGATGCTGCACTTGGTCAACAACCTCGCCGTGCCGGTGTCGATGTTCAGCTCGAAATCGGTGCAGGTGTTCTCGGGCGTGCAAGATGCCATGACGCAGTGGTGGTATGGTCATAACGCGGTGGGCTTCTTCCTGACCGCAGGCTTCCTGGGCATGATGTACTACTTCGTGCCGAAACAGGCCGAGCGCCCGGTTTACAGCTACAAACTGTCGATCGTGCACTTCTGGGCGCTGATCTTCCTGTATATCTGGGCGGGTCCGCACCACTTGCACTACACCGCGCTGCCCGACTGGGCTGGCACGCTGGGCATGGTGTTCTCGATCATCCTGTGGATGCCCTCCTGGGGTGGCATGATCAACGGCCTGATGACGCTTTCGGGCGCGTGGGACAAACTGCGCACCGATCCGATCATCCGTATGATGGTGGTGTCGGTCGGCTTTTACGGCATGTCGACCTTTGAAGGCCCGATGATGTCGATCAAGGCCGTGAACTCGCTGTCGCACTACACCGACTGGACGATCGGTCACGTGCACTCGGGCGCACTGGGCTGGAACGGCATGATCACCTTCGGCACACTCTACTTCCTTGTGCCGCGTCTGTGGGCACGTCAGGGTCTGTACTCGCTGAAACTCGTGAGCTGGCACTTCTGGCTCGCCACAATCGGGATCGTTCTTTACGCCTCCTCGATGTGGGTTGCGGGGATCATGCAAGGTCTGATGTGGCGCGAAGTGGATAGCCAGGGCTTCCTCGTGAACGCCTTCGCCGACACCGTGGCCGCGATGCACCCGATGTTCGTGGTGCGGGGCCTGGGTGGGGTTCTGTACCTCGCTGGTGGCATCATCATGGCCTATAACTTGTGGATGACGGTCGCTCGCCAGCCTCGCGTGGAAACACGCTCGGTTGCCGCCGTGCCGGCAGAATAAGGAGAGGACAGAATGGGAATTCTCGACAAACACTCCGTCCTTGAACGGAATGCGACACTACTTCTGATCTTCGCCTTTCTCGTCGTTACCATCGGCGGCATCGTGGAAATCGCACCGCTTTTCTACCTCGAAAACGTCATCGAGGATGTTGAAGGGGTGCGGCCCTACACGCCGCTCGAATTGACGGGTCGTGACGTTTATGTCCGCGAAGGGTGCTATCTGTGCCACTCGCAAATGATCCGTCCGATGCGCGACGAGGTGGAACGTTATGGTCACTACTCGCTGGCCGCAGAAAGCCAGTACGACCATCCGTTCCAATGGGGCTCCAAGCGGACGGGGCCTGACCTCGCCCGCGTGGGTGGCCGCTACTCGGATGCGTGGCATGTGGATCACCTGACCAACCCGCAATCGGTCGTGCCGGAATCGGTGATGCCGAAATACGGGTTCCTTGCGAACCGGATGATTGACACCCGCTATATCGACGAGCGTCTGGAAACGGATAAGATGGTGGGCGTGCCTTACGACTCGGACATGATCGCCAACGCGAAAGCGGATCTTGCCGCTCAGGCCGATCCCGACAGCGATTATGACGGGCTTTTGGAGCGCTATCCAAACGCCACCAATGTTCGCAACTTCGATGGCCGTCCCGGACTTTCCGAGATGGACGCGCTGATCGCCTATTTGCAGGTGCTTGGCACGATGGTCGATTTCTCGACCTTCCAACCCGTGGCTAACCGGTAAGGGAACGCAAAAATGGACTATCATATCTTCAGGGAATTCGCGGACAGCTGGTTTCTGATCTTCCTGTTCGTGTTCTTCCTCGGGATTGTGGTCTGGGTCTTTCGGCCCGGCTCGCGCAAAACCTACGAGGATACGTCCGATATTCCCTTCCGGCATGAAGACAAACCCGCCAGTTCCTCCGATTCCGGTGAAAACCGGGATCGGGGCGAATGACGGCGCCACGTTAGGTAAGGAGGCGTGGAATTATGAGCAAAAAACCGACGAAGAAAAAACACGAGGTCGAAACCACTGGTCACCAGTGGGACGGCATTGAAGAGTATAACAACCCGCTGCCGAAATGGTGGCTCTATACCTTCTATGTTTGCGTCATCTGGGGGGTCGGCTACTCGATCGCGATGCCCGCATGGCCGCTCTTTAAATCAGGGGCGACGCCTGGCGTTCTCGGGTCCTCGACCCGGGCCAATGTGCAAGCTGACATCGACAAGTTCGCTGCGATGAACAAGCCGGTGCAGGAAAAGCTGGTTGCCGCCAATCTGGACGACATATCCAGCGATCCCGAGCTGAAAAACTTCACCCAAAACGCGGGTGGGGCAGTGTTCCGGACGTGGTGCGCACAGTGCCACGGTGCGGGCGCTGGCGGCAATTCGCGCCTTGGCTATCCGAACCTTCTGGATAGCGACTGGCTGTGGGGCGGCACGATGGACGATATCCATTACACCGTCACGCATGGTATTCGCAACGAAACGGACCCCGAAGAAGAGGCCCGCTTCTCGCAGATGCCCGCATTTGGCAAAGACGAAATCCTCGAGAAAGAGGAAATCGATCAGGTCGTGCAATATGTCCGCAAGATCTCGGGCCAAGACAACGACGCCAATCTGGCGGCCGCTGGCGAGACCGTGTTCATGGACAACTGTTCGGCCTGTCACGCCGAAGATGGCACCGGCGATCAGGCACAGGGCGCGCCCAACCTGACCGATGCGATCTGGCTGTATGGCGGCGATGTGGACACGATCACATACACCGTGACCAATGCCCGCTATGGCGTGATGCCCAACTGGAACGAGCGTCTGTCCGAAGCCGACATTCGCGCCGTTGCCTCGTATGTCCACAGCCTCGGCGGTGGTCAGTAACACCAATCCCTTGGGGCTTTGGCCCCACGGGTAGCACCGGCACCCCCGTCCTGTTCGCGCGTTTCCTGGGAGTGCCGGTGACCTTCATCAAGAGGGCCTCGAAAGGGGCCCTCTTTTTCGTATCGGAGGTTACCTAAGATATATTTCGACCATATCTTTTGCTGGCGCAAGGTTTTTGTCGCGCTGCACGGCGATGCGATCGCGGCCCCGGAGCGGTTGGTGTTTGAAGGCCGCGACAAGAAGGGTTAGTACACGCTAATGCGAGCAGGTGTGATGTGACCGGCTCTGCGCGCCTTCATCAAGTGGTTGCACAAAGCCTCTGCCCCTACGTTCTGGGTGCAAAAGCCTAAATCCTGCATCCTAAATCTGTCATTTTGACGCAGGTCAAAGTATTCACATCTGTGTCATAACAAAAGAAGCCCAAGACGCAGTTTAATCATACGGAGAGAGTCGTGAGCTCCACCGAACCAGTCGAACCCCCGCCGCTTTATGCCGCCCGCGAGCCGATCTTTCCGCGTCGCGTCAAAGGGCAATTCCGCAGCCTCAAATGGATCTTGATGTCCTTGATGCTCGGGTTTTATTACATCACGCCGTGGATTCGCTGGGATCGCGGGCCGGAACTGCCTCATCAGGCCGTTCTGATGGACCTCGCAAACCGGCGCTTCTTCTTCTTCATGATCGAAATCTGGCCGCATGAGTTTTACTTCGTCGCGGGCCTGTTGATCATGGCGGGGCTGGGGCTGTTTCTGTTTACCTCGGCGCTGGGACGTGTGTGGTGTGGCTATGCCTGCCCGCAAACCGTCTGGACCGACCTGTTTATTCTGGTCGAGCGCTGGGTTGAGGGCGACCGCAACGCGCGTATCCGCTTGCTGCGTCAAAACTGGAACGCGGAAAAAATCCGTAAACGCGTGACGAAATGGGGGCTGTGGCTGCTGATCGGGGTGGCGACCGGCGGGGCTTGGGTGTTTTACTTCACCGACGCGCCGACGCTGCTAAGCGATCTGGTACACGGCACGGCATCGCCTGTCGCTTATATTACCATTACCGTTGCGGCGCTGACCACGTTTGCCTTCGGTGGCTTCGCACGCGAGCAGATCTGCATCTACGCTTGCCCGTGGCCGCGCATTCAGGCCGCGATGATGGATGAAGACACCATCACCATCGCCTATCGCGAATGGCGCGGAGAGCCGCGCGGCAAGATGAAAAAGGGTGAACACGACCCGACGCAGGGCGATTGCATCGACTGCATGGCCTGTTTCAACGTCTGCCCGATGGGCATCGACATCCGCGACGGTCAGCAGTTGGAATGTATCACCTGCGGTCTATGCATCGACGCCTGTAACGAGATGATGGACAAAATCGGCAAGCCGCGCGGCCTGATCGGCTATATGGCGCTGAAAGATGAAACCAACGAAAAGGCGGGCAACCCTGTCGTCAACGTGTGGAAACACATCCTGCGCCCGCGCACGATCTTGTATTTCACGCTTTGGGGCGCGATCGGGGTCGGTCTTGTGGCGGCTTTGTTCTTGCGCTCGCCGATTGACTTCAACATCACGCCAAACCGCGATCCGCTTTATGTGGTCGAACCCAATGGCGCGATCCGCAACATCTACACGCTGCGCTTGCGTAACAAGGCGGGTGAGGCCACGACCTTCGCCGTCACCGTCGTGCCCCCTGAAGGCGTTGCTCAAAACGCGATGAGTGTTGTGCTTGAAGGGCAACAGGGCAACACGGTCACTGTGCCTGCCGATGAAACGATGAACCAGCGCCTCTATATCATGGCCAAACCCGGCTCTGTGCCTGCAACCTCGGATCGCACGGAAATGCGGATCTGGATTTCGGACACGGCCAGCACCGATCGCGTCTCGACCGACACGGTCTTTAACGGAAGGGCACAGTAAGCGAGATGGCTAAACCTTTGACTGGTCGCAAGGTTCTGTTGATTGCCGTGAGCGCCTTTGGCGTGATCATCGCGGTGAACCTCGTGATGGCGTGGAATGCAGTCTCCAGCTTTCCCGGCCTTGAGGTGCAGAACTCGTATGTCGCCTCGCAGGTGTTTGACAAAAACCGGGCCGCGCAAGAGGCGCTTGGCTGGGTCGTTGAACCCGAGTATTCGGATGGCAAGCTAAGTCTTGTCATCCGCGATAAATCGGGCCTGCCTGCGAAAGTGGCCTCGCTTAAGGCGGTGGTCGGGCGCACCACCCATATGCGCGAAGACATGTCCCCGACATTCGACTATGTCGGTGGCATCTTCGTGACCCCGCTCGATCTTGCGCCCGGGGCGTGGTTGATCCACCTTGACGCCAAGGCCGCTGACGGCACGCAGTTCAGCCAGCGGATCGATCTGTTCGTGAAAGGCTGATGCGATGACGGTCTCTCCGGCCCCATCCAATGCAAACGAGTATGAGGCAGAGCGAGTCTCTGCCTCTGCCTGTCCCGCCTGTCTGGCCGCCCCTTCGGCGGAGCAACTGGCGAAATCGGGCGATATCAAGGGCGCCCGGATCATGCTGTCGCTGCCCACCGCCCATTGCGCGGTCTGCATCACCGATGTCGAACGCGAGCTGATGAAACAGCCGGGCGTGAAATCGGCCCGCGTGAACCTGACGCTGAAACGCGCCTCGGTCGATGCCGAGACGGGCGTTGAGCCTGCGGGCTTGATCGCGGCGCTTGATAAAATCGGCTATGAATCGCACGAACTCGATCCCGGCATGTTGTCCGCGACCGAGGCCGATAAACGCGGGCGCGATCTGTTGATGCGCATCGGCGTGGCCGGGTTTGCGATGATGAACATCATGCTGCTCTCGGTCGCGGTCTGGTCTGGCGCGCAGGATGCCACGCGCGATCTGTTCCACTGGGTATCGGCGGCGATTGCGATCCCGACGATCATCTTCTCCGGCCAGCCCTTCTTTGCCAGCGCCTATTATTCGTTGCGCGGCGGGCGGTTGGGCATGGATGTGCCGATCTCGCTGGCGATCCTACTCGCACTTGGGATTTCGCTGTTCGAGACGATGCATTCGGGCGCGCATGCCTACTTTGAGGCCGCCACGATGCTCACCTTCTTCCTGCTGGTGGGCCGTTATCTGGACTATCGCACCCGCGCCGTGGCGCGCTCGGCCGCCGAGGAACTCGCCGCGCTCGAAGTGCCCCGCGCCACTATTCTGCGCGAGGGCGTCGAGGTCGTGGTGCCTGTGGGTGAACTGGTCGTGGGCGATCTGATGCGCGTGCGCCCCGGTGGCCGCATCCCCGCTGATGGCGAGGTAATTGAGGGCCATTCCGAATCTGACCGTTCGCTGCTGACCGGTGAAAGCCTGCCCGTGCAGGTCAGCCCCGGCATGGTGCTCAGCGCGGGTGAGGTCAACCTGACCGGCCCGCTGATGATCCGCGTCACGGCGGCGGGCAAGGATAGCTCGCTGCATCGCATGGCCGATCTGGTGGCGATGGCCGAAAGTGCCAAGACGAAATACACTTCGCTGGCCGAACGCGCCGCGCGCGCCTATGCGCCGATCGTGCATATCCTGTCCTTCACCGCGTTTTGCGCCTGGGCCTGGGTGACAGGGGGCGATTTCCGCCTAGCGATCAATATCGCAGCCGCCGTGCTGATCATCACCTGCCCCTGTGCGCTGGGTCTGGCCGTGCCTGCGGTTGTCACGGCGGCCTCGGGCAAGCTGTTTCGCAAAGGGTTGCTGATCAAAGATGGCACTGCGCTGGAACGCTTGGCCGAGATCGACACGGTCGTTTTCGACAAGACCGGAACGCTGACGATGGGCGCGCCGCGCCCGCAAAACCTGTCCGATCTTGCACCCGAGGCGCTGTGCGTCGCGATGGCGCTGGCCGAGGGCTCGTCGCATCCGCTCGCGCGCGCGCTGCATCAAACCGCGCTGGGGCAGGGGGCAACGCCCGCCGTGCTGGACGATATCCGCGAAGTGCCCGGCTATGGCGTCGAGGGGCATTGGCAAGGGCAGATCGTGCGGCTGGGTCGGGCCAACTGGATCGGCGCCGAGGAGGGCACCAGCACCGCGACTCATCTCAAAATCGGTGATGCGGCCCCGGTGTCGATCCGCTTTGTCGACAGCCTGCGCCCCGGCGCGGAAGAGGCCGTGGCGGGTCTCGCCGCGCAGGGCAAATCGGTCTGGCTGGTCTCGGGCGATGTCGAACCTGCGGTGGCTGATCTCGCCGCCCGTCTGGGCATCGCGCAATATCGCGCCGGGGCTTTGCCGATGGAAAAAGCGCAGCTGGTCGCCGATCTCACGCGCGAGGGGCGCCGCGTGTTGATGGTGGGCGACGGGCTGAATGACACGGCTGCCCTTGCGGGTGCGCATGTCTCGGTCTCGCCCGCCTCGGCGCTGGATGCCGCGCGCACGGCCTCTGATATCGTGCTGCTGGGGCAGGATCTGGCCCCGATTTCCGAGGCCGCGCGGATTGCCAAACATGCGCGCCGCCGGATCAAGCAGAACTTTGGCATCTCGATCGTTTATAACGCAGTCGCGGTGCCTTTGGCGCTGATGGGGCTGGCGACGCCGTTGATGGCCGCGCTGGCAATGTCGGCCAGCTCGATCACCGTCTCGCTCAACTCGTTGCGCCTGCGCTAAAGGAACCGCCATGGATGTGCTGATCTATTTCATTCCGATCTCACTGTTCCTTGGGGGCATCGGGCTGACGGCCTTTTGGTGGTCGATCAAGAACCGGCAATATGACGACCCCAAAGGCGATGCCGAGCGGATCTTGTCAGACGAGTTTGACGACCACCCCAAGCAAGACTGAAGGCTTTGCAGGGGCGCTGCCCCGCTGGCTTGCGCCAGCCCCCGGGATATTTGCATAAGAGCGAAGGGGGGGCGGCGGGTCGTGATGGCTTTTGGAGAAAATCAAAACGCCGCGCTACAAGAGCGCGGCGTTTTTAGTTCAGCGTCTGCGCAAGGAAGCTCAGGGGCCGATCAGGCTGCAATCCATTCCGCGTGCTTGCAAGCGGGCGCAGGCGAGTTGTGCGCTGTCCTGCGTCATGCCGACGAAATTCGCCTCATATCCGGTCTTGCGCGTGGCGACCTTGCGCAGCGCATCGCCCAGCGTGTCGCTATCCATCAACGCGGTGGTCAGCAGATGGCGCTCGGCAGCAAAGTTTGATCCGAACAGCCCGAGGCTCACACCCCAGTTGCGCCCGCCCGAGCTAGACAGCCGGGCCACAACGCGCGGCTTGGCGGCGGGGGCAGGGGCCTCGGGGGTGAGGGCGGCAAGGATAACCTCGGAGGGTTGATCCGTGGCGCCTTTATTGGCCATCGCCGTGGTTTCGGGCTGCGGCTTGGTCGTCTGGGCAAAGCCCGGCGTGGGTTCGACCGCATCGCCCTCGGCTTTACTTTCATCGCCCAAATCAAGTGCGCGCGCCTGCGCCAATTCCATCGTTTCGGGTTGCGGCGCAGTGTTTTGCACGAATTTCGGCCCTGTTGGCGGTTTGGCAGCGGCGGCGTTATCGGGCTCATACGAGGC
This sequence comes from Thioclava indica, assembly GCF_000714545.1. Taxonomy (GTDB): domain Bacteria; phylum Pseudomonadota; class Alphaproteobacteria; order Rhodobacterales; family Rhodobacteraceae; genus Thioclava; species Thioclava indica. The sequence goes on from NZ_AUNB01000051.1 coordinate 130,892, forward strand.
CAGTTGGATATCGCTCGGCTCGTCGCTGGCGGCATCACTGGCCGCAGCCTGTGCCAGCGGGGTCGCGCCCGTAACTTCGGCCGGTTTGGCCTGCTGGGCTTGCGCCATCTGGATCGCACGCGGTGAGGGCATCGGGCGCGGGCTGGCCGATATTTCTGCGCCAATGCCAGTGTCAGTGCCAGCATCAGCCACCTGCATTTCGGGCGCGGCGGTATCGGTTTCTTCGGCCACATCTTCGGGCGTGTCCGTCACGCTGTCATCGACCTGATCGCCCTGCACGGCCGCCGCCAGTGCCAGCGCGATGGCATCGCTATCCGCGCGCGGCGGCGAGGGGCGATTGCCGGGACGCGGGCTTGCTTTGGGCGCGAGATTTTGCGCCACCAACATCGGGGCGCCTTTCATCGGGCCAAGATAGCGCGGAACTCTTGGGGGCAGAACACGCGCGTTGGAGGGCGCACGTTTAAAGCCCAGATCCAGAAGAGTGGCCATTTTTGCATTGCGCTGCGCGGTCGAGGTGCCGCCGAAAACGGTGGCGATGATACGCTCGTTTCCGCGCTTGGCCGAGGCCGTCAGGTTGAACCCCGAGGCCGAGGTATAGCCCGTCTTGATCCCGTCCGCGCCTTTGTAGGCGCTTAGAAAACGGCGGTTGGTGGAATAGACGGTGGCAATTTTGGCATTCGCGGAATGGCGCGAGAAGATATTGTAATACTGCGGAAAATCGAAAAACAAATGACGGCCCATGATGGTCATGTCATGGGCAGAAGACAGATGGCCCTTGCGCGTCAGCCCGTTGGCATTGACGAAATGGGTGTTCTTCATGCCGAGCTGTTTGGCGGTGCGGTTCATCCGCGCGGCAAAGCCGGCCTCGTTCCCGCCGATATAATCGCCAAGCGCGGCGGCGGCATCATTGGCCGATTTGATCGCGGCGGCGCGGATCAGGTAGCGCACGGCGATCTTCTGGCCCGGACGCAGCCCCAAACGCGAGGGCGGTTGCGAGGCGGCGTGTTTGGTCACGGTCACGATGGAATCGAGGCTGAACTCGCCGTGCTCGATTGCCTGGAAGGTGATGTAGAGCGTCATCATCTTGGTCAGCGAGGCCGGATGCAGCGGCGTATCGGCGTTTTTAGAATACAGCACTTCGCCCGAGCGCATGTCCATCACCATCGCCGCATAAGGTGCAGCAATCGCTCCGAGCGGTGCGAGAATTACAAATAAGAATACAAACAGCCCTTGACGGACCCAGCGCGCTAGCGTGGTCACGGTTCTTGCCCTTTCACTGCCTCGATGCCCCGATTTTTATGTGCCGCATCGTTGGCGGCGTTGGGGCTTGATTTGGGACCAGCCTAGCATGTGTATCGCGACCTGAAAACTGTCTATTTTCAAGCGCTTTCACTGCGGCATTCATGCAATACTACTAAATGTAGTGGGTGATCTGCGCATGGCCCCTCTAGAGATGGTGGTTTGTCGGAAAACCGCCGCTTTTCCTTTCCGACACGTCAGTGCGGTTTTCAGCCGAGACGGATTGCCTCAGGGCTGCGCCTCGATCTTGGCAATCAAGGCAGGTAAGGCCCCCAGATCGGGCAATTGCGCAAAGCGGGGGTGCGTGTCGGGCGCGGGCGCATGTTCAAGCGCCCATGTCAGATCATGCGGAATATGCACGCCCCAGCCGCCCGCCTCGATCATCGGGATCACATCGGATTTCAGCGAATTTCCCGCCATCAACCCGCGCGCAGCGCCATTGCCGTGGCGCGCGAAAACTTGGGCGTAGATCTCGGGCTTTTTGTCAGACACGATTTCCACCGCATCAAACAGATCCCCCAGACCCGATTGCGCCAATTTGCGTTCCTGATCAATCAGATCGCCCTTGGTGACCAGCATCAACCGATACTGCCCCGACAGCGCCTCTATCGTGGCGCGCGCTTGGGGCAGCAGATCGACGGGATGGGTTAACATCTCACGTCCGGCGGCCAGAATTTCCGCCAGAACCGAGGCCGGCACGCGCCCCTCGCTGACCTCAATCGCAGTTTCGATCATCGACAGGGTAAACCCCTTCACGCCGAACCCGTAATGCGTGACGTTGCGCCGCTCGGCTGCGATCAGGCGCTCGGTCAGATGATCACCTGCCGCGCCCTGCGGCATATGCGGGGCTATCACTTCGGCAAAATGTGCCTGCGTAAGTTGAAAAAACCGCTCATTGTGCCAAAGCGTGTCGTCCGCATCAAAGCCGATTGTGCTGATTTGCATCCCTTGCCTTTATCTTAAGCGCGCCCTCGGGCTTTTCATATGTCACGAAGGCCCTATATTCCGCCAGAGCCCTCAACGATTCCTGATCTGGCGGAGATGCCTTGACCGAGCCGTTTTACATGATGTCGCACGACGATGACGACGATCGCGAAGACGAGACCGGAGTCGCCACCAAGACCCGGCCGAAAACCCAACGTCCGCCGATGTATAAGGTGATGCTGCTGAACGATGATTACACGCCGATGGAATTCGTCGTGCACATCCTTGAGCGGTTCTTCGGTCTTAACCATGCGCAATCCTTCGAGATTATGCTGACGGTGCATAAAAAGGGGTTGGCGGTCGTGGGTGTGTTCAGCTTTGAGGTGGCGGAAACCAAGGTCGTGCAGGTGATGGATTTCGCGCGTCGCCATCAGCACCCGCTGCAATGCACGATGGAAAAAGACTAACCTCCTCGTGGCGCGGCGCGATGGTGCCCGTGCTTGCTATTGTTGCGCCCCGGCCCTAAGGGACGGGCGCGTTTCGTTATTTGGATACCCCCTTGCCTATGAGCCAATCTCGTCTGTCCTTCGCCCTTTCGGCCTCTGATACGCTGCCCGAGCAGGGGCAGATTGCACTGTTCGCGCCCGCTGCTGCGCTGGATCTGAGTGCTTTGCCGCTTGATCGTTTGGTCGCGTTCCAACCGTTCAAGCCCGATCATGACGCATTGGCCGCGCGCGGCGTTGCGATGGCGCAGGTGCCCGAGGGGCCGTATGCGGCGGCTGTAGTCTTTGCTCCGCGCGCAAAGGCGCAGGCGCGTGCGCTGTTGGCGCAGGCCTGTGAATGTGTCGAACCCGGTGGCCCGATTTATATCGACGGCGCGAAATCCGAAGGCATCGACTCGCTGCTGCGCGAATTGCGCGGTTTGGTGGCGCTGGATGCACCCATCGCCAAGGCACATGGTAAAATCGCGCGCTTTCCCGCCGATCCGAAGGCGCTGGCCGATTGGGCCGCGCGCGACATCGCCGCCGCGCCGGGGTTCATCACGCGTCCGGGCGTGTTTTCCGCCGATGGCGTGGATGAGGGCTCGGCGCTGCTCGCCGCCTGCCTGCCCGAAACGCTGCCCGCGCGGGTGGCGGATCTGGGCGCGGGCTGGGGCTGGCTGGCCGCGCAGGCGCTTGCGCGCCAAGGCGTGCAAGAGATCGCGCTATACGAGGCAGATGCCACAGCGCTTGATTGTGCGCGGCGCAACATTCCCGATCCGCGCGCGCAGTTCCACTGGGAGGACGTGACGCGTCTGCCCGCTGGTCCGCGCTTTGATGCCATCGTGATGAACCCGCCGTTTCACAAAAGCCGCGCCGCCGAGCCGGGTTTGGGCGAGGCCTTCATCGCCGCCGCCGCGCGCCTGCTGACGCCCTCTGGCACGCTATGGATGGTGGCCAATCGCCATCTGCCTTACGCCGACGCACTGGCCAAAAGTTTTCGCGAAATCCAAGAGATCACGCCGCCAAGCGGCCCGTCTACGCGCTTTCGCATCACCCGCGCGCAGGGTGTGATCAGCGCGCGCGAGCAAGCTCGCGGCACGCCCCCGCAGCGCCCCTCTCGCACCAGACGTTAAACGCGGGTAAACTCCGCCAGACTCAAGCCAATCCATCGGGAGAAAGCCATGTCGCTGTCCATTTCCGGCAAGACCGCCATCGTTACAGGGGCCGCCCATGGGATCGGGCTGGCTGTTGCGCGCCATTTCCTGGATCGCGGCGCGCAGGTGATGTTTGCCGATATCGACGAAGATAAACTGGCCTCTGAACTGGGAGACAGCGCGAAATCTGAAGGTCCAGCGCGCTATTTCGCCGGCGATCTGTGCCAGAAGCTGACGGTGAAAAACCTGCTGTCGGCCACTGTCGATGCCTTTGATCGCATTGACATTCTGGTCAACACCGCGCGCGGTTTCGCGCCTTGTGACCCGCTTGATCCCTCGACCGCAGTGCTTGATGATATGCTGTCGAAAAACATGAAATCCTCGCTGCGAATTTCGCAGATGACGGCCAAGCGGATGATCAAGCAGGCCGAGGATGAGGGGCGCGAAGAGGGCGAGATCGGCTCGATCGTGAATGTCTCCTCGCTGGCCTCCAATATCACCCAGCCGGGATTGATGGCCTACTCCATCGCCTGCGCGGCGCAGGATCAGTCGATCCGTTCGCTGGCCGTGGCGCTTGCGCCCCATCGCATCCGCGTCAATGGCGTGTCCTTTGGCTCGGTGATGTCGCGCTCGTTGCAGGACGCGCTCAAGGAGAATGAGGATTGGCGCGAGGCGATCTGTGCAGGCACGCCGCTTGGCCGGATCGCGCCGCCTTCGGAGCTGGCGGAGACGGTGCAATATCTGGCCTCTTCCGGGGCGAGTTTCGTCACCGGTCAAATCATCAAGATCGACGGCGGGCGCAGCTTGCTGGATCGCGTTCAGGTGCCCGCATTTTGAGCGCGCGATAAGCGGCGCTTATTTCGCGCAGGCCAAATTAAGCACTGCTTATTTGCTCTCTTCAGGATAAAGCGCGCGGCACTGCGCGATCTGGCGCTGGGCCAAAGCGGTCAAGTCGCGCTTTTTCGCGATCAGATTGTCACGCTTGCGGGTCTCGATCACCGGATCAATCGGCACGGCGCGGCGGCGCGTGATGGTATGGTCCTCAAGGCACATACGCGGCTTTTCGATGATTTTGTCGCCCTTCTTGATCGTGCGCGTGCCGCAGACTTCCCAGCGGCTGATGGTGGTATCGTAGCTTTGCCAGGCGTAGCCACGCGCAAGATTGGCCTGTACCTCGCCCAAAAGCGTATCGACCCGGCGCAATTCGGATGTCGATTGGCGGATGCAGCGTTCTTGCGGCGTGCCGCAAGCGGTCAGCGCGATCAGGGGAATCATCAGGAAGGCAAGGCGCATCGCGGGTCTCCTTTGCCCCAGCTTAACGCGCAGGCAAGTTGCAATCAATCGCGCCCTTTTCGCGCAGGCACCGCCCTGATATGGATCGCGCAACCCCAAAGGAGGCCGCGATGACCGACGCACCCGAAGATTTCGACGCCCGAAAGGCGCAGGCCAGCCAGTGGTTTTCCGATCTGCGCGACAGGATTGTCGCCGGATTTGAGGGGCTTGAGGGCAGCCACGCCCAAGGTCCGCTATCGGATGCCGCGCCGGGGCGGTTTGAGGTCACGCCCACCGAGCGGCGCGGCCCCGACGGCGAGGATCACGGCGGGGGCAAGATGTCGGTGATGCGCGGCGGGCGCGTGTTTGAGAAGGTCGGGGTGAATATCTCGACCGTCTGGGGCGAATTGGCCCCGCGCGCGCAAAAGGCGATGGCCGCGCGTGGCGTTCCGGGGATGGAGGCCGATCCGCGTTTCTGGGCCAGCGGCATCAGCCTTGTGGCGCATCTGCAAAACCCGCATTGCCCTGCCGTGCATATGAACACGCGGATGTTCTGGACGCCGGGCGCGTGGTGGTTTGGTGGTGGGGCCGATCTGAACCCCTGCATCGAATATGACGAAGATACCGCGCATTTTCACGCTCAGATGAAAAGCGCCTGCGATGCCCATGACAAGAGCTATTACGATCATTTCAAATCTTGGGCGGATGAGTATTTCTTTATCCCCCATCGTGGTCGCGCGCGCGGCGTTGGCGGGATCTTTTACGATGATCTCAACACCGAGGACTGGGACGCGGATTTTGCCTTTACACAGGCTGTGGGCGCGGCGTTCCTGCCCGCCTATCTGCCGCTGATCGAAAAACGCCGTGTGCAGGATTGGTCCGAGGAAGACCGCGAAACGCAACTGCGTCATCGCGGGCTTTATGCCGAATATAACCTTGTCTATGACCGTGGCACGAAATTCGGCCTTGAGACCGGGCATAACGCGGATGCGGTGTTGATGAGCCTGCCGCCCGTGGCAAAATGGTACTAAGCGCAGGGCGTTAAGGGGGGCGCTGCCCCCTCTGGCCTGCGGCCATTCACCCCCGGGATATTTGGATCAAGAGGAAGGGGGGCGAGATGGGGTCGTTGACGCTTGAGGTGCTGTTTGCTTTCGCGCTGGCCTCGGTGTTGATCGAACTGACTCCGGGGCCGAACATGGCCTATCTGGCGCTGATTGCTGCCTCTGAGGGACGCCGCCCCGGTTTGGCCGCTGTGGCAGGCGTCGCGCTGGGGCTGAGTGTGGTGGGCGTGGCGGCAGCGCTGGGGGTTGCGGCCTTGGTTAGCGCCTCGGATCTGGCCTATGAGGCGTTGCGCTGGGCGGGCGTTGGCTATTTATTGTGGCTGGCGTTTGATGGCTGGCGTGGGGCGGGGCGCGAGACGATTGACTTTGCACCGCTAGGATCAAGCAATTGGCGCTATTTCCGGCGCGGGCTGATTACCAATCTGCTGAACCCCAAGGCGGCGGTGTTTTACGTCGCGGTGTTGCCGACCTTTTTGGTGGCGCGTGACGCCGTGTTGGGTGAAGTGTTAATCCTGTCGGGGATTTATGTCGGCGTGGCGACTGCGATCCATGCGGGTATCGTGCTGGCGGCAGGGGCCGCGCATCGGTTTTTTGACGATCCGGCCCGCGCGCGCCGGTTGGGGCGCGCGCTGTCGTTGGCTTTGGCGCTGGTGGCGATCTGGTTCGCGTTCAAGACCGCGCGCTAGCCGCCCCGGATCGTTTCGACCATCAGCGCCACGTTTTCGGGATCGGCATCGGGCGTGATGCCGTGGCCGAGGTTAAAGATGTGTGGCCCGTTCTTGAACGCCTCGACGACATGGCGGGTTTCATCCACCAGCGCCTGACCGCCCGTAACCATGTGACCAGGTGCCAGATTGCCCTGCACGCAGCCCGCGATTTGCACATTCGCAGCACCCCATTCCGGCGTGATCGAGTTGTCGAGCGCGACGCAATCGGCACCGGTTTTCTCATGGAAGCCGATATAGCCCTCGCCCGCCTCGCGCGGGAAAGCGATCACGGGCAATTGCGGGAAGCGTGCCTTGAGTTCGGCGATGATCTTGCGCGTGGGTTCAACCGCGAAATCGTGGAAATCGTCGCCCTTGAGACTGCCGGCCCAAGAATCAAACAGCTTGACCACTTCGGCACCGGCCTCGACCTGTTTGGACAGGTATTCGATGGTCGACTCGGTCAGCAGGTCGATAATTTTGCAAAAAGTTTCGCGATCTTGCGATTTCAGCGCATGTGCGGGGCCTTGATCCTTGGTGCCTTGCCCCGCGATCATGTAGGTCGCCACCGTCCACGGCGCGCCCGCAAAGCCGATCAGCGTCGTCTCGCTGGGCAATTCACGGCTGAGGATTCCGACCGTTTCATAGATCGGCCCTAGCGTGTCGTGAATGTCGTCCTTGGTTTTCAGCTTGGCGAAATCGGCGGGCGTTGTGGTTGTGGAGAGGCGCGGCCCCTCGCCGGTGACAAACCACAGATCAGCGCCAAGTGCCTGAGGTAGCAACAAAATATCGGCAAACAGGATCGCCGCATCAAAGCCGTAACGCCGGATCGGTTGCAAGGTTACCTCGGCGGCGAGTTCGGGATTGTAGCACAGCGATAAGAAATCGCCGGCCTGTGCGCGGGTGGCGCGATACTCGGGCAGGTAGCGCCCGGCTTGCCGCATCATCCAGACCGGGGGGGTCGGCAGCACTTCACCATTGAGTGCCCGCAGGATCGTTTTCTCAGCCATATGCGTCTCCTCTTTGCCCCTTTCATCGCGACCTGTGGCGACATGTCAAGCGCGCGCCGTCTTGCGCGGGCCATCTGTCGCGGGTAAGCGGGAGGAATGATGCAGATGCCCGATGCGAAATCCCCGCTCAAGATCGGCACGCGCGGCTCGCCTTTGGCGCTCGCGCAGGCCTATGAAACACGTTCGCGCCTGATGGCGGCCCATGGCCTGCCCGAGGCTGCCTTTGAGGTCGTGGTGATTAAAACCTCGGGTGATGATCGCGCGCAGATTGCTGCGGACATGTCGCTGAAGGAAATCGGTGGCAAGGGGCTGTTTACCAAGGAAATCGAAGAGGCGATGGTTGATGGCCGCATCGACATTGCCGTGCATTCGATGAAGGATATGCCCACCGAGCAGCCCGAGGGGTTGATCCTGAACTGCTATCTGCCGCGCGAGGATGTGCGCGATGCGTTTGTCAGCCTTAACCACGCCGGAATTGCGGACCTGCCCGAAGGCGCGGTCGTTGGGTCTTCCAGTCTGCGGCGGCGCTCGCAATTGGCCTATCGCCGCCCCGATCTGAAGCTGGTGCAGTTTCGCGGCAATGTGCAGACACGTCTGAAAAAGCTGCAAGAGGGCGTGGCCGAGGCGACGTTTCTTGCGATGGCGGGGCTGACCCGGCTGGGGATGCTTGAGGTTGCGAAATCCGCGATTGCGCCCGAAGAGATGCTGCCTGCGGTGGCGCAAGGCGCGATTGGTATTGAGCGGCGCGTGTCAGATGCGCGCAGCGAGGCGCTGCTGGCCCCGATCCACCATCTGCCCACGGCGCAACGCCTTGCCGCCGAGCGCGCCTATCTCGCGACGCTGGACGGATCTTGCGAGACGCCTATTGCCGGACTTGCGATTATCGAGGGCGACGAGCTGTGGTTGCGCGGCGAAATCCTGCGCCCCGATGGCTCCGAGGCGATCTCGGGCGAGGGGCGCGCCTCGATTTCCGAGGGCGCGGCTTTGGGCGATGATCTGGCGCGGCGCTTGTTGGCCAAGGCCCCGACGGGCTTTTTCGACTGGCGCTAAGCCCCCCTTGAATTTGCCCGCAAACGGGGGCAATGGGGGCGTATGTTTGCCCCGTTCCGCCCGATAATCAAAGATCCCGCGCTGCGTTTGGCCGCTGTGCTGTTGGTGCTGTTTGGCGCACATGCGGCGACGATGGCCCCCTATGTATCTGCCCTTGCGATCAGGGTGTTTGGCCTGTCTGACAGCGCCTATTCGGCGGTGTTGCTGGTAGCCTCGGTGCTGTCGGTTTCAGCCTCGGTGGGGCTGGGGATACTGGCGGATCAGCGCGCCAATCGCCGCGCCATTGCGCTTGGCACATCCGCGATGCTGATCGCGGGGTCGGGGCTGGTGCTGGCGGGCGATAATGCGGTGGTGTTCGTGATCGCCAATGCGCTGATCCTGCCGCTCTCGGCGTCGATTTTCGGCCAGCTTTTCGCGCTGTCGCGGCTGGCGGCGTCGACCCATCCCGAGCGAGACCGTCCCGCGATCTTGTCCACTCTGCGTGCGCTGTTCGCACTGCCGTGGCTGATGGTGCTGCCGATTTGGGCGGTGGTGTTTGATCATGGCGCGCCGCTGACCGCGATCTATCCGGTGACGCTGACGCTGGGGATCTTGATCGTTGCGCTGACACTGGCGTTCTGGCCGCGTGATGGTGCGACTCGCTGGCCCGACCCGAAATCGGGCCTGACCTTTCGCCAATCCCTGCGTGAAATGGCGAACCTGCCGATCTTGAGCCGCGTTGTGGCGCTGGGCACGATTAACGGCGCGGTGATGTTGTATCTGGTGGTGATGGGGCTGGTCTTTGCCGCCACGCCGGGGCGCGGAGCGTCTGATACAGCCCTTTATGCGGGGCTTCTGGCGGGGCTGGAAGTGCCCTTCATGCTGGCGCTGCCGGTGCTGGTGGGGCGGGTCTCGCGCACGTCGCTGATCTGGGTAGGGGCGGCGCTTTACGCGCTGCATCTGGGGCTGCTGCCGCTGCTTGCGCCCACGCCCTTTGTCTGGCTGCTGACGATTCCGGGCGCGGCAGGAGGCGCGGTCGTGCTGACCCAGCCGATGGCCTATCTGCAAGACCTGCTGTCCAATCGCCCCGGCGCTGGGGCCTCGTTGATGGCGCTGCAAAAACTGGCGGGCGATGCGTTTTCCGCGGCTGTTTTTGCGATTGGCACGGCGCTAGCGGGCTACGAACTCGCCGCCGCAGCAGGGGCCCTTCTTGGGGTGATCGGCGCGGGCGCGCTTTGGGCGATGGATCGACGCGCTGCACGCAGCTGATCCCTTTCATCTAGCCCTAAATACTCCCGCCGGAGGCTCCTGCGATCAGCCCAGAACGCGGCGCTCAGCGATCGGTCGGCACCTTGGCTAACAATTCCAGCACTTTCGGTCCCAAAACCGCCACCACCTTTTTCACACCCGCAGGCGAGGGGTGAATGTTGTCGGCCTGCATCAGATCCTGCTTGGCGCGTTCTTCCAGCGACGTTGCCATGATCGGGGCCAACAGATTGGGCACCAAGACTGCGTCATATTTCTTGGCCAGATCGGGATAGATCGCGTCGAATTCGCTTTGATAATCGGCCCCGTAATTGCCCGGCGCAGGAAGGCCAGCCAGCAGCGCGGGGAGGTCCTTGTCCTGCAAATCCGCCAGGATCGCATCCAGATTTCGCCGCGCTTCCGAGGGCGGCAGCCCGCGCAGCAGATCATTACCGCCAAGCGCCACGATCACCGCCTTGATGTCGGGCGTCAGCAGCCAATCGAGCCGTGAACGCCCGCCCGCCGTGGTGTCACCCGACACACCGCCATTCACCACCGTCACATCGGCCCCATGCGCTTGCAGCCAGTCCTGCAATTGCGGCACCAGCCCGTCGGCGGGATTGTCCAGCCCGTAGCCCTGCGTCAGCGAATCGCCCAGTGCGAGAATTTTGGTCTGTGCCGCCACGGGCAGGGCCAGTAGCGCCGAGAGAAGAATTCCTGCCCCCAAATGGTTGCGCATCTTACCTTTCGGCCCATATCCCTTTGAAGCAAAAGAAAGACAGGTGGCCATGGCTGATACGATCCTCGCGCTTAAAGACGCAAAACTTGCGCTGGCAGGCAATGCGGGCCCGGTTGAAATCTTGCGCGGGATCGATATCGCGATCGAGCGGGGCGAAAGCGTTGGGCTTACGGGGCCTTCTGGGTCGGGCAAATCGTCGCTCCTGATGTTGATGGGCGGGCTGGAACGCGCCACCTCTGGGTCGGTTATGGCATTGGGTCATGATCTGTCGGCGATGTCCGAAGATGATCTGGCCCGCTTTCGTCGGGGTAATATGGGGGTGGTGTTCCAAAGCTTCCACCTTATCCCGACAATGACGGCGCTGGAAAATGTCGCGATGCCGCTGGAAATCGCCGGAGAGCCCGATGCGTTTGCCCGTGCCGAGGCGGAACTGGAGGCCGTGGGCTTGGGGCATCGCGGCCATCACTACCCCTCGCAAATGTCGGGCGGAGAGCAACAGCGCGTCGCGTTGGCGCGTGCCGTCGCCCCGCGCCCCGCGATCCTGCTGGCGGATGAACCGACGGGCAACCTTGATACCGCCACGGGGGCCACGATCATCGAGCTGCTGTTTGGCCTGCAAGAACGCAATGGCGCGACGCTGATCCTTGTCACCCATGCGCCTGATCTGGCGGCGCGCTGTGACCGGATCGTTGAGCTGCGCGATGGTTTGGTTCTGACAGGTGCGCTCGCATGAAGCTGGCTTTGATTATCGCCCGACGTGAGCTGCGCGCGGGTCTGCGCGGCTTTTGGGTCATGTTGCTGTGTCTGATGCTGGGGGTGGCTGCGATTGCCGCCGTGGGGCTGGTGCGCGGGGCGATCACCTCGGCGCTTGGTGATCAGGGCGCGGTGCTGCTGGGGGGCGATGCGCAATATGAATTCACCTATCGGCGCGCCAAACCTGACGAGTTGAAATGGATCACCGATCACGCCACGGCTGTCTCGGAGGTGATTGATTTCCGCTCGATGTTGTCGACTGGCAGCGGCGCGGCCGAGCGCGCGCTGACGCAGGTCAAGGCGGTGGACGGGGCCTATCCGCTTGCGGGGCAACTGGTGCTGGATCCGCCTTTGGACAAGGATGCGCTCAAGGGCGAAAACGGCGTTCCCGGCATCTTCCTTGATCCGATCCTGGCCGACCGTCTGGACTTGAAACCCGGCGATCCGGTGCGTTTGGGTGGGCAGGATTTCGTGATGATGGCGCGGATCGTGCGCGAGCCTGACAGCACCGGCACCGGTTTTGCGCTGGGGCCGCATTCGATTGTGGCGCTCGGCGCAATTGAGGGCACGCCGCTGCTTGCGCCCGGCTCGCTGTTTGAAACCGAATACCGCGTGACCCTTCCGCCGGGCACCGATCTGGCACTGGCCAAGCGCCAAGCCGAAAGCCATTTCAAGGATGCGGGCATGCGCTGGTCGGATCGCCGCCGCGCGGCGCCGGGCGCGCAGCGCTTTGTGGATCGGCTCGGCTCGTTCTTGGTGCTCGTTGGGTTGGCGGGGCTGGCGGTGGGCGGTGTTGGTATTTCTGCGACCGTGTCGTCTTGGGTCGAGCGCAAATCGGGCACCATCGCCACGCTGCGCGCGCTTGGCGCGACGGGCGCGACGATCCGCGCGGCGTTCCTGATCCAGCTCATTGCGCTGGGCGTGGTGGGGATTGCCGCCGGGCTGTTTCTCGGCGCGGGACTGGTTTTTGCCGCTTCGGGCATGATCGAAAACGCGCTGCCGATCCCGGTCGATATTCGCCTGCAACCGGGCCCACTGGGCGAGGCGGCGCTGTATGGCGCACTGATTGCCGCGATTTTCGCGCTGTGGCCGCTGTCGCGGATGGCGGCGATGCGCGCGGCGACGCTGTATCGTGACACGATGAACGGTCGCCGCCTGCCGCCTTGGCCGACGATGGCACTGACGGGGGCGCTGCTGGTGGGGCTGGTCGTCGTTTCGGCGTGGTTCTCGGGGCTTTGGGGGCTGACGCTGGCCAGCCTTGGCGGCATCGCGCTGGCGCTGGCGATCCTGAGCATTGCGGCTTGGGCGATCCGGCGCGGCGCACGCGGCGCGCAACATCTGGCGCGCGGGCGGCCCGCCTTGCGCGCGGCTCTGGCGGCGATTGGCGGGCCGCGATCCGAGGCGCGCTCGGTCATCCTGTCGCTGGGGCTTGGCCTGTCGGTTCTGGCCGCTGTGGGGCAAGTCGATGCGGGGTTGCGCGGGGCGATTGCCAATGATCTGCCCAAGATCGCGCCGGCCTATTTTGTGCTCGACATCCAGCCCAATCAAATCGACCCGTTCAAGGCGCTACTGGCCAAGATACCGGCGGTCACCAAAGTCGAATCCGTGCCGATGCTGCGCGGCGTGATCACCCAGATCAATGGGCAGGATGCGCGCAAGGTCGGCGGTGAACATTGGGTGCTGCGCGGAGATCGCGGCGTGACCTATGCGCAGGAACCGCGCGAGAAACTGACCGCAGGTAAATGGTGGCCGAAAGGTTATGACGGTCCGCCGCTCGCCAGTTTCTCGGCGAAGGAGGCCGAGGAGATCGGCTTGAAACTGGGCGACAATATCACCGTCAACATTCTTGGGCGCGCGATCACGGCCAAGGTCACTTCGTTTCGCGATGTCGATTTCTCGACGGGCGGGATCGGCTTTGTGCTGACGCTTGATCCGGCGGCGCTGCAAGGTGCGCCCCATACATGGCTCGCCACGATCTACGCCCCGCCGCAGGCTGAAGCGCAGGTGATGCGCGAGCTTGCCACGGCGTTCCCCAATATCACCGCGATCCGGGTGCGCGACGCGATTGCGCGCGTCACCGATGCGCTGTCTGCGATTGCGCGCGCGACCTCGCTGGCGGCCTCGGTCACGCTGCTGACGGGCTTTGTCGTGCTGATCGGCGCGGCGGCGGCGGGGGAGCGGGCGCGCGCTTGGGAGGTGGCAATGCTCAAGACCCTTGGGGCCACACGCGCGACAATCCTGTTCAGCTTTGCGCTGCGCTCGGCGCTGATGGGGGCGGCGGCGGGGCTGGTCGCGATTGCCTTTGGCGGGCTGGCTGGCTGGGCGGTGGTCGATCTGGTGATGGGGACGACCTATCACTTCGCGCCGATCCCCGCGCTGATTATCGTGGCGGGTGGCGTTCTGGCGACACTGGCGGCTGGGCTGGTTTTCGCGCTGCGCCCGCTTGCGGCGCGCCCGGCGGGAGTGTTGCGCGCCTCTGAGTAACGGCGTGCGGATTGCACTTTAGGGATGCCTCCGGCGGGAGTATTTTTAGCTAGATGAAAGGGTGGGTGGTCCCTATTTCATCTGGCCCTAAATACTCCCCGCGGAGCGGCCTGCGCTAACCATGCGCGCCGCAGTTTGGGTCAGCGCAGCCCGGTTTACTTCAGCATCCCGCGCTTTTTGGCCTCGTAGTAGTAACCGCGCGCATACCATGTCACCGCGCGATCTTGCGACCCGTCCGAGACCAGCCACGCGCCGCGTAGATATTTTACGCCGTATTTCAGATTGGTTTCGGCATCGAGCAAATCGCTTGCATCGCCGCGAAACCCCATGCCGCGCGCGGTTTGCGGCAGGATTTGCATGAGCCCGTAATACGGGCCGTTGCGCGCGCTGGGATGGTAGCGGCTTTCGCGCTGGATCACGCGATGCGTCAGGCTGCGCGGCACTTCGTAGTGATCGGAGTACTTGTTGATCAGGGCGCGCAGTTGTGGCGTCTCGTTGCGGTGCAGCGGTATGTTTTGCTCCGGTTTCGCCCGCGGGCGCGTGCCGCCTCCGCACGCGGCGAGGCTGGCGAGGGATAGCAAGATAAGGCGGCGTGACAGCATAAGGTGCTCCGGCAGGATCTAACCGGTAGAAAAGCCCTAGATGTGCGCCAAGGAAAAGGGGGCTTGGCGCGCATCGGCGCGCAATCGCCGATCAGCGTGCCGCGCGGCGAAGCCGGAGCGCGTTCGAGACCACGAAGACCGACGAAAACGCCATCGCCCCCGCTGCCAGCATCGGCGACAGACCGGGACCGCCAAAGGGCACGAGGATGCCCATCGCGACCGGAATGAGCGCCACGTTATAGGCGAAGGCCCAGAACAGGTTTTGTTTGATATTGGTCATCACGGCGCGCGACAGGGTCAGTGCGCGCGCCACGCCTTGGGGATCGCCGCCCATCAGCACGACCTGCGCGGCCTCGATCGCGACATCAGTGCCGGTGCCGATGGCTAGTCCGACATCGGCGGCAGCCAGCGCGGGGGCGTCGTTGATGCCGTCGCCGACGAATGCCACGGGGCCGTGGCTGCGCAGGCGGTCGATGGCATCGCGTTTACCGTCGGGGAGCACCTCGGCCTCGACCCGGTCAATGCCTAGCGTATCGGCCACGGCCTGCGCGGTGGCGCGGGTATCACCGGTGACCATCGCGACTTGCACGCCTGCGCGATGCAGCGCGGCGATGGCGGCGCTGGCCTCGGGTTTGATCGGGTCGGACAGCGCCATCAGCGCGACGGGCTTGTCATCAAGCGCCATCCAGACCGGCGTGCGTCCTTTGGCGGCAAGCGCCTTGGCGTCTGCGGCAAAGGCGGTGATGTCGGCACCTGCTTGCGCCATCGCCTGCGCGTTGCCAAGCCACAGCAGCGCGCCCTTGGCCTGAGCGCGCAGCCCCATCCCTGCGAGCGCCTTGACGCGCTTGACCGGCGCATGGGCAATGTCGCGCGCGGCGGCGGCGTCAAGGATCGCGCGCGCCAGAGGATGTTCCGAGCGCGCCTCGGCCCCTGCGGCCAGCGCAAGGATCTGGGTTTCGGACAGATCCGCCAGCGGGAGCAGATCGCTGAGCGCGGGCTTGCCTTGGGTCAGCGTGCCGGTTTTATCAAAGCCGATGATCTTGACCTCGGCCAACCGTTGCAACGCATCGCCGCGCCGGAACAGCAGGCCCAGTTCCGCGCCCCGCCCGGTGCCCACCAGGATCGAGACCGGCGTGGCCAGCCCCATCGCGCAGGGGCAGGCGATGATCATTACCGAAATCGCAGCGACGAAGGCATGGGTGAACCCCATCCCCGCCAGCAGCCAGATCGCGAAGGTGCTTAGTGACAGCGCCATCACAACGGGCACGAACACCCGCGTCACGCGATCCACCAGCGCCTGCACGGGCAGTTTCGCGCCCTGCGCCGCCTCGACCATCGCGATGATGCGCGCCAGAACGGTATCGCCCCCGGTGGCGGTCACGCGATAGCTGAGCGCGGCCTCGCCATTGATCGTGCCGCCGGTGATCGTGTCGCCCTCGGCTTTGCTGACCGGAATGGGCTCTCCGGTGAGCATGCTCTCATCGATATGGCCCGCGCCTTCGGTGATCACCCCGTCTAGCGCGACGCGTTCGCCCGGTGCGAGTAGGAGTATATCGCCGGTGGCGAGGGCGCTGATCGGGCGTTCCTCGGTGCCGTTTGGTGTTTGCACGCGCGCGGTTTTGGGCTGCAATCCGATGAGGCGTGAGATCGCCTCGCCCGCACGGCCCTTGGCGCGCGCCTCCAGCCAGCGGCCCAGCAAGATCAGGGTGACGATGGTGGCGGCGGCCTCAAAGTAGACGCCGCGCACTGAGGCCGGGAACAGCCCCGGCGCAAGCGTGACCAGCGCGGAAAAGACAAACGCGGCGAGCGAGCCCATCGCGACGAGCGAGTTCATCTCAGGCGCGCCGCGCAGCAGCGCGGGAATGCCGGTGCGCAAGAACATCCGCCCCGGAAAGGCCAGCACCAGCGTCGTCAGCGCCATCTGGATCCACCAGCTTGTGCGTTCGCCGATCGTGGCGGCGATCAGATGATGCACGCCGGGGATCAAATGCGCGCCCATCGCCAGCGCAAAGACCGGCAGCGTCAGCGCCAGTGCGATCAGGAATTGACGTTTGAGGTGGTTGGCCTCGGCGGCTTGACGCTGCGCGAGCGGGGCGGGGGCGTCGGCTTGGTCTTTCACGCGCGCAGGGTAGCCAGCAGCGGTGACGGTCCTGGCCAGATCATCGGGCGTCAGCGCGCCCTCGACATAATCGACCTGTGCGCTTTGGGTGGCCAGATTGACCGTTGCCGTCGTGACACCGGGCAGCGCGCCAAGCGCGCGTTCCACCCGTCCGGTGCAACTGGCGCAGGTCATGCCCTTAATATCCAGCCGGGCGGTTCCCGTCGCCGCCGGATAGCCCGCACCGTCCAGCGCGGCCACCAGATCGGCAGGCGTCGCAGGCGCGTCAAATTCGACATCGGCACGGCGCGCCATCAGATTGGCGCTGGCCTGCTGCACGCCGGGCACGCCCATTAGCGCGCGCTCGACCCGCCCGGTGCAGGATCCGCAATGCATCGCGTCGATGGTAAAACTGGTTTTGGTCATGGTGTTCGCTCCTGCGCCTCATGTGATGCGGGGCTCGGGTGCGGTCAAGCGTCGCGCCATACATTCGAACTATTGAATTTGTTTTGGCGGGATGTTATCTGAGCCTCAAACGTATTCCCTTTATGTGGAGCCTTCCGATGAACCTCGACCGCGCTATTTTCGCCTTTGCTGGCGTCATGATTCTGATTTCCGTGCTGCTGAGCGCGTTTGTGTCGATCTATTGGCTGTGGTTCACCGCTTTTATCGGCGCGAACCTGCTGCAATCGGCTTTTACCGGGGTTTGCCCCGCCGCTTGGATTTTCGGCAAGTTCGGCTTGAAATCGGGCTGCGCTTTTCAAAAGTAAGGCGGATTGGTCACGCAGTCGTGCTTATCTAGCCTTGCGGGCGCGCAAGAACTTGAGAGGACGGGGCGGCTTTGCTAGCCTCGTCCTTAAGTTTTTGCCGCACCCTTTCTGTATGCGGAGTTTCAGGAGTTGCCGATGGATCGCCGCGCCTTTGTTTTCTCGCTTGCCGCTTTGCCGTTTCTTAGCGCGCCGGGTTTTGCCCTGACGCCGCCAATTGAAACCGATGCCCCGAAAAAATGGCCGATCGGGTCGCAATATTACCCCATCAAGGTGCGGGTGAAGCCCGATCTGGCGGTGGGTTCGATCATTATCGTTTCGGATAAGTTTTTCCTGTATCACATTACCGCGCCCGGCGTGGCGATGCGTTATGGCGTGGCGGTGGGCAAAGCCGAGCTGAAGTTTCGCGGGCAGGCCGTGGTGGCGCGCAAGGTCGAATGGCCTAGCTGGAAGCCGACCCCGGAAATGATCGAGCGCAGCCCCGAGCATTACGCGAAATATGCCGACGGGATGCCGGGCGGGCCGCAAAACCCGTTGGGGGCGCGCGCGATGTATCTGTATCAGAACGGCCATGACACGGCGATCCGTATCCATGGCACGACATCGCCCAGCTCGATCGGGCATGCGGTGTCAAATGGTTGTATTCGCATGGTCAATGATCATGTGATCGAGCTGTTCAACACCGTCCCCGTGGGCACGCCGGTCACCGTTTACTGATGCAACTCGACTCTGTCGCGCAGATCGCGGATCTGGATTTCGACACGATCATCGACGTGCGCTCCCCGTCCGAGTTTGCCGAGGATCATATTCCCGGCGCGATCAACCTGCCGGTGCTGGATGACGATCAGCGCGCGCGGGTGGGCACGATTTACAAACAGGTGTCGTCCTTTGATGCGCGCAAGATTGGCGCGGCTTTGGTGGCAGAGAATGCGGCGCATCACTTGCGTGAGGCCTTGGCGGACAAAGACGGCGGCTGGCGTCCGCTGGTCTATTGCTGGCGGGGCGGGCAGCGCTCGGGGTCGTTCACCACGATCCTGCGTCAGGTGGGCTGGCGCGCTGAACTGGTCGAGGGCGGGTATAAAACGTGGCGGCGGCTGGTGGTTGACGCTTGCGCCGCGCCGATGCCGTGCCCGGTCGTGGTGCTGGATGGCAATACCGGATCGGCCAAGACCGATATTCTGAAATCGGCGGCCGCGCAGGGCGCACAGATGATCGACCTTGAGGGGTTGGCCAATCATCGCGGCTCGTTGTTTGGGGCGCGCGCGGGCGGGCAGAGCAGCCAGAAGGATTTCGAATCGCGGCTGGCGCGCGCGATTACGGCGCTTGATCCGGCGCGTCCGGTGTTGCTGGAGGCGGAGAGTTCGAAGATCGGCGATCTGCAACTGCCCAAAGGGATTTGGGGCGCGATTTGTAGCGCGCCGCGTATCCGCATCACCGCGCCGCTGGCCGAGCGTGCCGCCTATCTGGCGCGCGCCTATGGCGACATCACTGCCGATAGCGCGCGCCTGAGCGCCGTGATCGACAAGCTGCGTCCGTTTCAATCCGCCGAGCGGATCGAGCGCTGGCAGGCGCAGGCGGCGGCGGGGGAATTTGCCGCATTAGCGGGTGAGTTGATGGCCGATCACTACGATCCGCGCTATGAAAAACACCGCGCGCGGCAGGCGTTTGACGAGCAGATTATTGAGGCGCCTAGTCTTGACGCTGACGCAATCGAAGGTTTGGCGGGGC
>NZ_AUNB01000052.1 GCF_000714545.1 Thioclava indica
GACATCGGTGCGCACGTTTCGCCGCGAGATGGGGAAGGCCTTGCTGGGCCGTGGCTATTCCCGATCTGGCGCGACGATCTCGATTTGCGTTTGCACAGTTTTCTCGCGCAGGCGCGCTGTAAGGCGCACTGTGCCCGATTTTCCGCTTAGCCGCAGCCAGCACCCCGTCGCGCCGCCTGCCAGAACCGGACACTCCGGGCCGATCAAGCGGGCCGGGCCGTCGACCGTCAGAAACACCGGTTCGTTAAGGAAATGCAGCTTGTTTCCCGCCTGATCGCGCGCGCGGATCATCACGCGGATCTCGTTATCGGGTTCTGCTTTGGCGTGGGTTACATCGGGAGCCAGCTCCAGCGTCGTCAACAGCGCGTCAGCGGGGAAAACCCGCGTTGCGACGACTTCGCCTTTCAGAAATCCGGTGATCTTGCCGCCATGCCAGCTTTCGCCCCATTGGCCCAGTTCGGCCTCAGAAAAATGTCGGTGATCGATGATGATTGGCGGATGGGGCAGATGGGGGAAATGTTCGCGATCGGGACCGACGCGCTTGACCACATCGGCATAAGACAGCTCGACCTCGTCGCAATTGCTGAGCACGATCAGGGGCAGCACACCGCCGATGTTGCGTTCGCCGCGCGCCCAGACGGTGACCGGCTCCATCACAACTTTTTCCTCGGGCGACATCTGGCTGGCATAGGCATAGGCGGCGAATTTCGGCTCGCGGAAGATGCTCATCACGCCGTGATGACAAATCCGGTCGCCTGCGCCGAAATCTTTATGCGTGTTGTAATCGAACATGCACCAGCCAATGCAGCCCGCAATCCCCGCATCCGGGTCATGCGCCGCATTGAGAACCTCGAGATGGCGCAGGACATGTTCGTGCTGACGATGCTCGGGGTCGCCCGCCTTCGTGGGAAACATATGGCCGTTATATTCGGTCACCAGATAGGGCACGCGGTTGGGCAGCCCCGTGACCTCTTGTTGATCGCGCAAGCCCATGCGCGGGCGGTTGGTGCCGGGCAATTCGAACTCGCCCAGAACAAAATCATTCATCGTGTAGACGTCTTCCAGCAGATGGCTGTCAGGAATGCAGCGCACGCCGCCAGTGGGACGCGTCGGGTCAAGGTCATGGGCCAGCGCGTTCGTGCGGGCGTAGAAATCATCGGCATCGGGGCTTTCGTTGATGCGCACACCCCAGATGATGATCGCGGGATGGTTCCAGTCGCGCCGGATCATCCGCGCGACGTTTTCAACCGATTCATCCTGCCACACAGAGCCGCCGATATGCTGCCAGCCGGGAATCTCTTCAAAGACCATCAGTCCGATTTCGTCGCAGCGATCCAGAAAATAGGGGCTTTGCGGATAATGCGAGGTGCGCACGACATTGCAGCCCAGATCATAGCGCAAAATCTCGGCGTCGCGTTCCTGACTGCGCTGGCCCTGCGCATAGCCCGAGTAGGGAAAGCTTTGGTGCCGGTTCAACCCGCGCAACACGACCCGTTCACCATTGAGGAAAAAACCGTCGGGGGTGAATTCGGCGTGGCGAAAGCCGAAGCGTTCGCGCACCATATCGCCCGTGTCGGGCAATGTGACGGTGAGGGTGTAAAGCGCAGGCGTTTCGGGCGACCACAGGGTGATTTCTGATAGATCAGAAATTTCGATTCTTTCAGAGTCGCCTTGCTCACATCGCCCGACTTCGACGCCATCCGGATCGCGCAACACCAGCGCGACGGCCCCGGGTTGCGAGGTTTCAAGCTTCACCACCACACGCTTCTTGCTTTCCTGCACATCGGGTGTCTCGATCTTGACGCCGACGATATGACGCGCGGGCAGCACCTCCAGCCAGACATCGCGGTAAATGCCAGCATAGGTAAGATAGTCGATGCGCCCGCCGAACGGCGGAATATCGGGGTTTTCCGAGCCGTCAATGCGCACCGTCACGATGTTCGCGCCCGTATGCAGATGCGCGCTCAGATCGGCGACAAAAGGGGTGTATCCGTCGCGGTGGCGCGCTACTTCCTCCCCGTTAACCCACACAACCGCATCCGCCATTGCCGCGTCGAAACGCAGTTGCACGACTTGACCCGCCCAATCGGGTTGCCAGTCGATCACGCGCTGATAGGTAAAGACGCGCTGGAAATCGGCCTCGTCGAAATAGCTCAACGGCAGGTTAACGGCGTTATGGGGCAGGGTAACGCGCTCGCCTTGCATGGGCGATTGCGCCCAATCGGCCTCGAACCCTGCGGCAAAGCACCAGTCGGTGTTCAGTTTGGTGATTTGACGCATCCTACCACTCCGCAAAGCTGCCATCGGCGTGACGCCAGATCGGGTTGCGCCAGCGATGGCCCTCGCTTGCAGCCTCACGCACCTTGGCCTCGTTGACCTCAATACCCAGCCCTGGCCCCTGCGGGATCGCGACAAAGCCGTCCTGATAGGCGAACACCTTAGGATCAATCAGATAATCCAGAAGATCGGAGCCCTTGTTATAGTGAATGCCCAGCGATTGTTCCTGAATGAAGGCGTTGTAGCAGACCGCATCAAGCTGCAAATTCGCCGCCAGCGCTATCGGCCCCAGCGGGCAATGCAGTGCCAGCGCCACATCATGCGCCTCGGCCATCGCGGCGATCTTGAACGTCTCGGTGATACCGCCGGAATGGCTGGGATCGGGTTGCACGATATCGACATAGCCGCCTTGCAGGATCGCCTTGAAATCCCAGCGCGAATACAGCCGCTCGCCCAATGCAATCGGCGTCGCGCAATGGTTGGCAATCTCGCGCAGCGCCTCGGCATGTTCGCTCAGCACCGGCTCTTCGATGAACATCAGGTTGAACGGTTCCAGCTCTTTCGCAAGCTGCTTGGCCATCGGGCGATGCACGCGACCGTGAAAGTCGATGCCAATGCCGAAATCGGGGCCCATCGCCTCGCGGATCGCCTGCACGCGCGCCAGAACTGCGTCGATCTTGGCGTGGCTGTCGATGAATTGCAGCTCTTCGGTGGCGTTCATTTTGACGGCTGTAAAGCCGCGTTCACCACATTCCCGCGCCATGTTCGCGGTGTCGCCGGGCCGGTCGCCGCCGATCCAGCTATAGACCCGGATGCGGTCGCGCTGCTGCCCGCCCAAAAGCGCATGCACCGGCACGCCAAGCGCCTTTCCCTTGATGTCCCAAAGCGCCTGATCAATGCCCGCAATCGCCGACATATGAATGCCGCCACCACGATAGAATCCGCCGCGATACATCACCGTCCAATGGTCTTGGATATGGCCCGGATCCTTGCCGATCAGATAATCCGAAAGCTCTTCGACGCAGGCCGCAACCGTGGCCGCGCGGCCCTCAAGCACTGGCTCGCCCCAGCCGCTGATCCCTTCATCGGTCGAGATTTTGACAAAGCACCAGCGCGGCGGGACGATAAAGGTTTCGATGGCGGTGATTTTCATTTTGACCTCGTGGTGAATGCCAGCTGGGTGTGATGATGATAGGTTTCGCCCGGCCTCAGGATCGCATCGGGAAAATCGGGGCGGTTGGGCGCGTCTGGCCAGGCTTGCGGCTCAAGACAAAGCGCGTGATGCGCGGGTAAGTCGTTTGAGGGTGTGTTGACCGTGTAAAGCTGCAATCCCGGCTGGTTCGTGCAAAGCTGCATCTCTCGCCCCGACACCGGATCATACAGCACGGCCGCCGCGAGCAGCCCCTCGCGTGGATCAAGGCAATAGCAGTGATCGATTC
The DNA here is from genome assembly GCF_000714545.1 of Thioclava indica. Taxonomy (GTDB): domain Bacteria; phylum Pseudomonadota; class Alphaproteobacteria; order Rhodobacterales; family Rhodobacteraceae; genus Thioclava; species Thioclava indica. The sequence continues at coordinate 3,717 of NZ_AUNB01000052.1, forward strand.
CGCGATCACCCGCGCGCAAAACCGGGCGCGGGGCGCGATAATCAAACGCTGTGCCCTCTACAGGTTGCGGCGCACCAACAGGAATGTTCGCGCCATAGACAGGCAAATATCGCGTTGCCTCTATGTTAAGCAGATGATCACGCACAGGCCCGCCACCTGCCAGATTGAAAAACCCGTGCGAGGTGATCGAGACCGGACAGGCGCGCGATACGCGGGCGCGATAGGTGATGCTCAGTGTGTTCGGCTCGGACAGGGTGAATTCGGCCTCGATATCCATATCGCCGGGAAATCCCTGATCGCCATCGGGACTGTGCAGCGCCAGCGTAACTGAATGGGCGTGCTGATCCACAACCTGCCATTCGCGCCGGTCAAACCCCTCTGCGCCACCGTGCAAACAGGTCGCGCCCTCATTCGCGCTAAGCGCAAAGCTTTGCCCTTCCAGCGCAAAGCGCGCATTTCCAATACGATTGGCAAATCGCCCCACACTCGCGCCGCGAAAACTGCGAATTTTGCGATGATCTGCCGGGCTCGCCAGCCCCATCATTATCTCGCCCAACTGCCCGTCCCGATCTGGCACAAGCAGCGAATGCAGCACCGCGCCGAAGGGCAAAATGCTGGCCTGCATCCCCGAGGGAAGGGCGATTTGGCAAACCGGCTCAGCCATGCGGAGCCTCGATAAACGGGGCGACCTGATGCATGCGCCCGTTCAGGAACGCATCCGCCACAAGCCGCAAAGGTGTGAAATCAGCGTCACGCTCGCCCCGTGCGACCAGATCGCGGAAGCGTTCATAAAGACGCGCATATTCCGAGCTTTCGGCGATCGGCTGCACCTGTCCGTCAATAGCAAAACGTGCGCCGCCCTGATCAAGCGTAGCGCCACCTTCCTCTGTCTCCAAACGCATGCGCCACAGCTCATCGCCGCTTTCGCGCCAGTCGAAATGCGCGGTGATCGCCGCGTCGGCAGCGCGCATTTCAAGGCGCGCGGCAATCGGTGTTTCGCGCCCCTCGGGCACCTGCAAATCGGCCGAGATCAGGCGTGCCGGATCGGCCAGCACCGCCGTCAGGATCGAGAGCGCGTTGATGCCCGGGTCAAACACGCCAAGGCCGCCCGCTTGCCAGATCCATTGCTGACCGGGGTGCCACTTGCGCACATCTTCGCGCCAGTCGATCACCACTGTGCGCAGTGTCTTACCCGTTAGCCAGTCGCGGGCCGGATCAACCCCAGCCGCCGCGCGAGAGTGCCACGAAGCAAACAGGGTCAAACCGCGCCGCGCGGCTTCCTCGCGCAGGGCTTCAACCTCGGACAAAGTCGCGCCGGGGGGCTTTTCGAGCATCAGGTGACGGCCTGCGCGCAGCACGGCCATCGCCTGATCGAACCGCCCCTGCGGCGGGGTGCAGAGCGAAATCGCCGTGACATCTGGTTCTGCGGCCAAGAGGGCATCGATATCAGGGTAGCAGGGCAAATCGGGCAGCGTCGCGTTGCGGCTGGCCAGTGCGGCCAGATGCACATCCTCGACTTGCTCAAGCGCAGGCAGGTGTTGCGCGCGCGCAATCGCGCCCAGACCGACAAGACCGATGCCAAGGCTCATGCGCGCACCCGCGCGCCGTCATCGGCCCGAAACACATAGACATCGGCCGGATCGAAACGCAGCCCCACCGTGCCACCGCCCGCCGCCGAAAGCCGCTGATCGGTTTCCACAATCACCCGTTCCCCGCTAGGGGCGCGCAGGTGGGCATAGCTGACCCCGCCAAGGTTTTCCGCCATATCGACCTTAAACGCGCCGGACTCGGCGTCGATCTTGAGCGCATTAGGGCGTAGCCCGATCTCGACCTTGGTCCCTTCGGGCGGTAGCGCCAAAGGCAGATTGAGCGCGCTTTCCAGACCGGGCACCTCAATGGCACCCGCCTTGACGGTCCCGGCCAGAAAATTCATCGAAGGCGAGCCGATAAACCCTGCAACAAAACGGTTGTCAGGATCATCATACAGATCCATCGGCGCGCCGACCTGTTCGATATTGCCCGCGCGCAGCACGACGATCTTGTCGGCCATCGTCATCGCCTCGACCTGATCGTGGGTGACGTAAATCATCGTCGCGCCGATCTCGCGGTGCAGACGCGCGATCTCGGCGCGCATCTCGACGCGTAATTCGGCATCGAGGTTGGAGAGCGGTTCGTCGAATAGGAACACCTGCGGACCGCGCGTGATCGCCCGCCCGATGGCGACGCGCTGACGCTGACCACCCGACAGGGCGGCTGGTTTACGCTTGAGCAGCGGTTCAAGCTTGAGGATATCGGCCGCCTCACGCACTTTCGCAGCGATTTCGGCCTTGGGATGGCCGTTCATTTTCAGACCGAACCCCATGTTTTCGGCGACCGTCATATGCGGGTAAAGCGCGTAGGTCTGAAATACCATCGCGATGCCGCGCTCTGCGGATTCGGCATGGGTGACGTCGGCATCCCCGATCCGGATCGCGCCAGCTGTGGTCTCTTCCAGCCCCGCGATCATGCGCAAAAGCGTGGACTTTCCGCAGCCCGAAGGCCCGACGAAAACACAGAATTCACCGTGATCGACCTTCAGATCGACACCGTGGATTACCTCGACATCGCCAAACCGCTTGACGACATTCTGCAATTCAACTCCGCTCATCGGGTCTCCTCCCTGATTTGCTCGGGAAAGCGCCATGTTTCGGCGGCTTTCGCGATCTGCGCCGCTGTCTCAAGGATCAACGGTGCGTAAGATTCTAGGGCATCATGCCCCGCGCTATGGCCTGCCGTGATTGACAGCGCCCCAAGGACGCGGCCGCTTTGCGACAGGATCGGGGCCGCGATACAGCGGATGCCCGGTTCGTGCTCTTCGTCATCCCAGGCAAAGCCGCGCGCGCGGATCGCAGCGAGTTCGGCGCGCAGGTCGGTCTCATTGGCCAGCGTGGTCTTGGTGAAGGGGTGAAAGCTTTGGCGCGCGATTGCAGCCTCTAGCGGCTCGGGCGCAAGATGGGCCAGCATCGCCTTACCAACGCCTGTGCAATAGGCCGGGCCGACCTTGCCCGATTGCGAAAACATCTCGACCGGGCGGGAGGCGTTGCGCTTGTCGACATACAGCACCATGCCCTGATCAAGCTGCGCCAGATGCAGTGTCTGGCCGGTCTTGGCCGATAGCGCATCAAGATAGGGGGCCGCCACCGGCGCAAGCGAACTTTGCGCCCAAGCCGCATGCGCCAGCCGCACCAGACGCAGCCCCGGCGTATAGGTTTGACGATCTTCATCATATGCGAGCATGCCCTGATTGGTGAGCGTTTGAACAAAGCGATAGAGCGTGGCCTTGGGTAGCCCCGACACCGGAAGCAACTCGCCAAAGCGCACTGGCCGCCCGAACTCGGCGACAAGGTCTAGCACGGCCAGTGTGCGACCGACCGTTCCGTCGGACTGCGCCGGATGGGATTCGTGTTTTGTCATGGGCCTCCTCCACAGGGCTGTTGACAGAGTGCGTGATTCACGGCAGCATTTCAATATGTAAAACAAGGTTTCAATATTTGGGACTAACGCCGAGACCTTGCCTTACGAAAAACCGGGAGGAGAACCGATGAAACTTTTGAAAACCGCAGCCGTAGCGGCGCTGTTGGCTGGGTTGGCCCTGCCTGCATTGGCCCAGCAACGCACGCTGACACTGAATACCGACGCGTCCGATCCGGCCCCTAAAGCCGCCTTCGATCAGTTGATCAAAGGCTTCGAGGCCGAAAATCCGGACGTCAAAGTCGTTGTGAATATCTTCGATCACGAAGGTTACAAGACGGCGATTCGCAACTTTCTGACCGCCGACAGCCCGGATCTGGCGAACTGGTATGCCGGCAACCGGATGGCCCCTTTTGTCAAGTCGGGGCAATTTTTGGATGTGTCCGATGTCTGGGAAGAGAATGGCCTGAAGGATAGCCTCGCACCCGCGCTGTCGTCCATGACGATCGACGGCAAGCAATGGGGCGTGCCCTATACCTACTACCAATGGGGCATTTACTATAACAAAGACGTCTACAAGAAAGTCGGCGTCGAAGTGCCCAAGACCTGGGATGAATTCATCAGCAATTGCAAGAAGTTCAAGGCCGCTGGCATCGACTGCCTGACCACCGGCACCAAGGCCCTTTGGCCCGCAGCGGGGATTTTCGACTATCTCGATCTGCGCACCAACGGTTATGACTTCCACATGAAGCTGACCAATGGCGAAATTCCGTGGACGGATGATCGTGTGCGCAAGGTCTTTGCGGAATGGGCCAAGGTCGTGCCTTACACCACGCCGAACACGGCCGCGATCGACTGGCAGGATGCGGTGTCCAATATCGTTCAGGGCAAGGCTGCAAACTATGTGATGGGCAATTTCGCCGTAGCCACCTTCAAGGATGGCGGCATGACGGATGACTCGCTCGGCTTCATGGACTTCCCGGAAATCACGCCGGGCATCCCGCGCGCCGAAGAGGCCCCGACCGACACGATCCATATCCCCGCCGGGGCTAAGAACGTTGCGGATGCCAAGAAATTCCTCGCCTATATCGCGCGCGCCGATGTGCAAACCAAGATGAACCAGGAGCTGGGCCAGCTGCCGATTAACGTCAACAGCACGGTAGGCGACGATCCCTATCTGCAGGCGGGTTTCAAGATCCTGTCGACGGCGGATGGCGGTATCGCGCAATTTTTTGACCGCGATGCGCCCGCTGCGATGGCGAAGGCCGGCATGGAGGGGTTCCAGGAGTTCATGGCCAAGCCCGAGCGTCTGGATGCGATCCTTGATCGTCTCGAAAAGACACGCCAGCGCGTCTATAAAAACTGATCTCCGATCTATTGGCGGTGCCCTGTCATGGGGCGCCGCTTCTCCTTTGTTCCGCATTGATCCCAAAGATCGAGGATAGCGCCGATGAGTGTTTCCCCCGCCATTTCCCAAGGTTCCGCAGGTCAACCCGCGCCGCGCAAGCGCCGCCGGTTAAGCCGCAAGCTTGCGCCTTGGCTCTTCCTTGCGCCGGGCATGTTCATGTTCCTGATCTATGTGCTCATCCCGATCGGGCGCTCGGTGTGGATTTCGTTCTATCAGTGGGACGGGCTCAGTCCGGCGCATTGGATCGGGCTTGAGAATTACGCCGAGCTTCTGGATGATGATGCGTTCTATACCAGCCTCAAGAACAACGTGATCTGGCTGGTGCTGTATATGCTGGCGATTCCGCTGGGCCTGTTTATCGCACTCTTTCTTAACCAGACGGTGCGAGGCATCCGGATCTACAAGTCACTGTTTTTCTTTCCCTTTGTGATCAGTCAGGTTGTTGTCGGCTTGATCTTCTCGTGGTTCTACGCCCCCGGTTTCGGGCTGTTTTACAAGATCACGGAATGGTTCGGGGGGCAGGGCGTTGCGGTGCTTGCCGACGAAAACCTCGTGACCTACGGGATTATCGCGGCGGGGCTTTGGCCGCAGATTGCCTATTGCATGATCCTGTATCTGACGGGGCTGAACTCGGTTGCGCCCGACCAGATCGAGGCCGCACGTCTGGACGGTGCCAAGGGGATCAAGATGCTGTGGTATGTCGTGCTGCCGCAACTGCGCCCGGCGACCTTCATCGCGCTGGTGGTGACCATTATCGGCGCGCTGCGCAGTTTTGACCTGGTGTCGATCATGACCTCTGGCGGGCCATACGGATCGTCGCGGGTGCTGTCTTATTACATGTATGAACAGGCGCTGTCGGAATACGGTTATCGCATGGGCTACGGCGCGGCGATCGCGGTGGTGCTGTTTGCCATCATGATGATTTTCATCTCGGGCTTCATCTGGAAGATGTGGCGCGACGAAAGGGGGCTTTGAGATGTTTCCGCGTCCGATCCAAACTATGAGTCCCGCCGCGCGCACGGCCTATAAGGTGGCGCTGCCGGTGATGCTGGTCCTGTGGCTGCTGCCGCTGTTGGGGGTGGCGATGACCTCGCTGCGCCCCTCCAGCGATCTTGCGCAGGGCAATTACTTCGGAATGCCCTCATATCTGGCATTTTCGAATTATCTTGATGTGTTTCGCAATTCGCCCTTTGCCAGCTACATGCTGAACTCGTTCCGCGTCACGATCCCGACGATGATCGGCGCGGTGGCGCTGTCGTGCCTGACGGGCTATGCGCTGGCGGTTTACAAGTTCAAAGGCAACCTGCTGATCTTCTTCCTTTTTGTGGCAGGCAACTTTGTGCCGTTCCAAATTCTGATGGTGCCGGTGCGTGATCTGACGGTGAAGATGGGGCTGTATGACACGATCACCGGGCTCGCGCTGTTCCATGTCGCGTTCCAGACCGGATTCTGCACGCTGTTCATGCGCAATTTCATCAAGGCTCTGCCGCGCGAGCTGATTGAGGCCGCGCGGGTCGAGGGCGTGGGCGAATGGCAGATTTTCTGGCATATCGTGATGCCGCTGGTGCGTCCGGCGATTGCGGCGCTGTCGGTGTTGATCTTCACCTTCATCTGGAATGATTATTTCTGGGCGATGGTACTGACCACGGGCGCTGATACGCAGCCGATCACTGCCGGTCTGAATTCGCTCAACGGGCAATGGGTTGCGGCTTGGCAACTGGTGTCGGCAGGCTCGATTCTCGCCGCGCTGCCACCTGTGGCGATGTTCTTTCTGATGCAAAAGCACTTCATTGCGGGGCTGACGCTTGGGGCGGTGAAGTGATGCGCGTATGGCAATTGCGAGATGCGCGCCAAAGCCTTGTTCTGGCCAGCCGCGATGATCGGCTGCCAGAGGTGATCTACTGGGGTGCGGCCCTGCCCGAGGGCGAGGATCTGGCGCAACTGGCGGCCAGCGCCGAAATGGATGTGACGGGAGGGATGCTTGATCGCAATCCCGATCTGTCGATCTGCCCCGAAGCCGCGCAAACCTTCCCCGGAGAGCCGGGGGTGATCGCGCGCGATGCGCAGGGACGCGTGCTGCGCCCGGCCTTTCGGTTTGCATCAGAAGAGGTTCGCGACGACCGGCTTACGCTGGTTTATCGTGATGCGGCGTTGGGTGTGAGCTATCGGGCCGATTTCGCGCTCGACGCCGCTACCGGAATGATCACCGCGCGGGCCGCGCTGGAAAGCGAGACCCCGATCACGCTGCATTGGCTGGCCGCTCCGGTCTTTCCCGCACCGCAGCTTTGCGATGAGATGCTGGAGTTTTCGGGCCGTTGGTGTGGCGAGTTCCAGATCACCGCGACTCCTTGGACTGCCGGTCAGCGGGTGCGTGACAATCACACCGGACGCACAGGGCATGAACATTTCCCCGGCCTCATCTTGCCCACACGCGGCGCGAGCAAAACCAGTGGCGAAACCCGCGCCTTTCATTACGGCTGGTCGGGCGGGCACCGTATGGTGGCCGAGGAACTGCCCGATGGGCGGCGTCAGATCCAGTTCGGCCATGCTTCGGGCAGTGAGATGGCGCCGGGAACGCAGTTTGAAACAGCGACCCTTTACGCGGCCTATTCGGTTGCGGGATCAAATGGTTGTGCGGTGATGTTTCAACGTCATCTGCGCGACCGGATCGTGCAATTTCCCTCTGCGGCATTGCCCCGCCCGGTGCATTACAATTGCTGGGAAGCAATCTATTTCAACCACGACCTGAGCGAACTGTGCGAGATTGCGGATCGTGCCGCCGCTCTGGGTGCCGAGCGTTTCGTGCTGGATGACGGCTGGTTCGGGCGGCGCGATGATGACACGACAAGCCTTGGCGACTGGGCGGTCGATCCGCGCAAATATCCCGACGGATTAGGGCCGTTGATTGCGCATGTGAACGCGCTTGGCATGGGGTTTGGCCTGTGGTTTGAACCCGAGATGGTCAATCGCGACAGCGAGTTGGCGCGCGCTCATCCCGACTGGCTGCTTGGGCCAGAGGATCAGATTGAGGGTCGCCAGCAGTGCGTTCTCGACATCGCGCGCCAAGACGTGCGTGATCATCTGTTTGCGGCGATTGATGCGCTGCTGTCAGCGCACGCGATCGAGTATGTGAAATGGGATCATAACCGGGTTCTGCCCTATTCGGATGCGGATCAAGCACGCGGAGTCTATGCGTTGCTTGACCGGTTGCGCGCAGCCCATCCGCAGGTGGAATTTGAAAGCTGTGCGTCAGGGGGCGGGCGGATTGATTTTGGCATCTTGGAACGCACGACGCGGGTGTGGTTGTCCGACAGCAATGACGCGATTGAACGGCTGCGCATTCAGCATGACGGTGCGCTATTTCTGCCGATGGTGGTGACGGGCAGCCATGTCGGGCCACGCCGCTGTCACACCTCGGGGCGCGTGATCGACATTGAGATGCGCGCTTGGGTGGCCGCCCAACGTCATATGGGTTTCGAGATGGACCCGCGCGAATTGACAAAGGATGAGGCGCAAGTCTTGAGCGAGGTCACGTCCTGGTGGAAAGCCAACCGTGACTGGCGTGCGCGCGCCGATATCCTGCGCCTTGAATCTGCGGACCCTGCGGTAATAGCCGAGATGCAACTGGCCGAAGATGGCGCTCAGTTTGTCGTATTTGCCGGTCAGAGCGAGACCTCGGCGCAGATCTTGCCGCGTCCACTGCGCCTGACGGGGTTGGACCCGCAGGCGCGCTATCGGCTGAACCTGCGCAATCGAGTGCAGGCACCGGCCCTGTCGCGTGGAGAACCTGCGCTGAAAACAGGCCCGCTGGAGTTGAGCGGGCAGGCCTTGATGGGGCAGGGTGTGAACTTGCCTTGGGGTTTTGCGCAAACCATGTGGGTGATCGAAGGGGAGAGGCTATGACAGCTCTGGAAGCCGACGAA
>NZ_AUNB01000053.1 GCF_000714545.1 Thioclava indica
GGGTTTCGAAAGATGGATGCATCTCGAGGCCTCGCTGGAGGCATCTCGAGCATGAGCCGTATCCGCGCTGAGGCGGATGACCGGGGTATTGGCATTGAGTGAGCCGCTGGCCTTCAGATGCCGAACGACCCGATCGCCGGGAATATAGGGCATGTTCTGGTCAAAGATCATCAGGTCGAATTGGTTTGTGGTTGCCGACTCCAATGCGGCGCGCCCGTCTTCGACCACCGTCAACTCAAGTGTGGGCAGAGCCGACAGATAGGCAAGAATAACCATTCTGTTGGTCTCATCATCTTCGGCAAGAAGAACACGGGCGGTCTTAACGTTTTGGTTCTCAAACATAGGGCCTCTCGCGGGATAATTGATCACAGGAAAATATGTTCACCGGATTATTTTATAGTTAACAAAAGCCCGAAACGGGTCGTTTTAGGGGCGAATTGTGTCGACTGTGGCGTAAATGGCAACAGCATTGCGGTGTTTTCAATCGCAAGTAGATGCCGATTGACGCTGTGTACTTTATTGTTCAGCGATAACGAATCCTGCCCCGCCCCCCTGCAATTGGTAATTCGTGGGCCGGTAGCGCCCGGAGGCGGCACGCCGCTGCGCTATCCGCCTGCGTTTCTGGCCATTTTGTGCCCGTGCCCATGATACTGTCAGCGCCGCGCAAGGATCATCCATTCTCCGATATTCTCGCGATTGATGAATCCGATGAAACGTCCGCTGCGATCCAATACCGCGACGATCGGAGCGGGCCCTGCGGCCAAAGCGTCCAGCACCACGTCCATCCCGGTGTCCAGCCTCACGCCGGGAACCTCCGCGATCATAAGTTTTGAGACAGGCTCGTCGCGATGTTCGGCATGCGGGCGGGCCAAGACGCTGGCGCGCGTCAGCACCCCGAGCAATCGCCCGTCAGGGGCCAGCACGGGAAATTCGGATTGCGAGCTGTGCAGGATCATCTGCGCCGCCGTCTCAAGCGTCGCATCCGGCGAAAGCGTCTGGAATGTGGTAATGACCGCATCGCGCGCCTTCGCGCTGTGAGCGAGCCCGCGCGTGACCGCGTCCGAGCTTTCCGCCCCGGCGGCAAAGAAAATGAACACCGCGATCAGCACTAAAACGGGGTTGCCGCCGGTTAATCCCCAGAATGCGAACAGAAAGGCGATGATCTGACCGGTGCGTGCCGCCAGCTCGGTGGCCTTGATCCGATCCATGAAGAGCGAAAGCGTGGCGCGAAACACCCGGCCGCCATCCATCGGGAAGGCCGGAATCAGGTTGAAGGCGACCAGCAGGAAATTGACCAGCGCAAGTCGCCCCCAGAAATCCTGCGAGGCATTCTCCAGCGTTTGCAGATCGCCAAACCGCGTGACCGCGCCCAGCACTCCCGTCAGCACGAGCCAGATCACGACATTCACCGCCGGACCCGCAAGCGCAATCAGGATTTCTTGACGCGGATTTTCCGGGATCCGCTCTAGCCGCGCCAACCCGCCAATCGGCAAAAGCGTGATATCGGGCGTCTTAACCCCGAAACGCGCCGCCATCGTGGCATGGCCAAACTCATGTAGTACCACGCAGGCGAACACCGCGAGAATGAACAGCACGCTCACCATCGCCCCCTGCGCGCCTTGCGTGCTATAGGCACCAAGCGCGATCCAGATCAGCAGCAGGAAGAAGGTGATATGCACCTTGAGTTCGGTGCCCCGGATTTTCCCGATCGAATAGGACCAACGCATGTCATTCTCCGAGCCAAGGGCTGGGGCGTGCAGCAATCGCGTCCGCTTGCCCCGTGATTTCATGTATCAACAGTCTGGGCATAGGGACACGATAGGGCAAGATGTTTGGCGATCCGCCTGTCGATTAGCTCCCCAAGACGCAGCGGTTGAAGCCCCGCGCGATGCATGCCGCGTGGAGTATGTCGAACGCCATCGCCTTCCGCCGCTCGCGCTGTGTCTCGAGCAGTTTGCTTGCATTCATCTTGGACGGCGCGTTTTCCGGGATCATGCCGATCACACGCGTCGCCCCCAAACGACGCGCAGAAAGCATCATTTCATGGATTGGCTGCATTTGAACTCGAACCCGCAGTTTCGCCGCGACATTGTCGCCGACGAAAACGCGCGAACTTTCCCAAATATCCGATGCGATTTGGGCTTTGTCGAAGAAATGCGCCTAAATTTTGGCATCGTCAGAGAAACGCCCGGTATGGAAATCACTTTTGCTGCATGAACCTATCGCGATCAGCCCATTGCGGCCGTTCGCGTGACTATCGCAACGCTGCGGCCTGTCGAAAAAGACATTCGCTGCCGTGCTGCAATCGTGGAGCCGGTGAATTTATAGTCTGCGGGACGGACTGGACTTTCCAAACACGACAGACCTGCGGCGGGTCAGCTCAAGATGCCGCCGGTTATAGTCGCGTCAGAATGACGCCTGACACGATCAGAACGGTGGCGATTATTTTACCCCTGTCCATCCGTTCTCCGAACAACAACCAGCCAAGGAGAACCGCGAACAGAATCGAGGTTTCGCGCAGGGCTGCGACAAGGGCCAAGGGCGCAACTGTCATGGCCCAGACCACGATCGCATAAGCGCCAAAACTGGCCGCCCCCGCGACAAGCCCGAGAATCCAGTCCTTGCGGCCAGCCCGGATGACCGTGTTGCCCCGCAGGGCGATGGCCGCGGGCATGTAAAAGCACGCCGACAGGATCATCAACCAGCCCACGTATTGCACAGGATCGCCCGACACACGCGCGCCAAGACCATCCGTCAGCGTATAGCCGGCGGTGGCGAGCGCGGACCCGAACGCGAAAGGCAGCAAACGGCGCGATTCCCTGTTTGTGAGGGCTCCCCACGCCATGAACGCGATACCAAGGCCAAGCACCATCACGCCGATATATTCTATCGTTTCCATAGGATCGGACAGGAAAAGGATGCTGACGAGCGCCACCATCATCGGCGCAGACCCCCGCGCGATCGGATAGACCCGGCTGAGGTCTCCCTGCTCGTAGGCATAGGCAAGCAGAAGCTGATAGGCCATCTGGATCAAGCCCGACGCAAAGAGCCAAGGCCAGACCTGGGGCTCGGGAAACGGTTTGCCAAGCGCCACCACGATGCCGATCAGGGTCTGTGCGATGGACAGCACGAACATCGTGCTCTGTTTCGACAGGCCCTTTTTGACAATGGCGTTCCAGCCCGCATGCAGCAAGGCCGCGCCGATCACAGCTAAGAATACCCCGAACGTCATGCCAGCGCCTGAAAGAAGTTTCGATGTGCCGACCTGACACGTTTGTGATGTTCAGGAAAAGCGTCTTTTTAAGGTCGGCTCGAAAACGTCGCAGTGAATGACGAATGGCCTTATAGCGTAGCGCCAGATTGGCAGGGAAATCTGCCGCTCAGGGTCCGAAACCCAACCTCGGATGAGGCGCAATATTTCTTGAAACAACGCCGTGTTAACATCGGATAGTCGTTGGTCGCAGTGGGGCTTTAGCGTCGCTACAGCTGCATTTCGCAGCCGTTTCTGTAGGCCGATATTGCGCCGCGTTCTACCCCCGAGCAACGCCGAGTATGCGGATGCCATGGGTTTTCAGGATGTTGCGGATCTGACCGTCAGGTTTTTGCGGGATCGGATCAGGCCTTTGCGGGCTGCGTCACTTTGGCTGTTCACGCGCACTCGCATTGCGCGCAGTGTGGGCTACGTCCAGATCATGCGACCGCAAAGGAGAACGCTATGCAGACTGCCGATTTCGTCACCACCGTCTTTGACGGAAAATCCAACCCCGCCAAGGTCACAGTGGCCTTCACGATGGCGCTCAACGCGGTTAAGGCCGGCCATAGCGCGCTGGTGCTTTTGATGGTCGAGGCGGTCGAACTGGGCGTGCCCGGCGCGACCGAAGGCATGGATATCGGCAAGCCGTTCGAGCCGGTGGACGATCTGCTTAAGGCCTATCTGGCAGGCGGCGGTCGGATCGGGATTTGCGGGGCCTGCATGATCCATAACGGCTTTACCGCCGAGCAGATGGCCCCCGAATACGAGATGGTGACCGCGCCCGACGTGGTGACGCTGCTGATGGCCTCGAAAGGGTCGCTGCAAATCACCTGAGACCGGCAGATCTATGAGGGCGGCGCGGCGATGTTTGCGCCGCCGCTAGATGCGGTCGAGCCGGAGGCCGTGATCGCGACGGCCTGCGCGAGATCCGCTTGAAACTGTGCTTTTGCGCGCTCCTGCGCGGCGGCATCCGTGAGCCGCAGCAGATATGAGGGATGCAGCGTGATGAGCACGGGCACACCCGATCTGCTTTCTTCGATCTGGCCGCGCCGGGACAGAATGGCCGCGCCGTTGCCCGTCAGGCTTTGCGCCGCAGTTGCGCCCATCGCGACGACCAGCTTGGGTTTGACCTGCGCGATCTCGGCATCCAGCCACCAGCGACAATGCTCGATCTCGGAACCATTGGGGCGCTGATGCAGGCGCTGCTTGCCCCTCGGGGCGAATTTGAAATGCTTGACTGCGTTGGTGAGATAGGCCGCCTCACGCTGCAACCCGGCGCGCGCGGCGATGGTGTCAAACATCTGTCCCGCCGGGCCGATAAAGGGCCTGCCGCCCAGATCCTCCATATCGCCGGGTTGCTCGCCCACGATCATCAGCGCAGCGTCGCGCGGGCCTTCGCCGGGCACCGCCTGCGTCGCATTGCGGTGCAGCGGGCAGCGGGTGCAGGCGGCAATGGCGGCGGGCAGGGCCTCGGTCGGGCCGTTCCACGCGGATTGGCACCCGGCAAGCTGCGCCTGAACCTGCGCCATGCGCGCGGGCGGCAATGTCGGCGCGGCGGCGGCCATCGCGCGGGCGCGGGCAGGGGCCTGCGCAATCAGATCGGGAATTGCGGCCGCCTCGGGCATGTTCTTCCAGTATTTCTTGGGCATCTCCGATTGCATCGCGCGCACCATCAACCGCGCGGGATTAAAGATGTTGCGGAAATAGGTGATCCAAAGCTGCTCGCCCGCATCATCGGGAAGATCGGGTTTCGCATGGCCCTCGTGAAAGGACAGCGCGCCATTTTCAAAGATCGCCGAGACGTCGGGCGTCAGGATGCGCCAATCCATATCGCCAAAGCGGCGCACGAAGAAATCCGCCGTGGGCTCGACCGTGTGATGGGTGGGTTCAAACCACGCGGCAAAGCTGCGCCGGGGGGCATCGGGCGCGCCGATCTCGCGAAAGCGCACGAATGCGGTCATCTTGTGCTGGCAGCGCCGAACGCCTTTTTCCATCTGGCGCAGGCGGGCAAGGTCGGGATCGGCGCGGTCGCTCATCAGATGCGGGGCGTCCTTCACCCGCCAGAGAAACGCGTAAAGGCGCGCGAAACGTTGCGGGTCGCTGTGCCACGCGACGCTTTCGGCCAGCGCGAGGAAACTGCGCGGCACCGTGACCGCGCCGCGCGCAGAGGGCGGAGCTTCGGTTGCGAACAGGTCGGGCGCGGCACTGTGATCGCCCCACAAGATGTCCTCGGGCGCGATATTGGCGGCAAGAAACCCGCGCGCCGCTGCACGCCAAGCCTTGGCCGCGCCGATGGCGGGAATAGTGGCGCGCTGCATCAGAACAGATCCAACTGTACGGGCGGGGGCGCAAAGCGGGCGCGCAGATTGGCGCTGTCGGTCAGGTTGCCGGGGCTCCAGCCGCCTGCCTCAATGAAGGGCTGCGCCTTTTTCATCAGCGCGCCCATGCGCAGCAAATCCTCATAGCGCAAGCTGCGATGGCGGCGCGTGGCCAGAATACGCTCGACGGTTTTCACACCAAAGCCCGGCACGCGCAGCAGCATCTCGCGGCTGGCACGGTTCACATCCAGCGGAAACACCGCGCGATGCACCAGCGCCCAAGCCAGTTTCGGATCGACCTCAAGATCAAGATTGCCGTCCTGCGTGACCGAGGTGATCTCATCAAGCTGGAAATCATAAAACCGCAGCAGCCAGTCGGCCTGATAAAGCCGGTGTTCACGCTGCAAGGGCGGCCGGATCAGCGGCAGTTTTGAGGAACTGTCGGGGATGGGCGAGAAGGCGGAATAATAGACCCGCTTGAGTTTGTAGCTGGAATAAAGACGCGTCGATTGCCCCAGCACCGTCGCATCATTAGAGCCATCCGCGCCAATGATCATCTGCGTCGATTGCCCCGCAGGCGCAAACCGTGGCGGGCGTTTGCCCGTGAACGAGCGATCCTTACCCGCATCCTTGCGCAGGCGCACATCGGCCATCGCCTTGCGGATCTGGTCGGGCTTTTTCTCGGGGGCGTATTGGCGCACGGCGTCATCGGTTGGCAGTTCGACATTGATTGACAGCCGGTCGGCCAGCAGCCCGGCCTCGGCGATCAGTTCAGGCGCGGCATCGGGGATGGTTTTGAGGTGGATATAGCCGCGAAAATTCTCTTCGTGGCGCAGCTTGCGTGCGATTTGCACCATGTCGGACATCGTGGCATCGGGCGAGCGAATGACACCGGAGGACAAAAACAGCCCCTCGATGTAATTGCGCCGATAGAACTCGATCGTCAGCTTCACGACCTCATCAACGCTAAAGCGCGCACGCGCCACGTTGGAGGACACGCGATTGATGCAATAGCTGCAATCATAGATGCAGAAATTGGTCATCAGGATTTTCAGCAGGCTGATGCAGCGGCCATCGGGCGCGTAGGCGTGACAGATGCCGCTGCCTGTGTTCGAGCCCAGCCCCTTGCCATCGCGGGAATCGCGTTTGGTTGAACCTGAGGACGCACAAGACGCATCGTATTTCGCCGCATCACTGAGAATCGCCAGCTTTTGATCGAGTGTTTGCTTTGCCATATGTTCTATATATGTTCTCATGTGCGAAATGTCATTAAAATGATTTGAATGTGGCTTTCGGCGTGTAGATTGGGGGGCATGACCGCCGCTGCCGGGGCTGGCTTGGCGATGCAAGCCTGCGAACCTGTTGAAACGCCGGTTTTTTCCAGCCGCGCCCCTATCCGTGCATGGATCAAAGGGCTTAGGCGCATTTTCGCGCGGGGCTTTTAGAGACATGCGACAGCCTGCCGCGCTACGAATGGTGAACCGATCCCGGGCGCGCCCCGTAGATCCATAAACGCTCACGCGTCTTTCCACCAGAAACGAAAGCGGTTCGTCATGACACTCTCAGACATATCGACCCTTGATCTGGCACGCGCACAGTTCGCCTTTGTGGTGTCGGCCCATATCATTTTCCCAGCCTTTTCCATCGGCACGGCCAGCTTTCTTGCCGTGCTAGAGACGTTGCGCCTGATCACCGGGCGCGACGTCTATCTGCGTCTGTTTGAATTCTGGAAACACATCTTTGCCGTGGTCTTTGGCATGGGTGTCGTCTCGGGCGTGGTGATGTCGTATCAGTTCGGTCTGAACTGGGCGGCATTCTCGGATAAGGCGGGGCCGGTGATCGGGCCGCTGATGGGCTATGAGGTGATGACCGCGTTTTTCCTTGAGGCGGGCTTTCTTGGCATCTTGCTGTTCGGACGCGACCGGGTAGCGCCCGCGATCTACTATTTCGCGGTGCTGATGGTTGCCGTGGGCACGCTGATCTCGGCCTTCTGGATCCTGTCGGTCAATAGCTGGATGCAGACGCCTGTGGGCTATGCGATCAACGACGCGGGCCAGTTCATCCCCGAAAACTGGTGGGCGATCCTGTTCAACCCCTCGCTGCCCTATCGCTTTGTCCATATGGTGCTGGCGGCCTATCTGACCACGGCGCTTGTGGTGGCGGGGGTGGGTGCGTGGCACCATCTGCGCGGCTCGGCCGATGATGCGGTGCGGGTGATGTTTCGCATGGCCGTGGGCATGGTGCTGGTCACCGCGCCGTTGCAAATCTTTGCGGGAGACGAGCACGGGTTGAACACGCTGGAACACCAGCCCGCCAAGATCGCCGCGATGGAAGGCCATTGGGAAACCCGCGCCGGTGCGCCGCTGATCCTGTTCGGCATTCCTGACGAGAAAAACGAGACGACCAATTACAAGATCGAGATCCCCTATGCCTCGTCGCTGATCCTGACCCACTCGCTGGATGGCGAAGTGCCGGGCTTGGGTGATTTCCCTCCGGATGAGCGCCCGCCGATGTCGGTTGTGTTCTGGACGTTTCGCATCATGGTGGGGTTGGGCTTTGCCTTTGCCGCAATCGGGCTTTGGGGTGGCTGGCTGATGTTGCGCAAGCGCCTGCACGCGCCGGGCTGGTATCACCGCGCGGCCCTGCTGCTGTCGCCCGGGGGCTTTGCCGCGATCATCATGGGCTGGATGACGACCGAGTTCGGCCGACAACCCTTTACGGTCTATGGCCAGTTCACGACGGCAGAGTCGGTCTCTAACCTTGATCACACAACCGCTTGGGTGACGCTGATCGCCTTTGTGGTGGTCTACGCGTTCCTGTTCGGCTCGGGCACGTTCTACTTGCTGCGGCTGATGCGGCGCGGACCAGAGGCGGCAGAGCCTGTCGAGAACACGCCCCAGCGCGCGGGCGGTCTGGCGGCGGTCATGCTGGATGATGTCACCACCGAGAAAGAGGAGGCCCACCCATGAGCGGCCTGGAAACCTACTTGCCCGAAATCTGGGCTGCGATCATCGCCTTTGCCGTGCTGATCTATGTCGTGCTGGACGGGTTTGATTTGGGGGTGGGGATCTTGTTTCCCTTCCTTGGAAACGACGACAACCGCACCCGCGCGATGAACTCTATTGCGCCGGTTTGGGATGGCAACGAAACCTGGCTTGTGATGGGCGGCGGAGGCCTGCTGGCGGTGTTTCCGCTGGCCTATGGTGTGATCTTGAACGCGCTGTATGTGCCGCTGGTCGTGATGCTGCTGGCACTGGCGTTTCGCGGTGTGGCGTTTGAATTTCGCGGTAAAACCCGGCGCTGGAAGCCGCTTTGGGATAAGGCATTTTTCGGCGGCTCGCTGATCGCTACGCTGGCGCAAGGCGCGGTGCTGGGCGGGCTGTTGCAAGGCCCCGCCGTCACCGGGCGCAGCTTTAGCGGCGGGCCGATGGATTGGCTGACCTGGTTCAGCGCGGGTACGGCGCTGGCGCTGGTGGCGGGCTATGTGATGCTTGGCGCGGCGTGGATCGTGCTGAAGACCTCGGATGATCTGTATGACCGGGCGCGCCGGATCGGAGAGCGCGCGCTGATCGCGACGCTGGGCTTTATCGGGCTGGCCTCGTTGGCGACGCCGTTTCTCAATCCCGACTATTTCCAGCGTTGGTTTGCATGGCCGGGCATCTTGCTAAGCGCGCTGGTCCCGATCCTGCTGTTGGGCGCGGGTCTGAGCTATTGGCGCGCGATCCGCAGGGATCGCGGGTTGATCGCCTACCTGTCGGGGATCTCGATCTTTGTCCTTAGCTTTGCGGGTCTCGGGCTGTCGATCTTTCCCTATATCGTGCCGATGTCGATCACCATCCGCGAGGCGTCCACGCCAGCCTCGTCGCAACTGTTCATTCTTGTCGGTGCGGTGATCTTTTTGCCGATCATTTTGGCCTACACCGCCTATGCGTATTGGGTGTTTCGCGGCAAGACATCCGAGCATGAGCATCACTACTAGGTGAAAAACGGAACCAACCGGACGCGCCTGTGTTTACATCGCATGTCCCTTAGACCCCGATAAGCGCCCCGACCGTCACTCCTCCCCGCGGTCGGGGCGCTTTTTACCCATTCAGGAGGCCCCTATGACCAAGATTGATGATCTGCCCGAAGACACTGGCCCCTCAGGCGGCTGGGGCTCCCTCAAGGGGATCAGCCGGATATTCGGGGAGAGCTGGCCTTCGCCCGATGTGATGCGCACGCTCAAGCGGCAGAACAAGCCGGGCGGCTTTATGTGCGCGTCCTGCGCCTTTCCCAAGCCGGCCAATTATCATCCGTTCGAATTTTGCGAGAACGGGGCGAAAGCGACATTGTGGGAAATGACGAGCGCGCGAAGCACGCCGGAATTTTGGGAGGATCACAATGTTGCCGATCTGCGCGACTGGAGCGATCACGCGTTGGAAAAGACCGGGCGGTTGACTGCGCCCTTGCGCTACGACCCTGAAACCGATCGCTACAGCGAGGTCAGCTGGGACGCGGCATTTGCAGAGATCGGCGCGATCCTCAAGACGTTGCCCAAGCAAGAGGTGGTGTTTTATTCCTCGGGCCATGCGGGGCTGGAGGCAAGCTATCTTTGGGCGCTGATGGCGCGCGTTTATGGCAATAACAACCTGCCGCAAAGCTCGAATATGTGCCATGAAACGACGTCCGTGGGGCTGAAAAAGGTCATCGGGTCTTCGGTTGGCACCGTGTTGTGGGAAGATCTTGACGCGACCGATTGCTACTTTTTCTTCGGCCAGAATCCCGGCACCAATTCGCCTCGCTTCCTGCGCCCGCTGAAAGAGGCCAAGGATCGCGGCGCCAAGATCGTCACCTTCAACCCCGTGCGCGAACAGGGTCTGGTCAGTTTCGTCGATCCGCAAAACTTGCAAGACATGGTGACGGGCCATGAGACCAAAATCTCGGATCAGTATCATCAGCTTAAGGCAGGGTCGGATATCGCGGCGCTGACTGGGCTGTGCAAGGCGGTGATCGAGGCCGATGACAAAGCGCAAGATCAAGGTCGCGCACCGATAATCGACTGGGATTTCCTGCGCGAGCATGGCCATGACCACGAAGCCTTCATCGCCTTTTGCCGCGCAACAGAATGGCCCACGATCTGCGAGGAATGCGGGTTAAGCGATGCCGAACTGCGCCAAGCCGCCGAGATTTACATCAAGGCAAAGCGCGTGATTGGCGTTTACGGTATGGGGCTGACCCAGCACGCCCATGGTGCCACGAATATCGGAATGTTGGTCAATTTCCTTGCGCTACGCGGCAATATCGGGCGTTTGGGCGCGGGCTGTTGCCCGGTGCGCGGTCACTCGAATGTGCAAGGCCAGCGCACGGTCGGGATTGCCGAGAAAACCGCGCTGATCCCGATGGATAAGCTGCGCGATCTGTTCGATTTCGACCCACCAACCGAGGACGGGATGCACATTGTCACCGCCGCGCAGGCGATGATGGAGGGCAAGGTTTCGGCCACGCTCTGCCTTGGTGGCAATCTGGTGCGCGCGCTGCCCGATACCGCGCGTGTTGAAACTGCGTGGCCGGGACAGAAGCTGACGGTGATGATTTCGACCAAGCTCAACCGCTCGCATCTGTATCCGGGGCAGGCGGCGTTTATCCTGCCCTGCCTCAGCCGCTCGGAGGTCGATGAGCAAGAGACGGGCAATCAATATGTGAGCGTCGAGGATAGTTTCTCGATGATCCACGGCTCGCTTGGAAAACACCCGCCGGCCTCGGATCTGCTGAAATCGGAACTTGCGATCACCTGTGGCATTGCGCAGGCGGCCACACCGCCAAATCCCAAGTTGAAATGGGGTGAATGGGTCAAGGATTACGCCGTTGTGCGCAATCTGATCGAGGCGACTTACCCGGATGATTTCCGTGATTTCAACGCCCGTATGAACGAGCCGGGCGGCTTTTGGCGCGGCAATCCGGCGCATGAACGCGTCTGGAACACCGAAAGCGGCAAGCTGGAATTCACCACGCCCGACAAGCTGAACGCGCTGGGCTTTGATCCTGCGCCGGGGCGGTTCGTGATGATTACGATGCGCTCGAACGATCAGTTCAACACCACGGTTTATGGCTATTCCGACCGCTTCCGCGGCATTGAGGGCACCCGCGACGTGCTGTTGATGAATAAGATCGACATGGCCGATCTTGGGCTTGAACATAGTGATCCGGTGGTGGTGCGCGGCGATATGGGCGACGGGGTGGAGCGCCGTCTTGAGGGGCTGAAAGTCGTGACGTTCGATTTGCCGCGTGGCACGGTGGGGGGCTATTACCCCGAATGCAACGTGCTGGTGCCCGTCGGGCTGCACGATCAGCTGTCAAAAACGCCGGGTTCCAAAGGGGTGCCGGTGCGCATCGAGAAAGCCTAAGCGCGCATTTCCATGCCAAATGCCCCCCTAAGATTCGCATGCCCGATATGCAGGCTGTCTTCAAACGAGGTCTTGAATAGATGGCCGCGCTGACACAAAGTTGCGTGAACCCTGCGGGGGCCAGCACGGTCGCAAATGGGCGTGACAAGCTAAGCACCTCACGGAGTTCGCCAGTGACTTGCAACGGCTTGATACCGACGCAAAGCGCAAGCCGATGCGAAAAATGCCACTGAGTCCGGGGCGGGCAAGCGCGCCGTAACCAAGGTGAGTACCTGAGTGATGACGAAGACAACGCCTCGCGCCAATCCGTTTGATCTGATGCTGCATGCCAGTGAGGGGCGGCTGACGGGTGGGTTGTCGCCGGCCTCGGCCGCGCTTGCCTATCTTGATTGGGCGCTGCATCTGGCCAATGCGCCGGGCAAGCGCTCTGAAATCCTGCGCGCGGCGCTTGCGCGGCAGATGGCGCTGGCGGGGTATCTCTCGGCGCTGGCG
>NZ_AUNB01000054.1 GCF_000714545.1 Thioclava indica
CCTCCGGTAAACCCGGGGCGGTTCAGGTCTTGCTCGGCATGGCGCTTCGGCAGACTACCGGGTTTGTCGAGAGCCTGCTGAAATTGATCGGCTTGGACTGGGCAGTGCCCGACTTCAGCACGCTGTCCCGCCGCCAGAAGACCTTGGCCGTGAACATCCCGTATCGCGGCTCGAAGGGGCCTTTACACCTGCTGATCCCCTCTCGGGCATTGCTCTGCAATACCCTGCCGGGCAGCGGACAGCACCGGCATCAAGGTCTCCTCTCGGCCGCATCTTTCAGATGCGCCTGCCGGGCAATGGAGGGTGAAGGCGAGTGGAATGCACGCAAGCATGGCGGTTCCAAACGGCGCGTTTGGCGCAAGATCCACCTCCGCTGCCCGGCAGGCGATTGCAAGCAATCGCCGAGAGGGGGATCGACGAGCAAACGCTGGATATCCAAGCCGTTGGGTTCACCAGCAGTGGCATCGGCGACGCGCCCATGCTGCCGGAGTTGCTCGATCGGATCCCACCCGAACAGGAGATTGGTAGCGTCACCGCAGACGGCGCCTATGACACGCGCAAGTGCCATGATGTCATTGCGGATCGAGGCGCTGCCGCCGTCATCCCACCCCGCAAGAACGCAAAACCATGGAAGCCGAACACCCTTGGAACGGTCGCACGAAACGAAGCCTTGCGGGCGTCGAAGTATCTCGGTCGGGCGCTCTGGCGAAACTGGAGCGGCTATCACCGCCGAAGCCGCGTCGAAACGAAACCTCTCGGGACATTTCCTTCGGAAATACCCTGCCGGTCATTGGATGCACTGTATGAAACTGCTCGGGCAGCGTCTCATGACGCGGGACTTCGACCGTCAGGTCGCTGAACTCCAGATCCGCATAATCGTCCTGAATGGTTACACCGCGCTCGGCATACCCGTCACAGAGGCCGTAGGATAAGTCTGTCCGGGGATGGGGGAACCTCGACCATCAGCCGATTTGCGCAACAGAGTCCCACCTACCTGCCTGTGTCCCGGGCGTTTGATGCCTAACGGGATCAGGCGTCCATCTGGAACCCAAGTCTCCGCGCCGCCGAATGTTCCAGAGAGCTGAAAACCTCGTAGATGATGATCGCAATCAGGCCGACGACAAGCCCGCCCTGTAGCACATAGGCCGAGTTGGATGTGAGCAGCCCCGCGATAATTACTTCGCCCAACGTGGGCGCCGCAATCGTGGAACCGATCGTGGCCGTGGCGAGCGAGATGACGGTGGACAGACGGATACCCGCGAGGATCATCGGGAAGGCCAGAGGCAGTTCCACCGACCACAACCGTTGTCTGCGGATCAGCCCCACACCACGCGCCGCTTCGATCACATTGGGCGGCAGGTTCGTCAGGCCCGTCACCGTGTTCTCGAAAATGGGCAGGAGGCCGTAGAGGAACAACGCCAACAGCGTCGGCGCGGCGCCGAAGCCCATCATGGGTACTGACAGGGCCAGGACGGCCACGGGCGGAATGGTCTGCCCAACGGAGGCAATAGTGCGTGCCAGCGGCAGGAACTCGCGCCCGAATTCGCGCGTCACCAGAATGCCCAGAGCAACCGCGATAATGGTCGAGGCGAGAACCGCGCAGGCCACTAAAGCGAGGTGCGAGAGTGTCAGGCGCAACAGACTCGTCTGTGTGTAGATCGCGGGTGCGTCGTTTTGGGTGAACGGCTGAAACACCGCCTCGAACATCTCGGGGCGCACAACAAATGTGCAAAGACCAAGGGTCAGGACAATCAAAAGAAAACGGCCAACCATCAGTTAACCTCCCCTTGCGTTTCGGCGAGACCGCGACCAGAGGTCCGCAAGGCGTTCAAGGTCACAACCCCGCCCCCGTCAAGCGGCAGCACATCCACACCGCGCCACAGGCATTCGGCCAGAGCGTCGCGCAGATTGGTCGTTCGCGCGATTGTTGCGCCCGTTGCCTCCCCCTGCTCCGCCAGATCAGCGACCGTCGTCAGAGACAACAGGCGGAATGGACGCTCGGCGGACCCGATCAAGGACTCGACAAAATCATCGGCGGGTTGCGTCAGAAGGTCTTTCGGCGTGCCGTATTGCAACAGGCGCCCCTTATCCATCACGGCGATATGGTCGCCGAGCGCAATTGCCTCTTCCATGTCATGCGTAACGATCACCAGCGTCGTGCCGAGTTTCTTCTGTAACTCCAGAAGATCGGCCTGCGCCTTGGCACGGATGACAGGATCAAGCGCGCCGAACGGTTCGTCCATCAGTAGAACTTCGGGACGGGCAGCCAGTGCGCGGGCGACACCGACACGTTGTTGCTGACCGCCTGAAAGCTCGTGCGGCATACGATCACGGAACTGCGCGGGATCAAGTTGGAACAAATGCAGCAATTCATCTACGCGCGCGTCGATCTCGCGATTGCTCCAGTTGAGAAGATGGGGAACCGTCGCGATGTTTTGCCCGACAGTGCGGTGCGGGAACAGCCCGTGGCCTTGAATGGCATAGCCGATTCTGCGGCGCAGCAGATGGGGTTGAATGCCCGACGCATCCTCGCCGTCGATCAGCACACGCCCTTCCGTTGGTTCGACAAGGCGGTTAATCATCCGCAGCAGCGTCGTTTTCCCCGATCCCGAAGTGCCAACGAGCGCCGCAATTTCCCCTTGTCTGACCCTGAGACTGACGCCGCGAACGACTTCCGTGCTCCCGTAGCGTTTGGTGAGATTTTCGATCTGTATCATGATGCACTCCGTTTGCGGGGTGATGTGTTCAATGCATCGACAAGAAGGTCGAGCGTCGTGCCCGCGACGAGCGCAAGGGCGATTGTGGGTAGTGTGCCAAGTAGGATCAAATCCATGGCCGACTGGTTGAGGCCCTGAAACACGAAGGTGCCAAAGCCACCGCCGCCGATCAGGCCCGCGATAACGGCAAGGCCGATATTCTGAACCAGAACGATGCGGATCGCGGTCAGCACCACGGGGAGCGCAAGCGGGATTTGCACGCGGGCGAGCACTTGCGCATTTGTCATGCCCATGCCGCGCGCGGCTTCACCGACTTCTGGAGCAACCCCCGTGAGGCCGACCAACGTGTTGGAGACAACAGGCAGGAGCGAATAGAACAGCAAGGCCACGAGCGCGGGGAAAATGCCGATCCCCGCCACCCCCAGTTTCGCGGCCATCGGCACATTCATGGCGATCCAGCCGAAGATGGGGATCATGATCCCGAAGAGTGCCAGCGACGGCACAGTCTGCATCAGATTCAGCGCGCCCAGAACAGGACGGCGCAGGCCGTTCACCTGGAAGAGCAGCACACCGATGGGAAAGCCTATCACCAAGGCAATACCAAGCGAGCCGAAAGCCAGAACCAGATGCTGACGGAAGGCCGCGTTGAACCCCGCCTGACGGCCCGCGTATTCCATCATCACGGACACGTTTGCGAGATACCCCGATGCGAAGACCAGAACGACGACGATCACCGTGCCCGCCAGAACCATCCAGCGCGCACGCAGGGAAAGCTCCAGACGATTAAGCACATCCACCGCCGCGAGAAGATAGGCGGCCAGCATACACCACAGGCCCGCCGCAGGAGAGACCCGCGCACCGCGTGCACTATCGGCGATCAATGACGTGGCCACATGGCCAAGGATGACAATGGTGCCCAAAAGCCCCGCCAGTGCGGCCACGATCCGCACCGCAGGCGGAAGGGATTTCAGCGCGCCGGTGAGAAAGAGCAGCGCGAGAATGGCGACAATGAGCCACCCCGCGACACCGTCATAGGCGGTGGTGATCCACACACCATCCCCCGGAACGATACGGTTGGGTTTGAAAGTGACAATCGGTACAAACAGGGCCGCCAGACCGATCACCGCAAACACCACACCAGGGGGACTGAGGGTGATGCGTCGCCGTGGCAAAGAGGTCGTGTCGCTGTGCATAAGACACTCCTATTTTGGAGCTGCGAAGACAGGGGTCTTCGCAGCGAGTTTGTGGGAGGCCTTACTGAAGCTGACCGATCTGCTCCAGAAAGCTCTTAGCCACTTCGGCGGCGGGTTCACCGTTCACCTGAATGCGCCCGTTGAGGTCTTGCAGAGTTTCCAAATCAAGCTGCGCGAAAACCGGATCGAGCAGCTTTTTGATTTCCGGATGAGCGTCCAGCACTTTCTTGCGGACAAGTGGCGCGGGCGCATAAACAGGCTGAACCGATTTATCATCGGTCATGACTTTCAGGCCGACAGCCGAAATTGCTCCATCCGTACCGTATACCATCGCAGCGTTGACGCCAGATGTCTGCTGTGCTGCGGCTGCAATCGTGGCAGCTGTATCGCCCCCTGACAGCTGCACCAGTTGATTTGGCGCAAGGGTAAATCCGTAGGTTTTTTCAAACGCCGGAAGCGCTGCGGGCGAATTCACAAATTCCGTCGACGCGGCGAGCTTCACCTTTCCGCCATCTGCAATCCACTTCCCCAGATCGGACATGGTGTGAAGGTCATTGGCTTTGGCAACGTCGGAACGAACAGCAATTGACCATGTGTTGTTGGCCGGTGCAGGCGTGAGCCAGACAATGTTGTTCTGTTTCAGATCCAACTTGGCGGCGCGCTTATATCCGGCGTCAAAATCACGCCAGACGTCACTGTCAGCTTCATTGAAAAAGAAGGCCGCGTTTCCGGTATACTCCGGATAGATGTCAATCTGACCGGTAGTGATAGCGTCACGCACAATCGGCGTCCCCCCCAATTGCAGGCGGTTTTCAACGGGAAGGTCAGCATTTTCCAGTACCTGATAGATGATATTGCCCAGTAAGGCTCCCTCGGTATCGATTTTCGAAGAAACAACAATGTCGTCCGCATGGGCCATGCTCGCCGCACCGAACAGTGCAGCGGCTGCGAGTGCTCTAAGTAGTTTCATTTGAGTTCTCCCTCTTGTTTTAAGTCGTTTCGTTTCTTGGTGAGGGAAGCCTTGCGCGGCGCCCCTTGCTTATTGTCTCTTCCCGAAATTCCGATCGCAGTCGGAAACCCGTCAGGCATCCGCTCCGACTGCCAGCCAGCCGATATCCTTGATCTCGGCCTCGTCGCGTGCCTCGTCGTAGCCCGCATCTGCGTAGCGCATGACACCCAGCGACGTATCGTTAGTGATGGAATGCTCCAGCCTTTGAGCCGCGGCGTCTGTGCCATCGGCCACAACGGTGATCCCCGCCGAGGTCATGTACCCTGAATAGCCGCCGCCACCCGAATGGATCGCCACGAGATCGGCCATGGACGAACAACTGATCATGGCGTTCAGCAACGGCCAATCCGCGATTGCGTCCGAGCCGTCAAGCAAATTTTCAGTCATGATATTGGGGTGCGCCATGGCCCCTGCGTCCAGGTGGTCGCGTGTGAAGGCAATTGGCCCAGACAACTCGCCGTTCCGCACCATCTCGTTGACCGCAAGAGCCAGCTCTGTGCGTTCGCCGTGACCCAGCCATGCGATGCGGGCGGGAAGCCCCTCGAAAGGCACATACTCGCGCGCGAGGGTGATCCAGTTTGTGACAATCTTGTTGTCGGGGAACCGCTCCATCAGGAATTCGTCGATCTTGGCGATATCCTGCGGATCGTTGGAGAGTGCAATCCAGCGGTAGGGACCGATGGCGCGACAGAACAGCGGACGTAAGAAGGCTTCTGTAAAGATCGGAATGTCGAAGGCATCTTCGACACCGCCCTCCTTGGCATGGGTGCGGATGAGATTGCCGTTGTCAAAGACCACCGCCCCGCGCTTCTGAAACTCCACCATGGCCCGCACATGCTGCGCAATGCTCTCGCGGCTTTCCTTCATCAGGATGCCCTTGTGGTCGGCGCGCAGGCTTCTTGCGTCCTCAAGGGTCCGCGTATGCGGCACGTAACCGTAGACGAGATCATGGGCGGATGTCTGGTCTGTCACGACATCGGGCACGATCCCGCGACGCAGGATTTCGGGGTAGACCTCAGCGGCATTCGCGCACAGGCCAACCGAGACCGGCTGTTTCTTCTCCTGCGCCTCGCGGATCATTGCCAGCGCCTCGTCAAGATCCTTGGCCTGATGCTGCAGAAAGCCGATCTCCATGCGTTTGGTGATGCGCTCGGGGTCAACCTCTACGGTCAGAATGGCTGCATTCGCCATAGTGCCCGCCAGCGGTTGTGCCCCGCCCATACCACCAAGACCCGCCGTGAGGATGAAACGACCATGCAGTTCGCCGTCGAAATGACGTTCGGCAATGCGGCTGAAAATCTCGTAGGTGCCCTGAATAACCCCTTGGGAGCCGATATACTGCCAGTCGCCTGCGGTCAGGCCACCCCAGCAGATCAGATTGTCCTTCTCCCACTCGTAGAAGTTTTCTGCCTTGGCCCACTGCCCGACCATGTTGCAGTTAGCCATGATACACAGCGGCGCGTTCTTCTGCGTCTTCATCACGCCAATAGGCTTGCCCGACTGCACGATCAGGCTCTCGTCTTCGTCCATGGTCTTGAGCGCATGGACAATTGCATCATGCGACGGCCAGTCCCGCGCCGCACGGCCAAGGGCCGCATAGACCACTAGGTTTTCTGGGTCTTCGCCCACGGCCAGAACGTTTTCGAGCAGACGCAACAGCGCCTCCTGACGCCAGCCCTTGCAGCGCAGTTCCGTCCCCGATGTCACATCAAATCTTTTCGTCATGGTTCAACGCCTTCCGGTCGGGTTAGAGAACAAACTCGGCGAGCTTGATGCCCAGAGTAGCTTCAACGGGAGGATAAACTGCCGGATCCACAACGCTTGAGCTGAGCAGAATGTTTAATTTCGGAACGTGGAGAACGAAAACCTCCATACCTTCAAACACTTCGTGCACACTCAGCGGATGGCCATTAGCATCCAGCGTCGTAATGACTTCCGGATAGGTGGCGAGTCGTTCCCCGTTCGCGCCGTCAACCGCCATATATTCGTTCATGACATACAGAGTGCTGCAGGCGCCTCCAGTATCGACAGAAATCGTGCCGATATCAAAGGCTTCATTCGTGTAGGAAACTGCCTTTTTGGTCACTTTCCCGCGCAGCAGGATCACCCCTTTTGTCTCAGCGCATATCGCATCGATGACCGCTTGCCCCCCCTTGGACTCGGCATCCGTAATCGCCTCGCCAAGCGACAGCGCTTTCGAGATACCACCCAGAGCCGCATGTTGGCGCACGTAGCTTGCGCGCAGCGGGTTGCGGCACGAGGCGATAAATCCGCCCGACATATCGGACGCTGTGCGCAAAACAGGAGAGACCTTCGCCGTCGCCCCTTCGACCACCAGTTCGAGATAGGAGTTGTTGGCACGGTTGCCGCCAACGGCGGTCTGGATCATCGGCTCGGGCGAATTGGCCATGCCGATGGCCCCCATATCTCCAGTCGGGTGGGCGCGCAGATCGCCGACCGCGTCGATCACTTTCAAGCCCATAACCGCCGAGGGCAGCCATGCGTTCAGCGTGCTGGATTTCCCGTTCTGCCCGATCATCAGACCATAGAGCGGCGCGCCCAGGCGGTCCTGCAACAGTTGCGCGGCCTTGACGTAATCCATGCCGAGCATCTGCCACTGGGTCGTGCCCGCAGGGGCACCAATCGCCGCCGCAGTCGCAATCCATGCGTCATCCTCGACCTCGTCCATCGTGACCAGTTCGGGCTGGCCCGCGTTCACCGCTGCCGTGCCGAGCATACGGCCGTGATCGGCCCAACCGCCACCGCCGCACGCATAGACGGAGCCGCCTTTGATCGCGAATTCGACATCATCAATAGTTAGTACTCGCTTCATGCTATTCTTCCTTTCCGCCGCTCTATTCGGGCGCGTTTTCTGTGGGGGTCTGTGACAGGCCGTCCACCCTGAAAATCGTTTCGAGCAACACCGCAGCGCCAGCGGTTATTTGGTGCGGCTCGGACCATTCCTCAGGGCAATGGCTGCGCCCGTCACGGCAGGGCACAAAGACCATCGCAGCGGGTGCGATGCGCGAGAAGAACACCGCGTCATGCCCTGCCCCGCTCGGCATCTGAATGGCGGAGAGCCCCAAGTGATCCGTCGCCCGCTGCAACTGTTCGATCAGGGCGGCGTCAAAGAGGGTGGCCGCAGAGTCCGACAGCACACGGATTTCTTCGATCGATGCTTCCCGCGCGGAGCCGAGCCTTTGCGCCGCAAGTTCAAGACCTGCGACGAAATCATCTTTCAGCGTGACAACATCCGTGCGTACGTCGAGCACCATCCGCACCTGACCTGGGACGACATTGGCCGCGTTGGGCATGATCTCAAATTCGCCCGTGGTCGCGACGAAATAGCCCGCACCGCGCGCGGCGATCTCGCGGGCCAACCTTTCGATCTCAAGGGCAAGTTCCGCCGCCAGCGACAGCGCATCTCGGCGCATGTCCATTGGCGTGGTGCCTGCGTGATCAGACTGCCCCGTCACGTCGATCTCGATCCGCGTGATGCCCACGACATTGGTTACGACGCCGACATCAAGCCCCTTGCTCTCAAGCACGCGGCCTTGTTCGATGTGCAGTTCCAGATAGGCGGTGATGTCGCGGCGCGGTGTCTGCGTGATGGAGGCCGATTGCCCCCCGACCCGCTCTATGGCCTGCGCGAGCGTCTCGCCCTTCGGCCCGCGATAGTCCAGCATCTCAGGCGCAAGCTCGCCCACCAGCCCACGTGAGCCGACGCAAGAAAGACCGTATTCGCTCATCTCCTCGGCCAGACAGTCAATGATCTCCAGAGAATGCCGCAGACGAATGCCCGACTGCTTGAGCGCGCGTGCCACTTCCAGCCCCGCGACCACCCCTGCCACACCGTCGAAGCGCCCGCCGTCGGGCACGGTGTCCGAATGCGATCCGATGACCAGCGTTCCAAGGTCAGGGTCCGTGCCCTCTAGGCGACCCACGAGATTTCCGTTCTCATCGACATGCACCGACAGCCCAGCCCCTTTGAACGCCGCCGTCAAATACGCGCGCCCTTCGATAAACCTCTTGGAAAAGGAGCGCCGGGTATGGGGACGGTCGGGATCGGTGATCTCGGCCAAAGCCATCAGTTCCGACCACAGACGCGCCTCATCCAGCAGCATATTCGTGGGAATCGTCATGCCTGCGATCCCCGCAACGGCGCGACGAATGTCCCATTTCCAGGTTCAGCCAGAACATCCACGCCATCAAAGACCTTTTGCCCACGCACATAGGTCGCAACGGGACGATATGGCAGATTGATCCCCTGAT
This sequence comes from Thioclava indica, assembly GCF_000714545.1. Classification (GTDB taxonomy): domain Bacteria; phylum Pseudomonadota; class Alphaproteobacteria; order Rhodobacterales; family Rhodobacteraceae; genus Thioclava; species Thioclava indica. Next base: position 9,192 of record NZ_AUNB01000054.1, read on the forward strand.
ATGGGCTCCAGCCGACAATATTGTGCCCGCTGGCGGCAGCATCATAGGGGCCTGGCTTTTGGGCCATAACAACGATATCAGCATCGCGCCCGACCCTGATCGCGCCTTTCCTGTGCGACAAGCGGAAGTGGTTGGCGGGGTTCTCGGCGAGCAGGCGCGCCGCCCACGTAAAGGGCAAACCCCGCTCCTTCAGTCCCTTAAGCAACAGCGCATAGATGGCTTCCAGACCTGGAACGCCCGAGGCATTCTTGAACATGTCGGGGTCGGTCTTGCGATCCTCGGACCAGCTGACGTGATCGGTCGAGATCATGGTGACATTACCCGCCGCAAGATGCGTCCAGAGTTTTTCCACCTCGGCGGCGGGACGCACGGGCGGGTTGATCTTCGCCTTGCCGCCCAGCTTGGCGACATGCTCTTCCTCATTCAGCGTCAGATAGTGGATGCAGCATTCAATGGAGGTCTCGTAACCCTGCTTCTGATAAGCCGCGCACATCTCGTAACCGCGCCCCACCGAGCAATGCACCACATGGGCGGGACATCCCGTCGCGACACCCGTCTCATAAATCTCCGCCATGGCAAGCGTTTCGGTTATCTCGGGGCGGCTCATACCATGTGCCCGATAGTCGGTGATGCCTGCGGCCTTGATTTTTTCGATCTCAGCCATGACCATTTCGTGGTTTTCGTTGTGAACCCCCGCGGCCAGCCCGTACCTCGCCACCTCCGCGAAACAGGCGTAAAGCGTTTGCGGCGGGATGCGAGGGAAACGTTCGGGATGGGTGCCGAAAGTCGAAAACTTGAACGAACAGACACCCGCCTCGACCATCTCGCCCACTTTCGCGGGACCAACTTCGGGGTGGCAGGTTCCGTAAAGCGCAAAATCTACACGAGCCTCGCGTTCGCCCTCCGCCGCCTTGTCACGCACGGAAACCCCGTCGCAGATCAACTGCCCGTCGTCATAAGGCATATCCACAACCGTGGTTACACCGCCCGCCGCCGCCGAACGGGTGGACCACGCAAAACCCTCCTGCCCCTTCTGGCTGCGGCTGTGAACCTGAGCGTCAATAGCACCTGGCAGGATGTATGACCCACTGTAATCCTCGACCTCTTTCGCGTCAGGCACCGCACCCGCCCCGACCGCAACCACCGACCCGTCGCGGATCGCGACATAACCGTTTTCAATCACCTTATCGGTGAGCACCACATTACCCTTGAGCAGAAGGTCGCAGCCCGTGATCATATCTTCACTTCCCTTGTCCATTACGTACGACCCTCTTCCCACGTGGGAAACGGGTATTTTGCGGCCATGTCCTCGATCCAGTCCATGTCCGTCAGCAGGCGTTCGGCGGCTATGAAATCGTCGGAATAGAGGCGGTCGTCGTCGATCGGCGGTAACTCGTTGCTCAGACATGCGATGACCTCACCCGCCAGCCCCTTGAGCAACGGCTCCTCCCCGCGCAGGTAGACGGCCTGACGCGCGACAAAGGCCTCATGCGCCAGCAGCTTGCCCCAGTAATCCAGTTGCGCTTCCAGCTTGCGAGTGACGAGCGGCAAGAAGGTTTCCTCGTCCTCCATGCCATCAGCCACGGTCACATTGACCAGCGAGGCGGGTGAGCTTTGATCGATGATGGAGGCGAAGAGATCGACTGCCTGTTTGACGGGCGGGCCGAAGGCCAGCACCGCACCGTCGCGTGGAGTGAGGTTGCGCGACAGCCCCGTCAACTCGCGTTTGCCTAGAGCCAGCACACGGTTGAGCGAACTGCGGCTCAGATGCGCTACGTTCAAAAGCAGCGTTTCCAGCGCCAGCGTCAGCCGCTGCGGCAGGGAATGACCAGAGGTGATCAACTCGCCGTCGAGAACAATGGGATTGTCATCACTGCTGTTAATCGTTTCACGCGCGATCTGCCCCGTGTAGACAAGCGTCTCCAACATGGTGCCATGCACCTGCATTGAGCAACGGAATGAAAGCGGATCATGCACCCGCTTGGGGTCGGTCCAGCAATCCTTCGCAAATGAATCGAGCGCAAATTGTGCCAAATTGGGGGTCAGCCCGTCCTTGTGATAAGCAGCCGAGCGCCACGGCTGGCGAGATGCAGCGAAACCTGCGGAACTTGCGCCCAGAACTGCCACCGAGAGATAGAAAAGGCGGAAGGCTTTACCCAGAAGCAAAGAGGCCGAGGCCACCGAAGTCGCGTTGGAGCTGACCAACGACAGGCCCTCTTTCGACTTCGGCGTATAGGGCTTGAGCCCTGCCTTATTTAGCGCCTCCTTAGCGGGCATCCGTATGCCGTCGTAGTAAGCATAACCCTCACCGATCAGCGCCGCACCGATCTGCCCCATCAGCCCCAGATCAGCACAGCCGAGCGAGCCGAGCGGACGGACTTCGGGGATAACATCCGCGTGATAGATATTGATCAGCGCATCCAGTAGGTCGGGCTGCACACCCGCCTGCCCCGTCAGCGCCGAGTTGACGCGCACCGCAATGGCCGCGCGGACGATCTCGGGACGGATCGGCTCGCCAATGGCAAAGAAATGCGCCCGCAAAAGCCGCTGGTTGAACTCAAGCTCGACCTCATCCGTGACCTTACAATCCTTAAACGCCCCGACGCTCGTCGTGACACCGTAAGCCGTGGTCCCCGAGGACATCGTGACCTCCACAGCGCTGCGCGCTGATTTGACCGCGTCAAAGGTGTGAGCTGCGCGCGCAATCCTCATATTCTGATTGGATAGCGCTTCAAGTTGTCCGAGCGTCAACGAGCGGCCGTCCAATGTGATTTCATTGTTCTTTTTAAGCACTGTTTTTCTCTGCGTTATGTTGGCCCCTTTTCACTGCTATTCGACATTGAAAAAACAGTAGACATATGAAATAGTTAAAGCCATATCTCTTTTAGTTAAGTGACGAAATGGCTCTAGATAACAACGCTTTAATTTTCTACCTATTCACATGGATGACACGCAGCATGTCCGATTCAGCGCGGAAGAACGATGTCTCCACTGTGGCCGTCGGCGCGGGAATCCGCAGGCTGGAGCACCAGTTAAACACCCCCCTCTTCATGCGCTCAGGCCGTGGGGTCGTGCCAACGCAGGGCGCTTTGTCTGTGACGAAGTTCACCCTTACGCTTCTGGCGGGGTTGCGGCGG
>NZ_AUNB01000055.1 GCF_000714545.1 Thioclava indica
AAAAACTATGGCCCAAGCGGAAAAACCCCTTCCCATCGTGCGAGGCTTTGGCTAAGACGCGCCTCACCAAGCCTAGACTGTGCGGTCGTGGCGGAATTGGTAGACGCGCAGCGTTGAGGTCGCTGTGGGGTAACACCCGTGGAAGTTCGAGTCTTCTCGACCGCACCAGACTTGCCGAAAGGCCCGGACGCATCCCGTCCGGGCCTTCGTCGTTTTCCCGCCGCTTGGATGGATTTGAATCAAATTTCATCCAGTGTTTTGATGCGATTAACCGGGTTTTGGTGATTTTCCGCAATGATTGCTTTGGGTGTCTCTTGTCAGGGTGACAAAGGGGACAAGGGCTGTTGTAATTATGGCAAGTTATGAGGTCATTGGATATTTCGGGGGCGACTTTCTTGTCGAGGGGGGCGGCAATGTTTTGTATGTCGGATCCCGGGCAATGCTCGATCCGGACTGGGACGCGTCCAGTGATGCGCGAACCTTTACCTTTAGTGACGACGACACCGCGCTAAATGGCGATACCAACAGTGCTGAGGTGGGCGATGATGGCGATCAGGCCGTCATCGTCAAAGATGCGCAGGGTAACGTTATTGCATCTGGCCAAGTGTATTCCGAGGCGTATTTCACCTTTAGCGCCCCGGATGGTACTACGATCTACGCCGATGTTCTTGAGATAGGCGGCACGGTCGTCGGGGTTGTCGCATCAGCGCCTATTCAGCCAGGCGTCACATATAGTGTCGCGTCGATCGTTCAAACCAGCTCTCCGAATACGGCGGAATATAGCAACATCGTCGACGCGGATTACGACCCGGATGACGCCGATTCCATTCAGGGCGGGCAATATGCGGACTCGCTACAAGGTGGGGCACTCAATGACACGATTGATGGCGGGTCGGGCGATGATCAGATCACGACGGGTGCGGGCGCTGATACGCTGGTTTTCAGTGATGGCGACGGGGCCGACTCGGTCTCTGACTTCGATATGTCCGATGACGGGGCCGGGCATACGGTCGATCAGTTTGACGTCTCGGGGCTGACAGATGGCAATGGCAATCCGATCAACGCTTGGGACGTCACGGTTAGCAAGGATGGCGGCGGCAATGCCGTCCTCAGCTTTCCCAATGGTGAAAGCATTGTTCTCAAGGGTGTGTCGCCTGCACAGGTTTCGACTGCGCCGCAGCTGAATGCGATGGGAATCCCGTGTTTCGTTGCTGGCACTTTGATTGCAACGCCTGCCGGGCCGCGTGCGGTGGAAACCCTGCGCTGCGGCGATCTGGTGTGCACGCGTGACGGGCCGCCGATGCCGGTGCTTTGGGCCGGCGCGCGCAGCCTTTCATATGATGATTTTCTGCGTGAACCGCGCATGCGCCCCATTGAGTTTTGCACGCAGGCCTTGGGCAATTATGCGCCGTTGCGCCTGTCGGCGCAGCATTGCGTCTGGTTGCCTGACGGATCGGGGGGCGCTTTGGGACGTGCTGCACATATGGCGGCCTGCCGGTGGGGTGGGGCGCGTGTCATGCGCGGGGTGCGTGCGGTGCACTACTCGCATATTTTGCTGGCGCGCCACGCATTGGTTCAGGCACAAGGCGCTTGGGTCGAGAGCTTCTGGCCCGGGCTCTTTGCATTGCGCGCCCTGACTTCGGCGGCGCGTTGGGAGTTGCTGCGTGTGAAGCCCGAATTGGCCAGCATTTTATATGCCGATCAAGCGCCAGAGGTGTGCTACGGCCCCCGAGTGCGCGCTGTTTTACCCAAGGTCAACATTGATCGCGACGCTTGCAAGGACTGGTCACGGCTTGCGCGGGACGCCGTGCAAAGCGATGATTTATCAGGCAATTTCTGCACGTCATCGGGGTGATCTGGATTAAATCGAAAAATCTGTTGAAATATGATAGCGCCCTTGTTTTAGTCACATGCACGTGAATTGAACAAATATAAGAACCAACGGGGTGCCCGATTTGACCAACGCTGACAACGACGAGGGCTTCGTCGTCTTCGATCGCGTGCAAAAGAGTTATGACGGCGAAACGCTGGTCGTAAAAGATCTCAATCTCTCGATTGGCAAGGGCGAATTCGTGACGATGCTCGGGCCGTCAGGGTCTGGCAAAACTACCTGTCTGATGATGCTCGCGGGTTTTGAGATGGCCACGCATGGCGAGATCCGGCTTGATGGCGAAAACATTAATAACGTGCCGCCGCACAAGCGCGGCATTGGCATGGTGTTTCAGAATTACGCGCTGTTCCCCCATATGACGGTGGGTGAGAACCTTGCCTTTCCGCTGAATGTGCGCGGTATGGGCAAGGATGAGCGGGAAACCAAGGTCAAGCGCGCGCTGGATATGGTGCAGATGGGCGATTTCATCAATCGTCGCCCCGCGCAGCTATCGGGCGGTCAGCAGCAGCGGATCGCATTGGCTCGCGCGCTTGTGTTTGATCCCAAGCTGGTCTTGATGGATGAACCGCTGGGCGCGCTGGATAAACAGTTGCGCGAGCATATGCAGTTCGAAATCAAGCATCTGCACGAAAGTCTTGGGATCACGGTCGTTTATGTGACCCATGATCAGGGCGAGGCGCTGACGATGTCGGACCGCGTTGCAGTGTTCGACGATGGCCGTATTCAGCAACTTGCCCCGCCGGATGAGCTGTACGAGCGTCCGCAAAACAGCTTTGTTGCGCAGTTTATCGGTGAAAATAACAAGCTGCCCGGCACCGTCGAAAGTCTGAATGGCGACACTTGCACCGTGCGGCTGGAAACGGGTGAGATCATCGACGCCACGGCGGTCAATATCCGCGAGGCAGGGCAAAAAACGCTGGTTTCGATCCGGCCGGAACGCGTGGAATTCAAGCCCGATATGATGCCCGAGGGCGCGCATACGATCAGCGCCGAGGTGCTGGAAGTGATCTATATGGGCGATATTTTCCGCACCCGGATGCGGGTAGCTGGCTCGGAAGAGTTCGTGATGAAATCGCGCAATACACTTGATCAGGTGCGCTTGAAACCGGGCGAGACGCTCAAAATCGGCTGGCATCCGCAAGACGCGCGCGCGCTTGAACCGATGTAAAAGATATCGCAGCGGCACCTGCTGCTGCGACCTGCCGCAATCCAGCGGCCAAGCGACAAAAAGTCGCAAAAATACCACCAACTGGGAGTTACACATGAAGAAGATCTTGATTTTGAGTACAGCGGTGCTCGGCCTTGCCGGCGTTGCGGCTCAAGCAGAAAGCGTTACCGTCCTGTCTTGGGGCGGCGCGTATGAGAAAAGCCAGGTTGAGGCCTATAACAAGCCCTTTACCGAGGCGACCGGCATCGATGTGAATATGCAAGCCGCCGACAACCCCGGCACCCCGATCAAGGCGCAGGTTGAGGCCAATAATGTCTCGATCGACGTGGCCGATGTCGAGAAATCCGACGCCGTGCGCCTGTGCGACGAGGGCCTGCTTGAGCCGATCGATCCCGATACCGATCTGGCCGCTGCACCCGATGGAACGCCTGCCTCGCAAGATTTCATCGACGGCGCGCTTACGGATTGCGCTGTTGCAAATATCGTCTGGTCGACGGTCATGGCCTATAACACCGACAAGGTAGACGGCACCCCGACCACGATTGCCGATTTCTTCGACACCAAGAAGTTCCCCGGCAAGCGCGGTCTGCGCAAATCCGCCAAAGCGACCATGGAAATGGCGCTGATGGCCGATGGCGTGCCCTCTGCGGACGTCTATAAAGTGCTGTCGACCCCCGAGGGTGTGGATCGCGCGTTCAAAAAGCTCGACACGGTCAAGGACGACATCGTCTGGTGGGATGCCGGCGCACAACCGCCGCAGCTTTTGGCCGATGGCGAAGTCGTCATGACCACCGCTTATAACGGGCGTATCTTTAACGCTCAGGTGGCCGAGGATCAGCCCTTCAAGATCGTTTGGGACGGTCAGGTTCTCGATTTCGACCTCTTCGTGATCCCCAAGGGCGCGCCGCATATGAAAGAGGCCAAGGAATATCTGAAATTCGCCACCAGCACGCAGCAGCTTGCGGATCAGGCGAAATGGATCTCCTACGGTCCGGCGCGTAAATCTTCGGCACCTTTGGTTGGGCTGTATCAGGACGGCAAGACCGAAATGGGCCCCGAAATGCCCACCGCCGAGGCCAACATGCAGAACGCTCTGGTCAATGACTTTGAGTTCTGGGCCGATCACGACACCGAGCTGAGCGAGCGTTTCAACGCCTGGCTTGCTGGCTAATCTGACACCGGGCCGCGCGAGGCAACTTGCGCGGCCCGATCCGTTTTTCAAGGGCCGACGCCATATTGCGCGCCCTTCCAAATATCGAATTTTGTCGCCTGCCACGCGCAGACCTGCCTCCCGAGGAGAGATGATGACAGATGTCACGACCGAATTGAGGACCGCAGACGGTAAGTCGCTAAAGGCGGCTTTGGCGGCCAGTCAGGTGCGCGCGAAACGGCGGGCGTTTTTTCTCGTTGCGCCGCTTTTGTTGTTTATCCTTGTGACCTTTGTTGTGCCGATTGGGCAGATGCTCAAGCAATCGGTCTATAACGACGCGTTTTCCTCGACCGCGCCCGCGCTGGACAAGTGGTTTCAGGCCAACCCGCTGGGCACTCCGCTTGATGAAGGCGCTTATGCCGCGCTGGCCAGCGACCTCAAGCTGATGAAGGAAAACCGCACGCAGGGGCAGGCGGGCACGCGGATTAACTATGATGTGGCGGGCACGCGTTCGCTGTTTACCTCGACCGCGCGCAAGATCAACCGGCTGGAGCCGCCGTGGAAAGAGGCGATCCTTGGCGTAAACGAGGGCTGGAGCGATCCGAACCTGTGGCGCGCGATGCGCTCGGCCAGTTCGCCCTATACGATTGATTTCTACCTCGCTGCGATGGATCACACGCGCGACAAGGACAACAATATCGTTCCCGTTAACCCCAATCGCGCGATCTATGGCAAGCTGTTTGGCCGCACCGCGATGTTGTCGATTATCATCACCGTGCTGTGCATGATCCTCGCCTTTCCGATTGCGCATCTGCTGGCCACCTTGCCGTTGGCGAAATCGAACCTGCTGATGATTTTCGTGCTGCTGCCGTTCTGGACCTCGCTTCTGGTGCGCACGACCTCGTGGATGGTGTTGCTGCAACAGCAAGGGGTGCTGAACGATCTGCTGGTGTGGATCGGGATCATCAATAACGGGCAACGCCTTGAGATGATGTACAACAAGACCGGCACGATCATTGCGATGACGCATATCCTGCTGCCGTTCATGGTGCTGCCGCTCTATTCCGTGATGCGCACGATCCCGCCAAGCTATGTGCGTGCCGCGCGCAGCCTTGGGGCGACAAGCTGGACGGCGTTTCGCAAGATTTACCTGCCCCAGACCCTGCCGGGGATCGGCGCGGGCTCGCTCTTGGTGTTTATCCTGTCGGTTGGCTATTACATCACGCCCGCCTTGGTGGGTGGTGCCGATGGGCAGCTGATCTCGAACATGATCGCCTTCCACATGCAAAACTCGCTCAATTGGTCGCTGGCGGCGGCGCTGGCCTCGCTGCTGCTGGGCGGGGTCGTGGTGCTGTATTGGCTCTATGACCGGCTTGTGGGCATTGACAACATGAAGCTGGGCTAAGGAGACACCGATGGCACTTCCTGCATATGCAAGCCCGCTCGAACGCATCTGGCACTACACCTATCTGGTGCTGTGCGGGCTGATCTTTTTCTTCCTGATCGCGCCGATTTTGGTGATCATCCCGCTGTCGTTCAACGCGCAGCCCTATTTCACCTTCACCAAAGAGATGCTCAACTTCAATCCGGCAGGCTATTCAATGCGCTGGTATGACCTGCTGCTGACCTTTGGCATGCAGGAACCCCAGGCCGAGCGGGGCTGGTCGTGGTGGATGGATGTCTGGCAGCACGCGACATGGATCGGGGTGGCGAAGAACTCGCTGATCATCGGCTTTTTCGCAACGATCGTGGCAACGTCGCTGGGCACCTTGGCCGCGCTTGGCCTGTCGCGCCCCGAGATGCCCTATCGCCGCGCGATCATGGCGGTGCTGATCTCGCCGATGATTGTGCCGATCATCATCACCGCGACGGGGCTGTTTTTCTTCTACTCCAAGGTCGGGCTGGCCCATACCTATCCGGGCATCATCATGGCGCATGCGACTTTGGGCATTCCGTTCGTGATCATCACTGTGACGGCAACGCTGGTGGGGTTCGACAATTCGCTGAGCCGGGCGGCTGCGAATATGGGGGCCGATCCGCGCACGACGTTCTTCAAGATCATCATGCCGCTAATCCTGCCCGGCGTTGTGTCGGGCGCGCTATTTGCCTTTGTGTCCTCGTTTGATGAGGTCGTGGTGGTGCTGTTCGTCGGCGGTTACGAGCAACAAACCATCCCGCGCCAGATGTGGAACGGCATCCGCGAGCAGATCAGCCCCGCGATTCTGGCGGTGGCGACGATCCTCGTGTTCTTCTCCATCGCGCTGCTGACCACAGTCGAGCTACTGCGCCGCAGGTCTGAACGGCTGCGGGGGATGTCACCGGGGTGAGCGCTGGTCCCGACGCGGAAGCGTCGGGAAGAAAGGCTCCGGTGGAGCCTTTCAAGGCGCGAACGCCCGAAGCGCAAGCGCAGGGCCGGGGGCTGATATGAATACGACAGAGAAGCCGGGGGAAGCCCCGGCTTTTTGTTTTCGGGGTGCGGCCCGGCGTTGCCGCCGGGCGGGAGATTAATTCTCACGATGCACTGGTAAGCCTTTGACCGCCTCATGAATGACCAGCGGGCATCTGGCCGCTATGTATCTGGCGCGCTCGGCAAAGTGCCGATTTACCATTGAAATAACGGCAGCATCTGCCGGAACGGAAATAAAGGGCGCTGGGTTTTTTCGCTCGGGAAAGAAAACGACCGCAAGTTTGGGCGCTAAGATGCTCCATACCTCGCTGTTTTCCGCTCCCGTGCCACCGAAGTTGGCTACCGGAGTATCGGTCATAATGAATTCGGAGCTTCCTACGGACGGTTTCACAAGGGCGTAGGTTCCAGATAGAAGCGTGTCGACGATTTCTTCTGGGACTATGATACCAAATTCGGCGCGGAGCTTTTCGCCCCAGTTCTCAGCTCCGATTTCTTGTGCCATTTTTTTACGCCGATGAGCAAGGCGCGGGTCTTCAAGAACCAGCTGTTGTAACTCATGCAAAACATCGGAAACGCCCGATTCGGAGAAAATTCGGTCACGAAGGCTGGGTGTTCTAAGGAGCCAAGAAGCACAGAACTTGGCGAGAAATCTGACGTCGTCGTCGGTCTGTACTCGGCTAAAGAATCGTGCGGCCACGTTGCGAATGTCGTTGTCATAGCGCCGCGCAAACTCGATCTCGGCGCTGGAGTTTCGTTTCCCTTCCAAGTCTATGAAGGAGTTTTCATAAAATGCTTGGAAGGCTTTCTTCACGTTGCGTTCTCGAATGCCCTTTTCAGGCTCGGCACGATCAAACAGCAACAATGTCGATCCCTGAAAACAGAAACCGTTTAACAAGGATTGAGGCACGTAATGGTGGCGCTTACTTTTGTTCGTCACAAACCTAGCCCTCGCTTGCGCTCGGGCGTTCGGCGCTGAAAACGCTCCACTGGAGCGTTTTCGCCCCGGACTGAAGTCCGGGGCCGCGCCTCACCCCCAAACCCCCGCAAACTCCCGCCATTCCCCCTTGCTCATCCCTGACGTCTCCTGCGTCACGTCTTCCCCCGCCAAACGGCGTTTCAGCACCTCAACCGCCTTGCCGCTCAAATTCACCCCACCCAGACGGTAATCCTCGAACGCTTCATAGGCGCTCGGCACCCAGTCTTTCACGATGTCGCACATCGTTTCGGCGTAGACGCGGATTTCGTATTGGGCGTGGGGGTCGGCGCGCAGGCGCAGGAAGTGGAACAGGTTGTGCAGGTCGATCTTCCAATACCATTGCGTGTAGATATTGGCGGGCAGGTTCATCCGCGCCAGTTCGCGCGCAAGGCCCAGCTTGCCGGTGTCGGTGTCGGGCGTCAGCATGTCCTCGTAATGGTCATAGCTGCGCATCGCGTCCTCGCGCAGCAGGTCGAGTACGCGCGCGGCCTCCTCGCCTTGCAGCACCTCGCCGCGGCCTTGGTTGTTCTGTTTGGATTGCGCGGCCAACTGGTCAGCCGAGGGGATGTAGAATTCGCGATCCAGGATCGAATAGCGCGCGGAGTATTCGTTGACGTTCGCGGTGCGGTGACGGATCCATTGGCGGGCGACAAAGACCGGCAGTTTGACGTGGAACTTGACCTCGCACATCTCGAACGGGGTCGAGTGCCAGTGCCGCATCAAATAGCGGATCAGCCCGCGATCATCGCTGACCGCCTTGGTGCCCTTGCCATAGGAAACGCGCGCGGCCTGACAGATCGCCTCGTCATCGCCCATATAGTCGATGACGCGGATCAGCCCGTGATCCAGCACCGGATGGGCCGTATAAAGGCGCCCCTCCATCCCCGGCGAGACCGCCCGCAGGGTTTGCGCGCTGTTGGCGCGCTGCGCCTCGATTTCAGCGATCTGTTCGGGGGTAAGCGCCATCTGTCAGTCCTCCATGTCGAATCGCACCGACTATATCTGCGAAGTCGCGCTGCGGGAACCGCGAGATGATGTGGGCCGTGGAAAGTGTTAGGCGGCGGGGCCGTGGTTGCTTGCAAGCCCTGTGATGCGCGCTAACTGAACAAGGCGTTCAGACAGGAGACAGAGATGAAAATCGAATATCTGCACACGATGGTGCGCGTGCTTGATCTTAAGAAATCAATCGCATTTTACGAGTTGCTCGGCCTCAAAGAGCGCAAGCGGATGGAAAACGAGAAGGGGCGTTTCACGCTGGTTTTCATGTGCCCGCCGGGTCAGGAAGACGGGCATGCCGATGTTGAGCTGACCTGGAACTGGGACGGCGATAGCGGGCTGCCCTCGGACAGTCGCCATTTCGGCCATCTCGCTTACCAAGTCGAGAATATTTACGAGCTGTGCCAGCATCTGATGGATAATGGCGTGACGATCAACCGCCCGCCGCGTGACGGTCATATGGCGTTCGTGCGCTCGCCAGATAATATCTCGGTCGAGCTGTTGCAAATGGGGGACTCGTTGCCGGTGAAAGAGCCGTGGTCGAGTATGGAAAACTCTGGCAACTGGTGATTACTTCTTGAAGTGATCCTTGAGACGCTCAAAGGGGCTGCGCGCGGGCGTGGCCTCTTTTGTATTGGGCATCTGCGTCGTGGTGGGCGCAGGGGCCGTCGCAGGTTTGGCAGTGCCGGTCGAGGCGCGCGGAGGAGACACGCGCAGCGCCACTGCGTTGAGGAATTTCGCGCCATCCCCGGCAGCCAGCGCCGGCGCGCCATCGGAAATGCCGCGCAGCAGATCGTCCAGCGTATCACCCTCGGCCTTGGCGAAATCGCCCAGCACATGCGCGACAACGCGGTCCTTATGGCCGGGGTGGTCGATGCCAAGGCGGACGCGCGCATACTCCGGCCCGAAATGCTGGTGGATCGAGCGCAGCCCGTTATGCCCCGCATGCCCGCCGCCCTGTTTGAGCCGGCATTTGCCAAGTGCGAGATCCAGCTCGTCATGAAAGACCGTAATCTCGTCGGTCGCGCATTTGTAGAAATCCGCCGCCGCGCGCACGGATTGACCCGACAGGTTCATGAAGGTTTCGGGCTTGAGCAACACCACGCGATCAGAGCCAAAGCGCCCCTCGCTGACCTGACCCTGAAATTTCGACCGCCACGGCCCAAAGCCATGATCGGCCGCGATCCGGTCCAGCGCCATGAAACCGATATTGTGTCGGTTGCCAGCATATTTCGCGCCCGGATTGCCCAGACCTACCCAGAGATGCATCGCCTGCTCCTGATGCTTTTGGCTGCCTTGGGGGCGCTGCCCCCTCGGGCTTTGCCCTCACCCCCGGGATATTTCAACCAAGGGGAAGAGGGAAGGGGTGCGGGCGCGTGTGGCGGCGCGGATACGGAAAAACGCGGAGCCATGAGTGGCCCCGCGTTTCAAAGTGTCAGCCAAGAGAGGGGAATTATTCCTCGGTGGCCTCGGTTTCTTCTTCTGCGCTGTCATCGCTGGAGCCGCCACCAAAGCCTTTGGGCTGTGCGACGTTGGCAATCACGAAGTCACGGTCGATCGTCGGTTTGGCGCCTTTGGGCAGTTCCACATTCGAGATGTGAATGGTGTCGCCGATTTCGGTGCCCGACAGGTCGACAACGATCTGATCGGGGATGTCGCCGGCCAGAACGTTGAGTTCGACTTCGGGACGCACAGCCACAAGGGTGCCGCCGCGCTTGAGGCCCGGGGATTTCTCGTGGTTGATGAACTCGACATGCACGAACAGCGAGATGCGCGAGTTGCGGTGGGTGCGCATGAAGTCGATATGGGTCGGCAGATCCTTGACCACATCTTTTTGCACGCCGCGGCAGATCACACGCACGTCGTCCTGACCGTCCATCTTCAGGTTGAAGAGGGTGGACATGAAACGGCCTTTGCGCAGGCGCGTCAGCAGTTTGTTGTAATCAAGGTTGATCGCGACCGGGTCGCTACCGTCCCCGTAAACGATTCCGGGCACAAAGCCCTCGCGGCGAGCTTGACGGGCGGCCCCCTTGCCTGTCCCCGTGCGCACCACGGCTTCGAGAGTTTCGATCTCTTTTGCCATTGCTGGTCTCCAATTTGTCAAAGTGATGGGCTGCCTCCAAGGGTGTCGGGCCCATGAAACCGCGCGGATACTGGCGCTGGGGCCAAAAGGCAAGGAGATTCGTGGTGTGTGGATACTTGGCGGGGGGCCGTTGCGGTGATAGCGCTGGCTTGCGGGCGGTGAAAAGGGGCGCGTTATGGCGTTGCAGAAGGTTATCAGGACAAGTCGCGCCACCGGAGTCGGGATGGGTGCGCTTGGCTTTTTCTGGGGCGGGTTTGCGGCCCTCATGCCTGATTGGCAGGCGCGCGCGGGTGTCTCGGATGCCGTGCTTGGAACGCTGCTGCTGCTGTCTGCGGTCGGGGGTATGAGTGCGATGGCGGCGGGGCCTTGGGTGCAGGCGCGACTGGGGGTGCGTAGCTTGCCGCTGTTGGCTACGCAGCTTGGCTGTGTCGGGCTTTTTGCTTGGCTCATCGGGTCGCCGCTGGCGTTGGGGCTGGTTCTGTTATGGCTTGGCTGGTCGATGGCGGGTCTTGATATTGCAAGCAATGTCGAGATTTCCCATCGCGAGGCCGAAACGGGTTTGCCGTTGATGAACTGGAACCACGCGTTGTTTTCGTTTGGCTTTGCCATGGCGGCGGGGTTGGCGGGGCTGGCGCGTCGGTTCGGGGCGGAGCCGGGTGCGATTATGGCTGTGATCGGCGTCGCGGTGATGATCGCAGCCCTTGCCACGCGCGAGGATGCCGCGCCTCAGCGTCCGGCGGCGGATAAGACGGCTCCGCGTAGCCTGCCGTGGCGCGTTGTGATCCCTGCGGGGGCGATCTTGTTCTTTGCGTTTGTGGCTGAGAACGGCACGGAAAGCTGGTCTGCCCTGCATCTTGAGCGCGACTTTCAGACCGCGACCGGGGCAGGCGCTTTCGGGCCGATGATGCTGGGGCTGACGATGGGGCTTGGGCGCGTTTCGGGGCAAATGGTGGCTGCCCGGCTGGGCGAGGCGCGTCTGGTTGCGCTGTCGGCGGTGATTGCGGCAATCGGAGCGGGGGTGACCGCGATTGCCCCGATGCAGGGGATGGCCGTGGCCGGGATCGCGATGATCGGGATCGGGGCGGCGGTTGTCGTGCCTTCGGCGAACTCGCTGCTGGGGCAAAAGCTTGCACGCGATATGCGCGCTTTGGCATTGTCGCGCGCTTGGTTGATCGGGTTCACCGGCTTTTTCATCGGGCCGGTGGTGATGGGGCTGATCGCGCAAGGGGCAGGGCTGCGCTGGGCCTTTGCGGCCATTGCGCTGATGCTTGCGGCGATCCTGCCCGCCCTTGCCGGGTTGATGCGTCGTCCTCAGTTGTAAGTATCAAAGAATCCGTTCGGGA
>NZ_AUNB01000056.1 GCF_000714545.1 Thioclava indica
ATCACTGATATGTGCAACAAGATCCTTCGGCGCTGTGACCTTGGGGATACGGGATCCGACCCGGCAGAAGCTACCAGTATAAGATTTCAAAACCCCAACTCGCTGATCAAGTCCTCTGTGTCGTCTTCATCGGCGCGCCACCAGCGCCCACTTGCGCGCAGTGTGTAGTTGCGCCGATAGGCGGAAGGCGTCATGCCTGTGGCACGGCGGAACAAGCGGCGGAAGGCGCTGGGGTCGTGATAGCCGCAATACTCCATCACCTCAGTGAGATCGATCAGCGTCACTTCCAGAAGCTGCTTGGCCCTTTCCACGCGAAGCCGGTGCAGATAATCCAGCGGCGTGCTGCCCTCGATCTCCTTGAAATGGCGCAGCAATGTGCGCGGGCTCACCGCCGCCTCGCGCGCGACGTCATCCAAGCTGTAGGGCGTTTGTATATGCGTGCGAAGCCAGCGTTTGGCCTTGAACACCACGCTGTCGCGGGTTTGCACCGACAATCCGGTGAGCGAAAGACCGGCATGTTCGATACGCATCGGATTGTGGATCAGGACATTTCCCAGTGTTTGCGCAAGGTCCTCACCGGCGAAATGGCGCACCAGCGCCACGGCAAGATCGTAATGGGCCGAGGGCGCTCCCACGGTAAACAGCGTGCCATCTTCTACCACCGGACCGTCCATGGTCAGTTTTACACCGGGAAAGCGACCTGCGAACCAGTTAACGATGATCCAGCTGGTCGTTGCTTTGCGCCCGTCAAGAACACCGGCACGCGCCAGAAGCGCAGTGCCATTAACGGCCGCCGCAATGACGCGGCCCTGTGCATGGTAGCGCGCGATGCATGCGCATTCTGCCTCGGCCTGATCAAGCTGGCGTTCCAGGTCAGGGACGTTGCGCATCATCAGGCCGGGCACCAACAGCGCGTTGCGCGAAGGCGGCGGCATCGGCGCGCCGCCCGCAAGGTCGGAACTGCCGAGCCAGTCGGGCAAGGGCAAGGACTCGCCTCTGGCATCGATGATGCGCCAGCGAAACAAGACGCCACGCCTGGCGGGATTACGCAACCGCCAAAGCTGATTTGCGATCCGCAATACGTCGATGACGTTGAACAAAATACCGTCCATTCCCTGTGGAATATGCAGCAGGTCGAATTGGACAGTCATGCTCTTCATGGCCAAACCGGCTCGATAATTGGCGAAATCAACTTCATTTTTCAGCGCAAATCCTATGGATGGGATGACTGTGTGCTTTGGTTAGACCCATTTTCACGCGCGACCTACGTCCCGAAACTTGGCGAGATCGGCATTATTGTTGTCGGAACTGACTGTATCGGCCCTAAATCTCCCTGACTAGTCTGAACCCTGCGTATTCATCCACTTTCAAGCAGGCCTCGAGATGTCTTCACCTTCCAGCGTCATTCCCGAAATCAAGAAAACCGAACCGTCCTTTATCGAGTTGCGCCATCAGATCCATCGCCATCCGGAACTGGGCTTTGAAGAGAGCGTCACGTCGAAACTGGTGGCTGAGAAACTAGCGCAATGGGGCTATGAGGTCAGCACGGGGCTTGGTGGCACCGGCGTTATCGGCCAGTTGCGGCGCGGCACATCTGACAAGGCGTTGGGCATTCGCGCCGATATGGACGCGCTGCCGATCCATGAGGGCACCGGCCTCCCCTATGCCAGCGAAGTGCCCGGGCGTATGCACGCTTGTGGGCATGACGGCCACACCACCATTCTTCTGTCTGCCGCCCAATATCTGGCCGTTCATGGCGAGTTTAATGGCACGCTCAATCTGATCTTCCAACCGGCGGAAGAGGGCCTTGGAGGCGCGCCACGGATGATCAAGGACGGGCTGTTTGAACGCTTTCCCTGCGATATGGTGTTTGGCCTGCATAACGGCCCCACATTGCCTGCGGGCAGCTTCGTGATCCAGCCCGGTGTGCTTGCCGCGTCATCGGACACCGTGCATATCACGTTGCGCGGCCAAGGCACCCATGGCGGGATGCCCCAGCATGGCCGCGATCCGATTGTCGCTATCGGCGCGATCATCAACGCGTTGCAAAGCATTGTGTCGCGCAATGTGGCACCGAACGAAGCGGCTGTGGTTTCGATCGGGCGTTTACGCGCGGGTGAGGTTGCCAATGTGGTTCCCGACAGCGCCGAGATGTCGCTGACCGTGCGCACCTTCAACCCTCAGGTCCAGACATTGATCGAGGCACGTCTGCGCGAACTGGTGGAGTTTCAGGCGCGCAGTTTTGGCGTCGAGGCCGAGATCGACTGGCGTCCGATCAGCCGGGTGCTGAGCAATGCAGACGAACCGGCCGCGCTGGCGCGCCGGGTGGCCGAAGACATGGTCGGTCCGAACGCCATCATCCCGCTGCCCACCGGGGCCATGGGGGCGGATGATTTCTCGTGGATGCTAGAACAGGTTCCAGGCTGTTACGTGGCGCTTGGAAACGGTGTTGAGGGGCATAACGGGCGGATGCTGCACAATCCGGGATATGATTTCAACGACGAGATCATCAGCATCGGGGCAAGTTACTGGGCGCGCCTGACGCAGGCGTATCTACGATGAGCGGTATTTCCCTGACAGCGAAGACCGCCACAGCGCCAGTGGGGCGCCGCCTGAACCTCGCCCTGCTGTTTCTCGCCATCGTGATCGTCGCCGCAGACAAGACGGTGTTTGCCTTTGCGGGCCCCTATATCATGGAGGAATTGCAGCTATCCGCGACCCAGTTCGGGATGGTCGGAGGGGCGTTTTTCTTTCTCTATTCGCTCTCCGGTGTTGGCGTTGGATTGCTGAGCAACCGGTTGGCGGCGCGTTGGGTGCTGCTTTTGCTCGCCTTGATATGGACGCTTTGCCAGGCGGGGATCGCGCTGAGTGCGGGTCTCGCCGCTTTGGTGATCTTTCGCATCTTTCTTGGCGCGGGCGCGGGGCCCTCAACGGCAATGGTTCAGTTCTCGGCCTCGAAATGGTTTGCGCCCCATCAACGCGTTTTGCCCGCTTCCGCCATCAATGCCGGGCTGATGGTGGGCATTCTGATCGCCGCACTCTGCCTGCCCCCGATCATCGCCCATTGGGGCTGGCGTAGCGCCTATCTGCTGCTTGGCTTGCTCAGCGCCATCTGGGCCTTGGTCTGGCTGTGGCAAGGGCGCGAGGGACAGGCCCCTGACAGCCCTGTCGCAACACAAGACGCGCCAGATCTTGATGACAGCTGGTTGCCCTATCGCCGCTTATTGCTGAACCGCACCTTCATCGGGATGACCGGCCTGTGTTTCAGCGGCTTTATGGCCGCAGGGCTGGGGCTAAGCTGGAACCCCACCTACATGCAAAAGGCGCTTGGCTACAGTGCCAGCCGCATGGGGGCGATCGTGATGCTGATCATGCTCTGCGTCATTCCCGCGATGCTGCTGGTGTCGCGTCTGTCACAGCGCTGGCTGAAACAGGGCGTGCCCTATCACGTCGCCATGGTTTTTCTGCCTGTGCTCTGCTGCGTGATGGGGGGCGCTGTTTACGTCGCCATGTTCGCCCATGCGCTGCCCCTCATCACCAAGACCGTGCTTCTGGGGCTGGGATTCGTGCTTCTGAACGTGCCCCAAAGCTACGGGATCATCGTCTGCGGCGCCATCAGCACCGAACGCCAACGCGCCTCCGTGATCGCCATTCATGTGGCGCTGACCACCTTCGCGGGCGTCGTTGCGCCGGTCCTTGCCGGATGGATGGTGAGCCAGGCTGGCGAAAACTTGGGACTGGGCTATGAGCGAACGCTCGCACTCGTGGGCAGTCTCAACCTTATCGTCGCGCTGATCTGCGCAGGCTGGGTGCGCCCCGAGCAAACCCGCCTTGCCCTTCATGGCACTTCAAAGCCGCTTTAACGAATAGAGGCAAGAGGCAAGGAACCAGCAAATGTCTTCTTATGCCGCGCAGGATATAGCAGTAATTATGGAAACGATTGATCGCCGTTTGCGCGATCACGACACGGAAGTCTCCGCCGTTCTGCGGCGCATCGCGACGGATGTTTGGCAGATACCCTTGGTAACCGAATTAGCCGCCTCTTTGTCTCCACCCGACATGCTGGAAAGCGGTAGACCTAGCAGGAAAACACCTAACGCTTCACCGCTGGCCGCACTCTTTTGCTCCGCTGAGAACCGCGCCGTGATGAAGGGGGCAACTGGCCATCGCACACAAGACCCGTCAGTCCTGACATTGAAATCAAGGAACCAATCATGACTAACACGCTTAGGCCGCATCCGCGCGGAGAAGCAGCTCGTTGCATCTAGCTCCCAAGCGACTTAAGCAGGCTTTCGACTTCGGCCAAGGTGGGGGCAGCGTCAGAGGCTCCGCGGCGTGTTGTCGCCAAGGCACCACAGGCATTGGCGATGCGCAGCGCTTCAGGCAGGCTGTCGCCGCGCGCTAGCGCAAAGGCAAGCCCCCCGTTGAAGCAGTCCCCAGCTGCGACCGTATCTATCGCGGTAACGTGCATGGCGGGAAGATGGCCTTCACCTTCGGGGGCTCGCCAGTAGACGCCCCCAGCCCCCATTTTTATCACTGCGATTCGCAAGCCGCGTTCGATCAGGATGGACGCGGCGCGCGCGGCGCTGGCCGAGTCGGTGGGGCGCAGACCTGTCAGGGCCTCGGTTTCGGTTTCGTTGGGGGTCATCGCGTCGACCGCGCGCCATACCTCCGAACCAAAGGGCGCGCGTGGCGCAGGTGCCGGGTCGAGCACAGTCATCCCTCCGGCTGCGCGCATCTTGCCAGCGGCTGCAAGTCCGGCCGCGAGCGGCGTTTCGAGCTGCAACAGCAACACCTTTGCCGAGGCAAAGGCTGAATCGAGGCGCGCCACATCCTCGGCACCGATGGCCATATTGGCGCCGCCGACGACGGTTATCGCGTTCTCGCCATCCCGGGAAACCCCGATCGATGCAATTCCAGTCGGATGGTCCGGATCTTGCCATAATGGTCCCGTATCCACACCGGTCCGCGCCAGCCAGTCGCGGGCCATCTGCCCGAAGGCATCGGTGCCAGTCCGGCCGGCCAGTTTGGCATCTCCCCCCAAACGTGCTGCTGCTACCGCCTGGTTAGCGCCCTTTCCCCCAAGCGCGATAGCATAGCTTTCTGCATGGACGGTTTCGCCCGGCGCGGGCAGGCGTGCGCCATAGCTGGTGATGTCGACATTGACGCTGCCGAGGACGAGTATGCTCATTCTTGAGGTCCTGATATTTGGCCGACGGAACTGCGCTCGATCAACGTCGGCGCAAGCCTGATGCGATCGGGTAAGTCCGCGTCGGTTTCGAGATGGTCGATAATGACGCTGGCTGCACGTTGGCCCAGGTCTTGCATGGGCTGGCGGATCGTCGTGAGCGGAGGTGCGGTGAACGCCGCGATCTCGATGTCGTCATATCCCATCACAGAGATCTGGCCGGGAACTTCGATGTCGCATTGGTAGGCCGCGCTGAGCGCCCCCATCGCCATGACATCGTTAAAACAGAACACGGCCTGCGGCCGTTGTTCTTGCGGAAGGGATAGAAGCGCGCGCATGGCGACATCGCCACCCGCGACGGTCGGCTCAGAAGCGATGGCGAGCGCGGAGTCAAAGGGAATACCGCGGCGCGAAAGTTCCTCGGTGAAGCCCTTGAAACGGATCGCCGAGCGGGAGTGTTCGAGCGGACCTGTGATGCAAGCGATACGGCGAAATCCGCGCTCGGTCAGATAGGCGGCTGCTAGAGCGCCACCTGTCAGACTGTCATCGGCGATGGTGCTCGCAGGTGCCGCATCCTCATCGTCGAGTGCCACCGTCGGAACGCCGGAGGTCCTGGCAAGCTCGGCCGTCAGGCCCGGCTGCTGGTTCGACGACAGGATAATCAGCGCGTCGATCCGCTTGGCGCGCAACGTATCAAGATAGGCTTGAACCTTCTCACGGTCATCATCGGAATTGCACAGGATCAGGCTGTAGCCCCGTGTGAAGCAGGCAGTCTCGACACCATGGATTAGTTCCGCGAAGAACGGGTTAGTCGAAGAGGTCACGATCATCCCGATGGTGCGGGTGCGATGCCCCTTGAGCGCCTGCGCCACGCCATTGGGGGCGAAACCCAGCTCAGAGATCGCCGCGCGCACCCGTTTTGCCGTCTCGGGCGAGACGAAGCGAGTGCTATTGACGACATGAGAGACGGTGCTGTTTGACACCCCGGCCACGCGCGCGACGTCTTTTATCGTGATGTTATTTCTCATGATCCTCTGAAAAAAAAGGCGGCGCCGGGATCAATCCGGCGCCGCTGGTGTCACAATGAGCTTACTTGGTGATCAGCTTGAGGGGAACCGACGTCAAGGCCGGAACTTTCTCACCCTTCAGAATCTTGGCGGCGGCATCGATACCCAGCGCGCCGATCTGGTCGGGTTGCTGTGCAACCGTCCCAGCCAAGGTCCCTGCTTCCACTGCTTTGATGCCATCATCGGTGCCGTCGAAGCCGACGATGAAGATTTTCTTACCCGAACCCTCGATCGCCTTGAGCGCACCCAAGGCCATCTCGTCGTTTTGGGCAAAGACGGCATGGATGTCGGGGTTCGCCTGAAGGATGTTCTCCATCACGTTGAGCCCCTTGGTGCGGTCGAAATCGGCGGGTTGACTGGCGACCAGTTCGATCCCCTTGTCTGCGTCGATCGCCTCGTGGAAGCCTTTGCCACGGTCGCGTGCAGCCGAGGTGCCCGGAACGCCCTGCAGCTCGGCCACTTTGCCCTTGCCGCCCAAAAGCTTGATGATCTCGTCCCCGGCCATCTTACCGCCTGCCACGTTATCCGAGGCAATATGGGTCGCGACCTTGCCACCATTGGCACTGCGGTCAAGCGTGATCACCGGCACATCGGCGCGGTTTGCGGTGCGAACCGCAGCCTTCACCGCGTCGGAATCGGTCGGGTTGATGAGCAGAACCTTGATGCCCTTGTTGAGCACATCCTCGACATTCGACAGTTCCTTGGCTGGATCGTTCTGACTGTCCAGAACGATCAAGTCGAAGCCCATTTTCTTCGCTTGAGCTTCTGCGCCATCTTTCAGGGAGACGAAGAAGGGATTGTTCAGTGTCGAAACAACGAGGGCGAGTTTGTCGGCAGCTTGGGCGGCAGTGCCAGCCCCTGCTAGAAATGCCGCGGTGGCGGCGAGGGCAAGAAACTTACGCATAATTAATCTCCTCCGATGGTTGCGTTTTCTTCAGGTTAGTTCGGTGCCTTGCTACGGCTGTCGACCAGCACGGCAAGCAGGATCACGGCTCCCTTGGCGATCATCTGGTAGTAGGACGAGACATCCAGCAGGTTGAGCGCATTGTTGAGCACGCCGATGATGAGCGCGCCGATGAGGGTGCCGAAAAGGGTGCCACGCCCGCCCATCAGGCTGGTGCCGCCGACGACGACTGCGGCGATGGCGTCGAGTTCGTAGGAGGTGCCTGCGGTGGGCTGAGCGCTTTGTAGGCGTGCAGTCAGAACGATGCCGGCAAGCGCGGCCATCAGACCAGAGATTGCGTAAACCGCTACCTTGACGCGGCCCGCATTGATCCCGGCGAGACGGGCGACCTGTTCGCTGCCTCCGACTGCGTAAACATAGCGACCAAAACGCATCTGCGAGAGCGCGAACCAGCAGATCAGAAAGACCACGCCAGCAAGGATCACAGGCACGGGGATGCCGAAAAGATAACCGCCGCCGATATACCAGAAGACATCAGCAGCGACACCTTCGCCCGCGTCGATCGGGCGGCCGCCACTGAACACCAAGGTCGCACCGCGCAGGGCGGTCATGGCGACAAGCGTGGCGATAAAGGGTTGGACCCGTCCGATGGAGACGATCAGTCCGCTGACGGCGCCAAGTGCGGCGCCAAACAGGAGCGTGGCGATCAGCACGATGGGCAGGCTGAAATTCGCGCCTATCAGCGTGGCGCAGACGGCGCCGGTCAGAGCCAGCACTGACCCGACTGACAGGTCAATCCCGGCGGTCAGGATTACGAAGGTCATGCCGAAGGCAATAATCGCGTTGATTGATGTCTGGCGCAGGACGATCAGCAGGTTGTCCGTCGTCAGGAAATGCGGGCTGAGCATGGTAACGACAGCCATCAAGATCAGAAGCCCGATCAACGATTTTTGGGCGGCAAAAGCCCGTAACAGATTGCCCGCCGAAGTGGGTTTGGCAGTCATCGCGGCGGCGTCGCGTCCGGGGCCAGGGGTGCTCATGTCTGGGGCTTCCTTTTCGTTTACGCGACGGCGCGTTCCATGATTGCGTGCTGGCTCGCCTCGCCGCGTGCGAAGGTGCCGGTCAGGCGGCCTTGCGACAGAACGAGGATGCGATCCGACAGGCCAAGCAGTTCAGGCATGTCCGAGGACATCAGCAGGACGCACAGTCCGCGCGACTTCATCTCATTGATTAGGGTGTAGATTTCGCGGCGCGCACCGACATCGACGCCGCGCGTGGGTTCGTCGAGGATCACGACTTTTGGTTCCGCCAGCAAGGATTTTGCCAGAGACACTTTTTGCTGGTTCCCCCCCGACAGGTTGCTCACCTCGGTTTCCATGTCTGGTGCCTTGACGGCGAAGCGGCGCATATACTCAGCGACCACCGAGCGCTCCCCTCCGCGTCGCACCATGCCGCCGGGCGATAGTGCAGGCAGCGCGCTTAGCGCCATGTTCGTCCGGATCGCGTGCGGCTGGATCAGCCCATCGGATTTGCGATCCTCCGTGACATAGGCAATTCCCGCGCGCACGCCGTCGCTGGGGTGGCGCATTTGACGCGAACGCCCGTCGATCAGGATCTGGCCCGAAACAGCACGGTTCGCGCCGTAGATTGCGCGGCCTAGCTCGGTTCGTCCGGCGCCCATCAGGCCCGCGAAACCCACCACTTCCCCGGCATGGGCGGCAAAGGAAATGCCGGAAATACCTTGAGCGGTGAGGTTCTTGACTTCTAACAACACGGGTCCGGGCACTTGCGCCACGTAGGGATATTGATCGGTGATGTCACGCCCGACCATGTGATGGATTAGCTGTCCCTCGGTCAGATCGGCAACTTGTCCCTCATGCACGAGGTGCCCGTCGCGTAGAACAGCGACGTCATCGCATTCGGCGAAGATTTCGCCAAGCCGGTGCGAGATGTAGATGATCGCCTTGCCCTCGGCTTTCAGGTGGCGGATTGCCTCAAAGAGGATTGCTGTCTCGACATCGGTCAGGGCGTCTGTGGGCTCGTCCATGATGATAACTTCGGCCCGCTGCGACAGCGTGCGCGCGATCTCAACCATCTGCTGCGCACCGACACCAAGGCGTTCGACCGGTTGACGCGGGTCAATATGATCCTGTCGCAGCGACGCCAGAAATTCGGCGGTGTCACTGCGCATTTGGCGCCAGTCAATCGGGCCGAAAGGGCGTCGAGGTTCGCGCCCGAGAAAGATATTCTCGGCCACCGACAGACCCGGTAGCAAGTTTAGCTCCTGGTGGATGATCCCGATCCCGAGATCGATGGCCTGACGCGGATTGACGACGGCGACGGGGGTGCCCTTGAACAAGATTTCGCCGCCCGGGTCAGGTTGATGGATGCCGGTGACGATCTTCATAAGGGTCGACTTTCCGGCCCCGTTCTCACCGACAAGCGCTAGCACGCGCCCTGCCCGCGCTCGAAGACTAACGCTATCAAGCACCCTGACATCCCCAAAAGTCTTTGAAATGTTGCGCAGTTCGAGAAGGGTTTTGCTCATGCTAGCCTCCTTAAGTGGCGCCGTCAGAACGGCACTCCGGAATAGAGGATGACGTTCGCGAAGGGCGTGCATTCGCCGGTGCGCACGATGGCTCGGGCATTGCGCGTTGCATGCTTCAAGTCCTCGTGACTAATCCGTTCAATTACGATTGGCGCGCCTTGCACCTCGGTGTGCGCATCCATTCGCGAGATCGTTTCGTCGTGAAGCTTGCGGCTATGTTCTACGAACTCGGTTGCGATCTGGACTCTTTCGATCTGTAGCTCGGCCATGATTGCGGCCAGCACATCTTGGAATGACGGAACACCCGGGAGGAGGGACAGATCGATGCGTTCAGGCCCGTCCGGTATTGGCAAGCCCGCGTCACATATAACGATGGCGTCGGTATGCCCCATCCGTGCGAGCGCCCGACTGAGCGCAGGATTCAATATCCCATATCGTTTCATATGTCCTCCTCCGGAAAACTCTCGGCTGCCCTCTCAGCGTGCTTTCAAAGGAAAGATGTCTCAAGAAAAACGTTTGCGCAATCGTTTTTTTCAATAACGACCCAATGTGGCGCAACGCATCGCGCATGCCAGATGGTGATCTGGTCGTTATTGAAGGCCAGTAGCACACGGACTGCGTGGATGGCCGAAATAGCGATTCCGTAGATCGGGAAAATTTAGGCTTTGCAAAATCAGGTCTTCCAGACTTGGAGAGTAGGTGCAACCGGGCCTGACTTGCGCTGACTTCTATCTTTCTGATGTGAAGCGGCAGTCCCGGAAGGTCGTTTGTCCAACTGGCGCGCGAGGCAAGGCCGCAAAACCTTTTCGAAGAATTGTGCGAAAAAACGGCTTTGAGAGCCGTCGTGTGGCCTTCTGAGCCAACAAACTCAAGGGACTCGCCTGACAATCGCATCATGCGAAAAATTAACCATTTATTTTCAATTACTTATACATTCACAACGCGGACAAAAACGAGTAACATCCACCCAACAACCTCCTCCGTCCCAAGGATGACACTGCCACCATGACTGCCTCGAGACCCACCCGCGCCATGCAGCCCTACCTCGAACGGATTGCGGACCTGCGCTCTCTCAGGGGCCGAGGCTCGGATTTTCAGAAATTGAGACGGCACATCCGAGAGGATCCTGCCCTGAGCCCTCTCTATCAGACCTATCTTTCCCTGATCACACTGAAGGATATGGGCGTGGCTGAAACGCGCGGCGTCTTCGAAATCGTCAGTTTTGAGGATTGGATCATTAGCCTCAGCACATCCACTCCTTCGATTGAGGATCTTGCGGATGCCCCCCTTCTTCAAAGGTGGTGCCCGATCAAGGAAAGTGGTGTTCCCTTCGTTTTCGGACAAGTTTCCGGCCACCCGCATCTGCGCGAGGGCGCGCGCATCCGGACGTCGCCTCTCATGAACATGCAACCTGCTAAGGGTTGGACCCGGAGTTGCAATCGGTTCTACAAACTCGGTGAACGTGATGACGGGTTCTTGGCAGAACTTCGCAAAGACGGACGCCTCGCACCGAGTGCGCATCGTCTCGATCCCTTCTATTAAGGCGAGTTCTGAACCGCACCGTGGTGAAGGGAATCAACAGTCCATCGCGCACAAGCCCCGCCAGCCCTGTCCTGCATCGTGAGCATGTCGCATGGCTGGAGGCGCTGTTGTCAGAACCTTTTGCAGGCGAGACCGTGGTCGTATCCCACCACGCCCCCCATTCTTTCGCGCTGTCTCCGGGCGGCCCGGTGCCGCAGGCCTATGCCTCATACCTGAGCGATCTGATCAACCGCTGCCAGCC
>NZ_AUNB01000057.1 GCF_000714545.1 Thioclava indica
AACACCGATTAATCAGCTGATTTCACCCGCTTCGTCATCCATTTCTTACTCATCGTCAGGATCGAGATGATCGGCTTGTCGTATGCCGTGCGCAAAAACGCGGAATACATCTTCTGTTATTCTAAACATAGGTTTGGTTCGAAGATGCACAGCAACATCCGTGCGAATATCGTCAGCGAATTTGGCCTCTGGATTTCCTGCGGCCCATTTGCGACTAGGACGAATTGCTCTGACGGTGAAGCCCAGGTCTTGAGCCGATGGGCTCTGTTGATGGCGTGGATGGCTCTCCCGACAGCATCGCTATGTGCCATTGTGGTGAGTGTTGAGGCCATCAATAAAACTCCTGCGGGAGCTTTAACCGCTACTATCCAGATCCCAATTTTCCTTACTACATTTCCGTTTTGTCTGTGATGGAGTTGGAAATAAAAATTAGGTGATCTCGTACCGCAGCGCTTGCTGCCTTGCCATCGCCCAAAGAAATAGCCTCATAGATTGTCTTGTGTTGAGCGGCTGAAGCTTTAAGCAAGCTCGGATCATTAGGCTCGCTCCGCCGTTCACGCCAATCTGATCGGCGCCGCAACTCTCTGATAAGTCTATATATTTCCATATATAGCGGGTTTCCAGCCAGCTCAGTGATGCGGTAATGGAAAATCTCATCTGCGAGCTCGAGCGCCTCGGTCGTCTCGGCCACGCAAAAGTTGTTCATAAGGGTTTCTAGTTGCTTTGCAGCCTCTGGCGTGATCCGCTTGGCGGCAAGTTGCGCAATATGTGGTTCAATTTGAAGGCGGACATCCAAAATCTGATCAGGCGAGATGCGGGATGCTAAAAACCTGTGGCGCCCGCCATCCGGCAAGGGTGGTGGGGCGGCAAAGGTGCCTTGCCCGCGATGACGAAAAACAACCCCTTGGTCCTCTAGGCTGTCAAGAGCGCAGCGCAACTGCCGCCGCGAGACCCCAAGGGATTGTGCAAGCTCGCGTTCTGGCGGCAGTCGCCCACCATTGTTGACGACGGCAGCACCTTCTAAGAGGTTTTGCACCGCTAGCAAAACCTCTTGTGCTCCGATCTTGTTGCGCTGCATATTTACCCAGAAAACAGATCCAAGAACATTCGTGCCGAGGTTATAAACAGGAAACCGCCGAAGGCCAAGCGCAAGGCCCGGCGCGGGATTGAGTGCGCCAGACGAACGCCAACTTGCGAAAATGTCGTGGTTAGCGGAATGATGGCCGCTGCCGCCAAAAGGTTGACATAACCAAAGGAAAACGGTGGCAGTCCGGAAACGCCCAATCCGGTTGCGGTATAAATCAGCGCCCCTGGCAGGCCGATGATAAACCCGATCGCTGCGGAGGTGCCAACGGCGCGGCGAATGTCATACCCTAGGAAATTCAGCATCGGGACGCAGACTGTCCCCCCGCCGATCCCCATCATCGCGCTTATCATCCCTGCCAGAGCGCCCAGCCCCGCCCATACCGGCTTTGAAAATCCCTTGGGTTGAGTGTCCGGCTTTCCTTGGCGAAACACCATATCGGCGGCGACAATCAGAGCGACTGTCGCAAAGACCGAAATCAGCACTTTGCCCGAGACATAGCCACCCAACAGGCTACCAAGTACAACCCCCACAAGGATCGAGGGCGCCCAAAGCCGCAGCAGGGCGAAATCAATCGCCCCGCGTTTGTAATGGCCCCAGCTTGAAGCCATCGAGGTGAAAATGATGGTCGCCAAAGAGGTGCCAACGGCAACTTTCATCGTGACATCCGGGTCCATCCCCGCCAGCGTCAGGGCAAAGTAAAGCGCAGGAACAATGACAATCCCGCCCCCTACGCCCAGCAATCCGGCGAGAACACCCCCGAGTACCCCTGCGCCGATCGCCACTGCCATCAATTCCAAGATGGCCCCGGTCGTAAACCCATCCATTGCTTAAACCTTGCCAGTTGTCGCGTAAGAGGCGGTCACGCGGCCTTGCGCCTCTCGCTGCGCCTCTGATGCGGCTATTTTTGTGTCAATATCGCTGCGGTCAGGTGCGCCGGAAAAGCGCTCTGCCGTGGGCATGATTTCAGCCAGGAACAAATAGCGCTCCTCGGCCACGGTCAAAAGACGCCGAAGCTCTGACAAAGGGTCGGAATGATCATCAACCCGTAGGTCCAACCAGGGGTAATCCTGACCACGATGGATGCGCAAACCGGCGGCTTGCCTGCCGCGCTTGTCACCGCCTGCTTCTTCGCCCGCCTGCATGGCAGCCAAAAGGCGGTCCGGAAAGGGCAGATCGCGGCGCGCGCACCAGACCCGCGCCGTTTCAGCGACAACCTCGGGACCAGTCAGCATATTGCCCGCGACCGAGAAGCCCTCGCCGATAGTATGGCCGGCCCAATCAATACACTGCGCGCCGGTGAAGGCGGCAGAATGGCCCGCTGAATCCATCATATGGGCTTGCCGCTGCGCCTGACCTGCATCGCGCCGGACAAAATCTGCTAGAATAGCCTCTGCCGGCTCGTCGCATTGCAAACGGCGCTGGCCTTCCGTGCCCCAGATCGGGTTGATAAAGGCTTGGGTCGCCACCGCCACGCCGCGCCCGATATGGGGCACTAAGGCCCCGCAAGCGAAAAAGCGGCTGGCAACGGCAATCCCGATGGCGCCTGTTTCGGGATCTTTTGCAAGGATGGAATAGGTCATCGCTCAACGCCCGACCGCGTAGGCCTGCATTAGGCGCGGTGTGGCTGCTGCCGTCAGCATTCCGTCCGCCTCGCGCCGCGCCGCGGTCATGCGCCCGACCGACCATGGCTCTGCCACCGTGACAAGATGGCCCTTGGCGCGCAGGCCTGCGATCGTGTTTTCGCCCAAGGTCGGCTCTACCACCAATTCGCCGGGCTTGGCATCACGGGGATAAAAGCTGGCTTGGAAATGGGCGGTATGGAAAAGTGGGGCGTCGATGCCCTCTTGCATACCAAGGCCGAAATGCACCATCCGCAGGAACCAGATCAATTGCCATTGGTCCTGCTGGTCGCCGCCGGGTGTGCCAAAGGCGATACGCGTGCCGTCTTTTTCTGCCATCGAGGGCGTCAACGTTGTGCGAGGCCGCGCGCCTGGCTGCAGCGAAGTTGGCAGGCCCTCATCAAGCCAGAACATCTGTGCGCGGGAATTTAGCGGAAAGCCAAGCCCCGGCACCACAGGGTTGGATTGCAGCCACCCCCCCGAAGGCGTGGCGCTGACCATGTTGCCCCAACGGTCAATCACATCAATATGCACCGTATCACCCCGCTTTTCAGTCAGGTGCGCCATCGTCGGTTCACCCGCCGATGCGCCGCGGGCCGCCTTGAAATCGCGCGCGGCGCGGCTAATTGCGGCCTCGGCCAAATACTCCAGTCCTTTGATCCGGCCAGGGCGTTGGTCCAGACTGGCGCGGTCAGTAATCAAGGGGCGGCGGGTGGCAGCGTATTCTTCGGACAGCAGAGTTTGCAGCGGAATATCAAAATGCGCGGGATCGCCGTAATATGCTTCGCGGTCGGCATAGGCGAGCTTCATCGCCTCGGTTACGAGATGCACAAACTCAACCCCGTTGGGGTCCATGGCGCCAATCTCAAACCCTTTGAGGATTTGCAGGGCCTGCAACAAAACCGGCCCTTGCGACCATGTGTCGGTCTTGTAAACCGTCCAGCCATGATATTCGATTGACACGGGTTCTTCCCAAGTGGCGTGCCAATTCGCCAAATCGTCGGCCGTCATAACGCCGGAATGCGCGGTTTCGGACACGTCCATGACGCAGGCCGAAGCCATCTGATCTGCAATCGCCTCTGCAACAAAGCCTTTGGACCAGATCGCGCGGGCCGCGTCGATCCGCGCCTCTCGGGTATCGCCTGTCGTCTCATCGAGGATACGCTGATAGGTAGCGGCAAGAGCGGGGTTTCTGAACAGCCCCCAAGCCTCGGGGGCCGCGCCTTCCGGCAACCATGTAGCAAAGCTTTCGGGCCATTCCGCGCGAAAAAAATCGGCAAGCCCGGCGATTGTATTGGCGACGCGCGGCAAAACCGGATGCCCATCCCGCGCATAGGCAATGGCAGGGGCGATCACATCGGCCAGCTCCATGCTGCCATGGTCACGCAACATCAGCATCCATCCATCAAACGCGCCCGGAACAACGGTCGCCAGAAGCCCAGAGCCGGGGATCAGCGTCAGCCCCAATTCATCGCGGTAATGGGCAATTGTCGCCGCTGCAGGGGCTACGCCCTGTGCGCAGAGAACCCGTGTGGCACCTGTATCCGCGACATAGATGATCGCAGGTAAATCGCCCGCCGGGCCGTTCAGATGGGGTTCAACCACCTGCAAAACGATGGCGGTCGCAACCGCAGCATCAAAGGCATTGCCGCCCTTTTCAAGCATAGACATCCCGACCGCCGAAGCGATCCAATGGGTCGATGTGACAGCGCCGAATGTACCGCGAATATCGGGGCGGGTTGTGAAATTTGTCATGTTTTCCTCGTGGTATTCTACTTGTTTATTCTTCTCGAGGGTCAAGCGCATCGCGCAAGCCGTCTCCCAGCAGGTTGAATCCCAGCACCACTAGATAGATCGCCACCCCGGGCCACAGCGCCATCCAAGGAGCCTGTGCCATAAAATTCTTGGCGGTGTTCAGCATTGCCCCCCAGCTCGGGTCGGGCGGTTGTTGCCCAAGGCCCAGAAAAGACAGCGATGCCTCTGCGATGATTGCGCTGGCGATTGTCAGTGTTGACTGGACCAGCACCGGCGGCAGCACATTGGGAAAGATGTAGCGCAGCAGGATTTTCGGCGTCGAGAGCCCGATTGCATGGGCACTTTCGACATAGTCCTCGGCGGCGATATTGATAGCCTGTCCCCGCGCCAGACGCACGAATAACGGAGTCGCTGCGATGCCGATAGCGATCATGGCATTAGTCAGCGATGGGCCAAGAAAGGCCGCAAGCGCAATGGCAAGGATCAGGAAGGGAATAGCCAGAAGCGCCTCGGTGCAACGGGAAATCATGGCATCGACCCAACCGCGCATATAGCCCGCCAGAATACCCAAAGGCACGCCGATCACCATTGCAATGGCTACCGACACAACCCCAGCCATCAACGACGCCCGCGCGCCCCAGATCATCCGGGACATGATATCACGGCCAATCTCGTCGGTGCCAAGTGGGTGAGCAAGGCTGGGCGCCAGCCGGACTGCGCCCCAATCAGTTGCCGCAGGGCTCGGGATCGGCAAAACCGGAGCGGCGATCGCAATGGCGGCAAAGGTGCCAACGACGACAGACCCGAAAATCGCACTCTTATGGCTGCGGAATTTACGCCAGGCCCGGCTTTCTGGGCGTTTGGCTAGGATTGCATCTTCGGTTGCTTTCACAGCGTTTGTCACTACCGCCCCCTCAATCTTGGGTTCAGCAGAACATAGGCCAGATCTGCTAGTAAATTCATGATGATAAAGCCAATGGCTGTAACCAGAACGACGCCCTGCACCACTGCATAATCGCGGCTGAATACAGCATCCACGATCATCTTGCCGAAACCGGGGATGGTAAAGACCTGCTCGGTCAGTACCGCGCCCGCAATCAGTTCACCAAACAAAAGCGCAATCAACGTGACCACCGGCGTTAGCGCGTTACGAAATGCGTGACGCAAGATCACAATCGGCTCGCGGAGCCCTTTGGCCCGCGCCGTTCGCACATAATCTTGTCGCATCACAGTCAGCATCGAGGACCGTGTATGTCGCATCAGAGACGCGGCAAGACCCGTTCCCAAAACAAAAGCGGGCATTATCATTGTCTTCATTGACAGCCAGAAATCTTCAGTGGGCGGCACATAGCCGCTTGCAGGCAGCAGATGGAACTTTACCGATACGATTAATATCAGCATGATCCCCAGCCAGAAATTCGGAATAGATAGCCCAGACAGCGCAACAACATTGGCGGCGTAGTCCAGCTTGGTGCCTTTGCGAACCGCCGAGATGATGCCTGCAGGAATCCCGATAAAAATGGCAAAGACCATCGACATGGCTGCCAGTTGAAGTGTTACCGGCAGTTTGGTTGCGATCATCTGCGACACGGGGATACCCGACCGAATGGATGTGCCCAGATCGCCCTGCAAAACCCCTTTGGCCCAGCTCAGGAACTGGACCCAAATCGGGTCATTCAAGCCATACAAGTCACGCAGCCGGTTCAGCGTTTCGGGATCACGATCCTCTCCTGCCAGAGCTAGAACGGGATCACCCGGCAAAAGCTTTTGCAGGCCAAAGATAAAGACCGAAATCAGGATCAGTGTAGGTATCGCGACAAGGAGCCGCCGGAGGATGTGAGATAGCATTTGGATCCAGCTTTGCATAGGCCGGGACGCCGCCAACGGCAGCGCCCCGGAAAGAGATTAGTCAGCCTTGCTCACCCCTTCGAGGCGGATCATACCGTCTGGGCTTGCTGCGAAACCTGTGACCTTGTTCGACAGGCCATAGAGCCAGCTTTCGTGGTACAAGTAAAACAGCGGCAGATCAGCCATCAGGATGTCATCGGCCTTGAAATAGGCCTCTTTGCGCTTGGCTTCATCGCTGGTGGTGCGGGCCTCTTGCAGCAAGGCGTCTATCTGCGGGTTGGAATACTTCCCGTCGTTAAATCCTGCATCCGTGGTCACGAAGCCAAATAGGTTGCCATCGGGGTCAATCCGTCCGGACCACCCCACCTGGCTTGCCTCGAAATCCCCCGATGCCTGATCGGCCAGCATCGTTGCAAACTCTTTTGCGTTGATCTTGATATTGATCCCGGCTTCAGCAGCCATCGCCTGAATCATCTGCACTACTTGCTGGTTTTCTGGCCGGTTCGGGACCTGGAGTTCCAGATCGACGCCATTTGGAAACCCTGCTTCTGCCACAAGTGCTTTAGCTTGCTCGATGTCACGCGCATGCACAGGATAGGCCGGGTCGAAATAGGGGCTGGCCGGGGGCACGAACTGGCTTGCAACTGAGTTCAAACCCGAGAACACGACCTGATTGATCGCCTCGCGATCAATGGCAAGGGACAGCGCCTTGCGCAGACGCGCGTCCTTACCAAACGGGGAGTCCGCTTTGACACCATTCCCGGTATTGAATGTGATCCCCTGATAGCCAAGTCCCGTAGCAGAGGCAAAAGCAAGGGCATCATTGCTTTTGACCGCAGGCACGTCCGTAGCCCCGAGCCGGTTGATCACGTCCAGATCACCCGATTGCAGGTTGGCAAGCCGCACGGTACTGTCCGGAATAGGCAGGAAGGTCACGCCATCCAATTTGATCGCATCCGCGTTCCAGTAGTCTGCGAATTTCACTAGCTCGATCTTGTCTTGCGATACGCGGCTCTTGAACTTGAAAGGGCCGGAGCAAACGGGATTTGCCGAAAAGTCACCGCCAAAAGCAGATGGTGCAAGCATCATGCCGGACCGGTCGGCAAGCTGCGCCAGCAGTGGTGCATCGGGCACACTCAAATGCAGCTTGATCTCGGTTGGGCTCACAATCTCAACACTTTCCACCGAGGAAAGCTCTGATTTGCGAACGCTGTCTTCTAGTGTCTTTGAACGCTCGATATTGGCTTTGACCGCCGCGGCGTCAAAGGGCGATCCGTCATGGAATTTGACACCCTCGCGCAGGGTCATCGAAACTGTCAGCCCATCCTCGGAAACGGACCAGCTGGTTGCCAGTTGTGGCACCAGCTTCAAATCCGGCGTCACGTCAATAAGTTTGTCGCACAGCGAGGTAAAGACGATCCGCCCAACAAAGGTACGGCTCCTGTCGGGATCAAGCGCATCGGGGTCGCTTTCCAAGCCGATCTTGAGCGTCTGGGACTGCGCGGCCATAGCGACCGTGCAAAGCAACGCGGACATAAGCAGGGTATTGCGGAATTTCATCTTCGGCTGTCTCCGTTTGTCTGGGTTTGCAGTTACTGTTCGGGAGTGAATTAAGGTGAGTCCTGATTTGCCAAGGCGGTTCGGTACATCGCAAAACGCGCCTCGGCACCCGGCGAACGCCCCGTTGCAGACGCTGCAATCGTCAATGAGACAGAGGACACATCTCGCCAGTGATGGCAGGCTACCTCGGTCCCGGGGGCGACAGTTTCATTGACAGGCTGCATTTGGGCGCAGATCTCTGTCGCAAACGGGCAGCGTGTGCGAAAGCTACAACCAGAAGGCGGCGCGAGCGGGCTGGGAGGTTCGCCGCTCAGGTGCTGCCGACTTTGGGTTGCGCCAAATTCGGCGACAGGGATCGCCGACATCAGGGCGCGTGTATAAGGATGGCGGGGGTTTGCAAACACCTCATCCGTAGGGCCAGTTTCTACTACACGCCCTAAATACATCACGGCGATCCGATCACTCATATGGCGGATCACGGCCAGATCATGCGCAATCACGATCAAGGTCAGGCCTCGTTGATCGCACAGATCCCCCATCAGATTGACGACCTGCGCCTGCACCGACACATCCAGCGCGGAAACCGGTTCATCCGCGATCACGACTTTGGGGTCCGAAGCCAGCGCACGGGCGATCCCGATGCGTTGGCGCTGTCCGCCGCTGAATTCATGAGGATACCGGTCCATATGACTAGGGCGCAGGCCCACTTCTGCCAACAGTCTCCCCACCTCTTTCCGCCGCTCTCCTGCGGTCAGGTTAGGGCGATGGATTTCCAAAGGCTCGGCAATCAATTGCGCCACAGTCATACGGGGATTAAGGGACGAAAACGGGTCTTGAAAGATGAATTGCAAATCTTTGCGCAAGGCCCGAACCTCTGCGCCTTTCAACTTGGCAATGGCGCGCCCCTCGAAGATCACCTCCCCCGAGGTTGGCAGCATGAGCCGCATTAGCAACCGCGCCAGCGTAGATTTTCCACAACCGGACTCGCCTACGATGGCAAAGGTTTCGCCAGCATGCACCTTCAGGTTTACGCCATCCACAGCCTTCAGTGACGTTCCCTTTTGCAACAGGTTGCCGCCAACCGGATAATGTTTTCCAAGGTCCTGCGCCTCGACAATCACAGTCATGCGACACCTTTCAGGCTTTGATCCAAGGGGGCAAAATGGCAAGCGACCTGGTGGTCGGCACACACGCTTTGCAGCGGCGGCACCTCGGCACAACGACTTTGAGCAAAGGGGCAACGCGTAGAAAACCTGCAACCGTGCGGCATCGTTTCAATTGTTGGCACCATCCCCGCCACGGTGGACAGCCGCGATTTCGGCCCCCGCAGGCTGGGCAGGGATAACATCAAACCAATGGTATAGGGGTGCTGCGGATCGCTGAAAATCTCTTCGGCACTGCCCGCCTCTACGACTTTGCCCGCATACATCACCGCAACTTTGGTCGCGAGTTCGGCCACCACGCCCAGATCATGCGTGATCATGATCGTCGCCATGTCACCGCTTTTTTGCAGGTCACTTATCAGATCCAGAATCTGGGCCTGTATCGTCACATCAAGGGCCGTTGTCGGCTCATCCGCAATCAGAAGATCAGGGTTGTTGATCAGCGCCATTGCTATCATCACACGCTGGCGCATCCCCCCCGAAAGCTGATGGGGATAATCATTCATCCGCAGTTCTGGCGCCGGAATGCCCACCTTACGCAGCATTTCTAGGGCCTCGTCCCTGCCATCGCCAGGGTTATGGCAGCGCCATGCCTCGGCGACCTGATCGCCAATCTGGAAGGCAGGGTTCAGCGAACTCATGGGTTCCTGAAAGATCATGCCAATTTTGCGGCCCCTGATATCAGCCAGCGCCGTAGGGTCATCAAGGGCATAGCTTTGCCCGTCAAACTTCATCGTACCCCGCACTCCGCGGAGCAAAGCTGGCGGCAGCAGTCCCATAATAGTCAGCGCGGTCAGGCTTTTGCCACAACCGGACTCGCCGACGATGCACAGCGTTTCACCCCGATCTACGCTAAGGCTGACACCAGACATCAGATCTGCATTCTGCGAGCCAATCTTCAACGACATGTCGCACAACTTCAGCATAGGGCTGTCTTTACTTTCCATAGCAACCGCGACTTTCAAGTAGAGCGAATCAACTGGACCAATCTTACATTGGTTCAGCTTAGGTAACGCATGCCACACTTCAAGGGTTTTGTGGCATAAATTGGGTTCTGGGCGTGCATCCCCTTCTATTAGGCAAAATTATTAGGCAAACTTACCCTATGGCGTCAGTGACAGGTGCAGGAGTTTGCGCGTCTCATTCGGCGGTCGCCACTATCGCAGGCATGAAACAGCCCACATGATCCGCGAGAAACAATTCAGCACAAACGGCCTCACCGCCACGCAGAAGTTTGCAAGGTGTTGTCATTTGTGGACAGCCCCGATTTTGCAAGAGTTTTCTTGGTGCCTGAGATCATTTAGCTAGCGCTCATTTGTCCGGCCTGTTTGCGCGGCGCATATACCCGCTGGCCTTGATGAAGTTCGCGAACCGGATCCCTATCACGTTAACGGGCTGGGATACGCTGACAACTCCACGGGGTGTTCCGGTTGCGGTTGCATTGATCATCATCACTTAGATTGCTCTTGCATCCTGATGTGCGGCTATGGCTTAGCCGCGCTAGTTCTACGCTGAGCGGTAAGTTTCTCCTTTTGCGAGAATGGCCCATGCGATCCGCGCGGTCTTGTTGGCCAGCGCCACACTGACCAACCGTGATGGTTTGCGTTCCAGCAGGAGACGCACCCATTCCCCGATTTGCGTTTGGGCTTTAACAGCGCGCCTGAGATACGCCTCCTTCGGTTGGAATGTTGAACCGTTCGTCCAAATGGCGTGCATCAAGACTGCGAGTTTTCGCGCCAATGCAACAACCGCTTTCTTATGGCTGGTTCGGGCTTTGAGGGCTCTGGCCCAGGCTTGCAATCCCGCCCCTTTGCCCGGCTTCACGCGATTCAGCAAACTGCTCGCGGCCTCATAAAGTGTCGAGCGCAGCATGGCGTCGCCGCGTTTCGATATTCGGCCACCAAAATCCATATCACCAGATTGATAGCGTCGTGATGTCAGTCCAAGATAGGCTCCAACCGATCTCGACTTTGCAAACCTTTGCGGGTCATCGATTGTGGCAACATAAGTTACAGCGCTCACCGGTCCAACGCCGGGGATTGTCATAAGCCTCTGGCAAGCCTCGTCTTCTTTGGCATATCGGGCCATTTCTTTGGTCAATGCTGCGGCCGGTATTGTCAGGTTAAGTCCCTGTGCCCGCAGCTTTGCCTGTGAGGGTTCGATCAAGACGTCAGTGCAGCGGCACAATCGATCCAACGGCGAAATGCGGCTGTTCGGGTGTGGCGATACTTGGAG
>NZ_AUNB01000058.1 GCF_000714545.1 Thioclava indica
GGCACCGGGCGAGTACGTGTTGCAACGCTAACAGGAGTAACGCCGATGACAGGGATGCACCTTTCGCTAAGCGGGAAGAAGGGGCTGGTCATCGGTGTCGCCAACGAGACGAGCATCGCCTACGGCTGCGCGCGCGCCTTTCACGACGCGGGGGCGGAGTTGGCGCTGACCTATCTCAACGCCAAGGCCGAGCCCTTTGTTCGCCCGCTGGCCGAGGCCCTGTCTTGCCCGATCATTCTGCCCTGCGATGTCGAAACGCCCGGCGCGCTGGATGCGGTGTTTGATCAGATCGAACGCGACTGGGGACGGCTTGATTTCGCGCTGCATTCGATTGCCTTCGCGCCCGCTGCCGATCTGCATGGCCGGGTGACGGATTGCTCTCCCGAGGGGTTTGCGCGCGCGATGGATGTTTCGGTGCATTCCTTCATCCGCATGGCGCGGCTGGCCGAGCCGCTGATGGACAAGGGCGGCACGCTTTTGTCAATGAGCTATTACGGCGCCGAGAAAGTCGTCGATCATTACAACCTTATGGGTCCGGTCAAGGCTGCGCTCGAGGCCACGACCCGCTCCCTGTCCGTCGAACTCAGCGGCAGTGGGATTCGCGTCAACAGCCTGTCGCCTGGGCCAATCCAGACCCGTGCGGCCTCGGGGATCGCACATTTCGATGCGCTGATGGAAAAGACCGTTGCCAAGGCCCCATCCCATAGCCTGACGAGCATTGATGATGTCGGCGCGATGGCGGCGTTTCTGGTCAGTGACGGT
This sequence comes from Thioclava indica, assembly GCF_000714545.1. Classification (GTDB taxonomy): domain Bacteria; phylum Pseudomonadota; class Alphaproteobacteria; order Rhodobacterales; family Rhodobacteraceae; genus Thioclava; species Thioclava indica. Next base: position 763 of record NZ_AUNB01000058.1, read on the forward strand.
GCGCGCAGCGTCACCGGCGACATTCTTTATATCGACGGGGGCTATCACGTCATCGACTGATCTGACGCGCCGATGAGACAGCGAAACAGGAGAAAGCACATGCTTCAGACCGAGACCGACCTTATCGCCAATCGCACCATCGAGCAGATCAAGCCCGGCGACAGCGCCCGGCTCAGCCGTAAGCTGACCTTGCGCGATCTTGAACTGATTTCGGCCCTTGGCGGGGGTGGTGGGCCAGTTGCGTGCGAAACCGGGCCGATTGCCTGGGCCGGTTCAAGTCTGGCGGCGCTGATCGGCACGCGTCTGCCCGGTGCGGGCAGCCGGATCGACGCGGTGGATCTGCGCTTTCATGCGGGGCTTGCGGTGGGGGATACGCTGGATCTCGAGGTGCGCGTGCGCAGCGCCGATGTCGCCACGCGCGCTGTCGTGTTTGACTGCACCGGCACCGGGCATGAGGGCAAAAGGCTGGTCGAGGGCAGCTTGCACGTCGTCGCCCCGGCGAAGCAGATCACCCGCACGCCCTCTGACAGTTCCAGCCTTATCATCGGCGAGCGTGGCGCGAAATTTCGCGAACTGATCGCGCAGGCGGAAACGCTGGAGCCGATCCTGACGGCCATCGTTCACCCGGTCGAACCCAACGCCGTTTCTGGCGCTGTCGAGGCCGCGCAGGCGGGGTTGATCTCGCCCGTTTTCGTCGGCCCCGAGGCGCGTATTCGGGCCGCTGCAAAAGAAGCGGGCGTTGATCTGTCCAACTGGCCCATCGAGGATACCGAACATTCTGACGCCGCCGCCGAAACGGCCGCGCGCATGGCCCATGAGGGGCGTGTTCACGCGCTGATGAAGGGTAGTCTGCATAGCGACGAATTCCTCCACCCGATCTTGCAGCCCGAGTTCAACCTGCGCACCAAGCGCCGCCTCAGCCATGTCTTTTTGATGGATGTGCCGGGCACGGACCGTCTGCTGTTCATCACCGATGGCGCCATCAACATTGCCCCCGATCTCGCCGCCAAGACCGAGATCGTGCAGAACGCCGTTGAGATGGCCCGTGCGCTCGGCGTTGAAACCCCGCGCGTCGCCATTCTGTCGGCGGTGGAGGTGATCAATCCGCGCATCCCCTCGACGCTGGATGCCGCCGCCCTGTGCAAGATGGCCGAGCGCGGGCAGATTACCGGGGCGGTGCTGGATGGGCCTTTGGCGTTTGACAATGCGGTCTCGACGCTGGCCGCCGAAATCAAACATATTCATTCCGACGTCGCCGGACGGGCCGATATCTTGCTCGCGCCCGATCTGGATGCGGGCAATATGATCGCCAAGCAATTGGAATATCTCGCGTCCAGTGAGGCGGCGGGCGTGGTGTTGGGCGCGCGGGTTCCCATCGTTCTTACCAGCCGCGCGGATTCCGCGCAAAGCCGGTTGGCGTCCTGTGCGGTGGCGGCGTTGATCCACGCGCATCAGTCGGGGGGTGTGGCATGAGCGACGTCATTCTCACCCTCAACGCAGGCTCTACCAGCCTCAAGTTTTCGCTGTTCTCGGTCGGGTCGGACGGGGTCGATCCAACGCCCCTTGCCGATGGTGACGCCGATGGGCTGGGCGACCGCCCGCATCTTAAGATCACGGCGGCCAGCGGTGGCATTGACACCGCGCTGGACGCAGGCGGTTACGAGGCGGTGCTGGCGCGCGTGCTGGACTGGATCGAGACCCATGACAGCGGCATGACCCTGATCGGCGCGGGCCATCGCATCGTGCATGGTGGCCCCGAATTTGCCGCACCCGTCCGCCTGAGCAAGGCGATCACCCGCAAACTGGCTGCGCTAAACCCGCTGGCGCCGCTGCATCAGCCCCATAACCTTGTGCCGGTGCGCGTGCTGGGCGCAAGCCACCCGCATTTGCCCCAAGTCGCCTGTTTCGATACCGGCTTTCACGCAAGCAATGCGCCGCTGACGACGCGCTATGCGATCCCGCGCGAGATGCATGACGCGGGGATCAGGCGCTATGGCTTTCACGGGCTGTCTTACGAATATATCGCCTCGACCCTGCCGGGCTATCTTGGGGGCAAGGCGGATGGCCGCGTGGTGGTGGCGCATCTGGGCGGCGGCGCGAGCATGTGCGCGATCCATAAGGGACGCTCGGTCGCCTCAAGCATGGGGTTCTCGGCGATTGACGGGCTGGTGATGGCCACCCGCTCGGGGGCGATCGACCCCGGTGTGCTGCTGTATCTCATGAGCGAGCGGGACATGAATGAGGCCGCGCTGAGCGATCTGCTTTATCGCCGCTCGGGGCTTTTGGGCGTCTCGGGGGTCAGCGGCGATATGCGCGCGCTTCTCGCGAGCCCCACCTCCGAGGCGCGCGAGGCGGTCGATCTGTTCATCTACCGGATCGGGCGGGAACTCGGATCGCTTGTCGCGGCACTGGGCGGGCTGGATGCGCTGATCTTCACCGGCGGTATTGGTGAGCACGCAGCCCCGGTGCGCGCAGGTGTCTGTGAGGGTGCAAACTGGCTGGGTATCGGGCTGGATGAGGCTGCCAATCGAAGTGACGGGCCACGCATCAGCGATGCGGATAGCGCGGTTCCCGTGTTTGTCATTCCCACCAACGAAGACCTGATGATCGCGCGCCATACGTTGCATGTGCTGCGCGTGCAGGCGGAGGGACACACCGAGCCAAAGATTTAACTCAGTCAAGGAGATTAACTATGTCAAAACCCGAAGTCATTCTCGCAAGTGCCACGCGCACCGCCATTGGCACCTATGATGGCACGCTCAAGGGCACACCGGCGACGGAACTTGGCGCGGTTGCGATCCGTGCCGCGCTGGAGCGATCCGGTCTAAGCGGAGCCGATATCGGCACCGTCGCGATGGGCAACGTCATTCAGGCTGGCAACAAGATGAACCCGGCGCGTCAGGCGGCAATCGGGGGCGGGCTGCCCGTTGAGGTGCCCGCGATGACGGTCAACCGGGTGTGTGGCTCGGGGGCGCAGGGCGTTGCCAGTGCGGCGCAGGAAATCTGGCTTGGTAATCTGTCGAGCGCGATCGGCGGCGGCATGGAGAACATGGACCGCGCGCCCTACCTGATGGCGGGCGGTCGCTGGGGTTACCGGATGGGCAATGCCGAGATTTACGACTCGATGCTGCTTGATGGGTTGAACGATGCGTTCTCGGACAAACATTCGGGTTGGCATACCGAGGATCTGGTGACGAAGTTTAACCTGAGCCGCGAGGATCAGGACCGCTTTGCGCTGCGCTCGCAGGAACGGTTCGCCGCAGCGCAGGCGGCGGGCAAGTTCGACGCCGAGATCGCACCGGTCGAGATCAAATCGCGCAAAGGCTCGGTGATGTTTGCCAAGGACGAACACAACCGTCCCGAGACGACGCTGGAAAGCCTCGCCAAGCTTCGCCCCGCGTTTCGCAAGGACGGCACGATCACCGCTGGCAACGCGCCGGGGCTCAATTCCGCCGGGGCGGCGATGATCGTCGCTGAACGTGGCTGGGCCGAGGGCAGGGACGTCACCCCGATGGCGCGGCTGGTATCTTACGGTATCGGCGCGGTCGAGCCGGGGTTTTTCGGCCTTGGCCCGGTGCCCGCCGTGCGTCAGGCGCTGGATCGGGCGGGCTGGTCTATCGGCGATGTCGAGCGGTTTGAAATCAACGAGGCGTTTGCCGCCATTGTGTTGGCGGTGATGACGGAACTCTCGATCCCCGAAGATATCGTCAATGTCGAGGGCGGCTCGATTGCGCATGGCCACCCGATCGGGGCGACCGGCGCGGTGCTGACCACGCGGCTGCTCCATTCGATGGCGCGCGACGGCATCCGGCGCGGCGTGGTGACGCTGTGTATTGGCGGCGGTCAGGGGATCGCGCTGGTGCTTGAGGCTTTGAAATAAGGAGATGCAAAGATGGACCGTGTAAAAGATAAGGTTGCGCTGGTGACCGGCGCGCGCCGCGGGCTTGGGGCTGCGATTGCCTCCATGCTGGCGCGTGAGGGTGCCAAGGTCGTGCTGAGTGACCGCAAGGCGGATGGCTCGCAAGAGGTGCTGGAGGCGATTGCCAAAGAGGGCGGCGAGGCCAGTTTCATCACGCTTGACGTCACCAGTCCTGAAAGCTGGGATGCGGCAATCGCCGAGATCACACAACGCAATGGCGGGCTCGACATTCTGGTGAACAACGCCGGTGTGGGGGCTGGCAAAAACATCGAGGAGGTGACGCTGGATGACTGGCGTTGGGTGATGGGCATCAATCTTGAAGGGACGATGCTGGGCACGCAACGCGCGATTGCCGCGATGAAAACGCGCGGCGGTGGCTCGATCGTCAATATCTCGTCGATTGAGGGGCTGGTGGGGGACAGTCGCATGGTGGCTTATGATGCCAGCAAGGCCGGGATCGTGTTGCTCAGCCGTTCGGCGGCGCTGCATTGCGCGGCCAATCACTACAATATCCGCGTAAATACCGTGCATCCGGGGTTCATCGACACCAAGATGGTGCGCGGTTTCCTTGCCAATATCGCCGAGGATGGCGACGCTAAGGCGGCGCGAGAGGCGCTCGAAGCCCGCCATCCGTTGGGCCACCTCGGCACGCCCGACGACGTGGCCTATGCCGTGCTTTACCTTGCCTCAGACGAGTCGAAATTCGCCACCGGAAGCGAGATGGTGGTCGATGGCGGTTATACCGCTCAATAAGGACACCCGCGCAGCGATCGGGGAGGAGGCGCGTGTGTAAAGGTATCATATGAAAGGAAATATTATGTCCGAGTCAAAAGCAATCACCCCGAAATTCGACCATTCCGTACCAGCGTTCTGGCCGCTCGCGATGACGATGGAGATGGAGGAGGGCGGCCTCGATCTGTTTCGCAAGAACATGAAGGCCGTCGCAGAGATCGCTGAAATCAGTGATCCACCGCCTTCGGTCTGGGCCACGCAAAACCGCATTCTTCAGGACATGGACACGATGCGGCTGCGCGATTTCACTCGCGAGGGGGCGGCGCAGGGCGGCGTGCCGGTTCTGATTGATCCGCCCTTTGCCGGGCACAGCTCGACCATCGCGGATTACCAGAAAGGGCAAAGCCTGATCGAGACGCTGCTGGATGCGGGGGTGCCGCGTGTTCTGGCGATGGATTGGAAGGCCGCGACACCCGAAATGCGCGATTTCGACATCGACAAGTATCTCGCCGAGATCAACGTGGTGGTCGATGATCTGGGCGGGCGCGTGGCCTTGGTGGGCCTATGCCAAGGGGGGTGGATGTCGGCGATGTATGCCGCGCGCTTCCCCGAAAAGGTGGCCGCGCTTGTGCTGGCGGGATCACCCATCGACACCAATGCCGGCCACGGCCCGATCCGTAAAATGGCCCATGAAATGCCGCTCGATCTGTATCGCGAGATGGTCGAAAGCGGCGGCGGGCGGATGCTGGGCAAATATATGCTGGCGGGCTGGAAAAACATGCACCCGGGCAAGCAATACTTAGGCAAGTTCATTGACCTCTACGCCCATGCAACCGATGAGAAATACCTCAAACGCACCAAGACGTTCGAGCGTTGGTATGAGAACCCGATCGACCTGCCGGGGACCTATTACCTTCAGGCGATCAAATTGCTGTTCAAGGACAACCTGTTTGCCAAAGGCAAGTTCGTCGGGCTGGGGCGAAGGCTTGATCTCAAGACGATCACCTGTCCGCTGTATATGCTGGCGGGCAAAAGCGATGACATCACCACATGGGAGCAGGTCTACGCCGCTGAACACCTCGTTGGCACCGACCCCGCGAAGATGGTCAAGCAGACCGTGCCGGGCGGGCATATCGGATTGTTCATGGGCTCTAACACGCTGAAAGACACCTGGCCGGGGATCGCCAAGTGGATCATGGAGGCGGTGTCATGACGGCCGGGGCAAACGCCGCCGCTCCGGTCGAGGAAACTGATCTGACGGCGGGGCTAAGCGCGGCCGAGGCCAGCAAGCGGCTTGAAACATTCGGCCCCAACGCGCTCGAAGAACACCATGTCAGCCCGTTGAAAAAGCTGGCTGGCTATTTCTGGGGGCCGATCCCGTGGATGATCGAGGCGGCGGCGGTGCTTTCGGCGCTGGACGCGCATTGGGCGGATCTGGCGATCATTCTGGTGTTGTTGCTGTTCAATGCAGGCGTCGGTTTTTGGCAGGAACGCAAGGCGGATGATGCGTTGTCGGCGCTGAAAAACCAACTGGCGCTGAAGGCGCGCGCCCTGCGCGACGGCAAATGGGCAGAGATCGACGCCGCCGATTTGGTGCCCGGCGATGTGATCCGCATTCGCCTTGGCGACGTGATCCCCGCCGATGTGCGATTGCGAGAGGGGGAGTATCTTTCGATTGATCAGGCCGCGCTGACGGGGGAATCCCTGCCGGTAGCGAAAAAACCCGGTGAAGACGCTTACTCCGGCTCGATTGCCAAGCAGGGCGAGATGGTGGCGCAGGTCACGGCGACCGGCGCCAACACCTTCTTCGGGCGCACCGCCAAGCTGGTGGAAGGTGCGGGCGCGGTGTCGCATTTCCAGAAAGCGGTGATGCGGATCGGCGATTTTCTGATCCTCGTGGCGCTGGTCCTATCGGCGGTGCTGATTCTGGTGGAGCTGTTTCGCGGAGAACGCCCCGCGACGCTGTTGCAATTCGTGCTGATCCTTGTCGTGGCCTCGATCCCGGTAGCGATGCCCGCCGTGTTGTCGGTGACGATGGCGCTGGGCGCACTTGCGCTGTCAAAGAAAAAGGCCATTGTGTCGCGCCTGCAATCCATCGAGGAAATGGCTGGCATCGACATCCTGTGTTCGGACAAGACCGGGACGCTGACCCAGAACAAGCTGACGCTGGGCGAGCCTGAACTGTTCGCGGCCCCCGATGCGCCCGCGCTGATCCTTGCGGGTGCGCTGGCCTCCAAGGCCGAGGACAAGGACGCCATCGATCTTGCCGTGATCGGCGGGCTGAAAGAGGGTGCGCTTGCGGGCTTTACGCAGACCTCCTTTACCCCCTTCGATCCGGTGGGCAAACGCACTGTTGCCGACGTGACCGGCCCGCAGGGCAGCTTTCGCGTGAGCAAGGGCGCGCCGCAGGTGATCCTTGATCTCTGCGCGCCCGATGACGCCACCGCCACGCGCGCCAAGGGGATCGTGGATAGCCTCGCCACCAATGGGTTTCGCACGCTCGGCGTCGCGCGCTCCGAGGATGGCGGGCAAAGCTGGGTCTTCCTTGGCATCCTGCCGCTATTTGACCCGCCGCGCGAAGATTCCGCGCAAACCATCGCCGAGGCGCGCGCCCATGGCATCGAGGTCAAGATGGTGACCGGAGACGATACCGCCATCGGGCGCGAGATTTCGGGCAAGCTGGGGCTGGGCACGAATATCCGCCCTGCCACCGATCTGTTCGGGAGCGATGGCGATCAGGTGCCTGCGGATGCCGCCCAACAAGTCGAGGCCGCAGACGGGTTCGCCCGTGTCTTTCCCGAGCACAAATACCGCATTGTTAAGGCGTTGCAGGATCGCGGCCACCTTGTCGGCATGACGGGGGACGGGGTGAACGACAGCCCCGCGATCAAGCAGGCCGATGTGGGGATTGCCGTGTCGGGTGCCACCGATGCGGCGCGCGCCGCGGCCGACCTGATCCTGACCACGCCGGGGCTTTCCACCATTATCTCGGCAGTGGAAGAGGCGCGGCGGATCTTTGAACGCATGACCTCGTATACGATCTACCGCATCGCGATGACTATCGACATTATGCTGTTCGTGGTGCTTGCGATGCTGATTTTCGGGGTCTATCCGCTGACGGCTGTGATGATCATCCTGCTTGCCTTGCTGGATGACATTCCGATCATGACCATCGCTTATGACAACACCTGGCTGAGCAAAAAACCGGTGCGCTGGAACATGCCTTGGGTGCTGGGGGTCTCATCCTTGCTGGGATTTTTGTCGGTGGTCCAGACCTTTGGCCTGATGTATCTGGGCAAGATCCCGTTCGCGATGGACACGCCGCATCTGCAAACGATGATATTCCTGCAACTCGTGGTTGGTGGCCATCTGATGCTGTTTGTCACCCGCAATCGCAAAAGCTTCTGGCACAAACCTTATCCGGCTTGGCCGCTGGTCTCGGCGATCTTGGCGACGCAGGTGCTGGCGGTGTTGATGACAGGCTTTGGCTGGCTGATGCCCGCGCTGCCATGGCATATCATCGCTTGGATCTGGGTCTATAACCTCGCGTGGATGGTCGTGCTGGATTTTGCCAAGCTCGGCGCCGACAGCCTGATGGCGTACCGCCCGCGTTTCAAGCAGGTGCTGCTGGATAAGACCAACCGGCCGCTCTTCTCGCATGGCTCGCATCGGCATAGCTAGAATGCCGCGCCCCCTCTCAAACCCGCGACATTGCACGCAATAGCGGTGTCGCGGTTGGGCGCGGTAGGACGCCCGTCCGGTTGATGCCGAGCGCCTTTGAGGCGCTGCTCATACTGCGGCGGCGGTTCTACATCGTGGCGGAGCTGACTTACGAATTCTGCAGGCATTGAAGTATCCGTGCCAAACCAAACTGCTGATGATAAATAGCTAGGGTCTGGACCCGTTGATCTCAGGCCCGCTGCGTGATTCACGACGTCGAAAACGGAGCGGTGGCGTGTCTCATCGTTTCTGGTCGAGCGATGCGCCGTTATTTCAATGGGATAAATGGTGCAGCTAGAGGGAGAAACTTGGAACTCTCTCTTCGATACGCTGCACGAGTGGGAAACCCAACTCCGCGCCTGTGAATCCCTTAACACCGTAACTCAGGACAATGATCCGAGGTGCGGTGATGAGCACTTTAGATCATAAATTCAATGCGGTAGCAGCCGCAAAACCCAATAAGAAGCCGCGCGAGGCTCCGTTCTCGTTGCGCCTGTCTTTTGAAGAGAAGGCTTTTTTGCGCGCCGCAGCAAACGGTGTGCCGCTCGGTGCGTACATCAAGGCTAAACTCTTCGACGAGCCCTTGGAGAAGGTGCGTCGCCGCAATACCAACCCTGTCAAAGACCATAAAGCCCTTGGCCGTCTGCTTGGCTCCCTGGGGCAATCGCGCCTTTCACAGAACCTCAACCAGCTTGCCCGTGCGTCTCATACGGGTGCGCTTCCCGTTTCGCCCGAAGTTGAAGACGAACTTCGTCAAGCCTGCGCCGATGTCAAAGCGATGCGGGAAGAGTTGATGCGTGCGCTTGGCAGCCTTTCGGAAGGAGGCCAGCCATGATCCTGAAAGGTTCACAGCGCGGCAATGCCGCCAAGCTCGCCGCGCATCTGATGAACGGGCGCGACAACGAGCATGTAGAATTGCATGATCTGCGCGGGTTCATGAGCGAAGAGGATTTGCATGGAGCGCTCAAGGAGTCCGAGGCCATTGCCAAAGGTACGCGCTGCCAGCAGCATCTATTCTCGCTCAGCTTGAATCCACCTCAAGATGCCAATGTCGATACAGCTACCTTCGAAGCCGCTGTCGAGATGGCAGAGCAAAAGCTCGGCCTTAGTGGCCAGCCGCGCGCGGTCGTCTTCCATGAAAAGGAAGGCAGGCGGCATGCCCATGCTGTCTGGTCGCGGATAGACACCGATACAATGACAGCCAGGCAGCTTCCCTTCACCAAGAGGCGGCTCATGGATTTATCGCAAGAGCTCTACCTCCAGCATGGTTGGGATATGCCAAAAGGCATGATCGACCGCGCGGCGAAGAATCCGCTCACCTTCACCCGCGACGAATGGCAACAAGCCCAGAGAACCAAGCAAGACCCGAAGATCGTGAAGGCACTCTTCAAGGAGTGAACCGCCCCGAGTTTACCGG
>NZ_AUNB01000059.1 GCF_000714545.1 Thioclava indica
GACCCATCATGCGCCCCATCCCTTCGCACTGTCGCCGAGCGGCCCGGTGCCGCAAGCCTATGCCTCAGACCTCAGCGATTTGATAACGCGCCACCAGCCTGAGCGATGGCTCTTTGGGCATACCCATCTTGCGACAGAGTTTCAGATCGGAACGACCAAGCTGCGCAATGTCTCGGTGGGGTATCCGGCGAAGGCGCGCTGAGCTTGGAGGGATGTCGCCGAGTTACTTGGCCGTGCCTTTGCTAACGACATTAATTTAAGCTCGCAGCGAGGTCGAAGTTGCTCCGAGGCGATAGAGTGGTTTAGTCAAGACAGATCGCAATTCATTAAAGAGCTTGCCCCGATGTCCGCCATTGATGACCTTCTCCGCTCCTATCGTGAAGCCGCTGTCACAGAACGAGAAAAAGGGACGTATTTCGAGCGTCTCACTTGCGCCTATTTGACCGTAGATCCGGTGCAGGCTGAGGAGTTTTCCGAGGTTTGGACTTGGAAGGATTGGGCCGACCAGCATGGCTGGAGCGGCAAGGATATCGGCATTGACCTGGTTGCGAAGCTCCGGAATGAAGAAGGTTTCGCGGCGATTCAATGCAAATTCTATGCCGAAACGCATCGGATCCAGAAGGCTGATATCGACAGTTTCATATCGGCTTCAGGCAAAGAGCCGTTTCGGCGCCGATTGGTGATCGACTCGACAACGGTGCCTTGGGGCTCGAACGCCGAGGAAATAATCTCCGGCCAGACAATTCCGGTTGTGCGCATCTCACTTACCCACCTACGGGAAAGCCCGATTGATTGGGCGATCTTTGGCCTTCGTGGTGAGGCTGTTCTTTCTGAGAAGAAGAAACTCCGGCCGCACCAGATCGAAGCGCTCGAAGCTGTTCGCACGGGGCTGGCAACCGATGATCGTGGCAAGCTGATCATGGCTTGCGGCACCGGCAAGACCTTTACGTCACTGAAGATTGCCGAGGATCTCGTCGGCAAGGGCGGACGCGTGCTCTTTATGGTGCCATCGCTTGCGCTGATGTCCCAAACGGTGCGCGAATGGACCAACGATACCGAGACGCCGCTACGATCTTTCGCGGTGTGCTCGGATGCTCAGGTGGGCAAACGCCGGGTCGGGGCTGATGATGCCGCTGAAATCGACGCGCATGATCTCGCATTCCCAGCGACGACCAATCCGGAACGTCTGGTCGAGAAAGCCGCTATCGACGCGGCCGATCGCATGACAGTCGTATTTTCAACCTACCAGTCGATCGGCGTTCTCGACGCCGCACAGAAAGCGGGCCTTCCGGCCTTTGACCTGATCATCTGTGACGAGGCGCACCGGACAACGGGCGCGACTTTGGCAGGTGAGGAGGACTCGAACTTCGTTCGGATCCATGACGACGCCTATGTTGCAGGCCGTAAGCGCCTCTACATGACAGCCACGCCGCGGATCTTCGGCGATGCGGTCAAGTCGAAGGCAGACGAAGAGGCGGCCGTTCTGTCATCGATGGATGACGAAAGCCTCTACGGCAAAACGTTGCTCCATAAGGGCTTCGGCTGGGCTGTCCAGAAGGGCTTGCTGACCGACTACAAGGTGATCGTTCTCGCGATGGACGAGGGCCTTGTTAGTGCCAATGTGCAGAAACGTTTGGCCGACGAGAATTCCGAACTCGACCTGGACGACGCGACAAAAATCATCGGCTGCTACAAGGCCCTGACGAAGCAGGATCTCCAGCAAGACATCTCTTTTGATCCCCAGCCTATGCGGCGCGCCTTGGCCTTCTGCAAAAGCATCGCGGCGTCAAAACTGATCCGCGATGAGTTCACCCAGGTGGTCGCGGAATACACCGGCGATGACGCGCTGATCGAAGATGATGCGCCCTCGTCTCCTGACCGGCTCGACATCGAGATCGAACATGTCGATGGCACCTTCAATGCCAAATCGCGCAACGAACTGCTCGACTGGCTCAAGGCCGATGCCGAGGGCAATACCGCACGCATTCTGACCAACGCGCGCTGTCTGTCTGAAGGCGTTGATGTGCCCTCTCTTGATGCGATCATGTTCCTACATCCACGCAAGTCGCTGATCGACGTGGTGCAATCCGTGGGCCGAGTGATGCGGCGGGCGGAAGGCAAGAAGATGGGCTATGTCATCCTCCCGGTCGGCGTGCCGGCAGGTGTCGAGCCTGAAGTGGCTCTGAAAGACAATGATCGATACAAGGTTGTCTGGCAGATCTTGAACGCGCTCCGCGCCCATGACGAACGCTTTGATGGCACCATCAATCAAGCTTCGCTCGGCCAAGATGTGTCTAACCGGATCGAGATCGTCGGGGTTACCAAGGAATCCGAGGAACTTCGTTCAATCACCCATGAGGTCAAGGATCTGCCCACGCGCAAGGCTAAGGCCGAAAGCGCAATCGGCAAGGGCGGCGCAGAACGCGATCCGGAAGTCACCGGCCCGGTCGAAACACAGGGCGAGCTGTTCATTGACGAGTTCTCGCGCGCCATCATGGCCAAGATCGTCAAGAAATGCGGCACGCGGGACTATTGGGAAGACTGGGCAACCAATATCGCCGAGATCGCGCAGCGCCACATCTCGCGCATCACGGGCATTCTGGCCGATCCCGAGACCAAGGCGCGCACGGCATTTGACGATTTCCTTGCCGAATTGCGCGACGACCTGAACGACTCTATCTCTGAACAGGACGCCGTTGAAATGCTGGCCCAGCACCTCATCACGCGGCCTGTCTTCCAGGCCCTTTTTGAGGATCACCAGTTCACCGATCAGAACCCCGTCTCCCGTGCCATGCAGCAAGTGCTGGACATGCTGGACGAGAACCGGATCGACAAGGAATCCAAGGACCTCGAAAAGTTCTATGACAGCGTTCGCAACCGTGCCAACGGGATCACCGATCCGCAGGCCAAGCAGCGCCTGATCGTCGAGCTTTACGACAAGTTCTTCCGCAACGCCTTCCCCCGCACGACCGAGAAGCTGGGCATCGTCTACACCCCGGTCGAGATCGTCGATTTCATCCTGCATTCGGTCAACGAAATGTTGCAGGAACACTTCGGCCAGACCCTCGGGTCAAAGGGGGTCCACATCCTCGACCCCTTCACCGGCACGGGCACCTTCATCACGCGGCTGCTGCAATCGGGCCTGATCGCGCCGGAGGAACTGGAGCACAAGTTCCGCCACGAGATTCACGCCAATGAGATCGTCCTGCTGGCCTATTACATCGCCGCGATCAATATCGAAGCGGTCTATCAAGGGATTGCTAAAAGCAACGACTACGTGCCCTTCGAGGGGATCTGCCTGACCGACACCTTCCAGATGTATGAAGGCGACGATGAGCTAGCGCTCTACATGCCCGACAACTCCGAACGCCGGACCCGGCAGAAGGGGCTGGATATCAGAGTAATCGTAGGCAACCCGCCGTATTCAGCGGGGCAAGCTAATGCGAACGATAACAATGCGAATGTGGGATACCCGGCACTCGATGCGAAACTCCGGGATACCTACGCTGCGAGATCGGTTCAAACCTCGGTAAAGAGCCTATACGATAGTTATATTCGGGCATTCCGCTGGGCGTCGGATCGGATCGGAGATACCGGTGTCTTGGGCTTTGTGACGAACGCCGGCTGGGTTGAGGGTAATTCAGCCGATGGAATGAGGGCTTGCCTCGCTGAAGAGTTTAGCAACTTGTATATCTTCCACCTACGGGGCAACCAAAGAACCACAGGTGAGCGATCACGTCGCGAAGGCGGCCAAACATTTGGATCGGGAAGTCGTGCCCCAATTGCGATTTGCATTTTTGTTAAAAATCCAGATGCACAAGAATTCGGAGACATCAAGTTTCACGACATCGGTGATTACTTGACCCGTGATCAAAAGCTAAAAATCGTGCGGGATTTTGCCAGCGTCGGTGGCGTAGACGAACGTCAAGCTTGGCAGACAATCCTTCCAAACGAACACCATGATTGGGTCAAGCAACGGAGTGTAGAATTTGAGAAATTCTTGCCGATCGGAGACAAGAAAGACAGAGCAGCTCCAACAATATTTTCAACGTATACGCTCGGTGTTGCTACAGGTCGCGACGCTTGGTGCTACAATAGTTCAACCAAAAAGCTCATGGATCATATTGCTGGCCTGATAAACGAATACAATAACATCGCTGCACGCGGACGCGCCCATGGGGACGTTGAAGCTTTCTCAAAGTCACTGAAAGTCGACCCCACAAAAATTAGCTGGAATAGAAATTTTACCAACGACCTATTGAGGGGGCGAAGCCATGAGCTTCACGAAGATTCAGTGCGCCGTGGGCTTTATAGACCTTTCTCCAAGTCACCCCTTTATTATGGGAGAGATTTGAATGCTATGGTCTATCAGATACCAAAAATCTTTCCTGTTGATGACATAGGGAATCGGGTAATCGGAATGTCCGGTCCAGGTTTCCGGGGAGGGTTCACTGCCCTAATGACAGACTGCATTCCAGCACTTCATGCCGCTGACCGCGATGGTGCTCAGTGCTTCCCCCTTTACCTCTACGACCAGCAGGACGAGGACCCCGGCGGCCTCTTCGAGGGCCAGTCCTCTGGCCTTCAGCGCCGTGACGCGATCACCGATGCCGGGCTGGCGCATTTCGAGGCCGCCTATCCGGGCGAGGAGATCACCAAGGAGGATATCTTCTACTACGTCTACGGCCTGCTGCATTCGCCCGACTACCGCGACCGCTACGCCGACAACCTGACCAAGGAACTGCCCCGCATCCCGGCGGTAAAGACCTACGCCGACTTCCGCGCCTTCGCCGACGCCGGACGGCGCCTTGGCGATCTGCACGTGAACTACGAGACGGTGGAGCCATATCCCGTCACCTACAAGCAGGGCACGCCCGCGCTCTGGAAGATCGACGACGCCACGACCTTCTACCGCGTCACCAAAATGAAATTTGCTGGCAAGCGCGGCGACACCGACAAGACCACGGTGATCTACAACGCCAACATCACTATGACGGACATCCCACTCGAGGCCTACGACTATGTCGTAAACGGCAAGCCCGCGCTGGAATGGGTGATGGAGCGCCAGGTGGTGAAGACCGACAAGGCCAGCGGCATCGTCAACGACGCCAACGACTACGCAAACGAAACCATGCACAACCCCGCCTATCCGCTGGAGCTGTTCCAGCGCGTGATCACCGTGAGCCTCGAGACAATGAAGATCGTGCGCAACCTGCCCAAGCTGGAGCTGCCGGAATGAAAATTAAAGCACTCGTCCTGCTCGCCGCGCTGATACCCACGGGCGTGGCTGCACAGCAAAACTTCAGCTGCAATTGGGGTGATCGTGGCGCCTGCCTCGGCTACGGCGACACCGTCTGCTCCAGTTCGGGTAAATGTGTCGACGCGAACGCTGCCTGCTTCAATACCTACCAGTGCAATTACGAGGGCTTCACCTGCAAATCGAACGTCACCGAATGCGTCGATAACTACAATCGCGTGCTGGCGGACCACAATGACCTGGTCGCCAAATACAACGAT
Source organism: Thioclava indica (assembly GCF_000714545.1). Classification (GTDB taxonomy): domain Bacteria; phylum Pseudomonadota; class Alphaproteobacteria; order Rhodobacterales; family Rhodobacteraceae; genus Thioclava; species Thioclava indica. The sequence continues at coordinate 5,518 of NZ_AUNB01000059.1, forward strand.
TTGCTCGACAAGAGCCGCGTGGTCGCCACCGCCTTGAAAACCGTGACTACAGAGCGCGATGATCTCTCCGAGAACCTCGATGACATTCGAAGCTGTCTAGAGCAGGCGGAGACCCTTGATGATGCGCAGAGCTGCCGGTGGCGCTGAGCAGTCTTAAAGTTTTTGCGAGAAGTGCGAAAAACGGTAGTGATCAGACAGATGTGCGAAAAAGAAAGAACGGCTTTATTCGTCGTGCGAAAATTACAGTATGATCTTGGACCAAAAGGCATGAGCGACCACTGGGGTCGCCACATTTAATTATAAAAATCAACTAGTTGGGTGGACTCTATTCGCGTTATTTGGTTGCTTGAGGACACTGAGCGACTTGCCAAGCTCCCTCGTAGAACGGTCTGTAGATGTGCGAAAAAAGGATTGACCGTGCGAAAAACTAGGAGTATCAACCTCCACAGCGCCTAAGTTTTAGTGGCGTATATTTTTATGTTTGACGCAAAGGGTTGACTTAGCCCTTTCATTTCGCCATCCCGTTAATCACTGATTCGCGGAGCTGGTGTATGGTGCGCAACGATTTCCCAATCGATAGAGAGCGACATTCTCGGATTAAATACGAGCTGGACCGGCAAGGTCTCTCGCTCGCCGAAATCGCTCGTCGAGTCGGCGTCGGCCTCCCCGCAGTAAGCTCGGTATCACTCGGCAGGAGCCGATCCGCGCGCATCGAGGCGCATTTGGCCCAGGCTCTTGGCACGAAAGCGCCGCAGCTATTCCCGGAACGATACCCTGAAGAAAACAAGGGGGGCGCTTCATGAGCCAATAATATTCAGGCTCTGGAAAGGTTGAGGCCCCGGGACTGGAATCCCAAGGGCCTCGAAAAATCGCGTGCGGCGATATCCTCTCCATCCATCACATCCGAAGAAATGTCAAGCCCCGTGCCCGCAATCCGGCGGACATGGCTGAATGAGCTTTGCCTTCATGTCTTAGATGGAGGGCGCGGTATCCATCCGTGCCGCAGGACATGCCCGATACGATTGAACAGCTAAAAAACGACATTTTGGTATCCTCCGGACTTCAAGGGCCGGGGTTAGTGCAGCGTCTGCACGTGCTTTGGAACGAAGTGATTTCAGAGAATGAAACCCTTCGCGAAGAAGGCATGAAAGCAAACATGTTAAACAGACTCATGAAGGCCGAAATCAGGCGACTGAAACGGCAAATAGCAAAACTCAACAAACAAGCCTTCGGTTCGAGCGCGGATCACCACCCGGACAAGATAAAGGCGTCCCATTCGAAAGATACCAGCGAAGACACTCCTCCCAAAGAAAATGCCGCTTTTTCGGGAAAAGCGGCCGAGAGCACTGCGGCTGGGCAAAAAAACGCTGATCGCCCGAAGCCTCGGAACACCAACGGGCGCGGCAAGCGAGTATGGCCTGACCACATTGAAAGGCGCGAAATATACATGGGGACTGAAGACAAAAAATGCCCCTGTGGCTGCGGCGGTCCAATCATAGACATGGAGAAGAACGAGACGTTGGAGGTGATCCCAGCGCGCTACTACTTAGCGGTCCGACTGTATCCGAAATATGGCTGCCGGATGAAGGGCGTGATCAAAGGCACGAAATTTGCCCCGCGCATTTTCCCGAAAACGGTGATGAGCCACGGGCTTATGGCCAATGCGATCACGATGCGTTTTGGGTGGCAATTGCCCTGGTATCGGCAGGAAAACATTTTCCTGTCTCAGGGTGTCAACTTGAACCGAAGCTCTCTCATGAGATGGTCAAACCGACTTGCAAATGAAGCACTCCTCTCGATCTACGAGTTGATGGAGCAGGAACTGAAAACCAACAGCGAGCGGCTGTTCATGGATGAAACCACGTTGCCCATCCAACAACCCGGAAAAGGCAAGACCAAGACTAGCTACCTCTATGCTCTCTTGCGTGATGATAGATCTTTCGCAGGGAACAAGCCTCCCGTGGTTATCTATTACCCACGGGATACTCGGGCGATGCACAATATCCATGATATTCTTGATGGCGTCAGAGCCATTGTTCAGACGGATTCCTATGCCGGATACGGACAGCTGGGCAGGCCCGCAACGCCTGTAGAGCATATTACACCGGTCAAATGCTGGGCCCATGCGAGACGCAATTTCACTGATGAATATGAATTCAATAAGACTCACGATGCGAAGCGGGTAATCCAGATTATTGAGGAGCTTTATGACGAAGAGAAAAAGATCAGAGGCAGGCCGCCTCTGATCCGGGAAGCGCACCGACGCGAATTTTCAGCCCCCATATTGGACCGCTTGAAAGCCTTCCTGATTGAACATTCAGATCACCATCTTTCCAAGAGTAAGATGACGCAAGCGATCCGCTATATCCTCAGGCAATGGGAATACCTAACCGCCTTTGTCAATGACGGCCGCATTGATCTCGATACAAACGCAGTCGAGCGGATGTTCAAGCCGACGATTCTGCTGCGCAAAAATGTGCTGTTCCTCGGTAGCGAGGAGGGGGCAGCTGCGTGGGGGATTCATAGTTCGATCATCGAGACATGCAAGCTCAATGGCGTGAACGCAGAGCCCTACTTGAAATGGGTATTTGACCAGATCGCGGCGAAACTTCCGCGCTCGCAATACGAAAAGCTTCTACCTTGGAATGCTCCAGTAGAGTTTATGATAAAGTGATAAGCTTTTGGTTGGCAGAACATCTGCCAACGTGTTCTTTGAAGCAGATTTTTAGTTTACATGTGAACGTCTGCCACGCTGAATCTGATGGTGAAAGAGATTTCCTTTGACGAGGCGCCAAGGTCAGCCATAAATGAAAGGTGTGTTTTGGAGAATTAAATTTATGCGCCTCATCGGTTTAACGGTCGAGAACTTTCGTTGCTATGCTGCCCCCATATCAGTTCGCTTCAACGATCTTACAGCATTGGTTGGACGGAACGACGTCGGCAAGTCGACCTTGATGGATGCGCTCTCAATTTTTTTCGATACGACGAATCCGGACAAGGATGATGCAAGTAAGAACGGCGACCCGAAGCTCATGCGTATCAGCTGTGAGTTTGATCAGCTACCTGCCTCCATCGTCGTAGATGCGGAATTCCCCACCACGCTCGCTTCGGAGTTCTTACTGAGCAGAGCAGGAACGCTCGTTGTCAGAAAGACATACAACGGAGCGCTGGCCAGCCCCAAGGCATCGTCCATTGAAGCCATAGCTATGCACCCGACAACAGATGGTTACAACGACTTGCTGGCTCTCAGAAAGGCTGATCTTAGCAAAAGGGCCGCCGCTTTGGGCATTGAACTTAATGACGTTGATAAGCGGGCAAACGCACCGGTGAGATCAGCCATTTGGGCTTCATGTGACGACCTACAATTGGCTGAAGTTCCCGTCTCTCTCGAGGTCGAAGGGGGAAAGCAGGTATGGGCCGCTCTGCAGCGGTTTCTTCCAACCTTCGCTCTATTCAAGTCTGATCGAGCGAGCACGGATCAAGATGCGGAAGCGCAAGACCCCTTAAAAGCGGCTATTCGCGAAGCAATTAGGGAGGTGGAGCCGAAATTGCAGGAGGTCAAGGACTACGTCGAAGCTGAGGTCAAGAAAATTGCGGCAGCCACGGTGGACAAGCTGCGGGAGATGGATGCTTCCATTGCAGAGACGCTTGCGCCTATTGTGACGACCAAAAAGTGGGACACGCTCTTTTCCACCAGCATTACTGGTGACGAAGGAATACCGCTTAACAAGCGTGGAAGTGGGGTAAAGCGACTAGTCCTACTGAACTTTTTCCGCGCACAAGCAGAAAAGAACGCTGTTGAACGGAATTCAACCTCAATTATCTACGCGATTGAAGAACCTGAAACGAGCCAGCACCCTAGAAATCAACGGTTACTGCTGAAAGCTCTGAGAGAGCTGGCAGCCGTAGATGGGCGACAGGTGATCATCACCACTCATACGCCTATGCTGTCGCGGCACCTACCCGAAGGTGACGTTCGCTTCATACGCCGCAATGATGTGGGCCTCCGGAGTATCGACGAGGGCAGCCCCGAAATTTCGGAAGAGATGGCCAAATCTCTAGGGGTTTTACCTGACCATAATGTCAAAGTCTTTATCGGCGTTGAGGGGCCGCACGACATTTCTTTCCTTACCGCAATTGCGCGCATTCTCCGGGCAGCCGGTGAGGATGTGCCGGACCTTGAACGGCTTGAGGTTGACGGGGAACTAATTTTCATTCCGCTCGGCGGGAGTAATCTGGCTGTCTGGAGCTCTCGCTTGAAGGCCCTTAATCGCCCGGAGCTTCATATATGTGATCGAGACAATCCGCCACCGGCTAACCCCAAGTATCACGACCATATGGTAAAGGTTAACGCTCGGCCAACGTGCCTAGCCGTCGCGACGAATAAGCGTGAACTTGAGAATTATCTCCATCATGAAGCCATCAACGAGTTTTACGCTGAAAATGGGGCGGCGGTAGCTTTTGGGGCGCCGTTCGCGGACTTTGATGATGTGCCTCAACGGGTTGCCGAGGCAGCTCATTTGGCAAGTGGTGGAGCGGAATGGGCCAATGTAGCCCAAGACAAGCGTAGCAAGAAAATGCGGCAGGCGAAGTCATCGTTGAACAACGGAATAGTTGCGAAGATGACTGCCGACCGACTAACCCAGACTGACCCTGACAACGAGATACGCAATTGGTTCGGTGAAGTCTCCCGTATGATTGCGGAGTTCGACGCTTAAGAGGACGGATACCGCAGGCCAGATGACTTGCTTCCGCTGGGCAAGCGAGAGTAGAATTCGGAGGTGGCTGAGGATACACCCGAAACAAAACGAGCTATGGTTGAATCTGGGTGACG
>NZ_AUNB01000060.1 GCF_000714545.1 Thioclava indica
GTGCCCCACCTGCGCAACCACTTTTTTGAAAAATCGCGATATTACCGAATATATCCATACAACCCGTTGTTTTATCATGGAAAGTTATCGCAACACACTTTGGAAAACCGCCGAGAAAACGCCCCCGCCGCAACAATATTCCCGGAATCACCCGATTCCGTGAACCGTCACCTCCTACGCGGGTGTTGTCACGTTAACTCGCTGGGGCTGCAAGTTGGCTTGCCGATCGTTGATCAAGCGGCTCTGTTGCAAACTTTTCCGCGCGGCTTCGTTTAGGGACCGGTGCTGAGTGGAGGATTATGGTATGAGTGATTTCAAGGGGCGTCATTTCCGAGGTGAGATCGTGCTTTGGGCGGCGCGCTGGTATTGCCGCTATGGGATCAGCTATCGTGACCTTGAAGAGATGATGGCCGAGCGCGGTCACCCGGGTTGATCACTCAACGATTTACCGCTGGGTTCAACACTATGCCCCCGAGATTGAACGGCGGATGCGGTGGCAATGGCGGCGCCCCCGATCCGATAGCTGGCGGATGCACTCTCGGGGCATCGCAATGCGATCCCCTGTCGGGTAACAGATGAAACCTATATCAAGGTGCGCGGGAAGTGGGCGTATTTGTACCGGGTTGTGGACAAATTTGGCGACACGATTGATTTCTACCTCTCACCGACCCGAAATACCAAAGCGGCAAAGCGCTTTCCGGGCAAGGCCCTGAAAGGCTTGAGAAGTTGGGAGCAGCCGCGCGTGATCAACACGGACAAGGCCCCGACCTATGCCGCAGCGCTGGCTGAGCTAAAGCAAGAAGGCAAATGCCCGAAGGATGTGCTGCACCGCCAGGCCGCGCGCCGTCAGGGTGAAGAGCGCTGGCGTCCCGGCCGGAAGATCGGTGAAGGTGTCGTGATCATGTCCGGTCATGGTCATCCTGCCTCATGTTCGGACGCGGACGGGGTGGCCGCGATGAAAGTCTCGATTGCATTTGCGTAGCCCTCGGCGGCCGCGACCAAGCTGGCCTCGTCCAGCTTGTCCGCGGTAAAAACAACGTAGGGCTCATGCCATGGCAGGCCGCAGCGGTGCGCGGTGGCCCTAAGAGGGGTGAAGATTTCTTCGATCGTGAAGTGGTTCGCCCCGCCCGGGCCATAGGCGCCGGGGATGTTACCTGCTGTCGCCGCGATCATTAGTGGCGTGCCAGACAAGCGGTCGCCCTCGTCTTCGGCGAAGATGTAGAACATCCGGGTCAGGACGCTATCCTGCCAAGCTTTCAGCAAGGTGGGCGTCGCATACCACTGTATCGGAAATTGCAGGATGATCCGATCGGCTGAAAGCAGGCGCTGCGCCTCGTCCGCGACGTTCGTCGCCACATCGATGATACCCTCCGGATACAGGCTCTGCATATCGACAACCTCGACCCCGGAAAGTGTGGCGGCGCAATCGCGCAGAGCCCTGTTGGCGGTCGATTTCGCGATATCACGATGGAACAGAAGTATGAGAGTGCGGGACATGGGGGCCTCCTTTAAATGATCTTCGACCCAAGGATGCCGCACGGACAAAAATTACTCCAAGTGATATAAAGTATAGTCTATTATTCCATCCATGAATTTAAGAGCCGTTGACCTCAACCTCCTCGTGATCCTGGATGCGCTTCTGGAAGAAGCGCATGTCAGCCGTACCGCCATGCGGCTGAACCTCTCGCAACCGGCCGTCTCAAGCGCGCTGCAACGCTGCCGTGCCATGTTCGACGACCCGCTTCTTGAACGCGGGCGGGGCGAGATGAAACCGACGCCCATGGCAGAAAGGCTGCGCGCGCCGATCCGGGACATACTGGTGCAGGTGGAACAGCTTCTCGACCCGCCCACCCCCAGACTTGAAGACCTGGTGCAGGTGGTGCGGATCAGCGCGGCCGATGCTCCGACGGCCCTTCTGGCGCGCCGGCTGCTTGAAAAGCTCGGCCAGACCGCGCCGGGTATCTCGGTTGTTTTCAAGCCCTGGCTGGGGCCGGATGCACTCGAGCGGGAGCTTCTGACCGGAGATACCGACCTTGGCGTCGCGCTGTTCGCCCGACGCGTCGACACTATCGAAACGGAGACCTTGCTGGAAACCAGCTACGTCGTTGCAATGCGCCGAGCGCACCCGGTAGCCGACAACTTCGATCTTGATGGCTGGCTGGCGTGGCCGCATGTCGTCGTGTCGGGGCGCGGCGAACGGTACACGCCTCTTGACGAGAGCCTTCATGCGATGGGCCTGTCCCGTCAGATCGGTCTTGTGGTCCCGTCCTTTCAACTTGTCCCGGATATCCTCTCGTCGACCAATTTGCTTGCCATGTTGCCTCGCAAGTCATTTGAGGAACTGCATAACGACGACCTGGTCGGGGTTCCGCCACCGCTCGCGGTCGATGGCTTTCCGCTTCATCTCACGTGGCACCAACGGAATGCGAATGATCTTGGGATAAGCTATGTCGCAGGACTTATCCGGGAGTTCCTCGGCGAGTAGGTTTTGAAGACCTTTGATCGCCCGAGCCGGGCGTCTGATCCAAGCCCGGCACGACCGAGATCTATTTCTACCGCCGCATCTCAAGGCGCACCCTTGCCCGACAACCAGCGCGAGAAGACGCCCATCTGACAGTGTCGATCGGGAGCCATTGAGGCGCCGTTACTCTTGCGGGTTTGGCGCCCAGTCACGCCCCCTTCAAGTCTTAGTGAATTAGTCAGGAATGTGCTTGTTGTGCAGCCTGCGACATTTTATCCAATTCCGACAAAAGCTGTCGGGAATGTTGCCCGGCATTTTACATCTCGGAGAGTTTTCATGCTGGCGACCTTTATCATCGGGCTACGCGAAGGTCTTGAGGCCGCCCTTATAGTCGCTATCATCGCGGCCTTTCTGCGCAATCAAGGCGAAGGGCTTTGGCTGATGTGGGCCGGCGTGGCAGCGGCGCTTACCCTGTCGCTGGGTGTCGGTCTTGGACTTGCGCTGATTGAGGCGGCGCTGCCCCAACGCACACAAGAAGCGATGGAGGCTTTGATCGGGGCTGTCGCGGTCGCCTTTGTCACCGGTATGGTCACATGGATGGCGCGCCATGCTCGCGCTATGAAGGGAGAGCTGGAAACACAGGCTGCCTCGGCACTTGGTCACGGTGGACGTTGGGCCCTAGCTGGGATGGCGTTTTTGGCGGTGCTCCGCGAGGGGTTCGAAACAAGCGTCTTTCTGCTGGCAACCTTTTCTGCGGCGCAATCTGGCGCGCAAGCAGCGCTAGGGGCGCTGCTGGGTATCGCGACCGCCGTGGCGATCGGCTTTGCGATTGCGCAGGGTGGAATGCGGCTGAATCTCGGTCGGTTCTTTCGCTGGAGCGGCGTCTTCCTGATCCTGGTCGCGGCGGGGCTGGTGCTGCAAGCGCTGCGCTCTGCCCACGAGGCGGGCTGGCTGCTTGCTGGACAGCAGCGGATCGCGGATCTTGGCTGGCTGGTTGCGCCTGGCAGCGTGCAATCGGCGCTGATCACCGGGGTTATGGGTATTCCTGCCGATCCACGCCTGATCGAGGGGCTGGGCTGGTTTGCCTATCTGATCCCAGTGCTGGTGATTACCTATTTGCCAGAGCGGTGGACGCGGGCTCGACGCATCGCGATCGGATGGCGAACAAGCATGGCTGGCGCACTTGGCGCATGTAGCGTGGCATTGGCGCTAGCGTTGCCCGTTCCCGATATCCATCTACCCGATCGCGTCGCACTTGTCGCGCAGAGCGATGGAACCAAGTTGAACGGTCCCCTTATCCTGAAGCATGACGCACTGGAGCGCGGCGAACTGCGCCTGCCGCTTTCGCAAACCGCGCCAGTTTTGCAGTCCCATCTAGGTGTGCAAAGCCAATTTCGTGCGCTCGATAGCCACGCCGCGGTTACAGATGCGCCCGCACAGATCGACCTTGCTAAGCTGGCGCAGCTTTCCGGCGGAAGGCTACCCGTGGGCATCAGCCCGGCGCGCAACCCGGGGCCGTTCTTAGCGCGTTGGCAGCGCCTCGAGACGGTCAAGCTTTGGACTGCGCAGAGCGCGATCTTGGATGCCCACGGCAAAGCCAGCACGCTGTTGACGCTTTCCGGCGGAGGTCTGACGACACCGCGCAGCTTGCGACTGGATCGCGCCCCTGATGGCGCGGCTTTAACGGCATGGGCTGTCGCGCCAGATCGCGTGCAACAGGCAGCGGCCGCGCTGCGATCATTGCAGGGCGCGCAAATCGAATATCGCTTCTGGGCGCGCAAGCTGCCCCTTGTTCTCATCTTTATTGCCGTGGCGCTACTTATGTCAGCCCTGCGCAGGCGTTTTGCACCGCCAACTTTCAATACAGCCAAGTCCGCGTGACCCAGCCATCCCCATTAAACAGCTTATGACAGGAGACCCTATGTCACGTTCCCTTTTGCGTCGCACCCTTCCCCTTTCCGCCCTCGCTGCCGGATTGGCGCTTGGCCAATCCGCCCTTGCAACCGGGACCCCGGGCGCGCCGGTCACACGGATCGCAGTGACCATGACGGGCAAGGATGGCGGAACTTGCGTGCTCGATCACGATAGCGCGCCCGCAGGCCCGGTGACATTCGTCGTCACCAACCGCTCCGCGCCGGCAATTTCAGAGATGGAACTGCTGTCTGACAACCGCATCCTTGGCGAGAAAGAAAACCTTGCCCCCGGTCTGCCTCCCGTGCGTTTTACCGTCACGCTCGATGGTGGTGAGTATCAGATCTATTGTCCCAATGCCGCGCAAGACACGATCGCGTTCTCGGTGAGCGGCCATATTGCGCAACGGGCGCAGGGGACAACTGCTGATTTGCTGGAGGAGGGCACCAAGGGCTATGCGCATTATGTCGACGGAATGGTTGATGCCATGGTCACCGGATCAAAGGTGCTTCAGGCAAAGATCGACGCGGGCGATCTCGCGGGGGCGCAGACGGAATATGCCAAGGTGCGGCCGTTTTATGAACGCATTGAGTCTGATGTCGAAGGTTTCACTTTGCCGGGAAGCGATCCGACTGACAATGCGGGCAACCTTGATTATCTGATCGACATGCGCGCCTCTAACCTTGATCCCGCAGTTGGTTGGCACGGGTTTCACGCGATCGAACGCGACTTGTTCCAGCGGGGCGAGATCACAGATGACACCAAGGCGTTGGCGGCGGAGCTGACGACAAACGCCACAACGCTGCAACATCTTTCTGCAGAGCTGCGCTATCGTCCCGAGGATCTGGCAAACGGTGCCGCCTCGCTGATTGAAGAGGTGCAAAGTGGCAAGATCAGCGGTGAGGAAGAGGCGTATGCCCATATCGACCTTGTGGATTTTGCCGCCAATATCGAGGGCGCACAGCAGGCCTTTGCCTTTCTTTCCCCCGGCATGAAACAGATTGATCCCGATCTTACTCAGCGGGTCGATGCGCGCTTTGGCGCTGTTAAGGCCATGCTTGAAACCTATCGCGATCCGCAATCCCTGGGCGGCTATGCGCGCTATACCGCCAGCCTGCGCGCCTCCGATGCGCGCAAGCTAAGCCACACGATTCAAGCGCTTCAGGAACCCCTTTCCCAGATCGCGGAAAAGGTCGCGACCGCAGGATGAAACACAAAGAGGCACCGATGACACCGACAAAACCCGAAAACCAGGTCACCCTGTCGCGCCGGGGGCTGTTTCTTGGCGCAGCGGCGGGCGCAGCGGCGGGCACGGCATTGCCCGCTCGCGCGGCGCCCCCCGATGTCAGCGCATCCGCAGACCCGATGCAAACCCGTCACCTATTCTACGGCAGCGGCCCACAGGCAGGGGTTGCGACCCTGCCGCAGAAACATGCCATGGTCATGACCTTTGATCTGACCACGCAAGATGCCCGCGAATTGCAAACCCTGCTAGCGCGCTGGTCGGCGGCGATCGGGGTGTTGATGGAGGGCGCGCCGGTCGGTCAGGTCGAACCCGCGCGTGCCTCGGCGGTTGCGCTGGATACGGGCGAGGCGCTGGATCTGGGGCCGGCGGCGCTGAGCGTGACAATCGGGTTGGGGCCGCGTGTCTTTGGCCCCGAACTGGGGCTGGCCGGTCACCGCCCCGCGAAGCTGCGCGATCTGGCGCCTTTGCCCTCGGATAATTTGCGTCCGGAATTTACCGGGGGCGATCTGTCGCTTCAGGCCTGCGCCGAGGATCCGCAGGTTGTGTATCACGCAGTCCGTGTGCTGACCCGCATCGCCAAACGCACCGGTGCGGCAACGGTCCGCTGGACGCAAATGGGTTTTGGACGTGCCTCGGCTGGTAAAGGGCAGGTCACGCCGCGCAACCTGCTGGGGTTTCGCGATGGCACCCGCAATATTCGCGAGCCGGACGAGTTTGACGCCCATGTCTGGTCGCGCGAAGGGCCGGCCTGGCAGCACGGTGGCACCTATCAGGTGCTGCGCAAGATCGAGATGGGTATCGAGAACTGGGATACCGATCGCGTCGATGACCAGAACGCGGTCTTCGGACGCCACAAGGCTTCGGGCGCGCCGCTGGGCGGGCATCATGAGTTCGACACGCCCGATTTCACCGCGCAGGGGGCGGATGGTGCGCCCGTCATCGCCGAGGATGCCCATATCCGTCTCGTCGCGTATGAGCATAACGAGGGCACGCGCATTTTGCGCCGGTCTTATAATTACACCAGCGGTTTGAACGCTGTCGGACGGCTGGAAGCGGGGTTGATGTTCATCAGTTATCAAAACGATCCGGCCCATTTCGAAAAGCTCCAGCGCAAGCTGGGGGCCGGCGATGCGTTGAACGAATATATCTCGCATGTCGGATCGGCGCTGTTCTGGGTGCCGCCGGCCGCGCCCGAAGGGTCCTATATCGGCGCGCCGCTGTTCGAGTGACCGGCGCGCAAGCCAAAGCCTTAATCAATGGGGCACAAATAGGCTGATCAGGGCACCATCCAAGCTGTAGGGGTGACGGGCATTCAGGACTCGCGAGGTTGGGGAGCGTGGATACATGACCCGGTCTACTAGGTTTTCTCTCATGCAAATGTGCAACGCCGTAGGGCGTTGCCATCAAAGAACGGCGTAGAAAGCAACCATTCCACCGGCTGGCTAAACTAGCTGTCACATCCCGTCATGTAACTACAAGCCGCTATGCGCTCTGCTGCGATAATGGTTCGGCGTCTGAATGGTGAAAGGCGACGGTTCAGCGCAAAATTGGCACCGGATTAACCTCGCGGGCCTCGCGCTGCTCCGAAAGGGCGTGGCGAATAATTGTCGCCGCGCCTTGAATCGCCAGAATAGCCATGACCGCAGCTACGATGATATCGGGCCAACCGGTTCCGGTGCCAAACACACCAAGCGCTGCACCAAGCACCGCGAGGTTCGCAATGACGTCATTGCGAGAGCAGATCCAGACAGAGCGCATGTTCGCATCGCCGTCACGCCAAGCATACAGCAAGGCCAGGCAAACCCCATTGGCCAGCAGTGCGACAACACCCACCGCGCCCATTGCCCCCCATGCCGGCACCGTGCCGTGCAAGACGTGCCAGATGACACTTGCGATCACCCAAAGCCCGAAAAGGCCCATGGAAGCACCTTTCACGAGGGCGGCGACGGATCTCCAACGAAGCGTCATACCAAGCACAAACAAGCTGATGCCGTAATTTGCCGCATCGGCAAAAAAGTCGAGCGCATCAGCCTGCAAGGCGGCCGATCCGGCAGCAAGTCCTGCGATGATCTCAACCGCGAACATGACCGCGTTGATCGCGAGCACAATCCAAAGGACAGCACGGTAACGGCCCGCCGCGGCTACGTTCGAGGAGCAGGTGTCGTTTGAGCAGCAGGGCATGGCAGGTCTCGTCCTATTAATATTTTTGCGATAGATACGGCCTATAGTAACTATAGGGTCAAGACATGAACCAAAATGATTTCAAGATTGGCGACCTCGCGCGCGCGACGGGAACCAAGGTCGTCACGATCCGCTACTATGAGAAAATCGGATTATTACCACCACCTGGCCGGAGCCCGGGCAATTACCGGAGCTACAACAAGGCAGCGCTCGATCGCCTCAGGTTTATACGCCGTTGCCGGGGCCTCGGGTTTCCCCTTGATCAAATTCGCGAGCTTTTGGACTTGGCCGCTGACGTGGCGCGCCCGTGCGCAGAGGTCGATGCGATCACCGCAACGCATCTGCAAGAAGTAGAGCGCAAGATTGCGGACCTCAAGGCGCTGGCTGCGGAACTGCGCCAGATTTCGCAAACCTGCACAGGCGGCGGAACGATCTCAAATTGCCGTATTCTTAATGCAATGACTTCAGATTGAGTCAACCCCGACGGTTCCCTCTCGCGGCCAGCAGCATTGTCCCGCGTTGGAAATCCTCCCAAGGTGGAAGCCGCGGGGGTCTTGGATCGGTCTATGGGAGAAGCGTGCAGTCGGCTGGGGCGACCGTTGCATCAGGGGGCGGCTGAAGGTGCGAATGGCGCCCGCGACCGCGACTGGGACACCCGTGCCGGCCGGATCGCGCTGGAGATCCCGAAGCTGCGCAAGGGCAGCTATCTTCCCAGCTTTCTGGAGCCGCGACGCACAGCGGAGAAGACACTGGTGGCGGTGGTTCAGGAGGCCTATGTCCACGGCGTCTCGACCCGCTCTGTGGACGACCCGGTGAAAGCCGTGGGCGCGGGCGGCGGCGCGGCGGGTCTTCAATGCCACTCATCAGCGCTGTCAGGTTCACTGGATGCGCAACGGGCTGGCACACGCCCCGGCCACGCAGCGCGCGGCGGTGGCGGCGATGCTGAAGACGATCTTCGCCCAGGACACCAAGGCCGAGGCTGGAGCCCAGTGGGACACCGTTGCGGATGCTCTGCGCGAAAAGCAGGACAAGCTCGGCACCTTTATGGATGCCTCGCGCGACGACGTGCTCGCCTACATGGGTTTTCCGCGCGAGCACAGGCCCCAGATCGCGTCCACAAATCCGCTGGAACGGGTGAACCGCAAGATCAAGCGGCGCACCGATGTCATCGGCATCTTCCCAAACGATGAGACCATTATAAGGCTCGTCGGCGCGATCATGCTCGAGACCAACGACGAATGGACGGTCGCGCGGCGATACATGAGTCTTGAAACCCTCGCCCGCGTCAACGACAATCCCAACGTCTGGTTGCCCGCCGTGACGCCCTGATCAGGCTCGGGCCTTACCGAAGGTCGGCGCTCTTGCACCATTCGGTGGGACACTATCGTCGGAGGGCGATTACATCATCAACGCCGTTGCCCTGCTCGCGTGGCTAGACGGTATGACCGTCAGCATCCCCTGCTGGTTTATAAAAGAAAGACTGTGGGATATTTCCGGATTAATCGGCGTTGATGATGTGAGCGCCCCCCG
>NZ_AUNB01000061.1 GCF_000714545.1 Thioclava indica
GGCCACGGGAAAGGGGACCGTTCCCCGATCAATGATTTGCGCAACAACGCCCCACTGATCGCAACTGGTTCGGCTTTTGATCGAATTCATCCAGAATGATGTTCCTCGCCGAGCAAACGCATAACAGGGCGTTTGCTCAGCCACCTACAAGCGCGTCAGCGACCAGATGCCCGTTACCGACATTGCGCAACGCCATCCGCGCGGGACTGGCACCCAACTTGTAAATCGGGCTTGGGATTTCTGAGGCAAGACGCGCAACGGGCGGGCGAGAATAGGTCGGATCGGGCACCGGAACCGCAGCCATTAGGCGCTTGGTATAGGAATGGCGCGGATCGCCAAAAACCTGCGCCCGCGTGCCCATTTCGACGATCTGTCCCATATACATCACCGCCACCCGGTCCGAGATATTCTCGACCACCGCCATATCGTGGCTGATAAACAGATAAGCGATGCCAAATTCGCCCTTAAGCGCCTCAAGGAGATCAAGCACCCGCGCCTGCACGGACACATCCAGCGCCGAGACGCTTTCATCAGCGATGATCAGCTTGGGTTGCAGCGCGAGGGCGCGCGCGATGCAGATGCGCTGGCGCTGACCGCCGGAGAACTCGTGAGGGTAGCGATCAAGGTGATCTGGTGTCAGACCGACGCGTTCAAACAATTCTGCCACGCGAGCGCGGCGTTGCTCGGGGGTGGCGATATCATGAATAACCAACGGCTCGGCCACCAGATCGCCCACCCGCATACGCGGGTCCAGCGCCGCCATCGGGTCTTGAAAAACGATTTGAACATCGCGCCGTAACGCTTTCATGTCCTTGCCGTTTAGCCCACCCAACGTATGGCCCGCCACCTCGATACGACCCTGATGCGGCACCAGTCCGACAAGCGCTTTGGCAATGGTGGATTTCCCACAGCCTGACTCGCCGACAAGCGAAAACGTTTCGCCCGCGCGAATATCAAAGCTGACATTTTCAACCGCATGCACCCGGTGCGTGACCCGCGACAAGATCCCGCCACAAATGTCAAAGCGCACTTGCACATCACGCAGGCTGGCCACGATATCCGTTTGCGCATCGGCTGAACCGGCCCCGCTACCATCGCCCATGCGCGGCACGGCGGCCAGAAGATCGCGGGTATATTGGGCGCGCGGGGTGGCGAAAATATCGTTCACCGCACCTTGTTCAACAGCGCGGCCCTGCTGCATGACAATCACCCGCTCGGCCATCTCGGCCACCACGCCCATGTCATGGGTGATCAGGATAATCGCGGTGCCCATTTCGCGCTGCAGATCACGTAAAAGGTCTAGCACCTCGCGCTGCACGGTCACATCAAGCGCCGTTGTGGGTTCGTCAGCAATAAGCACATCGGGACGCAAGGCGAGCGCCATTGCAATCATCACCCGCTGACGCATACCGCCGGACAATTCATGCGGGTATTGGGACATCCTGCGCTCCGGCTCGGAAATGCGCACCGCTTTGAGCGCCTCAAGCGCGCGTGTCGCGGCCTCGCTCTTCGAGACCGGTTCGTGGGCGCGAATGGCCTCGGTCAATTGTAGTCCAATGCTCAGCACCGGATTGAGGGAGGTCATCGGTTCTTGAAAAATCATCGCGATGCGATCGCCGCGAATGGCGCGCATTTTGGTCTCGGGCAGCGCCGTCAGATCGGTGCCATTGAGCCTGATCGACCCGGCACTGACGCGCAACGCAGGTGGCGGTAACAGCCCCATGATCGCAAGCGATGTCAGAGACTTGCCAGATCCGCTTTCGCCCGCGATGGCGATGGTTTCGCCGCGCGCAAGGGTAAAGCTCAGATCACTGACCAAGGCTCGCTCGACACCCTCGGCGCGCACGGAAATCGTCAACCCCGAAACCTTTAGAACGGTCGGGGCGGCTTCTGAGGCCGATACGGCCTCAGACTGAACTGTAGGGGTCTGGTTCATTCGAAGACACATCTCGGGAAGTAGAAGCTGACGACCCAGTTGGGCATGTCGACGATTTCGGAGATCCGCAGATCGCCACAAGTCGAGACCAGCATATAAGCATCCACCGGCGCCATGCCGCGCTGCGCACACAGCAGATCGACCATGCCCGCCACCGCGTCGCGCGCTGCAGACATCAGATCGGGACCAATGCCCGTCGTGACCTCATAGCCCGCGCTGTCAAGATGACGCGTGACCGGGCCCGGCGTGGTGAAGCGGGGGAATTTCAGCGGCTCGTTCTTGATCAAATCAAAGCTGAGGACCGTGTTCATCGGGCTTTCAATCGCGGTGCCGCAGACCTCGCCGTCGCCTTGCGCGGCGTGGGTGTCCCCAACGGAGAACAGCGCGCCGTCGACCTCAACGGGCAAATACAGCGTGGTGCCTGCCGCAAGATCGCGGATATCAAGGTTACCCCCGACCCGGCGCGGCGGCACGATGGAAAGCAGCCCCGCATCGGCAGGCGCGACGCCGATGGTGCCGCAAAACGGCTTGAGTGGAACCTTCCCCTCACTTCCCCACAGCGCCTTATCAGGCGATGCGGCGTTAT
The DNA here is from genome assembly GCF_000714545.1 of Thioclava indica. Taxonomy (GTDB): domain Bacteria; phylum Pseudomonadota; class Alphaproteobacteria; order Rhodobacterales; family Rhodobacteraceae; genus Thioclava; species Thioclava indica. Next base: position 2,523 of record NZ_AUNB01000061.1, read on the forward strand.
ATTTCCAGATCGTCAGCGCCGGGTCGGTGAACTGATCGGCCAACAGCCCGAAGCCGGGAATATTTGCCGTCCAGCCCCAAGCGGAGCCCTCGGCCTCACGCGGGGTAAAGCTGTCGATTGTCACTTTCAGAACATCGCCGGGCTTGGCGCCGTCAATATAGATCGGCCCGGATACCGGGTTGATCTTGCCGAAATCCAGCGTTGCAACATCGGCCACAGTCGAAGACGGGCCAAGCTGGCCAGCCGAGCTGTCATGGCAGTGAAATTCGATAGTCGATCCCGGGGCCACCGTCTCGGCCGGGACAAGCGAATTGTCCCAACCGAAATGGTGTTGTGCGCCGTGGATCGTGTAGTCACAAGCTTTGCACATGGTGTCTCACTTCGTCACATAAACATAATCATAGTTGACCGGAATCGAGACCGGATCGACATACAAGCTGTCATCCCCGCCCATCCGTTCAGATTTCATCGTGTAGCGCTGCTCGTTGAAAACGGGCACCCAGGGGGCTTGCTCCATCACTTTCTCATAAACATCCGACCACATCGCCAGACGCTCGGGGTTGGCGGGATCAGTGTAGCTGTCGGCCTTGGTGGCCTCGGCGTCGATCTCGGGGTCGCAGAACTTGGACCAGTTCCAGCCGCCCTCACCCGCGCCCGCACAGCCCAGGATCGGGCCATAGAAGTTCGAAGGATCGGGGAAGTCGGCAATCCAGGCCATGCCGCCCGACCAGATCATCGGCGCTTTGCCCGCACCACCGGCTTCGATCACATTGGCCTGCGCCAGCGACTTGATGTCGGCACTGACACCGATAGCTTTCAGATCCTGCTGGATAGCTTGCGCGATGCGCGGGTTGGGATCGGTGTTCATCACATAAAGCTCGGTCGAGAACCCATCGGCAAATCCCGCCTCGGCCAGCAGTGCCTTGGCCGCATCGGCGTCAAACGCATAGCCTTTGTAATCCTTGCTATAGCCAGGCATCGTGGGCGGCAGCGGTTGGTTGGCCGGGATCGCACGCCCGTTGATCATCTGGGTGATACGCTGTTTGTTGATCGCCATGTTGACCGCTTCGCGCACCTTGAGATTGTCAAAGGGCGGCGTCTTGACGTTGAGCGTGATATAGCCGGTTTGCAGCTGACCGCCCTCGACCACACGCGCTTTTTCGGCGGGGTTCGACATCACCTCTTCGAATTTCGCGGGCGGGATACCGTCGCCGGGAACGTCGACTTCACCTTTTTGCAGGCGCAACAGCGCCACGATAGGCTCCTGACCGACTTCAAAGGTGATCTGGTCGAGATAGGGCACGCCTGCACGCCAGTATTCGGTATTCTTGGCAAAGACGAGCTGCTGGCCGATGGTCCAATTCGCCAGCTTATAGGCGCCGGTGCCCACGGGATGTTTACCGAAATCGGTCCCCCACTCCTCGACCGCCTCTTTCGGCACGATAGAGGCGAAATTCAGCGCCATCACATGCAGAAAGGTCGCATCGCGACGGCTGAGCGTGATCTTGACAGTCGCCGGGTCCACCACTTCGACACCGCTAAGTTCACTGGCCGACCCATCCGCCATCGCGTCATAGCCCATGATCGAGGCAAAGAAGCCCGCGCCGGGGGATTGCGTGACCGGGTTGGTGACGCGGTCCAGCGAGTATTTCACATCCTCGGCCGTCATTTCGCGACCGTTATGGAATGTCACGCCCGGACGCAGATGGAAGATAAAGGTCATGCCGTCATCGGAAACGTCGTAGCTATCGGCCAGCCCCGGACGCAGCTCGGTCGTGCCGGGAACATAGTCCATCAGCCCGTCAAACAGCGATTTGATCATCGACCAGTTCTGCCAGTCATAACCAATCGCGGGATCAAGCGTGGCCACGTCATCCTTGTAGGTGATGATGATATTGCCGCCGGGCTTGGCATTGGGGTCGGGCTGGTAGTCTTGCGCCAGCGCGGCACCGGCGAAGGACAGCGACACCGCCAGTGCGCTTGTCGTCAGCATAGTTTTCATCAGGCTCATTTTTCTCTCCGTCTGTTGAACGTTTCTTGCAGTCTTGCCCCGTTTTGCCGGGGTCGGGTTGCGATCAGCGCAGTTTGATGCGCGGATCGATGAAAGGGGTGATCATATCGGCAATCAGGTTGCCCAGCACGATGGCGCAGGCCGAAACCAGCGTGACGCCCATGATGATCGGGATATCCACGCGTTGGATCGCCTGCCACGCAAGCTGGCCAATGCCCGGCCAACCAAAGACGCTTTCGACGACGACGATGCCCGACATGAAGATGCCGATATCAATGCCGATCATCGCAATAATGGGCAAAATGGCGTTAGGCATGGCGTGCAGCACCAGCACGCGCGAACGGCGCAGCCCCTTGGCGCGTGCGGTGCGGATATAATCCGAGCGCAGCACGTCGATCATGCTGGATCGCATCATCCGGCTATACCAACCCGACCCCATGATCCCAAGCGTCAATGCGGGTAACACGAGATTGGAAAAGCTGCCATAACCGCCGATTGGGAACCAGCTTAGCTTGACGGCAAAGACATAGAGCAGCAACAGACCAACCACGAATTGCGGCGCCGACACCGCCACGAAAGAGGTGATCATCAGCGTCTGATCCAACGCGCCGCCACGCCGGATTGCGGCTATGATACCCAGTGTCAAACCGATCACCAGCTCAGCCACGATAGCGCCCAGCATCAACAACAGCGTTGCCGGCAAGCGTGCCATGATCAGCGTAGCGACATCCGTTTTTTGCAAGTAGCTGCGCCCCATATCGCCCTGCACCAGACCGACCAGATAGCGCCAGTATTGCACCACGAACGGTTGATCGAGCCCCAGTTGATGGCGGATATTTTCCACGGTTTGCGCGGTGGCGGACCGTCCGGCAATCTGGCGCACAGGATCGGCGGGCAGCACGTAAAGCAGGAAGAAGGTGATAAACGACACCCCCAGCAGGATCAGCGCAGCCTGGATCAGGCGGCGGGCTAGATAGGCCAGCATTACGAACGCCCCCTTTGTGTTGGATCAAGCACATCACGCAGCGCATCGCCCACAAGGTTGAAGGCCAGCGCCAGCAACAGGATCGCGGCACCCGGAATGAACACGAGCCAGGGTGCGGCCTGAAAATAGGTCTGATTTTCAAAGATGATATTACCCCAGCTTGGCGTGGGCGGCTGCACTCCGACACCAAGGTAGCTGAGCGTCGCTTCCAGCAGCACCGTCGTCGAAATCCCGAGTGTGCCCCAGACGATGATCATCGGCACGAGGTGGGGCAGGATATGGCGAAACAGAATGCGCGCCGTTCCTGCGCCCAGCGTCTTTTCGGCAGCGACGAATTCGCGCTCGGCCAGCGCCGAGGTCTCGGTATAGACCACACGCGCCGTTTGCACCCAGTTTACCAACGCAATCACCATCGCCACGATCCACAAAGAAGGTGTGAAAATCGCCGCAAGACAAATTGCCAGCAATAGCGCCGGAAACGCCATCATCAAATCGGTGAACCGCATCAGAACCGCGCCAATCCAGCCGCGAAAATAACCCGCTGTGACGCCAATCAAGGTGCCGATGATCAACGCCAGCCCATTAGCCACCACTCCGATAATCAGCGAGGTGCGCGCGCCATACAGGATACGCGAGAACAGATCGCGCCCCAACAAATCAGTGCCCAGCCAAAACTGCGCCCCCGGCGGCATCGGCGCGCCTTGCAGCGTGAGCCCATCAAACATTTGTTCTTGCGGCTGATAGGGCGCGATCCACGGCGCAAAAATCGCGCCGCCGACGACGACCGCAATCAGCACCAACCCCAACAGGGCCAGCTTGCGTCCCAACAAACGACGCCAAGCGCTTTGCGGTCCAGCCGCGCCCTTAGCCAAGGTCAGATCGGTCATTTGCACCCCCTTGCGCATCGTGGCTGGCGACAACGCGGCGCGCACCATCTTCAAAACTCACGCGCCACGCCATCGCCATCTGACGTAACTGGTCATAGGCCTCGGACTCGGATTTGCCGCGTGCGGCGAGCAACGTGACGGCACGCACGACGGTTTGGCGCTCATCAAGGCGGCGGCGTAGATCGGCGATTTCAGCAGATAAGGACTGGCGCGCCTCAAAGGCGATGCGCGCAATCAGGAGCGCCGAATAGGCCCCGCCATCGCCCACAGGTTTGAGTAGCTGCGCATGTGCGCCCGCCTCAAGAGACCACTCGATGCGCCCGGGCGCTTCGGAGCCGATCAGCGCAATCATCGGCATCGGGCTTTGCCCTGTTGCCCAGGGAAATTGCGCGTCATACCCTTGATCGGCATCAAAAAAGACGAAATCTGCCGACAGCGCTTCGGCAGGCAGTTCGGGCCAGCACTGAACCACCTCCAGACCGATTGCGCGCAATTGGCGTTCGAGCGCTTGCAGCATCGGGTGGGGGCGGTGCAGCACATATGCGCGCGCCCCGCCCAGAACCGGAATTTGGATGCGCCGCGTCATGACACCACCCGCAGGCCCGAAGCCCCTTGCAAGATCGCCTCGCGCCCATGTGCGAGGTAAGGATCGCCCGCCACCGGCGCAAAGCGTTCACGTGGGACGAATGCACCTTTTTCGACCTGCGCGATCAGCACGGGCAACTGCGTGTGATGGGTCGCCAGATCGATCCCTTCACTGCCGCCGGGCGCATGGGCCAAAAGCTGCGACAGGCTTTCCCGCGCCGCCCCTGCATGTCCCGACAGCAAGCGCACCAGCCGATGCACCGCTAAATAGGCAGCCGCCTCATGCGAAGAGCCAAAATTCTGCCCGCCATCGGGCCAGCCCTGCACGCCACGAAAATACGGTCCCGCCGCCACCAGCCCTTCGGCGGCATCGGGGTGGATCGCGGGCAATTCGCATTCGGTCAGGTTGCACGACAGGATCGGACACGTCTCGGGGCGGAAATGCGCATCCTCCTGACCCAGACGGTAATAAGCCTCAAGGAACGCGTATTGCGACGGACCAATTAGATTGTTGAGCACGAAATCGGGACGTGTGGCGCGGATCTCGGCAATCAGGCGCTCGATCTCCAGCGCGCCGAGCGGCAGGTAACGCTCGCCCAGCACCTCGCCGCCCGCACCCGAAATCACCTCACGTGCGAGGCGGTTCATCTCCCAGCCCCAGATGTAATTCGACCCCATCAGGTAGCCCCGCCGCCCCAGCCGCGCAAAGGCCCAGCCCAGCAGCGGCAACAGGTGCTGGTTCGGGCAGGCATGGGTGTAAACCACGTGATCGGAGGCCTCGAACCCCTCGTAAGGAATCGTATACCACAGAGTGCCGCCTGCGCGTTCAAGGGTCGGGATTACCTCTTTGCGGCTCCATGAGGTAACGCAGCCGATCACGTGACGCGCCGAACTGTCGCGCAAAATTTCCTCGCAAAGCGGGCCGTAAGCATCGGCATTACCCTGTGGGTCGCGCTCGACAGCAACGAAGCTAAGCGGCATATCGGGATCGGCGTTGATCTTGGCGATCGCACCCAGAACACCGCTGCGACAGGCCTCGGAGATCAGCGAATAGCTTCCCGATCGCGAGTAAAGCAAACCCAGTTCAATGCGTTCTTTCATGACGTTCCTTCGACTTGTCGAAACCCCGAAAATGCAAAACGCCCCGCTGACGAACCGCTAAAAAGCGGTGTCAAAGCGAGGCGCAAATGCCGTTCGGACCTTTCCGATGTGTTCCTAGCGTGCCACTTCGGTAAGCCCGGAAACAAGGGGCAAAATCACAAACGAGTGTGTAAGTTGCGCCTGCATGAGAGAAAATAGCGCAATTGCATAATTTTTAATCTGATATGGTTATTTTTGCATCAAATGCCGACCCGTCAAACTGCGCACCACTCAGCCCACGCTACCGTAGGAATTACACCACGCGCTGGGACGCTACCCTTCCAGACACATCCGCAAAGCCCTCATACGGTAAACTCTGCCGCGCCTGTGATGTCTATTATTTAACAGATTTCGTGCTGGCTGGGATTGCGTCCTCTTGGCGAGTTCTTGTGGCGCGAAGGTTGGAGTTCACTGCTCGACGCTGCGAGCAATCAGAATCGTCCTGATGCACTAGAGCACGCGTTTCGCGAGCAATGCAGAGTTCAGTTCGTCACCAAAAAAGACTAGCTGTTTGATCCCACGGTTTGATG
>NZ_AUNB01000062.1 GCF_000714545.1 Thioclava indica
CGCCAGCGCCGAGAGATACCCCGCCAGAGCCATTTGCCGACCAAGCGCGGCGCGCAGGATTTCAGAGCGCTTGCCCGGCGCATTGGCCAGATGCAGCGCCCAATCCAGATAGGCAAGCGCGGCCGAGGCCGGCGACAACCCACCCGTCAGCCGCCCCTCACTGGCATGCAGCATCAGATCGAACGGATTGGCGCGAGGCGTTGTCTTCGTCATGGCTTAATTACTCACCTTGGTTACGGCGCGCTTGCCCGCCCCGGACTCAGTGGCATTTTTCGCATCGGCTTGCGCTTGCAGGTTTCCGGCCATCTCGCGAACGAATTCGGCATAGCGGTGGCCCACCTTGTCGGCCAGCTCACCCCAGGTCTCGGCACGCACCGAGGCGGTTTCCATCATCATCCCCAACAGCTCCAGTTGAAAATCCGCTAGGTCTTTGGGATCACGGCTTTGCGTCAGTTTCGCGAAATGCTTGGGAATCTCTGCGTTGCTTTTCAGCAGCGGGTCCATGTGATGCTGAATGGCATCGCTATAAAGCCGTTGCAGATCGGTGGCGAAATCCGTGAGATATTCCAGCCTTTCACTTCCGCTTGCGACCGTATTGGCACCCGGCGGGGTTAACCAGCTTCGGGTCAGCGCAGTCATCTGGTCAAGGCCTTGTTTGAAGACATCCTGCGTATCGGGCATGCGTATCTCCTTTGTTGCTGTATTCGCTGGCGAGGAAGCGCCCCGCCCGTCGCTGCAATGACACAAGCATCACGCCCGCAAAGGCTAGATGGTGTTCGATTTGGCAGCTGTCATCCACCTGACCCTGTGCTTCAGCTATTCGTGAAGCTTGGTTAGCAAAGCGAGACCCGCGCGCAGGGGGGGCTCAGGTAGCCACGATAAGCCCGGCGTTACAGAAAGGAAACATCACGGGAATGTGCCTCTGCCGTCTCGCGCGCCATCTCAGCATCTGGTGATCTCGTCTGCGTCAATCCTCGTAGGGCGAGAGTCGCATCAACCGGGTGTTTCCGTCCCCGAAATTGCGTTCGGGAACAGAAAATATTCATATCATATTGCGACCAGAGGCCGCCTCACTCCCCGTCAGCCGGGAAATTGCGCCGGGCATAGAGCCAGGCAATCAAGTAAAACCCCAAGTATATCAGAGGCACGAAGAAGATGATCTGGACCAAATTCATGCTTTGTTTTCCTTCTGACGGCTGGCCAGTTCTTTTTTCTCTGCGAACTGGGTTTCAAACATCACGCCCCCTGCGACGGACAGCAGAATGATCATCATCGTCCCTAGCAACCAAGCGAAATACCATGGCCCATGATCACTGGCGACGACGGCAAGCAGCAGGCAGAACGCGGCGATGGCCGAGAATGCGACGAACTTGAAGAAACCTTTCATAGTCAAACCTTTCATGTGCAGGAGCCTGTCAATAGGCCTCATCCTCTTCCGAGGCCTCATCAAAATCAGTGACGCGGCGTTTGCCGCTCATCAACGCGTATATCCAGCCTGTGTAGGCGATAATCGCGGGCACGAAGATCAGCGCCATCGCAAGCATCCAGCCAAGCGACATCGCGCTGCCACTGGCGTTCCAGACCGTCAGGCTTTGTGCCGGGTTCGAGGTTGACGGCATGAGGAACGGGAACATCGACACGCCAACCGTCCCGATCGTTGACACCCATGCCAGCGCGTTCACCCACCAGCCAAGGATCGGGCGATCAGACCGAAGCAGGAACGCCGCTGCAAGCATCGAAATCACGCCAATCGCGGGCACTGCCCAAAGCAGAGGCACAGCCGCGTAATTATCAAGCCACGCACCCGCCTGCATCGCGACGGCAGGTCCGTGCAACGGTGTTGCGGGTCCGCCAGCATCGACGACCCCGGTGATGGTGAAGCCCTGAATAAACGACACCCAGACACCACCGATCACGAACAGCACCGCAGCTATCATCCCCGCAATCGAGCCGTAACGCTTGGCACGACCGTAAATGGGATCTTCGCTGCGGATCATCAGCATCGCGGCCCCCTGCTGTAGCGCCAGACACAACGACAAAACGCCCGCAAGGATCGCAAAGGGGTTGAGCAGATACCAGATGAACGACTGCTCGAGCACATACTGACCGTTCCACTCGAAATGATAGGCGACGCCTTGCATGACGTTGCCCATCGCCGCGCCATAGATAATCATCGGCACAGCACCCGAGATCAGGAACATCCAATCCCAAGTTTCGCGCCATTTGCTGCCTTCGAGCTTGGAGCGATATTCAAACGCCACCGGGCGCAAGATCATCGAGAACAGCAACAGGATCATCACCACATAGAAGGTGGAGAACGAAGTCGCATAGAGTGTCGGGAAGGCCGCGAAAATCGCGCCCCCGCCAAGGATGAACCACACTTGGTTACCGTCCCAATGCGGGCCGATGATATTCAGCGCAACGCGGCGTTCCTTGTCATTTCGCCCGACAAAGCGCAGCAACGCGCCGACCCCCATATCCATGCCCACCATCACCGCGATGCCCATCAGCAGCACGCCCAGCAGCACGAACCAGATCAATTTGAGTATGATGTAGATTTCCATGTGTCTCTCTCCGGTTCACTGCCAGTTCTTCGCCGCAGGTGCCGCGCTGGGAATGGTGCCCGCGCCACCCGATGTTCCGAGCGCCGCCATATCCGCGTCGTCGCCGCCATCGTCTTCGGGCCCTTTGCGGGCGAATTTGAACATCAGATACAGCTCGACCGCGATGAACGAGCTGTAAAGCAGCACAAAGCCCGCAAGCGAGAAGATCATGTAGCCCACCGAATGGTTCGACGCCGAAATAAAGGTCGGCAGCTTTTCATAGACCGTCCAAGGCTGACGCCCCGCTTCGGCAGTCACCCAGCCATAAAGCGTCGCGAGCACCGGAAGCGGGATCGACCACATGGACAGGCGCAACACCCAGCGGCGGCTCTCCAGCTTGCAGTTCAGGCTGTAGTAGGCCCCAAATGCGCACAGGAAGAGGAAGAAGAAGCCAAGCGCCACCATGACACGGAAGGCGTAGAATTCGACCCATACGTCAGGAATCGAGGCTTTTGCGGTCTTGTCGATGATCTGCTGGCGATTTTCCGGGGTGATATTGCTGAGATCGAAATGCGGTGCAAATTCGGTTGCCAGCAAGCCATAACCCAGATCTTTCGCATTCACCTGATACGCGGCCAGATCGGTCGCATCCTGCGTTTCCGAGTATTTCTTCAGCGCAAGGGCTGCGTCGATGCCGCGATCAATCTTGGGTTTGTTCTCATCCACGATGGTGCGCAGACCCTTGACCGGCTCGTTCATGGTGTGCGTCAGAAGCGGCGTCAGCACATAGGGAATACCGATCGCGAAATCGTTCTTCATCTCTTTCTGGTTCGGCCAGGCGACGATGTCCCAAGATGCCGCTGGCGGCTTGGTATTGTCCCAAATGCCTTCCATGGCGGCGACCTTCGCTTCTTGCATCAGATAGTCAGTGCGCCCCGAGGCATCGCCCAAGGTGATCACAGCCATCGTAGCCGTCACCCCAAAGATCGCCGCCATCCGGAACGAGCGCAGCGCGAACGCGCGATGGCGCTGGCGCAACAGGTAAAACGCGCTGATCCCCATCACCAGCATCGCCGCCGAAACATAGCCGGCAACGGTCGTATGCACGAATTCCGCCTGCGCCTTGGAGTTGAACACCACTTGGGCGAAATTCGCCAACTCGAAGCGCATCGTGTCGGGATTGAACTTGTCACCGACGGGATGCTGCATGAAGCCGTTGGCGATCAGAATCCACAACGCCGACAGGTTGGACCCCAGCGCAACCAGATAAGTCACAGTCAGGTGGCCGTATTTGCTCATCCGGTTCCAGCCAAACATCATCAACCCGATGAACGTCGATTCCATGAAGAACGCCATCAGCCCCTCAATCGCGAGCGGCGCGCCGAAGATGTCTCCGACCGCATGCGAATACAGCGACCAGTTCGTGCCGAACTCGAATTCCATGGTGATGCCGGTGGCGACACCAAGCGCGAAGTTGATGAGGAAGAGTTTGCCCCAAAACTTCGCCATCTGACGATAAACGTCTTTACCGGTCACAACATAGACCGTCTCGATTGCAGCGAGCATGAAAGACAGGCCCAAGGTCAGCGGTACGAACTGGAAGTGATAGAGCACCGTTAACGCGAACTGTAATCGCGACAGCTCGACGACGAGATAATCCATGCGCTGTTCTCCTGAAGTTAGTAAATCAGCGCTTGGAACGCGAAAAGCGGTCCAAGCAGCATTCCCTTTACGGTTGGAACTTTGGGCGTTGCTGATCATTGATCCAAATCAATGTCGCCCCGGATCTCTCAGGCTTGTGAACGACATGTGATGGGCGCGACGATGTTTTTCGCCGCGAAATGCAGGATCGCTCGCGCCGCTAAGCCCGATACCCAGAGCACGGCAGACACAGCGCCTTGCCATCCTTGAGATGGACCTTGTTTTCAGCAACGACCTCGCCACAAGACTCGCAGACGACCAGATTGAAGTTCGCGTCAGGCGCGTCAGGAAGCGGGTAGTCGAACACGTCAGACACCGTGAACAGGTCTTTGTCCTGCTTTGCCAAAAGGTTCTCAACCAGCGGTTTGCTGACCTCGAGGAGCATAGGGCGTTACCAGCGCGCCGATCGGGGCCGCGATAAGCGATGTCACGATCAGCGGGACCGAGCCACGAATATCGACCATTTTGGCGCGCAGGTAATAGGTTGCCGCAGAAAGCGCCGTCACCCCGTTGAGCAACAAACCAGTCGGGATCGCCACGGTCTTCATATCGAAGCCCAACCAAGTAAAGGCCGGGATATAGACCATCGCGCCTCCAAGTCCCAACATCGAAAAGATGAAGGCCAGCACCCCGATGACAAGACCGGTCAGGACAAGCAAATTCATGGACACCTCCAAGCAGTAAGTCTGGCAGACAGCAATTCTGGGTTTTCGGCGTGGGGCAACGAAACGCGAATGCGCCGCCATCCCTCCTCGCGATTTTGCTACTAGGACTGTCAGACAGCTAACTGCGCCGTCTGTGCAAACACCACAATCAGGGGGTGTCGAGGCCGCCGCTATCGCTGGTCCCATCCCCCGTTAACAGGAGCAAAGCATGTCCCAGACGTCTTCACCGGGCGCGCCACGCAAGGCGCATAAATTCACAGTCTGGGGCGTTGCCCTGATGACTGCCGCTGCCGTTTCTTAGCCTGCGGGGCTTGCCGATGATGGCCCAGGAAGGGCTGACGATGTGGTTCTACATCGGCTTTGCCACGCTCTTCTTTCTGATCCCCGGCGCGTTCGTGTCCGCCGAGCTGGGCGGGATGTTCACCAAAGACAAAGGCGGCGTCTACACTTGGGTCAAGGAAGCGTTTGGCAGCTCCTGGGGCCTTGCCGCCGTCTGGATGCAATGGATTCAGAACGTCGTCTGGTATCCTGTGGCGCTGGGGTTCACCGCTGGGGCGCTGGCGTATGTGATCGGGAAACCCGATCTGGCCTCCAGCCCGTTTTACAATTTCTCGGTGGTGGTTGTCGTCTATTGGCTGGCCACATTCATCGCGATGTTTGGTGAGAAATCCTACGGCAGCTTCAGCCAATGGCTGTTCGTCCTTGGCACGGTGCTGCCCGGCCTGTTCCTGATGGTGCTCGCTGTCGTCTGGATCGCGCTTGGCAACCCTATCGAGTTGATCTCGGCAAGCGCGAGCGTTGCAGATACGGCCTCTGCCACGGCGCAACAGGTTCACCCGTGGTTGCCCCACATTTCGGGCCTTGGCTCAATCGCCTTCCTTGCAGGCACCGTTTTGTTATTCGCCGGGGTCGAGGTGCAAGGCGTGCGCGCAGCCCAAATGGAGCATCCCGCGCGCGAATTTCCCGAGGCGATGATCCTTGCGGCAATGATCGTTTTTGTCATCTTCACCTTCGGCTCGCTTGCCATCGCTGCGATGTTCCCGGTCAAGGACCTTAGCCTGACCGCCGGGATCATGCAGGCCTATAACGCCGCGCTGGACAAGTTCCACCTTGGCTGGATGGTGCCTGTCGTCGCGGCGTTTCTCGCGGCGGGAGCCTTGGGCCAGATCGTGACCTGGATCGGCGGGCCAAGCCGGGCCTTGCTGCAAACCGCCCAGAACGGTGAAATTCCGCCCCACTTTGCGGCCACCAACAAGGCGGGTGCGCCAAAAATGATCCTGCTCATTCAGGCGCTGATCGTCACGGTGCTGGGAAGTTTCTATCTGATCTTTCCCAACCCTTCGGCGGCGTTTTACCTGCTCAGCGCGATGACCGTGTCGCTGTATCTGCTGATGTATCTGATGATGTATGCCGCCGCGATCCGTTTGCGTTACAGCAGACCCGAGGCGGATCGCCACTTCCGCGTCCCCGGCGGGCGTCTGGGGATGTGGCTGATCGCGGGCTTTGGCTTTCTAGCTGTGGCTTTCGCGCTGGTGGTGTCGTTCTTTCCGCCCAGCCAAGTGCCTGTGGGCTCACCCGCACTTTATACCGGGTTGGTTATTGCGGGGCTGGTCGTGTTTGGCGCAGCACCTTTCCTCATTCACGCGCGCAAGCGGCCCGAATGGGTTCAACACGCTGTGAACACAGCGGAAAACTGATACCCTCCCGGCGCGCGCGGTTGATCGGGCGCGCTGCCTTTCCCAACTTCCCTATGAAGGAGCTTCTGCAGTGCCACTTCACCACACAAACACCATTCGCGACGCGTTGCTTGACGATGTTTATGCCGCATCCGACCTGTCGCATGCGCTGCCCAAATACCGCCTGCCACTAAGCGAGCGCAGCCCGCGCCACGCCTATACGCTGGTGCATGACGAGCTGATGATGGACGGCAATGCGCGCCAGAACCTCGCCACGTTTTGTACCACATGGATGGAGCCTGAGGTGCGCGCGCTGATGGCCGAGAGCGTCGATAAGAACATGATCGACAAGGATGAATATCCCCAGACCGCCGAGATCGAGGCGCGCTGCGTGCATATCCTTGCTGATCTGTGGAATTCACCCGAGGCCGCCGACACGATGGGCTGCTCGACCACCGGATCCAGCGAGGCGGCGATGCTGGCGGGCATGGCGCTGAAATGGCGCTGGCGGGACCGGCAACACGCCGCTGGCAAGCCGACCGACAAGCCCAATCTCGTGACCGGTCCGGTGCAGGTTTGCTGGCATAAATTCTGCCGCTATTGGGATGTGGAGCTGCGCGAGATCCCGATGCAAGGCGACCGGCTGCTGATGAGCCCCGAAGAAGTTCTCAAGCGCTGTGACGAAAACACCATCGGCGTGATGCCAACGCTGGGTGTGACCTTTACCGGCCAATATGAGGATGTGAAAGGCGTCAGCGATGCGCTGGATAAGTTGCAGGCCGAGACCGGGCTCGATATTCCGATCCATGTCGATGCGGCCTCGGGTGGGTTCCTTGCCCCCTTTGTGACGCCCGACCTGCTGTGGGATTTCCGTCTGCCCCGCGTCAAGTCGATCAACGCCTCGGGGCATAAATTCGGGCTGGCACCGCTGGGGGTTGGTTGGGTCGTGTGGCGTGATAGCGCCGAACTACCCGAAGACCTTATCTTCAAGGTCAACTATCTTGGCGGCGATATGCCAACGTTTGCGCTCAACTTCTCACGCCCCGGCGGAGAGATCATCGCGCAATACTACAACCTGATCCGGCTGGGCTTTGAGGGCTATCGCAAGGTTCAGCAGGCCTGTTACGACACCGCGTTTCGACTGGCCGAGGCGATTGACCAGATGGGGATGTTCGACCTCATCCATGATGGCGGCACGATGGGTATCCCGGCGGTGTCGTGGTGTTTCAAACCCGGTATCGACCCCGGTTTCAGCCTGTTCGATCTTGCCGACCGGTTGCGCACGCGCGGCTGGCTGGTGCCCGCCTATGCCATGCCACCCGAGCGCGAAGATCTGATCGTTCAGCGCATCCTCGTGCGCCACGGATTTTCCGAAGACATGGGCAACCTGCTGATCGAGGACATGCGCGCAGCCCTTGCGCATTTCGAGAAACACCCCGTCGGCGTGCCGCTGACGCAGTTCGAGTCCGGCAGCTTCGATCACAGCGGCCGCTGACCTTTGGCCCCGCCGGATCGCGGCGGGGCGACATCTTTGATGAACGCCAAAACAGGACGCAAAGCCATGAACACGCAAGCAGACACCTTTGTCGAAACCCTCGTTATCGGCGGCGGGCCGGGGGGCACCCCTGCGGCGATGGCACTGGCGCAATCGGGTCGCGGCGTGATGCTGGTCGAGGCGGGCCAGGGCTTGGGCGGCACCTGCTTGTTTTCCGGCTGCATCCCGTCAAAGATCTTCCGCGAGACCGCGTTTCGACGCCACGAGGCGGCGCGCGCCAGCGAGTTCGGGCTTGGCAATACGCCTTCAGTCTTGCCCGAGGTAAACTGGTCCACGGTGCAAAGCCGCCGTCACCGCATTCTCGCGCAACGCTCGGGCGGCGCGCTGGCCAAGGCTAGCGGCCTGAAGAGGCTGGAAGTCGTCTTTGGTCGGGCCCGCCTCACCGGTCCGCGCAGCGCCGTGATTGAGCGCGCCGGTGAACCGATCCGCACGGTCCAATTCGAAACCGCGATCCTGTCGACCGGCTCGGTGCCCAGCCCCCTGCCCGTCCCCGGCGCGGACCTGCCCGGCGTGCTCGATTCCGATAAGCTGATCAGCATCGGCTTCGTGCCGGAGTCCCTCGTGCTGGTCGGCGGCGGGCCGATTGGCATCGAAATGGCGCAGATATTCGCGCAGCTTGGCACGAAGGTCACGGTGCTTGAGGCCGCGCCGCGTATTCTTGGACCGGTAGATGCGACCTTGGCCGATCTGCTGGCGCACCACCTGACCGATTTCGGCATCGCGTTGGAAACGGGTGTTAAACTCACGAAGATTGACGGAGTCGAGGACGCCCATCAGGTTCATTACACCCGGGATGGCAAGGACCACAGCGTCAATGCGCAGGTGGTGGCGATCGTGGCCGGGCGTCATCCCAATGTCGCAGGGCTTGGTCTTGAAACCACGGCCGTCAAACACGGCCCGCATGGCATCAATGTCAGCGAGACCTTGGAAACCGACGAGCCGGGCCTCTTTGCCATCGGCGATGTCGTGGGCAACCCGATGTTTGCCCATTGGGCCACCGCACAAGCGCACGCGGTGGCGCGTCATATCCTTGGGCAGCCTGCAGCCTTCCCGCGCCCCGAGCATAACAGCGCGGTGATCTTCTCGTCGCCCGAGATCGGGATGGTTGGGCTGACCGAAGAGGCAGCGCGCGCAAGCGGCGACAAGATCAGCGTGGCGGAATATGACTACCGCATCGACGCGCGCGCCCAGATCACGGGCGAGACGCTGGGGCGGTTGCGCATCGTCTATCGCGACGACGATCACCGCGTTCTGGGCATCCACGTTCTGGCCGAAGGCGCGGCAGACCTGATGGGCGAGGCCGCACTGGCGGTGCGCAACGGGCTGACGCTGGAGCAGATCGCCGCCAGCATTCATCCGCACCCGACCCTGACCGAGGCCTTCGGTATCACCGCGCTCTCCGCGCTTGCCCAACCGCCACGAGGCTGAGCCTTATCCAAGCGCGGCTCTTTCGCTGCCAGACGGGGAAAGACGCCGATCTCTTTCCCCGCCATTCCCTTTTGCGCGCACTGCCAATATTCTGATCGCGCTTAACGCGCGGCGGAGTTCCCCTTGACCCATTGGCACCTTAGCAGCATCGATTGGCTCGATAGTCTGCCCGACGCGGCCCGGCAGCAACTGCATCTGCAAACGGCTACGCTCGATTTTCGCGATGGTCAGACGATCTTTGCGCCGATGCCCGAACCCGATGCCGTTTTCATTCTGGTTCAGGGGCTTGTGCGCATCTACCGGCTGTCCAGCGAGGGCACGGAATTCACCTTGGGCTACGTCAAACCCGCCGAGGTCTTTGGCGAGCTGGCCGCGTATGATAGCCAACCGCGCGAGAGCTTTGCCCGTGCAATCGATAACTGCATCGTTCTGAAAGTGCCCGTGTTGCTCTTTCGGGACTTGATGCAAACCCTTCCAAGCCTTTGTTATTCCGTTACGAAACAGATCCAAGGGCGGTTCAAGCGCATTGAACGACGCGCTGAAGATCTTGTCTTTCGCTCGGTCACGGCACGGCTGGCCGCGACCTTGCTGATGCTGATGGAGGATTTCGGCGATGATCGAGGCGGGCATTCCTATATCCGACTGCATCTGACCCAAGCCGAATTCGCCACTCTGGTCGGCGCCGCCCGCCCGACGATCAACCAGACCTTTCACCAGTTTCGCACGGCTGGGCTTGCGATTTTCGAAAAAGGCCACGTCGTGATCCTGAACCCGGCAGGGTTGCGCAAAATCGCCGAGAGTCCGTTGATCCCGCCGACCAACTGATCCGAAAGCCGAGACGGTTTGCTCAGGAAATAAGCTATGTCGCTATGCGCTTCTTCAACACGATGTTGCCGCGGCGATGTCGGTCTCAGTGCTGCGGAGCCTCGCGCGCCGCAAAAGATGACGTTTTTGCTATCGTAGTGCCCGTATCAGGGTTTAGACCTGCCGCGACCGCGCCCAGAATAGCGGAGCCAAGCAGCACCGGCTCTTCGGGTGCTGGCGCGGCCAGTTTACCCCCGGCCGCATCGGCCAAGAGCTTTCGGTTCATGCCGCTGCGCCCTGCCCCTCGAGTTCGCTGCAGCGTCGCGCGGTGTCCTTGGGGATAAAACTTTGGCCTGATGCAGCGACGCCACTCTCGAACCGAACTAGAGGATCATCGACAGAAAATCCTGGGTCCGTTTCTGTTGTGGGTCGTTGAATATTGCTGCGGGCTTGCCCTGCTCGACGATCTGGCCTCCGTCCATGAAGATCAGGCGGTGTCCGACTTCGCGCGCGAAACCCATTTCATGCGTGACGACAACCATCGTCATGCCATCAAGCGCCAGCGCTTTCATCGCCTCAAGCACGCCGCTGACCATTTCGGGATCCAGCGCAGATGTGGGTTCGTCAAACAGCATCACATCAGGTTTCATCGCCAACGCGCGGGCAATCGCTACACGCTGCTGCTGGCCACCTGAAAGCTGTTCGGGGTAGTTGTTTTCTTTGCCAGACAGCCCAACGCGCGCCAGCAATTCACGGGCCGTTTCGATAGCCTCTTCGGGTTTGACCTTCATGACTTTACGCGGCGCGATCGTGATGTTTTCCAGAATGGTCAGATGGTGAAACAGGTTGAACTGCTGAAATACCATGCCCACGTGCTGGCGTAGCTTGTTGATGTTGGTCTGCGGATCCGTCAGCGTCATGCCGGCGATTTCGATTTCACCACTGGTTGCCGTTTCAAGGCCGTTCAAACACCGCAAAAAAGTGCTTTTCCCGCTACCAGACGGTCCGATGACGACGACGACTTCGTTTTTTTCGACATGTGCATCCACCCCCTTGAGGACCTCAAGCGCGCCGAATGTCTTGTGCAGGTTTTTAACGTTTATCAAGTTGAAGCCTCCTCTCGAGGTAGGATGCGAATTTCGATACCGAGAAGATGATAACGAAGTACAAAGCGGCGATAAAACCCCAGATGGTGAAGGACGCAAATGTCGAAGCGATCACGATTTGGCCTTTATAAACCAATTCCGCTACACCGACCGGGGCGAGCAACGAGGTGTCCTTGATCGTTTGCGCCGCCTGATTGACCAGGGGCGGGATCATGCGTTTGAACGCCTGTGGCAGAATAATATAGCGCATGGATTGGAAGTTGGTCATCGCAACGCTTGAGGCGGCCTCTTTTTGGCCGCGATCGACGCCAAGAATACCGGCCCGGATGATTTCCGTGACATAGGCGCCTTCGTTCAAGCTGAGAGTCAGGGCGGCGGCAAGAATGGGATACCACAATTGGCCGAACCACGCGTTCACCGGTAGAATGGCGGGCAGGCCGAGGACAATAAAGAAAAGCTGAACCAAAAGCGGGGTTGATCGGAAAATTTCGACATAGGCGGCGGCGATCCACCTAAACACCGCGATTTTAGACAGGCGCATCAAGGCAGCAATCAGCCCGAAAAGCACCATCAGGATGATGGCGACAATTGCGTATTGAACCGTCAATTGCAAACCAACAAGAAGTGTCGGCAGGTTTTGCCAGATCGTTTCCATGAAGCAATCCTTCATTTGTTATTTTGACGGCAAGACCGCCAGACACGAGAGGCGCAGGCCTGAATCGTCGGCCTGCACCCCTGTGTTTAAGCGAACCTTAGTGGTGGTTATTCCGAAACTGCGACGGCTGCCGGCTTTTCGACAGTGTCAACGGCGCCGCTCATATCACCGCCGAAATACTTGACGAACAGCTGTTTATATTCGCCATTCGCACGGATCTTGGCCAAGCCGGCATTAAGTTTGGCGACCAGTTCGGGGTGTTTCTTGCTGACGGCGATACCGTAATATTCACCCGTCAGAAGCGGGCCGACGGTTTTGACGTCAGGTTGGCTGTTTTTGAAGTTAAGGTTGACGGGATTGTCAAACAGAACTGCATCCGCACCGCCGGTCATCAGGGCCTGATAGGCGGAGTCGATGTTGGGGAATTGTTTGATGTGGTCAGTCGAGAAACCATGCTGGGTCAGATAATCAACCGAAGATGTGGCCATTTTGGTCGCAACCACATGGCCTTTCAGGGTGTCAAATCCGGTGATATCCGATCCTTTTTTAACCAGGATCGACAGGCCGGACTTGTAATAAGCGTCACTGAAATCGACGTTCTTCATCCGGTTGGTCTTGATCGTAATCCCGGCCACAGCCGCATCCAGCGATCCGGCCTGAAGGCTGGGAATGATCCCGCTGAAGGGCAGCGTTTTCAATGTGACCGTCATATTTTCGGCCTTGGCGATACTTTTGATCATATCGATGTCAAACCCGCTGACCTTGCCATCCACTTCGCTTTCAAAAGGCGGAAATGTAGTATCGGCCCCGACCACGATATTGACCGGCGCGCTGCTTTCGGCGAGAGCTGCTGTGGTGGCTCCGAACGAAAACGCTGCACTGGCAATCAAGGGGGCGGCGAGTGCGAAAAGCTGTCTACGTTTCATATTCATCTCCTGTTGCGCTTAGTCAAAAGCCCGGGTTTACAAAAACAGGCCCCATCAATGCGCGACTGCGTTCGGATGACGACGCAGTGTCAGCAAACAAATATAAAGCCAGCAATCTCCGGCTTGATGTGAAAACGATTTGGTTAACACGTGTCAGCCATGGGTCGAAATGATGTGACCGCAGCCTTGCGTCAATTGAACGTATCGTGACTTTAAGCGTGATGAGGGCTGAAAGGCCTGACAGCAGACCCTAGGCTCAAGATTTCGGGAGCAAAATTTTACCGACCAAGCCGCTTTGCTAAAAAATACGCGTCGGCGAGGCATGGTTTACTATGTGGCAGGTATCAATCCCGCGTTTCTGAACGCGTTTCTGCAATGCAGCAAATGGATACAGTCACAAAGCCTCAAAAAGACGTCAACTATCGCTTTGGGTTTCAGCAGGGCTTTTAGACGTCGCGAAGCGAGGTCCTTAGCAGGCTGCTGAAGACCTCGCCGATTCGGAACGGTTTCCCTGTCGATGGGACTGAGAACCTTGAGCGCCTGCCCTTTCGCTGCGAAGGGAATGCACGCCTGATGCCAGTTATAGCCTCAGGCGGCCAGTGCTCTGCCCGTTCACACGCCCTGTCGCGACAAAAGACTGGCCGGGCGGGCGCGTGCAAGCGATGCGGTCAGCAGGCCCGCGATGATGGCTTTGGCGATGTCGCCGGGGATGAAGGCGACGACGAGCAGGGTTGCCTCGCTTAGGGATTTGCCAAGAACCACGGACATTCCGACGATCCCAAAGGCATAGAGAACGCCTATGCCTCCGATGATCGAGGCCACGCTGGCCACAAGGGTCAGCGGCGCTTGGCGCCATTTCTGCACGATCAAGCCAGTGACAAAGGCCGCAGCGACCCAGCCAAACAGAAAGCCCGAGGTCGGCCCAACAAAGACTCCAAGACCGCCGCGACCGCCCGACAGCAGCGGCAAGCCAAGGGCTACGAGCAGCAGGAACACCAGCACGGCCATCGCGCCCCGGCGCGCGCCCAAGATCGTACCACATAGCATGATCCCCAGACTTTGCGCGGTTATCGGCACGCCAAATCCCAACGTGATATTGGGCACGATCCCCAAAACGGCGATCAGGGCCGCAAACAACGCCACATTGGCGACGGTCTTTTCCATGCTCATTCCTTCTGTACATCCATCAAGCCACCGCGGGCACGCAGAGCCTCGGCCACGCGGTCGGCATCATCAAGCGCGCACACCGCAAGCGGCAAAACAATACGCCAGCGCGGCTTGCGCGTCGAGCGCGCGCGCCAGCTTTGCGACAGCAACTGCCCTTTTTGCCCCAGAACGGGGATCATGCGGATCACGAGTGCGAGGCAAATCTCAAGCGCGCGCAAGTTCAGACCGAGCCGCGCGAAAGGCGATGTCAGCTTGTGCACCACCTCCATCATATCACTAAGCCGCGTGGTCATTGTCACCAGATTGGCAAGCGCCACAGCGCTGACCATGCGCAGAGTGATGACAGCGCCCTCGGCCATCGCGTCGATCGCGAAATGCCAGATCAGCACGCCCGCCACAAAAGGCCAAAGGATGAACAGTCGCCGGATTCCGACGCTGAAAAACAGCCTGCCGGGCAAGATATAAAGCCCCAGCACCGCCAGAAAAACCGCGCCATGAAACCACAGGTTCGACACGCTCGCCAACACCACCGTCGCCACCAGCAACGCCCCAAGCTTGAGCGCCGCAGGCAGATCATGGGCACGCGTTCTAACGGGAGAGGTCAGAGATATCATCACCCGCTCCCAGCGTTTCCATGGCCTCAAGATACTGCGCTAAAACGCTTTTCGTATCGCCCGAGCGCGCGATTTGACCCTTTTCCAGCCACAGCACGCTCTCGCAATCTTGCAGATCACTTGGATCATGCGAGATGTGGATCACGGCCCCGTCAAACAGGCGCAGATAGCGGCTGAGCTGCGTTTTCGTAGGAAAATCAAGGCCTGCGAAGGGCTCATCCAGCACAAGAACCTTTGGTGCCATCGCGACAATCGACATCAGACACACGAGGTGTTTTTGCCCATGCGACAGCGACGAAACCGGCGATTGCGCCCAGTCCGATTTGCCAAACCGCGCCAGGATAGCGAGGGCGTCACGCTCGGCCTGCGCCTTTTTGCGGCCAAGTTGCGTCAGCCCGAACGCCACCTCTTCGAGGACGGTGGGAAAGATGATTTGATGATCGGGGTTTTGAAACAGGATCCCGACCTCGCGCAGCGCCGCGCGGCGGTCGGTATAAACATCAACGCCATTAAGCCGACAGGTTCCGCCAGCAGGCGCAATCAGCCCCGCAAGGAGGCGCGCGAGCGTCGATTTGCCAGACCCGTTGCGCCCGACAACCCCAAGACGACGAAACGACAGATCAAGGCTGAGCGGCCCCAGTACGCACCGCGCGTCGATCTCTACGCTGGTATCGACGAGGGTTAGCTGCGCCGAAAACGCCTCTTGCATGTGCTCGGCCGGTCTAAGGTCCAACGTCAGTCTCCCAAAGCGATCTGAAGCAGCCCGCACCGTTGGGCTGCCGCATGTGATCTGCGCAAAGCTCATCCCATTTTGCGCGCGGAGAATAAAGAGCGTAGCGTAAAAACAGCGATGCTGAACGGCGAGCATCTTGCCCAAAGAGTAAAGGGCCGGCCAATCTGGCCAGCCCCTGCACACAACAATCCCAACGGAATCATTTGGCTTTCTTCAGCGCCTTCTTAGCGGCTTTCAGTTTGTCTTCCTGACGCGCCACTTTTTCCTTACGCAGTTTAACTTCTTTTTTCAGCGACTTGATTTCGGCTTTCTTCGCCATGGGGAGTCCTCCTGGAGTTTAGGGTTATTGCCCGTCGAGTTGGTCATCATGCTCTTTCAAAAAGCCACGAATGAAGCGTCGAATTTCACGCGCGGCACTGGTGTCGAGCGTGTCACATAGCGAGACAAAACGGTCCCGCTCTGATCCGGCGATCCGGACAATCAACTGACTGTCTTTCAGCGCCTTCTTCTTTGCTTTCTTCTGATCGGTCATGTCGCAACCTCGCACTGGGCCTATATTTGTTATTGCATACGCTATCATTTGTATATGCATTTATCGCGAAAGCCGCCCTCACAAGCGCAAACGCACCCAAAACGCAAACGTCGTAACGCAGATCAAACAGCGTGCAACTCGCCAATTACGGCTTGAGGGGGATCAGGAAGGGCATGGTGGTCCCGGCGCGATTCGAACGCGCGACCTTTCGCTTCGGAGGCGAACACTCTATCCAGCTGAGCTACGGGACCATGTTTCTGTGCTATCTCTGGAAATCCCAGATTTCAACCCAGATGACGTCTATCTGAGCGCGGATATAGTGCAGCGATGCGTGCGCCGCAACGCCAAATCTTAGGCGCGCCGCGTGGCCAGCGCGTCCTCCAGAACGCCCGCCAGCACATCGCGCGGCACATCCGAACTGACGAAACTATCCCCGATCGCGCGCGCAAGGATAAAGCGCAGCTTGCCATCCTCGACCTTCTTATCTTGCGCCATCAGATCAATCAGCGCGTCCGTATCGGGCAGATCGCCCTCAATGTCGCACAGATCGACCTTCATTCCCATCGCGCGCAGATGGGCGCGCACGCGGCTGGGGGCCTCTTGCGAACACAAGCCAAGGCGTTGCGACAGCTCGAATGCCAGCGCGCAACCAATCGCCACACCCTCACCATGCAACAGCCGGTCCCCGTAGCCCGTCGCGGCCTCAAGCGCGTGGCAGAACGTGTGTCCAAGGTTGAGCAGCGCGCGATCCCCCTGCTCGGTTTCATCGCGCGCCACGATATCGGCCTTCATCTGCACCGAGCGTTTGACCGCATGCATCCGCCCCGCCATATCGCCCGCCGCCATCGCGGGGGCGTTGGCCTCAAGCCAATCGAAGAACGCCGCATCGCCGAGCAGCCCGTATTTCACGACCTCGCCATAGCCTGCGAGAAAATCGCGCGGCTTCAGCGTGCCCAGCACCTCAAGATCGGCCAGAACGAGGCTAGGCTGGTGAAACGCGCCGATCAGGTTTTTGCCTTGCGGCGCGTTGATGCCGGTCTTTCCGCCAACCGAGCTGTCGACCTGCGCCAGCAGGCTGGTCGGGATCTGCACAAACCGCACGCCCCGGCGCAGCACGGCGGCGGCAAACCCCACCAGATCGCCGATCACCCCGCCGCCAAAAGCGATTACGATATCGCGCCGCTCGACCTTTTGCTCCAGCAGCCATTCGACGGTGCGGGTGAATTGTGGCCAGCTTTTTGTGCCCTCGCCGGGGGGCAAACGCAGCACGACCATCTCAATATCGCCAAGCCCGGCGCGCAGCGTTTCAAGATGCAGATCAGCCACGGTCTCATCAGCGACCACCGCGACCCGAGGGCGGCGCAGCAAGGGCGCGATCTCGGCCCCGGCATTGGCCAACAAACCGGTGCCGATGCGCACCTCATAAGACCGCGCGCCCAAACTGACCGGCACTACCTCACGCATCATCTCTCTCCTCAAAAAGCCCGTCAACGGCGTGCAGTTCGCGCACGACCTTTTGCGCCATCGCGGCGATCGACAGCGAAGGCGCGGCCTCTACCGCTATCTGCGCCTTGCAATAGTACGGCTCGCGCGCCTCAAGCAGGGCGGCCAGCGTGGCTTTGGGGTCAGCGGTGCGCAACAACGGGCGCGTGTTTTTATGGCGTACCCGGTTCCACAGCAGGTTCAGATCGGCGCGCAGCCAGACCGAAACACCAAGGCGGGCGATCAAATCGCGGTTCCCTTGCGCGAGAAACGCCCCGCCCCCGGTCGAGATAACGCCGGGCGGCCCCATCAACAAGCGTTCCAGAACCTCTGATTCGCGGGCACGGAAAAACGCCTCGCCATCACGGGCAAAAACCTCGGCGACGCTCATTTGCGCCGCGCGCTCGATTTCGTGATCGCTGTCGAGAAACGGCACATTTAGCAGCCGCGCAACCGCCGTGCCCACGGCGGTTTTGCCCGAGCCCATCATGCCCACAAGCACGATGGAACGACTTAACGTGTCGTTCATGCCTTGCTGATCTGCCGCCACGGCCGCTCCTTCGTGTCAATCCCATTTGGCCCGCACGCGGCCCCATCGGCGGAGCCTTGCACAAACGTGAAACGAGACCCCTTGAATGGCGTGAACTTCCCTGAAAAGCCATATATGATCAATGTGAAACCGCAACTAAGAACGGCGCGCCGCTTCGGGACGGGCCGCAATTCGGCTGAAAGTGAGACTATGGGGCGCATCTTCAAGCTCGTCGTGATCCTTCTGGTGCTCGGCGCGATCGGGATCATCGGCTATGCCTATCTGGGCGACATGAAACCCGATGCGCAGCAGCAGCGTATTGAGGTCACCTTGCCGGGTGGCCCTGGCAGTAGCGGGGCTAAGGGTGGGGATTAAGCGCAGCTTTCCAGCCCTGACGGCGCTTGTGATAAGCGGGGCGATTGTGGTCGCACCCGCCTTCGGGCAATCACAAGGCGCCCAAGGGAATGCCGCAAAACCGCTTTCAGCGATTGACTGGCTGTCGCGCTCGGTCGTGACGCCAGCCGCCGTGCGCCCCGATGGCACAGCCCATCCCCCCGTGTCCGGCGCGGGAGGAATCGAGTCGATTTCGGTCCTGTCCCTTGATGCGCCTTCGGCGGATGCGCTGGGGCTGTTGTCGCTGGCGCGCACCGGATTGCCTGCCGATCTGTGGGGACGCACGCCTGCGCCGGAACTGGCCAGCGCGCTGCGCGATACCCCCGATGACAACCTGCCCGCGCTGCATGATCTGCTTTTGACGCTGCTTTTGGCAGAGCTGGACCCGCCCCAGATCACTACCCCCGCGCAGCGCGATATGCTGTATCTTGCGCGGGTGGACCGGTTGCTGGATATGGGCGCGTTGCAGCAAGCGCATGCGCTGCTGGAACTCGCCGATCCGACCAATCCGGCAGTTTTCCGGCGGCGCTTTGATGTGGCGCTGCTGCTTGGCAACGAAACTGAGGCCTGCCGCGTGATGGGGCGCACGCCCGGCATTGCGCCCTCATATCCGGCGCGCATCTTTTGTCTGGCGCGCATGGGCAACTGGGACACGGCCGAGCTGACCTATGGCACCGGCCGCGCGTTGGGGCAGATCCCCGATGATCAGGCCGAGTTGATCGCGCAGTTTCTGGATCCGGCCTTGGCCGATGGCGCGGATGAATTGACGCCGCCTGATCCGGTGACACCGCTCAGTTACAAGATGATGGAGGCAATCGGGCAGCCGCTTGCGACCTCGATGCTGCCGCTGGCGTTCGCCCATGCCGATCTGACCGAAAATAACGGCTGGAAGGCGCAGCTAGAGGCGGGCGAACGTCTGGCGCGTGCTGGTGTGCTTGATCCCAACCGCTTGCTGGGGCTTTATACCGAACGCAAGGCTGCGGCCTCGGGGTCTCTTTGGGATCGCGTCACGGCCATCACGGCGCTGGATAAGGCGATCAAGGCGCAAGACAGCGCTGCGGTCGCCAAGGCCCTGCCCCGCGCGTGGCGCGAAATGTCGAGCCAAGAGCTGGAGCCGACGCTGGCCGCGCTTTACGGCACGCAACTGGCCGCAATGGGCCTGCAAGGCGAGGCGGGTCGCATCGCCCATGACTTGGGGCTTTTGACGCCCGATTACGAAACGATTGCAAGCGATGGATCGGATTTGGGCGCAAATGCAGCGCTGCTGGCCGGGTTTGCCAAGGGGCAATCCGCCGGCATTCCCGGTCAGGATGGTTTGACCCGCGCGCTCAAGCAGGTCTTTGACACGGCCCCCGGTCACGGCCCTAACGCCGTGCCCACCCGCTACGCAGGCCTGTTGCCCGATCAGTTGGGGCTGGCGCTGTTGCATGCCATTGACGATGTGGCGCAGGGCGCGCGCGGCGATTATCCGCGCTTGGTGGACGGGCTGAAACTGCTGCGTCTGGCGGGGCTGGAAACGACGGCGCGGCGCGCGGCGATTGAGTTGATCGTGCTGGATCGACGCGGATGAGTGACGCCCCTCCCGATCTGCGTTGGCTGCCCGCTTTCCTTGAGGCACAAGCCGCCGAGGCCGGGGCCGCGCGCAACACCATCGAAAGCTATGCGCGCGATCTGACGGATTTTTGCGCCTTCGCGCTCGCGAAATCCCTCGCGCTGGCGACCTTGCAACGTGGCGACATTGAAACCTACCTGATCCGCTGTGAGGCTGACGGGCTGGCCAAATCGACTCGCGCACGCAGGCTTAGCGCGATCCGGCAGATGTTTCGCTTTGCCTATGAGGAAGGCTGGCGCAGCGACGATCCGGCAATCCGCATCGCCGGGCCGGGACGCGCGCAGCGCTTGCCCAAAACGCTGAGCCTGGAAGAGGTCGAGGCCCTGCTGGAGGCCGCGCGCGATCAGGGCCGCTCGCTGCGCGACCAGATCCGCAACCGCGCCTTGATGGAGCTGCTTTACGCCACGGGCATGCGGGTCAGCGAACTGGTCGGCCTGCCGGTGGCAGCGGCGCGCGGCGATCCGCGAATGCTGTTGATTTCAGGTAAGGGCGGCAAGGAACGCATGGTGCCGCTGTCACCCCCGGCCCGCGAGGCTTTGGCAGATTGGCTGCGCGCGCGTGATGCCGCCGAGGAAGAGGCGCGCGTCAAACGCCGCATCCCGCCCTCGCGGTTTTTGTTTCCCTCAAGCGGCAAGGAAGGCCATCTGACACGTCAGGGTTTTCACCGCCTGCTCAAGGATATTGCGGTCAACGCAGGCATTAGCCCCGCCAAAGTCACACCCCACGTCCTGCGCCACGCTTTCGCGACCCATCTGCTGCAAGGCGGGGCCGATCTGCGCGCGATCCAGATGCTGCTGGGCCATGCCGATCTGTCTACCACCGAGATCTACACCCATGTTCTGGACGAGCGCCTGAAAGACCTTGTGCTGGAACATCATCCGCTTGCCAAAGGTGATCGTGGCGCTTGAATAGCGCCCCGGTGCAGCCCATAACCTGAGGCATGGAAAACGTATTCGACCTTGCCTTTTGGATCACCGCTGGCGCCATCGTGCTGCTGCTGGCATTTTCGGCGTTCTTTTCGGGCTCGGAGACCGCGCTGACAGCGGCCAGCCGCGCCAAGCTGAAATCGCAAGCTGATCGCGGCGAAAAAGGCGCGCAAACCGCGCTGGATGTGACCGAAGACAGCGAGCGGCTGATCGGTGCGATCTTGCTGGGCAATAACGTGGTCAATATCCTGTCCGCCTCACTGGCGACGGCGCTGCTGACCAAGACGTTCGGGCAGTCGGGTGTCGCGCTGGCAACGGTTGTGATGACGCTGTTGGTGCTGATCTTCTCCGAAGTTCTGCCCAAGACCTACGCGATCACCCTGCCCGAAAAAGTGGCTGCCAAAGTGGCCGCTCCGATCAAGGTGTTCACCCGCATCCTTGCCCCGATTGTTGCCGTAGTGCGGATGATCGTGCGCGGCATTTTGTATGCCTTCGGGATGCGCACCGACAAGAACCAGCACATGTTTTCGCTGCAAGAAGAAATCGCCGGGGCGCTGGCGATTGGCCAGTCCGAGGGGCAGGTCGACAAGGAAGACCGCGACCGTCTGCTTGGTGCGCTTGATCTGGGCAACCGCACCGTCGAAGAGATCATGCTGCACCGTTCGCAAATCGAGATGCTGGATATCAGCGACGACCCCGATGCGATCCTGTCGGCCGTGCTGTCTTCGTCCCATACCCGCCTGCCGCTGTATCGTGGAGAACGCGAGAATGTGGTGGGTATTATCCATTCCAAAGACCTTTTGCGCGCGGTGGAAAAGGTCGTGCGGGGCGGCGATGGCAATCTGGAGAGCGTCTCCGATCTTGATATCGCGAAGGTGATGATGAAGCCCTATTTCATCCCCGAAACCACGCCGCTGGACGAGCAGATGCAGGAGTTCCTGAAACGGCGCACCCATTTTGCGCTGGTGGTGGATGAATATGGCGATCTGCGCGGATTGCTGACGCTCGAAGACATTCTCGAGGAAATCGTTGGTGAGATTACCGACGAATTCGACCCCAAAGCCGACCGCCGTCTCAAGCCCACGGAAAGCGGCGATTATATCGTCGAAGGCGCGATGACGATCCGCGATTTCAACCGGGAAACAGACTGGAACCTGCCCGATGACGAGGCCAACACCCTTGCCGGTTTGGTCATTCACGAGGCCCAGACAATCCCGACCGAGGGTCAGGTTTTCGCCTTTCACGGCTTCCGCTTTGAGGTCGCCGCGCGCAAGGATAACCGGCTGACGCAGCTGAAAATTCGCCCGCTCGCCAATATTAGCTAGGCGTTTGCATCCAGCCGCCCCGCGAAGACGGCACTGAAAGCGACCATGACACTGGCGCAACCCAGAACAAGCGGCAGCCCGCCAAGCTGATAGGTCAGCCCCGATAAAAGCGTGCCGATCAGCCGCCCGCCCGCATTGGCCATATAGTAAAAACCGACATCCATCGTGACCCGCTCTGCCTTGGAAAACGCGAGGATCAGGTAGGAATGCAGCGACGAATTGATCGCAAAGATCGCCCCAAACGCCAGCAACCCGACGATCAGCGTGACGCTGAACCACAGCGCCGTTTCAGGCGCAAACCACGCAGCCAAAGTCAGCAGCGCGGGCACGAAGAACAGCGCCAGTGCCCAGTGGCGCGCGGCGCCGATCAGTTCGGACTCGGGGCGGGCGGCAGCGCGCAGGATACGTGGTGCTGCGGCCTGAACCGCGCCGTAAAGAATGATCCACACCGCCATGAACGTGCCGATCAGGAAGAATGCCGCGCGGTCTCCGGCGGGTGTGCCATCTGACAGGACCGCGTAGAAATAGATCGGGATGCCGACCACGAACCAGACATCACGCGCGCCGAACAGGAATACCCGCGCCGCTGAAAGCCAGTTCACATTGGCCGATTTCGAGAAGACTTCCGAGAACTTCGCCCCCTTGCGCCCTTTGGGCAGCCCCGGCGGCATCGCCAACACGATCGCGATCAGGATCACCGCCAGAACCGCCGCCATGCCCAGCACCGCCCCGTCAAACCCGACGCCTGCGAGCAAACCTGCGCCCAGCAGAAAGCCCACGCCCTTTACCGCGTTTTTCGAGCCAGTCAGCACCGCAACCCAGCGAAACAATCCGCCATTTTCCGAAGGCGCCAGCAGCTTCACCGCGGATTTCGACGACATCTTGGCAAGATCCTTGGCCACCCCGCTTAGCCCCTGCACAACCATCACATAGGCGACCGACAGTCCTATCGCCCAAGATGGATCAAGCTGCGACAGTGCCAACAGCGCCAGCACCTGCAAGCCAAGCCCGGCATACAGCGTCGCGCCCAGTCCAAAACGCGCCGCGATCCAGCCCGCAGACAGGTTCGTCACCATCCCCGCGATCTCATAAAGCACGAACAGATAGGCCAGTTGCACCGGCGAAAATCCAAGCGTGTGGAAGTGCAGCAGCACGAGCATGCGCAACGCGCCATCGCTCAGCATGAACGCCCAATAAGCCGCCGTGACCGCGATATAGGCTGACATGCCCTCGGGGCGCACAGATCGGGCCGCGCTCACAGCGATTTCCCGACCATCAGCGCCACGTCGATCAGGCGATGCGCATAGCCCATCTCATTGTCATACCACGCATATATCTTTACCTGCGTGCCGTTCACCACCATTGTCGAGGGCGCATCAATGATCGAAGAGCGCGTGTCATTGGTGTAATCCGCCGAGACCAGCGGGCGTGTTTCGTAGCCCAAGATCCCCTTGAGCGGGCCTTCGGCCGCCGCTTTGAACAGCGCGTTGACCTCATCTGCGGTGGTGGCGCGCGCGACCTCGAAAACGCAATCGGTCAGCGAGGCATTCAGCAGCGGCACCCGCACCGCATGGCCGTTCAGCCGCCCCTTGAGTTCAGGGTAAATCAACGTAATCGCCGTAGCCGAACCCGTCGTCGTCGGGATCAGCGAGGTCAGCGCCGAACGCGCGCGCCGCAAGTCCTTGGCGGGGCGGTCGACGAGGGTCTGGGTGTTGGTCACATCATGGATCGTGGTGATCGCGCCATGTTTGATGCCCAGCGCCTCGTGGATGACCTTGACCACCGGCGCAAGACAATTCGTCGTGCAGCTTGCCGCAGTGATGATGCTGTGCTGTGCCGCGTCGTAAGTGGTTTCATTCACACCATAAACGATGTTGGCGGTCGCCCCGTCCTTGACCGGGGCGGACACTACCACCTTCTTGACGCCAGCCGCGAAATAGGGGGCCAGTGCAGCCTCGGATTTGAACACGCCGGTGCAATCGATGACCACATCGACGCCCTCCAAAGGCAGATCCTCGATCCGTTTGGCGCCGACGATGGGCAGGCGCGTGCCATCAACCGTCACACTGTCCGCGTCATAAGAAAACGCAGCGTCCCAACGGCCATGCACGCTGTCAAATTCCAACAGATGCGCGTGCATTTCCGGGTCACCCACCGCGTCGTTGATCCACGCGATTTTCGCACCACGCGCAAGCAACGGTTTCAGCGCCAGTTTGCCGATCCGGCCAAGACCGTTCAAAGCATATGTTGTCACGAGATAATTCCTTTAGCTGCGGCCGATATCATCGACGGCGGATTGCAAAGCGATGCGATCAAGCGCCTCTAGCGGCAAGGCGGTGAAGGCCTCAATCCGGCGGCGCATCGCGCCATAGGTCTGCTGAAAGGCGAGGGCCTTCTCGGCGCTCGTGCCCTCGACCTTCACCGGGTCGGGCAGGCCCCAATGGCCGCTGATCGGCTGACCGGGCCAAGGCGGGCATTCTTCATTCGCGGCCAGATCGCAGACGGTGAAGACGAAGTCGAACTTGGGGGCATCAGCACCTTGGAACTCGGCGAGAGTCTTTGCGCGCAGCGGCGTCACATCATGATCCTTGTCGCGCAGCACCTGCACCGCAAACGGGTTGAGTTCGGACTGCGGTTTCGTGCCTGCCGAATGCGCGACAAAGCGCTCCCCCGCACTTTCGCGCAGGATAGTTTCGGCCATGATCGAGCGGGCCGAATTGCCGGTGCAGATGAACAGCACGTTGAATTTGCGGTCTTCCATGGGTGAGACTCCGTTGAGGTCGGGGATCGGATCGTGGGCGCAGATCTCGGGTCGGCCACGGCAGCAATCGAGCAGGATATAGTCGAAGGTCACGCGAACCTGCGCCATATCCACCGTGTAAAGCAGCGAGGTCCCCACCCGCATCTGCGTGATCAGCCCGACCTGCATCAGCGTGCCAAGATAGGTCGACAGCGTGCTGGCCTTAACGCCCAGCACCTGCGCAATTTCACCCGCAGGCATACGGTCGGGATAGCGGCGCATTAACAACCGGAACAGGGCCAAACGGTGGGCGTGGCCAAGGGCAGTTAGGCGGTCTGGGATCTCTTTTTCCATATTTCACGTATATATGAAATATAGACGGGCGAAAAGTGAAGTTTTTGTAACAGCGCGACGTCTGGGCATCCGGATTCACCTTCTGGAAAGGATGTCTGGAAAAAACCGTTCCGGAGAAGACCTTCCTTAAGATTTCCGGGGCTAGCATGGCTGACACTCTCTTGCTGGCTCTGCGCCAGTTGCTGTCTCGGGGTTTACGACCTATGGCCAAAGACCATCCATCGCGCGAAATCGCAGATGCCCTGAAGGAGAGCTTTTGGGCACTTGTCGGCGTGGCTTTGTTCAGCGCCACGATCAACTTTCTGATGCTCACCGGCCCGCTGTTTATGTTGCAGGTCTATGATCGGGTGCTTGGCAGTCGCTCGACCAGCACGTTGATCGTGCTGTTTGGTATGGTTGTCTTTGTCTTTATCACGATGGGAATCCTGGATTTTTCACGCGGTCGGGTGCTGGCGCGCATCGGCGCGCATTTGCATGACCGCCTGGATGCGCGGGTATTTCGCGCGGTCTTGCGCCAAGCCGAATTTCCCGCTGCGCGCGCGAGATCAAGCTCTGCACAACGCGATCTCGCACAGATACAAGGGCTGTTTTCCACCCCGGCCTTCAGCGCGGTTTTCGACCTTCCTTGGGCGCCAATCTATTTGAGCGTGTTGTTTCTGTTTCACCCGCTGATGGGATGGCTTGCTATAGCCAGCACGGTGCTGATTCTGGCTTTGGCGGTTGCAAACCAGATGCTGACCAAACGCAGTCAAAACGAGGCGCTGCTCGCCATGGATGAGGCCGAAATGCGCGGCGCCTCTATGCGCAAAGAGATTGAGACCCTACTGGGCTTGGGGATGCGCCAGAATATGATGCGGCGTCGCACTGACGCGAATGAGCGTGCGCTCGACGCGCGCATGCATGCCTCTGATCTGGGGGGTGGCATCACGGCGATAACCAAGGCGTTTCGCATCTTGTTGCAGTCCACGATGTTGGCACTGGGCGCGTGGTTGGTGCTGCAAAATGCGCTATCGGCGGGGGCGATGATAGCGGGGTCAATTCTGCTGGGGCGCTCGCTGGGGCCAGTTGAACAGACCGTGGCACAATGGCCGCAAATTCAGCGGGCGTGGAGTGCGCGCAAATCATTGACCGCATTGCTCACCGCATTGCCAGAGCGACAAAAACCGATGGATCTGCCCGCCCCCCAAGCCCGCATCGCCCTGAACAATCTGGCTGTGGTGCCACCCGGCGGGCGCGTCCCGACATTGCAAGGCATCCGGCTAACGGCAAAAGCGGGCGATGCGATCGCCGTGATTGGCCCCTCCGCATCCGGGAAATCCACACTGGCGCGCGCGCTTGTGGGCCTATGGGCCCCGGCGCAGGGCGATATCCGGCTGGATGGGGCCGAATTGAAGCAATACGACCCCGATCAGCTTGGGACATATCTTGGATATCTGCCGCAAGATATCGTCCTTTTCGACGGGACAATCGCAGAGAATATCGCGCGATTTTCAAACCAAGCCGACCCGCAAGCCATTGTGATTGCAGCACAAGCGGCGGCGGCCCACGATCTGATTTTGGGGCTGCCCGATGGCTATGACACCCGCGTCACCGATGGCGGTAAGGAACTGTCGGGCGGGCAACGTCAACGCATCGGGCTGGCGCGTGCGTTTTACGGCGATCCCATCATTCTGGTCTTGGATGAACCCAATTCTGCGCTGGACGACGAAGGGATTCACGCCCTCAACCAAGCCATCGCGACTGCGCGCCAATTGGGAAAAATCACCTTTGTTATGTCACATCGCCGCTCTGCATTGGCGCATTGTAATCTGGTTTTGATGATTGATAGCGGCCATATGCGCGCCTTCGGGCCGCGCGACGAAGTGCTCGTGAAACTGATGAACGCCGCCAGCCCTGCCGTTGAGGCACGAAAGAGGGCGCAAGCATGACAGGCCGCTGGTCTCCTGCAAATTTTCTCATGCTCGGAATTCTGACCTGGGCGATCGGGCTTGGCGGTGCGCTATGGTGGGCGATCGTAACAGATATTAACGGCGCGGTTATCACCACCGGGCGCATCGCCCTAAATGCGCATACTCAAATTCTGCAGCATCCTGACGGCGGGCTGGTCGATGAAATCAACGTGCAAGCAGGTGATCACGTTGAGGCAGGCGCGCCCCTGATCCGCCTTGATGGCACAGAGCTAGAGGCCCAGCGCAGCTTGCTACGCAATGACCTTTACAGCACGCTGGCCCAGATTGATCTGCGACGTGCCGAGCTGAACGAGCATTCGACCTTGATCTATCTACCCGAGCTGCTGAAAGTCGCAGATGAAAGCCGCGTTATTTCGCGCATGCTCAGGGCAGAGCGCCACCAATTGACGACACGGCGCGAAACGCTGAAAAAGACGCGGGCGCAATGGCGCGAACGCAAGATCCAGACCGAGGCGCTTATCGACGGATACGCCCACCAGCTTAACGCGCGAAAGCGCCAAGTTAATCTTATTTCGCAAGAGCTTAGCGATCAAATGTCTCTTTATGATCGCGGCTTGACGCAAGCATCGCGCGTTCTGGCCCTACGCCGCGAACTTGCCAATCTTGAGGGGAGCATCGGCGAAATAGAGGCTGCGACAGCCAAAGCCAACAGCCTGATCGCGGAGTATGAGATCCAGAGACTGCACGACGAATCCGTGCGCCATCAGGAAATAAACGAAGAGATCCGCGCCTTTGAACAGACCGAAAATCAGCTCCGTGAAAAGCTGCGCCTGATCAACACGAAACTGGGGCGTTTGGTCTTACGCGCGCCCATGGCCGGACGTGTGCTATCGCTTGATGTTCACACGATCGGCGGAGTCGTCGCCCCCGGGCGCGAAGTGATTTCCATCGTGCCGCAAGGCCAAGCGCTGCAATTTGAAGTCAGACTCGATCCGCGTAAAATTGACCGGATTCAGCCCGGTTCATCCGCGGCCGTGACATTTCCAAATTTCAACACACGCACCACGCCCAGCTTTAGCGCGCTTGTCCGCAGCATCTCGGCCGACACGATGAACGATGCGCAAACCGGCGCGCATTACTACACTGCCGAGCTGGAGCTGACGCCGCAAAGCAGCGCGGCACTACAATCGTTAGGCCCCAAACCCGGCATGCCATTCGACGCCTTTATTGCCACAGGATCGCGCCCCCTCGCCTCGATCTTGATCAAACCATTTACCGATTATTTTTCCCGAGCGATGCGCGACGATTGAACCGGGCCAAAATGCGTCTCAGAAGATTGTTTTGCTATGTGCCTTGCAGCAAAAAAAAGCTAAAAAGTCTGCGCAGCCGAGAGATCTCGGGGGAGTCATAGAATTTGCATCAAATATTTCTTAAGACCGTTTTAGCTTTGTCCTGCGTTATCGCGTTGAGTGCGTGCTCTCTGCCCCGTGGCATCGGCATGACAAATGAGATCATTGGACGTGACCAAAGCGAAAATGCCGATGCCCCCTTTGAGGTCGTTCGGGTGCAGCGCGACAACGTCAAATTCCTGGATTCCTGGCCCGCAACAGGTTGGACAGGAACGTATAATTGGCTTCGCACCAGCCGTGGTTCCAATGCGCCTGTGATCAGCACCGGGGATATGGTGAGCCTGCAAATCTGGGACAATAGCGAGAACTCGCTGCTGACTGGCACGACGCAAAAAGAGGTCTCGATCAACAAAGTCCGCGTGTCACCGGATGGCACAATCTTTGTTCCCTATGCCGGCGATATTTTGATTCGCGGCATGTCCCCGACCTCTGCGCGCCGCAAAATCGCGTCTGCCTTGCAGCCGTTTATCGCCTCGGCGCAGGTCCAGTTAAGCTATGAACCGGGCCAGGAAAGCTCGGTCGATCTTGTGTCTGGGGTGGCCAAGCCCGGCACTTATCCGCTGCCCAATCGCAACAGCACGATCTTGTCCGCGATCGCGCAAGGCGGCGGCGTTTCGGCCAACCTCAAGAACCCGCTTGTGCGGCTGATGCGCGGCGGCAAGACCTATGACATCCGCGCCGACAAGCTGTTTTCGGATGCGTCCTACAACACGGTTTTGCGCGGTGGCGACAAGGTCGTCGTGCAAGAAGACCAACGCTATTTCACGGCCTTCGGGGCCAGCGGCACGGAAAATCTGATCCACTTTGAGCAAGAAAAGATCACCGCGCTCGAGGCGATGTCGCTGATCGGCGGGCTGGACGACACGCGGGCAAATCCCAAGGGCGTTCTGGTCTTGCGGGAATATAGCGCCAAGCAGGTGCGCACCGATGGCTCTGGTCCGTCACAGCGCGATGTCGCGTTCGTCTTTGATGTGACCAGTGGCGAGGGCTTGTTCGCCGCGCGCAAATTCCAAATCAACCCCAAAGATACGGTCATCGTCACCGAATCGCCGGTGGTCAGCGTGCGCACGGTCTTTGGCCTGCTCAATACTTTGTTGGTGACGGGGAACCGGCTGTAGGCCGGATCGACGCCGTCTGGCTTAGAAATGCAAAACGCGCCCGTCATGGTTTTGACGGGCGCGCTTTTTTCAAAACCGCTGGCGGGTGTCAGATCACACCATGCTCGGCGAAAAGTTTTTTGACATCGACCTCGGGACGCGCGCCATAATGGCCGATGACTTCAGCCGCCGCGATGCAGCCCATGCGACCCGCCGTCTCAAGGCTTTGCCCCATTGCGTAGCCATACAGGAAGCCAGCCGCGAATTGATCGCCCGCCCCCGTGGCATCCACCGGCACCACGCGCTTGACAGGCACTTCCACGCGCTCATCACCGCGCATCACCACCACGTCAGACCCCGATCGCGTGCACACCACCAACTCGCACTCAAGCGCCGCCTGCTTCAGGGCCGAATCAAGATCGGTCTGATAAAGCGACTGCCACTCGTGCTCGTTGCCGATCACATAATCCATCTGTTCGGCCACCAACCTGCGAAAA
Organism: Thioclava indica; assembly: GCF_000714545.1. Taxonomy (GTDB): domain Bacteria; phylum Pseudomonadota; class Alphaproteobacteria; order Rhodobacterales; family Rhodobacteraceae; genus Thioclava; species Thioclava indica. The sequence goes on from NZ_AUNB01000062.1 coordinate 30,380, forward strand.
TCGCCGCGGTGACGTTCCACACAGAACGGGTCCGACAGCGCGATCCCTGCCTTACCGCCGCCGCGATGGCACCCCTGAGCCGCCTTGAGGAACGCCGCCTTGCCGTGATCCTTGTCAAAAAGATACCCTTCGAGAAACAGGATCGCTGTGTTTTCCACGACGTCGAGGCTGACATCTTCGGTCGAAACCTCGGCGGAAATCCCGAGATAGGTGTTCATCGAGCGCTCGCCGTCGGGCGTCACAAAGATCATCGAGCGCGAGCTGGGCAATTCGCCTTCCTCGACGGGGACGTTCGGAAAATCCGTGCCCTCGCCATGCAGCGCGGTCTCGTAAAACCGGCCAAGTGCGTCGTCGCGAACCCGACCGATAAAGGCGGTTTGTAGCCCAAGATTTCCCAGCCCCGCGATGGTATTGCCAACCGAGCCGCCGGGGGCCTGCGTGCGCTCTTTCATCGCCGCATACAGCGTTTCAGCACGCTCGCGCTCAATCAGCTGCATGATACCTTTTTCGATGCCCATATGGGCCAGAAAGCTGTCATCGCATTGCGCGATCACATCGACCACGGCATTGCCGATACCGACGACTTGATAGGATGTCACAGAGTTTTCTCCTCGAACTGGCACAGATCCCGGATCGGACAGGCGCCACATTTGGGTTTGCGTGCCACGCAGATATAGCGCCCATGCAGGATCAACCAGTGATGCGCATGACGTTGATATTCCACGGGGACATTGTCTTCGATTGCGCGCTCGACGGCGTCAACGTCTTTGCCCGGACAGATGCCGCTGCGATTGCCAACGCGGAAAATATGCGTGTCGACCGCCTGCGCAGGATGGCCAAACCACATATTGAGCACAACATTAGCCGTCTTGCGCCCCACACCGGGAAGCGATTGCAGCGCCGCGCGCGAGGACGGCACCTCGCTGTTGTATTGATCGACCAGTATCTGGCTTAGCTTGATGACATTCTTGGCTTTTTGACGAAACAGGCCGATGGTTTTGATATGCTCGGTCACGCCCTCAAGGCCAAGTGCAAGCATCTTTTCCGGCGTGTCCGCGCGCGCAAAAAGCCCCCGCGTTGCCTTGTTCACCCCCGCATCCGTCGCCTGCGCCGACAGCGCAACCGCAACCACCAGCGTGTAGGCGTTCACATGCTCTAGTTCCCCCTTGGGATGGGGTTCTGAGGCCTCAAACCGGGCGAAGACCTCTTTCATATGAGCGTAGTCGAATTGCTTGATCATGCCCCTCTAATGCCTTTGAGCGCGCGCAAGGGCAAGTGTGGCGCGAAAGCTCTCGGTATTTTGCGCAAATTGGAAACAAATTCGGCCCGCCTGTTGCTTGGGAATTAACCCGCTATTTGCCGATATGGCGCAAAACTGGCGAGGAAGGGACGTCAGAAAGGGGTTGAAATGGAATTCGGATATCCTGTGGGCAGCGTCGCGCATGACACGGCGACCAATAGCTGGCGGCTTGCGCCGGATTTCGACCATGCAACCGATTTATGGCAGGTCGCGCCAGCCGCTAAGGCTGAGGGAGTGTGTGTTGCGCTTTATGACCCGGCAGGACGGGTCGTTTCACAAGGGGCCTTTAGTGCCGATTTACCCCTTTTTCTCAAGGGGCCTGAAACGGCAATCCGTCTTGATCGCGTGGAAATTGACGGCGAGCTGGTGCTGCTTGTTCCCTCTGCGCCGCTTGAGCCAGGGCATCGGTATGGTGTGTCATACCCCGAGTGGCAAGCCGGAGCCTCTGCCACGCCCGAAGAAATCGCCACCCTGCCCGCGCTTGGCGGCGGCACGTTGATCGCCACGAATGAAGGCGAAATACCCATCGACTGGCTGCGACCGGGCGACAAGGTGCTGACGCGCGACAATGGCTATCAACCGCTTTTATGGCTGGGTCAGCATATCGTGCCAAAGCGCGCCCCGAATGAGCTACGCCCTCTCACGCTGGACCCCGGTCAATTTGGTAAGGATCAGCCCACACAACAGCTGGTCATAACGCCCCGATGCCCGGTGCTTCTGGCCGGGGCCGAGCTTGATTTGTGGTTTGGCGAAAGCGAGATGTTTGCACACGCCAGTGATTTGATTGACGCCCCACCCCGCGCGCCGGGCCGACAGGCGGTTTATACACTGCTTTTTGATGCCCCTGAAATCGTTCTGGCAGGCGGGTTATGGGTGGGAACCGTGCATGCCGAGGCCGCCTATCTATCGTTGCTTCCAACAGGGATGCGCGCCATCGTCGCCCCCTATTTGCTAGGCCTGCATCTACAGCCCGCACGGGCATATCTTGCACAGTGGGAAGTAGAGATGTTCACACGCGAAAGCGTCAAAAAGAAAGGCACGATGGCCGCTTGAATGCGCAGCTTTCGGGTCGCGGGATTGGGGCGCACGGGCTAAGCTGGCGGGCAATAGAGAGGGCTCGCCAATGACCGATCAAACCGCGCTTGACGACCAGTATCACTACCGCCTGATTGCGCGTGCTTTGCGCGAGATTGATGCGGCAGAAGAAGCGGGCGAAATGCTATCTTTGCAGGTTTTGGCGGATCGCCTTGCGATGAGCCCTGCGCATTTCCAGCGCCTGTTCTCGGCTTGGGTTGGGGTCTCTCCCAAGCGCTATCAGCAGTATCTGCGCCTTGATTTGGCGCGCGATTTGCTGGCGGCGCGTCAGCCGCTGGATGCGGTGGCGGATCGCGCCGGTCTGTCAGGCACGGGGCGGCTTCACGATCTTATTTTGCGGTGGGAGGCGATGACACCGGGGGAATTCGCGCGCGCAGGGGCGGATGTAAAAATCCACTGGGGAAGGTTTGACAGTGCCTTCGGCCCGCTTATCGCGATGGGTACCTCGCACGGCCTATGCGGCATGGGATTTTGCGCCGAGATGGGCGAGAGCGAAGCATTCGACGACCTCGCCCGACGTTGGCCCGCGGCCCATTTCGTGCATGACCCAGCGCCATTGCAAGCATGGGTCAACGCGGCACTGACCGGTAAGGGCGAGGCGCGCATGACGCTGATCGGCGCACCGTTTCAGATAAAGGTTTGGGAGGCGCTTTTGGCGATCCCCTCGGGCCATGTCACCACCTATTCCGACATCGCCGCCGTGATCGGGCACCCGAAAGCGACCCGCGCGGTGGGCACAGCCGTGGGCCGCAACCCGATTTCCTATCTCATCCCGTGCCATCGCGCGTTGCGCAAATCCGGGGGCTTGGGGGGCTATCACTGGGGGCTGGGCGTCAAGCGCGCAATGCTTGGCTGGGAGGCCGCGCGCGCCGACGCTGCTGAGTAATCAGGGCATTGAAATATCGGCAGCGCCCAGCCGTTATCACAACTGTGATGGGCGGAAATCTGCCCGCGTTGAAATGTCGATGGAACCCGCCTGCAATTTCTGCGTTAAAGTATCGTCAAGCCTCGCTTCATGGGGCGTAAGACAAGGCAGACGAGCAACATGACAACATATCTCAAGACCAAAACCATTCTGTTAAGCGCAGGCGCAGCAATCGCTTTGGCCGCCTGCGTGCCCAGCGGTTACCCTGAAGCAAACAATTACGATCAAAATCCGAACGTCAATCGCAATACGGGTGCGATCACCGGCGCATTGATTGGCGGCGCTATCGGCGCAACCAGAAAGGGCGACGAAAAGCTGACCAAGGCTGCGGCGGGTGCCGTCGTTGGCGGTCTTATTGGCGGTGCCATCGGCAATCAGATGGACCGGCAAGCGCAGGAATTGCGCCGCGATCTCACCACCAATGGCGTAAGCGTCGTGCGCTCGGGCAATCAGTTGATCGTGACGATGCCGCAAGACGTGCTGTTCGCGACTGACAGCTACAACCTGCGCCCGGATCTGCAGCGCGATCTTTACACGCTTGCTGGCAGCCTCAACCGCTATCCCAACACCACCGTCGAGGTCGTCGGGCATACCGACAATACAGGCGACGCGGCTTACAATATGAAGCTGTCGCGTGAGCGCGCGCGCTCGGTCGCGTCTGTTCTTGAAGCGGGCGGTGTACCCAATTCCCGCGTCATCACCAGCGGGCGCGGTGAAAGCGATCCGATCGCATCCAACCTCACCGCAGAGGGGCGTCAGGCCAACCGTCGGGTCGAGTTTATCATTCGCCCCAACAACTGATCACGGCACAAGCGTTTGATAAGGCCGGGGAGACCCGGCCTTTTTACATTGTCTGGCCCGAGGCGCGGTCATATATCTTGACCAGTCGGGAGGAGCCATGCCGTTTCAAAAGATCGAATCCGAAAAGCTTGCGAGCGCCGTTGTGCGTCAAATCGAAGATCTGATCTTGCAGGGGATTTTGCGCCCCGGTGAGCGCCTGCCCTCCGAGCGAGAACTATCCGAGCGCCTTGGCGTCTCGCGCCCCAGCCTGCGAGAGGCCATCGCCGAGTTGCAGAATGCAGGGCTTTTGTGCACCAAGGCTGGCTCGGGCATCTTCGTCGCTGACGTTCTGGGTTCAGCCTTTTCGCCCGCTTTGATCCGGCTCTTTTCAAGCAACGAACAGGCGCTATTCGACTATATTTCCTTTCGCCGCGACCTTGAGGGGCTGGCCGCAGAGCGGGCGGCGATCTGTGGCTCGGATACCGATCTGAAGGTCATCAACACGCTGTTTGGCCAGATGGAAGCCGCCCATGCCAAGCGCAACCCCTCTGAGGAAGCGCAGCTTGATGCGAAATTTCACATGGCGATTATCGAGGCCAGTCACAACGTCATCATGATCCACATGATGCGCGCGATGTTCGAATTGCTCGCCGAAGGCGTGTTCTTCAACCGCGCGATCATGTTTCGCAATCGCGCGACGCGCGGGCAGTTGCTGGAACAGCACCGCGCGATGAATGAGGCGTTGCAACTACGCGATCCGATAGCCGCGCGCGCCGCAATTGCGAGCCATATGGATTTCGTCGATCACGAGATGACCGCGATGCGCCGCGCCGAGCGCAACGAAGCGACCGCGCGCCTGCGGCTTTCCCATAGCGGCGAACACTAATGCCCCCCGATACAGCATGAAAAACCCCGGCCTTTCGGACCGGGGTTCTATCTATGTCAACGGCCTGAAAGGCTTAGTTAAAGCGGCTTGCCACTTCGCCCAGTGATGCGTCGATCAATGCGGCGCGATCCTTGGCGGTGAACTGCTTGGCAAGCACATCGCCTGCAGCGGCCACAGCCACGGAAACGGCACGGTGTTTGACGTCGCGCACGGCCTGCGCCTCGGCAGATGCGATCTGCTCTTCGGCGGCTTTCAAACGACGCGCGATCGAAACTTGCAGATCCTCGCGGGCTTTCTCGGCCATCGCCTCGGCATCGCGCTTGGCGGCTGCGATGATCTGATCAGCCTGACCTTGGACTTCACGCGCTTTGCGCTCGTAGCTGGCCAGAACCGATTGCGCCTCTTCGCGCAGGCGGCGGGCCTCATCAAGATCGGAGCGGATATTGCCCGAACGCTTGTCGAGCATCTTGCCCAGCGTCCCCGGAACTTTTGCATAAAGCACAAGCCCGACGAACAGCAGGAAAGCCAACATCACGATGAAGTTGGTATTCCAGAGCGAGAAGAACGGACCTGTCGCCGCAAAGGCGGGCTGCGCAGCAATCAGGAACAGAAGTGAGAGTTTTTTCATCTTCTTACCCTTTCAACCGCGCATCGACAGCGCCATTCACAGCGCCCTTATCTGCCTTGCCACCCAAAGCCGCGACGATCTCGCCAGCGGTATCCTTGGCGACCTCGTCAATCGCGGCCAGCGCACCGTCGCGAATTTCGGTGATGCGCTTTTCAGAATCCGCAGAGCGTGCGGCAATCTCGGCATCGGCCTTGACGATGGCCGCGTCGAGATCTTTCTGGATCTCGGCCTTGGTCTCGCCAGCAATCTTTTGCGCATTCGCGCGTGCCTCGGCCAGTGCCTTTTCATAGGCGGCCTCAGCCTCTTCGGCTTTGCGCTTGAAATCTTCAGCAGCGGCAATGTCGCCAGCAATCGTGCCTTGACGATCGCCCAGCACGCCCGCAATGCGGGGCAGCGCAATGCGCGACAGCAACCAGTAGATCACCGCAAGGGCGACCAGAAGCCAGAAAATCTGGTTCGGGAAGCTCCCGAAGTCAAGCTGCGGCATGCCACCAGCATCGGCGGTATGCATATGCTCGGCGCCCGGCAGCCCGCTTGCGGCTGCGCTCGCCATGTCGTGCGTTTCGCTTGCCATGTCGTCCCTCGACCCTGCTACACGGTTTCCCTGAAAGGTCACGGGATGGGCCCCGGATGGGCCCACCCGCCTCAAGGAAAAGAGTGCCGGATTAGACGGCGAACATCAGCAGCAGAGCGACGAGGAACGAGAAGATCCCCAGTGCTTCTGCGAATGCGATGCCGATGAACAGCGTCGCGGTTTGGCCGGCAGCGGCCGAAGGGTTGCGCAACGCGCCCGACAGGAAGTTACCTGCAACATTACCCACACCGATAGCCGAGCCGCCCATGCCCATGCATGCCAGACCAGCGCCGATGTAAGCACCCATTTGTACGATATCGCCTTCCATGTTCGTCACTCCTTGAGGTTGGAATTGGCAGATTAGTTGTGAACCGTGTGATCCGTTATCCCGTCAGTGTGCCGGGTGAAGCGCGTCTTTCAGATAGACGCAGGTGAGGATCGTAAAGACATAGGCCTGGATAAAGGCCACGAGAACTTCAAGCCCGTACATCGCAGCAATCGCGACGATTGACAGCGGGGTCACCGCGATGCCGACACCCGAGAACAGGATCAGCGGCGCGAAGGCAGCAAACACTTTCATCACGGCGTGTCCCGCCATCATGTTGCCTGCAAGACGAATTGAATGGCTAACCGGGCGCACGAAGTAGGAAATCACTTCGATCACCGCAAGGATCGGACGCAGCGCCAGCGGCGCCGAAGCCACCCAGAACAGCCCCAGAAAGCCCGCACCATGTTTGACAAAGCCAACGACGGTGACCGTCACGAATACCAGCATCGCCAGAAAGCCGGTCACGGCGATATGCGAGGTCGTGGTGAAGGCGCGCGGCAACAGGCCAAGGAAGTTCGAGAATACGATGAACAGGAACAGCGTGAAGATATAGGGGAAGAACTTGAGCCCGTCCTTGCCCGCAACATCTTCGACCATTTTATGGATGAAGCCATAAGCGAGTTCCGCAATCGACTGCGCGCGGCTCGGGATCACAGCGCGACCACGCGTGCCGATCACCATCATGAAGAAGATCGCCGCAACGCAGATTGCAAGCCAGAGCGTCACGTTGGTGAGCGTATACCAATGCACGGGGCCATCCCCAAAGAGCGGCCTGACGATGAACTGGTCCATCGGGTGAAACACCAACTCATTGCGGACATCCTGCGGCACATCAGTCACGTCTGTCATCCTCTTCATCAGCAACCGATAGCGTCTCAGCCTGCTCGGCAGCACGGTCTTCGTTCATCTCTTTGGCAGAGCGTAACATTACCTTCACGCCCGCCGCGAAACCCAGCATCGTAAACAGCACCATGAATATCGGCATCGTGCCAAACAGCGCATCCAGCCCCAATCCGATGCCGAAGCCGATACCCAGCCCCGAAACCATTTCGACCACCATACGCCACGCCATATTGGCCTGACTGAGGTGATGATCGACCCTTCGCGGAGGCGGCTCTTGCGCCTTTCTCACCGCAGCAAGCTTTTTCTCGAGCGCAGCAAGGCGCTTGGGATCTGGCTCGTCTGGGGGGAGATCGGACATGGAGTGACCCCGCTAAACTTGCAAGTTTGATAGCCGCCACCCGCGCCTGAGTCAATCGCGTTAAAACCCGCATGTCGCGCACATAGACAATTGATTTTTATGTGTTTTTCAAAATCCCGCGAATTTCCCCGGCGGCAATCTTCACGCAAACGCGAGCGGGAACATATTCAACCAATCGGTTGACGTTTTACGCGCCGCGCGCCATCAGATGGCTATGATACCCCCTGCCCGCCCCTCACTCGACGCGATTTTCGCCGCCCTGTCGGACCCGACGCGGCGGGCGATCCTGACGATGCTGCTTGAAGATGACATGGCGGTCACCGATGTCGCCGAGCCCTTCGCGATGTCGCTGGCGGCGATTTCCAAGCATCTGGGTATTCTGGCCGAGGCCGGGCTGATCTCGCAGGAAAAGCGCGGGCGCGTGAAATGGTGCAAGCTGGAACCGCTGTCGATGCAAGAGGCGATCACCTGGATTCAAGGCTTCGGGCAGTTCGAGCCGCTCGATTTCGACGCGTTTGAGCGGTTCTTGGAAACCGAGCTAAACCCAGAGAACAGCGCGCAAAAAGAGACCCCGGACGCGATGCCGGGGTCAGGTTCGCCACGATAGAAAACGCGGGCGATTGCCAGGCCGCTCATGCGGCGTTGTAATACTCATACATCAGGTCCAGCGCCTCTAGCCCGGTCGCAACGCGTGCGGCGGGTGCGGGTTTAGTGGACTGACTGCGGGTTTCGGGCGTGTAATAGGCCAAATGCTCGTCGGCCTCGGTCGTAACTTGCTTGCCCTTAGGGAAGTTTACGATGCTCGTCATGGGAACTCTCTTTTTTGCTCGAGTTCCTCCCTGCGCAATAACTTAAGGGAGTTTTCAGCGTTGCACAGTGCCCAATGCTGCAACTGCGCTATGCACTTGCTGCAACGCAGCAAAAAGGGCAGCTTTCGCCGCCCCTTAGCCAGTCTTTGGGGCCAGTAGATGCCAGCCCCCTATATCGGGTAGCGATCAAACCGTGCGGCTGACCATCATCTTTTTGATCTCGGCAATGGATTTCGCCGGGTTCAGACCCTTCGGGCAGGTCTTGGTGCAGTTCATGATGGTGTGGCAGCGATACAGTTTAAAGGGGTCTTCAAGCTGATCCAAACGCTCGGCGGTAGCCTCATCGCGCGAATCGATAATCCAGCGATAAGCGTGCAGCAACGCCGCCGGGCCGAGGTATTTATCGCCATTCCACCAATAGCTCGGGCACGAGGTCGAACACGACGCGCACATCACGCATTCATACAGACCGTCCAGCTTTTTGCGGTCTTCGATCGACTGGCGCCATTCCTTTTCAGGACGGTTGGTCTTGGTTTCCAGCCACGGCATGATCGAGGCATGCTGGGCATAGAAATGCGTCAGATCGGGGATCAGATCCTTGACCACCGGCATATGCGGCAGCGGGTAGATTTTGACATCGCCCTTCACCTCATCCAGCCCGTAAATACAGGCCAGCGTGTTGATGCCGCCGATATTCATCGCGCAAGATCCGCAAATCCCCTCGCGGCACGAGCGACGGAAGGTCAGCGTCGGGTCGATCTCGTTTTTGATCTTGATCAGCGCGTCGAGAACCATCGGACCGCATTTGTCCATGTCCAGAAAATAGGTATCCAGACGCGGGTTTTCCCCGGTGTCCGGATCCCAGCGATAAATCTGGAACTTTCGGATATTCTTGCCATCCGGCTTTGGCCAAGTCTTGCCAACGCGGATTTTGGAATTCTTCGGAAGCGTGAACTGAACCATTTCGGTCCCCCTTATTCCGTCAATACGAATAGAGCGGTCGCGTGGGCATACGACCGGATTTACGATAGACACAGGCGTCATAATGGGCCGAGGCATCGCCCTGATCCGCCGTGCCCAGATTGAGATTGAGCTTCATCTGCGTGTAGGCACCGTCAGTGGTGGCCCCTATGCGCCCCTCGCCGCTGATCGGCGCTTTGCGGGCATATTGGGGGTAGCACTGGCGTTCTGCCGTTTCGACCGAGACAGGCGCACAAGCCGACATGGCCAAGGGCAAGGCCAGCACAGCCATCGCGCGCCCCAAAGGGGTCGCCGATCTGGTCTGCTGAGCTGTCCATCCCATGCGCATCTCCTAGTTCAGCCCAAGCTTGTTCTTGGCGATGCAGGTCACGGTATCGGGGCGTTTGGCGATATCCATCACGGTCGACACCGTGCTGTCGTCAATTCCCGTCACCGCAGCCTTGGCGATCGTGAAGACCTCGTTCATCGAGGCATTGTCGATAATGCAATCGGTCACCGGGGCAGCATTCAGCCCCGGCATTTTGCTTTCGACAACCGTGTTGACCACCGTCTTGGCCTGCCCGCGCGCGGCCTCTTCAGCAGATTGCTGAAGCGGTGCGCTCATCTGGCAGGCACAAAGCCCGGTCAAAGCCACGATGGACACAAGCGCGCGCATTAATAGACCCGCTTTTTGGGCGCGATCTTCTTGAGCTCGATGCCACCCTGATCTTCAGGCGTCAGCGGATCGATATGCACCGGACGGAAGGTCAGATCGACCTTGTTGCCCTCCACATGCATGATCGAGTGCTTGCGCCATTCCTTATCGTCGCGATCAGGATAGTCCTCATGGGCATGTGCACCACGGGATTCCTTGCGCGCCTCGGCCCCGACAATAGTCGCCAAAGCGTTGGGCATCAGGTTTTCCAGCTCAAGCGTTTCCATCAGATCCGAGTTCCACACCAGCGAGCGGTCGGTAACCTTGATGTCGTCCAGCTTGGCCGCAACAGCGACCATCTTTTCGACGCCTTCGGCAAGCGTTTTGTCGGTGCGGAAAACGGCTGCATCGGATTGCATCGTCTTTTGCATCTCAAGGCGCAGCTCGGCAGTCGGGGTGCCGCCATCGGCGTAGCGGACCTTGTCAAAGCGCTCGAACACCGCGTCGATCTTGGCTTTCGGGATCGGGCGGTTTTCGGCCTCGGGATCAACGACCTGACCGGCGCGGATTGCAGCCGCGCGGCCAAACACCACAAGGTCGATCAGCGAGTTAGAACCCAAACGGTTCGCCCCATGCACCGAGGCAGAGCCTGCCTCGCCCACAGCCATCAAGCCGGGAACAATCGCATCGGGGTTATCGGCGGCGGGATTGATCACCTCGCCATGATAGTTCGTCGGGATACCGCCCATGTTGTAGTGCACGGTCGGCAGAACCGGGATCGGCTCTTTGGTCACGTCGACGCCTGCGAAAATCTTGGCGCTTTCCGAAATGCCGGGAAGGCGTTCGTGCAGCGCTTCGGGTGGCAGGTGGCTGAGGTTGAGGAAGATGTGATCCTTGTGCTCGCCCACGCCGCGCCCTTCGCGGATTTCCAGCGTCATACAGCGCGACACTACGTCTCGCGAAGCAAGGTCTTTGTAGGTCGGCGCATACCGCTCCATAAAGCGCTCGCCTTCGGAGTTGGTCAGATAGCCCCCCTCGCCGCGCGCGCCCTCGGTGATCAGACAACCCGAACCGTAGATGCCGGTCGGGTGGAATTGCACGAATTCCATATCCTGCAACGCCAGACCTGCTCGCGCCACCATGCCACCGCCATCGCCGGTGCAGGTATGCGCCGAGGTGGCCGAGAAGAACGCGCGACCGTAGCCGCCCGTTGCCAGAACGACCATCTTGGCGTTGAAAACATGCATCGTGCCATCGTCGAGCTTCCAGCAGACGACACCCTGACATTGCCCGTCATCGGACATGATCAGGTCAATCGCGAAATACTCGATGTAGAATTCGGCATTATGCTTGAGCGACTGGCCGTAAAGCGTGTGCAAGATCGCGTGGCCGGTGCGGTCAGCGGCGGCACAGGTGCGCTGCACGGGCGGGCCTTCACCGTATTCGGTGGTGTGGCCGCCAAACGGGCGCTGATAAATCTTGCCCTCTTCGGTGCGCGAGAACGGCACGCCATAATGCTCAAGCTCGTAGACGGCCTTCGGAGCCTCACGCGCGAGATATTCCATCGCGTCGCTATCGCCCAGCCAGTCAGAGCCCTTGATCGTGTCATACATGTGCCACTGCCAGCTATCGGGGCCCATATTGCCCAGAGAGGCGGCGATGCCCCCTTGCGCGGCCACGGTATGCGAGCGGGTCGGGAACACCTTGGTCACGCAGGCGGTGCGCAGGCCCTGTTCGGCCATGCCAAGGGTTGCGCGCAGGCCAGAGCCGCCAGCACCCACCACAACCACGTCGTAGTTATGCGTTTCGTATTCGTAAGCTGCCATTGTCTCGTCCTGACTTATCCGTTCGCGCCCAGAAGAAGGCCGATAAAGACCATCTTGCCGAGGGCATAAAGCACCGTCGCCATGATGATATAGGCCAGCGAATGCATTGCGATCTTGAGCGCCTTGGCCGTGGTGCCGCGCGCATAATCTTCGATCCAGATTTCGGTGCCCTTAGCGAAGTGGCGCATACCGACGATCACGACCAGAGCGGTCAGGATAGCCGGGAAGGGTTGTGCGAAGGTGGCGATCACCGCTTGCTGGGGCATCCCAAGGGTCGTGCCCACGATATACAGCCAGGTCGGGATCATGAAGGCCAGCGCCACGGCAGAGGCCGACATCCACCAGTGATGCTCGGTGCCGGTGCCCGAAGCGCCTTTGCCAACGGCGCGTTTGCGGTCAGTTAGGTAACGCATCTCGAGCCTCCGTTATAGATGAATGATGATAAGGGTGAGCGCGGTCAGCACGACCGAACCGATGACACAGATCCAGCCAAGCATCTCGGCGGTCTTGATGTCCATCATCTTGGCGCTGTCCCAGATCAGATGCCGGATGCCCGCAAGGTAGTGATACCACACGCCCAGCAGCGACAGCGTAAACACCAGATCGCCGAACCACGAGGTCGCGATAGCGTTCACGAAGTCAAAATAGTCCGGGCTGGTCACGGCTGCGAGCAGCCACCACACTAGCAAGAGAACCCCGACGATGATCCCGTTGCCCGTGATCCGCGTCAGGATCGAGGACATCGACGTCATTTGCGGGCGATAGATTTGGAGATGGGGGGAAAGCGGGCGTTCAACCGGTTTCGCTTCAGCCATGTTCGGTCCCTTCGTGCTGTGCCACGCGCCACGCACGATAACACCCGTGCGGCGAGGCTGGCCGGAATTCTTTCTGGTTTAGCGCAATTTTCGCGGGAGTCACGAGGGCAGAGACGTAAAAACAGCGGAAACGTATCAAACAGGTGTGAAAAATTCGCTTTGTGATCACAAATTTTCAGAGCGTGATCACATGTTACCGCTCGCAACGCACAAGGCGTTGCGAGTCGCGTCGCGCCCTAACTCAGATCGGCATCAACGCCCAATAGTCGAGATCAAGCAGCACTTCGGGGGCGTATTTCCCGTCCTCGCCTTTATAGGCAAACTCCGCCGCGCCTTGTTTGGTGGCCACCAACCGCAACCGGATCGCCCCCACGCCCGGCACGCCGGTTTCGACCTTATCAAGCACCTCGGACCACGCTTTCACGGTATCGCCCGCGAAGCATGGATTGGCATGCGCACCACCGTTCAGCGCCACGATCATCTGCGCATTCGCCAGACCGTTGAAGGACAGCGCGCGCGCCATGCTGATGACATGCCCGCCATAGATCAGCCGCTGGCCATCCTCGCGGAAAGTCGCGTCGAAATGCACCTTGGCGGTGTTCTGCCACAGCCGCGTGGCGATCATGTGCTCGGCTTCTTCGATCGTCACACCATCCACATGGTCGATCTTTTCGCCGATCTCGTAATCGCCCAAGCGGTGGGGCTCGCCAGCAAGACCAAAATCGTAATCGTCGAACGTCAGCCCCTCGGGGATCACCAGATCGGTAGCCGCCACAACCGGCGCAAGATCGGGGATCACCGTTTCGGGTGCGGGCGCATCAAAATCGCGTTTGCGCACCATCACCCAGCGCACATAGTCCAGCACGATCTCATCAACCTGGTTGAACCCGCGCGTGCGCACATAGACAACGCCCGATTTGCCATTCGAATTCTGCTTGACGCCAATCACCTGCGACTCTGATCGCAGCGTATCGCCAGGATAGACCGGCTTTAGCCAGCGCCCCTGCGCGTAGCCCAAATTCGCCACCGCATTCAGCGAGACATCCGGCACCGTTTTGCCAAACACCACATGAAAGGCGATCAGATCATCAAGCGGCGCGCCCTCCAGCCCGCAATTGGCGGCGAATTCGTCACTGGAATACAGCGCATGCCGCGCCGGATAAAGCGCGTGATACAATGCGCGCTCACCCTCAGCGACGGTGCGCGGCACGGCATGACGGATCACATCGCCAACCGCGTAATCCTCAAAGAAACGGCCCGGATTGGTCTTGCCCATCATTGCTCTCCCAGCTTCATGTCGGGGTGATAGTCCCCGTCGATTTCCTTTGTCACCGCCTGCGCACACCGCATCACGCCGCGCGCACCATCAAAGGCATATTGCGGGTCGCCGTAGATCTCCCAGCCCTTGGACAGCGCCAGCGAGATCTTGTGGCAAAAGGCCGAGGTGTCGTCTTCGGTGAGCAGGCGGTAGATCTTCATATCAGGCCCCGAACGGGTTGTGACCGAACCAGATGTGGATCCATGCGATCACGCCATACAGCACCAGCGTCCCGACGATCCCGCCGATCTCTTTACCGATATTGACCTGCGGATGGGGCTTGGCCGGCTTGCTTTGCTTGTTGATCAAGATCACCTCAAGCACCGCCCAAGCCAGCAACCCGCCAAACAGGATGATCCCCGGCAGCGTTGGATTGACCAGCAAATGCGCCAGCGCCCAGGTTTTCACACCCGTCAGCTGCGGATGGCGAATCTTACCGCTCAGCCACAGCTTCATCCCCGAGACCGCGAACAGATACACCGCGAAGATCATCAGCAGATTGTTGATGCCTTTAAGCGCGGCGTTCGGCGTCCAGAGATAAAACACCGGATCGCTGCCGCGCCAGCCAATGAACATCAGCACAAGGCTCAGCAGCACCAGCGCCGTCACCATCGGGCGCTCGGCCCCTTTCATCGCGCGCCGGAACCCCGGAAACAACCGTTTCGCGAGATGTGCAAGCGACCAAATAAGGACGCCGAGAATCAGTAATGCCATTTGGTTAGCCCTTTAGCTGCCTAGCGCGGCAATCGCCTGCGCTTTCGCCAAGACCTGCCGCGCGGTCACGATATGCAGATTTTCGACGATCTTACCATCCACAACGGCCACGCCCTGCCCTGCGGCCTCGGCGGCCTCGAACGCGGCGATCTGGCGCTGCGCAAGGTCGATTTCGTTGTCAGAAGGTGCGAAGGCGGCATTACAGACCGCCAATTGCGCCGGATGGATCAGCGTTTTGCCATCGAACCCCATGTCGCGACCCTGATCACATTCAACCTTGAGGCCCTCATCATCCTTGAACGCGTTGTAGACGCCATCAACGATGATCTTGCCATGCGCCTTTGCCGCCAGCAGGCACAGGCCCAGACCGGCTTGCATTGGCAGACGATCCGCACGGAAACGGCTGCCCAGCTCTTTGGCCAGATCATTGGTGCCCATCACCATGCCCTCAAGACGCGGATGCGCGGCAATGGCGCCTGCGTTCAGCATGCCCTGCGCCGTCTCCATCATCGCCCAAAGCGGCACACCTTGAATCAGATCGGCCACCGCATCCAAATCGGCAGGCGTCGAGACCTTGGGGATCAGGATCGCATCGACCTTGGCACCGGCGCGGATCGCATCAGCGAAGGCCAGCACATCCTCGCGCCCCCATGCGCTATCCAACCCGTTCACGCGCACGATTTTCAGCCGCGCCCCGTAGTCGGCCTCGCTGAGCGTTTTCGCCAAAAGCGCGCGCGCATTGGCTTTCTCATCAATCGCCACCGCATCTTCGAGATCAAAGATGATCGCATCGCAGGCCAGCCCCGTGGCCTTTTCCAGCGCACGCTCTTTCGAGCCGGGGATATAAAGGACGGAACGGGTCGGGTGGGCCATTTGATTCTCCTCTCGCAATTTTCTTTCGCCAGATCGCACATTTCAGACAGAATCGGCAAGGCTAGATTTGCCGCATCGCAGAAATTCGCTGCGTTACAGGCCCGTGCGCGCTCGGTTAACCTTATTTTCTCATCTTTAACGGCAGGCTGGGGCACGTTGTCCTAAAAGGTTCGCGCCATGCTTTACAAGATGATCGCCCTGTCCTTCGGCTTTGTCGCGCTGATTTTGCTTGGCGGGCGCAGTTTCGCCCAAGAGGCAACCTGTGCCGCGCGCGACGATCTGGTCGCGCAATTGCACACCCGGTATTTTGAAACGCGCCGCGCGGTGGCACTGGCGGCGAATAATTCTGTGCTAGAGGTGTTCGCCGCAGAGTCGGGCAGCTGGACGATTCTCGTGACCGAGGCGTCGGGGCTAAGCTGTCTGATCGCCTCGGGCGAGGCATTTGAAACGGTGCGCGATAGCCTGCCCGCAATGGGCGCGCCGACTTAAGCGAATAGAGATTGCTGCACAAGCTTAAGAGAGATCAGCAAAAGCGCCCAGATCACGATCTTATAGAAAACCGCCGTTGGCATCCGTTTCACCAACCACACCCCCAGAAATACCGAGGCCGAGGCCGGAATCGCCAAGATCAGCGCCGTGCCAAGGCTGTGCCAGTTCACCTCGCCCAGCGCGATATAAGGGCCAAGCTTGGCCAAGTTCACATAGGAAAACAGCACTGTCGCCGTGCCTGCAAACACCTGCTTTGGAAGATTTAGCGGGATCGTATAGGTCTGAAACGGCGGCGCGCCGGAATGGCTGACAAAGCTGGTGAACCCCGCGATGGTGCCCCAGAATAGACCCGGCGCGACCTTGGCCTCTTGCCGCGCGCCCATCCTGTGACGCAGCAGCGCGTTCAGGGAAAACACCACGCCGATAACGCCCACCAACAGTGTCACATAGCGTTCGGGCACGATCTCGGCAGTCGCCCAACCGATGCCGATGCCAATCGTCGTGGCGGGAATCATGATTAGCAAAACGCGCTTGTCGAATTCCTTGCGATAGGCCCACAGGCCGAACATATCCGCGATGATGTAGACCGGCAGCAGCAGGCCAGCCGCCTCGACCGGGTTCATCACCACCGCCAGCACCGGCACCGAGATCGAGGCCGCCATCGGGATGCCGCCCTTTGATAGCCCGACCATCACCGCTGCGAGCAACGCAAGCGCCCATCCCAATGTGCCCAACTCTAGCATAAGCCCTCAAAACCCTGAAAAGAATCGCCGCGCGGTGCCGCGTTGGTCTTGAATGCCATGCCCCTGCGCGATTGGGAACCGCGCACAATGCACGGCGCTTGCACATGCCTCTCGCACCCAGAAATGTGGCATACGATTGCATACACTTCTCGCCCCGCTGCTGCGCCGCAGCGCAGCACCCTTGCTCTCGGGCGACCAAAGGGCTAGGTGAACGGCGTCAGATTTTTCCATTCCATCCACTCGGAGGACCAAATGGCCAGACCCAAAATCGCGCTTATCGGCGCAGGCCAGATCGGCGGCACGCTCGCCCATCTCGCCGCCATCAAGGAACTCGGTGACGTTGTTCTGTTCGACATCGCCGAAGGCACGCCGCAGGGCAAAGCGCTCGACATCGCGGAATCCGGTCCCGCCGAGGGCTTTGACGCTTCGCTCAAAGGCACCACCGATTACGCCGATATCGCAGGCGCAGATGTGTGCATCGTGACCGCTGGCGTGCCGCGCAAGCCGGGCATGAGCCGCGACGATCTGCTGGGCATCAACCTCAAGGTGATGAAATCGGTCGGCGAAGGCATCGGGGCGCACGCACCCAACGCATTCGTGATCTGCATCACCAACCCGCTGGATGCGATGGTCTGGGCGCTGCAACAGTTCTCGGGCCTGCCGAAAGAGAAAGTCGTCGGCATGGCTGGCGTGCTCGACTCGGCGCGTTTCCGTCACTTCCTGAGCCTTGAGTTCGGCGTCTCGATGCGCGACGTCACCGCTTTCGTTCTGGGCGGGCATGGCGATACGATGGTGCCGTTGGCACGCTACTCGACCGTTGGTGGCATCCCGCTGCCCGACCTGATCAGCATGGGCTGGACCACGCAAGAAAAGCTCGACGCGATCATCCAGCGCACCCGTGACGGTGGTGCTGAAATCGTCGGCCTGCTGAAAACCGGCTCGGCCTTCTATGCACCCGCCACCTCGGCCATCGAGATGGCAGAAGCCTATCTCAAAGACCAAAAGCGCGTTCTGCCCTGTGCGGCTTACGTGAAAGGCGCGCTTGGACTGGACGGCATGTATGTCGGCGTTCCGACCGTGATCGGTGCCGGTGGCATCGAGAAGGTCATCGACATCAAGCTCAACAAAGACGAGCAAGTGATGTTTGATAAATCGGTCGACGCCGTGAAGGGCCTTGTTGACGCCTGCAAGGCGATCGACGGCTCACTGGTCTGATTGATCTTACTGCTTAAAGCATTCGGGGCGTGCCGCTTGGCGCGCCCTTTTTCATGCGCTCATCAAGGGTGTGGGATCAAAGCCGAACGTCTCGTCCAAACGCCCGATCAGATCAGCCTCATGCATGATCAAGGCGCGATCAAACGCGGCCGGGCTCAGATCGACCTTGTCGCCAAACAGCGCGTTGACCTCCCCCACGATTGGCACATCGGGGCGCGTGAGCAGGCCGTGTTCCTCTAGCTCTGCCGCCTCATAATCGCGCAGTCCCTGCACCTGCCACCACAGATCGCGCAGCCCTTCAGGATCATCGGCGAAATCCGCCGCCGCGGAAAACTGCGCCGTGCGTGGCCCGACATAAGGCACCGGTTCGCCCTTTACCTTGGTCGTGGCGCGGCGCAGCATTTTGAGGATGTAATGCAGCGGCGTCAGCCCGTCGAAATGCAGCAGGCGGGCGTTATAACTGGGACGATAGGGCAGATCGTTGACCTTGCTATCCCAATGCGACAGCGGGAAATGCACACCAATCGCATAGCCATGCCCCGAGCGCACAATCGGCTTGCCCGCGATATGCCCCCCCACACCGCGGTTCAAAAACCGCTTTCGCGTGCCGTAAAACAGCAGACCCTCTTTTTCGAACCCGTCCCATTTGCGCCGGAACGCGCCCTCGAAAATCGTCGCACCCGGCGCCGCGTCCAGATAGCAGCGCTCATCCACCTCAAAGCGAATCCACGCCTTTTGCGGGCCGGTCTTTTCCAGCTCCCACTCCAAGGGGCGCTCAACGCGGACATATTCATCGGCATCACAATGCACGAGCCAATCCAGCTTGGTCTCGTTCAAAATGCGCGTCGCATTATATTTCTGACGGCCCTGATGGCGCGCGGGGCGTTTCTTGCGCCAGCCGCGTTCCCAACCATCCTCACCGCTTTGATGGACATGCGCCCCGTCAACATCGGCCAATAGCGCCTCGGCTTCGGGATTGGGACGGTCGCAAAAGACATGCACTTCACGCGCGCCCGCAGCCAGATGATGCGCGACGAAGGCCGCAACAAGGGGGGCGGGTTCATCTACAGTCGAAACCACACCCCAACTGGGCATTTGCGTGTCTTGTGTCATACGGCTGTCATACTCCGTTCGGTTAATGCGCGCGCAGGTGACTCGATTTTGACGAGTCGCGCCAGTGCAAGCGGGTCACAGGCTGAAAATATGCATTTGTGATCACACCCAGATAGCGCGTGATCACAAATGTCGGATTTTCGCCCATGAGGTGACCAAACCGCGCGATTTCGGTTTGTCGCAGCGCATAAACACCCTAGAACCCCTGCCAATCGCACCAGCAACCAGCATGGGGTATCTGAGGATGAACATCCACGAGTATCAGGCCAAACAGCTTCTCAAGAGCTATGGCGCACCGGTCTCTGACGGGCGCGTTGTGCTTCGGGCCGAAGACGCCAAAACCGCAGCAGGCGAGCTTGACGGCCCGCTTTGGGTCGTGAAGGCCCAGATCCACGCCGGCGGACGCGGCAAAGGCCACTTCAAAGAGCCCGAAGCGGGCGAAAAAGGCGGCGTGCGCCTTGCGAAATCGGTCGAAGAGGCCGAAACGCTCGCCAAGCAGATGCTTGGCAAAACGCTGGTCACGCACCAGACCGGACCGGCAGGCAAGCAGGTCAACCGCATCTATATCGAAGACGGTTCGGACATCACCCGCGAACTCTACCTCGCGCTGCTCGTTGATCGCGTGTCCTCGCGCGTGTCGATCGTGTGCTCGACCGAAGGCGGCATGGACATCGAAGAAGTCGCAGCCTCCACCCCCGAAAAGATCCTGAGCTTCTCGATCGATCCGGCGACTGGCTATCAAGCGTTCCACGGTCGCCGCGTTGCCTTCTCGCTGGGTCTTGAAGGTGCGCAGGTCAAACAGATGGTCGCGCTGCTTGGCAATCTCTATAAAGCCTTCCTTGAGAAGGACATGGAGCAGCTTGAGATCAACCCGCTGATCGTGATGACCGACGGCAATCTCAAAGTTCTTGACGCGAAAGTCGGCTTTGACGGCAACGCGATGTATCGCCAGCCCGACGTCGCCAATCTGCGCGACGAAAGCGAAGAAGATTCCAAAGAGCTCGAAGCGTCGAAATATGACCTGAACTACATCGCGCTTGATGGTGAAATCGGCTGCATGGTGAACGGTGCAGGTCTGGCGATGGCCACGATGGACATCATCAAACTCTACGGCGCAGAGCCGGCCAACTTCCTTGATGTGGGCGGCGGCGCGACGAAAGAGAAAGTGACCGAAGCGTTCAAGATCATCACCTCGGACAAGAACGTCAAAGGCATTCTCGTCAACATCTTTGGCGGCATCATGCGCTGCGACATCATCGCCGAGGGCGTGATCGCTGCGGTGAAAGAGGTCGGGTTGCAAGTGCCGCTCGTCGTGCGCCTTGAAGGTACGAATGTCGAAAAAGGCAAGGAAATCATCAAGAATTCCGGCCTGAACGTGATCGCAGCCGACAACCTGTCGGATGGCGCCGAGAAAATCGTCAAAGCGGTGAAAGGCTAATTTTATGGCAATCCTCGTTAACGAAAACACCAAAGTCATCTGTCAGGGGTTCACCGGCAGCCAAGGCACGTTCCACTCGGAACAGGCGATTGCTTACGGCACGAAAATGGTCGGCGGCGTGACGCCGGGCAAAGGGGGGCAAACCCACCTTGACCTGCCCGTCTTCAACTCGGTCCATGAGGCGAAAGCCAAGACCGAAGCGAACGCGACCGTGATCTACGTGCCGCCGCCCTTCGCAGCCGATTCCATTCTTGAGGCAATCGACGCCGAGATGGAGCTGATCGTGTGCATCACCGAGGGTATCCCGGTTCTGGACATGATGAAGGTCAAGCGCGCGCTGATCGATTCCAAATCACGCCTGATCGGCCCGAACTGCCCCGGTGTCATCACGCCCGACGCCTGCAAAATCGGCATCATGCCCGGCCACATCCACAAGCGTGGCTCGGTCGGTGTTGTGTCGCGCTCGGGCACGCTGACCTATGAGGCGGTCAAACAGACCACCGATATGGGTCTGGGCCAGTCCACTGCCGTGGGCATCGGCGGCGATCCGATCAAAGGGACCGAGCATATCGACGTGCTCAACATGTTCCTTGATGATCCCGAAACCACTTCGATGATCATGATCGGTGAGATCGGTGGTTCGGCTGAAGAAGAAGCCGCCGAATTCCTGGCCGCAGAGCGCAAAAAAGGCCGCTGGAAACCCACCGCGGGCTTTATCGCGGGTCGCACGGCCCCTCCCGGACGTCGCATGGGCCATGCCGGTGCAATCGTCGCGGGCGGCAAAGGCGACGCTGAATCCAAGATCGAAGCCATGAAATCGGCCGGTATCGTGGTCGCTGACAGCCCCGCAACGCTGGGCGAAGCCGTGATGAAAGCGATCAAAGGCTAAGGCCATTCGCGCCGCGCCTTTCGGGGCGCGGCGCGGCAAAACGGAGGGCGACCCGATGCCACTGCATACCGCCACGCGCGCAGGCCACCCTTTTGCAGGGCTGGTGATTTGCGCGCTGCTTGCGGGATGCGTGACGCAAGGCGAGCCCTCAGTCGGACCCGGGGCTGTTGGCCCCGGTGCCGAGCTTGCCCCGGCGCATGTCAGCAGCTCAAATCATCCGCTTGGTCCGGCGGTTCCCGTCGATGACCAATCGCATGCGATGTATGAGTCCCTTACCGGTATCAATGGCGACGCGGTCGCGGGTGTTCAAATTGGCACACCGCGCAGTTACGTCTGGTTCGACGCGGTGGCCGCAAACCCGCAATTGATCGCCCAAGCGCCTGTGCGAATGTGCACGGCACGTGGCGCGCTCGTAAAAAGCTCCTATATCACTAACCCTAAGGATAATACGCCCGGGGTCAAAGTGCTGGTAGTCGAGTGTCTGACATGAATTTTGTTTCCCCTACCCTCGGCCGCGCGGCGACCTCTCAAGGAGCATTTGCATGACGCACTCGTATTTCCTGCCCGTCTTTGCGGTTTCGGCGGCCTCTGTACTGGCGGGTTGCACCGCTCCCGATCATCCCGACCGCGCGTTTGATGCCTATACTGCGCCTGCAGATGTCTCGTCGGAGGGCTATGTAAGCCCCTACGCGACCCAGCCGGGCTATGACGTCACGCGCCCCTCGACTGCCGCCACCGATACCAATCCGATCAACGCGCCCGCACGGGTGCGGGCCGCTGCGGTCATCCCGGCCACGGGCCAAAGCGCAATGATCACAGACCGCCCCCTGACGCTAAATGAACGCGAGCGCATCAGCGCCGAAAAATGCCGCTCTGTCGGCAAGATACTCGTTTCCACACGGCATGTCGGCAATTCGACACTCGCTGAGTGCCGCTGAATTAACTTACCCTTCGAGGTTACAAAATGACCGAACAATCCCCCAATGATCAGTTCAACGCCTCGCAATTCCTGCAAGGTGCCAATGCGGAATATGTCGAGCAACTTTACGCGCGCTTCGCCGAGGATCCGTCTTCGGTAGACACGGCATGGGCTGCGTTTTTTGCCTCGCTGGGTGATCCCGAGCCGGACGTCAAGAAATCCGCCGCCGGTGCAAGCTGGGAGCGCAGCGATTGGCCACCAGTCGCGGCGGACGATTTGACAGCCGCACTGACCGGCGAATGGCCCGCGACCGAAGGCAAGGCCGTTGCCGAGAAGATTTCGAAAAAAGCCGCCGCCGCCGGTGTCGCCGTTGATGAGGGCGCGATCAAACGCGCAGTGCTGGATTCGATCCGCGCACTGATGATCATCCGCGCCTACCGGATCCGGGGGCATCTGGCTGCCGACCTTGATCCGCTGGGCATGCGCGAAGATGTGCCTCATCCCGAACTAGACCCGAAAAGCTACGGCTTCACCGATGCCGATATGGATCGCCCGATCTTCATCGACAACGTGCTGGGGCTGGAAGTCGCCTCGATGCGTCAGATCATGGATCTGGTGAAACGCACCTATTGCGGCACCTTCGCGCTGCAATACATGCATATTTCTGACCCCGAGCAATCGTCCTGGCTGAAAGAGCGGATCGAAGGCTACGGCAAAGAGATCAGCTTTACCAAAACCGGACGCCGCGCGATCCTGAATAAACTGGTCGAGGCCGAGGGTTTCGAGAAATTCCTGCACGTCAAATACATGGGCACCAAGCGTTTCGGCCTTGATGGTGGCGAGGCGCTGATCCCCGCGATGGAGCAGATCATCAAGCGCGGTGGTCAGCTGGGCCTTGAAGAAGTCGTGATCGGCATGCCCCACCGGGGCCGCCTCTCGGTTCTGGCCAATGTGCTGAGCAAACCGTTCCGCGCGATCTTCCATGAATTCCAAGGCGGCTCGTTCAAACCCGAGGACGTCGATGGCTCGGGCGATGTGAAATATCACCTCGGTGCGTCGGCGGATCGCGAGTTTGACGGCAACAAAGTTCACCTGTCACTGACCGCCAACCCCAGCCACCTTGAGGCGGTGAACCCCGTCGCGCTTGGCAAGGTTCGCGCCAAACAGGACCAGCTCAACGATCAGGCCGACCGCTCCAAAGTGATGTCGATCCTGCTGCATGGCGATGCGGCGTTTGCCGGTCAGGGCGTGGTTGCGGAATGTTTCCAGCTTTCGGGCATTCGCGGTCACCGCACGGGCGGCACGATCCACCTTGTCGTGAACAACCAGATCGGTTTCACCACCGCGCCGCACTTCTCGCGCAGCTCGCCCTATCCGACCGATCTTGCGCTGATGGTCGAAGCGCCGATCTTCCACGTCAACGGCGATGACCCCGAGGCCGTGGTGCACGCCGCACGCGTAGCCATCGAGTTCCGCCAGAAGTTCCACAAAGACGTCGTGATCGACATCTTCTGCTATCGCCGCTTTGGTCACAACGAAGGCGACGAGCCGATGTTCACCAATCCGGTGATGTACAAGGCGATCAAGACCCACAAGACCACCTTGCAGCTTTACACCGAACGTCTGATCGCAGACGGGCTGATGCCCGAAGGCGAGATCGAGGATATGAAAGCCGCGTTCCAATCCCATCTCAACGAAGAGTTCGAGGCGGGCAAGGTGTTCAAACCCAACAAGGCTGACTGGTTGGATGGTCGCTGGTCCGGTTTTGAGCAGGAAAAGGCGGAATATGAGCCCGGCTCAACCGCAGTGTCGCCCGATACCTTCGCCGAAGTTGGCAAGGCTCTGGTGTCGCCGCCCGACGGGTTCGCGCTGCACAAGACCGTCACGCGACTGCTTGAGAATAAAAAGCAGATGTTTGAAACGGGCACGGGCTTTGACTGGGCCACGGCCGAAGCCCTGGCCTTCGGCTCGCTTGTCACCGAAGGATGGCCGGTGCGCCTGTCAGGGCAGGACGCCACGCGCGGCACCTTCTCGCAGCGCCATTCGGCCTTTGTCAGCCAGACCGATGAAGACCGCTACTACCCGCTTAACCACATCCGCGAGGGCCAAGCCCGGTTCGAAGTTATCGACTCGATGCTTTCGGAATATGCGGTGCTGGGTTTCGAATATGGCTACTCGCTGGCAGAACCGAACACGCTGACCCTGTGGGAAGCCCAGTTCGGCGATTTCGCCAACGGTGCGCAGATCATGTTCGATCAGTTCATCAACTCGGGCGAGCGCAAATGGCTGCGCATGTCGGGTCTCGTCTGCCTGCTGCCGCATGGCTTTGAGGGGCAAGGCCCCGAACACAGCTCGGCCCGTCTTGAGCGCTATCTGCAAAACTCGGCGGAAGATAACTGGATCGTGGCGAATTGCTCGACGCCTGCGAACTACTTCCACATTCTGCGCCGCCAGATCCATCGCGACTTCCGCAAGCCGCTGATCCTGATGACGCCGAAATCGCTGCTGCGTCACCCGAAATGCGTCTCTAAAGCCGATGAATTCACCACCGGCTCTACGTTCCACCGCGTGCTGTGGGATGATGCCGAAATGGGCAACTCGGATCTCAAGCTGAAATCCGACGACAAGATCAAACGCGTCGTGATTTGCTCGGGCAAGGTCTATTACGATCTGCTCGCTCAGCGTGATGAGCGCGGGTTGGACGATGTCTATCTGCTGCGTCTCGAACAGTTCTACCCGTTCCCCGCGCAGGCCATGACCAAGGAACTCACCCGGTTCAAGAACGCCCAGATCGTCTGGTGTCAGGAAGAGCCGAAAAACCAAGGCGCGTGGAGCTTTGTGGAGCCCTATATCGAATGGGTTCTTGCGAAGGTCGACGCCAAACATGCCCGTGCGCGCTATGCCGGTCGTGGGGCTTCGGCCTCGCCCGCAACGGGTCTGGCAAGCCGCCACAAAGCCGAGCAAGAAGCGCTCGTCAACGATGCATTGGAGGGTTGATCAATGTCCACTGAAGTCCGCGTCCCCACGCTTGGTGAAAGCGTCACCGAAGCCACCGTCGCCACCTGGTTCAAGAAGCCCGGCGATCCGGTCGCTGCCGACGAAATGCTGTGCGAATTGGAAACCGACAAGGTAACCGTCGAAGTGCCCGCGCCCGCCGCTGGCACTTTGGGCGAGATCGTTGCCGCCGAGGGGGAAACCGTTGGCGTCGACGCTCTGCTTGCTACAATCGAAGCCGCCGGGGCTGGCACCGCCGCTCCGAAACAACAAGAGAAACCGGCGGAGAAGCCCGCTGCAGCCCAATCGAATGAGGGAAAAATGGTCGATGTAATGGTGCCCAGCCTTGGTGAATCGGTCACCGAGGCGACAGTCTCGACATGGTTCAAAAAGGTTGGCGATGTGGTCGCGGCCGATGAAATGCTCTGCGAGCTGGAAACCGACAAGGTTTCGGTCGAAGTGCCCGCTCCTGCGGCTGGCGTGTTGAAAGAAATCGTCGCCGAAGAAGGCGCGACCGTCGATGCCTCGGCCAAGTTGGCCGTGATCGCCGAGGGCGAAGGTGCCGGTTCCGCCGACAGCGCGCCCAAGGCGGACGAGAGCAAATCCGAGGCCCCCGCCAAAGGTGGCAAGGACGTCGAAGACGCGCCCTCGGCCAAGAAACTGATGGCGGAAAAGAATATCGACCCGTCCTCGGTTCAAGGCTCGGGCAAAGATGGCCGGATCATGAAAGAAGACGTGACCAAAGCAGCGAGCGCGCCCAAGGCCGCCTCTGTTTCGGTCGCCCCCGCCCCCGCATCCGCACCGCGCGGCCCGGTCAATGCCGATGACGGCGCACGCGAAGAACGGGTGAAGATGACCCGCCTGCGCGCCACTATCGCCAAGCGCCTGAAAGACAGCCAGAACACCGCCGCCATGCTGACCACCTATAACGAGGTGGACATGTCGGGCGTCATGGGCCTGCGCAACGAATACAAAGACCTGTTCGCCAAAAAGCACGGCGTGAAACTGGGCTTCATGTCCTTCTTCGTCAAAGCCTGCTGCCACGCGCTAAAAGAAGTCCCCGAGGTCAATGCCGAGCTTGACGGCAACGAGATCGTCTACAAGAACTACGTCCATATGGGCGTGGCCGTGGGCACGCCCTCGGGTCTCGTGGTGCCGGTGGTGCGCGATGCCGATCAGATGGGCTTTGCCTCGATCGAGAAAACCATCGCCGAAATGGGCACCCGTGCGCGTGACGGAAAACTCTCGATGGCCGACATGCAGGGCGGCTCGTTCACCATCTCGAACGGCGGCGTCTATGGCTCTCTGATGTCCTCGCCGATCCTCAACCCGCCGCAATCGGGTATCCTCGGGATGCACAAAATCCAGGAACGCCCGATGGTCGTGAACGGTGAAATCGTGATCCGCCCGATGATGTATCTGGCGCTTAGCTACGATCACCGCATCGTCGACGGCAAAGGCGCCGTGACCTTCCTCGTGCGGGTGAAAGAGGCGCTCGAAGACCCGCGCCGGTTGTTGATGGATCTGTGATCCCTCTGGAAGGCGCCCTCTGCCCTTCCTCTTGATCGAAATATCCCCGGGGGGTCCGGGGGGCAGGCAGCCCCCCGGTCCGTCCTCTCAACCGGGAGCTACCCATGACCCCCGAACTCACCACCCTCGCACTCACGGTTCTGCTGCATATGAGCCTGATGGCCGCCTATTCGGTGAAGGCCAATCGCGAGCTGGGACCGGACTACCCGATGTCGCCGCGCGATGGCGCGCCGCCCAAGCCGCTTTCGCCCGCCTGTGCGCGGATGCAGCGCTCGGTGAACAACTCTTTTGAAAGCCTGATCCTATTCGCGCCCGTCGCGCTGATGGTCGGTCTTACCGGGCAATCGACGGGCGTCACCGCGACGTTTGCGGTGATCTTTCTGATCGCCCGCCTGCTGTATATCCCGGCCTATGTGATGGGGCTGGTGCCTTGGCGCTCAATGATCTGGGGCGTTGGATTTTTCGCAACACTGGCGCTGGCGATTGCCGCGCTGATCTGAACACTGGCGCGCCCAACGCGCCTTAGAATGAACCGTAAGGAGCAAGAAAATGGCTGATTATGATGTGATCGTTATCGGCGCTGGCCCGGGCGGCTATGTCTGCGCCATCCGCTGCGCCCAGTTGGGGCTGAAAACCGCCGTGGTCGAAAGCCGCGAGACGCTGGGCGGCACCTGCCTGAACGTCGGCTGCATCCCCTCCAAGGCGCTGCTGCACGCCACGCATGAGCTGCACGAAGCCGAGCATAACTTCGCCAAGATGGGCCTCAAAGGCAAATCGCCTTCGGTCGACTGGAAGCAGATGCAGGCCTACAAACAGGACGTTGTCGATGGCAATACGAAGGGCATCGAATTCCTGTTCAAGAAGAACAAGATCGACTGGCTCAAAGGGCGTGGCGCGATCCCCGAGGCGGGCAAGGTCAAGGTCGGCGATGACGTCCACAACGCCAAGTCGATCGTGATCGCGACCGGCTCTGAACCTGCCTCGCTGCCCGGTATCGAGGTCGACGAGAAGACTGTCGTGACCTCGACCGGCGCGCTTTCACTCGGCAAGATCCCGAAATCGATGGTCGTGATCGGCGCGGGTGTGATCGGGTTGGAAATGGGCTCGGTCTATGCGCGTCTGGGGGCCGAGGTGACGGTCGTGGAATATCTCGACGCGATCACGCCGGGCATGGATAGCGAAGTCGCGCGCTCCTTCCAAAAGATCCTCACCAAACAGGGGCTGAAATTCGTCCTTGGCGCTGCGGTGCAAGGTGTGGATGTGAAGAACGGCAAGGCCACGGTGAAATACCAGCTGCGCAAGGACGAAAGCGAAGCCACGATTGACGCCGAAACCGTGCTGGTCGCGACTGGTCGCAAGCCGTTCACCGAAGGGCTGGGCCTTGAGGGCGTGAGCGTCGAGCTGCTGCCGCGCGGTCAGATCAAGACCGACGCGCATTGGCAGACCACCGCCAAGGGCATCTACGCAATCGGCGATGCGATTGTTGGCCCGATGCTGGCCCATAAGGCCGAAGACGAGGGCATGGCCGTCGCCGAGGTCATCGCGGGCAAGCATGGCCATGTGAATTACGGTGTGATCCCCGGCGTGGTTTACACCACCCCCGAGGTTGCCTCGGTCGGGCAGACGGAAGACGCGCTCAAGCAAGAGGGCCATGCCTATAAGGTCGGCAAGTTCTCGTTCATGGGCAATGCGCGCGCCAAGGCGGTGTTCCAAGGCGAGGGTTTCGTCAAACTGATCGCCGACAAAGAGACCGACCGTATCCTTGGCTGCCACATCATCGGCCCCGGCGCTGGCGATCTGATCCACGAGATCTGCGTGGCGATGGAATTCGGTGCCTCGGCGCAGGACGTGGCGCTGACCTGCCACGCCCACCCGACCTTCTCGGAAGCCGTGCGCGAAGCCGCACTGGCCTGCGGCGACGGCGCGATCCACGCCTGATCAAGCGCGATCCAGCAATGACAAAGGGCGGCCCCGTGGCCGCCCTTTTCACATTCCGGCAGGGCTTTGATTCACATTCGCCTGTTCCGCCCTCAATCCTCACTGTGATCCGCTGCCGCATCCATCTTCTGCGCAAACTCACGGCGCAACTCGCGGCGCAATTCGGCGGCACGCCAGCGGTGCTTTTCTTCGCGCGTTTCCGGCTCCAACTTGGCCACTTCCACGGGCTTGCCGCCCTCATCGACTGCGACCATCGTGAAATAGCAGCTATTGGTGTGGCGGCGCGTGCCTGCGGTGATGTTTTCCGCCTCAACGCGGATCCCGATCTCCATCGAGGTGCGGCCCGTATGGTTGACGCTGGCGCGAAACGTCACCAGCTCGCCCACGTTGATCGGTTGCTGAAAGGTCACCTGATCCACGCTCAGCGTCACCGCGTAGTGGCGCGAATAGCGCGAAGCGAGGGAAAATGCGACCCGATCAAGCCACGCCAGCAGCGCGCCCCCATGCACCTTACCCGAAAAATTCGCCATCTCGGGCGTCATCAGCACCGACATTTCCAGCCGCTTACGTTCTTCGGGGGTGAGTGGCGTCGTCATAGCATTCCTTTCAGATCACACCGCGATATTGTCGATCAGGCGCACATCGCCCAGCCAAAGCGCGGCCAGCATCCGCGCCGGCTGTGACAGATCGGGCGCGGGGCGCAAGCCCTCAACCGTGCGCAACTCTAGATATTCGATGTCGCGAAAGCCTGCCTCTAGCAGTTCGGCCTGCGCATCCATCAGCGCAGTTTGCACCGGCTTGCCCGCGCGCATGTCGCTGGCGGCGGCCTGCATCACCGCATGCAGAACGGGGGCAGTTGCGCGCTCAGTCGCACTCAGGCGGACATTGCGCGACGACATCGCCAGCCCGTCCTCCTCGCGGATCGTCGGGCAGCCGATAATGCGCACGGGGATATTAAGATCGCGGACAAAACGCTGCACGACCTGCAATTGCTGCCAGTCCTTTTCGCCAAAAAACGCGCGCCCTGCCTGCGTCATGCCAAACAGTTTGGAACAAACCGTGGCGACCCCGTCGAAATGGCCGGGGCGAAACGCGCCCTCGAGCGGCTCGGTGATGCCACTGACCGAGACGGTGGTGGCAAAGCCGTCTGGGTAGACCTCATCGACGCCGGGCGCGAACAGCACATCCACACCCTCGCTATCGAGCAGCGCCAGATCATGCGCCTCATCGCGGGGGTATTTTTCCAGATCCGAGGCATTGTTGAACTGCATCGGATTGACGAAAACGGTCACGATCACGCGGTCAGACTGTTCACGCGCGGCGCGGGCCAGCGACAGGTGACCGTCATGCAGCGCGCCCATCGTCGGCACCACACCCACCAACATCCCCGAGCGTTTCCACCCCGCCACCTTCTCGCGCAACTCATCGGCACTGCGGATCACTTCGGTCATTTATTCGCCTCATCGGCAAAGACATGTTCAGGACCGGGGAAGGCGCGCGCGCGCACCTCGGCGGCGTAGTTGGCAACGGCCTGATCGGCGGCCTCACCCAGCGCGCCAAAGCGTTTGACGAATTTCGGTTTGAACTCGGTGAAGAGGCCCAGCATGTCGTCAACCACCAGCACCTGCCCGTCACAGCCCGCCCCCGCGCCAATGCCTACGGTGGGGATGGCGATGTCAGCGGTGATCTGATCAGCCAGCCCTTGCGGCACCTTTTCCAGCACCACCGAGAACGCGCCCGCCTGTGTTACCGCGCGCGCATCGCCGATCAGACGTGCGCGATCATCGCCGCGCCCCTGCACCTTATAGCCGCCCAGCGTGTTCACCGATTGCGGCGTCAATCCGATATGCGCCATCACCGGAATGCCCCGCGCGACGAGAAAGGCGATGGTTTCGGCCATATGCTGACCGCCCTCCAGCTTGACCGCGCCTGCCCCGGTTTCGGCCATCAGAATAGCGGCATTTGCAAAGGCCTGCTGCGGGCTTTGTTCATAGCTGCCAAAGGGCATGTCGATCACCATCAGCGCATTTTGCAAGCCCCGCGCCACCGCCTGCCCGTGCATCACCATCATCTCCATCGTGACGCCAAGGGTCGAGGGCAACCCGTGCAGCACCATCCCCACGGAATCCCCGACCAGCACCAGATCGCAATGCGGATCTACCGTTTTGGCGATCGGCGTGGTGTAGGCGGTCAGGCACACAATCGGCGCGCCGCCTTTCATCGCAGCAATATCGGCGGGCATTTTTTGGCGAACGGTTCCGGTGACACTCATGGCATTCCTCCCTTGCCTTGGGGTCAAATTCCTAGCGGCACTGCCCCGATAAGGAAAGATATCACTGCGCCAACGCCGCGTTACAGGGCAAAGCGGGGGCGAATAGTCTCGCGAAAGCTCTCGTTTGCTCGCCGCGCCGTGATGACACTTGATCGCAAGACGAAACCCGCCGATCATCACCCCGTTCAAAGCTATCGGAGACCCCCATGAAGATGCGCCTTTTCACTGCCCTCGCAGCGCTTGCGCTATCGGCCACAAGCGCTTGGGCTGCCAAGGATACAATCACGCTGGGAATGGTGCTTGAGCCGCCAAACCTTGACCCCACAGCAGGCGCAGCAGCCGCAATTGACGAGGTGGTTTACGCCAACGTCTTTCAGGGCTTGACGCGTTTTGGCCCCGATGGGTCCGTGCGGCCAGATCTGGCGACAAGCTGGGATGTATCGGAGGATGGCACGGTTTACACGTTCAATCTGCAAATGGGCGTGACGTTTCAGGACGGTTCAAGTTTTGACGCCAAGGATGTGAAATTCTCGCTGGATCGCGCGCGTTCGGACGATAGCGTCAATGCGCAAAAGCAGTTGTTTGCGGGGATCGAAAGCGTCGATGTGGTCGATCCGCTGACGGTGAAGGTGACACTGAACGCCCCCGATGGTGCGCTGCCG
Organism: Thioclava indica; assembly: GCF_000714545.1. Taxonomy (GTDB): domain Bacteria; phylum Pseudomonadota; class Alphaproteobacteria; order Rhodobacterales; family Rhodobacteraceae; genus Thioclava; species Thioclava indica. The sequence continues at coordinate 62,269 of NZ_AUNB01000062.1, forward strand.
TTCAAGCTGGCTTGGGGCGATGCGGTGATGGTCGCGCCTGAAAGTGCCGATCAAAACGCAACGCATCCCATCGGCACCGGCCCGTTCATGTTCAAGGATTGGGCGCAGGGCGATCATATCACGCTGAGCGCCTATGAGGGCTACTGGGGCACGCAGCCGAAACTGCGCGAGGCGACGTTCCGGTTTATCTCTGATCCGACTGCGGCGTTTGCTTCGATGATGGCGGGCGATGTCGATGCCTTCCCGAACTATCCCGCGCCCGAAACGGCAGCGCAGTTCAAATCCGATCCGCGGTTCAAGCTGATCATCGGCTCCACCGAGGGCGAAACGATCCTTGCGATGAACGAACGCAACGCACCGCTCAACGATATTCGGGTGCGTGAAGCCATCGCCCATGCGATCAACCGTCAGGATTTGATTGACGGGGCGATGTTTGGCTATGGCACGCCGATTGGCACCCATTTCGCGCCCCATAACCCCGCCTATGTCGATCTGACGGACCTGTCGGATTACGACCCGGAAAAATCCAAGGCGCTGCTGAAAGAGGCAGGCGTGAGCAATCTGAAACTGCGCCTTGCGCTGCCCCCGCCGTCTTATGCGCGCCGCTCGGGCGAGATCATTCAGGCGGAACTGGCCGCCGTGGGTATTCAGACCGAGATCACCAATATGGAATGGGCCGACTGGCTGGAACGGGTGTTCAAAGGCCATGATTACGACCTCTCTATCGTCAGCCATACCGAGCCGATGGATATCGGAATCTATGCGCGCCCCGATTACTATTTTGGCTATCACAGCGATAAATTCAACGCGGTGATGGCGGAGTTGGACAAAACGACCGATGCCGCCAAACGCACCGAATTGCTGCAAGAGGCCCAGCGCATTCTGGCACAGGATTACGCCAACGCCTTCTTGTTCCAACTGCCCAAGATCGGCGTGGCGAATGCCAAGATCGAGGGCCTTTGGGAGAACGCGCCCACGCAGGCCAATGATCTGACCGAGGTTTATTGGGACGATTGAGGGGGGGCTAAAACGCCACCGCGCGCCCCGCCCGTCACGGATTTGACAGACAGCTTGGCCAGACTGCGGCCAACCAAAGCCATCTAACAGGAGATAGAGATGAACCAAATCAAGCGCCGCCTGTCCGCCCTCATGCTGGGGGTCGCCGCAACAGGGATGCTCGCCGGCCCCATTCAGGCCGAGACCGTCAAGCTGACGATCCTTGGCGTGGGCGATATCTACAATTTCGACGGCGACGGCCATCGCGGCGGGTTTGCCCGCCTCAACGCGGTCGCCAAGAAAGAGCGCGCCGACAATCCCAACACTCTGTATGTTTTTGACGGCGATATGCTGTCGCCCTCGCTGCTATCGGGCATTGATGAAGGGCAGAACACGATTGATCTGACCAACCTCGTGCCGTTTGACATTGCGGTGCCGGGCAATCACGAGTTCGATTTCGGCCCCGAAAATTTCGCGCGCAAACAGGCGGGATCGAAATACCCTTGGGCCGCGATCAATGTCACACAGGCCGATGGCTCGCCCATTCAAGGGCTTGGCGGCGTTATGACCAAGGAAATCGCCGGTCTGAAAGTCGCGCTGATCCCCGTCGCGCAAGACACCACCCCCGAGGTCGCGAATTCCGGTGATCTGAAGTTTGAACCCACCGTCGACACCGCCATCGCGGCGGCCAAAAAGGCGCGCGAGGACGGGGCGGATCTGGTGATTGGCGTGGTGCAAACCGATCAAAGCAACGACCGCAAGCTGATCGCAAGCCAGGATTTCGATGTCATCATGTCGGGCGACGATCACCTCAACGCGATGTTTTATGACGGGATCACCGCTTATGTCGAAACCTCGATCGACGCGCGCTACCTGCAACCGCTCGATCTGACGGTCGATATCAGCGAGAAAGATGGCGAGCGCAAAGTCAGCTGGACGCCCACTTTCCGCTGGATTGATACGGCGGATGTGACACCCGACCCGGAATCGATGGAGCTGGTGAACGGCTTCAAAAAGCAACTCGATGACAATCTGGGTCAGGTGCTTGGCACCTCGGAGGGGCCGCTGGATTCGCGCCGCAACGTTGTGCGCTCGCAAGAAAGCGCGATGGGCGATCTGATCGCGGATGCGCTGCGCGATGCGACCAAGGCTGATGTGACGCTGATCAATGGCGGCGGCATTCGCGGTGATACGACCTATGACGCGGGCCACAAGCTGACGATCAAGGACGTGATGACCGAACTGCCCTTTGGCAACAAAACCGTCGTGACCGAAATCCCCGGCTCGCAGCTTCTGGCCGCGCTGGAGAACGGCTTTAGCCAAGTCGAAAAAGGCGCGGGCCGCTTCCCGCAGATCTCGGGGATGGATGTGGTTTATGACCCAAGCGCGCCTGCGGGATCGCGTGTGGCCTCGGTGACGATCGGTGGTGAGCCGCTTGATCCGAACAAGGTCTATAAGGTCGCGACCAATGATTACATGCTAGGTGGCGGCGATGGCTACACCGCATTGGGCGGCGGCAAGGTGATCATCAATGCGGGCAATGGCAATCTGATGGCCAATGACATGATGGGCTATATCGAAAAGAACGGTGCCGTGACGACCAAGGTTGACGGGCGCATCAAGAAGGTCGGCGAGTAAAACCGACCCCAAGCTGAAATGAACCGCATCGCCCTTGGCCGTAGCCTTGGGCGATGCTTTTTTATGCTGGCGACTTTAGGCGTTAACTGCCGTCTTTTTCGTCCATGCGAATTGCTGCATCGGCGCATCTACCGGAGTTTGCGCCAAATGGTTGGTGTAGTTCGACATCACCTTTTGCGCGACGCCAAGGACCACTTCAAGGATCTGACGCTTGGTGTAGCCCGCATCCAAGAACGTCTGCACTTGCGCGTCCGTTACATCGCCACGCTGGCGCACGACCTGCAAGGTGAAGGTCCGCAGCGCCTCGAGATGGGCGTTCGGAAGCGGCGTTTCATCGCGCAACGCATCGGAAATCGCGTCATCCACCTTCATCATTTTCGCAATGCCGGTATGGGCGGGCACACAGTAATGGCAGGCATGCTCGACATTGATCGTCTGCCAAACGACCGTCAGCTCATCTTTGTCAAAGCTGGTGTCCTGCGCGAACAGCCGGTGCAGGTGCTTGTAACCTTCCAGCAAAGCGGGCGCTTCGGCCATCGTGGCGTGCAGACCGGGCACGCGCCCGAACGCCTTGTTGGAGTCTTCCAAAAGCGCGCGGCTCGCTTGCGGGGCGCTGTCGAGTGTGTGGATCGGAAAGTCGGTCATGCGTGTCTCCTGCGGGAATTTTTGAGCGATCACTCAAATTCATATCCCACACCTAACTTTACTTGAGCGATCATTCAATATATATTTTGAGTGATCGCTCAAATATCATGAACCGGGGCTGAAACACATGGCAAGACATGCCAGCTACGACAGGGACGCCGTGCTGAAACGCGCGCTCGAACTCTTTTGGGCCAAGGGCTATCACGCGACCTCGCTGAAGGATCTGGAAGTCGCGCTGGATATGCGCCCCGGTTCGATCTACGCGGCCTTCGGGTCGAAAGAGGCGCTTTATGGCGAGACGCTACGTCTGTATGCGCAGATGTCACAAACCCAGTTTGAGGAACTGCTTGCAAAGGCGCCAACCCGCTTGGCGGGGCTGGCCGCGCATGTGCGCGCCTTGGGATGCGTAGCGCCCGAAAGCGTGCCTTCGCGCGCCTGCATGCTGGTCAAAACGCTACTTGAGACGCCCGATGATGACCCGGTCTTGCGCCAGTTGACCGAAGACATGATGCGCAAGGTCGAAATTGCCTTCGCCAATATCTACCGTGCTGCACGCGACGCCGGAGAAATTCCCGAAACCGCCGATCCCGAGCGACTGGCCAGCCGCTTACAGATCGAGATTTTCGGCCTGCGCGCCTATGCTCAGCGCACCGATTCGGGGGCGCGTGTTGCAGCGCTGGCTGATGATATCGCGCGCGACATCGAAGCCTTGGCCATATCCGAACCCACCACGGCAAACGCCCCCGCACAATAAAAGCGGCGCCGCTTTTAAAAACGACGCCGCCAGATCACTCTCGAGCACGCTACCTTAGTTACTACCGACGCAGGTCCCCGTGCCTGAATAGCCGCAATCGACCGTCGATTGCGCGTTTTCACCCGAGGACCCGACCTGCTCGGCCATTTGCACGGAAGCCTGATGCTGTTCCTGCTCGACCTTGGCGGGGTCCTGGATTTTTCCGGCCTTCCAGGCCTCTTCATCGGCGTTGATCGCAACCTGATTATAGGCTGAAACGACATAGCCCGAATGCAGTTGCACGACCGGACCTTCCATATCGAGGCTTTCTTCGCGGGTGCGCACCTTCACCTCGGTCCCTTTCGGAACTTTTTGGAACAGGTCGATGATGTCCTGATTGAACAGCCGGATACAGCCCGCCGAAGTCGCCCGCCCGATTGAAGACGGGTCCATCGTGCCGTGAATACGGTAATAGGTGTCCCTGCCGTTCTTATACAGATACAGCGCGCGCGCCCCAAGCGGGTTATCCAGACCGCCGGGCAGCCCGTTTTTGAGCGGACCATACAGATCAGGATCTTCCTTGATCATGTTCTGCGTTGGCCTCCAGCTGGGATATTGCTGCTTGCGCTGAATTGTGGCGTCACCGGCAAAGCCTTTGCCCTCGCGACCGACGGCAACGCCATAGCGTTCAGCTTTGCCCGGTGCGGTGATATAGTACAAGAACCGCGCATAGGGATCAATCACGATACTGCCGACGGCCTCGGGTCCATGATAGGGCACCATCTGGCGGCGGTTACGCTCGACCAGATATTTCGGGTTCACGGCCGCGATCTCGTTGCCGTCATCCTCGCGGGCCTGATATTCCGACGGAACAGCTTTGCTGGACTGCGTCGGCTGGGCATATTGATGCGGATCGCTGGCACATGCGGCCAGCGCTACCAAAGCGGCAGCCATCAAGGCGGGGCGGGTTACTCGTTTGATTAGCGTAGAACTCGCGATCACTTAACTTTTCCTGTCTGTCTGCGGGGCATGCGCAAGCTCCCCTCGGCGGAAGGTCAACCCCCCAGATAGTGCAAAGTTCCTCTAGCTCACACTAACATGAATGTGAACAGGCTATATTGGCGGGAATCTGCCCTCTTGACTGTCCGGGAGCGGCAGCGGACCTTGCCGGTTATGCGCCGCTACCTGTTTCGCCGCCTCATCATATTACTGGCCAGCCTGTGGGTGGCAAGCGGAGTGATTTTTCTCCTCGTCGAAGGCGTGCCCGGTGATCCGGCAAGTTTCATGCTGGGCGTCAATGCCGCGCCCGATACTTTGGCGGCGCTGCGCGCGCAGATGGGGCTCGATCAACCCTTCGTGTGGCGCTACCTGCATTGGCTGGGCGGCATGCTGAGCGGCGATTTTGGCACCTCGTTTACCTATAAAACGCCGGTGGCCGGGCTGATCGCGGCGCGGCTGGCGGTGTCGCTACCGCTGGCGGGGATTGCGCTGTTTCTATCGGTGGCGCTGGCCGTGCCGATGGGGCTGCTCGCGGCGGCGCGACGCGGAAAAGTGAGCGATGGCGCAGTGATGGCAGGCACGCAGCTTGGCATTGCGGTGCCTAATTTCTGGTTCGCGATGCTGTTGGTGTTGTTGCTGGCGGTGCGCTGGCACTGGTTTCCGGCGGGTGGCTTTCCGGGCTGGTCCGATCCGCTGATGGCCCTGCGCGCGCTGACCTTGCCCGCGATTGCGCTGGCGCTACCGCAGGCAGCGATCCTGACGCGGGTTCTGCGCTCGGCGCTGATTGAGACCTTGGGGCAGGACTACATTCGCACCGCGCGCGCCAAGGGGCTAAGCCGCGCGCGCGCCCTGACCCGCCATGCGCTGCGCAACGCGCTGATCCCGGTGCTAACGATTCTGGGGCTGCAATTCTCGTTCCTGCTGGCAGGCGCGATCATCATCGAAAACGTATTCTATCTGCCCGGCCTTGGGCGGCTGATCTTTCAGGCGATCACGCAACGCGATCTGATCGTGGTCGAATCAGTGGTGATGGTGCTGGTCTTCGCCGTGATCATGGTGAACTTCCTCACCGATCTGGCCTATGCGGCGGTCGATCCCCGCTTGCGGAGGCGCACATGAAGCTGTCGCTGGTAATTGGCGGGGTTCTCAGCGCGGCGGCCCTGCTGGCCGCGCTGGTCTCGCTGGTCTGGACGCCCTATGACGTCGGCGCGCTCGACATTGCCCACAAGCTGCAAGGGCCGAGTGCCGCGCATTGGCTGGGCACCGATCATTTCGGGCGCGACATTGCCTCGATGCTGATGGCGGGGGCGCGCACCTCGCTGGCGGTCGCGCTGGTGGCGGTCACGATTGGCATGGGGTTGGGTGTGCCGCTGGGGCTGTGGGCGGCGGCGCGGCGTGGCTCGTGGATTGACGAGGGGATCATGCGCGCCAATGACCTGATCTTCGCCTTTCCCGCGCTGGTAATCGCGATCCTGATCACCGCCACTTTTGGCCCCTCGGCCACCAATGCAATCATCGCTATCGGCATCTTCAACATCCCCGTTTTCGCGCGGGTGACGCGGGCGGGCGCACTGAGCCTTTGGCAACTCGACTACATCCGCGCTGCGCAGGTCGCAGGTAAAAACCGTGCGCGGATCTCGGGTGAACATATTCTGCCCAACATCGCCAATCTGCTGATCGTTCAGGGCACGATCCAGTTCAGCCTTGGCATTCTGGCCGAGGCCGGGCTGTCCTATGTCGGGCTTGGCGCGCAGCCGCCCACCCCAAGCTGGGGGCGTATGCTGGCGGAGTCGCAAACGATGGTCGCGCTGGCGCCCCATGTCGCGATCATGCCGGGGCTGGCGATTGTGCTGACGGTGCTTGGCTTGAACCTGCTGGGCGACGGGCTGCGCGATGCGCTGGACCCAAGATTGCGGGGGCGGCTGGCATGACGCTTCTCAGCCTTGATCATCTGACTGTGCAGATCGGCAATCTCGCGATCCTGCGCGATGTGAGCCTGAAACTGGCGCGCGGGGAGATCCTTGGACTGGTGGGCGAAAGCGGGTCGGGCAAGTCGATGAGCGCGCTCGCCGTGATGGGCCTGCTGCCTGATCGCGCGCGGATTTCGGGCGATATTATCTTAGGCGGGGTGAACCTGCGCCACCGATCTGAACGCCAGATGTGCCAGCTACGCGGCAATGACATTTCGATGATCTTTCAGGAACCGATGAGCGCGCTCAACCCGATGATGAGTATCGGCGATCAGGTGGCCGAGACGCTGATGCTGCACCGCAAGATGCCGCGCAGCGAAGCCCGCGCCATCGCACGCGAGAAACTGGACCGGGTGGGGCTACGCGCGCCGCGCTTTCCGCTCTCGCTCTATCCGCATGAACTGTCGGGCGGGCAGCGCCAGCGGGTGGCGATTGCAATGGCGATTGCGCTGCACCCCAAGCTGCTGATCGCGGATGAGCCGACCACGGCGCTGGACGTCACGACGCAGGCCGAGGTGTTGGATCTGCTGCGCGATCTGGCGCGCGAAGAGGGCATGGCGCTGATCCTGATCACACATGATCTCGCGGTCGTGGCGGGCATGGCCGACCGGGTAGCAGTGATGCAAGCAGGCCAGATTGTGGAAACCGCGTCGACCGAGCCGCTGTTTCGCACACCACGCGCGCTTTACACACAAGCGCTGCTCGCCGCCTCGACCCATCAACCACCGCCTGCGCGCCGCGCAAGCGCCAAGCCGTTGCTACAGGTTGAAAACGCCACGCGCACATACCCCCTGCCCCGCCCCTCCGCCTTTGCACCCCATCCCGAATTGCGCGCCGTCGACGACGTGTCTTTCACCATCCATGCCGGGGAATCGCTGGGGTTGGTTGGTGAAAGCGGCTGTGGAAAATCCACCCTCACCCGCGCGATCCTTGGCCTTGATGCGCTGCAAGGCGGTGCGATTCATCTGGACGGCCACCCCATCAGCCCCGCGATACCCAGCGCCCAGCGCGCCAATATGCAGATCGTGTTTCAGGACCCTTACGGCTCGTTCAACCCCCGCCAAAGGGTCGAGCGGCTGATCTGCGAACCCTTTCACCTGACGGGTCGCCCCACTGATTGGCGCGACCGCGTAGCCGAGGCGCTGCGCGAGGTCGGTCTGTCACCGGATGACAAAACCCGCTTCATCCATGAGTTTTCCGGCGGCCAGCGACAGCGCATCGCAATTGCGCGCGCGCTGATCATTCGCCCCAAACTGATCGTGCTGGATGAGGCGGTTTCCGCGCTGGATGTGCAGGTGCGCGCTCAGGTGCTCGATCTGCTGAGCCATCTGCAAGCCACGCATGATCTGGCCTATCTGTTTATCTCGCATGACCTGTCGGTGGTGCGCGCCGTGACCTCGCGCTGCCTTGTGATGCAGGCGGGAAAAATCGTCGAAGAAGGGCCGACCGAGGCGCTCTTCACCGCCCCGCAAAACCCCTATACACAAAGTTTGATCGCTGCCACGCCGCGCATTCCCCAACATTGGAAGGAGCCTGCATGACCCTGCCCCTCTGGTTCGACCCGACCGAAATCCTGATCGGCGGAACATGGCAAAGCACCCCGCGCACCCTGCCCGTCGAAAACCCTTCCAATGGCGAAGAAATCGCGCAGATCGCACGCGGCGAGGCCCGCGATATCGACGCCGCCGTTAGCGCCGCGCAAGCCGCGTTAGAAGGCGAATGGGGCCAGTTGAGCGCCGCCGAGCGTGGCCGCCTGTTGCTGGCAATGTCGCGCCGCGTCACCGAGCGCGCGGTGGAACTGGCAACGCTTGAAGCGATGGACGTGGGCAAGCCGCTGGCCCAAGCGCGCGCCGATGTCACGGCACTGGCGCGTTATCTCGAATTTTATGGCGGTGCGGCCGACAAGGTGATGGGGCAAACGATCCCGTTCCAGCAGGGTTATACCGCTTACACCCTGCGCGAACCCCATGGCGTGACCGCCCATATCGTGCCGTGGAACTACCCGATGCAGATCATCGGGCGCTCGGTCGGGGCGGCGCTGGCGATGGGCAACGCGGCGGTGCTCAAACCTGCTGAGGAAGCCTCGTTGACGGCGCTGGCCTTCGCGCGCATCGCCGATGAGGTCGGCATGCCGCCCGGCGCGATCAACATCGTGCCCGGTCTTGGCGAAGAGGCAGGTGCGGCGCTCTCGGCCCATCCCGGCGTGAACCACATTTCCTTTACCGGATCGGTGGCCGTCGGACAAAAAATCCAAGAGGCGGCGGCAGCCAACGTCGTGCCGGTGACGCTGGAACTGGGCGGCAAATCCCCGCAACTTGTGTTTGGGGATGCCGATTTAGGCCGCGCGCTGCCATTTCTGGTCAATGCCGGTATTCAGAACGCCGGTCAGACCTGTTCAGCCAGTTCCCGCATTCTGGTGCAGCGCGCGATTTACGATGATGTTCTTGAGCAAATGGCCGCGCGCTATCGCGATCTGGTGGCTGGTCCTGCGATGGCGGACCGCGACCTCGGGCCGCTGATTTCCGCGCGCCAGAAAGAGATCGTCGCGGGCTATCTGCGCCTCGCTTCTGATCTGCCGATTGCCGCGCGCGGCCAGATCGCGCCCGATGCGCCTGAGGGCGGGCATTACGTCGCGCCCACGCTGATCGGCGGCGGCTTTGGCGCGCATCGCTTGGCGCAAGAGGAGATCTTTGGCCCCGCGCAGATCGTGATCCCGTTCGAGGATGAGGAAGAGGCCATCGCGATTGCCAACGGCACCGAATACGGGCTTGTCGCCTCGGTCTGGTCGGAGAATGGCGGGCGCACGATGCGGCTGGCGAAACGGTTGCGCGTCGGGCAGGTGTTTCTGAACAATTACGGCGCAGGTGGCGGGGTCGAGCTGCCCTTTGGCGGCGTCGGCAAGTCGGGTCATGGGCGCGAAAAGGGCTTTGAGGCGCTTTACGGATTTTCCGCGCTCAAGACGGTTGCGGCGTGGCACGGATAGGGATTTGATCGGGCAGACGAAGTGGGGGGGGAGACGGGATGAGACTTGAGGGGAAAACCGCGATCATAACCGGCGCGGCGTCAGGCTTTGGCGCAGGCATCGCACGCCGTTTCGCGCTTGAGGGCGCGCAGGTGATGGTCGCTGATCTGAACGGCGCGGCGGCGCAATCGGTCGCGGATGAAATCGGCGGGATCGCCTGTGAGGTCGATGTCAGCCGCGATGCCTCAGTCAAGGCGATGGTGCAGGCGGCGCAGGTCGCTTGGGGGCGCATCGACATTCTTGTGAACAACGCTGGCACCACCCATCTGCCCAAGCCGATGGACGAGGTCACCGAGGAAGAGTTTGACCGCGTGCTCGCGGTGAACGCGAAATCGGTTTACCTTGGCGCGCGTCATATCGTGCCGCTGATGAAATCGGCAGGAACTGGCGCAATCCTCAACGTCGCCTCGACCGCCGGGGTCAGCCCGCGCCCCAACCTGAGCTGGTATAATGCCTCGAAGGGCTGGATGATCACCGCGACCCGCGCGATGGCGGTGGAACTGGCCCCGATGGGCATCCGGGTGAACGCGATCAACCCGGTGGCAGGCGAGACGCCCTTGCTGAAAAGCTTTATGGGGCAGGATACGCCTGAAATTCGCGCGAAGTTTCTCGCGACAATCCCGCTGGGGCGATTTTCGACGCCCGAAGATATGGCGAATGCGGCCTTGTTTCTGTGCTCGGACGAGGCCAGCATGATCACCGGCGTCGCAATGGAAGTGGATGGCGGGCGCTGCATCTGACACCTGCGCGGGGGCCAGCCCCCGCACCCCCGGAGTATTTTGAGCTAGATGAAACAAGGGCCAAGAAATCTGATTACCGATGTGGAGGGTCTGCTTGTGGGCAATGCCCATGACGCAGGCTTGCGCTCGGGGGTGAGCGTGCTGACGGGAGCGCGCCCCTTTACGGCGGGGCTGCATGTGATGGGCGGCGCGCCGGGCACGCGCGAAAGCGATTTGCTGGCACCCGACCGGCTGGTGCAACAGGTCGATGCGCTGGTTCTTTCGGGCGGCTCGGCCTTTGGGCTGGCGGCCTGTGACGGGGTGATGGCGGGGCTACGTGCGCAGGGGCGCGGGTTCGCGGTGGGTGATCAAAGCGTGCCGATTGTGCCCGGCGCAATCTTGTTCGATTTGCTCAACGGCGGGAATAAGGCGTGGCAGGCGAACCCCTATCCGGCGCTGGGGCTGGAGGCGTTGAACGGGGCAAGCGACAGGTTTGCGATTGGCACGGCGGGCGCAGGGTTTGGCGCGATGACGGGCACGCTGAAGGGCGGGCTGGGATCGGCCTCGGCGGTGCTGTACAGCGGCTTGACGGTCGGCGCGCTGGTGGCGGTGAATGCGTTGGGATCGGTGAATGTGGGTGAAGGCGCGCAGTTCTGGGCCGCCCCTTGGGAGATGGATGCAGAGTTTGGCGGGCTGGGTGCGGCGCGCGCCTACGATCCGCATTTCGAACCCGAACCCGCCAAACGCGCGGGCGAGGCCACGACGATTGCCATCATCGCAACCGACGCGGCGCTGGATCAGGCGCAGCTGACGCGGATGGCCACGGCAGCGCATGACGGGATGGCGCGCGCGATCCATCCCTCGCACAGTTTGCTGGATGGCGATCTGGTGTTTGGCGCAGCGACCGGTGCCAAAGAGTTGACCGATCCGCTGCGCGACATCTTCCAGCTTGGCCATGCCGCCGCTTGCGTGCTTGCCCGCGCGATCGCGCGCGCCATCTATGAGGCCAAGGCGATGCCGGGCGATCTGCAGCCGTGCTGGCAGGATGTTTACGGAACACAAACGCGGGCTGCTCATTGAGCCTGCAAACAAGCACCGAAATTGCGGAGGACACTATGCTTGACGACAAAACTGACCTGAAATCGATCCTCAAAGATCCCTCGTTGCTGGTGAGCAAGGCCTTCGTGGCGGGCGAGTGGGTCGATGCTGATGACGGCACGACTTTTGACGTGACCAACCCAGCACGCGGTGATGTGATCTGCACCGTGCCCGATCTGGGGCGCGCCGAGACCGCGCGCGCCATTGAAGCGGCGCGGATCGCGATGAAAGCGTGGGCAGCGCGCACCGGCAAAGAGCGCGCGCAGGTGCTGCGCAAATGGTTCGATCTGATGATGGAAAATCAGGACGATCTGGGGGCGATCCTGACCGCGGAAATGGGCAAACCGCTGGTCGAGGCCAAGGGCGAGGTCGCCTATGGCGCGGGGTTCATCGAATGGTTTGGCGAAGAGGCCAAGCGCGTTTACGGCGAAACCATTCCCGGCCATATGCCCGACAAGCGCATCACCGTCATCAAGCAGCCGATTGGCGTTGTCGGCTCGATCACGCCGTGGAATTTCCCCAATGCGATGATCGCGCGCAAGGCGGGGCCTGCTCTGGCGGTGGGCTGCGGGTTTGTGTGCCGTCCGGCCTCGGAAACGCCGCTTTCGGCGCTGGCGATGGCGGTGCTGGGGGAACGCGCGGGCCTGCCCAAGGGGATATTGTCGGTCGTGACCTCAGGCAAAGCGTCTGACATCGGCAAAGAGTTCTGCGAGAACCCGACCGTGCGCAAGCTGACCTTCACCGGCTCGACCGAGGTCGGGCGCATCTTGCTGCGCCAAGCGGCGGATCAGGTGATGAAATGCTCGATGGAGCTGGGCGGCAATGCGCCGTTTATCGTGTTCGATGATGCCGATCTGGACGCGGCGGTGCAGGGCGCGATGGCCTCGAAATTTCGCAATAACGGCCAGACCTGCGTTTGCGCCAACCGGATTTATGTGCAGGCCGGGGTGTATGATGCGTTTGCCCAAAAACTTGCCGATGCGGTCGATGCACTGAAGGTGGGTGATGGGCTTGAGGATGGCACCGATGCCGGGCCGCTGATCAACGAAAAGGCGGTCGAAAAGGTGCAGGATCACATCAAGGATGTGGTGGATCACGGCGGTCAGGTCGTCACCGGCGGTGCGCGCCACTCCAAGGGCGGCACCTTCTTTGAGCCAACGGTTCTGACGGGCGTGACGCAGGATATGAAGGTCTCGACGGAAGAGACGTTTGGCCCCGTCGCTCCGCTGTTCAAATTCGACACCGAACAAGAGGCGATCGACAAGGCCAATGCCACGATCTTCGGTCTTGCGAGCTATTTCTACGCCCGTGATGTGGGACGTATCACACGCGTGCAGGAGGGGCTGGAATACGGGATTGTCGGCGTGAATACCGGCATCATCTCGACCGAGGTTGCGCCCTTTGGCGGGGTCAAGCAATCGGGGCTTGGCCGTGAAGGTTCGCATCACGGGATCGAGGATTACCTTGAAATGAAGTATATCTGCCTGTCGGTTTAACGCCGGAAATCAGGCACTGTCCCCGCATTGACCAAGGTCGGTGCGGGGCAGCGCCGCTCAGGCCGGGCGGCGGATCTCTGGCAGCGCTGCGGTAACCAGTGGATGCAGCGCCTGTTCTGGCGCGCCATCCAGAAATTGCGCGCGCATCGCTGGCGCCCAATTGGCATTGATATGATCGGCCACGGCGCGCGCCTGATCGCCCGGTTGGCTTTCAAAGAACATCGCGATCTGATTGGCCATATGACCGAGTTTCTCGGGGCTCATGATATGGCCTCCTGCGGTTGGGTGAATATGGCAAGGGTCCGCCCGGCCCTTGCGATCAGGGTCAGGCCAGCGGCCTCGGCCTCGGTTACTGCAAGGGCGGTGGGGGCAGAGGGACCAGCGATCATCGGGATGCCGTAGATCGCGGCCTTTTGCACCAGATCGACCGATAGCCGCGAGGTCATCACCAGCGCGCCACTTGCGCCTGCGATGCCAGCACGTGCGAGCGACCCGATCAACTTGTCCAGCGCATTATGGCGGCCTACATCCTCGCGCAGCGCCACGATTCCGCGACCGGGCTGCCAGAACGCGCTGGCATGGGCGGCGCGGGTTTCGTCTTGCAGCGGTTGATGATGGCGCAGGGCATCAATCGCTGCCTCGGCTTGCTGCGGCGTGATCTGCCACTGCGGCGCAGCGACACGCGGCAGGTTGCGCCGTGCCTGCTCGAGTTGCTCGATCCCGCAAAGCCCGCAGCCGACCGGGCCAATCGTGGCGCGCCTGCGCTGCGCAAACCGCGCACCGGCGGGGGCGGCAAGCCAGCTGCGCAACTCGATCCCGGCTTCTTGATGGGCGATCTCATGGCGGGTGATTTCGGCGGGCGTTTCAATCAACCCCTCGCTCAGCGCAAAGCCCAAGGCGAAATCCTCAAGATCGCCGGGCGAGGCCATCATCACCGCCTGCGCGACCCCGTCATAAACAAGCGCAACCGGCACTTCCTGCGCCAGTTGCACCCGCCCGCCACCGGGCAAAGCCCAATCGCTTATGCTCATTGCGCGGGCTCGATCTGGCGCGTCAATTCGCTTTGCGCCTCGTAAAGCTCCTGCCAGTCAGACGGGCCGTTTGACAGCGCCACCTGCACCGCCGTGACCTTGTATTCGGGGCAGTTCGTGGCCCAGTCGGAATTGTCGGTGGTCACCACATTGGCCTGCGTATCGGGGTGGTGAAAGGTCGTGTAGACCACACCGGGCGAGACCCGATCCGTCAGCGTCACGCGCAAGGACGTCTCGCCTGCACGCGAGGCCAGACGCACCCAATTCCCATCCGAAATACCGCGCGTTTCCGCATCATGAGGGTGCATTTCCAGCAGATCCTCGCCATGCCAGACCGAGTTTTCCGTACGCCGGGTCTGCGCACCCACGTTATACTGCGACAAGATCCGCCCCGTCGTCAGCAGCAACGGGAAGCGCGGTCCGGTGCGTTCATCTGTGGCAACATAGGCGGTGCGCATAAAGTGCCCCTTGCCGCGCACGAACCCGTCGATATGCATCACCGGAGAGCCCTCCGGATGGGCCTCGTTACAAGGCCATTGGATCGAGCCTTGTGCGTCAAGCAAATCATAGGTGACGCCTGCAAAACTGGGTGTGGTGCGCGCGATTTCGGCCATGATTTCAGACGGGTGCGTGTAGTTCCAATCTGCGCCCAGCGCATTTGCCAGTGCCTGCGTCGCCTCCCAATCGGCCAAACCCGCCTTGGGGGCCATCACGCGACGCACCGGGTTGATCCGGCGCTCGGCATTGGTGAAGGTGCCGTCCTTTTCCAGAAAGGTCGAGCCCGGCAAAAACACATGCGCATAGCGCGCGGTCTCGTTGAGAAACAGGTCATGCACGATCACGCAATCCATCGCGGCCAGCCCGGCCGCGACGTGGCGCGTATCGGGATCGGATTGCAAGATATCCTCGCCCTGAATGTAGAGCGCCTTGAATTGGCCCGACACCGCCGCGTCCAGCATATTGGGGATGCGCAAGCCCGGTTCGGGATCAAGCGTGGTGTTCCACTCGGCCTCAAACATCGCACGCGCGCTGTCATCGGACACATGGCGATAGCCCGGCAATTCATGCGGGAAGCTGCCCATATCGCAGCTGCCCTGCACGTTGTTCTGGCCGCGCAACGGGTTCACGCCCACGCCGGGACGCCCGATATTGCCCGTCATCATCGCAAGGTTGGCAATCGCGATCACGGTGGTCGAGCCTTGGGAATGTTCCGTCACACCCAGCCCGTAATAGATCGCCCCGTTGGGCGCGCTGGCATAGGTGCGCGCAGCTTGGCGCAGGGTTTCAGCGGGCACGCCGGTCAATTCGGCCACCGCCTCGGGGGAATGGGCGGGATCGGCGGCGAATTCGGCGTAATCAGCCCATTCATCCCAATCGCAACGGCTGCGGATAAAACCTTCGTCAAACAGCCCTTCGGTCACGATCACATGCGCCAGCGCGGTCAGCACCGCAACATTCGTGCCCGGACGCAGCGGCAGATGCAGCCCCTCGCCCATGTGCGCGGTTTCCAGCAAGTCGATCCGGCGCGGATCCACGACGATAAGCGAGGCCCCCTGACGCATCCGCTTGCGCAGGCGCGAGGCAAAGACCGGGTGGCCATCGGTCGGGTTTGCGCCGATCACCACGGCGCAATCCACCTGCTCGACGCTATCGAAATCCTGCGTGCCTGCCGAGGTGCCAAAGGTCTGTTTCAGCCCGTAGCCGGTGGGCGAATGACAGACCCGCGCGCAGGTGTCGGTGTTGTTCGTGCTCATCACCGCGCGCGCGAGTTTTTGCACGAGGAAGGTTTCCTCATTGGTGCAGCGCGACGAGGTAATGACGCCAGCCGCATCCTTGCCGTGATCGGCCTGCGCCTTGCGGATGCCTTTGGCGGCGAACGCCAGCGCCTCGTCCCAGCTCACTTCGCGCCAAGGGTCGGTGATGGCGTCGCGGATCATCGGATTCAAGATCCGGTCGCCGTGATTGGCATAGCCCCAGGCAAAGCGCCCCTTCACGCAAGAGTGGCCACGGTTCGCCTTGCCCTCTTTCCACGGCACCATGCGCACCAATTGATCGCCGCGCATCTGTGCCTCAAAGCTACACCCTACGCCGCAATAGGCGCAGGTCGTCACCACCGCGTGCTCGGGAATGCCGATGTCCTCGACGGTTTTCTCCTGCAAGGTGGCGGTCGGGCAGGCCTGCACGCAAGCGCCGCAACTAACGCAATCGGAGTTCAGGAAATCATCCGTGCCGGTTGAGATACGCGCATCAAAGCCGCGCCCCTCGACAGTCAGCGCGAACGTGCCTTGCACCTCTTCGCAGGCCCGCACGCAGCGCATGCAGACGATGCATTTCGCCGGGTCATAGGAAAAATACGGATTAGAGACGTCCTTGGCGATATAAAGCGGGTTCTCGACCTCGGCGGCACGGGTTTCGAAATGGTTTTCGCCCTTGGCATAGCGCACATCGCGCAGCCCCACCGCACCCGCCATATCCTGCAATTCGCAATCGCCATTGGCCGCGCAGGTCAGGCAATCGAGCGGATGATCCGAGATATACAGCTCCATCACGCCACGGCGCAAACGGCCAAGCTGATCGGTCTGGGTCTTGACCACCATACCCTCGCGCACCGGGGTCGTGCAGGAGGCCGGCGTGCCGCGCATTCCCTCGATCTCGACCACGCAAAGCCGACACGAGCCGTAGGCGTCCAGCATGTCGGTGGCGCACAGCTTGGGCACGCTGATTCCGGCCTCGGCAGCGGCGCGCATCACGCTGGTGCCTTCGGGGACGGTGATATTCATGCCGTCGATGGTCAGGCAAACGGGCGCACCAGTTTTCGCGGGTGTGCCCTTGTCTTTGGATGGGATGATAAAGTCCTTCATTCCGCAGCCTCCCGCACCGGGGTGAATTCATCAGGGAACAACCGGATCGCCGAGCGCACGGGATACGGCGTAAAGCCCCCCATCGCGCAAAGCGATCCCTTTTCCATAATCTCGCACAGATCCTGCAACAAAGCGATTGCTTGCTCGTCCCCCGCCGCGATCCGGTCCAGCGTTTCCATGCCCCGCACGGCGCCGATCCGGCAGGGCGTGCATTTCCCGCAGCTTTCAATCGCGCAGAATTCCATCGCGTAACGGGCGAGCGCCAGCATGTCGGCGCTTTCGTCATGCACAACGAAGCCAGCATGACCAACCAAGCCGCCCTGCTCGGCAAAGGCCTCGTAGCAGACGGGCAGATCGAAATCCTCGTCGCTGTGATAGGCGCCCAAAGGCCCGCCCACCTGCACCGCCTTAAAGGGCCGCCCCGAGGCCGTGCCGCCGCCGATATCATTGACCAACTCGCCCAAGGTCAGGCCGAAGCCGGTTTCAAACAGCCCGCCATGGGCGACATTGCCCGCGATCTGGATCGGGATCGTGCCGCGTGACCGCCCAAGGCCATAGTCGGCATAAGCCGGCCCGCCATGCGCCATGATCCATGGCACAGCGGCCAGCGACAGCACGTTATTCATCACGGTGGGTTTGCCAAATGCGCCTTCAAGCGCTGGCAAAGGCGGCTTGGCGCGCACCATGCCGCGCTTGCCTTCAAGCGAGTTCAGCAGCGACGTTTCCTCGCCGCAAATATAGGCCCCCGCACCCACGCGCACCTCAAGGTCAAAACGCGGTCCCTGCCCCAGCAGCGCAGGCCCGATGATGTTCGCGTCACGGGCATTGGCAATCGCGCCCTCGAACACACGGATCGCATCCGGATATTCCGAGCGGATATAGACAAAGCCCTTGGTCGCGCCCACCGCCAGCGCGGCAATCGCCATGCCTTCGATCAGGCAGAACGGGTCGCCCTCCATCAACATGCGATCCGCGAACGAGCCGCTATCGCCCTCATCGGCATTGCACACGATGTATTTCTGCGCGGCGTCTGCGTCAGCAACGGTTTTCCATTTGATCCCGGTCGGGAACCCCGCGCCGCCGCGACCGCGCAGGCCCGAAGCGGTGATTTCCTCGATCGTGGCACTCCCGCCGATCTCAAGCGCACGCCGCAGCCCCTGCCAGCCCTCAGCCGCCTCGTAGTCGGCCAGAGACAGCGGGTCGCTGCGCCCGCAGCGGGCGAAGGTCAGCCGCGACTGGCGCGCAAAAAACGGGATCTCCTCAACCGGGCCAAGCGCCTTGGGATGGGTGCCATCCTCGAACAGGGCGGGCACGTCTTCGGGGGTCATCGGACCAAAGCCGTGGCGCGCCCCGTCCACCTCAATCTCGACCAGCGGCTCCAGCCAGACCATGCCGCGCGTGCCGTTGCGAATGATCGTAACCTCGCGCCCGCGCAGCCCCGCTGCCGAGGCAATCGCCGCCGCCACCTCATCGGCCCCGCAAGCTTTGGCTGCTGCATCGCCGGGAACCCAGATCTTCATGCCGTCACCTCCGCGACCAGCGCTTCAAGACGCGCGGCACTTGCGCGCCCGATCAACTGCCCGTCGACTTGCGCAGCCGGACCACAGGCGCACAGGCCCAGACAATAGACCGCCTCCAGCGTGATATCGCCCTTGGTTTCGCCAAGTTTCATCCCCAAAGCCGCCTCGAGCCGCGCGATCAAATCGCTGCCGCCCATCGACTGGCAGGCCTCGGCACGGCAGAGCTTGATCACGTGGCGCCCAGCGGGTTGCGCGCGGAAGTCATGGTAAAACGAGACCACCCCCGCGACTTCAGCCCGACCAAGGCGCAACGCATCGGCGATCGGCTGATAGACATCCTCGGGCACATGGCCGAACGCCGCCTGCACGTCATGCAAAATGGGCAGCAAAGCCCCCTCGCGCCCGCGATGCACCGCAAGGATTTCGGCCAGCCTGTCATTCGTGTTCATAACGTCCTCCCACGCCCATAGTGCAGCGAGCTTGCCCCACCTGACAAGTCACGGATCTGACAATCGCGAACAGGCGCGGTCCGGATGCGTCATTTGCCGCGCCTGCGCTTGCACGGGCGGGGGGGAGCCTCTACATCCCTAGACATGAAATTGATCCAACGCCTCCCCTTCGTCAAGAAACCGCCCTTCGTCGCCTTGCTGCGGCTGCAAGGCGCGATTGGAATGTCACGGCCCGGCGCGCCCGGCCTGTCCGATGCCGCGATGGCCCCGCTGATCGAGCGGGCTTTCGCGCGCGGCAAACCCGCTGCGGTGGCGCTGCTGATCAATTCGCCCGGCGGCTCGCCGGTGCAATCGGCGCTGATCGCAAGCCGCATTCGTCGGCTGGCCGAGGAAAAGAACATCCCCGTGCATGCCTTTGTCGAGGATGTGGCCGCCTCAGGTGGCTATTGGCTGGCCTGCGCGGCCGATCATATCTGGGCCGATCCGACCTCGGTTGTCGGGTCTATCGGGGTGATTTCAGCCGGGTTCGGACTGGATCAGTTCATCGGCAAATACGGGATCGAGCGGCGCGTGCATACGGCGGGTGGCTCGAAAAGTTTCATGGACCCGTTCCGCCCCGAAAAAGAAGAAGATGTCGCGCGTCTGAAACGGCTGCTTGAAGATATGCATGTCAGTTTCACCGAATATGTGCGCACGCGGCGCGGGGCGAAGTTGGCAAGTGATCGCGACCTGTTCACCGGCGATATATGGACCGGGCGGCAAGCCTTGGCCGAGGAAACCGGGCTGATCGACGGGATTGCGCATGCGGTGCCCAAGCTCGAGGAACTGTATGGCGACAAAATTCGCCTGCTCGATTACGCGCCCAAACGCTCGATCTTTCGCCGCTTTGGCGCGCAGCTTGGGGCTGAGATCGGGATGGGTGCGTCCGGCGCGCTGATCGACACGGCTGAGGAGCGCGCGTTGTGGGCGCGCTACGGGCTGTAATCGCATGTTAATCAAGGGCATGACCCTGTTTCTCGTCGTGATGGCGGTGCTGGCAATGTTTGGCAAGCTGCGCATTCCCGGCTCCAAAACCGCGCGAAAACTGTCGGGGCGCTGCCCTGACTGCGGTCGCCCGAAAATTGGCCGCGCGCCCTGCCCGTGCAAAAAAGGACGGCGCGGATGATCTGGGATTTTGGCTATATCGCGGTCGGGCTCGTCCTGCTCGTCGTTGCTGGCGATTTGCTGGTCAAAGGCGCGGTGGCCTTGTCGCTGCGCTTTGGTATTCCGGCGCTGATCGTGGGTCTGACCGTTGTGGCCTTTGGCACGTCTGCGCCCGAGTTGATGGTGTCGGTCGCGGCGGTGCTTGATCACGCGCCAACGCTGGCGCTGGGCAATGTGGTCGGCTCGAATATCGCCAATATCCTGCTGGTGCTGGGCTTGCCCGCGATCATCTCGGCCATTCGCACCGATGAACAGGACATGCGCGAAAGCTTTATCCTGATGATCGGGGCGACGGTGTTGTTCATGATCGTGGCCTATCTTGGCCCGATCCGCTGGCCGCAGGCGCTGGTGCTGCTGGCGGGCCTGGGGCTGATCCTGTTTCGCCAGATCTGCGAGGCCTTGGCCCATCGCGCCAATCGCACCCCCGATGACGAGATCACCTCGGTTGACCCACACACGCCGGGCTGGCGGATTGCATTGTTGCTGCTGGCCGGGCTTGTCGGACTGCCGATCGGCGCGGATTTGCTGGTGGATGGCGCAAGCGATATCGCCTCGGCAATGGGCGTTTCGGATGCGGTGATCGGTCTGACGCTGGTGGCGTTGGGCACATCTTTGCCCGAGCTGGCGACCTCAATCACAGCCGCCACCAAGGGGCGCTCTGATGTGGCGCTGGGCAATGTCGTTGGGTCCAACATTTTTAACCTGCTCTGCATTATCGGGGTGGCGGGGATGTTTGGCGCAATCCCGGTGCCCGCGCAGATGCTGCATTTCGACTTTTGGGTGATGCTGGGCGCGTCACTTTTGCTGATCCCGTTTATCTTTCGCAAACGCGCGATTGGACGTTGGGTGGGCGTGGCATTCACGCTGATCTATCTGGTCTATGTCGTAGCACTCTTGATTGGGGGGCGGGTATGAAGCGGGCTTTGGTAACAGGCGGGGCCAAGCGGCTGGGTCGTGCGATGGCGCTGTACCTGGCGGCACGCGGCGTTGACGTGGCGATCCATTATCACGGCTCGGATACCGAGGCCGAGGCCACGGCGGATGAGGCCCGCGCCAAGGGCGTGCGCGCCGCAATACTGCAGGCCGATTTGCTGGATGAGGGCGCAACCGCCGATCTGGTCGCACGCGCGGCGCAGGCGCTGGACGGGCCGCTTGATGTGCTGATCAACAACGCCTCGATCTTTGAATATGACACGTTGAAATCGGCAAGTCGCGAAAGCTGGGACCGTCACTTTGACTCCAATCTGCGCGCGCCTTTTGTTCTGATGCAGCATTTCGCAGCCCAAGCCCCGCGGGCTGAAACAGTCGAGGGTGAACCGAGCGCGCGCGCCATGGTGCTGAATATGCTCGATCAACGGGTGCGCAAACTGACGCCCGAATTCATGACCTACACGCTGGCCAAGATGGGGCTGTGGACGCTGACCCAAACGGGCGCGCAGGCGCTGGCCCCCGATATCCGCGTCAATGCGATTGGCCCCGGCCCGACCCTGCAAGGCGCGCGCCAATCGACCGAGCATTTCAGAAAACAGCGTGCCGCCACGATCCTGGAGCGCGGCGCAAACCCCGATGATATCTGCGCCGCTTTGGGCTATTTCATGGATGCACCCGCCGTCACAGGGCAGCTTCTTTGTGTCGATGGCGGGCAACATCTGGGGTGGAAAACGCCCGATGTTCTCGGCCCGGAATAGAATGAGTTGGGGCGACGCAACGTCAAGTTGTGCACCGCTCTCAGTCTCGTTACGAATCCGTTACAAAAGTCCTAATTTTTTCAACACCTTGCAGGATGTTCAAAAAGTTTCCTTTTGTTTTCAATCCTCTAACTATGTGCCTCTTTATTGTGCAAATCAGTTTTCTGCCAAGACTCCAAGGCAGAATCCCCGCTCAAAGGAATTTGCCAACAGTGTTATCCACAGAAATGGTGGACATGTTTATCCTTGATCACATTCACGTAAGGTTGCAGCCAAAGCAGAGAATCAAAACCGAGATATGACCGAGACTGACGACACCCCAGAGAATGCCCAGCCCCCCGCCGCGACACGCCCCGCGCATGGGATGACGGGGCATGCGCTGATCGCGGATTATCTGCGTCGGCTCGATGGTTCGCCCGGCGTTTACCGGATGCTGAATGCCAAGGGCGAGATCCTCTATGTCGGCAAAGCGCGCAATCTCAAGGCGCGGGTGTCGAACTATGCGCGCCCCTCTGGGCATAGCGCGCGGATCGCGCGGATGATCCGCGAAACCGCCTCGATGATGTTTCTCACGACGCGCACCGAGACCGAGGCGCTGCTGCTGGAACAGAACCTCATCAAACAGCTCAAGCCGCGCTACAACGTGCTGGCGCGTGATGACAAGAGCTTTCCCAATATTCTGATCGCGACCGATCACCCCTATCCGATGATCAAAAAGCATCGCGGCGCGCGCAAGGAGAAGGGTCATTATTTCGGCCCCTTCGCAAGTGCTGGCGCGGTCAATCGCACGCTCAACCATCTGGAGCGGGTGTTTTTGCTGCGCAACTGTTCAGATTCGATGTTTGAAAGCCGCACCCGGCCTTGCCTGCAATATCAGATCAAGCGCTGTTCGGGGCCGTGCGTGGGCAAGATTTCCGAGGCCGCGTATGGCGCGCTGGTCGATGACGCCAAGCGGTTCCTTGAGGGGAAATCGACCACGATCCAGCGCGAGTTGGCCGAGCAGATGCAGGCTGCTTCCGAGGAGATGGAGTTCGAGCGCGCCGCCGCTTTGCGCGACCGGATCAAGGCGCTGACCAATGTGCAGCAAAGTCAGGGGATCAACCCGCGCACCGTGCCCGAGGCCGATGTGATCGCGCTGCATAGTGAGGGCGGACAGGCCTGCGTGCAGGTGTTTTTCATCCGCGGCAACCAAAGCTGGGGCAATCACGATTTCTACCCGCGCACAGGCTCGGGCGCCGAGGCCCCCGAGATCCTGCAAGCCTTTATCGCACAGTTTTACACCCACCGCCCGCCGCCGCGCCTGTTGCTGCTGTCTCATCCGGTCGAGGATGAAGCGTTGCTGGCCGATTTTCTGTCCGAACGCGCCGAGCGCCGCGTCGAGATCGCCGTGCCGCAGCGGGGCGAAAAGGCCGAGCTGGTGGAAAACGCCGCGCGCAATGCCCGCGAAAGTCTGGGCCGGAAGATGTCGGAAAGTGCCGCGCAGGCAAAACTGCTGACAGGTGTGGCCGAGGCGTTCGGCCTGTCCTCCCCGCCCGCGCGCATCGAGGTCTATGACAACTCGCATATTCAGGGCGCGCATGCCGTAGGCGGTATGATCGTGGCAGGGCCGGACGGTTTCATCAAAAGCCAGTATCGCAAGTTCAACATCAAGGGCACCGATCTGACGCCGGGCGATGATTTCGGCATGATGAAAGAGGTTCTGACCCGCCGCTTCACGCGCCTTTTGAAGGAAGACCCCGAACGCAAATCCGATGCCTGGCCCGATCTGTTGCTGATTGATGGCGGCGCGGGGCAGGTCTCGGCGGTGCATGAGATCATGGTCGAAATGGGCGTGACCGACATTGCGATGGTGGGTGTTGCCAAGGGGATCGACCGCGATCACGGCAAGGAAGAATTCCACCGCATCGGTCAGCGCCCCTTTGCTTTGCCGCGTCAAAGCCCGGTTTTGTATTACATCCAGCGCCTGCGCGACGAGGCCCACCGCTGGGCGATTGGCACGCATCGCGCCAAACGCGCCAAGGCGGTGATGGCGAACCCGCTCGATGAAATCCCCGGCATCGGGGCTGCGCGCAAACGTGCGCTGTTGCAGCATTTCGGATCGGCCAAGGCGGTTAGCCGCGCCGCCCCGATTGACCTGATGGAGGTCGAGGGGATATCGGAGGCGATGGCCGAGACGATCCATAACTTCTTCAACGAAAAGGGCTAGGCGATGAATGATCACAGCCCGCGCCCGCGCGCCCTTTCGCGCGTTGATGATCTTGAGGCGGCGGGGCTGACCGCGCCCGAAGCACGCACCGATCTGCAAGCCGTGGCCGCAGAGTTCCGCATTCGCCTCACGCCCGAGATGCGCACGGCCATCGCAACCCCTACCGATCCGGTGGCCGCGCAATTCGTGCCCAGCGTGGCCGAATTGGTGACCCGCCCCGAGGAACTGGTCGATCCGATTGGCGATGACGCGCATTCCCCGGTGGCGGGGCTGACGCATCGCTACCCCGACCGGGTGATCTTGCACATCACCAAGACCTGCGATGTCTATTGTCGGTTTTGTTTTCGCCGCGAAACGGTGGGCGAGACCGGACCGTTGCCACAAGATCAGCTAGATGCCGCGCTGGACTATATCGCGGCAACTCCGGCGGTGCGCGAGGTGATCCTGACGGGTGGCGATCCGCTGACGCTGTCGCAGCGGCGCCTGACCGAGGTGCTGACCCGGCTTGGCGCGATTGCGCATGTCGATCAGATCCGTCTGCACACCCGCGTGCCGGTTGTCGCGCCCGAACGCATCACGCCCGATCTGTGCCAGGCCCTGCGCGCCGCGCGTCCGGCTGTTTGGGTCGTGCTGCATACCAACCACGCGCAAGAACTGACGCCCAATGCCCGGCCCGCGATTGCGCGGCTAGTGGATCACGGTATTCCGATGCTCTCGCAAACCGTGTTGCTTGCTGGGATCAATGACGATGCCGACAGCCTTGAGGGGCTGATGCGCGCGCTGACATCCCTGCGCGTCAAACCTTATTACCTGCATCATTGCGATCTGGCGCGGGGCACCTCGCATTTTCGCACCACGATTGCCAAGGGCCGCGCGTTGATGGCCGAGCTGCGCCGCCGCGTCTCGGGGACGATGGTGCCGACATACGTTCTCGACATCCCCGGCGGGCATGGCAAAGTGGCGATCAATGCCGATCACGTTGCGCCCAGCCCGACGCCGGGCCACTGGCGTATCACCGACCGTCTGGGCAATATCCATGATTACGCAGACCCCGTGCCTGAGACGCGGTGACGCGCCCTCTTTCGCTTTGCCCACCGCCCCGCTAGGTTGCCCGATATGAAATGGAACATCCCCAATATCCTGACTGTGCTCAGACTTCTGGCTGCCCCCGGCGTGGCGCTGATGTTTTTGTATTTCCATCGCCCTTGGGCGGACTGGTTTGCGCTGGCGCTGTTTGTCGGGGCCGCGGTCACCGATTGGTTTGACGGCTATCTGGCGCGGTTGTGGAAGCAGGAAAGCAAGTTTGGCGCGATGCTCGACCCGATTGCCGATAAGGTGATGGTGGTGATCGCGCTGGTCGTTCTGACGGGTTATTCGGGGATGAACCCGTGGCTGATCCTGCCTGCGACGGTGATCTTGTTTCGTGAGGTATTCGTGTCTGGCCTGCGCGAGTTTCTGGGCGCGGATGCGGGGCGTTTGCGCGTCACCAAGCTGGCCAAGTGGAAAACCACGGCGCAGATGGTGGCTATTGCGGTGCTGTTTCTTGGCACCGGATTGGCCTATCTCGAACAGGGCCGCGCGCCGCGCGCAGGCGAGGGCGACATTCCGATGGGGGCCAGTCTGGCCGATATCGCAACCCATATCGGGCTAGTGCTGATCTGGATCGCAGCGATTTTGACGGCGATCACCGGCTGGGATTATTTCCGCAAGGCGCTGCCCTATCTGAAGGATCCGGATGATGGTTGACGTGCTTTATTTTGCGTGGGTGCGCGAACGCATCGGCCTGCCGCGCGAGCAGATCGAGACGCAGGCGGCCACGGTGAATGATCTGGTGGCAGAACTGCGCGCGCGCGAGCCACGATATGAGGCGGCCTTTGCCGATCTCACCGCCCTGCGTGTGGCACTGGATCAGGAGCTCGCGACCTTTGACAGCCCGCTTGCCGACGTGCGCGAGGTTGCCTTTTTCCCGCCGATGACGGGAGGCTAAGATGAAAGTCTCGGTCCAGCCCGAGCCCTTTGATCTGGGCGCTGAACTGGCAGGCTTTGGCGCTGGCCGGTCCGATGTCGGCGCGGTGGTCAGCTTTACCGGCGTGGTGCGTGATGACAGCGGCGCCATGGAGGCGCTGGAGCTGGAACACTACCCCGGCATGACGCAGCGCGCGATTGCCCAGATTGTCGATCAGGCCGTGACACGCTGGGATTTGGCGGATGTGATCGTGATCCACCGCCACGGGCGGCTGGGCATTGGCGAGCAGATCATGATGGTCGCCACCGCCGCACGCCACCGGGCTGCCGCGTTCGAGGCCGCCGAGTTCCTGATGGATTACCTCAAATCCCGCGCTCCGTTCTGGAAGAAAGAGCACGGGCGCGATGGCACGTCTTGGGTCGTGGCAAAAGACGAAGATGAAGACGCCTTGAAACGCTGGTGATCAGCGCATCAGCAGCATCGGACCCAACGGACGACCGGCCAGAATGTGCAGATGATAATGGGGCACTTCCTGCACGCCATCCTCGCCCGCATTGGTGATCGCGCGAAACCCTGCGCCCCCCTCCCCCGGCTCGGCACCGATCATCTTGCAGATCTGCCCGGCGGTGCGGGTGAAATCGAGGATCTCGGCGTCCGAAGCCGCATTGCAGAAGTGATCGAAGGTCACATACGGCCCTTTCGGGATCACCAGCACATGCTCGGGGGCCTTGGGCGAGATGTCGCGAAAGGCCAACGTGTGCTCGGTTTCAAGCACGGTATTGTTCGGGATCTCGCCACGCAAAATCTTGGCGAAAATATTCTGATCGTCATAGGCGTAAGCCATCGCGCCGCTCCTCAGTCTTTGAACAGGTATTCGATTTGTGCCAACTCTTGCGCCAGCTCGAATGAGATGTCGAGCGTCTGAACCAGCGCGCGAGTGTTATCTTCAAGCGAGCCATCCTCGCGCATCAGGGCGAAATGCTCAAACTCAGCGTCGCGCAGACGTTCGCTTTCAAAGGCCATATCGGCGCGGATTGTGGGCAACACCTGCTCCAGCACCTGAGGCGGTGTTGTCTGTCCGGCCAGCCCGACGCGGCGGGCATGTCCTGCAAGATAATCATCGCTGAACGCGCATTCGATTTCCAGCAGCCGCGTCTCGCATTTATCAGCGGCAAAATCGCGGATCACGTCGAACGCCGCCGGATCAAGGCAGATCAGCATCCGGTCCGTTCTCGCATGTTCAAACAGCATCCGCATCAGCGCGCGACGATGGCGATTGCGCTTTTCCTTGGTCTTTTCGATACCCCCGAGGTCGGGCAATTCGCCCATCTCGTCAAAGATATATTCCATCGCCGTGACCTCGTGGCGTTTGCGCAGCTCGGCCACCAAGCGCTTGGCAACATGCCATTTTTTGCACGTCACAATGATCAAGGTGCGTTCACGCCCCAGCGTCGATTCCGTTTCCCAGAAACGCGGGGCAAACCGGCGCCCTTCACGCCCGCGCCCGGTCAAGAACGCATGCAACGCGCGCCCTTCGTTCGAGATTGCGAATCCGGTATCGTCCTGCGTCCAAAGCGCCCCGAGCCGCGCCTTGAGATCACTGGCCTCGGCGCTGATTTTGCGCGCGAACAGATAGTCCTGCGACAGCAGCAAGTCGTAGTGATCATTGTAGAAATGCGCCGGCATCCCGTAATCGGTGAACATCAAAAACGTCAGCGTGCGGGTGCGAATTTCGGATTCAGGGACCACATGGCGCACGATGGTCTGGAAAAACGTCTCATCAGGAATCCAGCTCGTGCGGAAGAACTTCATCACATCGGGGCGGGTGCGCGTAAAATCGAGCACCCATTCGATCGTGCGACGCCGCAGGCACCACCATTGCGAGCCGATCATCATCTGGATATCGGCGGGCACCTCACGTGCCAGGCCAAAGCGTTTTTGCAAATTGTAGCTGGCGTAGAATCGCTTGGGTTGTGTGCGCTCGTTAAAGTAGTGACGATAGATCAGCCGGTCTTCCTTCATCCCGGTCTTGATCCAGCCCGAGGTGAAGAAATCGAAACTCTCGATGTAATCCGCCTCTTCGGCGTCGAGAAAATCATGGGCATATTTCGCCGTCTTGATCTGCATGCAATCGCCTGAAAGCATGTAGAAATGGGTGGCGCGCGGGAAGTCCTCGACCGCGGCTTTCACCGCCTCTAGCGTGGCGGCCACAAGGCTCCACTCGCCCCACCCGCATTTCAACCGTTTGCGCGCGAATGTGACGTTAGGATTGGGATCAAGCGCCGCGTGCAGCTTGCGAAAATCAGCCGGAGCCGCGCTGGCATCGAAGTGGATCGACACGAAATCGCCCGCCGCCGTCAACCGCTCGGCTTGCGCGATAAGGCCTTCGGGGTCTTTATGCGTTAGCAAGATGAAGGCGATTCGGGCCATGCGGGAAACGATGCCGTGTTTATTGCGCTAATTATCTGCCTTGTTAGCGTCAATTGACGTTGAAAAGACAGTGCTTCTTTGATCTTTAAGGCATATTTATTGCGTCTTGGCTAAGATGACCATGATGGACGCATGCGGAGGATTGTTTATGGGGTTTCCGGGAACCTGGATGACAGAAAGCGAAAGCATGGTGTACCGCGTGGTGCCCAAATGCGCTTGCTCCTCCATTGGTCAGATCATGTTCTACAGCGATCACGGGCGCTTCTTTGACGGCGATATCCACGACTCGACTGACGGCCTGCATAAGTGGGCGCAAGACAACAGCCAAAAGCTGATCACGGCGAATGTGAAATCCCATAAAAGCTATGCGTTTACCTGTGTGCGTAACCCCTATGGGCGCATCCTGTCGTCCTTCTTCGACAAGATCGCGGGCATTCAGCGCAACGGCAAACGCTATCGCGGCAATCTGGTGCCCAAGCTGGTGCAAAATTACGGGATTGAGGTTGGCTCACCCGAGGATGAGTTTGATTTCGACCAGATCGCCTCGTTCCGCCGCTTCTTGCTGTTTGCGCGCGACACCATTCGCTGGCGCCGCCCGATGGAGCCTGACATTCACTGGTCGGCCATGTCGGGCCATGTCTCGACATTCATCGTCAATGGCGGGCGCTACAACAACATCTTCTTTACCGAGAAATTCGACGAGGGCATGCAAAGCGTGCTGGATGACATCGAAACGCCGGTCAAAATCGACCTGAAAAAAGTGCCGCGCTTCAACGAATCCGAGGGGCATGGCCCCAAGCGCGCCCACAAGATTAGTGAGTATTTTGACGATCTCTCGCGTCATCTGGTCTGGGAAATCTACAAGAAGGATTTCCAGCTTTTCCAGTATGATTTCGACGATCCCGACAACAAAATGCCAATCGGTGAGATCGATCTCGACGAGGTTCACGCGAAACTCGGCGACTGATCTGCGTAAGGGCGCTTGTCGCCATCCGGGCGCGCTCTACTTGGGGCGGGTCTTTCCCTCCAGACTGTGGAGCCCTTCCCGATGACGCTTAGTCCCCGCGACGCACGCGCCGTGATTTTTTCACTGGCCCTTGGCACCTTTGGTATCGGCGTGATCGAGTTCGCCTCGATGGGGTTGTTGCCGTTTTATGCCGCCGATTTCGGCATCAGCGAGGCACGCGCCGGGCACGCGATTTCGTCTTATGCGCTGGGGGTGGTTATTGGCGCCCCGATCTTGGCAGTGTTGGGGGCCAAGCTGCCGCGCAAAGGCTTTCTGATCGCGTTGATGGCGTTTTACGCGCTGGCCAATCTGGCAGCCGGGGCCGCGCCCAGTTTCACCAGCTTCGTTATTGCGCGGTTTTTCTCGGGACTGCCGCATGGCGCTTATTTCGGCATGGCGATGCTGTTTGCTGCCGATCTGATGCCCGAAGGCAAGCGCGCGCAGGGGATTGCCTGGGTGATCACCGGGCTGACGGTCGCCAATATTATCGGCGTCCCACTGGCCGGGGCCATCGGGCAATATTTCGGATGGCGCTGGGGCTTTGCGATTGTCGCGGTGATCTGCGGCGGGTCGGCGATGCTGATCGCACGCACCGCGCCAAGTGTTGCGCCCGATCCCAATGCCAGCCCCTTGCGAGAACTGGGTGCGCTGACCAATCGCTCGGTCTGGTTGACGCTGGCAGTGGGCGCGATCGGCTTTGGCGGGGTGTTTGCGGTCTATTCCTATTTATCAGCGGCGATGATCGCGACCCATGCGGGGCCGGACTGGACGATTCCGCTTGCGCTTTCGGCGTTCGGGGTTGGCGGGACGGTGGGCAATATGATCGCGGGAAAGCTGTCGGACTGGTCGCGGTTTGGCGCCGGGCTGATCCTGCTCTGCGGAATGATCATCGTGCCGCTGCTCTATACGCTGACCATCGGCGACTGGCGGGCGATGGCGCTGGCCATGGTGGCGTTGGGAATGACCGCAGGTATGGTTATTCCGATGCAGGTGCGCCTGATGGAGGTCGCGGGCGATGCCCAGACACTGGCCGCCGCGCTCAACCACGCGGCGTTTAATTTTGCCAATGCGCTGGGGCCGTTTCTGGCGGGACTGGCGCTGAGCGCGGGCTATGGCTGGCAGGCGACGGGCTATGTCGGCTCGGCGCTGGCCATCGCGGGACTGGCGTTCTTGGGTATCGCCTACCTACACGCGCGGCGCACCACCCCGCTTAAGGCGGCCTCGATCAGGCCGCCTGCTTAAGGCCGACCTCGGCGGGGATAAACACCTCATGCAGCGCCTTGATCGCGGGTTGCAGATCATCGCGCTCCAGCACGAATTGCACATCGACATTGCGCGGCCCCTGCGTCGCCCCCACGCTTTCAAGCCCGGCATCGGCAAGCGCCTGCAAGCCCCGCGTCAGCGTCGAAAGACCCCGCAGATCGCGCCCGATCACCGAAGCCATCGCCAGCATCCGCGCCGAAACCTGCGCCGAAGGATAGCGCTTGCTCAGGTCTTTTTCGACGCGTTGCAGCACGTTGATCGGCGCATCGACGTAATGCGTGATCGTGTTGGCATTCGACGCCTTGGACACGATGCGCACGTCATGGCGCGTCAGCGATTCAAGGATCGCCGCGTCATAGCCTTTGACGCCAACCATATCCTGTTCGAACACCTCAAGAGAGATGATCTCAAGCCCCGTCACGATTTCCACGGCGGGCGTGTCGGCGGGTTTGTCGTCAATCAACGTGCCCGGATCGCCCGGCTCAAACGCATTGGTCACGCGCAAGGGCACATCGGCCTGACGCAGGGTCTTGGCGGCTTTCGGATGGATCGCCTCCATCCCCATGTTCGACAGCTGATCGGCCACGTCGTAATTCGTATGACCCAGCTTGCGCACGCTGTCCGCGCCGACCAGATTCGGATCGGCCGAGGACAGGTGGAATTCCTTGTGAATGATCGCTTCGCGCGCGCCGGTCAGTGCCGCGAGACGCGAGAACGTCACCTCGGAATAGCCGCGATCAAACTCGCGCATCAGCCCCTCGGAGCATTGCGCATAGCCCGTCACAATGGGCATTTCGGTTCTGGGATCGACATCTTTCAGCGCGTTCAGGATGCGCGAGTCCAGATCGTGATCATGTTCATCGCGCCATCCCGACAGATCCACCAGCCGCGCATTCACGCCCGCGCGTTGCAGCAACAGCGTGGTGACATAGGCCGAGTGCGCCTCGCCCAGGCCCGACAGCAATTCGCGGATGTGCAGCATGTGCTGGGACAGCCGGAAATGCCCGTAGGAACACAGCCGTTGCAGATCGATCAGGCAGTTGCGCGCCCCTTCGATGCGTTCGCGCACGAACTCGCTGGCCTGTGCGATGTCGCCGGGATGATCCAGCACAGCTTCATGCGCCGCGATCATCGCGCTCGACACGCGGGTTAGCGCCTCGTGCCAGCCGTGATCGCTATCGGACTTGGCAAACTGCGCATAGACCCCGGATTCACCGGTTTTCTTATGCTCCAGCAAAAGGTTTGTGATGCCACCAAAGGCCGAAACCACGAAAATCCGATTATACAGATCTGCGCCCTCGCGGCCGCCGATGAACAGCGTCTTGCGCAGCTCATCGACGCGGCTCATTGAGCTACCGCCGACCTTCTCAACAGTGTGTTTTTGCTGGGTCATATCAGCCCTCATGCCTGTGCGAGATCTTCAGCCGGGGCGTAAGATCCATCCTCGCGATGCACCTCGGTGCCCGTCACGGGCGGATTGAAACAGCACGCCATCACAAGGTCTTCGTCCCCTGCCACCAAGCGGTGATGGTCATGCAGGTTGAGCGCATACATCACGCCGGGCTTGATTTCGTGGCGGGTGCCATTGTCGAGCTCGGTGATGTGGCCATTGCCCGAGATGCAGTAGACGCTCTCGAAATGATGCTTGTAGTGGAAGGTGTGATCCGACCCCGCCTTGAGCGTGGTGATGTGGAACGAAAAGCCCATCTTGTCATCGGCCAGCAGCATGCGCACGCTGGTCCAATCGGCATCCGCCACGGCGCGGTCAGTCGTCTTGAGTTCGTTGAAGTCGCGAACGATCATATCGTGTCTCCGTATCTGTGTATTTCGGTGTCGAGGCGCTTATTCTGCCGCGATTTTGGTGCCCGAAGCCATCACTTCGCTGGTCGCCTCACGCAGGATTGCCAGACCCGTGCGGAAAGTTTCCATCGGCGTGGTCAGCGGCGCAAGCACCTTGACCACCTGATCCTCATTGCCCGAGGTCTCGATCACGAGACCTTTTTCAAAGCACAGCCCGCAGATTTCCGAAGCCAGTTCGCCAGTGCCGACATCAACGCCCTGCATCAGCCCGCGTCCCTTAAGGAATGCGTCCGGCACCAGATCGGCCACGGCTGCCAGACCTTCGCGCAGCACGTCCGCCTTCACGGCCAGTTCACGCTGGAACGTATCATCGGCCCAGAATTTCTGGATCGCCACGGTCGCGGTGACGAAGGCATGGGTGTTGCCGCGGAAGGTGCCGTTATGTTCAGCAGGGCCGAACACGTCGTAATCGGGACGGATAAGCAGCAGCGCCATCGGCAGGCCAAAGCCCGAGATCGACTTGGCCTGCGTCACCAGATCGGGCATCACGCCCATCTCCTCGAACGAGAAAAACGTGCCCGTGCGCCCGCAGCCCGCCTGAATATCGTCGATGATGAACAGCGCGCCATGCTTACGAGCAACCTTTTCGACGCCTTGGATAAATTCGGGGCTGGCGGCGTTCAGACCACCCTCGCCTTGCACGGTTTCCAGCATGATCGCAGCAGGCGCATCCACACCACCCGAGGCATCCGACAGCATCTGATCCAGCAGCGCGACCGAATCCACGCCATCGGCGTAATCGTCATAGGGCAGACGGGTGACGCCCTGCGTCTCCATCCCCGCACCGCCCCGGTGATAACCGTTGCCAGTCGCGGCCAGCGCGCCCATCGTTACACCGTGAAAGCCGTTGGTGAAGGCGACGATATTGGTGCGCCCTGTGGCCTTGCGCGCGATTTTCATCGCCGCCTCGACGGCATTCGCGCCGGTCGGACCGACGAACATCACCTTGTGATCCATCCCGCGCGGAGCAAGGATGTGATCGGTGAACGCGGTCAGGAAATCGGCCTTGCTGTCGGTGTGCAGATCCAGCGCGTGGCCCATCTTGTTTTCTAGCAGATGGTTGATCAGCGCCTCTTTCATATCCGGGTCGTTATGCCCGTAATTGAGCGAGGAGCAGCCCGCGAGAAAGTCGATATAGGTGTTTCCATCGGCGTCGCACAGCTCCGAGCCTTGAGCGCTGGTGAACACCGTATCAAAGCCACGGCAATACGAGCGGGCATTGGATTCGCGCTGGGTGAAGATCGTCTTGTCATTGGGGGAGGTCATGGGGGGCTCCGTCTATTTGGGATGAAAGGGCGTCGCGGCCGGATCAGGCGGCTGCGCGGGCCTCTTGCGGGAATGTGATCGTGACCATGTGCTCGGTCGCGGCATGGCCGTCGAAATGGTCGTCTTCATGGAAATGCGCTTCGTCACTCAGCTCGCCACCGATCGAGCGCGCGAAGGACCGAAACAGCCCCCAGCTTGCGCCGTTGGATTTCGTGATCGTGGTCTTGAGCCGGGTGCAATCGGCGGTCTCATCGCGCGAAATCAGGTGACGCAGCATCCGCTTGCCAAGACCAAGCCCGCGCGCCTCGGGGGCCACAGCGACCTGCCAGACAAAGAAACTTTGCGGATCAGAGGGCGCGATATAGCCCGAGATCCAGCCCAGCAACTGACCGTCACGCTCGACCATCACGCAGGTGTCGCGGAAATGGTCGCATTGCAGTAGGTTGCAATACATCGAGTTTTCATCAAGCGGCTTGCAACGCTGGATCAGCTTCCAGATCTCGCTGCCATCTTGGGCATCGGGTTTGCGGAACACCAGAGAAGGCTTTGACTTGATCGACTCAATTTGCGGCACGTTTCCTGTCCTTTTTTGCTTCGGTTGACTAAGTAACCCACCCAAGCAAAAATTTCAACAAGCGAAAGACAGAAATGCCGCGAATCTCCATTAGCCCTTTAAATAAAGGACAAATTACCCTAGATATCATTCGTATGACAAACCAAAACAACTTCAATCAAACGAGCAAGCTTAGGAAAACAAAGCAATTGAACGCTTCGGCGCTCTCTGCGATATTGGGCCATCTTGATGACAAAGAGGCCCGCCATCTCATGGAACGCGTCGATACCAGCCTGATCGCGCTGCGCCGAATTTTGCGCGCAACCGAGATGTTCGGACGTGATCTGGCCAAGGCGGCGGGGCTGACGCCAGCGCAGTTTCGCGTGCTTCAGGTGGTGGCGGAAAACGGGTTTTCGACGCCCAAAGCCATCGCAACCCGGATGAGCGTAAGCCAAGCCACGATGACGGCGCTGCTCGACAAGCTTGAGCGCAAAGAAATGCTGACACGGCAACGCTCGCAGAAGGATCGCCGCCAGACCGATATCGTGATCACTCCGCTGGGGCGCGCCGCGATGGAGGATGCGCCCGACGCGCTGCAGCAGATTTTCGTGCGCCGCTTTGAGGCGCTTGAGGATTGGGAACAGGCGCAGTTGATCGCCTCGCTGGAACGCGTCGCCTCGATGCTGGATGCGCAAGAAATTGATGCAGCACCGGTGCTGGATTGGGGCGATATTTCCGGTCGTCCCAGCTAGGGCGCGACCGCTATTGCAACTGGCGCAACGCGCCGCCACTGTGGCTTGATCAACGATCGGAGCCATCCATGCCGCTTGCCAAAGCCCCCTTCAGCCAGTCCGAATATGACCGCCGCATCCGGCTTGTGCGCCAGTCGATGGCGGAACGCGGCATCGACGTGCTGTTCGTCACCAACCCTTCGAACCAGTTTTGGCTGACCGGATATGACGGCTGGTCGTTTTACACCCATCAGGGCGTGATCCTGCCGCTTGAGGGCGCGCCGTTCTGGTGGGGGCGTTTCATGGACGCCAATGGCGCGCGCCGCACGGTCTGGATGGAGGAAGAAAATATTCTTCATTACAATGACATGATGGTGCAGTCGGAAGTCTCGCATCCGATGGAAGACCTGGCCTCGCGGCTGCGCATCATGGGCTATGGCGACGCCCGGATCGGCGTCGAGATGGAGACCTATTTCTACACCGCCAAGGCCCATGCCGTTCTGCTTGAAGGACTGCCCGAGGCCGAGATGATCGACGCCAGCGTCTTGGTGAATTGGCGGCGCTTGATAAAATCGGAAGAAGAATTGACGTTCATGCGCCGCGCGGCGCGGATTTCCGAGCTGGTAATCACCCGCGCGATGGATCTGATCGAGCCGGGGATGCGCAAGCATGACCTCGTGGGCGAGTTGTATCGCACCGCCGTTCAGGGCGAGGAGGATAGCTGGGGCGACTACCCCGCGATCGTGCCGATGCTGCCGTCGGGCGAAGATGCCTCTGCCCCACATCTGACGTGGAATGGTGAGGCGCTGAAATCGGGCGAGGCGACCTTTATCGAGCAATCGGGCTGTTATCGCCGCTATCACGCGCCTCTGTGCCGCACGGTGTTCTTAGGCAAGCCGCCACAACATATGGTGGATGCCTCGCAGGCGCTAACCGAGGGGTTGAATGCCGGCATCGAAGTGGCGCGCGCGGGCAACCGTGCCTGTGACATCGCGCGTGCGCTCAACACGGAATTGCTCAAGGTGGGGATCGAGCGGCCCAATCGCGCGGGTTATGCGGTTGGCTGCTCCTACCCGCCCGATTGGGGCGAGCATACCGTGTCAATCCGCGACACCGACGAAACCGTTCTGGAACCCGGCATGACCTTTCATTTCATGCCCGGCTTGTGGATGGACGATTGGGGGATGGAGACGACCGAGACGATCCTCATCCGCGAGAACGGGGCTGCCGAACCGCTTAGCCACATCGCGCGCAAGCTGTTCATCAAGGATTAGGCCAATGCGTCTTGAGATTACCAGCGCGATCCTTGGCGATTTGATCGGTTTTCCCAGCGTTTCGTCGCAAAGCAACCTCGCAATCATCCACTACATCGCCGAGCGGCTTGAGACAGGCGGCGCGCAGGTCGAGGTGATGCTGGATGAGAGCGGGCAGAAGGCGAACCTCTTTGCCACCTTGGGCGCACCGCGTAGCGGCGGGCTGGTGCTGTCGGGTCATTCTGATGTGGTGCCGGTCAGCGATCAGGACTGGTCGAGCGATCCATTCGTGATGCGTGAAGACGATGGGCGGCTTTACGGGCGCGGGGCGTGTGACATGAAGGGTTTCATTGCGGCCTGCCTTGCCAGTCTTGATACGCTGCGCGAGGCCGCCAAAACTCGCCCGGTCCATTTCGCTTTCACCCATGACGAAGAGGTCGGCTGTCTGGGCGCGCAATCGCTGGTCAAACTGCTGGACGCGCGGCCAGTGAAACCCGCGCTTTGCATCATTGGCGAGCCGACCTCGATGCAGGTCTATGACGGCAACAAGGGATGCTGCGAATATACAGTGCGCTTTGAGGGCCGCGCGGGCCATAGTTCAGCCCCCGATAAGGGCGTGAATACGGTCGAATATGCCGTGCGCTATATCAACCGCCTGTTCGATCTGCGCGCCGCGCTGATCCGCCGCTGCCCCGAGGGTTCGCGGTTCGATCCGCCGGAAACGACGCTGAACGTGGGGGCCCTGCACGGCGGCGTGTCGCATAACGTGATCGCCCCGCGCGCCGAGCTAAGCTGGGAGATGCGCCCGATCAACGCTGCCGATATGGCGTTCGTAAAAGACGAAATCGCCGCCTATGTCGCCGACACCCTGCTGCCCGAGATGCGCGCGATTGCCCCCGAAGCCGGGATCACGACCGAGACCGTGGGCGAAGTGTGCGGGTTAGAGCCGATGGATGACAACGCCGCCCGCGATCTGGTTTTTGCACTGACCGGACAGAATCACGCCGGCTGCGTCGCCTTCAACACCGAAGCCGGGTTGTTTCAGGCGATCGGAATGGAGGCGGTGATTTGCGGACCGGGTTCGATCGAGCAGGCGCATAAGGCGGATGAGTTTGTGTCACGCGACCAACTTTCGCAATGTTTGAGCATGTTAGAGCGACTGGGCGCGCCGCGCTAGCGGCTTACGCGCTTGCATATGGCACTAACGCCAAGATTTCCTGACTTATTTCGCGCGCCATCGTCCTGTGAACGCCACGTAGGACCGTCGAAAAGGTTGCGCCCAAGACGAAGTCCATTTACGACATGCATATGTCGGATTTTGACAATTCCAATATTTGCCCCATCATGGGCAACATCTTGCCGACACTGGCCCGGTCGAATTCCGGGCCCGATGGCCAATCCCGCGGCGGCAGCCCGCGCGGCCCTAATCTCATAAATGCTGCCACCACAGGAGGATACGCATGAAGAATTCCACACTCGCCAGTCTGTTTCTGGCACTGCCGCTGGGCGTGCTTGCAGCACCGGCCGCATTCGCCGCTGACGGTGAATGCGGAAAGGTCACCGAAGCCGAGATGAACTGGGCTTCGGCCGGTGTCGCGGCATGGGTGGACAAGATCATTCTTGAAAACGGCTACGGTTGCGATGTGACACTGGTCACCGGCGACACGATGCCGACCTTTACGTCGATGAATGAAAAAGGTGAGCCAGACATCGCCCCCGAGCTTTGGGTGAACGCCGTGAAGGTCGCGCTCGACAAAGCTGTCAGCGATGATCGCATGGTGATCACAGCTGAAATCCTCCAGGATGGCGGCGTCGAAGGCTGGTGGATCCCGAAATACATCCAGGAAGCGCATCCCGACATCAAGACCGTCGATGACGCGCTGAAGCATCCCGACTTGTTCCCCGATCCCGAGGATTCCTCGAAGGGCGGCATCTATAACTGCCCGGCGGGCTGGAACTGCCAGATCTCGACCGCAAACCTGTATCGCGCCTATGGCGCCGAGGAGAAGGGTTTCAATCTGGTCGATACCGGTTCCGCAGCCGGGCTTGATGGCTCGATTGCCAACGCCTACGAGCGCAAGAAAGGCTGGTTGGGCTATTACTGGGCTCCGACCGCGATCCTGGGTAAATACGAGATGGTCAAACTGGATGCCGGTGTTCCCAATGACAAGGCGAACTGGGACGAATGCACCTCGCAGCCCGACTGTCCCGATCCCGTGCCGAACGCCTACCCGGTTTCGGATGTCTTTACGGTCGTGACCAAAGACTTCTCGGAAAAGAACGCCATCGCAATGGGCTACCTGTCCAAGCGCGAATGGTCGAACGACACCGTGGGCAAGTTCCTGGCTTGGCAGACCGACAATCAGGGCACGAACGAGGATACGGCTTACTACTTCCTCGAAAACTACCCGGACGTCTGGAAGGCTTGGGTCTCCCCGGAAGTGGCCAAAAAGGTCGAGGACGCGCTCTGATCGCGACCTGAATATCTTTGGCGCGCGTGGGAAGATCCCTGCGCGCGTCATTCATTTGAACATCGCGTCAGCTCGCGACCAGAGGACTTTATAGATGGCAGCTTCCTGCTGGGGCCTTCCGGAACTCTTGTGTGAGTTCCCCGCCCTC
This sequence comes from Thioclava indica, assembly GCF_000714545.1. Taxonomy (GTDB): domain Bacteria; phylum Pseudomonadota; class Alphaproteobacteria; order Rhodobacterales; family Rhodobacteraceae; genus Thioclava; species Thioclava indica. The sequence goes on from NZ_AUNB01000062.1 coordinate 101,490, forward strand.
TCCGACAAAAGCCTGCGCCTGATGCGTCTGGGAATCGACAACGGTTTCCGCGACATCGTGCGCCACTATTCCGATCAGATCGACGCGGCGACCCGCCCGTTGCAATGGTTTCTCAACACGCTTGAGAACGCCTTTACCAACACACCTTGGTTTATCGTTCTCGCGATTATTCTTGGCGTGGTCTGGCTGGCATCGCGCAGCATCAAGATCGTGATCGGATCGGCCATCGGCATGTGTCTGATCGGCGTCTTCGGGCTGTGGGAAGACACGATGACCACGCTCGCGATGGTGGCGGTGGCGACCCTGATCGCGATTGCCTTGGGGCTGCCGATTGGCATTCTCGCGGCGCGCTCTGACCGCTTTCAATCGGTGCTCAGCCCGGTGCTGGACGTGATGCAGACGATGCCGTCTTTCGTCTATCTGATCCCCGTCGTGGTGATCTTTGGCATCGGCAAAGTGCCCGGCGTGATTGCTGTGGTGATCTATGCTGTGCCGCCGATGATCCGTCTCACGAACCTTGGCATTCGCCTTGTCGATAAAGAGGTGATCGAGGCCGCAGATGCCTTTGGTGCCAGCTCGCGTCAAAAGCTGTGGGGCGTGCAATTGCCGTTGTCGCTGCCCACGATCATGGCGGGTGTGAACCAAACCATCATGATGGCGCTGGCGATGGTCGTCGTGGCCTCGATGGTCGGCGTTGGCGGTCTTGGTAAGAATGTGCTGCAAGCCATTAACAACCAGTTCTTCACGATCGGGTTCCTGAACGGCTTTGCCCTTGTGGCGATTGCGATCATCTTCGACCGTGCCAGCCAAGCCTTTGGCAAACGGTTGCAGAAACACTCGGAGGTCGGCCATGACTGATAGCTCAACCAATGCTAGCTCGAACAATGCGCCCGAAAACCGCTCGGGGATCGAGATCCGTCACCTCTACAAGATCTTTGGTCCGAACTCCGAACGCTACGTCGATGCCGTGCAAAAAGGCATGAGCAAGGACGAGCTGAACGACAAGCACAACCACGTGCTGGGGTTGCAGGACATTAACCTCGAACTGCCGCCGGGCCAGATTTCGGTGATCATGGGGCTGTCGGGGTCGGGCAAATCGACCCTGATCCGCCATATCAACGGGCTGATCATGCCGACGGCGGGCGAGATCTTGTATAACGGGCGCGACGTTATGAAGATGACGCCCGATGAGCTGCGCGAATTCCGTCGCCACGAAACGGCGATGGTGTTCCAGAAATTCGCGCTTCTGCCCCATCGCACCGTGCTGGAAAACACTCGCTACGGGCTGGACATTCAGGGCATCGCCACGTCGAAATCCAATCCGATTGCACGCAAATGGATCGATCGGGTGGGGCTGTCGGGCTATGAAGATTACTATCCAAACCAGCTTTCAGGGGGCATGCAACAGCGTGTCGGTCTGGCGCGCGCGCTGACCAATGACGCCGATATCTTGCTGATGGATGAGGCGTTCTCGGCGCTTGATCCGCTTATTCGGATGGATATGCAAAAAGTGTTGCTGGACCTTCAGGCCGAGCTGAAAAAGACCATCGTCTTCATCACGCACGATCTCGATGAGGCGCTGCGTCTTGGCGATACGATCGCGATCTTGCGCGATGGTGCGGTGGAACAGGTCGGTACGGGCCAGGAAATTGTGCTGCGCCCGGCCAATGATTACATCGCCGAGTTCGTGCGCGAGGTGAACCGGGGTCGCGTGATTCGCGCGGCAACCGTTGCCACCCCGCTGCCCGAGGGCGATGTCGCCCTGCCCAAGCTGCGGGTGAAGGGAACGACCACGCTGGAACTCGCTGCGCGCAAGCTGGCCGACAAGGATGTGCGCAACGCCACCGTGCTTGGCAAGGATGGGCGCCCGATGGGCGTGATCGACATGCACACGATGCTGACCGCGATGGTCACGCCCGCCGAAGTAGATGACGGCGATGACGATCTGGACGAAGAGGACGCCGCCTGATCGGGCCGCGTTTTCTAAGCGGAGCGCTTGGCCAATGGCTTGAGTGCTCCGCTGCTCATCTGGCGCAGAGGCGCTAAATCAAACTGCAATGGATGTTCGGTTGGGGCAGGATCGCGGCGTCGCCCCGTCTTGGCGCGCCCCGTCTTGCCCCAAAGCGATTAGAACCAGCTCGGGCCGCGTTTGGACAACCGTGCCATATTCGCTTGGGTGTGATGGCCGATGCGGGCCATTGATTCCGAAACCACACGGTCAGGGCTATGCCCTTGCAACAGCGCGGTAAAAGCGGCATGTCCCGCCTCAAGCACGGCCATCGGCTTTTCCTGCACCATGCGGACATTTTCATTTTCGGGAACATTCCAGAGCCCGGCAATGCCGGCTAGGCGCATCGCGATTACCGATTGCGCCTCAAAGCCAATTTTTGCTGCATCGAAACCGATGCGGATCGCTTGAAGGGGGTCCATGTAGTGCCTCGCATTTTTTGCCATTGCAGGCCCGGAAATCCGAGACTTACATATCAGTGTTAAATTAGTGTGCCCTTTGAGCCCGATGCGCCACCCAATTGTCAAATTTACCTCGGGTCACACGCGATCAGTTGAAAAACGCGCCTAATAAGACACGGTCGCGCCCTTACGCACCAATTCGCCTTGATTTCACAGCGTTGTGAGCCAAATTCGTCAGCAATTCGTAAAGTTTGGTGTGCATTGTGCGTCTATGCGCCGCTGAATGTGCATTGACTCCGCCCGCTAAACCGAACCATTCGGTTCAAAACCAGACGAACCTCGCACGAATGTGACCGACTTTAACCGACGGACCCTATCAAATGATCAAACGCCTCCTCATCGCCATCGTGCTGCTTATTCTCATCGTTGGCGGAATCGTCGGCTTCAACATGTTCCGCTCGAAGATGATCGCGCAGTATTTCGCGACGATGAAACAGCCTCCCGTGGCCGTTTCCGTCAGCGAGGTGAAACCGATCACATGGACGCCGGGGCTTGAGGCGATTGGCACGGCATCGGCCGCGCAGGGCACCGATCTGGCCGTTGAAATGGGCGGCACGGTGCAGGAGGTCAATTTCAAGTCCAATGACAAGGTCAAAAAGGGTCAGCTTTTGCTGAAAATCGATGACCGCTCTGAGCGCGCCGATCTGGAAGCCGCCAATGCCGGGTTGGATCTGGCGGAAACGAACCTCAAGCGGTCTCGCGAGTTGTCGCAGCGTGGCGTGTCGGCGACCTCGAACCTTGATCAAGCCGAGGCCACCGCGCAAGAAGCCCGCGCAACCGTAGCAAAGCTGCAAGCCTTGCTTGAGAAAAAGCGTCTTGTTGCGCCCTTTGACGGTGTGGTGGGCATTCCGCAAGTCGAGCTGGGCCAATATGCGGCCACCGGCACGACCTTTGCGACGCTGCAAGACCGCGATCACATGCGGGTCGATTTCACGCTGGCCGAACAGCAGGCGCGTCAAGCCGTGGTCGGTCAGGCGGTGGAAGTCACGACCGAAGACGGCACGCTTGACCTCAAAGGGGAAATCACCGGCGTAGAACCCAAAATTGACGCCAATTCGCGCCTAGTGACCCTGCGCGCCGAAGTCGCCAACGATGATGAGCGCCTGACGCCGGGCCAATTCGTGCATGTCCGCGTGATCCTTCCCGAAGAAAAGAACGTGATCGCGCTGCCGCAAACCGTCGTGAGTTCAAACCTTTATGGCGATTCCATCTTTGTCGTGCGCAAGGAAACGCCTGACGGTGCGGACAAGCCGCAACTGATCGCCAAGCAGGTTTTTGTCACGCTGGGGCGCCGCTCGGGCACGCTGATTGAGGTCACCAAGGGTCTGAAAGCAGGCGACATGGTGGTGAATGCCGGGCAGAACAAACTGAACTCCGGCGCGACGGTGAGCATCGACAACAAGATCTCGCCCGATCCCGATGCCCCGACGCAGGCCGATGTGATGAAAGCGCTCGATATGCATGAAAGCACCGGCCAAGACGCCGCGAAATCGCAGTAAGGGGCGCGGAACATGAACATCTCTGAAATCTTCATCCGCCGCCCCGTCTTGTCGATGGTGCTGGGCGCTTTCATGCTGTTGATCGGCGCGCAGGCCTATTTCAACCTGCCGGTCCGCGAATATCCGGAAGTCGAGGAAACTGTGGTCACGATCACCACCGCCTATCCCGGTGCCTCGCCTGAACTGATCCAAGGCTTTATCACCTCGCCCATCGCGGCTGCTGTCGCGACGACCGAGAATGTCGATTACGTCACCACGCAATCGCGCCCTTCGGCGTCAGTCATCTCGGTGCATATGAAGCTGGGCTCGAACTCGGACGCTGCGATGACCGAGGTTCTCTCCAAGGTGCAGCAGGTCAAAGGCCAGCTTCCCTCGGATGCCAAGGATCCGGTGATCGTAAAAGGTACGGGGCGCACATTCGCGCTGATGTATCTGGCGGCCGTAAACCCCAACATGACGCCCGAACAACTGACCGAATATCTCAATCGGGTCATCAAGCCACGCATGTCCACGATCCCCGGCGTTGCCCAAACGCAGATCATCGGCGCGTCCGATTATGCAATGCGGATCTGGCTCGATCCCGACAAGCTGGCGGCACGCCAGGTGACCGCCTCCGAGGTGCTTGGGGCCATTCGTGCGTCCAACTTTCTGTCGGCACCGGGCAAGACGAAAAACGAGTATGTCGCCCAGTCGATCACCCTGCAATCGACGCTGCAAACCCCCGAAGCGTTCGGAAAATTGCCGATCCGCTCTAACGGCGACGAAGTCGTACGCCTGCGCGATGTTGCCCGGATCGAACTATCAAAAGCCGCAGAAAACGAGATCGTCACGTTTGATAGCAAACAAGGCACGTTCCTTGGCATCTCACCGACGCCCGCAGCCAACCCGCTTGATACAGCGGCAGCGGTGCGCAAGGAACTGCCCGCGATCAACGCCACCCTCCCCGAAGGCATGAAGATCGAACTGGTCTATGATTCCACCGAGACGATCTCGGCCTCGATCAAAGAGGTGTTCAAGACCATCGGCGAGGCAGTGGCCATCGTTGTCGTGGTGATTTTGCTGTTCCTCGGCTCGTTCCGCTCGGTCGCGATGCCTATCGTGACGATCCCGCTCTCGCTGATTGGCGTGCTTGGGGTGCTGATGGCGCTGGGATATTCGATCAATCTGCTGACGCTGCTGGCAATGGTGCTGGCGATTGGCCTGGTGGTGGATGACGCAATTGTCGTGGTGGAAAACATTCACCGCCATATCGAGGACGGGATGAAACCGATCCCCGCCGCCGTGCAGGGGATGAAGGAAATCACCGGTCCCGTGATCGCGATGACGATCACACTGGCAGCCGTGATGACGCCTCTGGGCTTTACCGGCGGATTGACGGGGCAGTTGTTCCGCGAGTTCGCCTTTGCGCTCGCGGGTGCCGTGATTTTGTCGGGTGTCATCGCCTTGACGATCACGCCGATGATGGCGGGACGCTTGCTGGTGCATGGCGATGCCAAAGGCTTCCAAGCCTTTGTGGATCGCAATTTTGAACGGCTTTCAGGCTGGTATGGGCGGCGCGTGGCGGGTTCGCTTGATGTGCGTCCCATAACATTGCTGATTGTGGTCGCGCTGATGGGTGTGACGGGCTTTATGCTTATGAACACTTCGACGGAACTGGCACCAGAAGAAGACAATGGCGCGCTGTTTGCGATCCTGACCGGGCCACAATATGCGACCACCGATTACACGCAGAAATACATCAACCAAGTGGCTAAGGATACCGCCGGCATCCCCGAAGTGCGCACCGATTTTTCGATTGCGGGCTTTGGCGGGGCAACCAATTCGGGCATCTATATCTGGGCGCTCAAGGATTGGTCCGAACGCACCCGCAGCCAGAAAGAAATCCAAACGGAAATTCAGGCCGATCTGGGCAAATCCACCGGTCTTCAAGGCTTTGCCTTCGCCCCCCCCTCGCTGCCGGGAACGGGCGGCGGCCTGCCGATTTCGGTCGTGCTGCAATCAATCCATTCGTCCAAACGCGTCGCCGAGGTGGCTGAAGAAATCAAGACCAAAGCGCAGGCCTCGGGCAAGTTCATCATCGTGCAAAACTCGCTCAATTATGACAGCCCACAGGTCAATGTGACGATCGACCGCGACCGCGCTGCGGCGCTGAATGTGCCGGTGTCTGACATCGGGACAACATTGGGTCTGCTGGTGGGCGAGGCCTCGGTGGCGCAATTTGACCGCGATTCCAACAGCTACGACATCATCCCGCAAGTGCCGCAAAAATTCCGCGCCAACCCCGAGGAGCTGGGCCGCTACTACGTGCGTGCAGCCAATGGCGCGATGGTGCCGCTTTCAGCGCTGGTCAAGATCGAGACCGGGGTGAACGCAGCTTCGATTGAACAGTTCAATCAGCTCAACTCGGCAACGATCACCGCCCTGCCTCTGCCCGGACAATCTACGGGGCAAGGGCTGCAAACGATCACCGATATCGCCGATCAGGTCATGCCCGAAGGCTTCTTCCTGAACTATTCAGGCCAGTCGCGGATCGAGAAAAGCCAAGGCAATACGATCCTGATCGCCTTCGCAGCCGCCGTGCTGGTGATCTATCTCGTGCTGGCCGCGCAGTTTGAAAGCTTCCGCGACCCCTTCATAATCATGATGACTGTGCCGCTAACGATCTTTGGCGCTGTGCTGCCGCTCAACCTTGGTCTTGGCACGCTCAATATCTACTCCGAGGTGGGTCTGATCACGCTTGTGGGCCTGATTACGAAACACGGCATCCTCATTGTCGAATTCGCCAATCAGCAACGCGCGCAATCGGGGCTGACACGGCGACAGGCAATCGTTAGGGCCGCCCAGATTCGTCTGCGCCCCGTCCTGATGACCACGGCGGCTATGGCGCTGGCAGTCGTGCCCTTGATCCTGGCGGAAGGGGCTGGCGCGGCTGCGCGCTCGGCCATGGGCATCGTGATCTTTTCGGGTCTGCTGATCGGCACGCTGTTCACGCTGTTCGTCGTGCCGATGTTTTACACCTTCATCTCGCCCTCGGACAAAGCTTGGGACGCAGCAGAAAAACGGCGCGTCGAGGCGGGCTAAACCGTTGCTCTACCTCCCGGACCGCGCGCGTGTGGCGCGGCCGGGACGCTCCGCGGGGAGTATTTTGAGCTAGATGAAAGGCCGGTTTTGTTAACCCGGCTTTCATCCTCATTTGCTACCCTGCCAGAGCAGGACAGGCTGGAGAGCCGATGACTGCGCTAGGTGAAACGCGCCCGGCCTCCCTTAGCTAGGCTTGGCGGGGCGCGTGACCGCCATTTCATCTAGCCAGAAATACTCCCGCCGGAGGCATTCGCCCTATCGGCACACGCTGGGCATCGCCAGCATCGCCTAGCGTTTTGCATCTTCCAAGATCATCGCTGCCGCCTTTTCCGCGATCATCATTGTGGGCGCGTTAGTATTGCCCGATGTGATCGTCGGCATGATCGACGCATCCGCGATGCGAAGCCCCTCAAGCGCCTTAAGACGCAGCCGTTCATCCACAACCGCGCCGTCATCTGCGCCCATCCGGCAGGTGCCGACGGGGTGAAAGATCGTGGTGCCAATCTCGCCAGCCGCACGCACCAGATCGGCCTCGCTTTGATAGCTCGGGCCGGGTTTGTATTCCTCGGGATGAAACTTGGCGAAGGCGGGCTGTTCGGTCACACGCCGCACTTGCCGGATCGCTTCGGCTGCGACACGCCGATCGCCCTCGGTTGACAGGTAGTTCGGGGCTATCGTGGGATGCGCGCGCCAATCCGGGCTGTTAATATGGATCGAGCCGCGGCTTTCGGGGCGCAGATTGCACACGCTGGCCGTCATCGCGGGAAACGGATGCACCGCGTCGCCGAACTTATCGAGGCTCACGGGTTGCACGTGATATTCCAGATCGGGCGTTTCCTTTTCGGGAAAGCTGCGTGTGAACACCCCCGCCTGCGAGGGCGACATCGACATCGGACCAGACCGGAACAGTGCATATTCCATCCCGATCTTGGCTTTGCCCCATAGGCTCGAGGCCATGGTATTCAGACTTTTGACGCCCTGAACCTTATATATCATCCGCAGCTGCAGGTGATCTTGCAGGTTTTCACCGACGCCTTCCACTTCGGCAACAGGCGTGATGCCGTTTTCACTTAGCACATCGCCGCGCCCAATGCCTGACATCTCAAGGATTTGCACCGAGCCAACCGAGCCCGCCGAAAGCACGACCTCGCCCGCGCGTAGCTCGTGGCTTTCACCGTTCTGATTGTAGCGGAGGCCAATAACCCGACCCTCGTCGATCACCAGACGTTCGACCTGCGCACCCGTTTCGACGCGCAGATTGGGGCGTTTCATCGCCGAGCGCAAAAAGGCTTTGACCGCGCTCCAGCGCCAGCCATTTTTCTGGGTGACGTGGAAATAGCCGCCACCCTCATTAGAGCCAGTGTTGAAATCATCGGTGCGCGGGAAGCCTGCCTGTTCGGCAGCCTCAAGAAACGCATCCAGCATGTCCCAGCGTACCCGCGCCTTTTCGACACGCAACTCACCGCCTGCACCGTGCAAGTCACTGTCGCCTTTGTAGAAATCTTCCTGCTTCTTATAGAGTGGCAAGACGTCATCCCAGCCCCAGCCAGTGCAGCCGAACTGACGCCACATATCGAAATCTTGCGCCTGACCCCGCATGTAGATCATGCCGTTGATCGACGAGCAGCCCCCCAAAATGCGCCCACGCGGATACAGCAATTCGCGCCCGCCAAGGCCCGGATCAGGCGCGGTCTTATAGCCCCAATCGGTACGTGGATTGCCGATGCAATAGAGATACCCAACTGGAATATGCACCCAATGGTAATTGTCGCGCCCGCCCGCTTCGAGCAAAAGCACCCGGTTTTTCGGGTCCGCCGATAGCCGATTGGCCAAAACGCAGCCCGCGCTGCCCGCGCCCACGATGACGTAGTCGAACTGATCCATGCGCCCCTCCCTGACATGCCTCCGCTGGCGAGTGTCGCAAGCACAGCGCGCAGGAACAAGGGCCGCATCGGGCCAAACGCGCAAAACGACTTTGCGAAAACGCCCGATCGGGGCTTGCGCCGCAGTAGGCGCATCCGGTCTAAGACGGGGCAGTATCGGAGACCCCCAGTGTTTGCCTATCGCTTGTTAACCAATCTGATCGCACTGCCCGTTCTGCTGTGGCTGGCCCTGCGTGTGTTGCGCCGCGCCGAGAGTGGTGCGCAGGCGCGTCAGCGTCTGGGGGGTGGGGCGCGTGTTCCCGGTGCGCTTTGGGTGCATGCGGCCTCCAATGGCGAGCTGACCTCGGCGCGCCCGTTGATCGAGGCGCTTTTGGCCGATGATCCCGCGCTGCGCGTGCTGATCACGACAAATACGGTGACGGCACAGGATCTGGCGCATAGCTGGAACGATGCGCGGATCGTGGCGCGGATGGCACCGCTGGATCATCGCGCGGTGGTGGCGCGGTTTTTGAACACCCATCGTCCACGCGCGTTGATCGTAGTGGAAAACGAGCTTTGGCCCAACCGCATGGCGCTGTCAGCGGCGCGCGGGTTGCCGGTGATCGTGATCGGTGCGCGCATGTCAGCCCGCTCGGGCGCGCGGTGGGCCAAGACGGGTTTGGGGCGGCGGGTGGTGGCGCAGATCAGCGCGCTATCGGCGCAGGACAAAGACTCAGAGGTGCGGTTTCTCGCCCTCGGTTTGACGCCGGAACGGCTGCTGCCCCGCATCAACCTCAAGACCGCAATTGCGACGCGCGACGCCCTGCCGCTGGACTGGCCTCGGGCCTCCACGGTGCTGGCAGCTTCGACCCATGAGGGCGAGGAGGCGCAGGTTTTGGCCGCCTTTGCCCAAGCGCGCGCGCACCGCCCCGACTTGCGCCTGATCCTTGCGCCGCGCCACCCGCGCCGCGCCCCCGAGATCGCAGCGCTGATCGCCAAGGCGGGGCTGGCCCATGCCACCCGCTCGATGGGAGATCCACCCGGCGCCGAGGTCTATCTCGCCGACACGATGGGCGAGATGGACAATTGGTATGCCAGCGCCGGGATGTGTTTCGTGGGGGGCTCGCTGGTGGAAAAAGGCGGGCACACCCCGTTCGAACCCGCCGCCCATCACTGCGCCATTTTACACGGGCCGCATGTCGAAAACTTCCGCGAGGCCTATGCCGCGCTTGATGCGCAAGGCGGTGCGGTGGCGTGTCAGACCAAGGCCGATTTAGCGCAAGCGATGGCCAGCCTGAGTGCCGCCGATCAAACCAGATTAACACAGGCCGCAACCGCCGCATTAGGGCCAGCGGCAGATATTTCTGCCTTGGCCAATGCCTTGCGCGCGCGGTTCTGAACATGCCAAACCCCTTGCATTAGGGCGCATTTCGCTTATTTGCTGAAGCATCCGCACGGAGTTTGCCAAGATGATCCGCTACACATTGCAATGCGATCAGGGCCATCGGTTTGATAGCTGGTTCCCCTCGGCCGACGGGTTCGAGGCGCTTGCGACTGCGGGGCAACTCGATTGCGCGATCTGCGGATCCACGGCGATCTCCAAAAGCCTGATGGCCCCGTCGGTGACGCCTGCGCGCAATAAGACAGCGCAATCCGAGCCGCCTGAACGCCCGCTTTCAACCCCGCAAAACGAGACCGAGCAGGCCCTCGCGACGATGCGCCGCCAGATTGAGAAAAACTCGGATTATGTCGGGGTAAATTTCGCCACCGAAGCGCGCGCAATGCATAGCGGCGACAGCCCGACCCGTGCAATTCACGGCGAGGCAAAGCTGGAAGAGGCGCGCAAAATGTTGGAGGAAGGGATACCCGTTCTTCCCCTGCCCTTCCTGAGCGGTCGCAAAACCAACTGAACCGTTTCGGGCGGCCCCAGCGCGAAGCGGTTCAACGTTGAAGGACACAGAATGTTGAATCCCGCCGATCAAGCCTTTGCCGCGCAGTTGACGAAGGCCATCCCCGACTTGCGCATCGAGGCCCCCGAGCCGCGCTATCTGCAAGAGCCGCGCGGGCGTCATCACGGCAATGGCGGGCTGCTGGTGCGCCCGCAAAGCCCCGCGCAGGTGGCGGGCGTTTTGCGCGCCTGCAACGCGGCGCGTGTCGGCGTGCTGCCTTATGGCGGGGGCACCGGGCTGGTCGGTGGGCAGATCATTGAAACCGGCCCCGCACCCGTCATTCTGAGTCTTGAGAAGATGACCGCCGTGCGTGCCGTCACCGGCCATGTTCTGGAAATTGAGGCCGGGGCGAGCCTGCAAGACGCCCATGACGCCGCCGAAAATGCCGGGCGGCTGTTTCCCCTGACGATCGCAAGCCAAGGCAGCGCGCAGATCGGCGGCGTGTTGGGCACCAATGCGGGCGGTGTGAACGTGCTGCGCTATGGCAATGCGCGCGAGCTGTGTCTGGGCGTTGAGGCCGTGCTGGCCGATGGCACGGTGATTTCCGGTCTGCGCCATCTGCGCAAGGACAATACAGGCTATGATCTCAAAGACTTGCTGATCGGCTCGGAGGGGACGCTTGGCATCATCACGGCGGCCACGTTGCGGCTATTTCCGCGCCCCGCCGCGCTTGGCACGGCGATGATGGTCGTCCCCAACCCCGCCGCCGCGCTGGCCCTGCTGGAGCTGGCCGAGACGCGGATGCCGGGCTGTGTCAGCGCGTTTGAGCTGATTTCCGGGCAAGGGCTGGCGTTTCTTGATGCGGTCGGCCCGCAGGTGCATCAGCCCTTCGCCCAGCGCCCCGAGTGGTCGGTGCTGATTGAAATCGGCCTGCCCGCGGGTCTTGATCCGCAAGATGCGCTGGCGGGGCTGTTCGAGGCCGCGGAAGATCTGGTCAGCGACGGGGTGATCGCCAGTTCCGACACCCAGCGTGCGCAGATGTGGACCCTGCGCGAAAATCTACCCGAGGCGAATAAGCGTATCGGCTCGATCTCCAGCCATGATATTTCACTGCCCTTGCCCAAGCTGGCGCAATTTATCGACACCGCGCGGCGCGAACTGGTCGCGCTGGGGGATATGCGGATCAACTGCTTTGGCCATGTCGGCGACGGCAACCTGCATTTCAACGCCTTTCCCGCCGAAGGGCGCAACCGTGGGGAATACGAAAACCTGCGCGGGCGCGTGGCGCAGGTTGTTTACGATCTCGTGGATGGATTTGGCGGCTCGATTTCGGCGGAACACGGGATCGGGCGGTTGAAAGTAGCCGATCTGGAACGCTACGCAGATCCTGGCAAGCTGGCCGCGATGCGCGCAATCAAAACCGCGCTTGACCCGAACGGCATATTGAACCCCGGCGCGGTGCTGGCGCAAAACTGAATGCACCCCGTCAGATCACTCTGACGAGGTGCAGCGCTTTGGTTCACGTGTTTGCAAGCAGCCGAACCATCAGGCCTGCATAGCTTTCCATGGTTCCTATTGAGATTTGGTTAAGCGCCCTCGAATTCGCACAGGACATGCACGTTCATGCCCAGATCTTCCAGCAGCTTGCGCCCGCCAAGTTCCGGCAGATCGACGATAAACGAGCAGCCCACGATCTCACCGCCCACACGTTCGATCAGCTTGATCCCGGCCCCGCAGGTGCCCCCCGTTGCGAGCAGATCATCGACGATCAACACCTTTTCGCCCGGCGCAATCGCGTCTTCATGCATCTCCATCACCGCCTCGCCATATTCCAGACTATAGGCCTGCGAGATCGTCTGGCCGGGCAGCTTGCCCTTTTTGCGGATCGGCACGAACCCCTTGGAAAGCTGATGCGCAATCGCCCCGCCAAGGATGAACCCGCGCGCCTCTAGCCCGACAATCTTGTCAATCTGCTGGCCCGCCCAAGGGTGCAGCATCTGGTCAATCGCCATGCGAAACCCGCGCGGATCGGCGAACAGCGTCGTGACATCGCGAAACAGGATTCCCTCATGCGGGAAATCGGCGATCGTGCGGATATAGTCTTTGACGGTTTTGGTCTGGGGGCTCATCGTTTCAGGCTCCGAATTGGGGTTTGGCCACCATTAGCCAGAAAACGCCGACAAGGCCAAGACAAGCAGGCCAGCCCAGCACAAACCAGAGGCGATAATGCCGCAGGGCGCGCGCAATGCCCGCTCCTTCAACGCTCCTCCACAAGGGCAAGATGGACCAGGATCAGCGCAAGCACGGGCAGATTTTTCAACATCCCGCCAATCGGATCAAGCCACAGCCCCGGCGACAGGATCGACAGGCCAAGCGTATAGCCCGCGACGATCAGCAACTGCGCCAAGGCGACCGTCTTGGGCCGCCAGTTGATCAGCAACGCCGCGCCAAGCGCCAGATCCAGCAGCCCGAAGCCGCGCGCCATTGGCAGGGCAATCGCGGCGGGCAGGCTTGGCACGGTGGCGATCACACCCATCATCGGCGTGAGCAGCCCCGCCACGCCCGAGCCAAGCCACATCACCGCCAGCGCCAGCCGGATCAGCGGCTTGAGCAGATAAAGCCGCGCTTGCCACAGATCCTGCGTGCCAGCGGGGCGCGCGCTGATGAAAGCTGTCGCACCGCGCGGGCGCGTCTCGATCCGTGACAGCAACGCGGTCGGGTCCGCGATCACCCCCGCCTCAAGCTGCGCCACCGCGGTGGATGAAATCGGCCCCAGCCGCAACCAATCGCCCAGCCGCCCCAGCGCGCGCGCCACCGGAGCGGGCAAGCGTAGTTCGGGCACGTCTAGCAAACCCAGCCAACGGCGATACAGTACGCCGATCTGCGATTGCCTCAGGGTCTCGGGGCCGCCGATCTCGTAGGGGCCAAAGCCGGGCGGATTGCACAGACAGTCATGGATCACCGCCGCCAGATCGCTGGCATGGATCGGGTTCATCGGCTGGCTGCCAGACCCGACGACCGGGCGCAGAAACGGCAGCGCCGCAAAGGCGCGCAGCGCAGATGAGCCGCCATACGAGGTCTCGCCCAGCACCAGACCGGGGCGCAGGACGCAGACATTCGGATGATCCGCTAGCATCGCCTCGCTTTCGCGCCGCCAATGCGCGAAACGCGTGCGGGCTGTGTCGATCCCGACAGCAGACACATGCACCATCTGCCCGCCGTCCAGCGCTACAAGAACCGCCTTGGGCGCGTCTAGATGCACGGCGCGAAATGCACCCTGCGATCCCGTCAAAAGCCCCGCGCAATTGATCACATGCGCGCCGCCTGCCAGATGCGGATGCCAGAAGGCAGGCTCATGGGTTTGTGGATCGTTCAGATCGGCGCGCAGCGTGGCAAACCCCATCTGTTCAAGCCGCAAAACCCGGCGCGCAGAAGCCAGAACCTCGACCCCTTGCGCGCGCAAGTAAAACGCCACGTGACGCCCGATAAAGCCATCCGCGCCCAGCAGCAAAACCTTCACAAGACGCGACCTGCCACGGTTTTCAGCTTTGTCATCATCTCGGGATCGCGCTTGGCCGGGGCGGTCATAACAGCGCTATCAAGCGCATGGCTGCACCCCTCGGGGCAATCGCTGACAGGCCCCGCCAAAAGCGCGGGCAGCGCGGCGACAAGGTCACGCGCCTTCGCGGCGTTCTTCTGCGCCACCGCCACGACCTGAGCCACATCCACCGCGTCGTGATCGGGATGCCAACAATCGTAATCGGTGATCATCGCGATGCAGGCATAGCAAATCTCGGCCTCGCGGGCGAGTTTCGCCTCGGGCATACCGGTCATTCCGATCACATCCGCGCCCCAACTGCGATACAGTTCGCTTTCCGCCTTGGTCGAGAATTGCGGCCCCTCCATTGCGATGTAAGTGCCGCCTTGATGCACGCGCACGCCGGTCGTTTGCGCCGCGCTGGTGCAATGTCCCGCCAGCCGCGCGCAGATCGGATGCGCCACTGAGACATGCCCCACTAGACCGGGGCCAAAGAACGATTTCTCGCGCGCGAAAGTGCGGTCGATATATTGATCCACGATCAGGAAATCGCCCGGCGCGTAGGCCTCTTTCAAGGAACCAACCGCCGACACAGCGACCAGATCGGAGACGCCCAGCTGCTTCATCGCATCGATATTGGCGCGGTAGGGCACGGTGGTAGGCGTGTGGACATGGCCCCGCCCGTGACGCGGCAGGAAGGCCATTTTCACTCCGCTCAACGACCCCGTCAAAACCTGATCAGAGGGCGCGCCCCAAGGCGTCTCAAGGCTGACCCAAGTGGCATCTTCCAGCCCGTCGATCTCATAGAGGCCCGAGCCGCCGATCACCCCGATCATCCTGTCCATTGCGCAAATCCTTTGGTTGTCATTTTATATCGCGCCGAGCCTAAGCGCAGCAGGCGGGCGAGAAAAGAGGGATTGCGGCACCGTGATGGGCAGGCTATCGGCGCTTAGGGGCGCAGCGGTTGCGCGAGGGAGCTGGCAGTGGAAAACATACGCGGATCAATCCTGATGGCTGTTGCGATGGCGGCGTTCGCGATGGAGGATATGTTCGTCAAATCTGCGGCCTCCCATGTCGCGGTAGGGATAGTTTTGATGATGTTCGGCCTTGGTGGCATGGCGGTGTTTGCCACGTTGATTGCATCACGCGGACAATCGCTGGGCCATCGCGCGCTTTTGTCCCCGCCGATGCTGACCAAGCTGGGCCTGGACGTCGTGGGGCGGCTTGGCTACACGCTGGGCATCGCGCTGACGCCGCTCTCCAACGCCTCGACCATCCTTCAGGCGACACCCTTGGTGGTAGTTGCCGGGGCCGCGATTGTGTTTTCAGAGCGCGTCGGAACACGGCGCTGGATTGCCGTTGGCATCGGGTTTCTCGGCGTGCTGATCGTGTTGCGGCCGGGGCTTGAGGGGTTTGTGCCAGCCGCCATGTGGACGGTGCTGGGCATGTTTGGCTTTGCGGGGCGCGATCTGGCCACCCGTGCCTGCCCGCCCGTTTTGTCGAATTTCCAGCTTAGCTTTTACGGCTTTGCAATACTGCTGCCTACGGGCGCGCTGATTTTGGCGATCACCGGCGGCGCTGGCCTGCCCGATTGGGTCGCGCTGCGCGATGTCGCGGGTGCGGTGTGTTTTGGCACCTTCGCCTATTGGGCGCTGACCAAGGCGATGCGGATGGGTGAGGTCTCGGTCATCACGCCATTCCGCTACACACGCCTGATATTCGCGCTAATCCTTGGCGCGCTGGTCTTTGGCGAGCGCCCCGATGGCGCGATGATCGTGGGGTCAGTTCTGATCGTGGCCAGCGGGCTTTATACGCTGCTCGAACAACGGCGTGTGCGCCGGTTGGCTTAATCGGGGCGTTTCATCTCGAACAGATCGCTGACGGCGGCATAATCGTGATAGCCCAGCCGCGACAGCCGGTCGGCGGGCAGATAGCGACCGTCATGCAGGCAGGCGTCTTGAATGTGGATGCCCGTCACCTCGCCATGCACAAGGAAATTGGCCTCTCCCAGCAATTCAACCACTTGCACGACCCGACATTCCAGCGCCGCAGGTGCCTGTGCCACACGCGGGCAGATAATCGTTTCACACTCGGCCTTTTCAATCCCGCATTGCACAAACTCATCCGTGCCAGCGGGGAAATTCGCACATGACGCGTTCATCTGATCTCTTAGCGCCGACGTCACAAGGTTCACGCAAAACACCCCCGATTCGCGCAGCTGCACAAAGCTGTCCTTGCTGTCCTCGCGATCCGGTTTCACCCCGGTCGAGGCAAAGATCACCTGCGGCGGCGTATAGGCAACCGCGTTGAAAAACGAATAGGGCGCAAGGTTATCGCCCAACGCGCCGCGCGTGGAAATCCAGCCAATCGGGCGAGGCGCGACGATGGCGTTAAACGGGTTATGGGGCAGGCCATGGCCATCTTGGGGTTTGTAAAACATCGTCACTCCTATTTGATCCCGAACTTAGCGCGTGATACCGCGTCTGACAGGGTAAAAGGGCGCGCGGAATGTATCAGCTCGAAGAAGAGACTGAGGACGACTGGTGGGAGGTAGAGGCGCTCTATGACCTCTGCTTTGCGCCCGGGCGCACGGCGCTGTCGTCTTACCGGCTGCGCGATGGCGTGGAACCGGTGCGCGCGCTTTGCCTGACGCTGCGCCAAGACGGTATTCTCGCCGCTGTGATCCGCTATTGGCCCGTGCAGATCGCTGGCGCGCGGGTGCTGCTGCTTGGCCCGATTGCCGTGCATCCGACGCGTCAGGGCGAGGGTTTGGGCGGCTTTTTGATGCATGAAAGCCTGACCGAGGCCCATCGGCTGGGATGGGAGCGCGTGCTGCTGGTGGGTGATGCACCCTATTACGCGCGTTTTGGCTTTGAGCGCCTTGAAGGTGTCGAGATGCCCCCGCCGACAAACCCCGACCGCGTCTTGGGTCTTGAGCTGGTGATAGGGGCCTGGAACGACGTGCACGGCCTGGTCGAGAAAGCCAGCTAATTGCCGAACCGCCTCATCCGCCCCATATATGAGGTTAAGAGATGGAGGCAGTGATGGCAGAGATTCTTCCCCCGGTGACCGATCCGGTCCTACTCAAGCAAATCGACCTGTTGGCCAAACGCCACCGCGCGGCGGGCGGTGTGGTGATGCATCTGATTGGCTATATCGGCGGCTCTGCCGAAAGCCTGCTGGGCAAGCTGCCCGCTCCCGTGCGCTCGGGGCTTGAGGGGGCAACGGAACGTGCTTTGTCAGGCGCGATGGTCGCTGCAGAGCATTCGCGCGGAATCGTGGCCGATCGCCCCGACTGGATGAACCGCACGCTGACGGCGGCGATGGGGGCTGCGGGCGGTGCGGGGGGCTTAGGCAGTTCGCTGGCGGAGTTGCCCTTTACCGTCACGATGCTGCTGCGCGCCATTCAGGGCATCGCGGCGGAACACGGGTTTGACCCCGCCTCGGAAGAAGTTCGGGTGGAATGCCTGCGCGTTTTCGCCTCGGCGGGTCCGCTGGATGATGATGACGGGATGGATCTTAGCTTTCTCGCCGCGCGCACCACGATCACCGGACCAAGTTTGAAATCGCTGGTGGCCAAAGTTGCGCCGCGCTTATCCGCCGTGCTGGGCCAAAAACTTGCCGCACAGGCCGCTCCGGTTTTGGGGGCGGTGGCGGGCGCTGCGGTGAATTATTCCTTCACCAGCTACTATCAGGAAATCGCGCGTGTGCATTTCGGGCTAAAACGACTGGCGCGTGACAGCGGTGCGGATGAGGGCGTTTTGCGCGAAGAACTGGTGGCGCGGCTAACGAAAAAATAAGCCGCCACACCCCTTATAAATGCGCCAGATAACTGGTCACGGCAGAGCGCACCGAGGCTTGCCCCTCGTTCCGCGCACGCTGAATAATCTGGCGCAACTCATTCAGGTCAGAGCGCCGGATCAGGTGTTTGACCGGCCCGATCGACGCCGGACGCATCGAAAGCGAGCGAATACCCAGCGCGGCGAGGGTCAGCGCCTCAATCGGGCGACCTGCATCTTCGCCACAAAAACTAAGCGGCGTACCAGACACGGCGCAACGCGCGATGATGCGCTCGAGGAAGGTCAGGAAGGACGTATCCAGCGTGTCATAGCGCTTACGCACACGTTCGTTTTCACGATCCGCCGCAAAGAAGAATTGCTTGAGGTCATTGCCCCCGATCGAGATGAAATCACAGGCCTCGTAAAAGCTGTCAGGCGCAAAGCCCAAAGAGGGCGTCTCTAGCATCGCGCCGATGCTGAGTTCCTCGGGCACGGCGCGACCCAGTTGCGCCTCACGGTCGCGCACCCGCAACAGCATATCGCGCGCGGCGTAAAATTCTTCGGGCAGCGCAATAAACGGAAACATGATCGACATCGCGCGCCCGTTGCCTGCGCGCAGCAGCGCCTGCAACTGCATCCGCAACACGCCGGGCTTGTCCAAGCCCACCCGCAACGCGCGCCAACCCATTGCGGGGTTGGGTTCGTCCTGCGGCTTCATATAGGGCACGACCTTATCCGAGCCGATATCGAGCGTGCGGAAATACACTCGCTTGCCATCGGCGGCATCCATCACCTTGGCGTAAAGCTGCGCCAATTCGCCCCGGCGCGGCACGCGGGTGCGCGTCAGGAATTGCAACTCGGTGCGAAACAGCCCGACGCCCTCGGCACCGGACCCTTTGAGCGAGGGCAGATCCGCCATCAGCCCCGCATTCATCACCAGCGAAACCGTCTGCCCCGACAAATCGGTCGCGGGTAGATCGCGCAAATCGGCATAGCGTTTCTGTGCCTCGGCCTGCATCGCGATCTTGTCGCGGAAGGCATGAGCGACACTTTCCTCGGGGCGCAAATGCACCACGCCCTGATCGCCGTCGACAAGGATCGGATCGCCGTTCAGCGCCTCGGCGGTGATGCGCCCGGCATGGATCACCAGCGGAATCGACAGCGCGCGCGCCACAATCGCGGCATGACTGCCCACAGACCCCTCTTCCAGCACCACGCCCTTGAGCTTGCGGTCATAATCCAGCAGTTCCGCAGGTCCGATATTGCGCGCCAGAAGCACCGGATTTTCCGGCATTTCCGCCCCGGTATCGCTGCCCTGCCCCGTCATGATGCGCAGCAGGCGGTTCGAGAGATCGTCGAGATCGTTCAACCGCTCGCGCAGATAGGGATCGGGGGCCAGCTTCATGCGGGCGCGCGCCGCGTTCTGCTCTTTCTCGACCGCAGCTTCGGCGGACAGGCCGGCGTCGATGTCCTCACTCATGCGGCGTTTCCAGCCCTTGGAGGCCGCCATCATTTTGAACGTCTCAAGCACCTGACGCTGATCTTTGTCGATCACTTTGGTGTTTTTCAGCATCTCATCGATGCGCGCGCGCAACTCCTTGATGCCAGCCTCAAGGCGGGCCTGTTCGGCCTCGGGGTCTTCGCCGACGGGGTTGGTCACGACGACGCGCGGCTCGTGCAGCCAGACGCGGCCCTCGGCAGCACCCTCTTGTCCCGTTGTGCCGCGAAACATGGACGGAAAGCGATGGGTTGCGCCGATCTCGGAGTTTTCACCCCCGACGAACGCCCCCAGTTCCGTCATCTCGGCCAGCACCATCGCGACGACATCAAGCCCGTAAAGCTCGTCTTCGGTGAACGAGCGCTTTTCCTTGGACTGAACCACCAAAACGCCCAGCTTCTCGCCCACGCGCTGGATCGGCACACCAACAAAGCTGGAATAAATCTCTTCGCCCGTCTCGGCCATGTAGCGAAAACCGGGGGCAGAGGGCGCATCAGCGGTGTTGATCGGCTGCCCCGAGCGCGCAACACGCCCCACCAGCCCCTCGCCCAGACGCATCCGCGTGTGGTGCACAGCCTCGGGGTTCAGCCCCTCGGTGGCGCACAATTCCAGCGTTTCAGGGTCGCGAAACAGATAGATCGAGCACACCTGCGTGCCCAGCGAATCCGCGATCAAATTGGTGATCCGGTTCAGCCGATCCTGACCATCGCCATCGGTGGCCAGCGTATCGCGCAGCCGCTTGAGCAGCGTGCGACTATCGCTATCGCTATAGTCCACCATTAAAAAATTCGCGCCCCCGTTCTGAAGGCCTGTTAAATTAGATCAGGCTTTGTCCAGTTCAAACACATCATGCAGGGCCTGAACCGCAAGTTCCAGATATTTGCGGTCCACCAGCACCGAAATCTTGATTTCCGATGTGGCAATGACCTTGATGTTGACGTTTTCAGCAGCCAGCGCTTTGAACATTTGCGCAGCCACACCCGCATGAGAGCGCATGCCAATGCCAACGACCGAAATCTTCGCAACATCTTCATCCGCAACCAGATCATCGAAATTGATCAGCCCGGCATCGCGCGCATCTTCCATCGCCTTGCGCGCCCGCGCGACCTGATTGATCGGGCAGGAAAAGGTCATATCGGTGACTTTCACCGCGTGTTTGGCCTGATGCTCCGAGATGTTCTGAACGATCATATCGACATTCACACCCGCATCCGCGAGCGGCCCGAAAATCGCGCCTGCAATACCGGGACGATCCTCGACCGTGACCAGTGTCATTTTCGCCTCTTCGCGCGAAAAGGCAACGCCGGAGACAACTTTCGATTCCATGATTTTATCCTCGTCGCAGACCAGAGTGCCCGAAGTCTCGTCGGTTTCCTCAAAAGAGCTTAGCACACGCAGCGGCACCTTGTAGCGCATCGCCAACTCGACCGAGCGCGTTTGCAGCACCTTGGCACCAAGGCTCGCCAGTTCCAGCATTTCCTCAAACGCGATCCGGTCCAGCTTGCGCGCCTTGTCCGACACGCGCGGGTCGGTGGTGTAGATGCCATCGACATCGGTATAGATATCGCACCGCTCTGCGCCAAACGCGGCGGCAAAGGCCACGGCGGTGGTGTCCGAGCCACCCCGGCCCAGCGTGGTGATCCGGCCCTCTTGGCTGAGCCCCTGAAAACCGGCGATCACCGCAACCTTGAAACCTTCGGCGAATTTCGCATCCAGATTGTCGCGCGGGATTGATTCGAACCGCGCCGCGCTATGCGCCGAGGTCGTGTTGATCGGCACTTGCCAGCCCTGCCAACTACGCGCGGAAACACCCATTTCCTGCAAGCGCAGCGCCATCAGCCCAGCGGTCACGTTCTCACCCGAAGACACCACGGCGTCATATTCGCGCGCGTCATAAAACGGCGAAGTGGTCTCGACCCAGTTCACCAATTCATTGGTGCGTCCCGACATGGCCGAAACGATGACGATCACATCATAGCCGCGCTCGACCTCGCGCTGCACCTTTACGGCGGCATTCGCGATCCGGTCGAGGTCGGCAACCGACGTTCCGCCGAATTTCATTACCAGAATTGGCATCGAAACCCCCTTGGGCATAATCGCGCCCCTGCTAGCGCGAAGCGCACCTGCACGCAAGAGATTTGGCGCGCGCGCTCAGCCGACATCCGTGCGCCCGCGCCGATCAGATCTCAGGTTGGAATAGAGCACATGATTGCGCCAGCGCCCGTTGATTTGCAGATAGCTTTGCGCCACACCCTCATATTTGAAGCCGGATTTTTCCAGCACCCCACGCGAGGCGGCGTTTTCAGGAAGGCAAGCGGCCTCGATCCGGCTCAGATCGAGCGTGGTGAATGCGTAATGCACCACCGCCTCAATCGCCTCGCGCATATAGCCCTGGCGTGCGTGGCGTTGCCCGACCCAATAGCCCAAAGTGCCCGCCTGCGCCGGTCCGCGCCGGATATTGTCCAGCGTCAACGCGCCCAGAAAGCGTTGGTCTTTGCGCCGGATCAGAAACAGCGGCAGCGCAGTATCGGCTGACACCGCGCGCGCAGCCCAATAGACGCGGTTGGAAAACGCCTTGCGGCTCAGGTGATCGGGCGACCAGCTTGGCTCCCACGGGACCAGAAAATCCCGCCCCTCGGAGCGCAGGCTGGACCAAGCCGTATAGTCGCCGTGCTCGGGCGGGCGCAACGTCATGCGCTCCGTCTCGATGCGCACCTGCCGACGACGCGGGAACATTACGCAGCAAGCCTTTCGCGCACGGATTGCAGTGAGGGCGCGTCATCCACCGGACCATAAAGCGCCAGCGCCGTGCGCCCGCTATCGGCCAGCCGTTCCGCAAAGGCGCGCACGGCGTCGCGCGTCACCCCGTCGATGCGCGCCGAGGCTTCCTCGATGCTGGGCACATGGCCCCAAACATGCAGGCTGCGCGCCATGCGTTCAGCGCGCGCCGAAGCGCCCTCAAGCCCCATCAGCAAGCCCGCCTTGATCTGCACACGGGCGCGCGCAATCTCGGCCTCGGACATATCTTCGGCGGCGCGCTTCATCTCATCCACCGTCAGGTCGGACAGACCCTTGATCTCATCGCCCGAGGTGCCGGCATAGATCGTGAACATGCCGGTATCTTCATAGGCCCCGGCCTGCGAGAAGATCGTGTAGCAAAGCCCGCGCTCTTCGCGGATTTTCTGAAACAGTCGCGAAGACATGCCCCCGCCCATCGCAGTCGAATAGACCTGCACGGTGTATAGATCAGCATCGCGATAGCTTGGGGCCTCAAACCCCAGCGCGAAATGCGCTTGCTCAAGCGTTTTGACCTCACGCCGCTCATTGCCAGCCCAAGCGGCACGTTCGGGCACGGGGTTGAGCGAGGGCGTCATGCCGCCAAAAATCGCCTCGGCGCGTTTGACGATATCGGCGTGATCGACCGCCCCTGCCGCCGACAGGATCATCTGGTCGGGGCCGTAATGTTCGCGCACAAAGCCCGACAGATCGTCACGCGCAAAGGCGCGCACACGCTCGGCCGGGCCAAGGATGGTGCGCCCCATCGGCTGATCGGGATAGGCGGCCTCTTGCAGCCAGTCGAAAATCACATCGTCGGGCGTATCCTGCGACTGCCCGATCTCTTGCAAGATCACGCCACGCTCGACCTCGATCTCGCGCTGATCGAAAATCGGGTTCAGCAGAATGTCGGAAATTACATCCAGCGCAAGCGGCACATCGGCCTGCAAGACGCGCGCGTAATAGGCGGTCATTTCGCGCGAAGTATAGGCGTTGATATAGCCGCCCACATCCTCTATCGCCTCGGCAATTTGCAGCGCAGTGCGCGATTGCGTGCCCTTGAACGCCATATGCTCAAGGAAATGCGCGATGCCGTTCTGCTCGGGGCGCTCGTGGCGACCGCCCGCCGTGACCCAGATGCCAATCGAGGCCGAGGCCAGCCCCGGCATCTTTTCGGTCACGATACGCAGACCGTTTTTCAGCGTGGTCATCTCAATCATGTACGGCGTCTTTCACGGATCAGCACCTCTAGGGCGGCAAGGTCATTGGGGACGCGCGTCACGCGTTCGTCCCGCTCGAATAGGTCGGCCATGCGCGCAGGCAAGGCGGGGCGGATGCCCGTGGCTTCCTCAACGGCATCGGGGAATTTCGCCGGATGCGCGGTAGCGAGTGTCACCATCGGCGTGGCCGGATCACGCGCCAGCGCCTGTTTGGCGACATTCACGCCCACGGCGGAATGCGGGCACAGCAGCTCACCGGTTTCGCGCAAGCTGTCGCCGATCTCTTCCATCGTGCGCCCCTCGCCCACCGCGCCACTGTCATAAATCGCGCGCAAGGCCCCGATGGCATTGGGCGACACTGTAAAGCTGCCGTCGGTTTTCAGCTCATCCATCAAGGCCGAAATTGCCGCGCCATCCTTGCCATAAGCCCAGAACAGCGCGCGTTCAAAGTTGGAACTGACTTCGATATCCATCGACGGGCTGATCGAGGGCGTCACGCCGCGTTTGGTGTAATCGCCCGCCTCAAGGCAGCGATGCAGAATGTCGTTCTGGTTTGTCGCGATCACCAGACGCTCAATCGGCAGACCCATTTCCTTCGCAAGGAAGCCTGCGAAAATATCACCGAAATTGCCGGTTGGCACGGTGAAGCTGATCTTGCGATGGGGCGCGCCCAAGGCCACGGCGGCGGTGAAGAAATACACGATCTGCGCCAGCACGCGGGCGAAGTTGATCGAGTTCACCCCCGCCAGCCCGACCTCATCGCGGAAGGCGAAATCGTTGAACATATCCTTCAGCTTGCCTTGGCAATCGTCGAAATCGCCATCCATCGCAAGCGCGTGGACATTGCCCTCGACCGGCGTGGTCATCTGGCGGCGCTGCACCTCAGACACGCGGCCATGGGGAAACAGGATGAACAGATCGACATTGTCGAGACCGCGAAACGCCTCAATCGCCGCTGATCCGGTATCGCCCGAGGTCGCGCCGACGATGGTGATTTTTTGGTCACGTTTCTCCAGCTCGATCTGGAACAACTGCCCAATCACCTGCATCGCGAAATCCTTGAACGCGAGAGTGGGGCCGTGGAACAGTTCCAGCAAGAAGTGGTTGGGCGCAAGCTGCACCATCGGCGCGCGCGCCGCGTGATCAAAGCCCGCATAGGCGCGCGAGATCGCGCCGCGCAACTCGTCCTCAGAGAACGTCTCAGAGACGAAGGGCTTCATCACCCGATAGGCGACCTCTTCGTAGGGCTGCCCGGCCAGTGCCGCGATCTCATCGCCGGAAAACTGGGGCACGGTTTCGGGGACGTATAAACCGCCATCCCGCGCGAGGCCCGTCAGCATCGCATCGCCAAAATTCAGAACCGGGGCCTGCCCCCGTGTGGAAACATAACGCATGCTCAATCCTTAGATCGGTTGCCGCCTGATACGCCACAGAAGAAAGATTGTCATCCCAGCCCAGACGATTGCCAGCAAAAACCAGGTGATCGCGTATTGCAGGTGATCGTTGGGGATGCCTGTGATGGTAATCGGCTCGGGGGTGATGCCCTGCGCGTCGCCTTGGATTTGCGCGGCGACAACGAGGATCGGTTCAGTTCCCAGCGCCTTGGCCATCGCAGGCACGTCGCGGGCAAACCAAAGGCCCGTTTTGGCATCAGGGGGCGGGGTGTAGCTGTCGGTTTCATTGGGCCAGTGCAGATTGCCGGTCACGATCAGCGCGGTGGGCGGACGAGCCGCATCGCGTCCTGCCTCAGGCAAAAACCCGCGATCCAGTAGAATGCGGCGACCATCGCCGGTCTCGAACGCGTCGATCGCGCGATAGCCAGCCCCGACGCCCTTTTGTCCCGACAGCACCAGTATCTCTTGCCCCGTGGTGCCGCCTGCCATCTCGACGGGCTGGTATTTCAACGCCTGCGTATCGCTGCCCTCAGCCGGAAAATCTTGCGGATCGCCGCCGATCTTGGCGGAAATCTCGGACAGCATCGCGCGTTTCCATTCCAGCCGGTTAAGTTGCCACACGCCCAGCGAAATCAGGATCGCGCAGCCCACCACACCCAGCAGCAACGGAAAGATAAAACGGGTCATTGCCCCTCCAGACATACGGCGCGCCATGAAAACGGCGCGAAGGTCACCCCCCGCGCCGCCTGTAAGCCAGCCAAAAGGGGCGCCTACGCGCTGCCCCAGACATAGATCGAAGCGAACAGGAACAGCCAGACCACATCGACAAAGTGCCAATACCAAGCCGCCGCTTCAAAGCCGACATGACGATCGGGAGTCATTTGACCCTTGGTGATGCGGATCAGGCAGACCAGCAGGAACAGCGTGCCGATGATCACATGTACGCCGTGAAAGCCCGTCGCCATGAAGAAGTTCGCGCCGTAAATATTACCCGACAGGCCAAAGGCCGCATGGGTATATTCATAGGCTTGCAGCAGGGTAAAGCAGAAGCCCAAGATCACCGTCAGGATCAACCCCTGCTTGACCGCCTTGCGATCATTGTCATGCACCAGCGCGTGGTGCGCCCAAGTCAGCGTCACACCCGACAGCAGCAAGATCACGGTGTTGATCAACGGCAGATGCCACGGATCAAACGTCTGAATACCCGCCGGAGGCCACACACCATCCACCGCCGGGCTTTGCGGGCCCATCGGATACATTGCGTGCTTGAAAAAGCTCCAGAACCAGGCGGCGAAAAACATCACCTCGGACATGATGAACAAGATAAAGCCATAGCGCAGCCCGATCGCGACGACAGGCGTATGATCGCCCACCTCGCCCTCATGCACGACATCGGACCACCAACCATACATGGTATAAAGCACAACCAAGAGCCCGGCGAAGAACATGTAATGCGTGATCCCGGCCATCCACATGACGGCCCCGAACAGCATGATGAAACCGCCCAGCGCGCTTAGGAACGGCCAGATCGAGGGCGGCAGGATGTGATAGTCGTGGTTCTTTGCGTGGGCCATGCGTCTCCCTCCGATGGCTTAATTGACCGTCTCTGCCGCCGAAGGCGGGACCGAGGCGTGTTGCTCGGGCAGATCGGTTTCGTAGAATGTGTAGCTAAGTGTCAGCGACTTGATCCGTTTCGCGTCGGCATCATTGACCATCTCCGGGTCGACGAAAAAGCTGACCGGCATCAGCACCCGCTCGCCGGGTTGCAACACCTGCTCGGTAAAGCAGAAACACTGGATCTTGTCGAAATAGTATCCCACGACATCGGGCGAGACATTGTAGCTAGCCGTGCCCGCGACCACGCGGTCGGTCGGGTTGTAAGCCTCGTAAAAGGCCAGCCCGTTTTGCCCGATCTTAAGCTTCATCTCGGTCTTGACGGGCTTGAACTCCCACGGCATATCGCGCGCCACATTGGCGTCAAAGCGCACGGTGATCTCACGGTCCAGCACATGATCGGGCAGTTGTTCGGCGACGTTCGTGGTGCCGCCATAGCCCGTCGTCTTGCAGAACCAGTTGTAAAACGGCACCGCTGCCCAAGCCCCTGCCCCCATCACAACGACCAGCGCAAGCAGTGACAGCACCACCCGCGTGTTCGACTGTTGTTGGGGGGCTTGGCTCACTTTGCGACCTCGGTTTTGGTTGGTTCGGCGGGTAGTTCCGAGACACGCGGCTGATGATCAAAACCCTCTAGCTTGCTGCCACGTTCAACCTTGACCACGGTCAGGCCGAAAACAATGGCGACAAAGCCAAGCAGAACCACTCCCAGCCCCGCATTGCGCGAGAACCGGCGGGTGTGAAGCTCACTGTCACGCGTGATTGCCATGTCTTACCAGATCCCCAATCCGAGATAGCTCAGCCCGGCCTCAGCCAGCAAAGCCAGAAAATGTGCGAAGAGATAGATCAACGAGAAGTAGAAGAACCGCTTTTCAACAGCGTATTTATCGGCCTCTGCCTGCGCTTCAGAACGGCCGTAAATTTCGATTGCACCCTTGATGAACAGCGCATTCATCACAAGCGCCGTCGCAAAATACAGCGGCCCGCCAATTGAGGTGAACCCGATACCCACAGCCAGCGGCGCAAGCACCAGCGCGTAGGCGAGGATATGTTTGCGCGTCACCGTGCGACCATGCGTCGAGGTCAGCATCGGCACTTTGGCCTCGTCGTAATCGGCCTTCATGAACAGCGCGAGCGACCAGAAATGCGGCGGCGTCCACAGGAACACCAGCAGGAACATCGCCACCGATTCGATGGAAATGCCACCCGTCGCCACGGCCCAGCCGATCATCGGCGGGAACGCCCCCGCCGCGCCACCGATCACGATATTCTGCGGCGTCGCGCGTTTGAGCCACATCGTATAGACGACAACGTAGAAGAAGATCGTGAAGGCAAGGAAAAGTCCGGCAAACACATTCGTCGCCAAGGCCAGCATCACGCAAGAAATGCCCGACAGTGCGAGGCCAAAGCCCAGCGCCTCACGCTCAGTGACGCGACCAGCGGGAATCGGACGCGAGCGCGTGCGCCGCATGATCCGGTCGATATCGGCATCATACCACATGTTCAGCGCCCCCGAGGCACCGCCGCCCAGCGCGATGAACAAGATCGCCACAAAGCCGACGAACGGGTGCACCGGATTGGGAGCAACAACCAGCCCGACGAAGGCCGTGAACACGACAAGCGACATCACCCGCGGCTTCAGCAGCGCGATATAATCGCCAAAGCGAGCCTCGTTATCTTGCGGGATATAGCTAATGTCACTCATATGCGCTGCCTTTCAGGTGCCAATGTCACGCGCTCAGTTCTGCGCGACCTGGATCGCCTGCTCCGCCTCGACCGAAGCAAAGTCATTTTTCGCGCGCGCAAGCCAGTCAGCGTAAACCTCGGGTGAAACAACCTTCACCACAATCGGCATATACGCGTGGTTGGTGCCACACAGTTCCGAGCATTGCCCGAAATACACACCTTCTTGATCGGCTTTAAACCACAATTGCGCGATCCGGCCCGGAACGGCGTCTTGCTTCACGGCAAAAGCGGGCACGGTCCAGCTGTGAATCACGTCAGAACCGGTGACCTGCACGACAATCGTCTTGCCCGCAGGCACGACCATCGCATTGTCAGCGGCCAGCAAATACTCATCAGACGCATAGCCGTGTTCTGCCAATTCATCCTTGGCTAGCATGATCGAATCAAAGCTGACTCCCTCATCGGGATACTCATAGCCCCAATACCACTGATAGCCGGTCACCTTGACGGTGATGTCTCCCTCGGGGATTTCCTGCGAATTCCACAAAGCGGGCAACGAGAACGCCCCGATCACGACCAGAATCGCAACTGGAACCAGCGTCCAGGTGATTTCCAGCGGCGCATTATGGGTAAATTTGCGCGGCACCGGATTGGCACGGCTGTTAAAACGAATCAGGGCATAGAAGATCAACGCAAAGACGAAGACGCAGGTCGCAACAACGATGACCAGCAGCATGTGATCCAGCCATTGCTGATCGTCCGCGATATTAGACGAAGCCGGTTGGAAGCCGGTTCCGCCCAGATGCGGCTTGCCGATCACCGGCAGCCCCTTGATCATGTCCTGAGCCGAAGCCTGCCCGGCGACAAAAGCCGTCAGCGAAAACGATGTGACAGCGGCCGCGAAAGCGCGGCTGTTGCTTGCAAAACGCATTATTCCCATTTCTCCCTTACGACGGCACTCCCCGCCGCCTCACAGAAAACCGACACTCCCATATCGGTCACCCGTTGTATGATCTTAGTTTAAAATCATATTAGAGGGAGATCGCAAGCAAAAGCTGCGACAATCTGTCAGAATTGATCACATACGTTTGGAGACCCAATGCCCCAGCAGGACCGTTTTGCCCCGTTCGAGACCGCGCTCGATCAGTCTTCGGCCCTGCACCTGTTGCGTGAGGCAACTGCGGGTGCCGAAGATGGCGAGCTGTTTTTGGAACAACGCCGGTCCGAGGCGCTGGTGTTTGATGATGGGCGCATCAAGACCGCGTCTTACGATGCCTCCGAGGGATTCGGTCTGCGCGCGGTCAAGGGCGAGGTGGCGGGATATGCTCATTCCACCGAGATTTCCGAAGCCGCCCTGCGCCGCGCCAGTGAAACTGCGCGTCTGGCCGTGGGTGATGGCGGCGGCGTGATGGCCCCGCCGCCCCAAGGCACCAACCTGCATCTTTATAGTGACGCCGATCCGGTCTCGGACACGCCGTTTGCCGCCAAGATCGACATCCTGCGCGAGATTGACGCCTATGCTCGCGATCTGGACAAGCGCGTGGTGCAGGTCTCGGTCAGCATGGCGGCCAGCCTGCAAGAGGTCTTTATTCTGCGCCCCGAGGGCGGCTTGGTCAGCGATATTCGTCCGATGGCGCGGCTCAACGTGTCGGTCATCGTCGAGGAGAACGGCAAACGTGAATCCGGTGGCCATGGCGGTGGCGGACGGTTCGGGCTGACAGGATTGATCGAGCCTGCGCATTGGAAACCGGTTGTGTCGGAAGCCCTGCGCATCGCCCTTGTGAACCTGCGCGCCGAACCTGCCCCGGCGGGCCAGATGGATGTGGTGCTTGGCCCCGGCTGGCCCGGCGTGCTGCTGCATGAGGCGGTGGGCCACGGGCTTGAAGGCGATTTCAACCGCAAGAAATCCTCGGCTTTTGCGGGCTTGATGGGCCAGCAAGTCGCGGCCAAGGGCGTGACCGTACTGGATGACGGCACAATCCCGGATCGACGCGGCTCGATCTCGATTGATGATGAGGGCACGCCCTCGGGTAAGAATGTTCTGATCGAAGATGGCGTGCTCGTCGGCTTCATGCAGGACCGCCAGAACGCGCGGCTGATGGGGGTTACGCCCACAGGCAACGGGCGGCGCGAAAGCTATGCCCACGCGCCAATGCCGCGTATGACCAACACCTATATGCTGAATGGCGAGGCCGAGCCGGGTGCGATTTTGTCCGATCTGAAAGACGGGATTTACGCTGTGGGCTTTGGCGGTGGTCAGGTCGATATCACCAACGGCAAGTTTGTGTTCAACTGCACCGAGGCCTATCGCGTGAAAAACGGCGTGGTCGGCGCGCCGGTCAAGGGGGCGACGCTGATCGGTGACGGTCCTACGGCGATGCGCCAGATCAAAGCAATCGGCAATGACATGGCGCTTGATCCCGGCATCGGCAATTGCGGCAAGGCAGGACAATGGGTGCCCGTGGGCGTGGGTCAACCGACGCTGATGATTGGCGGGCTGACCGTTGGCGGGTCGGCGGCGCGCTAAATCTGAGACAAATCCCATTGCGGCTGAGCGGTGCCTGTGTGGTCGCATTTAGAGAATGCAAATATTTTACAACCTAAACGCGAAAAATTTTCACAAAAATCGCCTCAACTCCGGTTTTGGTAACGACTTGTTAACACTAACGAGTCAGAAAGGGAGTGCGATTGAGGCGGAGGATCGGATGAAAGCAGATTTGTTTTCTTACCCCACCCCCTTCACCCCACCCACCACGGAAGAAGATGAACTGTCCTTCCTCCGCCTCATTCGTTCCCGTCGGGTTGGGCCGACGACCTTTCACCGCATGATCCGCGACCACGGCTCGGCGCAAGCCGCGCTAGAGGCATTGCCCGAAGGGGCACGTGAAGCAGGCGTTTCCGATTATCAAATCTGCCCCGAGGGCGTGGCGCTTGCCGAACTCAAGGCCGGGCGGCGCGCGGGTGCAAAGCTGATCTGCCATGGTAGCCCCGCCTATCCGCGCGCACTTGCGGAAATCCACGATGCACCGCCGATCCTTTGGGCGCTGGGGCGGCTGGAATTGCTGCACAGCCCGATGATCGCGATGGTCGGCGCGCGCAATGCCTCGTCGCTGGGGCTGCGCATGGCGCGTCGTCTGGCTGAGGGATTGGGCGAGGCGGGTGTCACCGTAGTGTCGGGCCTTGCGCGGGGCATCGACACAGCGGCGCATATGGCTGCGTTGCCCACTGGCACGATTGCGGTGCAGGCAGGCGGTATCGAGGTGATCTACCCGCAAGAAAACGCGAAACTGGCGGGCCAAATCGCTGAGCACGGCCTGCGTCTGTCCGAAAACCCGCCCGGCACACAGCCTCAGGCGCGTCATTTTCCGCAGCGCAACCGGATCATCTCGGGGCTGTCCTCGGGCGTTGTCGTCGTCGAGGCGGCAACGAAGTCCGGCAGCCTGATCACGGCACGCGATGCGCTTGATCAAGGGCGCGAGGTCATGGTGGTGCCGGGTCACCCGATGGATGGCCGCGCGGGCGGGTGCAATCTGTTGATCCGTGACGGGGCGATTTTGGTGCGCGGGTCTGAAGATGTGCTGGCCGCGCTGCAAGCGGTCGCCGCGCCCGCTCCCCCCGAACATGATCCCGCCGAGCCGCTTGAAATCACGCCGCCACTTGCCCCAACCGATACCGCTTTGGACAAGCGCATCACCGCCTGCCTCACCCCCTCTCCAGTCGCCGAAGACCAGGTGATCCGCGATCTGGGCATCAACGCCGCAGAATTCGCCCGTGCGATCGTCATGCTGGAAATCGAAGGTGCCATCACGCGCCATCCCGGCGGACTGATCAGCCTGCCCGGCTAAGTCGCTCACATTCCTTGGCAGGCATCCGCAATCACCGGGCGATATTCCTTGCAAATCGGGCCATAGGACCACCAGACATCTGTCGCGCCAAAGGTATAGTCTTTCACCACCCAGCGCCCGCCCTCTTTGCGATACAGCGCCTGACCCGAGGTGTGATCCGCATCATACAGGAATTCATTGCGCGCCCATCCGGGGGTTGTTTCGATCTGGATCGGAATGCCGCCGGGGCGTTGTGCGCGCACCATCGCGAAAGCGAGATTGCCCGACACTCGCAGCTCACCCACGACAAATTCGACCGGCGCGCCAAACAGCGACTGCGCAGGACCACGCAGCGCATCCATCAGCGCCTTTCGCTCTGCCGTGCCGCGTTTGGGTTCATGCCAGCCCTGAGCGCCCGCCAGCGTCGCCAAAAACACCCAAAGACCAACCGTCAAAGCAATCCTTCGCATCGCACACCCCCTGTGCCAACCGAGTGCTCTCATTGAACAGGCCCATAGCGATTCCCGCAAGGCTCAAGAAAACCGCCGCATTGACAATCGCCCCCAAACCCCCACATGTTCCGCGCCCAGAGCATTTACCCTAAGAATTGTGAGGACCATTATGGCCGTTGTCGTCGTCGAATCTCCTGCTAAGGCCAAGACGATCAACAAATATTTGGGGTCTGATTACACTGTTCTTGCCTCGTTCGGACATGTTCGCGACCTGCCGCCCAAGGATGGTTCGGTCGATACGGACAACGATTTCGAGATGAAATGGGAAGTCGCGAGCGACTCCAAAAAGCACATGAAGGCGATCACCGATGCATTGGCGGATGACGACACGCTGATCCTTGCAACTGACCCTGATCGCGAAGGCGAAGCGATTTCGTGGCACTTGCAAGAGGCGCTGGAGAAGAAGCTTAAGGGTAAGAATGTCAGCCGCGTGACCTTTAACGCGATCACGAAATCGGCAATTCAAGAGGCAATGAAACATCCCCGCCAGGTCGACGGGCCGCTGGTTCAGGCCTATCTGGCGCGGCGCGCGCTAGATTATCTCGTGGGGTTCAACCTGTCGCCTGTTCTGTGGCGCAAGCTGCCCGGTGCGAAATCGGCGGGGCGCGTGCAATCGGTCTGCCTGCGCTTGATCGTCGAGCGTGAGATGGAAATCGAGGCCTTCAAGGCGCGCGAATACTGGAGCCTGGCGGCGAAACTTCTGACCCCGCGCGGTCAGGAATTTGAGGCACGTCTGGCCGTTCTGGCTGGCAAGAAGCTGGAAAAATACGATCTGGCCAATGAAACCGCTGCCGAAATGGCGGTGCAGGCGGTCAGCTCGCGCGATCTGGCGGTGACCTCGGTGGAGGCCAAGCCCGCCTCGCGCAACCCCTACCCGCCGTTCATGACCTCGACGCTGCAACAGGAAGCCAGCCGCAAATTCGGCATGGGCGCCAAGGCCGCAATGTCGGCGGCACAGCGGCTTTATGAGGCCGGGCACATCACCTATATGCGCACCGACGGCATCGACATGGCCCCCGAGGCCGTGACAGCCGCGCGTGAGGCGATCAAGGATAAGTTCGGCGCGAAATACGTCCCCGACAGCCCGCGCATCTACAAGAACAAGGCCAAGAACGCGCAAGAGGCGCATGAATGTATTCGCCCGACGGATATGGCCAAAAGCCCCGATCAGCTTAAGCTCGCTGATGATCAGTTCAAGCTGTATGACCTGATCTGGAAGCGCACGATTGCCAGCCAGATGGAGGCCGCGCGGTTCGAGCGCACCACCGTTCTGATCGGTTCGGATGACCAGCAGGTCGAGCTGCGCGCAACCGGGTCGGTCGTGACCTTTGACGGCTTCCTCAAAGTCTATGATCAGGGCCGCGACGACGATGAAGGCGAGGATGCTAACCGCTTGCCGCAAATCGCGCAGGGCGAGGCGCTGGCCCCCGCGAAGGCCTCTTTCGAGCAGGCATTCACCAAAGCCAAAGGCGACGAAGACGCTGTGATCGAGTCTGACGGGGGCGCGCTGCGCCGCTGCCCGGCGGCGATTATCGACGGGCTTGGCGCGGTGCTGGGTGCGCAGCATTTCACCCAGCCCCCGCCGCGCTATACCGAGGCCACACTGGTCAAGCGGATGGAAGAACTCGGCATCGGGCGGCCCTCGACCTATGCCTCAATCGTGACGACGATTCAGGATCGCGGCTATGTGCGCAAGGACAAGAACCGCCTGCTTCCCGAAGATACCGGGCGGCTGGTCACGGCGTTCCTAAGCAACTATTTCAAACGCTATGTCGAGTATGATTTCACTGCCGATCTGGAAGATCAGCTGGATGACATCTCGGCCGGGGATCGCGATTACAAAGAGGTTCTGGCGCGATTCTGGCGGGATTTCTCAGCCGCGCTTGAGGAAACCTCCGAACTGCGCATCACAGAAGTGCTCGACAAGATCGACGAGGTTCTCGGCCCCCACATCTACCCCCCGCGCCCCGACGGGTCTGATCCGCGGGTCTGCCCGCTCTGTGGCAAGGGCCAGTTGCATCTGAAAACCGCGCGCTCGGGCGGGGCGTTTATCGGCTGTGGTAATTATCCCGAATGTCGCTTTACGCGCCCCTTGTCGGCCCCTGATGGCGATGATGAGTTGCAGGCGCTGGACGGCAAGGTTCTGGGCTATGACGACGATCAGCCGATTACCCTGCGCGTCGGGCGTTTCGGCCCCTATGTTCAAAAGGGCGAGCCGACCGAGGATGTGCCCAAGCCGCCGCGTGCCTCGCTGCCCAAAGGCTGGAAGCCCGAGGAAATCGACCTTGAAAAGGCGCTGATGCTGCTGAGCCTGCCGCGCGAAATCGGCCCGCACCCCGAAGATGGCGAGCTGGTCGAGGCCAGCATCGGGCGCTACGGACCGTATGTGAAACATGGGCGCGTTTACGCCAATATCCCCGATGTCGATGAGGTCTTCACCATCGGCATGAACCGCGCTGTCGAAGTGCTTGCCCAAAAGGCAGCCAAGGGCGGGCGCGGTGCTGCGGCCACGCCGATCAAGGAACTGGGCGAGCATCCCGATGGCGGACCGGTGCAGGTCATGCCGGGGCGCTACGGGCCTTATGTGAAATGGGGCAAGATCAACGCGACCCTGCCCAGCGGCATCGAACCCGAAGCCGTCACGATGGAAGAGGCCCTGCCCCTGATCGCGGCAAAAGCGGCCAAAAAGGGCGGCGCGAAAAAGAAAGCTGCTCCGAAAAAAGCGGCAGCCAAGAAACCGGCTGCTAAAAAGCCTGCCGCCAAGAAAGCAGCCGCTAAAAAACCGGCGGCCAAGAAGGCCCCGGCGAAGAAGGCTGCTGATGAGGACGAGTGAGGGCGCATTGCCCCACTGCGCGCCCGGCCCATATGCCGGGCGCGTCCCTTTGCCCGCATGAAAGTGACTGCAATCCGTGCACGCGCTGCATTGCGGCAATTGACTCCGCTGCGCCCCCTTGCAAGGATCGCGCGCAAATGAGCGGAGGAATTCATGAACAAGGTTTACGGTTCTGCGAAGGAGGCTCTGGATGGGCTGCTCTTCGACGGGATGCTGATCGCTGCCGGGGGCTTTGGCCTGTGCGGCATTCCCGAATTGCTGATCGACGCGCTGGTCGAAAGCAAGGTCAAAGACATCACCATCGCGTCCAACAACTGCGGCGTGGACGGATTTGGTCTGGGCAAACTGCTGGATACCAAACAGATCAAGAAGATGATGTCCTCTTACGTGGGCGAGAACGCCGAGTTCATGCGCCAGTATCTGAGCGGCGAGCTGGAGCTGGAGTTCAATCCGCAAGGCACTTTGGCCGAACGCATGCGCGCTGCTGGTCACGGCATCCCCGGTTTTTACACCAAAACGGGCGTGGGCACCGTGATTGCCGAGGGCAAAGAGCATAAGGAGTTCAACGGCGAAACCTATATCCTCGAAGAAGGTATCTTTGCCGATGTCTCGATCGTCAAGGCGTGGAAAGCCGATGAGACCGGTAACGCGATTTTCCGCAAGACCGCGCGCAACTTCAACCCGCCCGCCGCGATGTGCGGCAAGACCTGCGTGATGGAGGTCGAGGAAATCGTGCCCGTCGGCTCACTCGATCCCGACTGCATCCACCTGCCGGGCATCTATGTGCATCGTCTGATCAAAGGCGAGCAGGAAAAGCGCATCGAGCAGCGTACGGTACGGCCCCGCAGCGAAAAGAGCAAAACGCCTGCGGGCACGGGGGAGGAAGTCTGATGGCTTGGGATCGCAATCAAATGGCGGCGCGCGCCGCGCAAGAACTGCAAGACGGCACCTATGTGAACCTCGGGATCGGCATCCCGACCTTGGTGCCGAACTTCATCCCCGAGGGTGTGAACGTCACACTGCAATCGGAAAACGGCATGCTCGGCATGGGGCCATTCCCCTATGAGGGCGACGAAGACCCCGATCTGATCAATGCGGGCAAGCAGACGATCACCGAACTGCCCCAAACCTCGTATTTTGACAGCTCGATGAGCTTTGGCATGATCCGGGGTGGCAAGATCGCGATGGCGATTCTGGGCGCGATGGAAGTGGCCGAAAATGGCGACCTGGCGAACTGGATGATCCCGGGCAAGCTGGTCAAAGGCATGGGCGGCGCGATGGATCTGGTCGCGGGCGTTGGCCGTGTGGTCGTGGTCATGGATCACACCAACAAACACGGCGACAGCAAGGTGCTCAAGGCTTGCACCCTGCCGCTGACGGGCACGGGCGTCGTCAATCGCATCATCACCAACATGGGTGTGCTGGATGTAGTCGAAGGTGGGCTGAAGATCGTCGAGACCGCCGAAGGCGTCACCGAAGACGAGTTGCGCGCCGCGACCGAGGCGACCATCGTCAACTGAGCCGGAAAGGGGGCGCTGCCCCCCGCCCGTTCCGGGCTCCCCCCGGGATATTTCGATCAAGAGGAAGGGCGGGCCGTGTGGTTCGCCCTTTGTCTTGGAAAGGGGCGCGCCAGTCCCTATGCTCGCGCCATGATCAAGCTCGACCACCGCGATATTGAAATTTTGCGCGTTTTGGCGCGTGAGGGGCGCGTATCCAAGGCGGTGCTGGCGGAAAAGATCAATCTCTCGGCCACGCCCGCATGGGAGCGGCTGAAGAAGTTGGAAAAACACGGGCTGGTCACCCGTTACTGCGCCGAATTCAACCTGCGCAAACTTGGTCCGCATGTGACGCTGTTCGTTGCCGCCGAGCTGACGGATCATACGGCGGCCAGCTTTCAACGGTTCGAGCGCGCGCTTGAGCGGCATGACGAGGTCGTGGGCTGTTGGGCGCTGGGGGGCGGGTTTGATTATCTACTGCACATCATCACCCGCGACATTGAGGCCTATCAAACTCTGATCGACACCATGCTGGATGCGCGCATCGGAATCGCGCGGTATTTCACCTATATCGTGACAAAACAGGTTAAGGGCCCCTCGGCCCCGCCCTTTGCCTTGCTTGCAGGCCAATCGGACTAGCCGCCCGCCAATATCAGTCCATATCCAGTGCCTCGCCAGTCCTTTTGGACTGTTATCTGACGCGATTTCCGGCACTCTCGGGACGAAACGGGGGTGGCAACACCGCCCCGCCTGACAGCCAAAGGAGAGAGCATGCTGACCAATGACCAACTCGACAAATGGGATCGCGAAAGCTTTTTCCATCCCTCGACCCATCTCGCCCAGCATGCGCGTGGCGAGACTCCGACGCGGATCATCACGGGCGGCAATGGCGTGTTCATTGAGGATCGCGACGGCAACAAGCTGCTGGATGCATTTGCCGGACTGTATTGCGTGAATGTCGGCTATGGCCGCACCGAGATTGCCGATGCGATTGCCGAGCAGGCCAAGGAGCTGGCCTATTATCACGCCTATGTCGGGCATGGCACCGAGGCCTCGATCACACTGGCCCATATGGTGCTGGAGCGCGCGCCCGCCCACATGTCCAAGGTCTATTTTGGTCTGTCAGGGTCGGATGCGAACGAGACCAACGTCAAGCTGATCTGGTATTACAACAACATCCTTGGCCGCCCCGAGAAGAAGAAGATCATCTCGCGCTGGCGGGGCTATCACGGCTCGGGGCTGATGACGGGCTCGCTGACAGGGCTTGAGCTGTTTCACAAGAAATTCGATCTGCCGCTGGCACAGGTGGTCCACACCGAGGCGCCCTATTACTTCCGCCGCCCTAAGGCCGACATGACCGAGGCCGAGTTTACCGCCCATTGCGTGGCCGAGCTTGAGGCGCTGATTGCGCGCGAAGGGGCCGACACCATCGCGGCGTTTATCGGCGAGCCGGTCTTGGGCACCGGCGGCATCGTGCCTCCGCCCGCAGGCTATTGGCAAGCGATCCAAGCCGTGCTGGACAAGCACGACATCTTGCTGGTCGCCGATGAGGTGGTGACCGGTTTCGGCCGACTGGGCACGATGTTTGGCTCGGATCACTACGGCATGAAGCCCGATCTGATTACCATCGCCAAGGGTCTGACCTCGGCCTACGCGCCGCTCTCGGGGTCCATCGTAGGCGAAAAGATGTGGAAAGTTCTGGAACAGGGCACGGATGAAAACGGCCCGATCGGCCATGGCTGGACCTATTCGGCGCATCCGATCGGGGCGGCGGCGGGCGTGGCAAACCTGCAGCTAATCGACAAGCTCGGGCTGGTCGCGAATGCCGGATCGGTGGGGAATTACCTGAACGATGCGATGCGCGATGCGGTTGGCGACCACGCCCATGTCGGCGATGTGCGCGGCGAGGGGATGCTCTGCGCGATCGAGTTTGTGAAAGATCGTGAGTCGCGGACATTCTTTGATCCCGCCGACAAGATCGGTGCGAAACTGGCGGGCGCGATGGTCGAACGCGGCGTGATCGCACGCGCGATGCCGCAGGGCGATATTTTGGGCTTTGCACCGCCGCTTTGCTTGACCGAGGCCGAGGCCGATCAGATCGTTGCAACCACCGCCGAGGCTGTGAAATCCGTGCTCGGCTAAGCTGAACGACCTAAACATCTGAAAGGGGGCGGCTCATCTCGGGTCGCCCCTAAATTTTGTCGCTTCTTGCGAAACAACGCCATATTCCTGCCCCGATCTGTCGCTAAAACCGGGGCAATGAGCAGCACCTTTGAAAATACACCCGCGCCCAAGCGCCCCCTGCCCCACAAATGGCGAGATCGCGCATTGCTGGGCGGGCTTTTGGTGTTGCTCGGGATCGGGCTGATCGGCTTGGTCTCGGCCACGGGCTGGCGCGAGACGCTTGATCAGATCGGGCGTTTGCATCTGTGGCAGATCGCCGGGCTTTTGGGCCTGTCTCTGGCCAATTACCTGTTGCGCGCGCTGCGTTGGCATGTGCTGGCGCACCGTCTTGGCCTGCCCACCGGGTTGTTTCAGGATGCCCGCCATTTCTTGGGTGGATTCGCGATGTCGGTCACGCCGGGTCGCGTGGGCGAACTGGTGCGGATGCGCTGGCTCAAACGCGAAACCGGTTGGGCGGTGGAGCGAACCGCGCCACTCGTGCTGATGGATCGAGCTGGGGATCTCGCCGTGATGGCGCTGATTCTGGGGCTGTCAGTGTCGCTTGCCGCAGGCGGGATTGCAGGCGCTTTGCCTGTCACGCTATTGGCGTTTGGCGCGGCGATCATCGCCACACGCCCGCGCCTTCTGGCCGCGCTGATCACCTATTTCTACCGCGCTACGGGTCGCGCCGCGCGGCTCTTTGCGCGCGCACGCGGGGCGGCGCGCTCGTTGTCGCGCTTTACCCACGGGCCGACCCTGATCGCAGCGCTTGGCCTTGGGCTGATCGGCTGGCTGGCCGAGGGTTATGCCTTTCACCTGCTGCTGGGCTGGATGGGCGCTGATATCGGGCTGTGGAAAGCGGTCGCGATTTTTGTCTTCTCGACGCTGGCGGGCGGGCTGACCGGCGCACCGGGCGGGCTGGGCGGAGCAGAGGCCGCAATGGTCGCTTTGCTTTCGCTGGATGGCGTGCCGCTTGAAGTCTCGGTGCCCGCCACCGCCGTTATCCGGCTGACCACGCTGTGGTTTGCCATTGCAATCGGTCTGGCGGTGTTTCCGCTGGCCGAGCGCGCCTCTCAAAAGGGCCGGAAATAAGGCCCATAAAGACGAGCAGTAAGATGGACTGGAAAGACACTGATTACGCTGGCTGGGGCCGTGCCTTGCGCGCCAAGGGAGCAATTGCGCGCCCTGATACGCGTGCCGCCCTTAACCGGCTTGAGGCCGCCCCCGCCTTTGGCATGCGCCGCTCTTACGGGGATGCGGCGCTCAATTCCGACGGGCGCGCGGTTGATATGAGTGGGCTCGATAGGCTGATCGCCTTTGATCCCGACACCGGCCAGTTGCAGGTTGAGGCCGGAGCGCGCATCGGCGAGATCGCCGCCGCTTTTGCCCCGCGCGGCTGGCTGCCCGCCGTAATGCCGGGCACCGGCTTTGCGACTATTGGCGGCTGCATTGCGCAAGATGTGCATGGCAAGAACCACCATCATATGGGCAGTTTTGGTCAACACGTCAGTCAGATCACCCTGTTACAAAACGGTCAGGAAATCAGCGTCAAACCCGGCACACGCCTGTTCAAGGCGACCGTCGGGGGGCTGGGCCAGACCGGAGTGATCTTGCGCGCGACGATCAAGATGCAGCGTTGCGCGGGCGATGTCATGCTGGTCACCGAACGCCGCGCACCCGATTGGGAAACGCATCTGGCGCTGCTGGATGCCTCGACCGCCAGCTACACCGTAGGCTGGATCGACGCCACCGCGACGGGCGAGGCCCTTGGGCGCGGGATCGTCGAAGAGGGCGAAAGCGCCTCCGGCCTCGTGCGCAAACCGAAAGGTGCGCGCAAAGTGCCCTTTGACGCCCCGCATTTCGCGCTAGCCGCCCCGGTGGTGCGCGCCTTCAACCAGGCCTATTTCTATCGGGTGCCTGCGCGCGGACGCTCGGTCGTGCGCCCGTTGCAGGATTTCTTCTTCCCGCTCGATAAGATCCATGACTGGAACCGGCTTTATGGCAAGCGCGGGTTTCACCAGTTTCAATGCGTCGTGCCGCTAGAGGCCGCGGACAGCCTGCGCGCGATGCTGGCCGAGATCGCGGGGTCGGGGCTGGCCTCGCCGCTGGCGGTACTTAAACGTATGGGGCCGGGGCGCGCGGGGTATCTGAGCTTTCCGATGGAGGGCTACACGCTCGCCATCGACTTTCCCAATCGCCCCGCCGCGCGCGCACTGATCAAACGGCTCGAGGCGCGCGCCGCCGAGGCCGGGGGCAGATTGTATTTCGCCAAGGACAGTCTGGCGCAAGGCGCGCAGATCGCCGCGATGTATCCGGATTTGCCGAAATGGCAGACAGAAGTGGCCAAGGCCGACCCGGCGGGGGCATTGGAAACCGACATGACCCGCCGATTGAAACTCAGGAGTGCGACATGAACAGCAGCTGGATTATCTTGGGCGCGACCTCGGGCATTGCCCGCGCCGTGATCCGCAAACTCGCCGCCCAAGGCCACGGCATGTTTCTGGCCGGTCGCAATCAGACCGAGCTTGAGGCAATCGCTGCCGATTGCCGCCTGCGCGGGGCACGTATGGCCGAAGTGATGACATTTGACGCGCGCGATCACAGCAACTATGGCGACCTCATCACCCGGCTGCGCGATGAAGAGGGCGAACTGAACTGCGCCGTCTTCACAGGCTCGATGCCCGAGCAAGAGGCAATCGACGCCGATCCCAACATGATCGAGGGCGTGCTGGCCGATAGCCTGACCGGCCCCGCGACCTTCCTGCAAATGCTCGCCCCGCTGATGGAAGAACGCGGCTGCGGCGCGATTGCAGGGGTCGGCTCGGTCGCGGGGGATCGTGGACGACTTGGCAACTATGTTTACGGCGCGGCCAAAGCGGGCTTTGCCACCTACCTGTCAGGTCTGCGCAACCGTCTGGGGCGTTCGGGCGTGCATGTGATGACGATCAAGCCCGGCCCGGTGGATACGCCGATGACCTATGGCATGGAATTGCCGCTGATGACGACACCCGACGCGGTGGCCGATGACATCCTCAACGGCCTCGCGCGCAAGACCAACGTGCTTTACACGCGCAAAATCTGGCGCTTGGTGATGGGGATTATCCGGGTCATCCCGGAACCGATCTTCAAGAAAATGTCGATCTAAGGCGCTTGCCTCACGCGCGGATGCCTCCGGCGGGAGTATTTTTAGCCAGATGAAAAGAGATCTTCTTTCATCTGGCCCGAAATACTCCACGGGGGTCTGGGGGTGTGAAACCCCCAGCGCGCGCCGTCAACCTTAGCCGCCGAACCATTGCGCCCAAAGGCCAGCTGCCCAGAACATCAGCGACAGCATGATCATGATCAGCCCGAGGCCGAACTTGTCGCGCATCGCGAAAACAATCGGGTCGTAATCCTGTTTGCCAAACCAGCCGAGCGCGACCATGCGGATCAGCCACCAACCGAGCGGGATCATCGCGATCCACATCAGCCAAGTGTCGGGATAAAGCACCTCTCCTTGATCCGAGACTGTGTAGAGGAAGAACACGAGCAGAGCGCCGAACACTCCGAGTCCCGCGACATTCACCAGATCGCTGCGGTCCCCCCGGCCATAGCCGCGCCCGGGCAGGCGCTCATCCGAGGTCGCGAGCGTCAGTTCAGTCAGCCGCTTGACGCAGCCAAGCGCGATGAACACCGGGAAGATGAAGATCAGCATGTAAACCGACACATCCACTTGCCCCGCAGCCGCCCCCGCCACGACGCGAATCGTATAAAGCGAGGCCAACGTGGCGATGTCGACCCAGCGCATTCGTTTGAGTTTCAGGGAATAGGCGAGGGATGTAAGCGTATAAAGCACCACGATGCCGAAGAACGCCCAATTCAGCGCCGCGGCAATGCCAAGCGCGCTGACAGCCAGCACCACACACGCCATCATGCCGACCCGGATCGGCACAGCGCCGCTTGCGAAGGGGCGGCGGCATTTCTTCGGGTGCAGGCGGTCGGCCTCGAGATCGAGCAGATCGTTGATGATATAGATCGACGAGGCTGCGAAAGAGAACGCAATGATGCCCAGCAGAATCGGCCCGAGGGTATCCAGATCGAAGCGGTGCGATGCGATCAGCGGCAGCAACAACAGCACATTCTTGACCCATTGATGGGGTCGAATTGCCTTGAGCAAACCACGCCATGACCAGCCGCCCTCTAGTTCAGTCACTTTCGGCAGAGGTTTCACCGCCGCCACCTCGCCCACGACATAGGCGCGATCGGCATGGGTCCAGATCGCCATATCGGTGGCTTCATTGCCCGCGTAGTCAAAGCCTTTCTCGCCATAGACCGAAACAAGCGCCTGCGCCTTGGCCTCGCCTTTGAGGTTGGTC
Source organism: Thioclava indica (assembly GCF_000714545.1). Lineage (GTDB taxonomy): Bacteria > Pseudomonadota > Alphaproteobacteria > Rhodobacterales > Rhodobacteraceae > Thioclava > Thioclava indica. Next base: position 144,977 of record NZ_AUNB01000062.1, read on the forward strand.
TGCCCGTCCGATGCAAACACGCGCTCGGACAGATCATGGGCAGCCGCCAGCGTCTTGACCTGCGTTTCATCAGAGGCCGAGGCCAGCACGACCTCGCGCCCCTCTTCTTTTGCCTGCGCAACCTCAGCCGCCACCGAGGGCGTCACCGGCATCAGATCAAGGCGCAACGTCACGATGCGCGCCAGTTCCGCCTTAAGCTTGGCGGGCTGCGAAAAGTAACGCGCGGCGGCGCGTAGTGTCGGCAGCGGCGCGCGACCAAGTCCGGCCCAAAATGCTTCGAATAAAAGATCGGTCTTTAAAAATGTGCCATCGACATCCAGCACAAGGGGTTTCTTCTGAGTCATTCTTAACCTTTCACCCGAAATACGCAGCCGTCACTCACCAGCTGCGGTGGCGTCAGGCACAAGCCCCGCGCGACCGCCCAAGCGGCCAGCACCTTGGGCACGTAATCGCGCGTCTCAGCGAATGGCGGGACGCCATCGTTTTTCTTCACGTTATTCTCACCCGAGTTATAAGCCGCGATCACCATCAGCGGGTCGCGGTCAAACTCTTTCATCAGCCAGTTCAGATAGGTCACCCCGCCCGAAATATTCTGTGCTGGATCGGTGCTGTCTTCGACGTCAAACCGATCTGCGGTTGCCGGGATCAACTGCATCAACCCGACTGCGCCAGCATGGCTGACGGCGGCGCGATTACCCCCCGATTCCACCGAGATCATCGCCAGCACCAGAGCGGGCGACACCTCGGTTCCAATCGTGGCCTTTAAAATGTCGGTCCCGTGGGCTTGGGCGATCTTGGCAAGATCCGCCAGACGCGGTGCGCGCACGGCCTTACCTTCTGGCCCCTGAGACAATGCCGCCACCGCGGTTTCAAAGCGCCCTGAACGATCTTCCAGCTTGGGCGAGACCTTATTCCAATACCAAGCATATTTCGCACGCCCTCGGGGCGCGCTTGGGCCGCCGCTGGTCTTCTTGTCGCCATCAGCCGACGGCTTCGTCACGGGCTGCCAAGGCGCTTTTGACATCGCGGCCAACTCGCGTTGCTGCTCGGCAGGATCAATCTGGATGGTAATGAATCGCTTTGTGCCCGGCTTCGGCGGCACAACGCGTTTCGCTTTCCAATGATTCACGGTCGGCGTGGACATATCAGCCCACACCGGCACAGCGGCCATCGCCGCAAAGACTGCAATCGTCACTGCCTGTATCGCGCGCATTGCGCCACCCGCTCTTTGCCCCGCGCAGCTCTAACGGCCGCGTCTGTCCTGATTATAAGGGAACCAGAGCAAAAAAATCCAGAAAATCAAGCACTCAGCGGAATGATTCGCGCCAAAGCGGTGATGAAGCAACAGCGAAGCTGGGAGATATCGAAGGTTTTTCTTAATAAGTTATCGATATAATTCAACGACTTAGAGATCAATCTCCAAAAGAATTAAGCCTTCGTAAAAATTCCCCACCCTTGCCCCAATCCCGCCACCTTCTGGGGGCCATATGTACCCATGCCGCAAGACGGGGACCAACGTCAGAACTGGTCGAGAACTCGAGGCGCGGATGTGCAAAGCAAACCTAGGAGAAGACCCATGATGAAATTTTTCAAACTCAAAAAGTTCCACAACGAAGAAGACGGCGCTGTGACCGTTGACTGGGTTGTGCTGACCGCAGCCGTTGTTGGCCTTGGCGCTGCTGCGCTGACCCTGGTGAGCAAAAAGACCGGCGTGCTGACGACCAATATCGGTAGCTACCTGACCGGCGTCGAGATCACGACCAACTTCTAATAGTCCCTGCTTGGCAGACTTGCTGCCTTGCTTCAGAGCCGCGCCCTCGGGTGCGGCTCTTATTTTCTGAGCATCTGATTGTTAAACCCTCGTTAAAAAACCAACAGATTTTCGAGATTCTTCACATCTATGTACAGGCGACGACAAAATCTTGGAGGCACGGGCCATAAAATCATGACCCGTCGTGTAGTCGATGCTCGTGTTGCCTATCTGCAAGGGGTAGGGATAGAGCCCACGAAACGTGCAAATGTCATGATCTGCTCCCCCGCCCGCAACGTGGCGCGCAATGCACTTCCCGGCAGTAGATGAAATGCACCGAACCGTTGGCTCAATCCGTCATGGCCCGGGACTTTCATGGGCAGGGCAAAAGAAAAACCAAACTCACAACGCAGTCCTCACCCGTTTCACAGCCTTGGCCATACCCAACACCGAGGCCGTAAAAGACGCCCGTTCAAAGAAGGGGAAAGCCTGCCCTTCATCCGATTTGTGTATCAAAACTACTCACAAGCCTGGCGGTCGGCGTGGGCATGCTAGCAAAACACGCACAGCACTCATCACTGCCAGTATGTAAACGGTGCGCCGTTCACACCGGAT
>NZ_AUNB01000063.1 GCF_000714545.1 Thioclava indica
CCATCACCCAAATTCTGGCATAGCTCCGGACGCCATGCTTCCTTCCATAAGAATTTCGTCTTGCCGCGTGAAAAGATGATCACCGCGTTGCTACATCGGGCACAAGAACGCGGAGAGCTTGCTTCCGGTCGTAATCTGGAAATGATTTCAACCATGATCCATGGCGCGTTCTGGTATCGCCTTCTTAACCGTGGCGCGTTTGATGTTCGTCTGGCACAGGACATAGCTCAAGAAATCTTAGGATGTCTGCCTTCATCGCTTTAGTGCGCTACGGTTAATTTCCTGCACGCGCAACACGTTGTTTCTGAACAGTATCTGGCGGTATGCAGACGTTCGCTGGGTCTGCGAAGAGTTCTCTGCCAGACAGGCAAAAGCGGCCATGCAAGCCCAAGCAGACCGAAACCCACATGCTGTGCTGCGCCCCAAGGTCGGCTCTGCGCAGGGAGGGGGCTTTGCAGAGGCCTGTAACGTGAGGTGCGAACGGCCCGTTGCTGCCATCAATCCGCCTTTACGGATGCTGCGGCGCGGCCCGTCGAAGGAGACATTCGCTGTGCGTGCCAGGTGAGCTAGGCAGCGGAGGTCAGGGGGGCCGGACACACTGGGAGTTCGTAAAATTAGCACAATGTCGCCATTCAACGGGACACAGCCCGTCGTTTATGTGATAGAGTAAAAGAGAGTGTGGCGAATTCTTGCGCAGTGGCACTTACGTTGTGTCTCGCTGATCGTGAAACCGCCACATTACTGTGATATGTGTACAGCCCATAAACACAGTAGCTTCCTGAGTGCCTTGAGTATGGATCGCGATATTGGCCACTATTTCCGTCTATGATGTAAATGACATTGATATAATCGACTTGGCAACTGGGGTGGAGCCTTCGACAAATCCACTGACAGCCCAAGAAGATGGCCTCGCGTTGAACAATGAGATGGCTTGGCCATTTGACGGATTTGCAATTACGCTTGGCAGTACAACAACGGATATCAACTTCAACGACAATGATGGCATTCTGTCGGATGATCCCGTCTCGGGAGCTACCTTGATCGATCAGCAACTGACATCTGATGTCAGCATTGCTGGTAATACATACATAGCGAATGCAGAAACGACTCTTTGGCAGGACCCAGCCCCGGTGTATGTGCAGAACGAGTATGAAGTTCCTGTCATAGGTCCAGATGGGACCGAATATACGATGGTCGCGGTGTCAATCGGAGAAGGCTATAGCTTTACCGTTGTCGGAGTGACTTTTGACGGGCCGGCACCACCTGCGGGTACAACGCTGACGTACGAATATAACTCGGCGATCACCAACAATACGTCTTCTGAGATTGTGTCAGTCCCCTGTTTCACACGCGGCACATTTATTGAGACGAATCGTGGAAGCCTACGGATTGAATCGCTCCGAAAAGGTGACCTGTTGCAGACACGTGATCACGGGCTGCAAGAGGTTATATGGGTTGGTTCAAAAAAGCTTAATCTGACCGCACAGACAGATCAGATGCGGCCAATCGTTTTGCGTCGCGGATGCCTTGGTGCAAATCTGCCGTGCCGCGATGTGCGTGTTTCGCCTGCGCATCGGATTCTTGTGAGCGGAGCGCATGTTGAACTGCTTTTCGGTGAGTTTGAAGTGCTCATTGCTGCTAAACATCTTCTTGACCTTGGGGGGGTCGAACGGGATCTAGGTGCAACTGAGATCGAATACTTCCACATATTGTTTGATCAGCATGAGATAGTTCAGACCTCGAACATGGCCTCCGAGAGCTTTCATCCCGGGCAAATTGGCATCTCTGCGCTGGACGCTGACGTGCGTAACGAGATATTCTCGCTCTTTCCTGAATTGAAACGGTACGGCTTTGCCCGATACGGCTCTACAGCGCGTATGACGTTGAAAAAACATGAAGCTGAACTTTTTTGTTTCGAAGAAAGCAAAATCTACGCAGCATAAAAGTGTAAAAGGCGGTGGTTTTCGGGTCTGGGTCATGTTGAAAAAAGGCGAACCGGAGTCGGCTCTGGCCGCACGTTACAGCGCGACGCTCGACAGCATTTATCGCTGGCGGGGACGGACCTGTTGAAGGCCGTTCGCACACCGCTCATCAGCTGGCAACAACCTTGACCCCAGCGCAGGTAACCGCCTTGATATCCAATCCTTGAGCTTCCGGTGCACCTTGCAGAAACGTCGCGAAAGGGCTGTGCGCGGCCAACTGGTTGCTTGCGCCGAATCCTGCAAGGTCAAGATTTGCGTGCGGCACCGCCGCAAGTCCGGATTGGTCCGACTTGGGCCGATGCTGCGAAGCGTACAAAGGGCAGCTATGCATCGCAAACGTCGCCAAATTTCATGGCGGCGTTTGATTTCATTATGGAACAGAAAAAGTCAAAGGCCCCGAACGTGTGGACTATTTCAGGAACTGTTCGGCGACCAACGATTGTTGCTTTAATCCATCCGGATCAAGGCCGGTTTTGAGTTTACTGAAGTCTTCGGACCATTCAGAAGTCCGCGCGCGTACAGGAGGCTGTTCTGAACCCATTACCTTCATGACAATCGCAGCGACCTCATCCGCGCTCTGGTAGATGCCCGTCTCTTGGCGGTTTTGAGAACTCGAAATATATTTTTGAAGGATCGGCAGGTATTCGTCCTCCAACATGCCACCTGTCTGTTCGACTTGCTCCAACACCGTATTGGCGAACTCAGAAGCTATGCCGCCTGGCTCAACGGCGGTGAAGTGGATGCCGAACGCTGGGGTGATGTAGCTGGCCATTGCCTCCGTCAGGCCTTCGACAGCAAATTTCGCGCCGCAGTAGATTTCATTGAACGGCTGACCAACCAAGCCACCGACAGAACTAATGTTAATCACATGGCCGGCGCGGGCTTTGCGCATGTGTGGCATGACCGCCTTGATGCAGCGCGCGACGCCTGTGTAGTTGATGTCGAGGATCTTTTGGATATCAGATTCTTCGGCCTGCTCAAGGCTGCGCACATACCCCATGCCAGCGTTGTTGATCAGCACATCAATGCGGCCCTGTTCGGCAATTACGGTATCGACTGCTGCGTTGACAGAGGCCGCATCCTGCACGTCAAGTTGCAGCACGTTCAGCGTTACCCCCGCAACCTTTGCAGCCGCATCGAGGGTGTCGCGTTTTTGCGTGTTGCGCATGGTCGCATACACGGTGTGTCCGGCCTGTGCAGCCTGAACTGCAGTGGCCACGCCAAGGCCAGTGGATGTGCCTGTGATGAGTATAACTTTCGGCATGGTTTGATCCTTTTGATTACTATTTTGCGATCGAAAGCCAGACCCGCTCAAAGGTCTGTTCGATCAGAGTTTCGGGGATTTTCTGACCTGAAAGGACGGCACTGCGTGCGAGCTGCATGGCGGGAGCCACCAACAAAAGTGAAAGCAGACTGGTATCAAGATCGGCCAAGGTGCCGTCATCCACCCCGCGTTTTAGAAGTGCCGCAATTTCAGCGGCATATTTGTCTGTGATGGCTTGTTGTTCTGGTGAGAGTATCTTTGCAGCACTCGCATAATCGAGAAACAGGAAGTCCTGCGGGCGGTTATGCACAAAGTCGAACATCGCAAACCACATATTTCGAACAAGTTGCGCGCTGTCGGTCTCGACTTGGTGTTTGGTGACGGTGTGGTGGAAGTCTGCCTTGAGTTCCATGTACACCTTCCGGAGCATGTCATCCTTGTTTTCAAAATGGACATAGACCGTGCCCGCAGACACCTTTGCCCGCGCAACGATGCCTGCTACATTTAACGAGGAAATCCCGTTTTCCACCACTTCGGCGACCACAGCGTCGCGGAGTTTTTCTCTGGTTTCTGGTTTGCTCAGTCTTGGCATTGATCATCCTCACCTCAGGCAATGGTCAATTTACGTAATGAATATTCATTATCAATACTAGTGAAGCAACTTTTCATGTCTTTGTAGGTTTTAAGATTTCAGGTAAGCGACCGAAGCACTCACAGTGCGGATGCTGCTGGCCAAGCGTCCGGCTCGGCTTTTGCAGGGCACATGGCTATTCGTTCAGTCGATGCATGTGGCTTGCAGCCAAGTTCTGCCAAGGGCCATTGTGACCGTCTTGCAAAGCAACGTTTGCCTGCACTGCAGAGCTCATCCTGCCAGATCATGCTGCACGATGCCACCTATGCCTGGTTTGAGGAAGCAACAGCTTAGCTCAGATCAGCCCGACAAGTGGCAGCTTAGGGCCGTTTCCAGAAGCGATTGTCTTTGCGAATGGGGTGATGGCGGTATTGCCGTGTTTGTGGATCTCTGTATGGCAGCGGGGTGTGTCGAAGGCGCCATCCATTGCCCGGCAGGCGATAGCAAAGCAATCGGCCGAGAGGGCGCCATCCCCCTAGGGACTTGATCCCCGTGCTGTCCGCCAACGGGTTGCGGCCTCCCGGCGACCGGCGGCTCGGGATCCCGACGGTGATGTTCTTTTTCCTGCGGCTCAGGGTAAAAAGCCGAGAACCGGCCAATCCACTCCGGCCATCTGCAAAATGCTAGACACTAAGCCTGTCGTCTACCGGGTTGGCTGGCCGCACAGCAGTTTCATCATCAGGCAGATCCGGATCACAAGATCGGTGCTTGGGGAGGTTGCTGCAATTTTCAACCGTGAATGTCGGACCAATAAAGCGTTCGTCAGCGCACAGAGTAGGCCGCAAAATGCCATTTACTCTGCAATAGGGCGCACCATATGACCTGACGAGAGGGAAGAACCCTCGCCCCTAAATTAAAGAGTGAGACTACCATGAAACATATCATCGCTGCATCTGCCGTCCTCGCGCTTTTCGCAGGTTCCGCTTCGGCCGCAAACTCTCAGATGCATGAACGTCATGCCCCTTTCCCGAATGGCGTCACCGCCACGGACACGGCGAGCGTCCCGGCGAGCACGGTTTATTCCCCCAAGGATCTGCATCGGGCAAATCTAAAGCCGACTGATACTGTGGAAGTGACCGTCATCCCGACGACCAAAAACCTCCCCACGCGTAGACACGAAAGCTGAAAAAAACTTCCATTTATGATAGCGGGCGTCTGCAAAATGCAGGCGCCCCCAATTTTTGTTGGCAAGTACCGCGTGTATCCTAGAGAAGCTTCGCAATCCTATTCTCCTTGTTTTATGATTTTCCGACGCCCCTACATAAAACTGGGTCTTGTGCACTGTGCGTCATTCGCAGCCCAGCGTTCGCCTTGGATCCGAAGATAAAAGGCGGAAACTGGTCGTTCGCTGTCGATGTCTTTTATCGCGGACATGTGGTGCATCTTTGTGCCAGCCATCCGCACCTGGTTCAGGAAAGACATGTCGAGCATAGATAATCGAACCATACTGTGCGCACATTGTGCTTACAGGCCACACCATGGAGGTCCGAGACAATGCCGACCAAGAATAAAACCCTTGAGGAAAACATGCTTGGCGCCAACGGGATGTTGGCGAAATCCCTTGAGGCTCTGCGCAGCGCCAGTGAGCGGCTCAACATCCACCCCGATGTCTTCGAAGAACTGAAATGGCCGCGCGAGACGTTGGCCGCCACACTTTTGATCCGGATGGACGACGGAAGCCGCAGGGCGTTCAAGTCGTGGCGGTGTCGCTACAATGATCGGCGCGGACCGACCAAGGGCGGCGTCCGATTTCATCCAAACGTCTCGCTCGACGAAATCGAGACACTCTCTTTCTGGATGACGTTCAAATGTGCCGTCGCCAATCTGCCGTTTGGCGGCGGAAAAGGCGGGGTGTGCGTTGATACCAAGGCGCTTTCGGCCAACGAGCTAGAGCGGTTGAGCCGGGCCTATATCGAGGCATTTGCCCCTTTCATTGGACCCGATCGCGATATTCTGGCGCCGGACATGTATACCAATGGCATCGTCATTGCTTGGATGGCGGACGAATACAGTTCGATTTCTGGGCAGGCATCACCGAGCGCAATTACCGGCAAGCCACTAGCCTTTGGCGGAACGAACGGACGCGTCGATGCGACGGCGCGCGGTGGATATTATACCCTGCGCCATCTGGAAACCTCGCTTGCTCTCAATCCGGAAAGCGCCACCGTGGCGATCCAAGGGTTTGGAAATGTGGGCTATTACTGCGCCAAGCTCCTTCATGCAGACGGATATAAAATCATCGCCATCTCGGATTCTGGCGGCGGCATATACGACAAAAGCGGTTTGGATCCGCTGGCTGTCATGCAGCACAAGCATGAAACAGGCGGCGTGAAAGGTGCAAAGGGCCAAGGCAAGACGAACGAGATTACCAACGCAGAGCTGTTGGAGCTTGAGTGCGACGTGTTGGTGCCCGCAGCATTGGAGCGACAGATCACGCTCGACAATTGCGACAAGATCAACGCCCGCATCATTCTTGAAATGGCAAACGGCCCCGTGTCGCCCGAGGCCGATAGAAAGCTGAGCGCTGCTGGGCAAATCATCGTGCCCGATATCCTCGCGAATTCCGGCGGGGTCACGGTTTCGCACTTGGAATGGGTTCAGAACAGATCCGGTTTCTATTGGGACAGTTCGCGTGTCCGGGATCACTTGAAAAAAACAATGGAAACCGAGACCCAAGCGATCTGGGCTTTGCACAATGAAATGGACCTGTCGATGCGCGATGCCGCGTATACCCATGGCCTTCGTCGGATTGCGGAATCCGTGGAAGCCCGTGGTACCCCCGCCTATTTCGAAGGATCGTAGTCGCACAACCTGACGTCGATCCCTATGGGAATGAAAGAAGAGATAGGGTTGCTGGTTAAGGCGTCTTGCTGTTTTCGGCGCATTCTGCGCAACGCATCGCACAGCTGGTTTGGTGACGCTGCACTGCGGCGCGAGATAAGCCGACGAAAGGCCCCTGTGAGCCCTTCGCCTGCTGTTTGAACGGTATGACTTTCAATCCGCCGCTGGTGAATGCCACGGCGCCTTCGCTGCGGATGGTCTCGAGCGCTTTGTCGAACGTTACGCGATCATCGTCGAAGAGATTGTCCCAAACGATAGATGGCCGTCTTCGGTCACAACGTCCGGTGTCGATCTCTCCCCACCTTCGAGTTTGCAGATATCCACCTTGAATGGCACCCCATCCTCGACGATGCGCCGCGAGGCGTCGGAAATGACAAGGTTGGTTTCGCGTTCCATCTGACGACTTCGTTGTTCGTCGGCAGGGAATAGGGGCGGCGATCACGGAAGCCAACTCCGCAAAGCGGGATCTGGTCGCAGCATCTGAGACGAGCAATGAAGGGTAGCAACGGGCCTGAAGTGCAATTCTCCAGTCACGACCCGGCGTCAAACTAGACAGAGCAACCGAAAACAGTGTCCATGGAGGGCGAAGGAGACCAACGTGACCAAACCAAGTAAGGCTGAAATCGTAGACCTCGTGAGCGACCGCGCAAGAAATCGGATAAAGGGCAGTGTGCGGCTAGAGATGCCGGGCACTGCGACGCTCTTTGTGGACGAAACCGGAGCAATTGAGAGTGATCGGGCCGCTGACATAACTCTGACGGCGGATGCTAGCGTGTTCTACGACATCGCAATGGGAGTAAAGAACCCCGCAAAGGCGTTTATGATGCGCCAACTAAAAATAGACGGGAACCCTATGAAAGCGCTCAAAATTGGAGAAATCCTGAGCACGACGAAATAGGTTTCCTGACGGTATACGACCCGGTTTCATCGCAGGTTTGATGCATTCCCCCAGCGAGACGAGGTATTGCTGGGAAACGCGCGAATGCTCGGTCGATAAAACCGCCGCGAATTGCAGCACTGTCAGCGGCACCGAGTTCAAATCATTTTGGATCATGGGCGAGCTGCGAATGTCCGTTTGGGCGAGCCGCACCGCAACGGGCACTCGGCAGGATGAAGGACTGCAACGGGCCGGATCGTGCTCCTCATCACGCTCCCACACGACCCCAAGGGACAACATTGCCGCAGCTTTCAATATTGCGAGCCAGTCCTAGATTTTAGCACGCAAAGCAGAAACTAGATCCGCTGCTCAACCGGCACTTACGGCTCAAGTCTTGCCAAGATCGCTGCGGCCGATGTGCCTGTGGCGCGCGCCAATATCACCAACTCGACCACGTCGATCCGGCGCTCGCCACTCTCGATCCGGGCGATCATTGACTGATGGCAGCTTAGTCATTCGGCCATAGCGCTTTGCGACAGGCCCGCAGCCCTGCGTGCGGAAATGAGCACTTCGATCAGGGCCGCTTGACCAGCGGAGTGAATGGTTCGGGTCATGGTCGGAGCTATGGTTGAATCTGGGTGACGCG
>NZ_AUNB01000064.1 GCF_000714545.1 Thioclava indica
CACCAGATGCCGGGACTGAACACCTAGTTCTGATCCTCTAGCAGCGGCTCGTAGCGCTTGTCGGTCAGTGTCTTGAGAAAGGCCACCAGCGCGTCGACCTTACGCTCGCTCATGGCCTTGGCGCGCAGCTCGTCAAGGTCCACCGTAGCGGGCACTTCGGCCTCGGCCCAAGGCTTGCCCGTCTCGGGGTTCAGTTTGCGCTCGGGATTGTTGTATTTGTCGTAAAACTCGATCACCGTGCGCAGATCGGAAAACACGCCGTTATGCATGTAAGGCCCGGTCACCGCGACATTGCGCAGGCTTGGCGTTCGAAACTTGCCATCCATCGCCGGATCGCTCACTTGCGGGTTTTCCAGCAACCCGTGATCAATGTAATCGGGCGAAACCTGACCAAGCGCCAGCAGGCCGGGATTTCGCGGCACGCCGATATTGCGATATTGGTGATTGGTGAAAGGCTCGTGCGGGGCATCCTCGCGCTTGAGCTTGTGACAGCTCGAACAATTCACATTGTTATTTGAGAAAAACAGCGTGCGCCCGAGGTCTTCCAGCACGGTCAGATCATAGTCGCCGCGCAGAAAGCGGTCGTATTTGCTGTCAAAGGGGGCGAATTGATCGGTGCGCTCGAACGCCTCGATGGCTTGGCCAAAGGCAGCAAAGGCTGCGGGTGTGTCGGGCGCTGTGTCGCTAGCGCGCTCGAAGACATCATCGCCAAAGAGTCGTTTGAAATCCGCGACGTAATCGGAGTTTTCCTTGATCCGCGCCACGACTGCATTCGCATCGGGCATCATCATTTCGACCGGATTGAGCGGCGGGCCGATGGCTTGATCGGCCAGCGTTGCCGCGCGTCCGTCAAGAAACTCCCCGCCCACATATTCCTTGATCGCATCGTCGAAATGGAACGGCGGCGAGGTCAGCGCATAGGTCGCCATCGGCGTATTGCGCACGCCCATGGAATGGCCGTCGTCGCCCAGCGAGACCATGCCCGTCGCAGGCGTCTCGCGCCCGTCGGTAAAGGCGCGGTCGGGATCGTGACAGGTGGCGCAGGCCATCGTGCGATTGACCGAGAAATTGGGATCAAAGAACAGGCTCTCGCCCAGCTCAGCCGCACTCAGGGGGGCATCTTCCGCCGGGGCGGACGGAGGTGCAGTAAGCGCGACCAGACCGACAAGCCCGGCAACAATGGCGAGTGAAAGACGTTTTTGCATCGTTCAGATCCTTCGCAGCATTTGCTTGATATCACGCAACGGTTCCATCAGCAGCGCCGCCACGCTGGAGTAGCGCACCCCGCGCGGGCCAATTCCGAAATCGGGCGCGCCTTGGGTTTGCGCAGGCAGTCTGAGCGTGCCAAACATCCAGTCCCAAACCGCCAGGCAAGAGCCGAAATTGCTTTGCAGGTAGCGGCGATCATGGTGAATCTGGTGCTGTGCGGGGGAGACGAGGATATGCTCCAGCCAGCGCCCGTAGCTTAGCCGCACATGGCTGTGGCGCAGGTTCGCGGTAAAGGCAAACAGAGCCACGATGAACAGGTTTTCGCCAAAGATCGTGTACAGATCAAGCCGCGCGCCAAAGAGAAAGATGAACACCCCCGTCACGGCCCCCGCCACGACCGCATGACGCAGCGCGAACAGCAGGCTTTCGAACGGATGGATACGATAAACCAGCAGCGGAGTGAGCACCTCGGCGGCGTGATGGACGCGGTGGAACGGCCACAGCCAGCACGAGCGATGCATCAGCCGGTGCAGCCAGTAGCGCGACAGATCCGACAGCAAGAACAGCGCGACCGTATAGGCCAGCACGATGGAGCGATAGCGCCATGCAAGAAAGGGTGGGTCGTAAAACGCGTTCAACCCGTGCATCACCCAGACCGCCACGCTCTGCACCGACAGCACCAGTGGCACGATGAGCGCCGTGCGCAGGCCCCACGCCACAAGGAAATACAGCGCATCAAGGCGTGAATCCGGGCTAAGCCAATAGGCCCGCAACCGCGCGCGCGTCGGCCAGCTTCCGGCCGTCAGCATCAGCACCAGCGCAATCGCAGCACTGGTGAGAAGATAGAGCCAGAAGATCCGCTCGGTGCCGCTAAAAAGCCCGTCGAAGGGCAGGGGCACAGCGGGCATAGCGTTGAGCGCGCGTTCCATTGCGATCAGTCCCCGTCGGCATCCACCAGCCCAAGCGTCACGCCGATCAACAGCGCCAGCGAGTTATAATAAGCGTTTTGCGCGCGTTGCAGCCCGTTGATGATCGGCACGGCCTCGCGCGGCGCAAAGGCTTTATCCTCGGGCACGGATTTGTAAGCCTCGATGGCCTCACCCAGCATGTCCTGCACCGAGGCCAACCCCGCACCAGCCCCACGCGCCTCGGCAATGGTCGAGATATTGGGCGCGGCATCGGTCGCCAGAAGCCGCCAATGCGTGTCAAGGATCGCCCCGATCACGGGCCAGGACGCGTTGCCCCAGCGATACTGGCGGTTCTCGGGATGTGTCTGGCCCAGCGTCTTTTTGGTCAGCCCCGCCACTTCGGCAATGCGCCAGTCGCGGGTTTTATACAGGCTCTGGATCTGGGCGTTCATCAGCAGGCCCAGCGACTCGTCGGGATTGGCCAGAAAATCATCGCGGTGGTCAAGATAGCCCTGATGCACCGTCTCGAACCGCTTGCACAGCGATCCGGTAATTTCTTGCGCAAGGGCCTGACGACGGTTTGACCACGGGCCGGAAAACAGGATATCATCCAGCGCGGTGATCGAGCGATAGGCGTTTTTATAAAGCGCCTTTTTCGGCGCAGAGTCGCTTTTGATCGCGCGCTCAAGGCTTGCGTGAAGATCCTCTTTGCCGTGATGGAACATGTCGATGAGCAACGGATAATCCATCGCATCCATGTCATAGCCGCCAAGGATATAGCTTGTCTCAACGCGCCCCCAGCCCTCGGCCAATTGGGTAAACGCGTCTTCACGGGCCTGCGCGGTGCTGTCATTCGCAAGCGTTCCCGCCATCGCGTGACAGCTTTGCACCGTGGCTTCGGAATCGGCCAGAAGGATGTCGTCATAGATCGCCTGATAGGCGGGCTGCACCTCTTGCGCGGCAGCGGCCAGCGGCATCAGGCTCGCGAAGAGGGCGGAAAGAACTGCAAGCCGGGTCATAGGCTCTCCAGATAGCTGAGGATCGCGGCGCGCGCGGCCGGATCGAGGGAAATGAATGTCTTTCGGGCCTTAGCGGCCTCGCCGCCATGCCACAAGATCGCTTCTTCGGGCGTGCGCGCGCGGGCATCATGCAGGAAACGATGACCTGCACGCAAACGCGCGCCAAGGCCCCAAAGCGGGGCGGTGCGAAATTCGGACGGACCCGCCATATGTTCGCGCACGCCGTCAGCCAGATCCTTGCCCATATCATGCAGTAGATAATCGCTCATCGGGCGGATTTCGCGGCCATCGGCGGTGCGCAGTTCAGGCCGGTGACAGGCGGTGCAGCCGGTGGTGGCGAACAGATCCGCCCCACGCGCGGCACTGGCGCCAAGATGTTCGGGCTGCGGTGCCTTGAACCCTTCGAGATAGGTTTCAATCGCCGCGAGCCGCGTATCGGGCAGATCAAGCAGCCCTTGCGGCGAGGGACGTCCGCGCGGGGCCTCGATGCAGGCGGTCTGGCCGGACTGGCACAGCTCAGCCGGATAGTGCGCATTGGTCAGCCCCATATCGCTGGCAGCGGCATTGGCGATCTGGGCGCCCAGCGTGGGCTCGGCGGCCTTCCAGCCATAGCGCCCGATTGCGCCATCCGTCATCCGGTTGGCGCGTCCGCTGATCCCGTCACCGTCGCGATCCTCGGGGTCTTCCCACGCCAATATCTCCGCATCCGGCACCGCCGCGATCAGACCCAGCCCGGCCAGCGCAGGGGGCTGGCGGGTGAAAATCACGGTATCCATGGCCAGAGGGCCATAGGCCAGAGCGTCAAGCTTGGGCGTCAAGCGTTCAAGCGTGACTTCCGCGCCATCGCGATAACGAAACGCGATCTGGCGGGTTTCGAGCCGCGGGCGCGCTTCGGGGGTGGCATGGCCGGTCGCGTTGATTGCGATCTGGCCGCCATAACGAGGATCAAGCATGCGGGCGTGATCGGGGCTTTCGGGATTGTCCGTCGCCAGCCGCGCGTCATGGGCGTCCGGCCGCGCCAGTTTGAATAAAAGAGCGCGCCGCGGCTGGCCCTCGGCATCGATCGCGGGCGCAGAGCCGTTGTTTTCGTGACAGCTTGCGCAGGTATTGGCGTTAAAGAACGGCCCCAACCCGTCGCGCGCGGTGGTGGCCGCAGGGGCTGCGACCCACGGGATGGAAAAGAACGACCGCCCCAGCATCCGCTGGTCAAGCGTGGCGTCATCGGGCGCGTGCATGGCTTGGGCGAAGGGGGCGGGACCGGCGGCATCGGTCGTCCAGTCGGGCAGGGCGGTTGCAGCGCCGCCCACCGCCGCCATCAGCGATAGCGCAAGCGTTCCCGCGATGATCTCCTTGCGCGTCATTGTGTCCTGCAATTCTCAATCGGTGCGGGCACGCCCGGGCCTGGCCGGCCGTGCCCTGTCTTTATCGGGTCCGGCCGCTCAGTTGACTTGCGTCTCTTCGGGGTCGGTCACGTTATCGGTGGTCAGCGACAGGCCGTATTGCGGCGCGATCTGAACCATTTCATCGCCGAGCTTGCGCAACTCGTTCTTAAGCGTGACGATATTTTGCACCGAGTCCTCGTTTTCGGGATGGATCTGGTAGTCGAAATGCATCGTGGTCTTGGCGGTGTCATTCACCGTCCCGATCCGCTTGGAGATATCGGCCATCAGGCTGTCAAGCGTGGTGCGCTCATCCTCGGGCAGCGCGCTGGCAAAGCCCATGCCAACATCCTTGCCCTGATATTCGCCCAACAGCACGTTGTGGATGCCTTCGTAATTCAGCGCGATATCGCGGTGGGTGTTGTCGGAGAAGCAGGAATGTTCGTCTTCCTCGGACGGGGTCAGCACAGCGACCGCGATCCGCTCGTTGGCCAGTTCCGATTTCGCGAAGATGCCAACGCCGACGAGGATCTGCTTGATCGCATCCTGCGTGGGGATGTTCATCGAGGCCTGATCGCCCGTCAGCTTGCCCAGCAATGCGGCGCGATACAGCCCCGTGTCGCCATCGACCGTATCATCCCAAGCGCCCGAAACCGTGGTCAGATCGAAGACCAGCTTGTCAGCCGCTGATTGCAGGAAGGCCAGACGACGTGCAGCCAGTTCATCGGTGGTGAAGTCGCTGAGCGGACGCTGCCCTGCGACCATCGCGCCATGGGTGATCTTATCCTCGATCATATTGGCGTAATCCTGATCCTGCCCCCAAAGCAGAAATTCAATCGCGTGATAGCCAGTCGCGACATTGGCATCGCCGCCGTTTTCATTCAGCGCGGTCAGCGCATCGGGGGTGATCGTGGTCACATCGACTTCTTCGGGCTCTTCGCCGCCCGGCGTAAAGCTGCCCGCCGTGTCGATGATATTGCCCGAGGTCTTGTTGCCATCGGCATCGGTCGTGTAGTCGATCATATTCTCGTCAAGCGGCCAGGCGTTGATCTGGCCCTCGAGCGCGCCGTATTTCTCGGCCACCCAGCCGGATTCGGCGTCAATCGGGCCGTTGGAGAGGCGGAACACCTCGGTCGGGCCATAGCTTTCGCGCGATTGCAGCCAAGCCTGCTTGGCAGCGTCCAGCGTCTGCTCGCTCGGGGCTGCGGCGAAGGCGTCAATCGCGCCTTTCAGTGTCTTGGCGTCCGCCAGCGCGTCAGAATAGCTGTCATGGGCGATGGTGGTATAGGTCGTAAGCGCCGCCATTTCCTGGTCTTTGCTCACCTCTGCCAGCGCGATGGTCGGGGCAAAAGCGGGCATCCCGAGAGCAAAGCAGGTTGCGATCAAGGCGATCCGATTGGTTTTCATGTTTACCAGTCCCTAGTTTTCGGTTGCTTTGGTCGCGGCTGGCGATGGCTTGCCGCATCGTCGTTAAAAATCAGGCGGTTGCGAGCCGCGTGGCGCTACAACGGCGCTTTTGCCATGCAAACAGCGCCACCACCGTGCCCCAGTAGAGGGCGAGCATAAGGATGTCCCAGACGATGGGCTGCGAGCGATAGGCCGCAAGCGTTGCCAGCAAGCTGCCGAACATCGAGCTGTCCGAGAGAACGCCCGAGCTGTCCCAGACGGTCGCATAGATCCAGCCGGGCAGATCGAAGGCCGAGAGGTGCTTGGACAGCAGCTTGCCCATCGCGGTCAGGAACAGCGCCGAGCCGAGAAACAGCAGCATCCATTCGGTTACGCGGAAAAACCATTTCCAGGACACAAAGCGCGCCCCGACCTGCAAAGCCCAGAACAGCACCAGCGCAATCCCCAGACCCGCGATGGCCGAGCCTGCGAAGGTCAGGTAGTTGCCCAGACTTTGCAATTGCAGGAACGAGCCATAGAGGAAGACCACGGTTTCCGATCCTTCCCGCCCGACGGCAATCATCGCCAGCGCAAATACGCCCCACCAGTTCGAGGTTGCAGCGTGGCGATCCAGCTCGCCCTGCATGTCGTGTTTGAGCGTGCGCCCGTGCTTGCGCATCCAGAACACCATCTGCACGATCAGCGCTGCCGCCATTGTCAGCATGCCGATTTCAAACCAGTTCCGCGCATTGGCACCCAAGAAGGTCGTGACGCCCACCAGCGCCAGTGCCAGCAGCGTTGCCAGCGCAAATCCCGCGACGATCCCGCCCAGAAGCCATGCCTTGCCCGTGCGCGCATCGGCGCGATGGGCCATCCATGCCCAGAGGATCCCGATCACCAGCAGCGCCTCGACGCTTTCGCGCGCCACGATAAAGATCACCTGGCCCATCATTGCGCGGCCTCCTTCGCGACCAGTTTGCCCATCACGCCGGGCTGGAACTCGTCGAAATAGTCATATTCTCCAGTGTCGAGCGGTGTGACGGTCATCGTCGCGTCCATCCCCATGAACAGCACCTCTTCAAGGCGCATCTGGTTGCTCTCGAACTCGGAGGGCTTGGTGCCGATATTGGTCACATGCAGCTTGAAACGGGTCTTGGCGGGCACCACCAGCGTTTCAGGCAGCAAAGCGCCGTCTTTCAGCTCGATCTTATAGGTGGGGATCGCGGCATCCGGGTCGACAGGGGGGCTGAACTCCGCTGTTTGCGACGCCGCGGCCTCGGGCTTTGCGGCCTCGGATGTCGCCGCTTGCGCCTGCGCTGTGCTAAGCCAAAGTGGTGCGAGGCAGATCAAAGCAAGCGTGGATATCGCGCTTGCACGCCGAACCGATTTCAACTGATGTGACATCCCAATACCCAATCTAGCGACCATCAAGACACGACCGCTTGTATTTCTGATAGTTTCAGTCGGTTTTTATGTTTCCGATGCCTGCCTGTCAACCATCCAATGGCGGGAGTTCTGGGGGCAAGCGGATAAAGAATGACGCTCAAACGGCTTTATTTTGCAATAATGCTGCCTGCGGCGATGCAGGGATCACCCGTCAAATCGCATGAGCGAGTCGTCTTGAGCCAGCTCGCTAAACCCAGTGCCCCATCCCCTGCATTGCGCGCTTGCGTTCCAAAATGCGCCAAAGCGGGTTAGTGGCGCAATGGTTTCGCAAAAGGCGACTCCTGCATTTACCCTGGAACCCGGCGCTTACGCGGCTTCGTCAGCGGAATCCGCGTTAAGTTGGCCGTAATTCTGTGTGCCGATCTCGTCCAAAAGACCGATCTGGGTTTCCAGAAAATCAATATGGCCTTGCTCATCCAAAATCAGCTTTTCGAACAGATG
Source organism: Thioclava indica (assembly GCF_000714545.1). Taxonomy (GTDB): domain Bacteria; phylum Pseudomonadota; class Alphaproteobacteria; order Rhodobacterales; family Rhodobacteraceae; genus Thioclava; species Thioclava indica. The sequence continues at coordinate 7,789 of NZ_AUNB01000064.1, forward strand.
CATCGAGGCGTAATCGTTCGCATCTGCGCAAACCTTGCGCGCCTCGGTGTATAGCGCCACGGCCTCCATCTCGGCCTCCAGATCGCAGGTCAGCGTCTCGCGCACGGTCTCACCAATGCGCAACGCGTCCAGCGCTTGCAGGTTAGGATGCCCCTCAAGAAAGATGATCCGGTTAATCAGCTTGTCGGCGTGTTCCATCTCTTTGATGCTTTCTTCGCGCATCTTCTTGGCCAGCTTTCCATAGCCCCAATCTTTTTGTAGCCGGTAATGCAGCCAGAATTGACTGACGGCTGTCAATTCAACGCGCAGGGCCTTGTTGAGATATTCAATGACTTTTTAGTCAACCAGACAAACTTTCGCGGCTCAATCGACGCGTAGCGCTTTGACACCCGCATATAAAGACACAGGGTTCGGTTCGATGTAAGCGGTGCGCCGCTCCCACACT
>NZ_AUNB01000065.1 GCF_000714545.1 Thioclava indica
CGCGGGGCCGGAGGTGATCTCGCCAATGTCGGCAGCGGTATATCCGGCGGTTTGCAGCGCCTCTAGCACCGCCCTAGCCTGATCGGCAGGCACAGCGGCCAGCAGCCCGCCCGAGGTTTGCGGATCATACAGCAGGTCGGTTCTCGGCCCCGGCGGGGTGGTGATATGGCCTGCGCAATTGGCGATGTTTTGCGCGAGAAGGGTGGAGTGCTGACCGGCCTCTGACAGTGCCAAGGCCCCGTCGAGCAGCGGCACCGCGTCCCGATTGATAGCGGCGGATACATCTGACGCCTTGCACAGACCCAGAAGGTGCCCCGCGAGGCCAAAGCCCGTCACATCGGTCATCGCGCGGGTTACGGGGGCAAGGATCGCACTGGCCTTGGCGGAACTGGTCGCCATCGATTCCAGCGCGCGCGCGACCACATCGCCCGGTGCCGCCTTGGCCATTTCAGCCGCCAGAATGACGCCTGTGCCGATGGGCTGGGTGAGGATCAGACGGTCGCCAGCCTTTGCGCCATCCTGCCCGATGGGCTGCGCACACAGCCCGGTCACGGCAAAGCCCAGCGTTAACTCCGCCCCCATGGACGTATGCCCGCCCACCAGATCGGCGCCCGCCTCGGTAAAGGCTTGCGCGGCGGCGCCCAGCATCTCGGACAAGGCGCGCGCGCCCATCTGCTCGGATTGGCGCGGCAGGGTGACTTGCGCCAGCGCGGCTTGCGGTGTGGCCCCCATCGCCCAAGCATCGCTCATCGCGTGCAAGGCGACGATGCGGCCCAGCAGCCACGGGTCTTCGGTGAAGGCGCGCACATGATCGGTGGTAAAGACCTGCGCCCCTGCGCCATGGGCCAGAAGGGCCGCGTCATCGCCTGCGCCCGAAAGCACATCGTCGCGCGCGGGCGGCGGGAGCGTGGCCAGCGCGTCGCGCAATGCCGCTCCGCCCAGTTTCGCCCCGCATCCACCACACAGCGGCTTATCGCCCAGCACGTCCTCAATCCCAAGCGCGTGTGCAGCGGGTAGCGCAGGTGCGGGCATGTCGGGCAGATCATGGACGCGGGTCATAAACTTGCGATCAATCCGGTCCTTCCAGCGCCACAGCCATTTGCCATCCAGCGGCAGGCCCCATTTATCCGCCACCGCGTTCTTGCCGCCAGTCGAGATCAGCTTGAGATAATCGCGCTGCGGGTGATAATCGCGCATCGCTTTGCCCGACAGCGCCGCACGCAGGTTGTGAAGCAGCGGTTTGGCCTGACGCACGGCGTAAACGCCGGCCTTGGGGCGCGGGGCGTAGGCGAGATGCGCGATGTCTCCGGTGGCAAAGATCGAAGGGTCAGAGCTTTGCAGGGTCGGCGTGACGGTGATGAAGCCGTCTTGCAGATCCAGCCCCGTTTCTGGCAGCCAATCGGCGGGTTTTGTCGCCCCCGTGCCGATGATGAAATCAGCCTTGGCGCTGCGCCCGCCTGCCAGCAGAACCTCGCCCGCGCGTGCACCCTCCAGCGCAGCATCGGTTTCAATCGTCACGCCAAGGCGCGCGCAATGGGCCAGCATCCGTGCGCGTGCGCCCGAACCAAGCGCGCGTAGGGCTTCGGGGCCAGCCTCGTAAACGGAGACCTTGGCGCCGGGCAGGCGATGCGCGCAGGCCATCGCGAGTTCCACCCCCGCCACGCCGCCACCCACGACGGCGATGCGCGGATTGACGGGTGCAGTTGCAAGGAACGCGGCCCAAGCGTCGGCGAAGGCATCTAGCGGCTTGGCGGGGGTGACATGGTCAGAGAAACCGGGAAGCTGGGGCATCTCGGCAGTAATACCGATATCAATCGAGGCCACGTCATAGGCAATCGGCGCGCGCCCCGGCACGGTGATGAGGCGCGCGTCGCGGTCGATACCGCTCACGAACCCCAGCACCAGCCGCGCCCCCGCATGGCGTGCCAGCTTGACCAGATCGAGCTGCAACTCGTCGCGCGCGTAATGCCCCGCGATATGACCCGGCAACATCCCCGAATAGGCCGCAGAGGGCATCGGATTGATGACGCTCAGGCGCACGCCCGGCAACGGGTTCATCCCCCACATCCGCAGCACCAGCGCATGGCTATGCCCGCCACCGATAAGAACAAGATCGCGGGTCAGGGGCAGGGGGGCGGCGTTTTGCATACTCTCTCCTTATCGCCCCATGCCTAGCGGCTCGTCGCGCATTCGCCAATCGCCAATCTGACGCAGCAAAGAGAGAACCTTTTCGTGTAAAACGCCCTTGACGGGGGGGGCGGGTTTGCCTAGTTAGCGCACGCAGTGGCTAGGTAGCTCAGCTGGTTAGAGCACACGACTCATAATCGTGGGGTCGGGGGTTCGAGTCCCCCCCTCGCCACCACTTATCCCCCTTTTTGCGGATCAGACAAACGGCGCTTGCGCCGCTTTTCTGCATCTGCGGGGCGATTACGCAGCGCGCATGAAAAAAGGCGAGCCGAAGCCCGCCTTTTCCCTAAGTCGTTTTGAATGCTTACACGTCGGTCTTTTTGACGGCCTTGAGCTTGTCGATGCCAAGGATCTTCATCCCGAACTTCTCGTAATAGGGCTCGGAGGTGCCTTTGCGCATTTTGCGCATGAAGTATTTCTCGAACCCGATCTTGGCGAGGTGAACCCATTTGCCCTGGCTCGCCCAGTTCACATTGCGCGGGGGCAGTTGCGGCTGGGCGACGAAAGCAATCCCGCTATCGCCAAAGTCAGCAAGGCAGATCGCGTTCCAGGTGCCGGTTTCGTCGGGCTCTTTGCCGCGCACGATGTTGCCGATGTTATGGGCGGTCGCAGTGACCATCGATTCGATCATAAAGCCGGTTTTCGGAACGCCACAGGGAACCGGGGTCGGGCCCATCGGCGGAATTGCGATACCCACGCCAATGCCAAAGACATTGGAGTATTTCGGATTGCGCTGGTGCTTGTCCACGATGACGAAACCGCGCGGGTTCACAAGGCCCTCAAGGCCCATGACTGCGGGAATGCCGCGGAAGGGCGGCAGCATCATCGAGTATTTGAACGGCATCTCATGGGTCGCCTTGACCGAACCGTCATCGGCGATCTCTTCGACATGCATCGTGCCGTCTTCGACTTTTTTGACACGGCTCGAGGTCATCCATTTGATGTGCTTGTTGCGCAGCTCGGATTCCATGATGCCTTTGGTGTCGCCCACGCCATCAAGGCCAAGGTGGCCGACATAGGGTTCCGAGGTCACAAAGGTGATCGGCACCTGATCGCGGATCTTGGCGCGACGCAGCGCGGTATCAAGGATGAAGCAGAACTCATAGGCCGGACCATAGCAGGACGCGCCTTGCACAGCCCCCACAATGATCGGGCCGGGGTTCTTGCAGAATTTCTCAAAGTCGAGCTTGGCCGCTTCGGCGTGATCGACGTGACAGACGGATTGAGTGAACCCCTCGGGGCCAAGACCCTCGATTTCGTCAAAGGCCAGTTCGGGGCCGGTCGCCAGCACGATATAATCGTAGCTGATTTCGCGCCCGTCATCGAGTTCAACCTTGTTATCATCCGGGTGCACGCGCTTGGCACCGACCGTGATAAAGTTGATGTTTTTCTTTTTCATCGTCGGAGCAAGATCGACGGTGATGTCTTTGCGATCACGCCAGCCAACAGCAACCCAAGGGTTGGAGGGCACAAAGTGGTATTTCTCCTCTTTGGTGATGACGGTGATTTCGTCTTCTTTGCGAAGCTGATCGCGCAATTCATAAGCCATGATAGCGCCGCCAAGGCCCGCGCCAAGCACCACGATATGTGCCATAGTTTTGATTCCTCCCATTACCCGGATGACGTTTTTTGCTTGATCACCCGTTGAATGCAGATTTTTGAATATGTCAAGCGTGCCGGTCAACCTATCATTGCGCGGAAACCGGCTTATCGACAAGCCTAACGCAAATGTGACCGACGGGCACAGGCTAAATTGTAATAAAAAGGCCGACGCAAGCGCCGGCCTTGGTCGTTCGTATCAGCGGTGCTGACTTATTTTGGCGCTTCTGCGGTGATGCCTTCGACATAGAAGGTCATGCCGTGCAGTTGCTCATCTGTGGCGATTTCACCATCCGCGAGGAAGACCGAACCGTCTTGCTTGTTCAGCGGACCGGTGAAGGGATGCACGGTGCCGCCAGCGATGTCGTCCTTGAGCTTGAGCGCTTCGGCTTTGACCACGGCGGGGACTGCGTCGGTGATCTCGCCGATCTCGACCATGCCGGTGTCGATCCCGCCCCAAGTCGCCTCGGATTTCCAGGTGCCGTCCATCACTTCGCCCACGCGCTTGTTGTAATAGGGTGCCCAGTTGTCGATCGTCGAGGACACGCGCGGCTTGGGTGCGAAGCTCGACATATCCGAGGCCTGACCGAAGGTGATGACGTTGCCCGCCTCTTGCGCCTTGGCTTGCGGAGCGGTGGAATCGGTGTGTTGCAGTAGCACATCCACGCCATCCGCGATCAGGGCGGCGGCGGCATCGGCCTCTTTTGCCGGATCGAACCAGGTGTAGGCCCAGACGACTTTCATCTCGACATCGGGGTTGACCTTTTTCGCGGCGAGATAGGCGGCGTTGATGCCCTGATAGACCTCGGGGATCGGATAAGAGCCGATATAACCGATCTTGTTGGTCTTGGTCATGCGCCCGCCGATGGTGCCTTGAATCGCGCGGCCCTGATAGAATTTCGCATCATAGACCGCGAGGTTATCGGCAAGTTTGTAGCCCGTCGCATGTTCGAATTTCACATCGGGGAATTTCTTGGCGACGTTGACGGTCGCATCCATAAAGCCAAACGAGGTCGCAAAGATCAGCTTGTTGCCCGCCAGCGCCAGTTGGGTCAGCGCGCGCTCGGCATCGGGGCCTTCGGGCACGCTCTCGATGAACGAGGTCTGCACCTTGTCACCGTATTTTTCCTCAATCGCCTTGCGGCCTTGATCGTGCTGATAAGACCAGCCCATATCGCCCACCGGACCGACATAGATAAAGCCGATTTTCAGCGGTTCGTCGGCGGCGAATGCGGGCAGGCCGACACCGGCGACCAAGGTGGTCGCGGCAGTGGTTTTCAAGAAGGATCTGCGGTTCATCGTGTAACTCCCGGTTGATGATGGGCCTCTGATGGGCCCTGAGGATACATGCCTCAACTTGAGGCGTGGAAAGATTTGCCAAGGCTGGCAGGGGCGGCCTGCACGCCATGGCGGTGAAGAGCGGACAGGATCACCAGCACGACGATGGTGATCACATAAGGGGCCATCGACAGGATGTGAACGGGAATGGCATAGCCCGCCGCCTGAAGCTGCAATTGCAACGCGGTGATGCCGCCAAACATATAGGCGCCCAGTAGCACGCGCCACGGCCGCCAACTGGCGAAAACGACGATGGCCAGCGCGATCCAGCCTGCGCCTGCGGTCATGCCCTCGGTCCATTGTGGCACCCGCACAAGGCTAAGATAAGCGCCCCCCAGACCCGCCATCGCGCCGCCAAACCCAAGAGCGGCAAAGCGCACGGCCACCACGCGATAGCCCAGTGCGTGGGCGGCGTCATGGCTTTCGCCGACCGCGCGCAAGATCAGCCCGGCGCGGGTGTAGCGCAGCACGAACCACACCACCGCGACCAGCAAAACAGAGGCGTAAACGATCCAGTCATGCGAAAAGAAAATCGGTCCGATCACCGGAATATCCGCCAAAGGCCCGAAGTCGAGCTTGGCGGTGGGGGGCGGGCGCACGCCCTCATAGCCCTTGCCGATCAGCGCGCTTAGACCCAGCCCGAACAGTGTCAACGCTAGCCCGGTCGCCACCTGATTGGACAGGAAAATCTGGGTGAGAAACGCAAACAGCGTGGCCATCAGCGCCCCCGCTAGCGCGCCTGCGACAAAGCCAAGAACGGGGCTGCCCGTGGCCACCGCAGCGGCAAACCCCGCGACCGCACCCATGATCATCATGCCCTCAACCCCAAGGTTGAGAACGCCCGATTTCTCCGCAACCAGCTCGCCGGTCGCTGCCAGCAACACGGGGGTCGAGGCCGCCATCAGCATCGCCGCAAGGGTAACGATATCAATTCCGCCAATGCTCATGCGCTGCCTCCTTGGTTCAAGATCAGCACCGGTCCCCACAACGCGTAACCACAAGCGAGCCCCACGATGAGCCCCGCCAAGGCGATATAGCGCTCGCGCCCGTGCAAATGGGGCATGTGCGGTGCAGTGTCATTGCCGCGCGCGCCGATCCGCGCCAGCAGGGCGCGCGACAGCCGCGTCACCATTTCCAGCACCAGCAGCAGTACGATCCCGATCACGACCATTACCCAAAGCACATCCATCAGCGCCAGCAGATACCACAGCCCCAACCCCGCCAGAACGCCCGCGACGGCGAGCACCGGTTGATGCAGTGAGGGCAGCTTTTTCATGCGCGCGCCCTCCGGCCCAGCCGGACGCGGAAATTGGTTAGCACGTCAAAGCCCAGCAGGAAAAACAACAGCATCCCCTGAAACACCTGAATTGCCGCCGAGGGCAGGCCCAGCATCAGTTGTGCCATGTCGCCGCCGATATAGGTCAGCGCCATCAGCAGCCCGGCCAGCAGAATACCGATCGGATGCAAGCGGCCCAAAAACGCCACGATGATGGCGGTGAACCCGTAGCCCACGTTGAAACTGTCGGTGATCTGGCCGGAGGGGCCGGAGACTTCAAACATGCCCGCCAGCCCTGCAAACGCGCCTGCCAAGCCAAGGCAAAACACCACCAGTCGCGCCGGGATAACGCCCGCGAATCGGGCTGCGCGCGGGGCCTCACCTGCGACGCGGATGCGAAAGCCGGTGATGTGGCGATGCATCAGGATGTAGGTTGCGATAACGGCAACAAAGGCGGTGACGACGCCCCAATGCAGCCCCGTGCCCGCGATCAGGTCGGCATTGTGGGCCGCAGGGTAGCTTTGCAGGTTGCGCGAGCCGGGAAAGCCGAACCCTTCGGGGTTTTTCAGTGGCCCGAACGCCATATAGGCCAGCAGGTTTTCCGCCACATAAACCAGCATCAACGAGACCAGAATCTCGGAGGTGCCAAACCACACTTTCAGCAGCGCCGGGATCATCGCCCATAGCAACCCGCCCAGCGCACCCAGAACAATCATCGCGGGGAAAAGCCAATGACTTTCCGCAGGATAGACATGCAGCGCCAACCAGGCCGAGGCCAGCGCGCCCATGATATACTGCCCCTCGGCTCCGATATTCCAGATGCCTGCGCGAAAGCCCACGGCAAGCCCTGCCGCGATCAGGATCAGCGGCCCGGCCTTGACCAATAGCTGGCCGCGGAAATAGCTCGCATTCGCGCCGAACAGTGGCTCCCAGAAAATCACGCGGATCGCCTCGACCGGGTGCTTTCCCAACATCGCAAACAGCAGGCCGCCTGCGAACATTGTTGCGATGACGGCGACAATAGGGGTGGCGTAGGTCCAGAACTTTGACGGGTTCGGGCGGCGGATCAGCGTGATCATATCTGCGCCTCCTGCATGCCATGCGCCCCGCCAAGCATCAGCCCGATCTCTTCGATGCTGAGCCCCTTGGTCGGGCGTGGTTCACTCAGGCGCCCCTCATTGAGCGCGGCAAAACGGTCGGCAATTTCCATCAACTCATCAAGGTCTTGGCTGATTGCGATCACCGCTGCCCCCTGCGCGGCCAGATCCAGTAGCGCTTGGTGAATCGCCGCCGCCGCAGCCGCATCGACACCCCATGTCGGTTGATTGACCACCAAGACTTCGGGCGCTTGCAACACCTCGCGGCCAATGACGAATTTCTGCAAGTTGCCGCCAGATAACGCGCGCGCAGCGACATCTGGGCCGGGCGTGCGCACGTCAAAGGCGGCGATTACCTCTTGCGCGAAACGCCGCGCCGCGCCCTGATCGACAAAGCCGTTACGCGTCAGATTCTTGCGCGTCGTCCCGGTCAAAATGGCGTTTTCCGTCAGGCTCATGGCGGGC
>NZ_AUNB01000066.1 GCF_000714545.1 Thioclava indica
CGCCCCCGCCCGCGCCTGCCGACGCACTCATCACGCCATCCGGCCCGCCGAGGTAGAATTTCTGCGAGCTGTCGAGGTTCTTGCTGGCAAGCTGGCCGCTTAGATCGGCGCGCAGGCGAAAGCCCTGCCCCAGATGCTGATCGCGCGTCAGCCGGAACCGTAGCAACGAGAAATCCCCCGCCGCGTTCGGCCCCGCCGCATCCGCCACCCGCGCGGTATCCGGCCCGAGCGTCAAGCGCCCCTGCGAGAGCGCGATGCGCCCCGAGGTAACATTGCCCTTGGCATCTCTGATCGCCCCGCTCAGCCCCAGCCGTGCCAGCGTGACCTGCTGATCGTCCTGCGTGGCGGTGCTGCGGGTGTCCTGTGACATCCAGTTCTTGAGCAGATCAAAGCGCAGATCCAGCCGCCGCCCCGTTTCCAATAGCAGCGGATAGCTTAAATTAACGCCCGCCTGACTGGCCTTGCCGTGCTGATCAAGCGCGGCAAAATCCTGCCCCAGAACATAGCTCGTCACCGAGCCATAAACGCCCGCGCGCAGACCGTTGCCCAGATCGGGCGACAGCGCCGAAAATCCGCCCGCTTTGAGACCGCCGCTTTGCGAGAGCAGCCCATTGGCCGACAGGCTGCTGCCCCGCCCGAAGGGGTTATTCGCCGTGACGTTGAAATTGCCCAGCAGCTTGCCAGTATATTGGTTGCCGTCATTGCTCAGCCCGACAGAGCCGGTCACCAGCGGTAGATCGGCGCGCTTGAGATCAAGCGTGGAGGTCTGGGGCTGCGCACCGGGCAGCAAGATGCCCTGCACCTGCACGCCGGGGGTTTCTTGCAGCAGCAACAAGCCACGCTCCAGCGGTTTGGAGGCCACCGGATCGCCGGGTTTCACCCCGACAGTGGCACGCGCTTGGCTGGCCTTGAAGCGCGACTCGCCGCTGACCGTGACCTGGTCGTAATGCGGTTCAACCACGGCAATGTGGATCACCCCGTTGCGCACTTTTTGTGCGGGAAGATAGGCATAAGCGACGGGGTAGCCCGCCGCGTGATAGGCCTCGGTGATGCGCGCGACATAATCGTTAAGCACATCCAGCGTCAGCTTGTGCCCCTCGGCGGGCGCGACCAGCTTGTGCAACTCGGGCGCGGCCAGCCAGCTATTGCCTTCAATCACCAGCTTGCTGACCGGGATCAGCAAAGTGGAGCCGCTTTTTTGGCGCGACGGCGCAGGCAGTGTCAGCACCGCACCCGGTGCTGTGGGCTGGGCCTGCGCGGGGCGCGTTTGTTGCAGCACCGCACCGGGGGATGGCAGGCTTTGCGCCTGTGCACCACTGCTCAGAAGCAGCCCAAACCCGAGGGCCAGCGTCATCGCGCGCTCTGCCCCACGGACAGCGATTGGCAGTGTCTGCTGTCTCATCGGCAGGTCTTCCTTTTTGTTTGCACGAGCGGCGCTATCACGATGCATCATCGTCTGCCCCCTTCACGCCACCGTTCTGGATCTCCAGCGAGGGCGTCCCGGGCGGAGGTGCGCCCAGCGGCACGTTCAACGCGCTCGCCACTGGCAGCCCCGAGAGACGATTGACGCGATTGTTTTGTAGCGGCGATCCAGGACCGCCAATGGGGAGCGGTTGCGTAATCGCCCCGAACCCCGTGACCGTGGTGGGGACCGGCAGGCTGTAATTGGCCAGATCGGTGCCGCCAATGCCGCGGAAATCGCCCGCGCTCAGATCGGCGGTTACAGCAATCAGCGTACCCACATCGGCCGAGGCGTAGGTGCCGCTGGTCTGCGTCACTTCAAGCTGGTCGCCCTGCGCAACCCCGCTGATGCTAAAATCGCCCGGCACCAGATTGGCCACCAATGTAGCGTCATAAACCCGCGTCGGAGTGCCGGTAAGCGCCACATTCAGCGCACGCTGAGCGACCGTGTAATCGCCAGTGATGCTGCCGATGCTGTAGTTGGCCGCATCCGCACCGCTTAGGCCCGAGACGCTCTCAATGCCGGCATAGCTGCCCGCGTTGAGATGCCCGCCAGTGCTCAGATGCCCCGCAGTGGCAACCGAAGCCGTGCCGCTCACCGCATCACCCGACACCGCGTTGGTGAAGTTCACCGCCCCCGGTGACAACGCATCGCCATAGGTCGAACTCCCATCGGCAATCGAGCCCGCAAGCGCCAGTTTGCCCACCGTGTAATCGCCCGCAGCGATCGTGCCGATGCTGTAATTGCCCGCATCCGCGCCGCTCAGCCCCGAAACCGTCTCGGCCCCGCTATAGCTGCCCGCGTTGAGATGTCCGCCAGTGCTCAGATGCCCCGCAGTGGCAACCGAAACCGTGCCGCTCACCGCATCACCCGACACCGCGTTGGTGAAGCTCACCGCCCCCGGTGCCAGCGCATCGCCATAGGTCGAGCCGCCCGCCGCAATGCTCCCGGCAAGCGCCAGTTTGCCCACCGTGTAATCGCCCGCAGTGATCGTGCCGATGCTGTAGTTGGCCGCATCCGCACCGCTTAGGCCCGAGACGCTCTCGACCCCGGCATAGCTACCCGCGTTGAGATGCCCGCCAGTGCTCAGATGCCCCGCAGTGGCAACCGCCACCGTGCCGCTCACCGCATCACCCGACACCGAGTTGGTGAAGCTCACCGCCCCCGGTGCCAACGCATCGCCATAGGTCGAGCTCCCATCGGCAATCGAGCCCGCAAGCGCCAGTTTGCTCACCGTGTAATCGCCCGCAGTGATCGTGCCGAGCGTATAGTTGCCCGCATCCGCGCCGCTCAGCCCCGAAACCGTCTCGGCCCCCGCATAGCTGCCCGCGTTCAGATGACCGCTGGTGCTCAGATGCCCCGCAGTGGCAACCGAAACCGTGCCGCTCACCGCATCGCCCGACACCGCGTTGGTGAAGCTCACCGCCCCCGGTGCCAACGCATCGCCATAGGTCGAGCCGCCCGCCGCAATGCTCCCGGCAAGCGCCAGTTTGCCCACCGTGTAATCGCCCGCAGTGATCGTGCCGATGCTGTAGTTGGCCGCATCCGCACCGCTTAGGCCCGAGACGCTCTCGACCCCGGCATAGCTACCCGCGTTGAGATGCCCGCCAGTGCTCAGATGCCCCGCAGTGGCAACCGCCACCGTGCCGCTCACCGCATCACCCGACACCGAGTTGGTGAAGCTCACCGCCCCCGGTGCCAACGCATCGCCATAGGTCGAGCTCCCATCGGCAATCGAGCCGGTCAGGCTGCGCGGATCGATGGTCAGCGTCGTTCCGGTTTGCGTGATCAGGTAGCCCTGCTGATCCGACCACAGGTCAGCATGATAGGTCCCGACATTGCGCGCGTTGCCAAACGGGGTCGCGGCGTTGTTCAAGGTGCCCGAATTGCCAAACAGCGCGCCCGCCGGGGCGGAACCTGTCACCGTGGTGGTGATGCTTGAGGCCCCGGCCACAGTCCCGTCATAGGTCACATGCGGTGCGCTCGCCGAAACGCTTAGCGGCGTCATGAAGGCGGCCAGCAGCGGCGCGGTGTGCCCTTCATAAATCACCCAATCTGGCGTGGTGGAAAAATCAAAGCCCGTGAACGACGCCTGCTGCTGCATCTGCACCGAGGTCAGGGCCGTGCCGCCGGCGCTGGTGCTTTGCCCGCTTGAGTTGCTGTCCCAATAGTCGTCGGTGATTGTGGTGCCAAGACTGGACCCGAACAAACCGCCGACGTTGTACGTTCCCGACACGGCCCCCGTCGCGTAGACATTGCTGGCCGCACCCCACAAGGAATCACCCAATAAACCACCGACATGGTTCTGCCCGGACACGGCCCCTGTCGCGTAGGCGTTGCTGATTGTACTATCGTAGCTGTAGCCGACCAGACCTCCGACATTGGAACCCGTCCCCGTCACGCCGCCCGTCGCATAGGCGTTGCCAATCGTGCTCCTATTGAACAAACCAACCAGACCGCCAACATAGCCTGTCCCAGACACGGCCCCCGTCGCGTAGGCGTTGGTGATCGTGCCTGTGTTGCCTCCGCCGACAAGACCGCCGACATTGGAACCCGACGCCGTCACGGCCCCCGTCGCATAGGCGTTGCTGATCGTGCCAGAGTTGTTGCCGATCAGACCGCCGACATGGCTCTCGCCCGACACGGCCCCCTCCGCATAGGCGTTGCTGATCGTGCTGTTGGCGCCGCTGCTGCCGACCAGACCGCCGACAGTGTTCATGCCCGTCACGGTCCCCGTCGCATAAGCGTTGCTAATCGTGCTGTTACTAGCATTCCCGACCAAAGCGCCGACAGTCGACTCTCCTGTGACATTGGCGTCGATCAGCCCGACATTGCGCAGGCTAGCGTTAATCGCTTTTCCAAACAGTCCGGTGGCAGAGCTTGAAAACGGTCCGAACCCTCCGGGGCCTCCGGGGCCTCCGGTGCCAGCGCCTGAAGTCGGAGTAATCGTCAGATGGCTAATCGTATGGCCGAGACCGTCAAACTGACCGGTGAACCCGCCTCCTAAACTCCCGATCGGGGTGAAGCTGGCGATGCTCGACAAGTTGACATCGCTGCCCAGCACGTAAGCGCCGCCCAGCCCGGTGGTGTTGATGTTTTGAAGCGCGGTGGCATCGGTCACGACCGTATAGCTGAGGATCGCGCCCGTCGAGCCCAGCTGCGTGGTAAAGCTGGCACCCGAGGTCAGCGACACCGGGGCATTGATGCTGTAGGACGCGCCCGCGCCATCCGTGCTGGACTGGCCGTATTTCAGCGCCAGACCCGGCGCGCTGCCCGATGCGGTGATCGCGGCGTTGACGGCGATGTTGCCCGCTGCGTCAAAGGTCAGTGTGTTGTCGCTGGACCAGCCGATGGCCGCGTCCACCGTGATATCGCCCGCCTCCGCGCCGCTTGTGCCGGTGGTCTGGATCGTGACGTTACCCGAGGCCAGCGCGGTCGAGAGGCTGGAGGCGAGGATGGTCGAATCCGCGCCCGCCGGTTGGTTCGCTCCAGAGCTGGCCGAGGTCGCGCTGTCATCCGTCACGCTTAGGTTGTAGGGGTCGAGCAGCCAAGTGCCATCCGCGCCATTATCGGCCTTCGTGCTGACCGTGCTGCCGGTGACATCAAGACGATGTCCCGAGGTCTCGATCATGCCGCCATCACCGCCCTGCGCGCCGCCTTTGGCCAGCAACGTCCCGTAGCTTAGCGTCACGCCATCCGCCCGCATGATGTCAGACCAGATGGCAATCGTGCCGCCATCGCCCTGCCCGGTCGCGCTGGCATCCAGCACCGCGCCCTGTTCCACCCTCGCCGTTTCCGCCTGCGCCCCGCCTGCGCCGTGCAACCCGCCGCCAAAGGCGATCTCGCCGCCGCCCTGCGCACCCGTCACATCCAACTGCGCGGTGGATTTCGCGACCACATGCTGCCCGCGCACCGCGATCGTGCCGCCTTTGCCCGCGCTTGAGCCGGCATCCAGCCGCCCGCTGACGGCCACCGTGCCGGAATTGCCACCCAGTAGTTCAATCGTGCCGCCCGCACTGCGGCGCACACCGCGCGCCTCGATCACGCCACTATTGTTAACCACCGTTTTCATCAGCGCATCTTTCGCGCGCGCCGACATCACGACCGCACCATTATCGACCCGGATCACGCCACCGTTTTTGACCTGCGCATCCAGCGCATCGGCGCTGACACGGAATTGCACCAAAGCGTTGCCCGACAGCGAGATATCCACCGCGCCGCCGGCCCCCAGCGCCGTCGTGCCACCCGGCGTGATGATGTGGCCCTCATTGTCGATATGACGCCCGATAAAGGCAACATAGCCGCCCTGACCCGCGCGGATCAGGCCGTCATTGGTGACGCCTGCCGTGCTGTCGCCGCTAAAGCTGAGGCGTCCCGCCATGAAATCGCTGTCGCTGATGCCCAGCGTCGAGACCAACAACCCGCCTGCGCTGACCTGCGCGCCGGGCGCAAAATACACACCGTTCTGGTTGACGAGAAACACCTGACCATTGGCATCCATGCCGCCATAAATCGCGCTGGCAGAATTGCCCACAACCCGGTTGAGCGCGACCGAACTGGTCGAGGGTTGGGCAAACGTCACATGCTCGCGCGCGCCAATGTCAAAGCCCTGCCAGTTAAGGATCGCTTTGTCGCTGGACTGGGTGATCGTCATCTGGCTGCCGTTTTGCGCAATCGCGGCCTGCCCGGCCACAACCTGCCCGCCCGTGGGCAAAGCCTGTGCGCCAAGCGGCACGAGGATACCCAACGTCAACGCCGCAGCGCCCGCTCCGACCATCTTGCGCATCAACCGGCGCAAGCGACGCATCATCCGACGGGTCTTACGCCCAGCCGTCCCCAGCCCCTCGGGCACAGGCACCAAAGTGCCAAGACGGCGGCTCCAGATCAGTCGAAATACGTTGTTCATCGAGTGCGCCCTTTCGGCCCAATGGCCAAATCATGTCCAGACTTGCAGGCATGCGGATGGGCGAAAACAACTGATACGCAAAATCTTGCGGTAAAAACCGCAAAACAGACACTCATAAACCCCAAGCGACGACACACCCCCCCCGAGAAGACCGGGAGTCTCTCCTAAAACCCATAGGCGAGATACATAGTTGGGCGAGCTATTCGAGAATTTTACGGCCTGTCAACAGGTTACGCGAAAGATGCTTAAGAAGGAAAAGCCGCTGTGGCGGTGACGCACCAGCGTGGCAGGATGCACTTTCAAGGGCGGCTTGGGTTGTCTGCACCCTTGAATCGGGGGAGCCGCTCTGCATCGATCTCAAGTCAGGAATGGCTTTTTCTGCCTTACCTTCGGAAGCAGATCTCAGCGCACAGATGAAGCCCAAGCGAAGCAAACATCCTGATTTTATAGTCACGACTGCCGTCGGTAAGCTCCATTCGTGCTTGCGCTGCATCAAAACAGGGCAACAACAGTCCGCTTCTGCGTCGAGACGCCATTCATGCCCGGCGCAGCGAAAGTCCGGTCTCCGCCCGCACTTCGGAATGCCTCTGGTGCTGCGACTGCAAAGGTCATGTCCGCTTCTGGCTGGGACCGGTCAACTGGGGACCCCCTCAGGTGCCATTACGGTCAAGTATAGCGTGCTGCACCGCCGCAAGTCGGCTTCGAGCCCAGACTGACCGATGCTGCGATGTGCGTGGATGTCCGCCATCGCGCGCGAGCCAAAAGCCTTCAACAACTAAATGGGTTTTCAACGAGGGTTGTGGCAGCGTCAATCGGTCTGGTTTGCGAATATGCCAAAACGAGGGTCTTTAGAAGGGCTTGGCTGCCATATATAAAGGCCAAGTATTCCTTGCCTCGGCTTGACGCTCTGGGATGGTCAAACCTCGGCGCTGAAACTGAGTGGTCAGGGTTTATTTACGCCAAAAAACAAGTGCTCAATATGTCAGATCAGATTCGTGATACCTTGGTTGAAATCTTATCGGTCTGCGAAAAGAGCGGTATGGGTTTCAGCTTGATTGATGTTGATAAAGCGTTTGATCCAAGTCTTACAAAGTTCAAAAATCTTTACAAACCGCCGCCAAATAGGAGGCGGTAGGTGAGGAATCCTGGCCCCACCCAGACTTAGCTGTTTGATCCCACGGTTTGATGG
>NZ_AUNB01000067.1 GCF_000714545.1 Thioclava indica
CATCAAACCGTGGGATCAAACACCTAGAGCAAGGATAGCCTTCCCGGGCCGCGCTTCGCTTCGCAGTCTGATTTGGCGGTCTAAAAAGCGTCGCGGCTTTCGATTCTTGCTAAGTTCGCAGATCGCGACCGCAGCCATCCTTAGTCGAGAAGTTGCATCCGACACAGGCCCGCATAGGGGCCGTCTTGGGCGAGAAGGGTCTCGTGTGTGCCTTGCTCAACAACGCGCCCCTCGACGATCACCACGATCTTGTCGGCGTTGCGCACCGTGGACAAGCGGTGCGCGATGACCAGCGTGGTGCGCCCTTTGCTCAGATCGGCCAGCGCTTGGGCAACCTTCGCTTCAGAGACAGTATCAAGCGCCGAGGTCGCCTCATCCAGCAACAAGATCGGTGCGTCGCGTAGCACGGCGCGCGCGATGGCAACGCGTTGACGCTGCCCACCGGACAGGGCCGAGCCGCGCGGGCCCGCATGTGCGTCAATCCCATCGGCGAGAGTGTCGGTGAATTCCGTGACATGCGCGGCCTGTAGCGCGCGCTGCACGGTCTCTGGCGCGACATCCTTACGCCCGAGCAGCACATTCTCGCGGATCGTTTCGTCAAACAGCGCGGCATCTTGGGATACGCTTGAAAACTGCGCGCGCAGCTCGGTCAAATCGAGCGCCTCAATCGGGACGCCGCCGAGGGTGATCTGCCCGCTTTCGCAATCGATAAGCCGTGTGAGCAGGTTGAAAACGGTGGTTTTACCAGCACCCGATGGCCCGACAAGAGCGGTCGTCTGGCCCGGCTCGGCGATAAAACTCAGTCCGTGCAGCACTTCCTTGTCACCGTAGCGAAGCCGCACATCCTCTAGCACGATGCGCTTTTCGCTGGGCATCGCATGGGGCTGGGCAGGCGAGGTAATGCTGGGCGCGGTGTCAAACAGCCGGTAGATCCGCTCAAGGCTGGCCGCTGCTGTCTGCCACGTCCCTGTCAGGTTCGCCAAACGCCGCAGCGGTTGAAAGGCCAGCGCCATCGCGGTGAAAAACGACATGAACTCGCCAACGGTCCGACCGCCCTCGATGATCTGACGGCCCCCGAGCACCAGCACCAGGAAAAAGCCAAATCCGGTCACAATATCTATCAGGGCCGGAATCGTGCCCTGCGTTGCCGTGACCTTAAGCATCGCGACACGGATGCTGTTCACCAACGCCCCAAAACGATTGGCTTGATAATCCTCGATCCCGTTTAGTTTAACGGCCGCAATGCCGTGAAACACCTCGTCCAGACGGGTAGACCGATCCGAGGACCGCTCGCGCATCTGGCGGGTCTTGCGCCGGATATAGCGCTGCACAATTGCGGCGGGGAACACCAACAGCGGCGCGCCGATGACCGCCCACAGTGTCCAAATCGGATCAATCGAGATTGCGACCGAGAACAGCGATACAAGCGCCACCGTATCACGCCCCGCACCGGTGATGAACACCTGCCAGACGCCTTGCACTGCGCGGGTGTCGCCCTGCACGCGCTCCATCAAATCGCCGGGAGAATTGTCGCTATAGAACCGCTGATCAAGGCGCAGCATGTGGCGCAGCAGATCAATCTGTAACGCGGAACTTGTGCCGTAGGCGACACTCGCCATCACCGTGCGTGACGCGATAGAGGTGATCGCGCGGATCAGAAACAACCCGAAAATCGCCCCGCCAACCAGCCATAGTAGCCCTGTGTTGCCCTCTTTGAACACCTTGTCAAACAGCGGCTCCAGCATCCAGCTAAGCGCGCCCAGTGTCGCACCTTCGATCGTCAGCAGCACGCCCGCAAGCAGCATCATCGGCCAATGCGGGCGCAAATAATCGCGCCACATCCGGCTCATAAGGTGTTTCGAGCTATAAGGATTGGAGTGATCGGCCAAAGCGGTCCTGCAATTTTGGCGCACCACGGCGCGGGAGAGTTCTCGGCTTAGCGTGACAGCGAGGGCCGTGCAAGCGCGGCAGCGATTGACGCCCCGAGCGCGCGCGATTACCGATAAGGCGATTTCAATGCCGGAGTATCGCTATGAGCTTGTCACAAGGCCGCCCTTATCTTGCCATTCCCGGCCCCTCGACGATGCCTGATCGCGTGCTTGCGGCGATGCACCGGCCTGCGCCCAATATCTATGAGGGCGATATCGAACTGCTCGCAGCGCGGGTTGCGGATGGTCTGCGTCGTGTCGCACTCAGCACCAGCCATGTCGCGATCTATATCGCCAACGGGCATGGCGCGTGGGAGGCCTCGCTGGCCAATATCTTCTCGCGCGGGGATAAGGCGCTGGCGCTGATCACCGGGCGGTTTGGCGATATCTGGGCGCAATCGGCAGCTGCGATGGGGGTCGAGGTTGAGCGCCTTGAGTTCGGCATCAAGTCTTCGGTTGATCCCGACCGTGTCGAGGCGGCTTTGCGCGCCGATGCGGGCCACGAGATCAAGGCCGTTCTGCTGACCCATGTCGATACAGCCAGCTCGCTGCGCAATGACATCGCGGCGGTGCGCGCGGCGATTGACGCAGCTGGGCATCCGGCGCTGTTGATGGTCGATGCGATTGCCTCGCTGGGGTGCGATGAGTTTCGCATGGATGACTGGGGCGTCGATGTGATGGTCGCAGCCAGCCAAAAGGGGCTGATGGTGCCCCCCGGTCTGGGGTTTGTGTGGTTTTCCGATAAGGCCAACGAGGTCAGCAAAAAGGCCGATCTTGTGTCGCCCTATTGGAACTGGCAGCCGCGCGCGTTTCCGGAAATGGTCTATCAGTATTTTGGCGGCACCTCCCCGACGCATCATCTGTTCGGGCTGGACGAGTCGCTCAAGATGATCCTCGAAGAAGAGGGCCTGCCTCATATCTGGGCGCGCCACGGCACGCTGGCGCGCACGGTATGGGCGGCGTTTGAGGCTTGGGGGCAGGACGGAGATATTGCGCTCAACGTCGCGAACCCCGCGCAACGCGCCCATTCGGTGACGGCGGCGCGGATCGGTGGCGGAGGTGCGCAGCGCTTGCGCCACTGGCTGGAGACCGAGGCGGGCGTGACGTTGGGCATTGGCCTTGGCATGGCTGACCCCGGTACGCCCGAGGCCAATGATTTCCTGCGCGTGGCGCATATGGGGCATGTGAATGCCCATATGACGCTGGGGGCGCTGGCCACGATGGAGGCCGGTATGCAGGCGCTGGATATCGCGCATGGGGGCGGCGCACTTGCCGCCGCCGCTGCCGAGGTCGCTAAGGGCTGAGGTTTCCCAAAGGATGTCAGGACTGACCGTGGCGCTCCAGCCATTCAGTCAGCCAGCCCAATTCGTCCTCATCCTCGCGCCGGATCGGGGTGCTTTGCTCATAGGTTGCTGACAGGCGCTGTTCACGCCCTGTCTGCGTGGTGCCGGCATAGGCCCCAAAGGCCAAAGCAAATGCCAGCGGACTTAGCATAGCGATGCGGGTGTTACGGGTTTTGCGACTCATGGACTGCTCCTGTTTTGCGACAGAACATGAGCAGTGTGGTGAGTCGGATCAACTCACCAATGGCGGAGGGGGCGCTTGATCGGCCCCCTTCCGCCGATGTGCATGGCGGCTTTACGCCTTGTCAGCCAGTGCCTTGCACCAGCTTTCCATTTCCTTGGTTGCCACTTCCATCGGCGGCTCAAGGAAGGTCAGATGAAAGCTGTCGCCCATATCCGCCACGCCAATCGCGCGCGGACGCACGGCCAGAACATGCGGATTGGGCAGCGCCACTCCAAAACAGAACACGATGTTTTTCGCGTCCTTGATCCCGTCGGCGACGGTGCCGTCGATGGATTTCGTATGCGCGTAGTGATCGAAAGTCGCGATATAGGCGACCTTGGGATGGGCGTCGATCTTGGCGTGCAGCTTGGCGATAATGTCATCAACCGAGGCGCAAGAGGTTTCCCCCTTGGGCAGGGTCATGTCGAAAACCGGGTATTTTTCCATCAGCAGTGATTGTTTCATCGCATTTTCCTTTATCTGAGAGTCAGCTTTGTGTCTCAGATGCACCTGATCGTGACGCCAATCAACGTGACAGTGTGGCGCGGGTAGCTTTCAGCGCAGCGGGCAGGGCGGCTGCAAAGGCGTCAAGTTCTGGTTCTGGACCGACTGAAACGCGGATGCAGCGGTCTTGCGGGGCCACGAAGGGCATGCGCACGAACACGCCTTGTTTGCCCAATTCGGTAAGGACGGCGCGGGCGAAAGCCCCATCTGCACCGCAATCAATGGCAACGAAATTGGCAGCAGAGGGCAGGGCACTTAGGCCGTTCTGCGTCGCGATCTGGGTGATCCGCTCACGCGCCCCCGATACCAATAGCCGCATATAAGCCTGCCAAGTGGTATCTTGCAGCGCCGCCAGCGCGCCTGCCTGAGAGATCCGGCACATGCCGAAATGGTTGCGGATCTTGTCAAACGCCGCAATCAGCGGCGCAGCGGCCAGCGCATAGCCAACGCGCGCGCCCGCCATGCCATGCGCCTTGGAAAAGGTGCGCATCCGGATCACGCGGGGATCATCGGGGGCTATGCGCGCCTCGGTCCCTTCGGGGGCGAACTCGACATAGGCCTCATCAAGCACCATCAACGTGCCATCTGGTACGGCGGCAACCATCGCCTCAATCGTCTCGCGGGGGTGATGTGTGCCCATCGGGTTGTCGGGATTGGCAATGTAGACCAGCTTGGCCTTGACCTCGGCGGCCTTGGCGATCAGGGCCTGCGGATCCTCGTGATCCTCGCGATACGCCACCTTGTGCAGCACGCCGCCAAACCCCGCGACATGGTAGTTAAAGGTTGGATAAGCCCCGTCTGAGGTCACCACCGCATCGCCCGGTTCGATCATCAGGCGGCACAGATAGCCCAGCAGCCCGTCGATCCCCTCGCCCACCAGCACGTTTTCAACGCCAACGCCGTGAAATGCGGCAATCGCCTCGCGCAGGTCATGGCTACTGGAATCGCCGTATTTCCAGACATCCCCGGCGGCAGCGGCCATCGCGGCAATCGCGCGGGGGCTGGGGCCGAAACCGTTCTCATTCGCGCCCAGCCGGGCGGCAAAGGGGTGGCCAGCGATGCGTTCCTGTTCTTCCGGCCCGATAAAGGGGACGGTGGCAGGAAGGCTGTTGATTAATTTGGTGTAGCGAGGTCCGGTCATGGCCCAAGGCGTAAGCGCAAAGCGGTGCTGCGGCAAGAGGGCGTGTGGAACTAGGTGCCGGGTCTGGGCCTTATGCTAGGGTATTCAGTTCCAGACCACCCGACCGGAGAGCCAGCCGATGAGCGCCAGCGATGCCACCCTTGCTACCAGTTTGTTTCACACCCTTACGGGGGAAGATAGCGACGAGACGAAAGAACTAAGCGAGCAGGCCAGCCGCGCCGAGCCTGCCAATTTCCTGCGCCACGTTGCCTCGCTGTCGATGACCAAGCTGGCCGATGGGCTGATTGACCCGAAGCTGGTGCTAAGCTGGCTGATGCAGGCGCTGGGCGCGCCCGCCGCGCTGGTGTCATGGCTGGTGCCGATCCGCGAGGCAGGCTCGTTACTGCCCCAACTATTCACCGCACCGCGCATCCGCCGGATGGCGCAACGCAAATGGGCGTGGGCGGCGGGAAGCCTGTTTCAGGGGCTTGCGGCAGCGGCGATGGTCGCAATCGCGATTACGATGCAGGGGATGGGCGCGGGGCTGGCGATACTGGCAGCGCTGGCGGTGTTGGCCATCGCGCGTTCGATTTCGTCGGTGAGCTATAAGGACGTGCTGGGCAAGACGGTGGATCGTTCGCGCCGGGGCACCACGACCGGGATCGCAACCAGCATATCCGCAGCGGGTGTGATCTTGTTCGCGGTGATCTTGATAAGCGGGATCGTCGGGCGGATGAGCCTTGTCATCGGGGCGATTTCCCTCGCGGCACTCCTTTGGATCGCGGCGGCGGTGGTGTTTTCGACCCTGCGTGAAGAGGACCAACCGGGCGAGGAAGGCAAAGGCGTGGGTTGGCACGAACTGGCGCTGCTCTGGCAGGACCGTGATCTGGGCAAGTTCGTGATCGCGCGCACGCTGTTGCTGCCCACCGCGCTGGCGCCGCCCTATATCGTGTTGCTGGCCGCGCAGGCGGGCGACAACCGCTTTGGCGAATTGGGCGCGCTGGTGTTGGCCTCGGCGCTGGCATCGCTGGTGAGTTCCTATATCTGGGGGCGGCTGGCGGACCGGTCTTCGCGCAAGGTGCTGATTTTCACAGGCTTGGTCGCGGCGGTGTTTCTGGTGCTGGGGATCGGGCTGGATCAGGCCGGGTTGATGAACACGATATGGGCCGCGCCCGTCACGCTATTCGGGCTGATGATCGGCTATCAGGGCGTGCGGCTGGGGCGGTCTACCTATCTGGTTGATATGGCGCCCAAGGACAATCGCGCGGCCTATACGGCAGTGTCCAACACGACGGTGGGCGTGATGCTGCTGGGGTTTGGCGCGGTCAGTTCGGCGGTGGCGATGATGGGGCCAGAGGCGGTGCTGATCGCTTATGCGGTGGTCTGCGTGATCGCCTCAGGGGTGGCGTTCACGATGAGAGAGGCGGG
>NZ_AUNB01000068.1 GCF_000714545.1 Thioclava indica
CCGCGTCAATAACTTGACGATGCCACCCCACGACCTCAGTGACAGGTATGCCGAGCGCGGTGTAGCCATTCAGGACGGCTATGCGGATCTGGAGTTCAGCGACCTGACGGTCGAAGTCCCGCGCCATGAGGCGCTGCCCCAGCAGTTTCACACAGTGCATCTTCGTTTCGACGCGGCTTCGGCGGTGATAACCGCTCCAGTTTCGCCAGAGCGCCCGACCGAGATACTTCGACGCCCGTAAGGCTTCGTTTCGTGCGACCGCTCCGAGGGTGTTCGGCTTCCATGGTTTTGCGTTCTTGCGGGGTGGGATGACGGCGGCAGCGCCTCGATCCGCAATGGCATCATGGCACTTGCGCGTGTCATAGGCGCCGTCTGCGGTGACGCTACCGATCTCCTGTTCGGGTGAGATCTGATCGAGCAATTCCGGCAGCATGGGCGCGTCGCCGATGCCACTGCTGGTGAACTCAACGGCTCGGATCTCCAGCGTTTGCTCGTCAATCCCGAGGTGGATTTTGCGCCAGACCCGCCGTTTGGAACCCCCATGCTTGCGCGCATTCCACTCGCCTTCACCCTCGACCTTGATGCCGGTGCTGTCGATCAGCAGGTGCAAAGGCCCCTTCGAGCCGCGATACGGGATGTTCACGGCCAAGGTCTTCTGGCGGCGGGACAGCGTGCTGAAGTCGGGCACTGCCCAGTCCAAGCCGATCAGTTTCAGCAGGCTCTCGACAAACCCGGTCGTCTGCCGAAGCGCCATGCCGAACAAGACCTTCATTGAAAGGCACGTCTGGATGGCGGCGTCACTGTAGGTTTGCTGGCGGCCACGACGGCCTGTCGGCGCGGCATCCCAGGTCATCTCAGGGTCAAGCCAGATCGTTAGCGAGCCCCGGCGCTTGAGCGCTTCATTGTAGGCCGGCCAGTTCTTGATCTTGTAGGTCGGGGGTGTGGGTCTGCTCATGACGCCCAGCTACCATACTGGATTCACGAGATGAATCCCTGCAGGGATTTACGCAACATGTATAACCGCCCCTTGCGCAAGAGGAAACTTCAGAGCTGATTTTGGCGCGTCACCGGGTGCTGACATGTATCCGGCCTCATGATGCGGCGTTCCAGATGCCGCGGGCCCGTATGGTGTTCGAAGGTCGGGTCCAGATCAAAGCCGCGTGCTCGATGGCACTCTGTTGCGCACTGGTTCTCCCGATCCCGTCTCACGACTGTTGCGCCAAACCTCTCCTTGCCCTCTTGTGCTCCGACGTTCTCGCGACCTACAGCGGGCTTATGCCGCCACGGCCGGAGACTGGTAAACGCCACCGCGGGCCATCAGGGCCCAGACGATGCGCGCCATCTTGTTCGCCAGCGCCACCCGCACCAGCATTGGTGGCTTGCGTGACAGCATCCCGCCCAGCCATGTGCCTGGCTGGGCTGCAGCATGGGTATGCCGCTTGATGATGACGCTGTTGGCTCCAATGATCAGGAGGCGTCTCAGGGATCGCTCGCTCATCTTCGTCGTGGCCCCCAGCCGCTGCTTGCCGCCAGTTGAATGCTGGCGGGGCGTGAGCCCGAGCCAGGCCGCAAAGTCTCGAGCCTTGCGGAAAGTTTCGGGCGGCGGCGCAAGGGTCGCTATGGCCGTCGCGATAAGCGGGCCGATACCGGGCACCGTCATCAGTCGCCGCGCCAGGTCGTTCTCCTTGGCGCGACGGGCGATCTCCGCATCGAGCTCCTTGATCTCTGCTTCCAGGTGCGCGAGTGCCGCGATCAAGGTCTTGAGCGTGGGAATGGCATCGGCTGGCAAGCCGCTTGTCGGGTCTTCGACGATTGCAATCAACTTCGATGCATTCGCGGCCCCCTGTGGCACGACCTGTCCGAACTCGCTCAAATGCCCTCGCAGTGCATTGATGGCCTGGGTCCGCTGCCGGATCAGAAGCTCGCGCACGCGAAACACCATCGCCGCGCCCTGCGTCTTTTCGCTCATCACAGGCACGAAGCGCATCGTCGGACGCAGCGCGGCCTCGCAGATCGCCTCGGCATCGGCCGCATCGTTTTTCTGACGCTTCACAAAGGGCTTCACGTAGGCGGGAGGGATAAGCCGCACCTCATGTCCCAGCTTGCCGATCTCGCGCCCCCAGAAATGAGCGCCGCCACAGGCCTCCATCGCGACGACACAGGACGGAAGCTGACTGAAGAACTCCAGAACCTGAGCCCGCCGCAACCTCTTGCGCAGGACGGCATGGCCAGTGCCATCGGCCCCATGCAACTGAAATACATTCTTCGCCAGCCTATCGGCGATTGCTACGCATTCGCCTGTCAGCCAACGGATCGAGCCCGACCGTGATAATCTCCGACATGACCGTCCTCCTTTGTGGATCATCGCAGACCCACCTTGGCACATCGATGCCGTCGGGGGGCGGTCACATCATCAGAGCCCCGCTGGGTTGTAAAATACTCCCCCGAGATCGCCACCAATGCGCAGCGCCAAAAGCGCAAGTTGGTCGGAACTTGGCGTGTAGACGAGACTTATATCAAGGTTCGCGGTAAGTGGATGTATTTGTACAGAGCCACGGACCGCTGGGGGAAAACCCTTGATTTTATGCTCTCCGAACGGCGTGATACGGCTGCTGCGCGGCGCTTCTTCAAGCAGGCTATCGCTACAAATGGCCAACCTGTGCTGGTCAATATCGACAAAAGCGGTGCCAATTTTTCAGGGCTTCAGGCGGTCAACGTGATCCTCAAGTTTACGGGCAATGGGCAGCTGATTACCATCAGGCAAAAGAAATACCTCAACAATATTCTCGAACAAGATCACAGGTTCATTAAGCGCATCACTGGGCCCATGCTCGGTTTCAAAGCCATCCGCTCGGCCATGGCAACCATTGCCGGCATCGAGACCGCACATATGATCCGAAAAGGTCAGTTCGACCTAAACGGCCTTTCCGATTTCCAGCAATTTGCCGCGCTCGCAGCATAATTCTGCCCGAAGATAAGCTCGCCTCAAGCCGAACAAAAAATTGCAACAGAACCGGACATATACCACAGGCGACAGGTAGCACAAAAGAAGAACACACACGATAAGCGCGGGATGCTATGCGACGGCCTTCTCGAATAAGCCTAGCTGCTCTTGCAGCGGCTTGGTCTCTGGCAGACGTGCGATAAGGTCTTCGGCGGGAAAGCCGCGCAGCTCCTTCGGTTCCAGCTTGTGCAAGCCGCCGCCATATACGCGGCCATGCCCTACCAGCTCCGCTTCGTCGATCTCGTTCAAGAACTCCCAAACAGCGCGCATGATCTCCGGGTTGTTCTCGGTGGCGCGTGCCAAGAACGGCTTCGGATAGAGCATCAGAAACACATTGCAGGCGGTCGCGTCTGACTGGTTCAGGATGAACCGGAAAGGTTTGCCCCCTGCCCTGCTCCGCCCCATGTAGGTGCAAACAATCGGCGCGGCGGGCCGCTTCTCCTGGACATACCAAGGTTTGCGCGATCGGCACAGATAGCGATCGGCAACAGATTTCTCGCCCTTCTTGCCGGTGGCTAGATAGGCTTCAAGCGCCGGATAGCGCTGTGCGATCTCGTCTTCGGACAGGCGTGTATCTAGCAAAAAAAGCTGTTTTTCGATCTGCGGCAAGCCGTTCTTGTCGGCTCTGATTTCGTCTTCGGGAAGGTAACGCGAACCGGGCAGAACCGGCGTAAAGCATTCCATCGGCAAGCCGCGCTCTTCGATCTGGTCGCGGTCCATGATGAAAAAGCTATTATCGCCGGTCGCAAGACCGCGCTTGATATCGAACAAGTCCCCTAGCGAGATTCCGGCCCTCTGGGTGGCTTTGTCGGCCTGGGGATAGCGGGTCCATTTCGCCTCCTTGGCAAGCTCTGTCGCGGCAACCGCGCGCGAAAGCGCGGGCTTTGCCAGCGTGCCACCATAGGAAAACATGACGGCATGATCTTTTGGCGGCGGTGTGTTTTTGATCCAGACCACGGCAGAAGACACGAGCGCATCTTCAAACTGAACGTCCTGCGGGTCGTAGCGGTGGATTTGTAGAAGCGTGACCTTCTCTAGCAGGTAGCGTTTGAGCATTCGCCCATAATTCACGCCCATGAACTCGCTCGGTATGAGCCATGCGGCAATGCCGTCTTCGGCCATGAACGGATGCGATAGCCCCATGAAATAGCAATACAGGCCGGACAGACCGTTGATCTTCACGCCGCAAGCGTCTTCGGTGCGAGATTGCAGCTCCGCTTTTTGTGCGCCGTCCAGGTGGTGATGCCGCACATAGGGCGGGTTGCAGATAAGAAGGTTGGCCCCCTGCCCTTCCGGCGCGGCCCCTGTGAAGTCGCCAAGGCGGATATCGAGCGGCGTATCCTGCCAGAGCTGCCGTGCTGGCTCGCCATAGTGCGGGTCGATCTCAAACCCTGTAGCGCTTTCGATCTGTTCTTCCGGCGCGACGGCACGCAAGGCGGAATAGAAGGAGCCGGTGCCGATGCCGGGATCAAAGAAAGTGATTTTCTCGCGCTCCGGCAAAAGACGGATACCGTGGGTCAGGATTTCACGGGCAAGCGCGGTTGGGGTTGCAAACTGCCCCATGCGGTTGCGGTCTTCGGCGGTTTTGCCGCCGTCGAGCTGGGCTTGCAGCTCAAGGCGTTTTGCTTCGAGGGCGTCCATGTCCAGTGATCCCGTCATAATGCAAACCCTTCTAGATCGTCCACGCGATGCTCCCACACCCAGTCAATGCCCTCGGCGGCTTCGTAGCCGAGATAACCGCTGTCGAAGTAGCCGCAGAGAAACAGGATAAACTGAACGTCCGCGCCGTAGGTGTGCCGGAGCTGGTTGACCTTCTGGGCTTCTTCCTTGCGGCGCTTGTTGGTGTTGGTGAAGTCACCGGCAGATTTGGCCTCAACCAAGAGCGGAAAATCGCCCTCCTTGGCGGTACGGCGCATGATAACGGCATCAACGGGAATATTGATCGCCCTGTTGCCGTCTTCGCCGCCTACGGGGACATTCATGCGGAATGAGTACGTGCCAGAGGGCATGTCGCGGAACGTGCCGTTAAAGCCGTCCGGTAGCCTTTTGTAGCCGCGCGCTTCCAGCCATTCCGCAACGTAGGCAAGTTGGCGGCGCTCCTGGGCGTTCCGAATGATCGGGTTTGCGACGCTGCCGCAAAGGCGGTCAGCCACGATGGTCGCGGCGCGGTGAATTTCTGTCTCGGTGGGCGGATCGTCCCGCCCGATCCACACGAAAATATCAGGATCAGCCATCTTTTCGATGATATCGCCGATCATGGTAAGCCCGGCGTCAAGGTCTGCTCGCTTCATCCTGGCGGGCAATTTGTTCTGTTCCAGATTTTTCACAAGGTTAGGCGATACACCGGCAAGCCCGATGATCCGGTCAACGGCCAAAGGCGGGCATGTTGACATGCGAAGCGTTGGCAGAACCCCCGGCCACTTCCGAAGGATATCCGGTGTTACGTCTGTCAGGTTTGCGGTGTTCGCAAGCGCGGACTCAACGCTCTTTGTGGCCTCGATCCGTGTATCGCGGAAGGCTTTGGGCGCAAAATCCATGAACCATTGGTTATACATATCGACCGATAGCGCGATATCGGCCTTCCAGTTCTGTGGTTTATCGAGGTTTATGGGCATTTAGGTATTCTTGGCTTTTTTGTTTTCATTGTAGAGCGTCCACATTTCCTCAAAGAGCTTGCGAAGTGATATGCCGCGTTCTGCGGCTTCTTTCTTCACTTCCACGGCAAGCACAGGTGACATGGAAAACCCTATGATCTTGCGCGGGTTCTTGTGAGTATCGGGCATGGCATGATTCCTCTTTTGCTTCATTGTCGACACGTCGACCTTGCCGTCAAGCATAATACTAGATGTTGGGTCAAAAAGGTGTGGATAGGCACTTCTCGCCTAGCATTAGTGACACCCCTGTATCTGCCTTACACCCCTCGAAGGGGCTTTGATGATGTGACCGCCCCCCGACGGCATCGATGTGCCAAGGTGGGTCTGCGATGATCCACAAAGGAGGACGGTCATGTCGGAGATTATCACGGTCGGGCTCGATCTGGCGAAGAGGCATCGTCAAGTTATTGACGCGGCTT
>NZ_AUNB01000069.1 GCF_000714545.1 Thioclava indica
AAGTGTGGGAGCGGCGCACCGCTTACGGCTTTGCACAATTGGGACGAAAAGATGATCGACTTCAAGGGCGCCCAATACCCGAAACCCGTCATCCAGTATGCGGTCTTCTTCTACGTCCGGTACGACATGTCATAACGTGATCTGCAAGAAAGCATGGCCGACCGCGGCGTCCTCGTAGATCACTCAACGTTGAACCGATGGGTCATCAGATACGCGCTCCTGATCGCGGCAAATGCCCACGCCATGAAACGACCAACTGCCATTTCGTGGCGCATGGACGAAACGTATCTCAACAATATCATCGAGCAACCTTCTCGTGGTTTTCAAAAAACCACTGTCAGGTAACAGATCACCGCTTTCTAAAGCGGATTACCGGCCCGATGCAGGGGGTCAAGGTGTTCCATTCCGCGGTCGCCACGATCGCTGGGATCGAGACGGCTCACATGATCCAGAAAGGGCAGTTCGGCTCCAACAGCCTCACCGCCGCGCAGCAGTTTGCTGCGCTCGCAGCATAATCATGTCCGGCCTCAAGCCCCTTTCGGCATCCCAGAAAGTCTGCGACACAACCGTAACACTTTAGGCGAGGTTGAGGAATTTGACTGATCATTCGGCCGCCACCCCTTGCCACAAGCCGCGTCAATAACTTGACGATGCCAGTTCAAGATACAGTTGCCAGGGAAAGCTCGAAATAGAATGTGGTTCCACGAGTTGGATTTTTCGAATAATCGATGTTTCCACCGTGCGCCTGAATGATCTGCTTAGAGATATTCATACCCAAACCGGTGCCTCCGATCTTCCGGGTATCGGAGGAGTCAACTTGGCTGAACTTGTCGAAAACCCGGTCGCGATCATCTTCGGATAGTCCGGCTCCTTCGTCGATCACCGAAACGCGGACAGAGTCATCAGATGGTTCCACACGGATACGGACGCAGCTTCCCTCGGGAGAGAACTTGGCGGCATTCGAGATCATATTGGTCAGGACCTGCTCAATCCTCGCGGGGTCTCCATGCACCAACATCGGTTGATCGGAGCCCTCGAACGTGAGCTGGACACCCAGTCGCCCTGCAAAGGGGGCACTTGAACTCACAGCCTGCTCGATCATTTGCGAGATATCAAACGTTGTCATTGAAAAGTGCATTCGACCGGCCTCAATCTTCTGGAGGTCCAGTATTTCATCGATAAGGTTGATCAGCCGGGTGCAATTTCGCTGGGCGATTACCATAACCTGTTCGGCCTGTTTCGAAAGAGGGCCGAGGTGCCCTGCACAGGCAAGGTCGATCGATCCCTTGATTGATGTCAGAGGTGTACGAAGCTCGTGGCTCATCGTCGAAACAAACTCTGTTTTTGCTTTGTAGGCTTCTTGTGATCTGCGGTTCTCGGCTCTGAGCGCTTCCATTTGATTTAAGCTGCTGCGGTAGAACGAAAGATAAACCCGCGAACAGTCGATCACGAAGTACAGCACGAACAGGCTCGTGAACATCTGCGCCCATAGGTCCGAGCCGAATGGCGCGCGCGCTTCATAGATGTCCCATAACGGGATGAAGATAAACGCAATGCCATACAGCACCATTCGTGTGATCAGGACGGGCAAAAGCTGATGGTTGTTCATTGCGGCAAAGAGGGCGGCGGCAAACAGGAAGAACAATGACATGAAATGCGTGCCGGGCCCTTGG
Organism: Thioclava indica; assembly: GCF_000714545.1. Taxonomy (GTDB): domain Bacteria; phylum Pseudomonadota; class Alphaproteobacteria; order Rhodobacterales; family Rhodobacteraceae; genus Thioclava; species Thioclava indica. The sequence continues at coordinate 1,674 of NZ_AUNB01000069.1, forward strand.
CTCACAGCGAGGGCGACCGCATAGAAAACGATGACAGAGGCGCTGAGGACGGTGCCGACATAAAGAGAGTTCAGAAGTTTTCGGGAGACAGCGGCATCACGTCCGTTCCAAGCAAGGATTCGCCTGAAAATGAAGGAATCGTAGAGTTCCGAGAGCGCAATCAGCACTGCTGTGATCAGGGCAAGGCGGAGACTGTAGTAATACCCTGCGAGCACTAAGACCGCGAAATAGATCATTTGGCGCTGCCAAAAGAGGTTCTTTCCGACAGCAGCATAGTCTTTCATCTGCCGTACCATCAGAAACGTATTCTTGGTGCTAAAGACCCTTCGAAGGCTGGTGATCACGAAGCACCTCCATATTTATTGTCATGTCCGTGGGGTGGCGCTTACACACCCAACTGATGCGCGCAAAGCACACTCATAGCGTAGGTGGGCTCGGCATGTGGCAACAATATGGCAAATGCACGCAACTAGAGAGATATCTGGAAACAATACTTTCAATCGAGGACTGGTTGCCACACATGGAGGTTTTTAGTGACTCGAGCTTGGCGAAGGCGAGGCGGGTATTTCCAGAATTGACATCACCCGGGCGCGTCAAACATTACGCTCCATCTCCGTCCAGTGCAAAGAAGAAAGCCCGAAATTCACTCGAAAACATAATCGGTTCTTCCGACCAAATTCGTGCAACGACTCTTTCGATGCAGAACATGCACCACCACGGAAGTCTGCTGGTCAACTACCTCAAGGCACGCCGCGAGGTCTTTATCGTCGCCAAAGGTTGGCAACTCCCCCAGACCGAAGGAATGGAGTTCGACCAGTACGACACCCCTCAAGCGCGCTGGATTGTCGTTCACCAGAACGGAAAAGTGCTCGCAGGTATTCGCGTCGCACCGACAACAGCGCGTTGCGGCTTGCACAGTTATATGATCCGCGACGCGCAATTAGGGTTGCTTCAAGGTTTGCCTCTTGACCCTTTATTCTTCGAAGCGCCAGTGGCCGACAATATCTGGGAAGCGACACGATTATTCGTGATTGATGACGTCCCCGCGCAACAGCGCGCGGAGGTGCAGCGATTGCTGATGCTGCATATGGCAGCCACTGCCCGCGACCTCGGGGCGGACCAGGTCATCGGGATCGTGCCCGCAGTCTTCAAGCGCTGGCTGAAAAGGATCGGGATGTCGGCAATGGCCGTTGGCCCAACATTCGAACTGGACGGCGACAAATCGCAAGCTGCGCTGTTCAACGTGAGTGAAGCGCCAGAGCCTGATACGATTGCATGAATTCGCCTTCTCTTCGGTTGAATTCTATTGTTATTATACAACCTTACATTTATGGGCCTCCGTCAGGTCTCTAAGGTTACTTTGGTAACGAGTTGGGAGTGGTGAAATGACACAGGTCGAACTGAATAAGCCGCGCATACTGCATGTTGATGACGACGATGATATTCGCGTCATCACCCAGCTCGCGCTGGAAGTTGTCGGAAAACTGGAGCTACGCCAATGTGCCAGCGGGCAAGAAGCGCTTTCGTCTGTCGCTGAATTTACTCCCGACCTTTTTCTGCTCGACGTCATGATGCCTGGTATGTCTGGCGAAGAAACCCTGGAGGCACTACGGCGCCTGCCCGGTATGGAAAAGATTCCTGTGATCTTTATGACGGCAAAGGCGCAGACAGATGATGTGGCGCGTTTAATGGACTTAGACTCTGCAAGGGTGATCACCAAGCCATTTGATCCCATAACACTAGCTTCGGAAATCGTAGAAATCTGGCAACAACAATAGATCGCTCTGTCACATGACGACGGCAAACCGGATGCCCTGCTCCGCTCTGGTCCGCCCGCGTTCATAACGGAAGTCGGCGGGCTGGTTCCCTCTGAGGCAAGCTCTCTCTCGCTCTCAGCCGCGCTTGGACCCGTAAACGCTGCCGGCGGACAGTAGGCTCAAACGGCGTAAGCGATCAACACGCGAGAATAACGAACGCCCTTCAGGCGCGGCACGCTGCCTGAAGTTTTCATCGGATTGGCGGTCAAACCGGCGGCGTTTGGATGCAACACAGAAACCCGCCGCTAGCATGACTGACCAATGCTCCGCCGCCCTTACCGGTTCACAATCAAAACTTGTATCTTGCCCCTTCCGGGAAATTTAGGAGCGGTCTCTGGTAAAAAAAATTTGCCCCGCCTGGAAAGTAACTACAGAGCACAATTGGCGCCCAAGCGTGAACAAAGCGTGCGGATTTAGATCATAATTTCAATATTTTAGACAAATAAAGCAAAATTTTCGCTGTCAGGGTTGTGCCCGCTGGTCGCAATCGGCTTCGCAACACAACTCTCTCTACACGTTGAGATTGTAACCTGGCTGCCTAATTCCGGACAAAATTTGATCGTAGCAAAGATTCGATGAACGCGAGCGCAAGCCCGATACCGTGCTTGAAAGCCGAAAATTTTCGCGCGCAGAAGTGGCAGTAAAGAAGATAGCAGGAGAGAATGAATGCTTTTGGTATATATGTTTGCAGGGGCTGCCCTAGGTCTCCTGATCACCATCGTCTCGGGATTGATGCGCGGCAACACAGTTTTGTCGTCACTTGCTCGGCTGGCGGCCGACCGTATGAAGCGCCTGTCTGCCTTGATTGGCGAACGGGAACCATCGGTCATGAATGACGATACGAACGTCGCAGCAGCCACGCAGGATGTGGTTTCGTCGGCAGCGTACGAGCAAGATCCGTTGCGCATCCTTGCCGTGGATGATGACCCTTTCATTCTCAGCCTGATACCAAACATTGCAGGTAATGCCGGTTTTGCGGATATCACAGTAGCGTCTTCCGCAGAGGCCGCGCTGGACCTTATCGTCGCGAGTGAGATTCCGTTCGATTGTTTCGTTCTCGACATCCGGATGCCCGGAATGGACGGCATCGATTTATGCGCCCGTGTTCGCGAGGACGCCGCCTATAAAGACGCACCGATTATCATGCTGACGGTCATGAAAGACATAGAGCATCTCGAACGCGCCTTCAAAGCCGGCGCAACCGATTATGCGACCAAGCCGTTCGAGATCACCGAATTTGGCAACCGCCTTTCGGCACTCGCTCAACACTGCCATGTTCTACGACGCAACCATATGGCGGATGCAAGCGAGGCCATGAAGCGCAACTCCGAAGACCTCAAACCCGAACTGTTCGATGATATGGTTATCGGATCACTACATAACCTTATTTCTCACCGGTCCATTCGCAACTATCTACAGCAGTTGTCGGCCTTTTCGGCTTCAGACGCTCGCGTCAGAGCCGTTAAAATCGATCAGTTCGATCTGATATCCCAGAAGAAAAATGCTCCTCAATGCTTCGCATTCCTGTCGGACGCGGGCGAAAGTATCGGCGAGGTTTTTACGGCTAAAAAATTTGCCATGGCATATTCTGGAAACGGCGTGTTTATTTTGGTGTCCAACCAGGATGTGGGTATGGAAGCGGAAGATCTCGAAGACGAGATTCAGGCCATATTGAACAGTCGCTCATCCGAGCTTGGGGTTGAACTTGACATCAAGTTCAGTGTCTCGGTCGGAGCATCGATTCAGCCGGAAATACGTGTATCCAGCCGCGCAGACAAAGCTATTTTTTATGCTATCTGCAATGCAGAGGCCCGGCTTGCATCAAAAATGTCCTATCGCGAAACTTACGCCTGAGACGGGTTTGGTTGCCTTACGCTTTGCACCCGCCTGTAAGGCAACCAATTGGCGTAGGCCGCAGTCGCAGACATCTCTCAGCTCGTCGCCTTTGGTATACAGGGCCGCGAGGCACTCTTCTTCACAAGCCGATCAAAGCGCTCGATGATGCCGTAGATAGAGCTATGCCGGGGGTATTGCCAAATTGTTGACAGCAGATTGTGCTTGCCCGGGAAAGGTGTGGATCACGCGGTCATCTCAGCGGTGCAATCGGCCCGGAGGCCGAACGCATCGTTGCGGGGGTGGCGGTATGAGGTTGCTGTGAGTTGATAGCGCCGGAGACGGAAAATGAGGTTGATCTGGTCGTGCGCGGATATCGCCGTTCAGGGAAGCCGTTGAGCCTGCGGATCGACAGCACCGGCACCAAGTTCCGCGGGGATTGCGCCCTGACGGGCGGATGCTCGGGGTGCTAACGCGCGCTAGCGTATTGGCCCGCCCGCAGGTCGGACACCGCGACGAGCCTGTCTCAAAACTTATGATCGCGGAGGTTCCCGGCGTGAGGCTGGACACCGGGATGGACGTGGTGCTGGACGCTTTGGCCGCAGGGCCCGCTCCGATCGTCGCGGTATTGGATCGC
>NZ_AUNB01000070.1 GCF_000714545.1 Thioclava indica
GTTTCAGCCCTGCCCACTCAATTTTTTGGTAGGGCGGAAATGTGGCTGAAATGGGGCGGGGCACTCGCAACTTTCGCGTGTAGCCCCGTCTTTTTCCGAAATGTTGTCAATTTTGCCGATAGCGAGCACCGCTTTCATGCGAAACGCACGATTTGTGCGCTATTCTAAACAATTCTACGGATAAGCCATGAATTGACCACATTTACGGGGTCAAACTCGCCCTAAGGTTACAAAATGCTTCTTTGATCCGGTCTTATTCTGTTCGGTTCGAAGTCTAGAGAAAGGCGCGGATATGCAAATACTGGTTGTAGACGACGAACCACTCTTCCTTCGTTTGATTACGACCCAACTGGAAGGGCTGGGCTATAACGACGTCACAACTGCACAGTCCGGGCGCGAGGCGCTGGACCGGATTCAGGCGCGCGCCGAAAGGTTTGATCTGATCCTGCTCGATATCCGGATGCCCGAGATGGATGGCGTCATGCTGTGTCGTAATATCCGCTCTCTCCCGGCCTATCGCGAGACGCCGATCGTGATGGTCACGGCGATGTCGGATAAATCCTATATCGACGATGCATTCGCTGCCGGGGCGCTGGATTACATCACCAAGCCGCTCGACAGGATCGAACTCAAGGCCCGTCTCGGGACGGTCGCGCGACTGCTGGCCCAGCAACGCGCCGCTGCCGCCGCAGTAGCGGTGAATACGTCGCTTTCCTCCTATGCGGTCGCGCCGCCCTTTGCGTTCGATGATGCGATCGCCTTGCCTAATATCGACCGCCTCCTCAGCGAGACCGCGCTTGAGAATTACCTCCTGACGCTCGGCCTGGGTCGGATGCACGGTCTGCGCGCCTTTGCCGTGGTCGTCGAGAATGCCGACCAGCTCTACCTGACGGGAACGCCCGGTGAGTTCGTGGACATGATCGGCGATGTCGCCACCGTCATTCAGGACAGTTTGAAGGCCGAAGATGTGCTGATGGCCTATTCGGGCGAGGGCGTGTTCGTCTGCCTCCTGCGCGGGGAACACGGCTATGACAGTGAGCTTTTGAGTGCGACGGCGAATTTCGGCATGAGCGAGTTTGGGCCGATCTATTGCGATGCCGGTCTGGCATTGCCCTCCATCCGGTTCGGCGGGCTTGCACGGCTGCCGTCGCTGTCCTTCGGGCGCCCGACGCGCCTGCTGCAAATGGCAAGGATGCAAATCGGTAGCCATGAAACGAATACACCCTTAAAACGGCGTTTGCATCGGCGGCGCATCGCCAGCTTGTAACCAGAAGGGGTGACAGCATGGTCAACGTGCAAACTGAAAATCACGGCGTCAATCTCGTCATCGCACAAATCCGGCGCGACTTTGTCGCCTCGCTTCTCCAGCGCAGCCTGACGCTGGAAGCTCTTAAGCTGGCGGCGGCGGCTGCGCAGGATAAGGATCAGGCGGTTTTCGAAATTGGTGCAATGGCTCATAAGATCGCCGGCGTGGCTGGGACTTTGGGCTTTGACCGCCTGAGTGAGATATCGCTTGCGCTGGACACGCTCATCGGGCCCGCGGGCGGGGGCAACCACGCCACGACAGAGAGCTGGACAAAGGTGCAAGATCTGGTCGAGACATTGCTTGACGAGATGGAAGCACTGATGGATCAAGCCGACAGCTAAGCCCCCGTCTGCGCGGGCTCAGATCTCTTCGAGCAAAGCCGCAGCGGCGTGACAGATCTGTTTCGCCGACACAGGTTTGGCGATGGTGACGTCAAAGCCGCATTCGATATATTCGCTGACCTGATAGGGCATGACATTCGCCGTGACCGCGATGGCATAGGTGTAGGGCCGCTCGCTTTTGGCCTCGCTCTCGCGAATGGTCTGCAGCGCGGTTTTCCCATCCATGACCGGCATGGCGATATCAAGAAGCAACAGATCGAACGTCTCTTTTTCCCAAGCGTGCAGGGCTTCGAGGCCGTTCGTCGTGATGACGGTGGTTGCGCCCAACTGCTTCACGATATGTTCGAGTACGGTGCAATTGGTCGGGTTGTCATCGGCGATCAGGATATGGCGCCCCGCAAGCGACATTTCCGATGTCTCGGCGGGTCGGGGCTGCACCTCTGTATCCTCAGCGACCGGAAGCGGCAATTCCACGGTGATCGTCGTTCCGGCACCAAGTTCCGACTGGACCGAGATCGTTCCCTGCATCATCTCGACGAGGTTCTTGGTGATCGACATGCCCAGACCCGTCCCGCCAAAGCGGCGTGTGATCGAGGGATCGGCCTGGGTGAAATCATTGTGGATATCGGCGATATGCTTTTCGCTCATCCCGATTCCGGTATCAGTAACTTCGATGACAAAGGGGCGGCCCGGTTTGCCTTTCAGGTTGACGCTGACCTCTCCGCTATCGGTGAACTTGATCGCGTTGCTAATCAGGTTGTTCAAAATCTGGCGGATGCGATGGCGATCGCCGATCCGGGGGGTCTGCGCGCTCATCGCGATGCTGACTTCGAAATCGAGCCCTTTTTCTTCGGCATGAAGCTGGTGCAGCTCTTCAACGCGCTTGGCCAGCTCGGTGGGATCGAAGGGCAAAAGTTCCAGTTCGAGCTTGCGCGCTTCGATCTTCGACATGTCCAGAATATCGTTCAGAATATTGAGCAGGGACTCCCCGGAACTGCGAATGGTGCGGATCATCTTTTTCTGGGCCGGGTCGGATAGCGTATTGTCCAGAACCTCGGCCATGCCCAACACGCCGTTCAACGGGGTTCTGATTTCATGGCTCATATTGGCCAGGAACAGCGTTTTGGAGCGGCTGGCGTCCTCAGCTTTCAGCTTGGCGCGATAGAGCTGCGTGATGTCGGAGCCCACGCCCCGATAGCCCAAAAATTCGCCCTCGGCATTGTACGCCGGGGCGCCGTTGAAACGCAGCCAACGCTGTTCTCCGCTTTGCTCGGAATAGACTTCGCAAACGAAATCCCGAAATGCCTCGCGGGCCTCCAGCTTGGCCAGCAAGCCATTCCAATTGGGGCTTGCCCGCTCGTAGGGGCGATCTTCGAGCCATTCCTGCAAGGTGCGGCCCATAAGCTCGCTCTTGTTCTCGCCCGACAGGTTGCGAAACTTGCGATGCGACAGGAACTGAAAGCGCATGTCGCGATCTTGTTCCCAAAACAGGTCGTCGCTGACCGCAGCAATATCGGCCAGCCGTTTTTCCGCGGTGTTGCGTTCGTTGAAGACGCGTTCCAATTCGGCTTTCGCCTGTTTCAAGGCCTCTTCGCGCGCCTTCTGTTCGCTGATATCGATCTGGATCCCCGCGATGAACGCCGCGCGCCCGTCACGGTCGCGCGAGACGACTTTCGCGCGATCCAGCAGCCAGACCCAATGCCCGTCGTTATGGCGCATCCGGTACTCCGCGATGAGGGAATCGGTTTCTCCCTCGATGGCGCGTTTCACACCTTCTTCGACCGCCTCGATATCGTCGGGATGCACGTAGGAACGCCAGGTATTATAGGTGATCCTGCCGATTTCCTCGTCGCAATAGCCCAGCATTTCAACCCATTGCTGGTTCCCGATCTGGGTGTCGGTGATCAGGTCCCAGTCCCAGGTGCCTGTATGTGCCCCCTCGAGAAGGTTCAGGATCCGGCTTTCGGCCAGCTTGAGGTCAGAGATATCCAGATGAATTCCCGACATGATCGCGGGGGCGCCATTGGCGTCAAAAGCGGCGACGCTGCCTTGGGATTTCACCCAGACCAGCCGGCCGCTTTTGTGAAACATCTGGATCTCGGCCTCGAAGGATTCGCTCTCGCCGGTCAGAACCTTTGCAGAGCTTTTCTTCAGCGTCTTGAGGGAATCCGGGTGTACGAGGTTTTGAAAGCGATCCTGTGTCATGGCGTCGCATTCCTCAAAAGTATAGCCGAGCATTTCCGCCCAACGCGCGTTGATCTTGTGCGCGCCGGTGGAGATCGTCCATTCCCAGGTGCCAAGCCCGGCGCCGTCGATCGCCGCGCGCAAACGCGCTTTCTCTATCGGACAGCCCCCGATATCGGCGCACTGAATGAGGGTCGAGCCGCTGGCAAGCGGGCGCATTTTGAGATCGAGGATGCGCCCGTCGGAGACCATGATCCGCTTGTTGGCGTCCGCAGGCCGGGTTTCGGCCCGCTCCTCGCCGGGCAGGACCAGTTTCAGCGTGAGGCTTTCGATCGTTTCCTGCGCCGCGTCGAGAGTTTCGATAGACCCTTCGAAGGGTTTGAAAAAACGCGCGAAGGTGGGGTTGCGAAACTGGAGTTTCCCGGCCGCGTCGTACACGGCGAGGCCCAGTTCGAACTTGTCGGCCGCTTCGATCAGATCGCTTCGCAACGCCTCGTCGCCCAAGGGCGCGCGCTTCAGCGCCGCCGCGACCACCCCGAGCACCTGCTGGATCGCCGTGTTACGCGCAGCGTCAGCCGGCTCGATGGTCAGAACCACGCTTGCAGCGCCCGCCGGGTTTGACGCAACCAGAGCTTCAACGCCAGCGCAGTTGGCCCGTTCCCGCACGGGGGGCTCTCCTGCAAGCGCCTGTTTCGCGGCCAAACGGTGCGATCTTGCGGCATCGTCCTCGGGCGCATGATTGCTTAGCTGTTGGATCCGGTCGAGCTGGCCGGTGGACGAAACGGAAAAGAGACACAGTGTGTCGGCGCCGATGTCGCGTTTCAGCTGGGTCAGAACGGTTTCGATGCCGGAGTAAACGTCTTGGTCGGGTAGGGCAGCAAGCCGTGTCAGCACCTCGATCAACAGGGGCTGGTCGTGGACGTCGGCTTGATTGCTCTGCTCAGCTTCCTCGGCGGTTGCCGCGAAGTCCTTTCTCATATGTTCTCACCATTTTTCGCTGCTCGGGCTAATAATCGAAACAACTATAAAGTGTGCGTCCGCGAAACAGTCCAGCCCGTGCACGGATTAGGCGGACATTGCTGGAGCCTGTGGCAAGAACAACTCAGCGGCAGGAAATTCGGTACGGTGCGTGTCAGCTAATCCTGCGGTAGCAGGGCTTTGACTGTGTCAACAAGAT
>NZ_AUNB01000071.1 GCF_000714545.1 Thioclava indica
GACCCATCATGCGCCCCATCCCTTCGCGCTATCTCCGGGCGGCCCGGTGCCGCAAGCCTATGCCTCAGACCTCAGCGATCTGATCAACCGCTTCCAGCCTGATCAATGGCTCTTTGGGCACACCCATCTCGCGACAGAGTTTCAGATCGGAACGACCAAGCTGCGCAATGTTTCGATGGGGTATCCGGCGAAAGGTGCAACTGGGCGTAGATAGGCAAGGACGCAAAACGGATTATAGCCGCACGCTACATGAATGGCCAATGTCGGGAAACGCCCAAAACTTTGCAAAGTTCGCTCCCTGCGCACAGCCGACCTTGGTGCGCAGCGCAGCATGTGGGTTTCGGTCTGCTAGGGCTTGAATGGCCGCTTTTGCCTGCCTGGCAGAGACGCAGCTAACGGCAACTCCCCGCCCTTGGTGTCGATCGACACTATCGGCCCAGACCGGTCATTCAGCCGATGACCCAATGCTGCGTTGCAGGCCGTCAGAGCAGCCATTCGTGTATCGTGCAGCAATTCCACCTACCGAAGATCCGCAGTGGGAAATGGCAAATCACTTACTGATCCCATGGAAAAAGAGGTCGATCTCCAGCGCCAGGCCAAACTCGAATTCATTGAGCTCTGGCCCGCTCCAGCGGTGTTGCTCGAGGAAGTCGAGAAAGTCCCGACGTTTCTGGTCGTCGCGCGGTTCCAACGCCAGCACGTCGGCGGCACGCAGCAAGTCGATCCGCTTGTGGACCTCACGCATGGCTGAGAAGGCTTCCATCATCACCGGCATTAGACGCGGGTCTTTCTGCCAGGTTTGACCTTCGAAGACCTCCTGAACGACACGGTTGCCCGAGCCCAGGCAATCATAGGCGACGCAGCCGGGAAAACCTTCTTGCGTCAAGTTGTGGTGGATCGAGCAACTGTGCCCCGAAAGGTTCCGGCAGGGTTCTCCGGGGTTCTTGTCGAAGGCGAAATCCTTACCTTTGTCGAACGCCAGGACGACGCAGCAAAGGGCCGCGCATTTCGAACAGTCGGTCTTGAGACGGTCGGTCTGGGGCATTTTAGCTTTCGATTTTCAGTGGGCTTTCGAAGGGAAGGTGTCGAGCGGCCGTATCCCGCGAAACGCCTCTGGAATGCAAGACCAGGCCTTTCCATCGCATCCCGACTCATGCCTTACGAACAAAGCGAGTGGTCTGTCTGATACCCTTGAATCCCCATCAGTTGAACGCAGGAAAGCGCCCTTTGAAAAATTGCGATGGTCGCGCAGGCCTGCACGACGTGGCCGGCTCTTTGTGGCCCCTTCCACAAGACATATCGAGTGCCCCCTGCCGGCGACCGGGTGGAGTATGGGAATCTTTGACTATATCGCCGCCTCAAGAAGAGGTCGCGCGATTTGGTTGGTGTTGCGCGCTAACTAACGTTCACCGCAAAGGTCCATCGTTTCGAAATCGAAGTCGCCTTTGTAAAGGCTGCGCAATGTCTTGACCATGGATTCGAACGACTTGTCCAACGCGATGTTGGTGGTATCGGTTGGAGAGATGTAGATGGATTTTCCCCGTGGTTCGCGCAGCAGAAAGCCGCTCTCTACCAGTTCCCCGATCTTGCGATGAAGGGTGCTGATAGGTAGGCCGAGAACTTCGGCAAGGGCAGAGAGATCATATAGCTTGCCCTGCAATCTGCCTTGAACAACGGTGCGAATAATCAGGCAGTCAATCGGCTTTCCCCACATCCCAGTTTCCATCGCATAAAAGCGGTTCAGGCACTCGATGATCTGACCTTGCACCTCCGCCCTAATGGCGGCGCGCATCTGTTCGCTGTTGTCTTCCTCCGCCATGATTTCCCTGCTCCTCCGGGCGCCATCAACAATGCCACCTTTCCAGATTGGAAGGTTTGCCGCTTGGCGACAAGGAAAAATAAATTGCACCTTATGCACAGGCAAGACGCGACCTCAAACGACATTTTGGGTCGTTGCACGGAGCGCTTGGAAACTGCAGGAGGAGGCAGCATGAAAAAGCACATACTCGTAGTTGGCGGTGGGATTGGCGGAACAATGACCGCAAACAGCATCGTCACAAAAATGTATCCTGAGGTTGCGTCGGGTAAGGTCAAGGTCACCATGCTGACTGACAGCCCTTGGCATTATTACAAACCAGCGTTCATGTATGTCGCCTTCGATATGTTCTTTGAAGGAGAGCTACGCCGCAAACAGGAAACGCTGCTGCGTCCCGAAATCGACCTTCAGATTGATAAGGTTGTCTCGTTCGATTTCGCGGGCTCCAAGGTAAAAACCGCCAGCGGCAAGACGATCGGATATGATTACATCGTCGTCTCGACGGGTTGTCTGCCAGCACCCGAGCGGATTGAGGGCCTAAAGGAAGCGGGCGATTATTTCTATCAATACGATCCCGCGCGTCAGCTTTCTGAAAAGCTGCGCAAGCTGGAAAAGGGTCGCGTCTTTATCACCGTGAACTTCCCGACGACACCGAATGTCCCGCATCAATGCGGCATCGCGCCGATGGAAACGACCTTGATGCTGGACGAATACCTACGCCGCAAGGGCATCCGCGATCAGGTGGAGATCGTCTATACTTATCCCACCGTTTCACAACTGCTGCGCAACTGCCTGTTCATGCAGGAAGAGGTCTGCAACGTGCTGCCGCCGATCTTTGAAGAGCGCGGAATCAAATATGAACGTGGCTTTACGCTGGCCAAGGTGGATGCCGACCGAAAGGTCGCGATCTCGGCGGAAGGCGAGGAGCAGGATTTCGACATTCTCATGTCTACCCCGCCGATCCGCGCTGTCGATGCGGTTTTGCAAAGTGGCGTGTCGCAAGCGCCCAACAATGAAGGCTGGCTTCCCACCAACCGCGAAACACTGCAACTTGACGGGTTTCCCAACGCTTATGTGATGGGCGACACGGTGGATCTGCCAATCTCGAAAGCAGGGGGATCGTGTCACAACCAATGCCCCGTGATCGCCAATAATATTGCCGGTGACATGCGTCTGGGGCGCACAATCGATACCTATACCGGCAGGGTTCAGGCTGTTGCGCAGATGGGCCTCGAGGTCGGTATGCCGCTTTGGTATGACTATGATGAAGACGTGCATCCGACGCCGCCCACAAAGGTTGGCGGGTTACTGCGCAAGGCGTTTAATCGCGGGATCTATTGGTCTGTTGCGCGCGGCATCATCTGATAATTCACATCTACGAAAATAAGGAGGACGCCATGGCGAACCCCACCCAAACCGGGGCGGACACACCGCTTCTCGAACGTATCAACCAAGAAAGCGCTTTTGCAGACGAGGCAACAGAAGCGGGGCTGGTCGATCTGGCCAACAAGCTCGCTCCGCTAATCCAAGGGCGCCGCTTGCACAATATCGTCGATCTTCTGTCGCTGGCGGCCGATGGCGTTGACATGGCCGATGACGCGCTGATCCAGAAGATGATGGTCGCTTACGAAGATCTGGTGAGCAATGCGTGGATGCTGTCCAATGCGGCCCGCTACGCCGCCAACACGGCCGCCCGGCAGCCGGTGCCAACGCGCCTTGGCCTGCTGCGTGCCGCCGGCGATGAGGACGTGCGCCGCGGGCTACATTTCGCGCTACAGTTCCTTGCGGTGCTCGGTCGTCAGACCGCTCGCGGGGCTGACTCAGCCGAAGCATGAGCGACAGCGACGCAGCGCTGGCCGCGTTGTATCAACCGCGCATCCGGGAGCACGCGGCCCGGGTGCGCGCAGATCGGCGGTTGGCGACGCCCGATGTGACTGTCACCTGCCGCAGCCCGGTCTGCGGTAGCATGCTGACACTGGATCTGGTTTTTCACGAGGATAAACTGGCGCAAGTAGGCTGGAAAGCCCGCGCCTGCACGCTTGGGATGGCCTCTCTGGGGATTGTCGCGCGTGCGGGAATTGGGCAGACGGAAAACCAGATCGCAGACGTGGGGCGTCAACTTTCGGCATTGCTACAGGGCGAAACGGTCGCGTTTCCAGACCCTTGGGGTGAACTGGATCTTTTCTGCGCCGCGCGCACATTCCCGACGCGGTTCGGCTCTATCGCACTCCCGTTTCAAGCAATCGCCCAAGGCTTTGCCGAGGTAAACTAAAGTCTGCCATGCGAGATTTCATCGCGGCCTAAGAGAAACGGCTACATGGGATCTTAGCGGTTTTCGGGCGAGCAAAGTCCCGCGCAGCGGACATTCGCGCCGAGTGCAGCGAATGGCGGCTCCCCGCCCTCACTTCTTTTCAATAGCCTGCTTTGCAAGGTTATACCAATACTTGTGAAGTGTCCCATTTTCAATCAGCTTGGCTGCTTGGCCAACATGTTCTGGCAACACATAAAACCACTCCCGCGGATAGACTTTTTTCCCGAAACGGTCGGTAACAAATAGCTCCGCAGGCCGCGCCTGTTCAAAGAACCTGTGCAACAAGTTCTCGACTTTTCTTCGGGACAGGTTTTTCAGGTCGTAGGTGGCAACGATATCGACTGGAGCGAGCAGGAAAGTTGGGTCGTTCCGCGCATCCGAAATCCGACGCCCCACGTCCTGTCCAGTCACGCCAATCTTGTGCAAGATCATGCGTTGCGCTTTGATCGCGGGATCTTCCGAACGGGAACGTGCGACATAGATCGTGCCCGAGAGATCTAGACGATCTGTTTCCCAATCCGGGTCCAGAGGGCCGAAGCCGAGCTTTTGGACAAGCCGGACGGTCTTGTCGTCGTTTAAAGATTTTCGGAACGACGACATCAGCGGATCGCTTTCCATCCCGTTCGAAAAGATCACGCGCAGCCGGTGATCACGAGAGCCGCCACGGGCCGTCATTTCGGATTTTTCCGCAATCAAGGCCAATAAACCATTCCGGATAAAGACGTCTCCCTCCAACGGTTCAATAATCGCCCATTTTTTGACGGGAATTGTCTCGCGTTCTCCTGCCTCCAAGGCGCGCTGAATGGCTTCAAACTTCTCTCGATACAGATCGAAATTCCGGCAGGGGACTGAACCGCCCCGGGTTTACCGGAGGG
>NZ_AUNB01000072.1 GCF_000714545.1 Thioclava indica
TCCGGTAAACTCGGGGCGGTTCACTTCTGCCTTGAAGAGGCCAATCATTGTCTCGGCAAGCGCGTTGTCATACGAACAACCGACGGTGCCAACGCTGGGTTCCAATCCGGCATCCGCCAACCGTTCGGTGTATCTGATCGACAGGTATTGGCTCCCGCGGTCGCTGTGATGGATAAGGCTGTCTGCAGGTCGCCGTTCGTAGAGCGCCTGCTCCAAAGCATCCAAGACAAACTGCGTTTGTTGTGACTTAGATGCCCGCCAGCCAACGATCTTGTTGGCGAAAGTGTCGATCACAAAGGCGACGTAGACAAACCCCTGCCAGGTTGAGACATAGGTGAAGTCTGATACCCAAAGTTGGTTGGGCATCGTTGCACGGAACTGCCTGTTCACTCGATCCAGAGGGCTGGCCAGAGCCTTGTCCGGCCAAGTCGTTTTGACCTTCTTGCCACGCCTGACCCCTTCAATGCCAATGTCTCGCATCAGCCGTTCAACGGTGCAGCGTGCCAGATCAAAACCTTCTCGTCGCATGGCATGCCACAGTTTTCGCGCACCATAGACCGATCTGTTGTCCTCCCAAACCTGCTTCATCTGTGGACGTAATTCAGCGTCACGTTTGGCTCGATCTGACGCAAGGTCTGGGTCACGTTCCACGGCGAGATGCGCATAAAACGTCGAAGGGGCAATCTGCAAAGCACGGCAGATCGGCTCGACCCCACAAATCTCTCGATGTTTTTTGATAAAGCGGATCATTTCCGAAACGGGCGGTCGAGCTCCGCCTGCGCAAAGTTGAACCCGTCACGCCACTGGTTCGAGTGGCGGGTGAAACGCTGATGCCTTCTTCAGGATCTCATTGGCCTGCCGAAGCTGACGGTTCTCACGCTCCAGAGCTTTGATCCGGTCACGTTCGGCGGTCGTCCCACCATCACGTCGACCGCTGTCCGTCTCAGATCGCCGAACCCACGCCCGGAGCGTATCAGGCCCACAGCCAATTTTTGGCGCAATCGATTTGATCGCAGCAGATTGGCTATCAAACTCACCCTGATGCTCGAACACCATCCGCACAGCACGTTCGCGCACCTCTGGTGAATACCTGTTTCCACATTTGTTCTTTTCCATAACCCAGTATCCTTACTTCTGAGTCTTCGGCAAACAAGGGGCGGTTCAAACCAGCGGATGCAGGAACTTTTTCTTGCTGAATTGCATTATACTCCGCTACAAGCATTGGTTGTTTGATATCTACGCTTTTGTACTTGGAGCCCGCATGAAAATCCTTGCTGTCGACGATGAACCATTCATTCTCGAACTGTTGACCATAGTCGCTGCGCAGTCAGGTTTTACGGACATTTCCACTGCCTTGTCGGGGAAGATTGCTCTGGATATGCTCCGAGAAGGTGATGCCGTATTCGATTGCCTACTGCTGGACATCAGGATGCCGAACATGAATGGCATCGACCTCTGTGCCCTTGTCCGCGCAATCCCGGGCTACGAAAAAACGCCGATCATCATGCTCACCGCGATGGCCGAAAAGAATTTCATCCACCGGGCCTTTAGGGCAGGGGCTACGGATTACGTGAATAAACCATTCGATATGGTCGAACTGCACAGTCGTCTGCGGATGGTTGAAAACCTCGTCCTCGCGCGCAACAACTCTGCGTTGATCGATGCGAGAGTGGACGCCCTCCTGTCCGACACCCTAGGGCAGCACGCCTTCGATCTGTCCGATGAGGTCCAGATTGAAGGCGTCAAGGATCTCATCGGATATACCGCTCTGAAAAACTATCTGACGCAACTGTCCCGTGCCGGTATCGCGGGGTCGCAGGTGGTGGCCATCAAGATCGATCAGATCGAGGAACTTTACGCGCGCGCCTCAAGCGAGGAGTTTTTGTATGCGCTGACCGAGACGGCGGACGCCATCAGTGATGCACTCAAAATTTACGACCAAATGATGGCCTATGCGGGAAACGGGACTTTCGTGGTTGTTTTGGGAAAGGCAACATTGGAGCCTTCTGTCGGGCTGGAGAGCGAAATCCAGAACTGGCTCGACGATCGAGACATCGAATACGACGACGGTAACGCCTTGGATATCGGTATTTCCATCGGAAACCCGATCCGGCCAAATGTGAGCATGACACAACGCGTTCGAAAGACCTTTGATCGCGCCATCGCCCGTGCCGAAGCCCGTGTCTTGAAGAAGCAAGGCGAGCCAAGGCCGCCGAGCATCGGCTTGGTCGCCCGATAGGTTTGTTCTTTTAAAATCTTGCCGCTTTCGTCGGGTGTCTTCGGCAATGCACTGCCGAGCGCGTGTCAGACCTGTTGGCTCACAGGAACCGTAAGGCAGAATGTTGTCCGGCCGTCTAATGAGCTGTCGAGACCGATCTTTCCCCGAATTGTTCCGCGATGCTGGGACTGCGATCACCATGCGGGCGAGACACCCCGAGCTCATCCCATCATCGATAGTCACGCGCGATGGATCAACCGTTTGTCAGATCGCGGGCTTACGCAAGCCGCGACACGCGCCAGTCGCCGGTGTAGCCACGCCGCAGACGCGCCGCGACAAGCTGGAACCCGCTCTGCGGCCAGTCGCGCGGGGTATCGAGAAGCACCAATTCGGCGATGCCAAAATCATGCTCAGCCAAATCCCGCAGCCGCGCCTTGGTGGTGATATTCACGATCGGCACCAGCCAGACGATATGCTCGGAGATTGTCATCGCATGGAGTGTAAAGCTGCGGATCTTCGACCAAGGCGGATTCGTCATGATCCAGTCGACCGGATCACTCCACGCGAGGAAATCCCGATCCAGCGCCAGTTCGCACCAGGAGCGTTCGACATGATCGGGAAACTGGTCGTAAAACGCGTCCGCGCCCCTTGCCGGGTCGAGCACATGCCCGGACATCCGGTCTGCGAAATGTGCGATGATTTTGGCCGCCAGATCCGGGGGCGTCATCACCAGGTCGCGGGCGGGATCGTTCGTTGCCGGGACCAGCCCGGGGTTTGCGGGTGTTGACACCGGGCGAAGAGCCTGACGGATCCCGAGGATCAAAAGAACCCTCAGCAACGTCTCAACCCTGCCGGTCAGGTCTCGCTCGAGCGCGATAATCGTTGGCCGTGAGCAGCCGACCTTTTCCGCCAGCGCGCGCTGGCTAAGACCGCGCATTCGCCGACGTCGCGCAAGGTCCGGCCCGGCATCGATGTCGTGAAACCAAGGCCACCGGAGCTGCAAGCAGGGCAGGGTGTGCGACAACGACCCGATGCTGCCTTTGCCCTGCTCGAGATTGCGCAGTGTCGGGATGCTGATCCCCGCCGCGCTGGCCACGCTCGCTTGGGTCAAGGCGAGGTCGCGACGACGATCCCGCAGGAGGGGGAGTGGAAACATGAAAAACTATATTTGCTTTTTAAGGGGGCGTAATGGAAAGATTTATTTACTTGTGGCGGAGGGATGTGACGTCGTCAATTGCTGATCCTATAGGATCAACGCGAAAAGTTGAGACGAGATAAACACCAGTGGCGAGCAGATAGCGGATGGCCGTGCCCGATGCCGCGCGAGGCGGTGTTGCGTCAAACGTTACCAAGACGGCCAGCGGCCCAGAGCTGCCATTGAACAAGGGGGCCGTCGGTGCGGTGCAGCTTCACCATAGCGGCCATTCGCGCATCACGCAGCATCTCTGTCCCTCGAATGACAGCAGAGCGGGACAAAGTGTGCTTTCGCCGCAGTTGCATTAATGTCTGCATTCGGGAGCAGATTTGCAGCTAATATGTCTGGACCTTTGCTCATTGATCCGCTCATGTTAGGTTTCTCGTGCAATCTAAAACGCGCAAATAACAGAAGCTGCTCGCGACTGTCTTAATTCTCAAGCTGGAATAAAAAATGAAGAACATAGAGCAATACAAAGCGTTTACACAACAACGAAACTGGGCAGAGATATTTAAACTTAACAATCTTAAAATAGATACTTTTGGCACGAAGAAGGAACTTAACGTGCTAGGCGATTGTTTGCAAGAAAGCGAAATTGTCTTTGCTTTAGTGTCGGGCGTAATGTCTCAAAGCGAAACGTCTAATGATTTTGATTTTGGGGCAAATACATGGGTCGCAGCTCTGACAAGTGAGCGCGTATTATGTCTAGATCATGCGATGCTCACCTCTTCTGTCGATACGCAGAGCATTCGATAAAATCGAATCCAAGCTGTATCAGCTTCACAAGGATGGGTTCTAAGAAAGATCACAATCGATATTGGCGCAAGGCTTATCGTTATTGATAATTGTGTCAAATCAGATGTAAAAACTTTCGCAGAATTAGCAAATCAACTCATTAGAGAAAAAGAAGAGGCAACAACATCCCTATCTTCGGTGGGCATCTCTATAGCTGACGAAATTGGAAAACTAAATGGATTGCACAGCAGTGGAATCCTTACCGATAGTGAATTCTCAGAGGCCAAAGCAAAACTGATTGCCAAACTTTAAGAGTACACGGCGAACTATGCCTGAAATTGAATCATACGATTTCTTTTGGTTCTCCCCCTCCCAGAGACTTCCATCACTAAAGCTTCGATTCTTTATACTATTCTGGCTTTAGTTTGAGGGTGGGCTGGCAAGAACGTTTGCTTTCGTCGCAGTGACCCAAGGTCGTTAAATTGACTGCTTTGACAAGACAATAAGGACTAGCTTCGAAAGCACTGGAAGCGCAGAGCAGTCATTCGTTTACTGTGCAGCATCGGTGACTCCGGGCTCGAAGCCGACTTGCGGCGGTGCAGCACGCTATACTTGACCGTAATGGCACCTGAGGGGGCCCCCAGTTGACCGGTCTCAGCCCGAAGCGGACACGACCTCTGCAGTCGCAGCACCAGAGGAATTCCGACAATCAGGGCGGAAAGGAGCCATTCGCTGCGCCC
>NZ_AUNB01000073.1 GCF_000714545.1 Thioclava indica
CACCAGATGCCGGGACTGAACACCTAGGGTTAGAAGAAGCTTGAACTAGGCCCGGACGCCTGATGAGGCCAGCCCTTTAGCGCAGCAGCCAAGAGGGAGCTTGGCGCGGAGGTTTAACGCCACGCGATAGCGGCGCTGGCGAGGTTCGATCACGTGCGAGATACGCTTGAAGTTAAGTCTCCGGCAGCATCTCGGGCCGCCGGAGAGCGGAAACGGCAAGGTTTCAGGATGCGCGGGCTTTCTTGATCGCATCGCGCAGAGTGTCGGCATCGACTGCGCCGGGATAGACATCGCGCCCGATGATATAGGCAGGCGTGCCCTGCAACCCGATCGCCACCGCCTGCCCGTCATTGCGGATCAGCAGCGCGTCGATCTGTTTGCGGTTGGCTTTGTAGCCCGCCATGGCTTGTTTCGGATCAACGCCCGCCGCGCTGAGCACAGAGTCTATCTGCGCGTTTGACAGCTTGCCTTTGGTCGCCATCAGCGCCTCGAGCGCGGTGTCATACTTGCCCATGCTCTGCGCGCCCAGCACCAGTTGCGAGGCATAGACCGACGGCGCACCAAAGATCGGCCAGTCCTTCATGACGACGCGCAGATTGCCGTCTTCTTTCATCACCTGCTCGATGACGGGGTGGTTCGATTTGCAATAGGGGCATTGGTAATCAAAGAACTCGACAAGGGTCACATCGCCCTTGGGGTTGCCAATCGCGGGGGCGTCGGGGTCGTGAAAGACGGCCTTTGGGGTGATGTCGGCGGCAAGGCTTGCGCGGGGCAAAATCAGTGCGGTGCCGGTCAACGCAAGAAAGGTTCTGCGGTCGATCATGTCTGCTCTCCTGTGGATGTTTGGGGATTGGGGAAATCGTCGGCGCTATAGAGCACCGGTGGCAGCGGCTGGCCCGGCGGCACTGTGCCCTGACCGCTTTGCGCGCGCGTCAGCACGACCACATCCGTGCCCGAGCGCACCCGGTCAGCCAAGTCGATGATGTCCTGGTTGAACAGCCGGATGCAGCCTGCCGAGGTCGCCTTGCCGATGCTGGAATCGTCCATTGTGCCGTGGATGCGATACAACGTGTCCTTGTTGCCGCGATGCAGATAAAGTGCGCGCGCACCCAGCGGATTATCAAGCCCGCCCTCAAGCCCGTCCTTGACGGGGCCGTAAAGCGCGGGGTCGTCCTTGATCATGTTCTGCGTCGGAGTCCAACTTGGCCAGTCGCGCTGATAGGGGATGTGGCCCTTGCCGGCAAACCCGCGCCCGTCCTCGCCCACCGCCACGGTGTAGCGCAGCGCGCGGTCGTTCTTTTGCACGAGGTAAAGCTTGCGCGCCCAAGGGTCGACGACAATCGTGCCGGGCGGCTTGTCCGTCCAGTAATCGACCTCCTGACGGGCCTTTTCTTCGCTGAGATATTTCGGATTGACCGCCGGAATTGTGCGACCGTCATCCTCGGTTGCGCCATAGATCGCACGCAGTTGCGGGCTAAGCTGTGGCGTGGCCGGGGCGGGCGCAGTCTGGGGCGGTTCGGGCGCGCAAGCGGCAAGAACGACGAGGGCGAGCATGGCGATTTTTGCAGGCATCATTGCGCGATCTCCTTGAGCGATGCGGTCAGGGCGGGGGCCGTGACGTCTCCGACAAGGCGGCTGCCCTGCGCTTCGTGATGGTTCGCGCCAAGAAAGATCAGCGTCGGCGGGCCGATCACCCCAAGCGATTTCAAAAGCGCTTGTTGCGATGCGCCCGTTTTCGTCACATCGACGGCAATTGGCGTGACCTGTTTCAGCGCGGCCTGCACCTGCGGATCGGGCAGCACCTTGCGCTTGATCGTGGCGCATTCGGTGCACCAATCTGCCGAGACCATCAGCATCACCGGCCTGTTTTTGGCACTGGCGAGCGCGGCGGTGAGCACCTCGGGCGTCTCGACATGGGTAAAATCAGCTTCGGTCAGGATGGTTGAGCCTTGCGCAGGCGCGCCTGCACGCGCCGTAAACCGATCAAGCGGGCGCAGCGGATCGCTTGCCCCGCTGGCCGCGCCGATCGCCTCAAGTGCTCCGGCCAGCAATGCGGCAATCCCAAGCGCGCCACCAAAACGGCGGATTGCAGAGGTTTCGGCGTCAAAGCGATCGCGCCCGCCAAGCCAAACGCCCACCCCGATCAACCACAGCGCCCAAAGCGCAAGCAGCGCAGCTCCCGGCAACACCCGCCCCAGCAGCCAGATCGCCATGCCAAGAAAGACAAACCCGAAAGCGCGGTTGATCGCGGTCATCCAGCCGCCCATGCGCGGCAGCACAGCCGAGCCGAACACGCCCACCGCAAGCAGCGGCACGCCCTGCCCCAGCCCCAGCGCGAAAAGCGCCGCAGCGCCAAGCACCGCATCGCCGGTTTGCGCGATATACAGAAACGCCCCCGCCAGCGGCGCGGTCACGCAAGGCCCCACGATCAGCGTCGAGGTAAAGCCCAGCAGTGCCGCCCCGCCAAGCGTCCCGCGCGGCCCTTTGAGCGAGCTGACCTTGTTGGTCAGCCCTTGGGGCAAGCGCAGATCAAACAGACCAAACGAGGCCAGCGCGAGCAGCGCAAATAGTGCAGCCAATGCGGCAATAACCGCCGGGGCCTGAAGCAGGAATTGCAGGTTTTGGCCTGACCACGCGGCCACAATGCCCAGCACCCCAAAGGCCGACGCCATCGCAAGCACATAGGTGCCCGTCAGCGCCAAGCCGCGCGCGGGCGTCAACCCCTTGCCCTGCGCGCCCAACATCGCGGCCACAATCGGCACCATCGGCAGCACGCAAGGCGTAAACGCCAGCAACAGGCCAAAGCCGAAAAAGCTGAGCACGACGAGCACCGCGCCGCCCCTTGCCGCGATCCCGGAAACAAGCCCGCCATCGGAGGACAGATTCAGGCTTTGCGGCGCGCTTTGCGCAGATGTGGGTGTTGCAGCGCCCGAGGGCTGACTGGACGGCGAAACAGCGGAGGACTTATTTGGAACGGCATTATCTGGGGTCGCGCAAACCCCCGCAGGCGGCGTAATCTCGCGGCTTTGCGGCGGATAGCACAGCCCCTTCTCCTCGCAGCCCTGCCAATGCAGCGTGAACGGCCCGGTGATCCCGCTCACCGTGGCCTGCGTGTGATCGTGCCAAATTTCGACCGTGCCGAAATTGGGATCGTCCTTCATTGCCCCCGCTTCGCTATGCAGCACGGGCGCGACACCGTCCTTGGCGCTGACCGTCAGGTGGTCGCGATACAGGTAATAGCCCGGCGCAATATCAATCGACACATCCAGCGTGCCGTTCTCCGCCCAATGCGTCTGCACCTGAAACGCCTGTTCGGGACTAAGCGGGCCGCCGCCCTTGGGTTTGAGCAGCTCAAACCCCTGCGCCTGCGCGAGACCCGGCAAGGCAAGACAAATCGCGATCCCAAGGGCGATCAGGACGCGAAGAAAGACGGGAGGTTGGGTATAAGTGTTCATGCTGGCCAAATCGCGGGCGAATCTTAAGTCAGTCTTAAGGTTCGTGCGCTCCAAGCACGGCGAAGGAGAAAATATGCGCCTACTCGTCGTCGAAGATGACAGCATTCTGGCAGATGGGCTCAAGGTGGGGCTTGGCATGACGGGCTTTACCCCCGATGTGGTGGGCACGCTTGAAGATGCGCGGGCCGCCCTTGCCGGCACGCGGTATGCCGCGCTCGTGCTGGATCTGATGCTGCCCGACGGATCTGGCCTTGAACTGCTGCGCGAGCTGCGTGCGCAACGCGGCGACATGCCGGTGCTGTTGCTGACGGCGCGCGACGATGTCGGGGACCGCGTGGCGGGGCTGGATGCGGGCGCGGATGACTATCTGGGCAAGCCCTTCGATCTTGACGAACTGGCGGCGCGACTGCGCGCATTGACCCGACGTGCGGACGGACGAGCCTCGGCGCGCATTTCCCATGACGGTCTCGTGCTTGATCTCAGCGCCCGCTCCGCAACATTCGACGATCAACCGCTCAAACTCTCGCGGCGTGAATTTGCCGTGCTTCAGGCGCTTGCCGAACGCCCCGGCCGCGTGCTGGCGAAATCCGATCTTGAAGAACGTCTCTACGGCTGGGACGCGGAAGTCGAAAGCAACGCCGTCGAGGTTCACATCCACCATCTTCGCGCCAAGCTGGGGCGTGAGTTCATCGAAACCCTGCGCGGCATCGGCTACCGCATCCGCCCAGAGGAGCAAACGCCATCTCCCTCCGCCTCCGCCTTTTCCTGATCCTGACCGGCGCGACGCTCGCGGTCTGGCTCTCGGCTGTGTTCTGGATCGAACGCTCGACCCGCGCCGAGTTGACGCGCGTGCTTGACGCACGTCTGGTAGAAGCCGCTCAGATGGTTGCATCGCTGGTCTCAAAAAACCAGATCACACTTAATCGCGATGATCGCGATCAGATAACCCTGCCAGCAAGCGCGGATTACGATTATCAACAGTTCTGCCAGATATGGTCCTTCTCAAGCGGGCTTGTTGGGCGCTCGACCGGGGCACCGCGCAAGCGGCTGGTGCCAGCGGACGCCACAGGGTTTCGCACGATCACGCGCGACGGTAAGGCGCTGCGGGTCTACACCATCGTTGAGCCCGATCTGGGCGGGCAGGTCACGGTGGGGGATAGTCAGGAAATTCGCGACCAGTTGGTGCGGGATGTCATTGCAGGGTTTCTCTGGCCCGCTTTGGTGATCTTGCCGGTGATATGGGGGCTGATCTGGCTGTCTATCACCACCGGGCTTGCGCCGCTGGCCCGTTTTGCGCGCGATCTCGAGGCGCGGCGCACGGATGATCTTGGTGCGCTGCCCGAGGCAAAGCAGCGCCCGCGCGAAATCCGGCCCCTCGCGGGTGCGCTGGACGACCTCCTTGCGCGGCTTGCACGAGCACGCGAACGCGAGCGCGATTTCATCGCCTACGCGGCCCATGAGATGAAAACGCCCCTCGCCGGGCTTAAGACGCAAGCCCATATTGCAGGTCGGGCGCAAGATCAGGCGACGCGCGCCCGCGCGCTAGAGGCGATTTCCACATCGGTGGACCGCACCGATCGCATGGTGCATCAGTTGTTGGATCTTGCGCAGGTCGACAGCCGCGAGACCCGATCGACGCCGCTAGAACTACAAGCCCTGCTGCGGCAAGTTCTTGGCGATCTGACCGAGGTCGCGGATCGTCGAACCATCAGTCTTGCGTTGGAGCCGCCCGCGCGGTCGCAGACCCTTTCAAGTGATCCGTTTCTGCTCACGCTTGCACTACGCAACCTGATCGAGAATGCCATTCAGGCGAGCCCGACGGGCTCTGATGTGCAGGTAAAAATCAGCGATACCGAGACGCATGTTCTCATCGACATTCGCGATAGCGGCCCGGGCCTCCCGCCCGCCATCGCGCGGCAGGCGCAAGAGAAGTTCGTTAAGGGGAATAATGTCGATCCATCCGGCTCGGGTCTGGGTCTGGCAATCGCCACCGACGCGATCACCGCAGCGAGCGGCGACATTCGCTTTGAACGGCAAGCCGACGGCCACCACACGATCGTGACATTGTCGCGAACCCAATATCGTGAGGGCCACCAGCAAACGGCGCAAGACGCCTGACCCTGCTGGATCGCGCGCCTGAGTTAAGGGATCGAGCAGGCGTCGAGATACTGAAAAATATTGAGGAGAAATCTGCCAACGCGAACTGGCAACGCGTGCGCAAGACGCGCGGAATCGCTTTGAGCGGAACAATAAGGAAACATGAATGTTTCAAAGCCTGTATCAAAATTCGCGCGCACGTCGCCGAAGGCTGAAGCAATATAATGTGGAATTTTGGAGGCGAGTAGGAGAATCGAACTCCTGTACACGGATTTGCAATCCGCTGCGTCACCACTCCGCCAACTCGCCATCCGTGATGTGCGCGATCAGATACGGTATCGCTGGACTTCGCGCAAGGGGCTTCTGCGCGCTTGAGGGCGATTGTGCGCCGGGCGCGCGCTTGTTGTGCGCCGGGTTGAAGGTTGAGAGCCTAGCTCTTCTTGCCCCGTGAAGGGTTCTATGGCAAAACCCGAATTGAAGGTTTCACACCGAAGAGTTCACACCATGCAAGATTTTGCCACGCGCCGCACCATGATGGTGGATACGCAGGTTCGCCCCAATGACGTGACCAAGTTCCCGATTATCGAGGCTATGCTTCATGTGCCGCGCGAGGAATTCGTGCCCGCGGGACGGCGTGAGGCAGCCTATATTGGCGAAAACCTTGAAATCGCGTCGGGCCGCGTCTTGCTGGAGCCGCGCAGTTTTACCAAGATGCTGGATGCGCTGGATCTGCAACCCGATGATCTGGTGCTCGATATCGGCTGTGGGCTGGGCTATTCGGCGGCCGTGATCGCGCGACTTTCCGAGGCGGTTGTTGCGCTTGATCTCGAAGATCTGGCGACTCAGGCTGAGACGTTGTTGTCAGAAATGGCGGCGGACAATGTCGCTGTCGTTGCTGGCAATCTGGCCGAAGGTGCTGCGCGTCACGGGCCCTACGATGCCATCATCATTGAGGGCGCTGTCGAACAAGTGCCCGATACTATTCTTTCACAGCTCAAAGAGGGTGGCCGGATCACGGCGATCTTCATGGAAGGCGCGCTTGGAATCGCCCGAATCGGCTATAAAATCGACAATCAAATCAACTGGCGCGATATTTTCAACGCGACCGCGCCGGTCTTGCCGGGATTTGTGGCCGAACGAGGCTTCGTGCTCTGAAAGGCACATTTTTTCAACGCGTCACTAGCGCGAATTGATTAAACAGGCATTGGGTGTACACTCAAATGCTACGAATGCTGGTGTATAGAACCGGCGCGAACAAAAATCGAGGGCAGAGGCATGCTTCGTAAGAGCTTGAAAAATTTCGTTTTTGCGGGTGCAAGCTCGCTATTGCTAGTGACCGCTCCGATTGCGGCCAGTGCCGAAACGCTGGCCGATGCGCTGGTCTCGGCCTATCGAAACTCCAATCTTCTGGAACAGAACCGCGCCACATTGCGCGCTGCGGATGAAGACGTGGCGCAGGCCGTTGCCGCGCTGCGCCCGGTTATTCAATGGACCGCCGATTACACCGCGCAGCACACCAACAAGGCCGCCCCGACCGGACAGTCGCTTACGACGCGTGCGGCTTCAACCACGCTGGGCGCAACGATGACGCTGCTTGGATTTGGACGCAATCGGATCGCCGTTGCGATTCAGAAGGAAACGGTCCTTGCGACCCGCGAAGGGCTGCGCTCGGTCGAGCAATCGGTTCTACTTGCCGCCATTCAGGCCTATTCCGACGTAAAAAGCGCCTCGGAACAGGTCGGTATTAACCAAAACTCCGTGCGCTTGCTGAACGAAGAGCTCAAGGCCTCTAACGACCGCTTCGAAGTGGGCGAAGTGACCAAGACCGATGTCTCGCTGGCGCAGGCGCAGCTTGCTTCGGCACGCGCGTCGCTTGCCTCCTCGCAAGGCAGCCTGAAATCCGCCCGCGAAGCCTATAAAGCCGCGACAGGGCACTACCCGGGCAAGCTGGCTCCCTTCCCGAAAAGGCCGGCATTGCCCAAGACCCTGAAAGCCGCGCAGTCGATTGCGCTGCGCAGTCAGCCCTCGATCAAGCAGCTTCAGCATTCGGTTGCCGCAAATGATCTGGCGGTTGATTACGCTAGGGCCAATCGCATGCCCAAAGTGACCGGATCGCTTGGCTATGGCCTTGATGAAGGCGGCGTGCACGGCACCAAGGCCAGTATCGACATGAGCCAAACGCTTTACGGCGGCGGGGCGTTGGTTTCGGCGCAACGTCAGGCGATTGCGAATGCGCAATCGGCGCGCGCGCAGCTGAGCCAGGCCGGCGTGACTGTTTCCCAAGGGGTCGCGAATGCGTGGTCAGCGATCGAAATCGCGCGGGCACAGATTTCGGCCTATGACCAGCAGGTTACAGCGGCCCGCACGGCCTATAATGGCGTCAAGGAAGAGGCGCTTCTGGGCGCGCGCACCACATTGGACGTGCTGTCAGCCGAGCAAGACCTTCTGGATGCACAAGCCGGACGGATTACGGCAGCAGCCACGTTGCAGGTAGCATATTATCAACTTTTATCCTCTATGGGTTTGTTGACGGTAGAAAACCTCAAACTTGGTGTCCCGACTTATGATCCGGCAGCTTACTATAACGCAGTGCGCAATGCGCCCATCACGCTTAGCCCGCAGGGCAAGAAGCTTGATCGTGTTTTGCAGGCCATCGGCCAGAACTGATCGCGTGACGGGCGCGGCCCCATTCCGGTCGCGCCTATCCGCAGTTTTCACGTCAAATCGACTGTCGCCGGTCCGGTTTGGTACATTTCTTTCATTGACTGAGACTGGACAGGCGCCGCTTTGCGCCTCAGGATGGCGCTACAATGGCTGAAACCGGAACCCGACCTGAAACTGAAGACGTGTTGTCTTCCATCCGCCGGCTCGTGTCGCAGGACACGCGCCCGCCTGTGACTGTGCAGTCGCGGACATCAGCGCCCGATACATTGGTTCTGACGCCCGCCCAGCTGATTCCACAAGATCCATCGGTCGATGTGATGGAGCCGCCTGAAACTGAGGCAGTGGAAAAGACGCATGGCCCGGCTGTCGGTGAAATAGCGCAGCCGCCAGAGCCCGAGGCTATTTCGTCCCCCGATGCGCCGCGCCCTGCCCCGATGAGCGCCCCGCAAGACTGGGAACCCGATTTCGATGACAGCGCTGCGCAGAACTGGCCGCAAGCAGACGCTCTTGATGCGCAGGTGGCAACTGCTGAAACCGGTCTCGGCGATGAGCTGACGCGGCTTGAGGATACGATCGCGCGGCTTGAGGCGGAAGTCTCCGTGAGTGAAGCCGAGTTTGAATCCGAAACCGGGGATACCTTTGCCGCCGATGGCATGGCGCCCCTCGCCGATCTACCGGAAAGCTTTGATGAGGCGGATTTGCAGGTCGAGAATATCGAGCTTGCGCAGTCGGACCTCCCGACCACCGAGCCGCTTGAACCCGACGATAGCGGCTTGGAAACGGGCTTTGGGGCCGAGATGGACGACGAGACCTCGCTCGCGCAAGCCGCAGGCGATCCGTCCGATGTCGATCCTGACCTGCAACATGGCGACTGGGCCGAAAGCGCAGTGGACGACTCGCACTGGCCTGATCCTGACCTGTCACCGGCCGATACGATTGAAGACGCCGAGCTTGTCGCGGCCACCACAGCGCCCCGCCGCCTACATCTGGGCGATGCCGCCGAAGTTCATAGCGAAACACCGCAGCGCGCCTCAACCTACGAAAGCACGCGCGAAGAGATCGCGCTTGAGGATGAGTTCGCGGAACTGGATGATATCGACAGCGACGATGAGAATAGCGATCTGATCGACGCCGCGCTGCCGATTGACGAAGACGCGCTGCATGCACTGGTCTCCGATCTGATCCGCAAAGAGCTGCAAGGGGTCATCGGAGCGCGGATCACGCGCAACGTGCGCAAACTGGTGCGCCGCGAGATCCAACGTGCGCTCGTAAGCCGCGATCTCGAATAACACAGTGGTAGCGCGCGCTCTGCGTGCCAGCACGGCATAAGAAAACGGCGCGCCCACGCGGGACGCGCCGTTTTTCATGCAAGTGCCTGAGTCTCGGGTTTAGGCCGCTTCTGCCTCATCCGAGTTCGCAGCCATACGACGTTCGCTTTCCTCGCGCGACAGGGCCACCGAGGTGCGCACACCTTTACCGACGAACTCCATAAGCCCGTTGACGACCCGCTCGTTAGGGTCGATGCCGGCACAGGACAACACTTCACGACCATCGCGCGACCGCGCCCAGCGGGCGATCTGCTCGGGACCGTTACCGTATTTCTTATCGTCAGCGATGGCATCATCGAGAGCAGCCAAGACGACGGCAGCAAACAACTTGCGGGCCCGCTGGCCCTGTTCGTAATTGAAGGCCGAGCCATCAACAAAATCGCGCATATTTCCGTCCTTTGTTATTGCTCTTGCGTTTCGCGGCGTGACGGCCATGTATGGCTGTTTGCCGCCGATTCGATACGGTCCTTAACACATGTCAGGCATGCGCCTGACGCATACCACACCCGCCAAAGATCGCATATCTCTCATAAAGCAAAGTATTTCGCGGCTTGATTTAAGTAAGGGCGCAAAGAATTCAAGGGCATAGTGGGCAGATGGCTGGGCGGCCACCCATCGCAATGCGATCATTTTTAATAATATGAATCAATATGTTGCGCGAAATTCTCAGCATCAACGCGCTCCCGAGGTTATTTCTTGAGCGCCGTCAGAATTGCAAAATGCACTATCCGTTTCTGGCCCAACACGCTCGCGCAGAAAGCGCGCGCGGGGTCTTGACCTTTGCCAAAATCGCGTAGGCGCCGTGATCATATTAATGTGATCAGCGCCGATCCCGCCTGCATTTCGCCGCTTACGCGATCCAGACGCAGATAGGCGATGGCGCGGTCGCCCGCGCGGGTGAAGAGTTGCCCGACCTTGCGCCCATCTACCGTGATCTCTTCCCCGAGATCCGCGCTCCCCTGCACCGCCACGGTGACAAAACCTTTACGCAGCTCGGTCTTATGCTTCATGCGCGCCGTAACCTCTTGGCCGACGTAACAGCCCTTTCGGAAGTCGACGCCGTGAAGGCGCTCGAACCCTGCTTCCAGAATATAGGTATCCGGCGTCAGCTCGATCCCCGTCTGGGGGATGCAATGGGCGACACGAATCGCATCCCAATCGCTGCCATCATCGCCCGAGCGCGCGCCATAAACCCGCCAGCCCATCGCCGGATCGCGCGGGTCCATCAGCGCATCTTCGGGGGCCGGCCCGGTGCCGCAATACACCTGCAGCTCGGAGGGGGCGATGGCAGCATCAGCACGCAGCTTGTACATCGACAGCCGCTTGATCGTGCTCTCAGCAATCGCACTGTCGATATCGAGCACAATCGCCTCACCGCGCGCGATCAAAAAGAAATCGGCCAGATACTTCCCCTGCGGCGTCAACAGGGCCGTGTAAATCGGCCCCTGCGCCAGCTTGCGCAGATCGTTGGTGATCAGCCCTTGCAGGAAGTGCTCACGATCCGGCCCGGTGATCTCATATAGGTTTCGCGTGCTCATGCTGGTCTCCTTTGCACAGGCTATATGTGGCTTTGCCGGAGTTTTGCCAAGCAGCCCGGCTGCTTGCCTCCGCAAGAGCGGCGCGAAAGACCATCCACCCGCCACCCGATGACGCACCGTTATTGCACCAAATGTCGCGCAGCTTTGCAAAACTCTCTTCCCAAGCGTCCTGATGATGGCCACGTTGGGTGTGGGAACGGAGTCGGCTTTGCGCCGAGCGGGAGGGTACGATGAATTCGATGATGCATATGCCGCTGTTGATCAGTGCAATTGCCACGCATGCGCAACGCTATCATGCAGATGGCGAGGTGGTCTCGGTCAAAACGACCGGCGGTGTTGAACGCTCGACCTGGGGCGAGGTGATGGGCCACGCGCGCCAGCTTGCCTCGGCGCTTGAGGGGCGCGGAATGGTGCAGGGTGATCGCTGCGCCACGCTGGCTTGGAACAACCGCCGCCATCTTGAGATCTACTTCGGCGTGTCGGGCGCAGGGCAGGTTTGTCACACGATCAACCCGCGCCTGTCGCCCCAGCAGATGGGTTTTATCATCAATGACGCCAAGGATCGCGTGCTGTTTTTCGATCGCACCTTCCTGCCCCTCGTTGTCGCGTTGCGCGACCAGTTGAGCACGGTGAAAGCCTTTGTTCTTTTAGGGCCGCAGGACGACGAAGCCGCAAGTCAGATCAACGGCCTCTTGTTTTACGACGATCTGATTGCCGAGGGCGATGCCGAGTATCAATGGCCCGAGCTGGATGAAACCACGCCCTCGTCGCTTTGCTATACGTCCGGCACGACCGGAAATCCGAAAGGGGTACTGTATACCCACCGTTCGACCGTGCTGCATACTTTGGGCGGCAACCAGCCCGACGGGCTTGGGATCGGCGCCAGCGAAACGGTGATGCCGGTGGTGCCGATGTTTCACGTCAACGCTTGGGGCGTGCCCTATATCGCGGCGATGACGGGGTGCAAACTGGTGCTACCGGGGCCAAACCTTGACGGCGAAAGCCTTGCGCGCTTGATCGATGCCGAACAGGTCAGCCTCGCGCTTGGCGTGCCCACGATCTGGATGGGCCTGCTGAACGGGCTAGAGGCGACGGGGTCAAAAGCCGAAAGCCTCAAGCGCACTGTCGTCGGCGGGGCCGCCCTGCCCCCGTCGATGCTTAGCGCGTTTCGTGACCGTTATGGGGTAGAACTGATCCACGCTTGGGGCATGACCGAAACCAGCCCGCTTGGCACGGTGAACCAATTGCTCGCCAAACATCGCCCGCTTGATGACAGCGCGCGCGAGGAAATCCGCTTTGGCCAAGGGCGGCCGCCTTATGGGGTCGAATTGCGGCTGGTGGATTCGCAGGGCCATTTGTTGCCTTGCAACGGCGAAACCCAAGGCGAGTTGCAGATCCGCGGCCATTGGATCGTCGCGCAATATTTCGGCCAAGATGAAAGCGCGCTGACGGTCGATGGCTGGTTCGACACGGGCGATATCGCAACGCTGGATGCCAACGGCTATCTGATCATTCGGGATCGCTCAAAAGACATTATCAAGTCGGGCGGCGAGTGGATTTCGACGGTCGAGTTGGAGAATATCGCCATTGCGCATCCCGGCGTGGCCAATGCTGCCGCGATTGCCGCGCGTCATGAAAAATGGACAGAGCGCCCGGTTCTGATCGTGCAACGCGCGATCCGCTCGCAGGTCACCGAAGAAGACATTCTGGAAAGCTACGCGGGTAAGGTGCCGGGTTGGCAGGTGCCCGATAAGGTGATTTTCGTCGGGACTTTGCCGTTGGGCAGCACGGGCAAGGTGCTAAAGACCAAGTTGCGCGACGAATTTGGCGATGTGCTGCTGGCTGATCCGTCGTAAGTCGAGCGACGGGGCGCGCGCCCCGTCAA
The DNA here is from genome assembly GCF_000714545.1 of Thioclava indica. Taxonomy (GTDB): domain Bacteria; phylum Pseudomonadota; class Alphaproteobacteria; order Rhodobacterales; family Rhodobacteraceae; genus Thioclava; species Thioclava indica. Next base: position 12,968 of record NZ_AUNB01000073.1, read on the forward strand.
ACCGCCGCAATCGTCGCCTTCACCGCCTTTTGCCAGCGCGCATAGCGGGCCTCACGCGTATCCTCGGATATTTGCGGCTCGAACGTCCGCTCCAGCGCCCATGACTTCGCGAATTCATCTTGGTCAGGATAAATCCCCGCCTTGTGCCCCGCCAGCCAAGCCGCGCCCAGCGCGGTGGTTTCCAGCACTTCGGGGCGATCGACCGGCGCACCCAGAATGTCGGCAAGGAATTGCATCGCCCAATCCGAGGCTGTCATGCCGCCATCCACCCGCAGCGTCGGGGGCGCGTCATCAGCCCAATCGGCCTGCATCGCGGCCAACAAATCGCGGGTCTGAAACCCGACCGATTCCAGCGCCGCGCGGGCAAATTCAGCCGGGCCGGAACTGCGCGTCAGCCCGAAAACCGCACCGCGACACTCGGCCTCCCAATAGGGCGCGCCAAGCCCGGTGAAGGCGGGCACGATGATGACCTCTTGCTCGGGATCGGCAGCTTCAGCAAGGCTTTGAGTCTGGCTGGCGGCCTCGATGATCTGCAATCCATCGCGCAACCATTGCACCACCGCGCCTGCCACGAAGATCGAGCCTTCCAGCGCATAGGTCACCTTGCCATCAAGCTGATAGGCGATGGTTGTCAGCAGGCGATGATCCGAGCGCACCATCTGATCGCCGGTATTGAGCAGTGCGAAACACCCCGTGCCATATGTTGATTTCAACATGCCCGGCTTAAAACAGGCCTGCCCCACGGTTGCGGCCTGCTGATCGCCCGCGACGCCCAGGATCGGGATCTTGGCACCCAGAAGATCGTGCTGCGCGGTGCCAAATTCGGCAGCGCAATCGCGCACCTCGGGCAGCATATTCATCGGGATGCCAAGACGCTCGCAAATCGTGCTCGACCAGCGCCCCTTGGCGATATCATACAGCATCGTGCGCGCCGCATTTGTGGCATCGGTGACATGCGCCGTCCCGCCCGTCAGCTTCCAGATCAGCCAGCTGTCGATCGTGCCAAAGGCCAATTCGCCCGCCTCGGCCCGTGCGCGCGCGCCTTCTATGTTTGCCAATATCCAGCGCAGTTTCGTGCCCGAGAAATACGGATCAATCAGCAGCCCGGTGCGCTTGGTGATGGTTTCCTCAAACCCGTCATCGCGCAATTCGCGGCAAAACTCCGAGGTGCGCCGATCCTGCCAGACAATCGCGTTGTGGATCGGCTCGCCGGTCTCGCGATCCCAGACAACGGTGGTTTCGCGCTGATTGGTGATACCTATTCCTGCGATATCATCCGGCGCGATTCCAGCTTTTTCAATGGCCTCGCGCGTGGTGGCAAGAACCGAGTCCCAGATCTCATTGGCATCATGCTCGACCCAGCCCGAATGCGGGAAATGCTGACCAAACTCTTGCTGCGCCGAATTCACGGGTCGCAAATCGCCATCAAAAACGATTGCACGCGAGGAAGTCGTGCCCTGATCGATTGCAAGAATATGAGTCATTTTGCGCATCCTGCCAAAGGTAAGAGGGGGCCGTTCGAGTCCGGCTTATGATGTCATGTCGCGTCGCGTTGTCTCAGCGCCATCCGACAGGCGGTGGCGCATGAAGCTCTCCAGCGTCGCGACCTGTTCCGCGCTTAGCCGCAGCCCCAGCTTGGTGCGCCGCCAGATCACATCCTCAGCCGAGCGCGCCCATTCCTTGTCCATCAGCCAAATCACCTCGGCCTCGCTTAGCGTCGCCCCGAAATCGCGGCCTAGATCGGCAGCGGATTTCGCCGCGCCCAGTATCTCGCGCGCATCAAGCCCGTAATGGCGCATCATCCGCTGCGTCCAAGCCGCGCCAAGAAACGGGTAATCGCGCGCCAGATCGGCGGTGACCTGCGTGGTCTCCTGCGGCTTGAACGCGCCACCGGGCAGCGAGACCCCTGCCGTCCAAGCCTCCTTGAGACCCGGGAAAAACGGTGCGAGCTTTTCCAGCGCGTGCTCGGACAAGCGCCGATAGGTCGTGATCTTGCCGCCAAACACATTAAGCACCGGCGCGCCGCCCGCATCGTTCAGCGACAGCACATAATCGCGCGTCGCCGCCGTCGCCGAGCTTGCCCCGTCATCATAAAGTGGACGCACGCCGGAATAGGTCCAAACGATATCGTCGCGCGTCACCGGCTTGGCGAAATATTTCGACGCGAAAGCGCATAGATAATCCTGTTCCTCAGGCGTGCATTCAGCTTGCGATGGCGGCCCCTTATGATCTTGATCGGTCGTGCCGATCAGCGTGAAATCCTGTTCATAGGGGATCGCGAAGATGATCCGCCCGTCCTCACCCTGAAAGAAGTAGCATTTGTCGTGATCAAACAGCTTGCGCGTCACGATATGGCTGCCGCGCACCAGACGTATGCCCTCACGCGAGTCGATCCCGATCGTGCCGCGCAGCACTTGATCGACCCAAGGGCCACCCGCATTTACCAACGCCTTAGCGTAGTGATCGGCGTGCCCATGCGGCCCCTCGGTCACGATATGCCAAAGATCGCCCTCGCGCGCCGCCGAAACCACCTTGGTGCGCACCATGATTTTCGCGCCACGCGCCTCGGCATCACGCGCATTCAGCACCACCAGCCGCGCATCCTGCACCCAGCCATCGGAATACTCGTAAGCCTTGTGGAATTTCGGGTTTAGCGGCTTGCCCGCCGGGTCTTGCGTCAGATCCAGCGTCGAGGTGCCGGGCAGCAATTTGCGTTTGCCCAGATGGTCATACATGAACAGCCCCATCCGGATCAGCCACGCCGGACGGCGGCCCTTCATCCAAGGCATTACGAAGGAAAGAAGTTTTGAGGTCGGCGTCTCGCTCTCAAAGCGCATGTCGCGGTGATAGGGCAAAACGAACCGCATCGGCCACGAGATATGGGGCATTGCGGAGAGCAGCACCTCGCGCTCTTTCAGCGCCTCGCGCACCAGACGAAACTCGAAATATTCCAGATAACGTAACCCACCGTGAAACAGCTTGGTCGAGGCCGATGAGGTCGCCTGCGCCAAATCGCCCTGCTCAGCCAGCGCGACGTTTAAACCCCGCCCCGCCGCATCGCGCGCAATCCCACAGCCATTCACGCCACCGCCGATGACGAAAATATCCACGGGGTTTTGGTGTTGATGATCTGAAAGCATGGGCACTCTTTCGTTTACGGTTGCGTGTCTAAAAAGAGCGCATTTCGCGCGTAAGTCAACTTTTGTATTTCGATTTTGATCGCAAATCCGACAAACGAAAGCAATAAAAGCAAAAAATATCTCAAAACGAGCATTTCCGAGTGACAACCGCCCCCGCATATGGCACCTCTAAACAGGGGGTCACATGACGCTGAATGTTCGACAAAGCAAAATTCTGGAGCGCGCACGGGATGCGGGCAGCGTGGCGGTCGAAGATCTCGCCGATCAGTTCACCGTGTCCGTGCAGACGATCCGGCGCGATCTGTCCGAGCTGGCCGAGGCGGGTCTAATCGAGCGCGTCCATGGCGGTGCCGTGATCCGCACCGGCGTGACAAATTTCGCCTATGAGGCGCGGCGTCGGATGAATGAAACAGCCAAATCCGCGATTGCGAAGGCCTGCGCGCGCGCGATCCCCGACAATTGCTCGATCATTCTCAACCTTGGCACGACGACCGAAGCTGTGGCCCGTGAGTTGCTGGGCCATCGCAACATTACAGTGGTGACGAATAACATCAACGTCGCCAATATCTTATTGGCCAACGATAGCTGTGACATCATGGTCGCGGGCGGCAATTTGCGCCGCGTGGATGGTGGCTTGGTCGGCGATCTGACGGCGGATTTCATCAATCAGTTCAAGGTCGATTACGCGGTGATCGGTGCATCGGCATTGGATGAAGAGGGCGATCTGCTCGATTTCGATCTGGCCGAGGTGCGCGTCAGCCGGATGATCCTGCGCCGTGCCCGCAAGGTGTTTCTGGTCACGGATGCCTCGAAACTGGCGCGCTCTGCACCCGTGCGGCTGGCCTCTCTTAGCGAGATTGATACGATTTTTATCGACGCAGCCCTGCCCGAAGCGCTGCGCGAGCGTTGCGCGCAATGGGACACCAGCGTGCAAATCGTTTGATACGCAAAATCGCTTGCACACGTCTTGTGTATCAGCACGCGGAAAGGGATTGCAGCCACAGGGGGCGGCGCGCTATGGGCAGCTTATGCCTAGATACGCGTTTCAAATTGAATATGACGGTAGCCCCTTCGCCGGTTGGCAGCGCCAGATTAACCAGCCTTCAGTGCAAGGCTCGATCGAAGCCGCGTTGGCCCGCCTTGAGCCCGGTCCCCATTCGGTTATCGCGGCCGGACGCACCGACGCGGGCGTTCATGCCAGCGCGCAGGTGGCGCATGTGGATCTGGCGAAAGACTGGGATACCTACCGTCTTTCCGAGGCGCTCAACCACCATCTGCGCCCGCATCCCATCGCGATTTTGGCCTGTGAACGGGTCAGCGACGATTTTCACGCCCGCTTTTCAGCGATCGAGCGGCGCTATGCATTTCGCTTGATGCAACGCCGTGCGCCGCCGACGTTTGAGTGTGGGCAGGTTTGGCACATTCGCAAACCGCTTGATCTGGACGCGATGCGCGCAGGCGCAGCTCATCTGATCGGGCATCACGACTTCACGACCTATCGCTCGACCTTTTGTCAGGCGAAATCCCCCGAAAAAACCATGGATGAGATAACCATCGAGGCGCATGAAATCGCACGCGGAATGGAGTATCGCTTTTATTTGCGCGCGCGCTCGTTCTTACACAATCAGGTGCGCTCGATTGTTGGAACTTTGGAACGGGTCGGCGCAGGATCTTGGGCGCCGGAGCGTGTCAAAGAGGCGCTTGAAGCACGTGATCGCGCCGCTTGCGGCCCCGTTTGCCCGCCGCAAGGTTTATATCTGGCCGGCGTTGGCTACCCCGATGACCCTTTTTCCTGAACCTGGATCATTGTGCAGGATGAGTGGCCATACGGTTAGGGGTGTTGCGCTCGTGGATGGCGCGCATCTGTAGGCTCTCCGCCGCAGAACTTTGTGGTTGGTATTCTGGAATAGCGCGCGCGAGGATTGCCAGCATTTCTACGGCGTCATCACGGTCAACCGCCTCGCGCAGATCGCGCAGCATCGCAGCCGTTTGCCATTCTGACAGGCGATCCTCGCGCACGCGGATGATCTTGGGATGCGAGGTGCTATCCGCCCCTTTGCGCACCATCAATTCCTCATGCAGTTTCTCACCTGCGCGCAGGCCGGTGGTGACAATCTCGATATCGCCATCGGGATGCGCTGCATCGCGCACCTTATACCCGCGCGTCTCGATCATCCGACGCGCAAGATCGCGGATCAACATTGGCTTACCCATATTGAGCACATAAACCTCGCCGCCATCGGCAAAGCTTCCCGCCAGAAGCACCAGTCGCGCCGCCTCTTGGATGGTCATGAAATAGCGCGTCACCCGTGGATCGGTCAGCGTCACAGGGCCACCGCGACGGATCTGTTCCTCAAACAACGGCACAACAGAGCCCGAAGAGCCCAACACATTTCCAAACCGCACAATGGAAAAGATTGTCCCCTCGGCACGCTCTGCCATGTCCTGCACAACCAATTCCGACAGGCGCTTAGAGGCCCCCATCACCGATCCTGGACGCACGGCCTTATCCGAAGACACAAGCACGAACCGCGCCACCCCCGCTTCGCGTGCGGCGCGCGCCAAAACCTGCGTGGAGAACACGTTATTTTGCAGCCCGGTACGCAGATTGACCTCGACCAAGGGGACATGTTTGTAGGCTGCGGCATGCATCACTACATCCACCGCATTGTCCGCAAACAGTTTTGTCACCAGCACCGGATCGGCCGCAGAGCCAAGCACGGGCACGATCTGCGTTCCAAATGGTTCGGCAAGCAGGCTCAATTCCTGATTTGCGGCGTAAAGTGCAAGCTCGGAGAGTTCGAGCAGGATCAACCGGGCCGGGCGGCAGGCAACGATCTGGCGGCACAATTCCAGACCGATCGAGCCCCCGGCACCTGACACCAGCACCGTGCTACCAGTATAGGCAACACAGCTTGAACTCAGCGCCGCATATAGATCATCACGCCCTAGCAGATGGCCGGATTTGATCGGCTCAAGACGCGATACCAAAGCACTATCATCCAAAAGCTGAGCGAAGGCGGGCAGGGACTCAACCGCGATACCAAGCCCCTCAAAGTGACGCGACAACGCGGTCTTGCGATCTGCGGGTAAATCCGGATCGGCAAGGATCACGCGGTTGATATTGTACACTTCACGCAGTTTCTCAGCCTTCGATACCGGGTAGACGGTCAGGCCGTTCACATGCGAGCCGCGTAGTGCCGGATTGTCGTCGATAAAGCCGTAAACCATCACATCCGAGCGATCCATCATCTCGCGCGACAGTTTGATACCGGTGAACCCGGCCCCATAAATAACGACGCGAGACACGATCCGTGACCGACGATAGAGCGTGGTCAAAAGCCGCAACATGCTACGCCGCAGCATGATGTAGCCTAGGAAATACAGCATTCCGAAAAAGATCGGCACAGCGATTCCGGCACTATGGACAGATACCGCATCCATAAGCCCCGCCGAGAGCGCCAGACCAATGGACATAACCAAGGCGCGTATCATCGCATCGGCATCGAAATGCTTTAACTGCACGCGATGCAGACCGAGCGCCATCGACAGACCGCCTGCAACGATCATCAAAAAAGGCAGATATCGGGGGCCCACCTCAAAGATCGTTCGGTTATGCTCAAGCAACAGAAGGGCAGTTATCCAACCGACAATCGGCACCATCGCCACATCAACCGCCAAAAGGAAGAGATCCTTCTGTTTGCGCGTGAGGGCCACGAACCGCTTAAACATTTGTCAAAATACTCGCTATGGTTGTGCAACGAATCTTCTATACATCTTATTGGCAGATCCATAGCTAAATCGACATCATTAAAATGTTGTTAATCTGAGACGTTCTGCGTTGCGGCAAATTTCAGCCAAAGACGCTTTTGAATGTCCGCCAAATAAGCACGAGATCAAAACAGATCGACATATGCTTTTGATAGATCAGGTCCAGCTTGGCTTTGGCTGGAACGCAGCGGCGCGCATAGGCCGCATCGACCTCTGTAGCGGTCGCACATTGCCCAAGAATCCATCCCTCATGCCTATTAAAACAAAGAGATGCCAGCCCGGTGACCCCCGGCGGCGTCTTTAACACCTCTGAGTAGAGTTCCGGAAAGCGTTCGACATATTCCCGCAGCGGCGGGCGCGGTCCGACAAAGCTGATATCGCCACGATAGATATTCCAGAACTGCGGCAATTCGTCTGCCCGCGTCTTGCGCATGATTCTGCCCATCCGCGTGATCCGCTGTTGCTTGTGCGCGCCCGAAACCCCCGAATCACTCTGCGCGACCTCCATCGTGCGAAATTTCAGCAGGCGAAAGCTCTGGGTGGGGGTCTTCATCCGCTCGGCAGCATAAAAATAAGGCCGTTTTTCAAAAATCATCACCGTGATCAGCGTGAACAAAAACAGCACCGCAACCAGAGGCGTCAACAATACAGCCAGCACAAGATCAAAGAGCCGTTTCGCCAATCGTTGCGTGCGCGTCATGCCATCCTTTGCCGTACGCGCCTCATATCTGCGACCACTGCCGCCGCGTTAATGCGTACCTCGGGCACCAATCCTAACCCCACCGCACGCGTTACATCAAGCTCAACCTTAGGGAGAGCCGTGTCTGGCGCGGGCGCTGGTTGCCAATGCTCGTCCGTGGCACGTAGCAGATCGTCCATCCCCACCACACCGGGCAGCGCCAGGTTAAGCTGCTCGGGCAAGCGCGCGGGGGCCTCAACCGCCAAGCGCGCCAGCCGCGCAACCGCTTCCGCGAGCGCGCCTGGCCCGATATAGCTACGTTCCGGCGCGCGCCCGTCGGCAAAGACATGCAGCACTCGCCCGCCTTCCGGCGCAGGCACCCCCAGCAGCGCATCTGCCCCCGCCACATTGCCAATACGCAGCGCACAGGCGCGCTTCATCCCGGTCAGAGCGGCCTCCATCGCGCATTTCGAGCGACCATAATCATTGAGCGGTGCGCAAGGCGTATCCTCGCCCAGCGGCCCGCTCGCGCGCCCATAAACCGCCCCCGAGGATGCCGCGATCAAAGGCAGTCCCGCCATCTGCGCGTGTTTGCGAACCGCTTTGGCCAGCGCGACATTGACCGCCAGATCATCGGCAGAGCCATCGGTCACCCCGGCCAGCAGCAACACCACATCCGCCTGCGCACAGGCGCGCGCCAAGGCCCCCGGCGCGGTGAGAATGTCAAACACCGGTCCGCTCAGACCGACCTCACGCCGGGCCTGCCAGATCGGCGTAATCCCCACCGCCTGAGGCGCGGCTTGCCAAGCGGCCCGCATCATCGTGCCAAGCCGTCCCGCCCCCCCGAGAATCAACACGCGTGGCAGATCGGTGCGCATGGGCTTGGTATCGACGGGCATCGCAAAATCCATTCTGATAAATATCTCGGGCCAATATTCCAACGCACTATCATCGCGTCCAAGCGTTAAGATCAAGAACTGTCCTTAACGCAATCGTGAGCACGCTACCCCTATTCCTCTGACACCGATACAATCACATCTCTGGACAGCGCGGGCGTGGGGTGGTTCTCTCCGCCGACTTCAGGAGGGTCCAATGGCATTCGGTACGAATATCCGCACTTATTTCGAGGGTAGCTGGCACGAGGGCGACATTCCCGTCATGCGCGCCGCTGATCACGGCCTGTGGCAAGGCAGTTCGATCTTTGACGGGGCGCGACTGTTTGACGGGCTGGTGCCCGATCTCGACCTGCATTGCGCGCGCGCCAACCGCTCGGCCGAGGCGCTGATGATCACGCCGACGATCGACCCCGCCGAGATGGTCGAGATCGCCCGCGAGGGCTTGCGTAAATACGCCAAGGACGCCGCCGTTTATGTGCGCCCGATGTATTGGGCGATTGCAGGCTCGGATCTGGGCGTTGCGCCGAAACTGGGGGAAACGCGGTTTGCGCTGTGTCTCGAAGAGGTCGCGATGCCGGATCCCAACGTAGCGACCACGCTGACCACCACGCAATTCCGTCGCCCCGTTTTGGCCGATAACGTCTGCAACGCCAAGGCAGGCTGTCTTTATCCCAACAACGCGCGGATGCTGGTTGAGGCCCAGCGCAAAGGGTTCGGTAATGCGCTGGTGCAGGATTCCCAAGGCAATGTCGCGGAAAGCGCCACGGCCAACGTCTTTATGGCGCGCGATGGCGAGCTGTTCACGCCGATTGCCAATGGCACGTTCCTCGCGGGGATCACTCGTGCGCGCCATATCAAGAACCTGCGCGCGGCGGGATTTAGCGTGCATGAAGCCGTGCTGACGCTTGATGATTTCCACGCGGCTGATGAAGTCTTCCTGTCGGGCAATTTCGCCAAGGTCACGCCCGTCGCGGCCTTTGACGACACGCGCTATGAAATCGGCCCGCTGACGAAAGCGGCGCGTGAGACCTATTGGGACTGGGCGCTTGGCGCACCGCTGTAAGCGCGGTTGCCAAAGCGACCCTCCCGCGCGATGATCGCGCTGCGAGCCCGGAGGAAAAATGCGCAAGTTTCTGGTCGTTCTTGACGATACCCGCGAATGCCTCAACGCCATGCGCTATGCGGCAATGCGCGCGTCTCATACCGGGGGCGGCGTGCTGATTCTTTCGGTGATTCCCCCCGAGGAATATCAACACTGGATCGGCGTGGGCGAAATCATGCGCGAAGAGGCCCGCGACCGGATCGAGGCCCATTTTGAGGTCTTCGCGAAATGGATGCGTGACCGTCAAGGCGTCGATCCTGAATTGCTGGTGCGCGAAGGCGATCCCTGTTCAGAGATCCTTGACGTCATTAGCGAACATCCTGAAGTCGGGGTGCTTGTGCTGGGTGCGGGGACGGACAAATCCGGCCCCGGCCCGTTGGTCACGCAGATGACGAAACAAGCCGGAACCCTGCCCTGCCCGCTGACCGTGGTGCCCGGCGAGATGTCCAAAGAAAAGCTAGAGCAAATCACCTGAGGGTGACGCCGCGCCGCAGTCCGAATACTTGATACTTTCACTCAGAAGGCGCATATGTGCCCCACGCCAAGGAGGCCCGCCATGTTCATCCAAACTGAAACGACCCCGAACCCCGCAACGCTGAAATTCCTGCCCGGTCAAACTGTGCTAGAGGCAGGCACCGCTGACTTCCCCTCGGCAGAGGCGGCTGTGAAATCGCCGCTGGCCGCGCGTATCTTCGCCGTGCCCGGTGTGACGGGCGTGTTCTTCGGGTCTGATTTTGTGACCGTGACAAAGGCTGAAGACGCCACGTGGGATCACGCGAAACCCGCGATCCTTGGCGCGATCATGGAGCATTTCCAATCCGGCGCTCCGGTGATTGAGGGTGAGGCTGCGCCCTCGGGCCATGCAGACCACGATGGCGAAGACGGTGCCATCGTTGCCCAGATCAAGGAATTGCTGGACACGCGCGTGCGCCCGGCGGTCGCTCAGGATGGCGGCGACATCACCTTCCACGGGTTTGAACGCGGCATCGTTTATCTGCACATGCAAGGGGCTTGCGCTGGCTGCCCGTCTTCGACGCTGACGCTGAAAATGGGCATCGAGAACCTGCTGCGCCACTACATCCCCGAGGTAACCGAGGTGCGCCCGGTCAATGCGTGACGCGCTGATCTTAGGCTTTGACACATCGGCCGCGCATTGCGCGGCCGCTTTGCTGTGTGGCGATCAATGTCTCGCCGCGCGCCAAGAAGACATGACCCGCGGCCAAGCGGAACGCCTGATGCCGCTGCTCGAAGAGGTGCTGACCGAGGCGGGGGTTAACTGGCGCGATCTTACGCGCATTGGCGTGGGGATCGGGCCGGGGAATTTCACCGGTGTCCGCATCGGGGTTTCGGCGGCGCGCGGGCTGGCGCTTAGCCTGAAAATCCCCGCTATCGGCGTCTCCAGCCTTGAGGCCGTGGCCCATGCCAGCCAAGGACCGGTGCTTGCTGCCATCGCCGCGCCGCGCAGCCGGGGCTACTTTGAGGGCTACCGAATGGCACGCCCGGTAGAGTTGCAAATTTGTGAACTGGCCAATCTCCCCACCGATTGGGCAGAGCCGGGGCTGACCTGCATCGGCTCTGCCGCCGAAGACGCCGCCGCAACCCTTGGCGCAACCGTGCGCCCCGCCGCCTTTGCGCCCGCCAGCGCCATCGCGCGTATCGCCGCGCAACGTGACCTCGTGCCAGGCCTGCGCCCCGCGCCGCTCTATCTGCAACCTGCCGATGCCGCACCACCCTCGGATCCGCCGCCAGTAATTTTGGACTGATGACACCCGAGACACTCGCCCAACTGCACGCCGCCTGTTTCACCACGCCGCGCCCTTGGTCGCAGGCAGAGTTCGACTCGCTTCTTCAAGCGCGGGGCGTCTTTCTCCTCACCGAACCGGGTGGGTTTCTACTGGGCCGCGTGATCGCGGGGGAAGCCGAGTTATTGACGCTTGCCGTTGATCCGAGCCAACGCCGCGCTGGCATCGCGCGCGCTTTGGTCGGCGCGTTCCACGAAAACGTGAAAACGCGTGAAGCGCAGACAGCCTTTCTCGAAGTGGCCGAGGACAACACCGCCGCGCGCGCACTTTATCGTGCGACAGGATGGATAGAATCGGGGCGGCGCAAGGCCTATTACCACGCCCCCGACGGCACTCGGCGCGATGCGATCATCATGGTCTTGCCTGTTGACGGCGCTGACGGCTGACCAATCAATCAAATTTGTAGCTCTCCCCGACGTCAGCACCATTTTGTCGCTTGACCCTCTTGGCAAGCTCTGCCCAAATTCAGGGATACGCGGGCCCATGCGAGGCCCGCCAACAGGCCTATCCGAAATGGCCAGAATAACCGGGAGTGTTTCATGACCTTTTTCAAACAGTTTCTTGGCGCCGCAGCCACGCTTGCGCTGAGCGCTGGTGCCGCGCTTGCTGAACCTGCGATCATTTATGATCTGGGCGGCAAGTTCGACAAAAGCTTTAACGAAGCCGCCTTTCACGGTGCGAAGCGTTGGGCAGATGAAACCGGCGGCAAATACAAGGAACTGGAAATGCAGTCCGAAGCCCAGCGCGAACAAGCGCTGCGCAAGCTGGCTGAATCCGGGGCCAACCCGATCGTGATGACCGGCTTCGCCTTTGGGGACACGCTCAACCAAGTGGCCCCCGACTACCCCGACACCAAATTCGCGATCATCGACATGGTTGTCGATCAGCCCAATGTCGAATCCGTCGTCTTCAAAGAAGAGCAAGGCTCGTATCTTGTTGGTCTGATGGCAGGTATGGCATCGAAAACCGGCACCGTTGGGTTTGTCGGCGGCATGGATATTCCGCTGATCCGCAAATTCGCCTGCGGCTATGTCCAAGGCGTCAAGGCGGCCAACCCCGATGCCAAAGTGATCCAGAACATGACCGGCACGACCCCGGCGGCATGGAACGATCCGGTGAAGGGTGGCGAGATTGCCAAAGCCCAGATCAGCCAAGGCGCTGACGTGATCTATGCTGCCGCTGGTGGCACCGGGATCGGCGTGTTGCAAGCTGCCGCTGACGGAAACATCCTGTCGATCGGCGTGGATAGCAACCAGAACTACCTGCATCCGGGCAAAGTTCTGACCTCGATGCTCAAGCGCGTCGATACAGCCGTTTACAACATCTTCAAAGAAGGCACCGACATCAAGCCGGGCATCAAGGTGATGGGTCTTGGTGATGATGGCGTGGGCGTCGCGCTGGATGATAACAACAAAGCGCTGGTGACCCCCGAAATGCTGAAAGCGGTGGATCAGGCCAAGGCCGATATCATCTCGGGCAAAGTTCAGGTCCATGACTACATGTCGGATGACAGCTGCCCGGTTAAGTGATGAGCGCAGCAGATCAAACCAACGCGGGGCGGCAGGCAACTGCCGCCCTTGGCGCTAAAGAAGCAGCCACGCCCGCAAAAGTGCCCGCAATCGAGCTGAAAGGCATCTCGAAAGCCTTTGGCACCGTGCAGGCGAATAAAGACATCGCGATCCGGGTGATGCCCGGCGCGATTCACGGCATCATCGGCGAAAACGGCGCGGGGAAATCCACGCTGATGTCGATCCTTTACGGGTTTTACAAAGCCGATAAGGGCGAGATCTGGATCAAAGGCAAGCGCACGCAGATCCCCGATAGCCAAGCCGCGATCAGCGCTGGCATCGGCATGGTCTTTCAGCATTTCAAACTGGTGCAGAACTTTACCGTTCTGGAAAACATTATCCTTGGTGCAGAAGAGGGCGCGCTGCTGCGCCCCTCGCTGGCCAAGGCCCGCAAGGAACTTAAACGGCTGGCCGATGAATACGAGCTGAACGTCGATCCTGACGAAAAGATCGAAGAGCTCTCCGTCGGCCACCAGCAGCGCGTGGAAATCCTCAAAGCGCTGTATCGTCAGGCCGATATCCTGATTCTGGACGAGCCGACCGGCGTGCTGACCCCGGATGAAGCCGACCACCTGTTCCGCATCCTCGATTTCCTGCGCAAAGAGGGAAAAACGATCATCCTGATCACCCATAAACTGCGCGAGATCATGGAAATCACCGATACGGTTTCGGTGATGCGACGCGGCGAAATGACGGCAACGGTGAAAACGTCAGAGACCTCGCCCGAGCAACTCGCCGAGCTGATGGTCGGGCGCAAAGTGTTGCTCAACGTGACCAAGACCAAGGCCAACCCCGGCGACACCGTGCTAGAGATCGAAGATCTGCGCGTGCGCGATGAAGATAAGGTCGAACGGCTCAAGGGCATCAACCTCACCATTCGCGCAGGCGAGATTCTGGGCATTGCGGGTGTGGCAGGCAACGGTCAGTCCGAACTGCTCGAAGTGCTGGGCGGCTTTGCCAATGGCACCGGCACGATCCGCGTCAACGGTCAGGATCTTGATCTGACCGGAAAACACTCCGATGGCCAGTCGCGCCGCGCGCGCGGCATCGCCCATGTCCCCGAGGATCGCCATCATCTGGGGCTGATCCTTGATTTCATGGCGTGGGAGAACATGATTTTCGGCTATCACTCGGACCCGGCCTATCAGAAAAATCCGCTCCTTATGGATAATGCCGGGATCATCGCCCATACCGCCAGCGCGATGGAGCGCTTTGACGTGCGCCCGCCGATCCCGACCTTGCCCGCCAAAAGCTTCTCGGGCGGCAACCAGCAAAAAATCGTGCTCGCGCGCGAGATAGAACGCGATCCGGTTTTGCTATTGGTCGGCCAACCCACGCGCGGCGTCGATATCGGCGCGATTGAGTTCATCCACAAACGCATCGTCGAGCTGCGCGATCAAGGCGCGGCGATCTTGCTGGTCTCGGTTGAACTGGATGAAATCTTTGCGCTGTCTGATCGGATTGCGGTGATGTTTGACGGCCAGATCATGGGTGAGCGCCTGCCCGAAGACACCAATGAAAAAGAACTGGGACTGATGATGGCAGGGGTAGCGACGTAATGGAAAAGACCCCGAAATGGATTGACGTGGGGCTGATCCCGCTGCTCAACCTACTGATTGCCTTTGTTATTTCCGGCATCGTTGTGTTGCTGATCGGCGAGAACCCGGTGCAGGCGATCAAGGTGATGATTGATGGCGCTTTGGGCTCGCCCTATGGCTGGGGCTACACGCTGTTTTACGCCACCAACTTCATCTTTACCGGGCTGGCCGTGGCCGTGGCCTATCACGCCAGCCAGTTCAATATCGGCGGTGAGGGGCAGGCGACGCTTGGCGGTCTCGGTGTGGCGCTGGTTTGCCTCGCCTTTCCATGGCCGCATTGGTCGATTGCGCTGCTTGCGGCGATGATCGGTGGCGCGCTGTTTGGTGCAGCTTGGGCCGCGATCCCGGCCTATCTGCAAGCGAAGCGCGGCAGCCATATCGTGATCACCACGATCATGTTCAACTTTATCGGCGCGTCGCTTCTCAATTACATGCTGGTTAACGTGCTGCGCCCGCGCGGCTCGATGGACCCGGCAACGGCGCGCTTTCCCAAGTCCACGTATTTGCCGACCTTCCATGATATGCCCCTGATCGGGCAGTTCTTCGGTAAATCGGTGCCTGCCAATATCTCGTTCTTCATCGCGGTGCTGGCGTGTTTCCTCGTCTGGGGGCTGATCTGGCGCACGCGGCTGGGCTATGCGATCCGCGCCTTTGGGCGCTCGGAATCGGCTGCGCGCTATGCTGGCATCTCGCCAGTGAAAATCGTGATGGCAGCAATGCTGATCTCGGGGGCGTTGGCGGGGCTGATGGCGATCAACAATGTCATGGGGACGGGCCACCGCCTTGTTTTGAACTCGGTCGAGGGTGCGGGTTTTATCGGCATCGCCGTGGCGCTGATGGGGCGCAATCACCCGTTTGGCGTGTTTCTTGCCGCTCTGCTATTTGGCTTTCTCTATCAAGGCGGCGGCGAGTTGGCGCTGGAAACCACGATCCCGCGCGAATTGATCACCGTGATCCAAGCGCTGGTGATCTTGTTCACGGGGGCGTTTGACAACATGCTGCGCGCGCCAATCGAAAGCTTTTTCGTCGCGCGTGCCAACGCCAAAAAGGAGGCGTGAGCCATGGATTTCGCAACGATCATCGAGCTGCTCGATAGCGCGGTGCGCCTTGGCACACCGCTGCTGCTGGCCTGCTTGGCGGGCTTGTTTTCAGAGCGCGCAGGGATTTTCGACATCGGGCTTGAGGGCAAGATGCTGATGGCGGCGTTCTTCTCGGCTGCGGTCGCTGCGGTCACCGGATCAGCGTGGCTTGGCCTGTTGGCCGGGATCGGCGGCGCGATGAGCCTGACGCTGGTGCACGGCCTTGCCTCGATCACCTTCCGTGGCAATCAGCTGATCTCGGGCGTGGCGGTGAACTTCCTTGCCTCGGGCTTTACCGTGCTGATCGCGCAAAGCTGGTTCCAGCAGGGCGGGCGCACGCCCCAGCTCTCGGGCAATGCAAGGTTTGAGCCAATCACCTTGCCCGGCGCCGATGCCGTCAAAGATGTGCCCGTGATCGGCCAGATTTATGACAACCTGCTCTCAGGGCACACGATTTTGGTTTATGTCGCCTTTGCGATGGTGCCGTTGACGTGGTGGGTGTTGTTTCGCACGCGCTTTGGTCTGCGCCTGCGTGCCGTCGGAGAGAATCCGGAATCGGTGGACACGGCGGGCGTGTCGGTGATCCGTCTGCGCTATACGGCGGTGGCGATTACCGGCGTTTTGTCGGGTCTGGCGGGCACCTATCTGGCGACCGGTCTGGCCGCAGGCTTCGTCAAGGAAATGACCGCCGGACGGGGCTATATCGCGCTGGCGGCGCTGATCTTTGCGAAATGGCGCCCCGTGCCTGCCCTTGGCGCGACGATGCTGTTTGGTCTGCTTGAGGCGATCTCGAACCGTTATCCCAACATTGATCTGGGCGTGGTGAACCTGCCGATCCAGTTCATGCAAGCCGTGCCGTATATTCTGACCGTTGTCATTCTTGCCGGTTTCATCGGCAAAGCCATCCCACCTCGTGCCGGAGGCCAGCCCTATGTCAAAGAGCGTTGAGCTTGCCAATCTGATCCGCGCCCGCGCGGGCGATGCGCCCCCCGTTCTGGGGCTGATCCTTGGCTCGGGCCTTGGCCACTTGGCCGAGGAGGTGGACGGCGTCGCTATCCCCTATTCCGATCTGCCGGGCTTTCCCCATGCGGGCGTGTCAGGCCACAACCCGAAACTGGTGATCGGCACGCTTGAAGGCGTGCGCGTCGCGGTGTTCGGTGGCCGCGTGCACTACTACGAACACGGCAACCCCGCCGAAATGCGCCTGCCGCTGGAAATCTTGCGCGAACTCGGATGCGAGCAGCTTTTGCTGACCAATGCTGCCGGGTCTTTGCGCGAAGATATCCGCCCCGGCGGGCTGATGATGCTAAACGATCACATCAATTTCTCGGGCAATAATCCCTTGATCGGTGAACCGTCAGACGCGCGTTTCGTGCCGCTCACCGAGGCGCATGATCGCGCCATCCGCGCCGGGCTTGCCCAAGCCGCCCAAGATGAGGGCATCGAGCTGCCCGAAGGCGTCTATTGCTGGTTCTCCGGCCCCTGTTTCGAAACCCCCGCCGAAATTCGCGCCGCCAAGATCTTTGGCGCGGACGCCGTGGGCATGTCCACCGTCCCCGAAGTGATCCTCGCGCGCTTTCTGGGCCTGCGCGTGGCCGCCGTGTCCGTGGTCACCAACATGGGCGCAGGCATGGCGGATGAGCAAATCAGCCACGAACAGACCAAAGCCATCGCTCCCATGGGCGCGGCCAAGCTGGAACGCGTTTTGCGACGATATCTGCAACAGATGTGATCGCGCGCGCGGCGGGGGTTTGACTTGATCCCTAGCCACGGGCAAACAGGAACGACCCTTCCCCCGCAGGTGCCTTGAATGCAAATCTACCTGCCCATCGCCGAGATTTCGGTCAACATGTATACCCTGCTGGGCCTTGGCGGCATCGTCGGGCTGTTGTCAGGATTGTTTGGCGTGGGTGGCGGGTTCCTGATCACGCCCCTGCTGTTCTTTATCGGCATACCGCCCGCAGTAGCGGTCGCGACGGGGGCCAATCAGGTCGTGGCGTCTTCGGTCTCTGCGGTGCTGGCGCAACTCAAGCGCAAGGCCGTGGACATCCCGATGGGGTTGGTGCTGCTGGTGGGCGGTATCCTTGGATCTGCAGGCGGGATCTGGGTGTTCAACCTGCTGACCCAACTTGGCCAGATCGATCTCGCGGTGCAGCTTTGCTACGTGGTGTTCCTCGGCTCAATCGGCCTGTTGATGCTGCAAGAGGCCGTACGCACCATGCGCCGCCAAAGAAAAGGCACCGGCGCGCGCAAGAAACGCAACCAACACACCTGGGCGCATAACCTGCCCTTCAAGTTCAAGTTCCGCGCCTCGGGGCTGTATATTTCCGTGATCCCTCCGCTGATCGTGGGGGTGGTCGTGGGTATCCTTGCCGCGATCATGGGCGTAGGCGGCGGCTTTATCATGGTTCCGGCGATGATCTATCTGCTGAACATGCCCACCAAAGTGGTGATAGGAACCTCGCTGTTCCAGATTCTGTTCGTGTCGGCCTTCACCACCTTTATGCACGCGATCACCAACCAGACGGTCGACGTGATGCTGGCGCTTTTGCTGATCGTGGGGGGCGTGGTGGGTGCGCAGATCGGCTCGCGTTTGGGCGCGCGGCTCAAGGCGGAACAGTTGCGTATTCTACTGGCGCTTTTGGTCATTCTCGTTGCGGCGAAACTGGGGGCAGATCTGATCATTCGCCCACACGATCTTTACTCAATCGCTGCGGGGAGCCACTGATGATGCGCGCCCTCGCCCGCCGCTTACGCCTTGCGCTGATGCTTGCGCTGCTGCCTATCGTAGCCCCGGCCCAGCAAGCCGCGCAGCCCAATGCCCCGAAACCACCGCCCGAGCAAATCGTCGCCGGTCTGAGCCGCGATAATATTGGCATCACTACCTCGTTTGACGGCTCGCAAATTCTGATCTACGGCGCGATCAAACGCGAGGCGCCTGAACCCGAAAACGACAAGCTGGCCGTGATTGTAACGCTCGAAGGCCCGCTTGTACCGATCACGATCCGGCGCAAGTCGCGCGAATTGGGGATCTGGGTGAACACGGCTTCGGTCGGCGTGGCCTCGGCGCCCAGCTATTATGCGGTGGCGACTTCGGGGCCGCTTCAGGAAATTCTCAGCCCGAGATTAGATGTGCAGCAACGCATCTCGATCCCCCTCGCGATGCGCGCTTTTTCCAGTTCCGTTCGGGTGGCCGATACCAAACCCTTCACCGAGGCGATGATCCGCATTCGCGAACGCCAAGGCCTTTATAAACTTGAAACCGGCGGCGTGCGTCTGGTGGATAACACGCTGTTTCGCGCAGATTTTGAGCTGCCCGCGAACCTGATCGAAGGGGCCTATAAAACCCGTATTTTCCTGCTGCGCGACGGCCAGTTGGTGGATCGCTATCAATCCGCCATCGAAGTGCGCAAAGTCGGGCTGGAGCGCTGGCTTTATGCGCTCGCACACGAACACGCTGCACTTTATGGGCTTCTCGCGCTGGCACTTGCAGTGGTCGCGGGCTGGGCGGCGGCGGCGGTGTTCCGCTTCGTGCGCTAACCGCGCCCGACAAACGTCATCGCGGTGGCCATCACCGTCATGTTGAGCACATTCGCCCCTTCTGGCAGTGAGGCCATATGCATCACGGCATTGGCGACCTCTGCGACGTCCATCATCGCTTCGGGCTTGATCGAGCCATCGGCCTGCATCACGCCTTTTTCCATCTGCGCGGCCAATTCGGTGCGCGTATTGCCAACATCAATCTGCCCCGCCGCAATGTTGAACGCCCGCCCGTCCAGCGCCAATTGCTTGGTCATGCCGTTGATCGCATGCTTGCTGACCGTATAAGCCATCGAGCGCGGGCGCGGCACCTGCCCCGAGATCGAGCCGTTATTGATAATCCGCCCGCCTTGCGGCTCTTGCGCCCGCATCTGCGCAAAAGCGGCACGGGCACATAGAAACATCCCCGTCAAATTGACCGCCATACAAGCGTTCCACTCCTCAAGCGCAATCTCGTCGGGTAGCGCAGCTTTTGGAAACAGGCCCGCATTGTTAAACAGCACATCAACCCGACCAAACCGCGCCACAACCTGTGCAAAGGCCGATGCGACCTCTGCCGCGTCGGTCACATCACAGGCCAGTGCCAGACCGTCGCCCTTGGCCGCGATGTCTTGCAAAACGTCTAGCCGTCGCGCCAGACAGGCGACCTGCCAACCCTGCGCCAAGGCCATTTCCGCCACCGCGCGCCCGATCCCGGCGCTTGCGCCTGTCACCACCATCACACTCATCGCGCGGTTCCTTTTCATCTGGCCAAAAATACTCTCGCCGAAGGCATTCAAGGCTAGCCGTCCTGCGTTTGCGCTTCCAGTTTCAGCGCCGCCCCGCCCTTGGGCAAATCCTCAATCGACAGCGGCGCCGAGGGCCGCGCGAGCCGTGGGCGCACAACCCACAGCAACCGGTTCTGCGCCCGCGTGATCGCGACATAGGCGAGCCGCTTCCACAGCGGAATACCAGCTTCGACACGACCGGCGCGATAAGCGGCGTAGATATCGGGGGCGAAAACCTGCACGTCCTCCCACTGACTGCCCTGCGCCTTGTGAATTGTCACCGCCGCACCATGCAAAAACGCCGCCCCCATCCGCGCGGCATAGGGAATGAAGGGCTCTTCCAGATCGGGCAGTTCGATCTTGATGATCGAGGCCGCCGACAAGCGCGGCTCTTCAGCCCCCATCACATGCAGCCGAGAGAAACCGGGTTTGTTGCCCGGTCCAAGATAGACCACCTGCGCCCCCTTGATCAGCCCGCGCGCCTCTAGATCGATGCGCTTCTTGCGATGCTTCACCGGCAGTTCGATGCCGTCGCACACCAATGGCTCGCCGGGCAGCAACATATCCGCAGGCGCAGAATGGGCGGCGCGAAAGGCATGGATCAGCCGGATCCGCGTCGCATTGCGCCAGACCAGCACCGGAGAGCGCGCCATGAGATCGCTCTCCACCCGCTCGGCCCAAACCACGCGATCATCCTTGGCGGCAGCCTCTTCGATTGCGCGCTCGAAGGCCTCAAACGTCACGGTTTCATCGCCCAGCATATGCGCCAGATCGAGGATCGGGTTGTCCTCAGCCTGACGGTGAATGCGGTGCAGCACATGCTTTTGTTCATCGGGCAAGCGTTCAAACACCATCTGCCCCGATTGGTTCACCGGAGACAGTTGCGCAGGATCTCCAAATAACACCAGAGTCGGGAAAATCTCTTTGAGATCATCAAGCTGGCGCTCATCCAGCATCGAGGCCTCATCGACAAAGCCGATATCAAGCGGATCATCGCGCCGCTTCCAGCCATTGATGAAATCCGACCCGCGCAACCCCGCCGCCGCCAGCGCGCCGGGGATCGATTTTTGCACATCGTAAAACGCCTTGGCGCGATCCAGCGCTGCTTCGGTCAGGCCGGGAATCTGCAATTGCGTGATATCGGGGCGCGTCCCTTGCCCGGTCAACCATTCCGCGATGCGCTCATATTCCGGATCGTACACCGGGGTGTAGAGAATGCGGTGGATCGTGGTCGCAGGCACCCCGCGCGTGCGCAAAACGCTGGCCGCCTTGTTTGTCGGGGCCAAAATCGCCAATGTGCGTCGCTCACGCCGCTTCTTACCCTCGAAATCGCCCGACACCAGATCAACGCCCGCCGCTTCAAGCGCCTTATACATCTCGGCCAACAACAACGTCTTGCCCGAGCCCGCCTTGCCGATCACCGACAGCACGCGATTGCCGCCCCCTTCGGGCTGCAAATGGCCCTCAAGAATATCAACACCGGCGGCCTGCAACGCCTCGGCAACGGCATCCCAGGCTTCGGCCTGATCGTCGGAAAACTGGATCGCAGAGGAGGTCATGGCGCGACTTTATCTGCGCCCCGTGGCGGGCGGAAGGGCGAAAACTCTGATCATCGTAGGTGATGGCAGATGGTGGGGCCTCCGGCGGGGATATTTATGTCAAGAGGAAGCCGAAACTCCTTCCTCTTGATCGAAATATCCCACGGGGGTCCGGGGGTGTGAACCCCCCGGCGATGTCAGGCTGCGGCCTCGCTCGGTGTGGCGAGCGCCACGATATCCATCATGATCCGGTTAAGTTCGAAATCTTTGGGCGTGTAAACACGTGCGACGCCAAATCCGCGCAGCCGGGCAGCGTCTTCATCCGGGATAATCCCGCCGACCACGACGGGCACATGATCCAGCCCGGCAGCGCGCATCCGCTCCATCAGTTCTTCGATTAGCGGTATGTGACTGCCCGACAGGATCGACAGGCCGACCACATGCGCCTGATCCTCGATTGCCTTGGCGACAATCTGCTCGGGCGTCAGGCGGATGCCGTCATAGGTGATGTCCATGCCGCAATCACGCGCACGGAAGGCGATTTGCTCGGCGCCGTTAGAATGCCCGTCAAGGCCGGGCTTGCCGACGAGAAACTTGAGGCGGCGGCCCAGTTGCGTGCTGACCGCATCCACGGCCTCGCGGATCTCATCAAGTCCTTCGGTCTGGTTTGAGGGGCTGCGCGACACGCCCGTCGGGCCGCGATATTCGCCGTGAACCTTACGCATGATGCCTGCCCATTCGCCCGTGGTCGCGCCAACCTTGGCCGCAGCGATTGATGCGGGCATGATGTTTTCACCCGCCTTCGCCGCATCGCGCAGCGCGCCCAGCGCGAGTTGCACCGCGCCCTCGTCGCGCTCGGCGCGCCAGGCGTTCAGACGGCCGATCTGGTCCTGCTCCGTCGCGGGGTCGACCACCATGATCCCGCCGTCTCCGGCCGTCAGCGGCGAGGGCTCGCCCTGTTGCCAGCGGTTCACGCCGACAACGATGGTTTCCTCGGCTTCGATGCGGTTGATCCGGGCGGCGTTGCTGTCAACCAGACGTCCCTTCATGTAGTCAATCGCAGCAATCGCGCCGCCCATGGAATCCAGCGTCTCCAACTCGGCGCGCGCGCCATCTTTAAGCGCCTCGACCTTGGCGGTAACCGCCGGGTTACCCTCAAACAGATCACCGAATTCCAGCAGATCGGTTTCATAGGCCATGATTTGCTGCATGCGCAGCGACCATTGCTGATCCCAAGGGCGCGGCAGGCCCAGCGCCTCGTTCCAAGCGGGCAGTTGCACGGCGCGGGCGCGCGCGTTTTTGCTGAGCGTCACGGCCAGCATCTCGATCAGGATGCGGTAGACGTTATTTTCCGGCTGCTGCTCGGTCAGGCCCAGCGAGTTCACCTGCACACCATAGCGGAACCGGCGGAACTTGGCGTCCTCGATGCCGTAGCGGTCGCGCGTGATTTCATCCCACAGCTCGGTAAAGGCGCGCATTTTGCACATCTCGGTGACGAAACGAATGCCCGCATTCACGAAGAAAGAGATCCGCCCGACCATCGCGGGAAACGCCTCGGGCGGCACTTTGGTCTTGAGATCATCCAGCACCGCAATCGCCGTAGCCAGCGCAAAGGCCAGCTCTTGTTCGGGCGTAGCGCCCGCCTCTTGCAGGTGATAGGAACACACGTTCATCGGGTTCCATTTCGGCAGATGCTCACGCGTGTAGGCGGCGACATCCGTGATCATCGTAAGGCTGGGCTTGGGCGGGCAGATATAGGTGCCGCGTGACAGGTATTCCTTGACCAGATCGTTTTGCACAGTGCCTTGCAGCGCGCTGACATCGGCGCCCTGTTCCTCGGCCACGGCGATATAGAGCGACAGCAACCACGGCGCAGTCGCGTTGATCGTCATCGAGGTGTTCATCTTTTCAAGCGGGATATCGTCAAACAGCGCGCGCATATCGCCCAAATGGCAGACCGGCACGCCGACCTTGCCGACTTCGCCCTTGCTGAGGATATGGTCGCTGTCATAGCCGGTCTGGGTCGGCAGATCGAAGGCCACCGACAGCCCGGTCTGCCCCTTGGACAGGTTGGAACGATACAGCTCGTTCGACTTTTTGGCGGTCGAGTGGCCTGCATAGGTGCGAAACAGCCACGGCTTGTCCTTGGCGGGTTTGGCGTCTTGGGTCATGGCGGCCTCCATCAACTGGCGAATCTAAGCTGCGCAATATTGTTGCGCGTTGACCCGTCATAGATTGAAGTTTGTGACCCTGTCAATTCGCCGCGCTGCGGCGCAAGGCGCATTGACGCCAAGGAGATGCGTTTCGCCTTATAAATGGAACGCGCGCACGAGGGATCGAAAACGCGAGAGACATAAAATTACAAAAACCTAACGTCAGGGATTGCAAAGTTGCGCGGCCCTGCGTATCCCTCAGATCGAACCCCGCGCGATTCTGCGGTGCGGCAAGAATAGACAGGAGACGCCAATGGCCCTTGATCAAGATACCGGGATTGCACCCTATGACGCCCCCGAAAAGGACCTGTACGAGATCGGTGAAATGCCGCCGCTCGGCTATGTTCCGGCGAAAATGTATGCTTGGGCGATCCGTCGCGAGCGTCACGGCGAACCAGAGCAGTCTTTCCAGGTTGAGGTTGTCGACACATGGGAGATCGACAGCCACGAGGTGCTGGTGCTCGTGATGGCGGCTGGCGTGAACTACAATGGCGTTTGGGCCGGTCTTGGCGTGCCGATCTCGCCCTTTGACGGGCACAAGCAGCCCTATCACATCGCGGGCTCGGATGCGTCGGGGATCGTGTGGAAGGTCGGCGACAAGGTCACCCGCTGGAAAGTCGGCGACGAGGTGGTGATTCACTGCAACCAAGATGACGGCGATGATGAGGAGTGCAACGGCGGCGACCCGATGTTCTCGCCCAGCCAGCGGATTTGGGGCTATGAGACCCATGACGGCAGCTTTGCCCAATTCACCCGCGTGCAAGCGCAGCAATTGCTGCCCCGCCCCAAGCACCTGACTTGGGAAGAAAGCGCCTGTTACACGCTGACGCTGGCCACCGCCTATCGGATGCTGTTCGGCCACGAACCCCATGACCTCAAGCCCGGCCAGAACGTGCTGGTCTGGGGCGCATCGGGGGGCTTGGGCAGCTTTGCGATCCAGTTGATCAATGCGGCGGGCGCGAATGCGATCGGTGTGATTTCAGACGAGGACAAGCGCGAGTTCGTGCTCTCGCTGGGCGCAAAGGGCGTGATCAACCGCAAGGATTTCAACTGCTGGGGACAACTGCCCACGGTCAACACGCCCGAATATAACGCCTGGCTCAAAGAGGCGCGCAAGTTCGGCAAGGCGATCTGGGAGATCACCGGCAAGGGCGTGAGCGTCGATATGGTGTTCGAACATCCCGGCGAGGCGACCTTCCCGGTCAGCTCACTCGTGGTGAAAAAGGGCGGCATGGTCGTGATTTGCGCCGGCACCTCGGGGTTCAACTGCACCTTCGACGTGCGCTACATGTGGATGCACCAGAAGCGTCTGCAAGGCAGCCACTTTGCGCATCTCAAACAGGCGGCCTCGGCCAACCGGATGATGATGGAGCGTCGCATCGACCCCTGCATGTCCGAGGTCTTCCCGTGGGATCAAATCCCGCAGGCGCACACAAAAATGCTGCGCAACGAGCACAAACCGGGCAATATGGCCGTGCTGGTGCAAGCGCCCAAAACGGGTCTGCGCACCTTTGAGGACGCGCTGGAAGC
Source organism: Thioclava indica (assembly GCF_000714545.1). Lineage (GTDB taxonomy): Bacteria > Pseudomonadota > Alphaproteobacteria > Rhodobacterales > Rhodobacteraceae > Thioclava > Thioclava indica. Next base: position 38,191 of record NZ_AUNB01000073.1, read on the forward strand.
TGGCCCCAAGGGCTAAGCCAATCCGTTTGAGAAAACGACAACCCGCGCCACGACCGGCGCGGGTTTTTTCATGCGCACTGATGGGCTTATGCGGGGCGAAAGCGCAGTTCCACAATCAAGCCGGGGTGATTGTCGGCCAGCGACAGCTCGGCCTCGTGCAATCCCGCCACCGCGTGAACCAAGGCCAGCCCCAAACCATTGCCGGGCGTCGTGCGCGAGCGCTCCAACCGATACAGCCTGCGCAAGACCTGCGTGCGCTCGGCCTCGGGGATGCCGGGGCCATGATCGCGCACACGCAGCACAACCAACTCGGGTTGGCGCGCAATTTCGACGCTGATCTGGGGCGTGGGGCCAGCATGACGGATCGCGTTTTCGATCAGGTTCGACAGGAGCTGTCCCAACAGCCCGCGATCCCCAAGCACACGCGCTTGGCCCTGTGCGCGGTCACGTAGCAGCAATTGCCCGCCTGCCTCTTCGGCGCTTGCGGCATAGAGTTCGGTGATATCGCTTGCCAACGCCCCCAGATCAAGCGCCTTGAACCGCGCTTTCGGGCTCCCGCCTTCGATCTGCGCGATTTGCAGCAACGAATGAAACACCGCCACGGCGCGCTCGGTTTCGTCGCCAGCGCGAACCGCGATTTGATGCGCCTCGCCATCTTCGGGCAAAGCCGTGCGCAATTGCGCCAGCAGCACCGATACGCGCTGCATCGGGGTTTTGAGGTCATGCGCAATATCCGCGGACACCTGCCGCAACGCCTCTACCGTGGATTCCTGCGTTTCTGCCATCCGATTCAACCGCGAGCCGATGCGCGCCAGATCGTCCCCGCGTGCCGATTTGATCGTCGTTTCCGGCACGCGCGCGGCCAAATGCCCCTCGGTCAGATCGTCCAGCGTAGTCTCAATCGCGCTGACCCGACGGCGCGCGCGCATCCCGGCCCAAGCGCCATAAGCCGCCGAAACCAACACCGAGGGCACAAAGGAAAAGATCAGGATCGCCAGAAACGTCGAGGTCAGTTCGGCAATCGGCGCGCGGCTTTCTCCGATCAGCAGCAGCCCGCCCGCCAGCGGCATTTTCAGCGTGTAATAGCCGTGTTTGGACAGCGGCGCGTATTCGGGATGGCGCGATACGACCCACTGATCATCTCGTTGAGTGACCCGCACATTGCCGACCTGACGCCCATCAGGCAGCACAAAGGCAATTGCACGTTCAGCAGGATCAGAGGCATGTGCCTCGGCAGACACGATGATCGACAACGTCTCGGGGTTGGCAGCGACCTGAAACACCGCCGTTTGCTGCTTTAGATCAGCGCGGATCGTATCTTCGGTCGAGGAGCGCAGCGCGACATAGGCAAACCCCAGAGTCACCAGCAGGATCGCAAAGACAAGCGCCATCAAGCCCAGCGCCTGACGCAGCGGCGTCGAGGCTAGGATGCCCGCGCGATTCAACCGCCCCGTCATCCGCCCTCGATCCGGTAGCCAGCGCCGCGCACGGTGTGGATCAGATCGCGATCAAAGGGTTTATCCACCTTGTTACGAAGCCGCGAAATATGGGTCTCGACAACATTGGTTTGCGGATCAAAGTTCAAATCCCACACCCCTTCCAGAAGCATCGTGCGCGTCTGCACCCGCCCCTTGCGACGCAGCAAAAACTCCAGCAGCCCGAACTCGCGCGGCAGCAGGTCAATGTCCTGCCCCCCTCGCGTGACACGGCGCGCGATCAGATCCATCCGCAAGTCACCCGCCTCCAGCACCACCTGCTCGGCCTGAGTCTGCGGACGGCGCGCGAGGGCCATCAGACGTGCCGACAACTCGCCAAAGGCGAAGGGTTTGACAAGATAATCATCCGCGCCCGCATTCAGCCCCTCGATCCGGTCATCCACCCCGCCAATCGCAGTCAGAAAGATGATCGGCGTGGCGATCTTGGCCGCGCGCACGGCCCGCACGATTGACAACCCGTCCAGCTCGGGCAGCATCCGGTCCACGATGATCACGTCATACTCGCCGCCCAGCGCCTGAGACAGCCCGTCGCGGCCATTGGCAAGCGCATCGACCAGATGGCTCTCTTCGCGCAAACCCTGGGCGACATAATCGGCCGTGGTCACATCATCTTCGATCAGCAGTAACTTCATCTAAGGGACTTCCCTGTCATCTGCGCTCTAAATGGCGGCTGCCGGACCTCAAGTCACGCCCTACTCTCCCAAAGGTGAACAGGATTACACCGCTGCAATCTTCTTGCAGAGTTCCCGACAGGCTTGCGCGTTAGAAAAAGGCATCCCTGACATAAGGAGAGAAAGATGCAGGACATTCGCAAAGCCCGTCTGCTACGCACGTTGGCTGCAACGGCAATGATCGGAGCAGGTTCGGTTGCGACGAGCGGTCTGGTGCTGATGCCCAATGTGGCGGCTGCCGAGACCTTCACCAACACCGTTGATCTGGTCAAAAAAGTCATGCCCGCCGTGGTAACGATCGAGATCAAGAAAAAGGCGGATGATCAGGAAATGGCCCAGATGGGCCTGCCCGAAGGCTTCCCCTACGAATTCTTCTCACGCCGTTTCGGTATGCCGATGCCCGGCGATCAGAACGGTCAGGGCCAAGGTCAGGGTCAGCAAGCGCAACGCCCCGAAATCACCGGGCTTGGCACGGGATTTATCATCGAGAAAAACGGCTACATCGTCACCAATGCCCATGTTGTTGATGGTGCAGATACTGTGAAAGTGACGTTCTCGGACGGCTCGACGGCAGATGCAAAAGTTATCGGCGCAGACAAGGCCACCGATATTGCGCTGATCAAGGTTGATACCAAGAAAGACCTGACAACCGTTGGCTTTGGCGATTCCGACAAGGCCGAAGTCGGTGAGCCGGTGGTCGCGATTGGCAACCCGTTCGGGCTTGGCACCTCGGTGTCGACCGGGATCGTGTCGGCGCTCGGGCGCGATCTGCAATCGGGTCCGTTTGACAACTACATCCAGACCGATGCCGCGATCAACAAAGGCAACTCGGGCGGGCCGCTATTTGACGATAATGGCGAGGTGATCGGCATGAACACCGCGATCCTGTCGCCCACGGGTGGCTCGGTCGGGATCGGGTTCTCGGTGCCCTCGGATACGATCAAAAGCGTGGTGGCTGACCTGCAAGACGACGGCTCGGTCAAACGCGGCTTCTTGGGTGTCGCGATCCAGCCGGTTAGCGACGATATCGCCGCAGCGTTGGGTCTGGACAAGCCCGAAGGCGTGCTGGTGGCCGATGTCAGCGACGACACCCCCGCCAAAAAAGCGGGCCTGAAACGTGGCGATATTGTCGTGGCGGTCGATGGCAAGCCGATGAAAACCCCGCGCGATCTGACGCGTGCGATTGGCTCGGATAATCCGGGCAGCACGGTGCAACTCTCGTTGCTGCGCGCGAACAAACCGCTCACCGTCTCCGTCAAGCTGGAAGAGCGGCCCACCGATAAGTCTGCAGGATAATCGGAACCTGTCGAAAGCAGTATCACGCCCGAGGCCTTGCGCGTCGGGCGTGATTTTTATGCGCGATCTATTGTGCTGCGTCGGGCGCTGGCACATCGGCTGGTGCGGGGTCGGCAGGCAAGGCAACCTGATAGATCCGCCAGTCGCGTTGGCGGAAATGACGCTCGGCGATCTGGCCCAGCCCCGTGACATCGGCAATCTTTTTAGGGGCCAGCACGATACCGCCCGGATGCGCCGCCATCCAGCGCCCCAGATCGGCGCTATTGCCCAGCACTTGCACCGGTTTCTGCAACCGCCCGGCATAGGAGAACTGCCCCGCATAGCCCGTATCTGTCGTGGCCACGCCATGCTGTGAATGCGCCGCCAATAGCGCGCCCAGTGGTGCCGGATCGTAAATCGGCCAGAGGATCGGCCAGACCATCGCCTGTATCGCCACCAGAGCAAGCGGCGCGGCCCAAGCCTCGGCACGCCAACCGGCATGCGCGCGCAGCAAGATCAGCGCCGCCAGCGCAAGAACCGCCACGCCGATGATCCAGAACATCCAAGACCCCGTGCCGTCGGGCAGCTCGGGAAACGCGCCAAAGGGCACCGCCGCCGCCGCAATCGCCACACCGAAACCGGGCAGCAGCCAAGCCAGACGCCAAGCGCGGTGACGCGGCTCGGCTGTTGGCACCATTCCCGACAGCAACAGCGCAAGCGCGGGCATTTCTGGCAGCAAATAATGCGCCTGCTTGCCCGAAATCAGCGAAAAGGCGATCAGCGCCGCAACCGCCCAAATGCTCACCATCCGCGCGCCGGGATCGGCCCAAAGGCGGCTGGGTTTTAGCGACGCGAGCCCGGCCCGGCTCCAGCCCCACGGCCACAAATAAAGCGGCAGCAAGGCGATAAAGAACCAGTCGGGGCGACTATGCGCAAAGCTCTTCACCATGCGACCCGCGCTTTGCTTCCACAGGATTTGCTCACGATACTCCGCCCCGCCAAGGATCACCGCAGGCCCAAGCCAGACCAGCACCAGCGCCAGTGCGATTGCGAAGGCCAAAGCGATGCGGCCATACCAACCCGCGATCCGCACACGTTCCTCGCGCGCCGCCCAAAGCGGCATCAACAGCGCCGCCGGCATCACATGCACCAAGATCACCGGACCCTTGGCCAGCACCCCAAGCGCCAGCGCAACGCCCAGCCCGATCACCGGCCCAAGCCGCAATCCGCGCTGCAACGACCAGATCGACAGCATCCCGATCAGCGTCGCTGCGGTAAGCATCGTGTCAAACATCGTGGTCGAGCCATAGAGTAAGAACAGCCCCGAGGTCGCAAGTATCAGCGCCGCCAAACCGCCACGCTCGGGCGCATCCGGCCACATCGCTCGCGCCAGACGCGCCACCAAATAGACCGACAGCAACCCGAAAGCAGGGGCCACCAATCGCGCCGCCCATTCGCTTTGCCCGAATGCCATCCACGCCAGATTGACCAGCCAGAACAACAGCGGCGGCTTGTGCGAATAGATCTCGCCATTGAGATGGGGGACGAATTTCGAGCCGCCCTGCCACATCTCCCATGCAACGGTCAGATAGCGCGTCTCGTCAATCGCCATCAGCGGGCGCATCATCATCAGCACCGTCGCAAACAGCGCAAATGTCACCAGCGCACCGACCAGTGTGACACGCACGGGATTAGAGGTCATTGGCAAAGCTTCCTTACTGGCAATTCATGTCAGGCATGCTTGACGCAACTATCTTTCCGCCTGTCAAGTCCGCGACCCTTTGCGCAACCGAAACATGCGTAAAATATTTGGGAACCCATGAGCGCATAAAAGCGTTATACTGGGACGCGCAAAATATTGGGAGACGTATTCGCATGCAGAAAATCCTTCTCGTTCTACCGCTCGTGACGGGCCTTGCGGCTTGCCAGGGGACTCAGGGGTATCAGGGCAACTCGCAAAATCGGTCTGCCGCAACTGGCGCTGTGGCCGGTGCCGTATTGGGGGCCGCTGTGTCCAAAGATGGCGACCGCATCAAGGGTGCAGCGCTTGGCGCCGCTGCTGGCGGCGTTGCCGGAGCCCTCATCGGGCAAGCGAACCAGCCCGGCCAGTGCCGCTATCGTGATGCCTACGGGCGCGAATATATTGCCCCCTGTTAATACCCCTCCAAGAGGTCATCGTTTTCGAGACTGGTAACCCTCGAAAACACCGCTCGGGCCTCGTGTCCGGGCGGTTTTTTATTGCCTTACGGTCTTGCGCCGATTGTCGCAGGGCCATTGCCCCGCCCCCTGCAGCCCGCTATCTGGCGAAGCAAGCGCAGGACATGATATGACGGAAACGACTCTACAGACGCCAAAGCAAATCCTTTCGCGCGTGGCCGCCCCACAGGCGCGCCGCCTGAAAGCTGCGGGCTGGCTGTCGGTTTTTGCGGCGCTGATCTGGCCAGTGCAGGCCGCCCTTGTCGGGCTTGTGCTTGGCGATCTGGTGTCACCGGGCGTCTCGCCGCCGCTGTCGCCGCTGATGGGGGCGACTGGTTTCATCGCCCTCGCGCTTGTGCGCATCGTGCTGGACTGGATGGCGCTGAAACTAAGCGCGGATGCCGCCGAGGCGATCCTGACCGAGGCTCGCAAGCGGCTGATAGAGCATGCCGTGCGCCAAGCCACCGGGGCGGCGGCGCTTTCGCCCTCGCAGACCGCTTCGCTGATGGCCGAAAAGCTGGCAGCCCTTGGCCCTTGGGCGACGCGCTATCAACCCACTTTCATTCGCGCGCGGATCGTCCCGCTTGCCTTTATCCTCATCGTCATGACCCAAAGCTGGGCCGCGGCGGTGATATTTCTGCTCGCGGGGCCATTGATTCCGCTGTTCATGGCGTTGGTCGGGATGGCCGCGCAGGATGCTTCAGAGCGTCAAATGGTCGAGATCGGCGCGCTTAACAAGCTGCTGATCGACCGGATCGCAGCGATTACCGATCTGCGGCTTTTGGGGGCCGAGGCGCGCTCGCGTGCCGATCTGGAGGTCAAGACCGAGGATCTGCGCAGCCGCACGATGGCGGTGCTGCGCGTCGCGTTTTTGTCCTCGACGGTGCTGGAACTGTTCGCCGCGATTGGCGTGGCGATGGTTGCTGTTTATGTCGGATTTTCCCTGATTGGCTGGATGCATTTTGGCACTTGGGGCATTCAGATGACCCCGGCGACCGGGATTTTCCTGCTGATGATCGCGCCCGAATTCTTTCAGCCGCTGCGCGATCTGGCCGCCGCTTGGCATGACCGCGCTGCCGCATTGGCCGTGGCGGGCGAATTGGACACGGCCGAGACCGAGATCGCCAAAGCCAGCAAGATGTTAGGTCAAGGTGGCGCAGGGCAGCCTTTGGCGAGTGGCACGCTGCGCTGGTCCGGGTTGCAAATCCGCCCCGCCAAGGGGGCCGCGTCCATTCCGATGCCCGACGGTGCGATTGAACCCGGCGAGGCGGTGGCGATCACTGGCGCTTCGGGGGCCGGCAAAACCACGCTATTGACCACACTCGCCGGGCTGATCGTGCCTGAGGCGGGCGAAATCACGCTGGGTGAGGCGCGACTGGACGATGCCAGCGCAGATGATTGGCGCGCCGCCTTGGGCTGGATTCCACAAACACCGCGCTTTGCCGATATGACCCTGCGCCAGTTGATCACGCTGGGCCAAGAGGGCGATATCGACGCGGCCCTTGATGCGGCGGCGGCGGGCGAAATCGTGGCCTCGCTGCCTGAAGGGCTAGAGACGCGGCTTGGCGATATGGGCGGCGGTGTTTCCGGTGGCGAGGCGCGCCGTTTGCTGATCGCGCGCGCCCATTTCGCCCATCGCCCCTTGCTGCTGGCCGATGAACCGACCGCTGATCTGGACCCGGACACCGCCACCAAAGTCATTGCCGGGCTGGTCGGGCTGCGCGCGCAGGGCGTGACCTTGATCGTCGCCAGCCACGACCCCGCCATGGTCAGCGCGCTGGATCGCGCCATCGCGTTGGAGGCTGCGTCATGAAAGTGCTTTTGATCCTGATCGAGCGCCTTATCGCGCAGCAAAAGACGGCCTTCACGCGCGGGCTTGCCCTGTCCTTTCTGGTGCTTGCAATGGGCGCGGCGCTGCTGGGACTGTCGGGCTGGTTCGTGACGGCGGCCGCTGCTGCCGGGGTCGCCGGAATTGGTCTGGGCTTTGATTTCTTCCAACCCTCGGCAGGCGTGCGCGGGCTGGCACTGGGGCGGGCGGTTGCGCGCTATGGCGAGCGGGTGCTGACTCACGATGCGACCCTGCGCGCCTTGGCCGATCTGCGACTGGCGCTGATGGATGGCGTCTCGCGACGTCCGCATGAGGATCAGGCGAAACTGCGCGGCGCTGAGGCGCTCAACCGGATGACTTCTGATGTTGATGCGCTGGACGGGTTGCTGCTGCGCCTTGCGCTGCCGTTTCTGGCGGGTGGTATGGTGCAGGTTTCGGCGCTGTTGATGCTGTGGTGGCTGGAAGGGCTGCCGATTGGCTTGGCGGTGTTCGTGATTTACCTGATCGGCGGCGGAGGCGGTCTGATCTGGGTGGCGCGTGCCGCGCGGTCCGATGCCCGCAAGGCGGAAACCGCGCTGCAAGCAATCCGCACCCATGCGCTGGAATTGATGCGCGGGCGGGCCGATCTGGCGGTGGCGGGTGCCTTGCGCGCGCAAAGTGCGCAGATTGCGGCGCAGATCGACGCCGAAGCGATCGCCAAGCGCAACCTTGAAGCCTTGGATCGCCGCGTTGGCGCAGTGATCAGCGCGACCACGGCCCTTGCAGGGGCGGCGGCCTTGGCCATCGGCGGCCAAATGGCGGCGGCGGGGCAAATCACGCCTGCGCGGGCCGCAATCGGTCTGTTCGTCGCGCTGGCATTGGCGGAATCGCTGATGCTGTTGCGCCGGGGCATGGCCGAAATCGGGCGGATGCAAGAGGCGGGCGCGCGTGTTCTGGACCTTAGCGACACGCCTGCGCGCCCTGATGCCACGACCCAGCCTGCTCCCGTCTCCGATGCACCGCTACTGTGCGCGAAGGGTCTTAGCTTTATGCGCCCCGGTGCGCAGGCTCCGGTGTTTGAGGGGCTCGATTTCGATCTGCATCGTGGCGAGACGCTGTTTTTGACGGGGCCGTCAGGGGCTGGAAAATCGACTGCTTTGGCGGTGCTGGCGGGGCTACTTGCACCCAGCGTAGGCACGCTTGAGATGCGCGGAGTCGCGATGGCGCAATGGCCCGAGACCGATTTGCGCGAGCATCTGACGATGGTGGCCCAACGTAGCCAGTTGATCGGCGGGACGGTGGGCGACAATCTGGCCTTGGCGTTGCCCCAGGGGGCCAAGCTGCCCGAGGCCGAAGCCCACGCCGCCCTGCAAGCGGTCGCGCTTGACGAGGTGATCGAGTTGCGCGGCGGATTTGCGGCGCAACTGGGCGAAGGCGGGGCGGGCCTTTCTGGCGGTCAGGCCAAACGTTTGGCACTGGCACGCGCCGCGCTACGCCGCCCCGATGTGTTGCTACTCGATGAGCCGACCGAGGGCCTCGACCCTGAAACGGCGCGCGCAACACTGCAAGGATTGCGTCAACTGCTGCCCGACTCGGGTATCATTGTCGTGTCGCATCGCAGCCCGGACCGGGCTTTTGCCAGTCGCGAAGTTGCCTTGATTTCAGTCAACGCTGCGACGAATCGCCTCGATCGACTTCAAAACCCAAAAAACACTATTAATAATCGCTCGTAACGACACCTTCACAGTTTCGTGCGACAACTCGCCCTTTGAACTATCGGTCCATCGGGTGCAGACCCGCGATCACAAAATACATCTTAGAATCACATTTCCATGTGGTTAAGCTTGAGCTCAGATGTAAGTAGGGAACGGAGAACGAGAATGGATATCGGGATCGTTGACCTGTCACGGCTGCAATTTGCCATGACCGTCATGTATCACTTCCTCTTCGTGCCGCTCACGCTTGGTCTTTCGATCATCGTGGCGATCATGGAGACGGTCTATGTAATGACCAACCGCCCCATCTGGCGGCAGATGACGAAGTTTTGGGCAACACTGTTTGGCATCAACTTCGTGCTGGGCGTGGCCACCGGGATAACGATGGAATTCCAGTTCGGCATGAACTGGAGCTACTACAGCCACTATGTGGGCGACATCTTTGGGGCACCGCTGGCCATTGAGGGGCTTATGGCCTTCTTTATGGAAGCAACCTTTGTCGGGTTGATGTTCTTTGGTTGGGACAAGCTGAGCCCGGTCAAGCACATGGTCGTGACGTGGCTGGTCGCCATCGGGTCGAACTTTTCGGCGCTGTGGATTTTGATCGCAAACGGCTGGATGCAAAACCCCGTCGGAGCTGCGTTCAACCCGCTAACGATGCGCATGGAAATGACCTCGTTCTTCGACGTTGTGTTCAACCCCGTCGCACAGGCGAAATTCGTGCATACCGTTTCTGCGGGCTATGTGACGGCGGCCGTGTTCGTGATGGGCGTTTCCGCTTGGTATATGCTCAAGGGACGCCACTTCGAACTGGCGCGCCGCTCAATCGCAGTTGCCGCGGCCTTTGGTTTGGCCTCGGCGCTGTCGGTTGTCATTCTGGGTGATGAGTCGGGCTATGAGACCACGCATAACCAGAAAATGAAGCTCGCTGCGATGGAAGCAATGTGGGACACCGAACCGGCACCTGCCTCGTTCACGCTGTTCGGCATCCCCGATCAGGAAGCGCGCGAAACCAAGTATGCGGTGCATATTCCGTGGGCGATGGGCCTGATCGGCACGCGCTCGCTGACGGGTCAGATCGAGGGTATCAACCAGTTGGTCGAAGGCTCGGAAGAGCGGATTAAAAAGGGCATCATCGCCTATGACGATCTGCTCAAAATCCGCGAAGCCAAAGGCGATGTCAGCCCCGAGGTCAAAGCGCAGTTCGAAGAGAATGTCGGCGATCTGGGCTATGCCTACCTGCTGATGCGCTATGTCGATGACCCGCGCACCGCAACGCAGGAACAGATCGAGCAGGCGGCGAATGATACGGTGCCGACCGTGTGGCCGATCTTCTGGTCGTTCCGCATCATGGTGGCGCTTGGCTTCTCGTTCATCGCTGTGATGGCCTATTTCTTCTTCATCTCGAACTGGAGAGGCATGCGCTATCCGCGTTGGGCATTGCACGCGGCGGTCTGGATCATCCCGACCCCGTGGATTGCCGCCGAATTGGGCTGGTTTACTGCCGAATTCGGGCGTCAGCCTTGGACGGTGGATGGGGTTCTGCCCACGGCGCTGTCGGTGAGCCACCTGTCGGTTGGCGATCTGTTGATCACATTGGCAGGCTTTGTCGCGCTCTACACCGTGCTCTTCATCATCGAAATGGGCTTGATGATCAAATTCATCAAAAAAGGCCCCTATCAAGACGTGGAACTGACGCAGGACTGGCAGCAACGGCATGAAGACCGCCTGTCGGGTCGCAGTTCCTCCGTCACCATGCCAGCGGAGTAAGCAAATGATTCTTTCCGAATTAATCAGCCTTGATGTGCTGCGCGTGATCTGGTGGCTCTTGCTGGGTGTGTTGTTGATCGGCTTCGCGCTGACTGATGGCTTTGACCTGGGTGTGGGCGCGTTGCTCCCATTCGTTGGGAAAACCGACACGGAACGTCGTGTAGCGATCAATACCGTCGGCCCGGTCTGGGAGGGCAACCAAGTGTGGTTCATCCTTGGCGGCGGTGCGATCTTTGCCGCTTGGCCACCACTTTATGCGGTCAGCTTCTCGGGCTTCTACCTTGCGATGTTCGCGATCCTTGCCGCGCTCATCCTGCGGCCCGTGGCGTTCAAATATCGCTCCAAGCGTGACGGTCACGCTTGGCGCAACGGCTGGGACTGGGCGCTGTTCGTCGGTGGCGCGGTGCCTGCCCTTATCTTCGGCGTGGCCGTGGGCAACGTGCTGCAAGGTGTGCCCTTCCAATTGAACGATATGTTGATGCCGCTCTATCCGGGCAACTTCTTCATCAAGTTCATCTCGCTACTTAACCCGTTTGCTTTGCTCGCCGGTGTCGTCTCGATTTCGATGTTGATGATGCATGGCGCGGCATGGCTCACGCTGAAAACCGAAGGTCCGGTGCAACTTCGCGCTCGGGCAATCGGGTCAGTGGCGGGGATAGTGGCCTTTGTCACCTATATCCTCGCAGGTGTCTGGCTGGCTTTTGGCATCAAGGGCTATGCGATCACTTCGGTCGTGCCCGATAATGGCCCCTCCAACCCGCTGTTCTCGACCGTTGAACACGGTGGCAGCTGGTTATCGGCCTATTCGGATCGCCCGTGGATCGCAATTGCGCCGATCCTTGGCCTGCTGGGTATCGCACTGGCCACGCTGGGTCTGCGTGCGGGCCGCGAAGGCTCGACATTGCTGTTGTCGAAACTTGGCATCTTCGGGGTGATTTCATCGGTCGGATTGACGATGTTCCCGTTCATCCTGCCCAGCTCGATTCAACCCGATGCGTCGCTGACTGTCTGGGACGCGTCGTCCTCGCAGCAAACGCTGTTCGTCATGCTCGTCGTCACGCTCATCTTCATGCCGCTCATTCTTGCCTACACTGCCTGGGTTTATAAGGTTCTGTGGGGCAAAGTGACGGTCGAAGAGATCGAAAGCGACAGCCATTCCTACTGAAAGGAGACCAAGATATGTGGTATTTCGCATGGATCCTCGGGCTTCCACTGGCCGCGCTGATCGCGGTGGCCAATGCAATGTGGCTCGAGATGCAGAACGATCGCAAAATCGCAGGTGAGACCGAGACCGACTGATCTTGCCTCACGCATGTGACAAAACGAAGGCCGCTCCTAACCGGGGCGGCCTTTACGATTCTGCCTTATAAGGCGACGTAACGGCAGGCGATCCGGCGCGATAGCGCAAACAGTCGTCAAGACGTGACGTCCCGCGCCCAAAAGTGACGTTTTACCCCTGTCCCTTGGGCGCGTGCTCTTGTAACAAAATTACCGAACGAACCTGTCCGCCCGCAACAGGCGGACCCAGATTAGGGAGACACGCCGATGAAGGTGCTGGTGCCGGTAAAGCGCGTGATCGACTATAACGTGAAAGCCCGTGTGAAAGCGGATGGCAGCGGTGTCGATCTAGCCAATGTCAAAATGTCGATGAACCCGTTTGACGAGATTGCCGTCGAAGAGGCAATCCGACTGAAAGAAAAAGGCGCGGTCGAAGAGATCGTCGTCGTCTCGATCGGCGTCAAACAGGCGCAGGAAACCCTGCGCACGGCGCTGGCGATGGGCGCGGATCGCGCGATCCTTGTCGTGGCTGCCGATGATGTGCATCAAGACATCGAGCCGCTGGCTGTCGCCAAGATCCTCGCCAAAGTGGTTGAGGAAGAGGCGCCCAAAATGGTGATCCTTGGCAAGCAGGCGATCGACAATGACATGAACGCCACTGGCCAGATGCTGGCGGCGCTGCTGGGCTGGGGTCAGGCGACCTTTGCCTCCGAAGTCGTGGTCGAAGGCGAGACGGCGAAAGTCACCCGCGAGGTTGACGGCGGCCTGCAAACGATTGAGGTCAAACTGCCCACAATCGTGACGACCGACCTGCGCCTGAACGAGCCGCGTTATGCCTCGCTGCCCAATATCATGAAGGCCAAGAAAAAGCCGCTCGAGGAAAAAACCGCTGCCGATTACGGCGTCGATGTCACGCCGCGTCTTGAAGTGGTCTCGACCAAGGAACCCGAGTCGCGTCAGGCGGGCGAAATGGTGCCCGATGTCGATACGCTTGTGGCGAAACTCAAAGAGAAGGGGGTCGTGTGATGGCCGTTCTACTGCTGGGTGAAGTGAATAATGGTGAGCTGTCGGTTGATGCGACAGCCAAGGCTGTGAGCGCTGCGAAATCGCTGGGCGATGTGACCGTGCTTTGCGCGGGTGCCTCGGCTGCGGCTGCGGGTGAAGCCGCGGCAAAGATCGACGGCGTCGCGAAGGTGCTGGTCGCTGAAGACCCTTCGCTGGGCCACCGTCTGGCGGAACCGACCGCCGCGCTGATCGTCGGACTTGCGGGTGATTATTCGCATATCGTGGCCCCGGCTACGACCGACGCGAAAAACGTGATGCCGCGCGTCGCGGCCCTGCTGGATGTGATGATCCTTTCGGATGTCTCGGGCGTCGTCGATGCCGGCACGTTTGAGCGCCCGATCTATGCCGGCAACGCAATCCAGACCGTGAAATCGAAGGACGCCACGAAGGTCATCACCTTCCGCACCTCGACTTTCGATGCCGCTGGTGAAGGCGGTGCCGCGCCAGTCGAGACCGTGAATGCGGCCGCCGATCCCGCGCTGAGTTCCTGGGTCGAAGATAAGGTCGCTGAAAGTGATCGTCCCGAACTGACCTCGGCTAAAACCGTGGTTTCGGGTGGACGTGGCGTTGGCTCGGAAGACGATTTCAAGATCATCGCAGCACTGGCGGACAAGCTTGGCGCGGCGGTTGGTGCCTCGCGCGCAGCGGTCGATTCCGGCTTTGCGCCCAATGACTGGCAAGTCGGGCAAACTGGCAAAGTCGTGGCCCCTGATCTGTATATCGCTGTCGGCATTTCCGGCGCGATCCAGCACCTTGCGGGCATGAAGGATTCCAAGGTGATCGTTGCGATCAACAAGGATGAAGAAGCTCCGATCTTCCAAGTCGCCGATTTCGGCCTTGTCGCCGATCTATTCGACGCCGTGCCCGAGCTGACCGAAAAGCTGTAAGCACACACGGGGCACCGCGCCCCGACCGACATCGTAAAAAGGGGCTGGGAGTTTTCCCGGCCCCTTTTTTAATGGATCATAGCAAGCCACGCACCTCAGGCTCTAGCGCCTCGGCAATTTCGGCATGCACCATCGGGCCGGGTAGCATCTGCGCTGCAGGTTCTTCCATCGAGGCGAAATGCATACCGGACGTACCCCCGCTGCGCGCTGTGACCGAGGGCTCAACCCGCACCACTTTCGTTGCGAATGGGCGCAACGCATCAACCATCGCCGCTGTCACCAATAGCGGCTCAGCGCCCAGAGGGTCTTGCTGACCGGGTGCGCGATAATCCCCAAGCCATAGCAACACCTTGTCTCCCTCAAGGCAGTCCAGAAGCGCGCGCATACGCTGCACCCACGCGATGCGCAACTCGGCAATCAGCGCTTCGAACTTGTCGGGGGCGCGCGCCTTGAGAGCAATCAGCATGTGGCGCGTAAAGTTGAACTCGGTGAAGTCCACGCCGCGAAAGATCGACCGCATCAGGCTAGATGCGCGCAAAAAACGATCATTGCGACGCGGATGGACCGCGTAAAATCGGTTCGACATGTTTTGCGCGCCCATCAACTGCACCACGTTCAGACGTGCAGACCGCGACGCCTCAACAATCTGGGGCTCATTGACGAAGACATCCGTCCCCGCATTCATATAGCCAAAATTCACGACCGGCAGCCCGAGTCGCTCTTCAAGAAGCGTGGGCCAAGGATCACTCACGAATTTCCCATAGGTTTCCGTGCCACCCAAAGCGGCAATATACTCGCCCGCAAGCGACCGGCACGGACCGCGAAACAGCAGTTTGGATTTCCCGTAGCGACACGGAAAGTAGTCAAGGGCGCCATCGCCCGAATATTCGAAAGCCATTTTTCCCACCTCAGTTAAATTCGACTCACCCGAACTCACTTTGGCGTGAAAGGCTTTCAAAACGGTTATTGAGAAAATACGATCTATCGCGCCGCACCTCTTGCACGGGGGCGCTGGCCGCGTATGGTCAAGGCGGCTTTGTGAAAGGGCAGAATATGACGATCGAAACAGTTGGCATCGTGGGAGCAGGACAGATGGGCAACGGGATCGCCCATGTTTTCGCATTGGCAGGCTATGAGGTGCTGCTCAACGATATCAGTGCTGAAGCGTTGGATAAGGCGCTCGCAACGGTTGGCAAGAACCTGGATCGTCAGGTTTCGCGCGAGAAAATCAGCCAAGCAGAGCGCGATGCGGCAATGGCGCGGATCAAGACCACGACGACCCTGACCGATCTGGGTCCGACTGATCTGGTGATTGAGGCCGCGACCGAGCGCGAAACCGTGAAACAGGCGATCTTCGAAGACCTGCTGCCCCATCTCAAGCCGACGACAATCTTGACGTCGAATACCTCGTCAATTTCGATCACGCGGCTTGCATCGCGCACCGACCGGCCCGAAAAATTCATGGGATTCCACTTTATGAATCCGGTTCCCGTGATGCAGCTAGTAGAGCTGATCCGAGGCATCGCGACGGATAAAGAAACCTATGACACCCTGCTGGCCGTCGTCGAGAAGCTGGGGAAGACTGCCGCCTCCGCCGAAGATTTTCCCGCCTTTATCGTCAATCGCATCTTGATGCCGATGATTAATGAGGCGGTCTATGTGTTGTATGAAGGGGTGGGCAATGTCCGCTCGATCGACCTGTCGCTGAAACTTGGCGCGAACCATCCGATGGGTCCCCTGGAACTGGCCGATTTCATCGGGCTTGATACCTGTCTGGCAATCATGAACGTGCTGCATGACGGGCTGGCCGATACGAAATACCGCCCCTGTCCGCTGCTCACGAAATATGTCGAGGCCGGCTGGCTTGGGCGTAAAACCGGACGCGGGTTTTACGACTATCGCGGCGACACGCCGGTACCCACTCGCTAAGCTTGGCACCCAAGCGCAGCGTCTTTGTTATCGGGCGGCTAAGAGGGGCGCTGCCCCCTCGCCCGTTCCGGGCTCCCCCCCGGGATATTTACCAAGAGCGAAAGAGCCGATAGATCAACGCCCGGCGCGCGCCATTAGAGAGGCGGCAGCCGGGCGTCTTCGCTCTTACGGTCATCGGCGTCCCCGCCTGTTCCGCGATTGCAGAATGCCCGATTAGGGTTAAGAAACAGTTTCGCGCTTCGCTCTTGAGAAATATCCCGGGGGGCGCATAAGCGCGGGGGCAGCGCCCCCTCCGCCGAACGGATCAGAGCCTCAGCGTTTCCTCACGCAGATCGGCAAGGAACTGGCGAGGGTTTTTCAACGCCTCCGAGATCTCGTCTGCCGTTTTCGCCGGGCCGATTGCAGGATGCTGTGGCTTGTATAGCGCGCGTTTGATCTCATATAGCAATAGACCTTGGCGCACCGTCGCACTTAGCTTGTTAGCGATCTGATAGGCGCGCGAGTTGTGACCCGGAAAATGGATAGGCAAGACCGAAGCGCCTGAGCGCGCAAGCATTTTCGCAGTGAACGGGTTCCACTCTTGCTCGATCACCGGACCAAACAGCGTCGCGGAATGCGCCACCTGCCCAGCCGGGAACAGCACAACAACCCCGCCCCGTTTTAGCTGCGCCATACATGCCGCGCGCATCTTAAGGCTGTCTTCGCGGGCATTTTCCTCATGCGGAAAGGGCACGGGCAGCATGTATTGCTCGATTTCCGGGATGCCCGTCAGCAGCGAGCGCGTCAGGATCAGATAGTCATCGCGCACCTGCCCGATCAGATAGGCCAGCACCATTCCGTCCACCAAGCCGTGGGGGTGATTGGCGACGACGACAAGCGGGCCTTCCTTGGGAATATTGGCGATTTGTTCGGGTGGCGTCGTGACATCAACACCCATAATAGCAAGAGCTTGCGGCCAAAAATCACGTCCTGTCGGGGCGCCACGCTTTTCAAATTTGCGGATCAGATACAGCAAATGAGCCTTTGCCGTCAGCCATTCCAGAATACGGATCGTTCCGACTTTGAAAGGGTTTTTAAACGTTCCCGCATAGGACAGCCGACGCTTGTCGTAAATCTTGGGGTGCACTTCGTCCGTCGCGATTTCGACCTGCTCATCCACCATATGGACCTCTCGGTTCCGAGCGGGTTACATGCCTTCGCCGAACTTATCCTCGACCAGCGCTTGCAGCGCATTGGCGAGCTTATCGGCTTCGGCCCCGCGTGTCGTGACCTCAATACTGGTTCCACGGGAGGCTGCCAACATCAAAAGCCCCATGATCGAGTCGCCCGAAACGCTTTGACCGTCTTTGTTCACCAGCGCCGAGGCATCATGCGCCTCAACTACTTCAACAAAACGGGCCGAGGCGCGGGCATGCAGCCCCTTTTCATTCACAATCTCAAGACTTCGGGTCACGGACATTTGGCAGGCGCCTCACGGAATTTATAACTGTTTATGTACTTTCGCCCTGCGTCCAATGCGGCCTCAACCGCGGCGTGCACGTTTAGACTGCGCGACTTCGCCAGCTTAATCAAAAGCGGAAGATTGGCGCCGTAAATGATCTCGCGCCCCTTCTGTTCGCACGCCATTAACGAAAGGTTTGATGGCGATCCACCAAACATATCCGTTACGACGACAACCCCTTCGCCCAAATCGACAGCATCGGCGGCGGTACGGATTTCGGCCTGCTTTCTGGCACGGTCATGGTCATCTTCGATGGTGATCGCGCGGATACCGTTTTGCGGCCCCACGACATGCTCGACCGCCGCGAGATACTCTCGCGCAAGCCCCCCATGTGCCACGATCACGATCCCGATCACGCGCGCTCTCCTGTCTTCGAATGAGCCCCTTGGGGCGCTTTGCGTTCCAGTTCTCTGTGACGTTTAGACACTTGCCAACCCGCTTCCGCAAGCGCTTTGGCAACGCTTTGTGTCATCGCGACGGAGCGATGTTGCCCCCCCGTGCAACCGAACCCGACCGAGAGATGCGACTTACCTTCCGCAACATAGGTCGGAAGAAGAAACAACAATAGATCTATCACCTTAGAGTAGAATTCTTGGTAACGCGGGTCAGCTTCTACATAGCTGGCAACCGCCGGATCACGCCCATCAAGCGGGCGTAGCGCGGCCTCCCAATGCGGGTTCGCCAGAAAGCGGCAGTCAAACATCAGATCCAGCCCGCGCGGCACGCCACGCTTGTAGCTGAACGAATGCACCGATACGGCCAATTTCTCGATCTTGCCAGTGTCGAAAAACCGACCCAACTCGGCGCGCAGGTCATGCGGGCTCATTTCGGAGCTGTCGATCAGGACATCGGCGCGCACCTTGATCGGGGCGAGAATATCGATCTCTTGCGCGATCCCAAATTCCGGCGGCTCGTCAGGGGATAGAGGGTGGCGACGGCGGGTCTCGGAATAGCGGCGCTCCAACACATCGGGGCGCGCATCGAGATACAACAGCTCAAGGTTTAGATCGGGTTCACGCGTCAGGGCGTCAATCATCTCGATCAGCGCCGACACAGAGAAATCACGCCCGCGCACATCGACGCCCAAAGCAACAGGAGGCCCGATATGCCCCAAAAGAAGCCGCGGGATCAGACTGAGCGGCAGGTTGATAATCGGCTCATAGCCCAGATCCTCAAGCGCACCGATTGCCGTGGTGCGCCCAGCCCCCGACGGGCCGGTTACCAGCACGACGCGCTGGCCAGCCTGCTGCGTTGCCGGATCTAATCGGGTCACGCCCATCGACCGCCTTTCAGCCATTGAAGAATTGCTACGTCAAGATGGCCATGTTGCACGCGCAGCACAAGAGGGAGTTCGACCCCAAGCACCCTGTCTTTTCGTTGCTCCGGGAGACGTTGGGTCTCAATCTCATCGAGGTTGACGCACAAGATAATGCGCGCGCGCGGTAGCGGTTCGGCGTGCAACAGCCCCACTTCACGCGCCTCAATCCGGCCTGTGATTTGGGGTGGTGCGGTGGCGATCAACTGCCCGGCCTCAACACACAGGTCAACGCGATCATCTGCAACAAGCTGCGCGCCATAGGCCATCAGGCGCAGGGCGAGCAATGATTTCCCCGACCCCGACGCCCCTTTGATCAGAGCGCCGCGTTGCGAGCCCAACGCAACGACGCTTGCGTGGATGTTGGTGGAAATGGACGGCGTCTCACCCACCGCCCGATCAGACCGGAAGGCCGACGACGAAACGCGCCCCCAGAGGGTCAGACGTCAGGTCGGCATCGGTGGGGCGAATGTTCTCAGCCCAGATCACACCGCCATGCGCCTCGACAATCTGCTTGGAAATCGCCAGTCCCAGCCCCGAGTGATCGCCGAACTGGCCCACCGGACGCTCCGAGTAAAAGCGCTTGAACACCTTGGTCAGCGCCTCTTGTGGGATGCCGGGGCCGGTATCTTCAACGACGACCAGCACACGATTATCGCGACGCCGCGCCCAGACCCGCACCGCGTCGCCATCTTCGCAGAACGAGGTCGCATTGGTGATGAGGTTGACAAAAACCTGCGCCAATCGCGCCTCAAGCCCGGAGATTTGGATCGGTTGCGTCGGCAGGTCGATAATGAAATCGACGCCTTTCTTGCGCGCCTCTTGGCCTAGATATTCCGCCAGGTTGCTGACCATTTTCACCAGATCGAATTGCTCTTCTTCCTCTTTGACCAGCTCACTATCAAGGCGCGACGCGTTGGAAATATCGCTGACCAAGCGGTCCAGACGGCGCACATCATGGTCAATCACATCCAGCAGTTTGGTTCGCTGCTCTTCTTTTTTGACCATCCGCAAAGAGGCCACGGCAGAGCGCAAACTTGCCAGCGGGTTCTTGATTTCATGGCTGACATCGGCAGCGAATTGTTCGTTAGCGTCGATCCGGTCGTAAAGCGCGGCCACCATGCCACGCATCGCGCCAGACAGCCGACCGATCTCATCCGGGCGCCCGGTCAGATCGGGAATGCGCACGCGTGCGGGTGACATCTTGCGCGCATTTTTCTCACGCCCGATTTCGGCGGCGGCAGCAAGATCAGAGATCGGGTTGGCAATGGTAGACGCCAGAACAAGGCTAAGCCCGATCGACACGATGATTGCGATCACGAACATCTGGATCACTTGCTCACGCTCGACACTTACAAGAGAGTCGATTTGCCCCGCGATTGACGTCAGCCCCACAACGCCAACCACACGGTCGCCTTGCCGGATGGGGGTTGCGACGGCAAAAATCGTCGCGCCAGCGGCGTTTTTCTGCGACGAAATCTGGGTCCGACCACTTAAGGCGGCGGGCAGCATCTGGCGCACCATATCAAGCGCGGAATCCCCGGTATCTTTGCCGGGCCGCGAGACCACGCGCGAAATGCCCGCCCATATCCGGCTAAGAAAATCTGTCAGAATCGTTGTGCGCCGGTCCATTTGCAGGCCGTCAACATGCTCGACAGGGGCACGTTCGCCCGTGGTCGTTGTGCCAATCAGCGCCTCGCCGGGATCAAAAAGGTACAGATCAGCCCCGTCTGGCAGTTCGATCCCTGCAATTGTCGCGACCGGATCAATCCCGTCACCCGCCGCCAGATTGACCGGCGCGCCTTTGGGAAGCTGCGCCTCGAACACGTCGGCGGCCAGCTGCGCCTCATTCACGAGACCGCTTTCGCGCTGCATCACCAGCGTATCGCGGAACGGGTTGAGATACAGCACGCCGACGACCAGAACGATCATCGCAAGCAGATTGAACGTGATGATCTTGCGCGCCAACGGCGAGCGGTTCAGCGCGATAAAACCGCGCCGCGCACGCCCTTTACGCAGATCCTCGTCAACGGCGCCTGCCGGGCCGATCCAGTCCTCGCCAAGGATTACATCCCCGCCCGAAGCGTTCGCCTTGGTGCTGCGTGAGCGTCCCAACCCAATTCTCCCTGCGATGCTCATACTGATGTCACATCACTCTTCATTATAGCGGTAGCCGATGCCGTAAAGCGTCTCGATGGCCGAAAACTCATCGTCAGCACTGCGCATTTTTTTGCGCAAACGCTTGATATGACTATCGATCGTGCGGTCATCGACATAGACCTGATCATCATAGGCCACATCCATCAACTGATCGCGCGACTTCACAAAACCGGGCCGTTGTGCCAGCGCCTGAAGCAGCAGGAACTCGGTCACGGTCAGCGTGACGTCCTTGCCTTTCCAAGTCACAGCATGGCGCAGCGGATCCATTTCCAGCGCGCCGCGCACCAAGACTTTGGTCTCTTCGGTGGTGGCAACTTCGCCGGTGCTGATTGCATCCTGACGACGTAGCAGCGCGCGGATTCGTTCGACCAAAAGACGCTGCGAGAACGGCTTTTTGACGTAATCATCCGCGCCCATGCGCAGGCCCAGAACTTCGTCAATCTCATCATCTTTGGAAGTCAGGAAGATCACCGGCATCGCGGTTTTCTGGCGCAGCTTCTGCAGCAGTTCCATGCCATCCATCCGCGGCATCTTGATATCCAACACGGCCATATCCGGAAGGCGTTTGTTAAACGCGTCGAATGCGGCCTGTCCATCATTATAGGTCTCGACCTCGTATCCCTCGGCCTCAAGTGTCATCGACACCGAAGTCAGAATATTGCGATCATCATCGACCAGAGCGATCCTTGACATGCCCGTTCCCTCATTTTTGCTCTTTTGTTATTAGCCACATCATCTGCATTTGACGGACGCAAATCAACCAAGATGTGCGAATCATACCCGTTTCCCGAATCATCTGAGCCGAAAAAACCGAAGGTTTGACTAATTTGCCTCACCTGTGGGCAAGTTTCCGCGATGGTGGCGCTAAACCCAAGGATGGTTGCGCTAACTGTGGCAATGCTTCCTGTTCCATCTTGAAATAGTCATGCTATAGGCGACCCATTCGGGTAACATTCTTACTTGGATCGGCACCCCGAGGCCCCGGGATGCCGGGAGGAACCCAATGAACGCCGTATGACGGCATGGGGAGCGAAAAAATGGACATAGGACGTGTAAACCCGGCGAAACGCCTTGAGGACCAAGGAATCGAAGGTCTGGGAAATGTCTATTACAACCTGCTGGAACCAGCCCTGATCGAAGAAGCGATCAAGCGCAATGAGGGCACGTTGGGCAAAGGCGGCGCATTTTACTGCACCACTGGCGTTCATTCCGGGCGCTCGCCGAAGGATAAATTCGTTGTGCGCACGCCCAGCGTGGAAGACACGATCTGGTGGGAAAACAACCAGCCGATGGAGGCAGAGGCCTTTGATCGCCTCTATGCCGACATGCTAACCCACCTCAAAGGTCGCGACATGTTCGTCGAAGACCTGTACGGCGGCGCCGACCCCGAGCATCGCCTTGACGTGCGTCTTGTCGCCGAACTGGCATGGCACGGGCTGTTCCTGCGCACCATGCTGCGCCGCCCCGAGCGCGCCGAACTGGACAGCTTCGCCCCCGAGTGGACGATCATCAACTGCCCCAGCTTTAAGGCCGATCCCGCGCGCCATGGTTGTCGCTCTGAAACGGTGGTTGCGCTGAACTTCGACAAAAAGGTCATCCTGATCGGCAACACGGCCTACGCAGGCGAGAACAAGAAGGGCGTCTTCACGCTGCTCAACTACATCCTGCCCGGCAAGGACGTGATGGCGATGCATTGCTCGGCCAATCACGCAATTGGCGATCCCGATGACGCCGCCGTATTCTTTGGCCTCTCGGGTACCGGTAAGACGACGCTTTCGGCGGATCCCTCTCGCATCCTGATTGGCGATGACGAACATGGCTGGTCGGAAAAAGGCATCTTCAACTTTGAAGGTGGCTGCTACGCTAAGACGATCAATCTGAGCAAAGAAGCCGAGCCGGAAATCTACGCGACCTGCTCGATGTTCGGTACCGTAGTTGAAAACATGGTGTTTGATCCCGAAACGCTGGAACTCGACTTCGAGGATAACTCGCTGACCGACAACATGCGTTGCGCCTATCCGCTGCACTATATCTCGAACGCGTCGCCGACGTCCCTGGGTGGGCAGCCGAAAAACGTCATCATGCTGACCTGTGATGCTTATGGTGTATTGCCGCCGATCGCGCGTTTGACGCCGGCGCAGGCGATGTATCACTTCCTGTCGGGCTTCACCTCGAAGACACCGGGCACCGAAGTGGGCGTGACCGAGCCGTTGCCGACCTTCTCGACCTGCTTTGGTGCGCCCTTCATGCCGCGCCGCCCCGAGGTTTACGGCAAGCTGCTGCAAGAGAAGATCCACGACACCAACGCGTCGTGCTGGCTGGTCAATACCGGCTGGACTGGCGGCGCATTCGGCACCGGTTCGCGCATGCCGATCCGGGCGACCCGCGCCCTGCTAACGGCGGCGCTGGACGGATCGCTGCATGATGTCGAGTTCCGCAAGGACCCGAATTTCGGCTTTGAGGTTCCCGTCGCGGTGCCTGGCGTGTCCGACGTGCTGCTTGATCCGCGACGCACTTGGGACGATGGCGCGGCCTATGACGCGCAAGCGGCCAAACTGGTGCAGATGTTCGCCGATAACTTCGCGCAATATGTGCCCTTTATCGACGACGACGTGAAAGCCGCCGCAATCGGGTAACCCCGCGGCGCGCGCGAAATGAAAAGGCCGGGCACTGCGCCCGGCCTTTTTTCATGTCAGATCAAGGAAACGCGTTTAGTCAACTTTGACGCCAACACGCTTGGCCTGAAAGATCTTGATTTCCGTACCGGGCTTTACAGCCGTGGCCAGAACCTGACGCCCTTCGATCTCGCCGCCGCAACGCTGGCTTTCAAACGCGCCAACGCCACCGTCGGAATAAATCACCAGCTTGGACGCGGGCAAGAAGCTTTCGATGGCTTCAAAGCTGGGTGCGGGGGCTCCGCAATCGCCGCCAATATAGCTGGCGAGAACCTTGCTTTCGCCGAGCTTGAGTTTTTCAACGCTACCAGCTTGAGCAATGGCGGGCGTTACAAACAATGACAGGGCACAGACACCCCAAGAGATGGCGCGTTTCATGATCTCTCCTAAAATATCGCTGCTCCCTGTTGCGGCATGTGGCGTGCTCACAAGATTTTGTCCAGTTCATGCTGCTATGCAGAAAAAGCATATCTCCGAGATATGAATTGGCTGTATCGGCGCGCGCCCCTACCATGGCTATCTTCAGCCCACACTTCCCTAATGCGTTGATCCGCCTACATTGAACCCACAATGGAGCAAGACCTGATTCATCTGGTCCTTTGGGCCATACTTGCGGGCGTGATCATCTTGATCGCGCTCACGCTGCTGGTTGCGCGGCTCTCGCATCGCCGTCCACGTGGCCCTTTTGCCGCGGCACAAACCCGGATCGCGCCCGAAAGCGGTGTGATTGCGCGCGCTTTGCAATCGCGTCTGGCCAAGGCCCCCAAGGATAAATCGGCAGTGCAACTGCTGGCTGATCCGGTGGATGCGCTTGCGGCACGGCTTGAACTTATTGCCGCCGCCGAGGTCTCGCTCGATCTGCAATATTACATCTGGCAAAATGATACGGCAGGCGCGTTGATGCTGCGGGCGGTGCGCAAGGCGGCGGCGCGGGGCGTGCGCGTGCGGCTGTTGATTGATGACAACGGCACCGCCGGAATGGACCGGACCTTGGCCGCGCTTGACCAGATGCCGGGTATCGACGTGCGGCTGTTCAACCCGTTTCCGATCCGGCGGGCCCGCGTGCTGGGCTATCTGTCGGATTTTCGCCGCCTCAATCGACGGATGCACAATAAGGCGATGGTCGCGGATGGTCGTATCGCGATCTTGGGCGGGCGTAATATCGGCGAAGACTATTTCGACCCGGATTCGGAAACCGGCTTGTATATGGACATGGATGTGGCGGTCGCCGGCCCGATCATTGAAACCATCGGTGAGCAGTTCGACCTGTATTGGAACGCGCAACTGGCAATCCCGGCGGAATTGATGCTGGGCACTTGCCCCGAGACCGAAGCCAAAGCGCTTTTGCAAGACGAGGAGTTGCGCTTGTCTGCCCCCGAGGCCAGCAGATATCGCGACACCCTGCAAACGCGCGAGCGCGCGCATGCGATCCTTGACGCAAAGACAAAGGTGATCTTGGCCGAAGCCCAGTTGATCTATGATCATCCTGCCAAAATTCGCGGCATGCTGCGTGGGCGCAAATTGCTGTGGCAATATCTGATCCGTGCGCTGGGTCAGCCAGCGCAGGAACTGCTGCTGATCACGCCCTATCTTGTGCCAACGCGCAACGGCGTGCGGTTTTTGCGCCGGATTGCGCGCACCGGCGTGACGATCAAGGTGCTTACGAATTCCTACGCTGCAACGGATGTACCGATCGTGCATTCGGGCTATGCACATCGCCGCCGCGCGATGCTGCGCGCCGGGCTTGAGATTTACGAATACGCCCCCGTTGCCGAGGCCGAACACGCGCGCGGCATGCGTCCGGGGCAATTCATGGGCAGCGCGATCAAGGGCACGTCGCCGTTCTCGCGCAACAAGCTGCATGCCAAGGTTTTTGCCGTGGACCGCGCGCGGGTGTTCATCGGCTCGTTCAACCTTGATCCGCGTTCGATGCGGCTCAATACCGAACTCGGCGTGGTGATTTCTGCGCCGGAAATCGCGACGCAAATCTCGGACAGTTTCGCGCAGTTCATCCCCGAACGGGCGTGGCGGGTGCGGCTGAGTCGGGCGCAACAGCTGCGTTGGTCGCGCCCCGGCCAGCCCGAGCTAAAAAGCGAACCCGGCGTGCCCTGGACGCATCGCGTGTTTTTAGCGATTGCGCAGCGGCTGCCGATTGAATGGATGCTGTAGCGATCAGGGTTTGCGCGTGCGTTTGACCTTGCGTGCAATCGCGCGTTTTTTTGATGCTCCGCGCGCCACTTTACGCGGCGGTTTGGTGCCGGGACGACGCCCCTTGCGCTTGCCCGAGGGCATGTTCTGCCCCTCGACCTCTAGCAGTTCCAACATCAGCCCACCGGTGATCGGCACGGCCTCGGCCAAGCGCACGGTGACGCGCAATCCCGGCTTGATCGTCAGCCCGGTTTCCGCGCCCACCAATTCCTGCGCATCGCGGTCGTAATGGAAGAACTCGCGCCCGATTTCGCGGATCGGGATCAGCCCATCGGCCCCTGTCTCATCCAGCCGCACGAACGCGCCAAATTTCTGCACGCCCGCGATCCGGCCCGTAAATTCGCTGCCCACACGCTCGCTTAGGTAAGCGGCGAGGTAACGATCGGTGGTGTCGCGTTCCGCCGCCATCGAGCGCCGTTCGGTATCGGAAATCTGCTTGGCGGTCTCTTCAAGATGCTCGATATCCCACGCGCTCAGCCCGTCCTTGCCCCAGCCATGCCCGGCGATCAGCGCGCGATGCACGATCAGGTCGGAATAGCGCCGGATCGGCGAGGTGAAATGCGCGTAAGAGCGCAGCGCAAGGCCGAAATGCCCGAAATTCTGCGGGTAGTAATAGGCCTGCGTCATCGAGCGCAGCGTGGTCATGTTAAGCAGCTCGTCGAACTCGCTGCCCTCGGATTGGCTGAGCAGATTGTTGAGATGCGCGGTCTTGAGCACCTGCCCCTTGGCCAGCGTAAAGCCCGACGCCTGCGCCACTTCGCGCAGCGCCTCGATCTTTTCAAGGCTGGGTTCTTCGTGCACGCGATACAGCAACGGGCGCTTGAGCCGTTCGAGCTCCTCGGCGGCGGCGACATTGGCCAGCACCATGAATTCCTCGATCAGCTTATGCGCATCAAGACGCTCTTTGAACTGGATCGAGGCGACCTTGCCATCCTCACCGATCACGATCTGACGCTCGGGCAGTTCCAGTTCCAGCGGCTGGCGCTGCGCACGCGCATGCAGCAGGGATTGATAGCAGGCGTAGATCGGCGCGATCACATCCTCGACCAGATCCTCGGTCTTCTCATCAGGGGTGCCATCTTGCGCTGCCTGCACCTGCGCATATTCCAGCGACGCGACCGAGCGGATCATCCCGCGCGTAAATCGGTGGCTGATCTTGCGCCCGAAGGAGTCGATCTTCATTCGCACAGCCAGAACCGCACGATCCACGTTTTCATGCAGCGAGCACAGATCGCCCGACAAGCTATCTGGCAGCATCGGCACCACGCGGTCGGGGAAATAGCTGGAATTGCCGCGCTTACGCGCCTCGCGATCCAGTTCCGATCCCGGCGTGACGTAATGGGCGACATCGGCAATCGCGACCCACAGCAGATGCCCGCCTTCGTTTTTCGGATCATCATCGGGGATCACCAGACAGGCGTCATCGCGGTCGCGCGCATCCGCGGGGTCGATGGTGATAAATGGCAGCTCGGTCAGATCCTCGCGCCCGTCCAGCGTCGCGGGTTTGGCCGCATCGGCCTCGGCCACGACGGCGTCGGGGAAATCATCGGGGATGCCGTGCTGATGGATCGCGATCAGCGAAACGGCACGCGGCGCGCCCGGATCGCCCAGCACCTCGATCACGCGCGCCTTGGGCAGGCCCATGCGCCCACGCGGGCCGGTCTGCTCGGCCTCGACAAGTTCGCCATCCTTGGCACCCAAAGTTGCCGAGGCAGGCACCTGCCATTCGTTCGCCAGCCCCTTGTCGATGGGCATGATCCGCCCGCCTTCCGTGGATTTACGAAACACCCCAAGAATGCGATGGGCCGCCTCGCCGATCTTGCGAATGAGGCGCGCTTGATAGCCATAGCTTTCGCCCTCAACCGGGGTCAGCCGGCCGAGGATGCGATCACCTTGCGCAAGGGCCGGCTCGCCCTGTTTGGACACGAACAACACCGCAGGCGCAGGCCCCTCGCCCGACCATTCCGCAGGCTCGGCCCATTGATCGCCCGAGGCATCCTCGCGCAGCATCCGCAGCACCGTAACGGGTGGCAGACTGTCCGGATCGCGGAACTTGCGGCTGCGCTTTTCGATCAACCCCTCGGCCTGCATTTCGCGCAAGATCCGCTTGAGTTCGATCTTGGCCTGGCCCGACACACCAAAGGCGCGCGCGATATCACGCTTGCCGCTTTGGCCGGGATTGTCGTTCAGCCAATCGAGAATCTCTTGGCGCGATGGGATGGGGGTGGATTTGCTCATGGCTCTGCCTAGCATGGGCTGTTCGGGGCGTCACGCGGGGAAAACGCGAGGTTCGGCGTCAGACACATTGATTTTCAGCCGGAACACAAGGGCTGCTGGATGCGCCCTGCTCGTCACGTCTACCCGAAAAGACCGACACTATATACCGTAAAATGCGCCTACAAGCTGTGCCCGGAAGGCCGCCCAGCGCCATCAAAAGCTGCGCCACGTTGGCGGCGTTGTATTTGCGCAGCAGGCTGGCGCGGTGCAATTCGACCGTGCGGTGCGAGATGTCGAGCTTGCGCGCGATCTCTTTGGATGT
The DNA here is from genome assembly GCF_000714545.1 of Thioclava indica. Taxonomy (GTDB): domain Bacteria; phylum Pseudomonadota; class Alphaproteobacteria; order Rhodobacterales; family Rhodobacteraceae; genus Thioclava; species Thioclava indica. The sequence continues at coordinate 66,678 of NZ_AUNB01000073.1, forward strand.
GTCGCCCTCGCCCAGAAGCATGATCACCTGACGTTCGCGCGGCGTGAGCGGTTGCACAGGGCGCTGCTCGGACAGATCGGCAAAGCTCCAGACGGCGCGCATCAGGGGACTGTCGGGGGTGAAGGTGCGCCCGCGCACACGGCACCAAAACTGCGCGCCATCCTTGCGCGCCATGATGCGTTCGTCCCAATAGCGGTTCTTTTCGCGCAATTCCTTCACGCCTTTGTCGCGGATCTGCGCAAATTCCTGCTCGGACAGATAAAGCATGGCAAAACTCTGGTCGCGCAGTTCCTCAACCGTGTAGCCGAACATAGCAGCGAAGGTCCGGTTGCAGGCCCGGATCACCCGGTTCTCGGTGATCACCAGACCTATCGGTGCCTCCATAAAGCCGAGCGCCGCAAATTCACCGCGCGCAAAGGCATCGTCGGCGGCGGAAGACTGGGGCTGTTTAGGTATTTCCACGATCTTGCCCGGGCGAACGCCCTCTGCCAACATTTCGCGACCGGAATTGGCCGATGAAAGAATTAGTCGATAACCGGGCACGGCACAACGCACTTGACTGTGTCGACATAGGGAGGAGAAACCATGAAAACTTCGATCCGCCTTCTCGGCGGTGCCTTGGCTGCGGCGCTTTTCGCCGCGCCGGTGCTTGCCGACACAGTTAAGATCGCGCTCATCCACGGCACTTCGGGGTCCAGTCTGGATGCCTATTCAAAGCAGGATGAGACCGGCTTTGAAATGGGTCTCGAATACGCGACCAACAACACGATGGAAGTGAACGGTCACAAGATCGAGCTGATCCACAAAGACACCCAGTTCAAGCCCGATGTCGCGCGTGCCGTGCTGGCCGAGGCTTATGGCGACGATGACGCACTTATCGCGGTCGGCGGCACCTCGTCGGGCGTGACCAAGGCGATGCTGCCAATCGCCAAGCAATACAAGCGGATCCTGCTCGTGGAGCCGGCGGTGGCGGATTCGCTGACGGGCAAAGAGTCCAATCGCTACGTCTTCAAAACCTCGCGAAACTCGTCGCAGGACATGCAGGCGCAGGCGCTTTCGCTGAACCCCGACAAGGATCTTTATGTCGCGACACTGGCGCAGGACTATTCCTTCGGACGCGACGGAATCGCGGCGTTCAAATCGGCGCTGAAAGACACCGGGGCAACGGTTGTCGATGAGGAATACGTCCCGCTCAAAACCACGGACTATACCGCTGCGGCACAGCGCATGTTCGCGGCGCTCAAGGACAAGCCGGGCCGCAAAGTGATCCTGATCTATGTCGCAGGCGGCAGTGATCCGCTCAGCAAGATCGCTGGGATGGATCCGGGCCGCTATGGTATTGAGCTGTCGGCGGGGGGTAACATCCTGCCCGCGATGGTGTCTTACAAGGCGGTCCCGGGTATGCTGGGCGCGACCTATTATTACTACGGCATCCCGAAAAACCCGATCAACGACTGGCTGGTGACAGAGCATGAGAAACGCTTTGGCACGCCGCCCGACTTCTTTACTGCGGGCGGTATGGCAGCAGCGCTGGCGGTCGTGAAGGCGCTCAAAGAGAGCCCCTCGCTCAAGACCGACGACTTGATCAAGACGATGGCGGGGATGAGTTGGGACACGCCCAAAGGCGAGATGACTTTCCGCGCCTCGGATCATCAGGCCATGCAAGACATGTATGCCTTTAAGATCAAGGTCGATCCGAACGTCAAATGGGCCGTGCCCGAACTTGTGCGGGTCATCAAACCCTCCGAGATGGACATCCCCGTCGGGCGCGAAGACAAAAACTGATCTCGCGAAGTAAATATCCCAAGTCTTGGCCGCCTCGCCCATGGGGCGGCCGGCACGAACGGCAGGAGACAACGCGATGCCCCCCTCGTTGGAGACTCGTGATCTGACGATCCGTTTTGGCGGTCATGTCGCGGTGAACGCCGTAAGCTGCGCGTTTCATCCCGGCGAGTTGACCGTGATCGTCGGGCCGAATGGCGCAGGTAAGACGACGTATTTCAATCTGATTTCGGGCCAGTTGCGCGCAAGTTCCGGGCAGGTGCTAAAGGATGGGCGCGACATTGGACGCCTTGCTCCATCGGGCCGTGCGCGGGCGGGCGTCGGGCGCGCCTTTCAACTGACCAATCTTTTCCCCGAGCTGAGCGTGCTGGAAAATATCCGCCTTGCGGTGCAGGCGCGATCCGGCGTCGGGCGGCAGTTCCTGCGCCGCGCCTCTGGCCATCGCGAGCTGATCGAGCAGGCCGAGGGTTATCTCGCGCAAACCCGCCTGACCGAGGTCGCGCATCAGCCCGCCTCGGCCCTGTCACATGGCGACCAGCGCAAGCTTGAGGTCGCGCTTTTGCTGGCGATGGAGCCTGATGTTTTTATGTTCGACGAGCCCACTGCGGGAATGTCGCTTGATCATGCGCCCGACGTGCTGGACCTGATTGCCGAGATCAAGAAAGACCGCAGCCGCACCGTGCTGTTGGTCGAGCACAAGATGGACGTGGTGCGCGCGCTCGCCGACCGGATTATCGTGCTGCATAACGGCACGTTGCTGGCGGATGGCAAGCCAGCCGAGGTCATGGCCTCGGACCTCGTGCGAGAGGTCTATCTCGGCAAGCGGGGGGCGGCATGAACGCGCTTGAACTCAACGGCATCGAAACCCGCATCGGGCGCTACAACGTGCTCCACGAGGTCAGTTTCACAGTCCCCGAGGGCGGTGTTTTTGTCCTGCTCGGGCGCAATGGCGCGGGCAAAACGACGACGCTGCGCACGATCATGGGGTTTTGGACGCCCCATGCCGGATCGGTGCGGTTTCGCGATACGGAAATTAGCGGGCTGCACACCTCGGTCATCGCGCGCAAGGGCGTGGCCTTCGTGCCCGAGGATATGGGCATCTTTCGCGCCCTCACTGTGGCCGAAAACATGACACTCGCCACGGCACGCGGGCAATTCGATAGTGCGCGACTGGACTGGATCTTTGATCTGTTCCCTGCGCTCAAGACATTCTGGAACACCGCTGCGGGTGGGCTTTCGGGCGGGCAAAAGCAGATGCTGGCGGTCGCGCGCGCGATCATCGAGCCACGGGCGCTGATCCTGATCGACGAGCCGACCAAAGGGCTTGCCCCCGCCATCGTCGACGCCATGGCCGAGGCATTCCAGGAAATCGCCCGAGACACCACGATCCTGCTGGTCGAGCAGAATTTCGAATTCGCGCGCGCGCTGGGGCGCGACATGGCGGTGATCGAGGACGGGCGCATCGTGCATACCGGCTCAATCGAGGCCTTCGCCGAGGATACCGAATTGCAGACCCGCCTGCTGAGCCTGTCGGTGTGAGGGAAACAAGGATGACCATGAACCAAACGCTCAATCGCCTCGGCAACGTGAATCTGCTGCCGCTCGTGCTGGCCCTGATCGCGTTCGGGCTGATCGGATCGCCCTCGGTCTGGCTGACGCTGACCATCGCGGGGCTTGCGATGGGGATGATGCTATTCCTGATGGCCTCGGGGCTGAGCCTCGTCTTCGGGCTGATGGATGTGCTGAACTTCGGCCATTCCGCCTTTGCCTCGCTTGGTGCCTTTGTAGCGGCCACGGTGCTGGCCCATATGTCGGGCTGGCTGGGTTCGGAAAGCTGGGTGCTGAACCTTGCGGCCCTGATGCTTGCGATCGGCGTTGCGGTGCTGTTCGGGCTGATTGGGGGCTTCCTGTTTGAGAGGATCATCATCCGCCCGGTCTATCGCGATCACTTGCGCCAGATCCTGATCACCATAGGCGCGCTGATCGTGATCGAGCAGCTGATCTTCGTGATCTGGGGCGGCTCGCCGCTGAACGTGGCGCGCCCGAGGTTCCTGCAGGGCTCATTCGTCTGGGGCAACGTCTCGATCGAGACCTACCGCATTTTCGCCGTGGTCCTTGGCGTGATGGTCTACGCAGCACTCTACCTGCTTCTCAATCGGACCCGCGTGGGCCTTCTGGTGCGCGCAGGTGTCGAGAACCGCGAGATGGTCGAGGCGCTGGGCTTTCGCGTTGGCCGGCTGTTTATCGGGGTCTTTATGCTGGGCTCGGCGCTGGCCGCGATGGGGGGAGCGATGTGGGCGGGATACCAGCAGTTGATCTCGCCAACGCTTGGGGCGCAGATGATGATCGTGGTTTTCATCGTGGTGATTATTGGCGGGCTAGGGTCGATTGAGGGCACGCTTTTGGGGGCGCTGATGGTCGGGCTGATCGACAATTATGTGGGCTTTCTCATGCCCAAGGCGGCGCTGGCATCAAATATGGTGTTGATGATGGTGATCTTGATGTGGCGGCCCAACGGGCTTCGCCCCGCAGTGAAATAGGGGGCGCATATGGCACGGCTTGGCATTGGCGGCTGGAGCGTCCGGCTGATCGTTTTGGGGATTGGCGTCGCCCTTTTATTCGCGCCCTTTCTGTTCCCCGGCGTGCGCGCGATTGAGGTCGCCGCCCGGATCTGCGTTTTCATCGTGCTGGTGGCCAGCTACGATTTGCTGATTGGCTACACCGGTATCGTCAGCTTCGCGCATACGATGTTCTTCGGCCTTGGCGCTTATGGCGTGGGGATCGCCTTGGCGCAGCATGACGCAAGTTGGAGCGCGCTGATCCTTGGGGGCGCGGCGGGTGTTCTCGCGGCGCTGGTCTTGGCGGTTCTAATCGCGCTTTTGTCGCTGCGGGTGAAGGCGATCTTCTTTGCCATGGTCACCCTCGCCGTCGCCTCGGTTGCGCTGGTGTTGGCCTCGCAGCTTTCGAACCTGACGGGGGGCGAGGACGGCGTGACCTATTCAGCGCCCGACCTTTTCAGCCCCGCGACCGCGCTTTTTCATGACGCCACCGGGCGGACCGCGCGATTTTTCGGGGTGCGGATGGATGGCAAAATTGCGGCCTATTATTTCATTTTTGGCGGATCGCTTGTCCTTTATCTGATCTTGCTGCGCGTCACCGTCTCGCCTCTTGGCACGGTACTCAAGGCCATCCGCGAGAACGAGGCGCGCGCCGAGGCACTGGGCTATCGCGTCGTAGCATACCGCACCTTTGTCTTCGGCTTCACTGCGGTGATGGCGGCACTGGCGGGCGTGCTCTATGCGACATGGCTGCAATATACCGGCCCCGACACGACCCTGAGCTTTGAAATCATGGTCGACATCCTGCTGATGGTGGTGATCGGTGGCATGGGGACGATGTGGGGGGCAGTCATCGGGGCCGCGGCGCTTGTCATGGCGCAATACTACCTGCGTGACTTGATGCAGGCGGCATCCGATGCGCTGGCTGGCCTACCGCTTCTGCCTGACCTGCTGAACCCCGACCGCTGGCTCTTGTGGCTGGGAATCGTGTTCATTCTGCTCGTCTATTTCTTTCCCGCTGGAATTGCGGGCACCCTTGCTGGCCGGGAGACACGCAAATGACCCCCGGATCCCGCTTTATCGCGATCCCCGATCATGAAATCCATATCACCGAGTGGGGCGCCCCGGACGCTCCAGCGCTAGTGCTTTGGCACGGTCTTGCCCGCACCGGGCGCGACTTCGACGAACTCGCGGCGGGGCTGTCAGAGCACTGGCGCGTGATTTGTCCGGATACGATCGGGCGCGGGTTCTCAAGTTGGGCGCGCAATCCTGATGCTGACTATTGTCTTGACGCCTATGCAGGTCAGGCGCTGGCGCTGCTTGATGCGCTCGGGATTGAGCAGACCGCTTGGCTGGACACCTCGATGGGCGGGATTATTGGCATGCGTATCGCCTCGGGGCCGCAAGCGCCGCGCCTTAAGTCGCTGATCGTCAACGATATTGGGCCGGAACTGCCGCAACCTGCAATCGACCGCATCCTCGCCTATACCGGCACCCCGCCGGTCTTTGCGACGGTGGCCGAGGCTGAGGCGCGGCTGCGGCAGGTTTACCTTCCTTTCGGTCCAGCCGAGGATGTTTTCTGGCAGCGCATGGCCGAAACCTCTGTTCGTCGTCGGGACGATGGCAGTCTGACACTGCACTATGATCCGCGCATTGTACGTCAGTTCGAGGTTCATCCCGAGGATTTCTTCACCTGGGATCAATACGAGACAATCGCCACGCCGATGCATCTGTTTCGCGGCGCGCAATCCGATCTTTTGACGCAAGACATTGCCGCTAGGATGCAGACCTACGGGCCGAAGCCCGGCCTCACCTTGTTCGACGATTGTGGTCATGCCCCAAGCCTCAGCCAGCCGAGGGCAATCGCCACCGTGAAGCAGGTTCTTTGCGATCTGGCGGGCTAGGTCGACGCACCTCACAGGTGCGGGGTGCATTGCATTGGAAAAGCGGGCCGGGCTTAGGCCCCGCCCCGCTTAGGAACGTCCGCCTTAGTAGCTGTATTCCTCGTAGATCCGGCTGAGATCGCCATTCCATTCGCCGTGGTATTTCTCCAGCAACTCATCGGCAGGGACGCGACCGGTTTCCACCGATTCCTCAAGCGCGTTGAGGAAATGGGTCTCATCCGAAATCATGCCACCTGCGCCGGGACGTGCTCGCGCCGCCAAGCCCGATTTCGCAATCGCCACGGTTTCACGCGCCAGATCGTGCAGATTAACACCGCCAAACTCGCCTTGCAGCGCATCGACAGCCGCCACCTTGCGCAGGCCCTCGCGGGTTTCGTGATCCCAGTCTTTCACCAAGTCCCAAGCCGCATCGAGCGCGCTTTGATCATACAGCAGCCCGACCCAGAATGCGGGCAGCGCACATAGACGCCGCCACGGCCCACCATCGGCCCCACGCATCTCGATATATTTCTTGGTGCGCGCCTCGGGGAAGACGGTGGTGAGGTGATCGGCCCAATCGCTGAGCGTGGGTTTTTCCCCCGGCAGTGCAGGCAATTCGCCCTTCAGGAAATCGCGGAAGGATTGCCCCAAAGCGTTGATATACTTGCCATTACGGTAGACAAAATACATCGGCACATCGAGAACATACTCGACATAGGCGTCATAACCCGCGCTCTCTTCGAACATGAAAGGCAACATGCCGGTGCGTGCATCATCAAGGTTTTGCCAAATATGGCTGCGCCAGGATTTCATGCCATTGGGCTTGCCATCCAAGAAGGGAGAATTGGCAAACAGCGCCGTCGCAACAGGCTGCAACGCCAGCGCCACGCGCATTTTTTTCACCATATCGGCTTCAGATGAGAAATCGAGATTCACCTGAACCGTGCAGGTGCGATACATCATCTGCTTACCCAGTGTGCCCACGTCATCCATGTAATCCGTCATCAACCGATAGCGCCCCTTGGGCATCATCGGCATCTGGTCCTGGCTCCAGATCGGGGCGGCGCCCAAGCCGATAAACCGCGCACCGATCTTATCCGCGACCTCTTGCACTTCGCGCAGATGCTCGTTCACCTCGTCACAGGTTTGGTGGATCGTCTCAAGCGGACCACCCGAAAGCTCCAACTGGCCACCGGGTTCAAGGCTGACATTGGCGCCATCGCGCTCTAGCCCGATGATGTTGCCCTGCTCAAGCACGGGCGCCCAGCCAAAGCCGTCGCGCAACCCTTCCAGCATCGCTTGGATCGAGCACGGGCCCTCGTAAGGCAGCGGCAGTTGTTTATTGGCGCAATAGCCAAACTTCTCGTGCTCGGTGCCGATGCGCCAATCATCGCGCGGCTTCTCGCCCGAGGCCAGATATTCGGCCAGCTGCTCGTATCTTTCGATCGGGCCGCCGCCCTCTTGCGGAATGGACATGAAAGCCTCGCGGTTAAATTCAGGAGGGAACAGGTGGCGCGACCTAGGCTGCAAGTCAAGCGCGAAACCTATTTACGACTCCACAGGCTCTGTGCGGTCAGGGGCCGATCCAGCGCCGAAGACAGCGCGCCCATGTCAATGCCGGGCAGGCTGGCAAAGGCATCATAGAGCGTATCGGCCCCCGCGGCCTCAAGCGGGATCAGCAGCGCTTCGCCGCCTATCGTGCGCAAGCGCCAGTATTGCCGCCCCGACAGATGCAGCAAACGGATCTCGGCCAGCTCGCGCAGCGCCATCTCACCGCCCATGCCTTGGGGCGCGGCGCTATCAGGGCCGCCAATCGCGCGGGCACGCGACGCCGCGAAATAAGACACCCGCCCCTCGACCACCTCGACCAGCCCCGGCGCGCCCACCGCGCGCGCAAACCGTAAGCGGCGCAGGGCGATCAGCGCGAACGCCACGCCGATGGCACAGGCCGCAGCCCCAAGCGGAATCAGCAGCCAGCCCCCGAGCCAGATCAGCCAGCCGCCAAAGACGACCACGCAGGCGGCGGCGATCACCTCGCGCCAGCGATGCAGGGCTTGCGCCACTTCGGGGCGGATCACTGCCAGTCCCCGATGCCGATTTGCCAAAGGGTGATGGCCGCGCAGACCGCTGTATCGGCGCGCAAAATGCGCGGGCCAAGGCTGATCGGGGTGACGAAAGGCAGGTCGCGCAGCTTGGCGCGCTCGGACGGGGAAAAACCGCCCTCTGGCCCGATCAGGATCGCCCACGGTCCGGGTGGCAGGCTGGCAAGCGTTTCCGCCGGACCGACCAGCGCCTCATCAGCCCACAGGATGCGGCGTGATGTATCCCAGCCGCTCAGCAGCTTGGACAGCGGCTGCAAATCCTCGACCGGCGGGACGAAGGTGCCAAGGCATTGCTCGGCGGCCTCGCGGGCGTGCGCTTGCAGGCGATCTTGGCGGATACGAGCGGAATTGGTGAACTCGCTTTGCATCGGCAGGATGCGCGCGCAGCCCAGTTCGGTCGCCTTTTCGACGATGAAATCGGTGCGCTCTTTTTTGATCGGCGCAAAGATCAGCCAAAGATCGGGCGGATCAAGCTGCGGCGCGGCCTGCGCGACACAGACGAGGATACCGCGCTTTTTATGCGCCTCGGCCACCTCGGCGGTCCATTCGCCATCGCGCCCGTTAAACAGCGCCACGCGGGCACCTTTTTCCAGCCGCATCACCACGAAAAGGTAATGCGCCTGATCGGGGTCAAGCGGCACGGCTTGCCCCGCGCCCAGCGGGTGCTCTACACAGAGTCTGATCTTGGCACGTTCCATAGGGCGGACTTTATGAGCGGAAAAACCGAAACGCCAGAGGCGGCACATCCTGACAGCACCGGAACGGTTGCCGATGCTTATCGGGGCAATTGGGTGGACCGGATTGCGCCTGCGTGGTCGCGCCCCTATCTGCGACTTAGCCGCGCAGATCGCCCGATTGGAACGTGGTTGCTGTTGCTGCCCTGCTGGTGGGGAATTGCGCTGGCCGCCGCGCATACCGGCGGGTTCATCTGGCGTGATCTGTGGCTGGCGGTGGGCTGCGCGATTGGCGCGTTTCTGATGCGCGGCGCGGGCTGCACGTGGAACGACATCACCGACCGCAAGATCGACGCGGGCGTGGCGCGCACCCGGTCGCGCCCGATCCCCTCGGGGCAGGTCAGCGTCAAGGCCGCGCTGGTCTGGCTCGCGCTTCAGGCGTTGATTTCCTTTTCGATCCTGCTGACCTTTAACGCCCCCGCGATCTTGCTGGGGATCGTCTCACTTGCGCCGGTTGCGATCTATCCGTTTGCCAAGCGCTTCACCTGGTGGCCGCAGGTTTTCCTTGGCATTGCGTTCAACTGGGGCGCGCTGCTGGCTTGGGTAGCGCATACCGGTTCGCTGTCCTGGCCGCCGGTGCTGCTGTATCTTTCGGGTCTGGTATGGACGCTGTTTTACGACACGATCTACGCCCATCAGGACAAAGAAGACGATGCGCTGATCGGGGTGAAATCCACCGCACGGCTGTTTGGCGATGATAGCGCAAAATGGCTAGGCGGGTTTCTGATCGCCTCGGTCTCGCTGATGAGCATCGCGGTGCTGATGGCGCTGTTGCCCAATGCCGGTCCGCTGCGTCTGGCGCTGTCGCTGTGTGCACCTTGGGCGATGGGCTGGCATATGCTGTGGCAGATGCGTAATCTTGACATCGACAACCCCGATATTTGCCTTGATCTGTTTCGTGCCAATCGCAACACGGGGCTGCTGGGCGCGCTGTTTCTTGCCATTGGCGCAATCGTGTAGAACCCTTGTGATTGATCCCCGGCCCCCCGCGCCGTAAAGGATGTGCGACCAAGTCCGGCGGGGAGGAGAATTGACAGATGCGCTCGCGCAGCACGTTCATGACCATTGCGGCTTTTGTTATTGCCCTGATCTTGTCGATGGTGATCGCAGGTGGCTCTGCCACCGTGATCGAAAAACGTACGAAATCCGAGGTGCGCCTCGCGATGGAGACCCAAGACCACGGCTGGATGCAAGTCCAGACCGACGGTTTACAGGTCATCCTGAACGGCACCGCCCCCACCGAGGCAGAGCGTTTTCGCGCCGTCGCATTGGCCGACAAATATGTTGATAGCTCGCGCGTTGTGGACAATACCGATGTCGAAAACACCGCAGCGCTTAGCCCGCCGCCGTTTTCCATGCAGATGCTGCGCAATGAAAACGGGATTTCGCTGATCGGGCTGGTGCCGGCATCAGTTGATCGCAAGGCGATTGTTGAAAGCCTGAAAAAAGTTGCCGGCGATGGCGGCGTGACCGATTTGCTGGAATCTGCGGATTATCCCGTGCCTACGGGTTGGGACAAGGCGATGAAATTCGGCCTGAGCACGCTGGAGACGCTGCCGCGTTCCAAGGTGTCGGTGCAAGCTGGCAAGGTTTCGGTCGAGGCGATCACCGACAGCGCGACCGAACAAGGCCGCGTCGAGACCTCGCTGGCACGTCGCCGCCCCGCCGACCTTAAACTTGATTATGATATTTCCGCACCCCGTCCGGTGATCACGCCGTTTACGTTGCGGTTTTTGATCGACGCGGACGGCCCGCATTTCGATGCCTGTTCCGCCGATACCGACAAAGCGCGCGATCAAATCCTGGCAGCGGCCCGCGCGGCTGGTGCGAAAGGCACGCTTAGCTGCACCGTCGGGATGGGTGTGCCCTCGACCGATTGGGCCAAGGCCGCGAGCATGGCGATCACCTCGCTGGGGCAACTTGGCGCCGGGAGTGTCACCTTCTCGGATGCGGATATCGTTCTGGATGTGAAACCCACGGTCGATCAGAAAACCTTTGACGATGTGGTGGGCGAGTTGGAATCCAACCTGCCCGCGGCGTTCTCGCTTAAGGCAACATTGGAACCCAGCGCCACGGCAAAGGCCGCAGAGGCGCAATTCAGCGCGATCCGTGACGGCAAGGGCAGCGTGACCCTGAAGGGGCGCGTTCTGGATGCGCGCCAACGCGACGCGGTCGAAAGCTATGCCCGCGCTCAGTTTGGTCACGATCAGGTCCACGGCGCTACGCGGGTCGATGCGGCGTTGCCCGCAGGTTGGCCGGTGCGCACCTTGGCCGGTCTTGAGGCGCTGACGATGCTGCATGACGGCACGCTGGTTGTGACCGCAAAACAGATCAGCGTGAAAGGCACGACCGGCGATGCGCAGGCCTCTGACAAGATCGCGCGTTTGTTGACGGGGCAACTCGGCGAAGATGTGCAGATGGACCTGCAAGTGAAATATGACAAGCGGCTGGACGAGAAACTGGCGCTGCCCGATGGCAAGGAATGTGTCAGCCGCCTGAACGGGTCGCTGGCCAAGGCCAAGATCAACTTTGATCCGGGCTCGGCTCAGGTGTCAGAAGATAGCGTCAAAGCACTGGACGCGCTGGCGGCGGCGATGAAAAACTGCACCGATTTCCGCATGGAAGTGGATGGCTATACCGACAATCAGGGCCGCGCCGAGATGAACTTGCAGCTTTCCCAAGCGCGCGCGCAAGCGGTTCTGCATGGGCTGCTGGATCGTGGCGTTCTGACCGGCAATCTGGTCGCGAAAGGCTACGGCGAGGACCAACCCATCGCCACCAACGACACCGAAGCCGGGCGCGAACAAAACCGCCGGATCGAATTTGTGCTGCTGGATGAAAAGCCTGTGGATAACGGTCTGGATGACAGCGCCCTAGGCACCGATACCGCCGAGCCGCAATGGAACGGGTCGATAACAGATGATGGGGCAGCTGCTCCGGGCGATGATGGCGTTCCCGCTGCGCAAGAGGCACAGCCCGACGCCGCCAGTTCGGAAACGATACCGGTCGAGACGCCACAAACCGATACACCACGCCCCCGCAACCGCCCCGCGGATCTGGACAAGAAGGGTTAAGAGGACAGGATATGAACAGAACCGAATTCGTTTTTGCCACCGCAATCATCCTCTTTGTGGCCTTCGCGCTTGGCTGGTTTGCCTCGTGGTTGATCCATCGCCTGACCCGCGTCAGCCGCGCGGATATGGGCGAGTTGGAACAGATGGCGCAGGCCCTGCATGACGCCGAAGAAAACCGCGATCAGACATTGGCCTATTACGAGAATCGCGAGGCGGAGTTGAGCACGCAGCTCAACCAATCCGAGGCAGAGCTGCGCGCCGCAATGGATGGCCTACGCGACGCCCGCCACGAGGCCGAGGAGTTGCGCGCCTATATCGAGCGGATGCAGCAGGCCTGAGGACGCCAACGCGCCCTAAAGCGACACCATCCCACCCACGCAAAAGGCCGCCCCCGAGGGAGCGGCCTTTTCCATATCAGCGCAGGAGCGCCTTATTTCTTGTCGTCATCCTCGTCGCCTTCATTATCCTCGGGAAGGTTGAAGAAGCTGTCGGCATTCGAGAAGTCTTTGTTGTCGTCCTCGTTCTCATCCTTGAGATCGGACGAGGTGAAGTTCTCAAGCCCCGCAATCGCAGTCGGCAAGCGCGGCTCGTCGGGCATGCCCAAGGACTGCTCGGTCGAGACCAGTTTGCGCCGCTCGTCATCGCTCATCACGCCTTCAGCCGACGCTTTCTTGGCCGCTTTCTGCACTTCGCCATCCAGTTCGCTCTGGCGACACAGGCCCAGCGCGACCGGATCAATCGGTGTCATGCTTTGGATGTTCCAATGCGTGCGCTCGCGGATCGACTGGATCGTCGGCTTGGTCGTCCCCACAAGGCGTGCGATCTGCGCATCAGCCAGTTCGGGGTGGAACTTCACCAGCCACAAAATCGCGTTCGGGCGATCCTGACGCTTGGACAGCGGCGTGTAGCGCGGGCCGCGGCGTTTATCTTCGCCCACAGCGGCGGCGTTGAATTTCAACTTCAGCTTATACAGCGGGTCCGCCTCGGCCTTGTCGATTTCGGCTTGCTCAAGCTGGTTTGCGGCAACGGGGTCTTGCCCTTTCACGCCAACAGCCACATCGCCATCGGCAATGCCTTGCACCTCAAGCTCGTGCATGCCGCAGAAATCCGCGACCTGTTTGAAGGTGAGCGTTGTATTGTCCACCAGCCACACGGCGGTGGCCTTTGCCATGAGGGGCTTGTTCGTCATCGCGGCCATCCTTTACATATCTCTCCCGGGCCGAGAAACCGGCTGCGGCGAAGGACGTTCCCTGCCGCGGTCCATTTCTGGAAGGGGAATTGAGGCCCATATAGTCGTTTGCGCGTCCGGAGAAAAGAGAAAATGAAAGCCATTGTTCTAGCTGTTACCCTGATCCTAAGCGCGACGCTCGCCCATGCCGATGGTGAGAAGGCGGGAAATTTCGACTATTATGTGCTGTCGCTGAGCTGGTCGCCCACTTGGTGCGCCACCACCGGCGATGCGCGCCACTCGCCTCAATGTGACGCGCGCAACGATTTCTCGTTTGTTCTGCATGGGCTTTGGCCGCAAAACGAAACCGGCTGGCCCAGCTATTGCCATACCGTAGCGCGCGATCCCTCCAAGGCACAAACGGCGGCGATGGAGGATATCATGGGGGCGCCCGGCACCGCTTGGTATCAGTGGAAAAAACACGGGCGCTGCGCGGGGTTGTCCGCCAGCCAGTATTTCGAAACCGCGCGCAAAGCCTATGACAGCGTGGTGATTCCCCCGGTTTTCGCCCATCTGAACCGCGATGTGAAACTGCCCGCCAAGGTGGTGGAGCAGGCATTTCTGGAATCAAATCCCGACCTGCATGCGGATGAGGTCACGATCACCTGCAAACAGGGCCGCATCCAAGAGGTCCGCGTTTGCTTGCGCAAAGACCTCAGCCCGCGCCGCTGTGGCGCAGACACGATCCGCGATTGCAGCCTCAGCGGCGCATTGATGGAAAAGGTGCGCTAGGCCGCGATCCAATCCTCGGCCTGCTGCCGCTCGGCGAGCGAAAACAACCGCATCTCTCCGGGAATCATCGGTGCAAACGCCCGCATCCCCAGCCTGATCCATTCGACATCGCTCACCAGTGCAATTTTGCTGAAATCGCCCAGATGCGTCAGCCCGACCTTGGTGTCATCCCAAGCCGCGCCCAGCGTGAACCCGTCGAAACTGTCGCCGATGATATAGAGCAGCTTGATCTTGCCCAGCGCCGAAAGCTTGTCTTCAATCGCCGGGATCAGCACCGTTTCATAGGCCTGCGCATCGACCTTGCCGATGGCTTCGACGGCCAGAACGGGGTCGGGAAATCCGTCGAGAATCTTGAATCCATCGCTCATCATTCACCTCCTTTGGCGGGGTCAGCCGCCGGCTACTTCCAGCACGATCTTGCCGATATGCTGGCTTGATTCCATGCGCGCATGCGCCGTCGCCGCCTGTGCCAGCGGATAGGCGCTGTCATGGATCACCCGCAGCTTGCCCGCGCTGATCATCGGCCAGACATGCTCGCGCAGTTGCGCTGCAATTGCAGCCTTGGCGGCGTCTGATTGCGGGCGCAGCGTCGATCCGGTGATCGTCAGGCGGCGCATCATCACCTGCGCGAAATTGATCTCGGCCTTGGGGCCCTCGAGAAAGGCGATCATCACCATCCGCCCATCATCCGCCATCGCCTTGATATTGCGCGCAATATAGCTGCCGCCAACCATGTCTAGGATCAGATCGGCACCGCCTTCTGCGCGCAGCACATCGACGAAATCGCCGGTTTTGTAGTTGATCGCGGTCGCACCCAATTCCTCGCAGGCGGCGCATTTCTCGGGGCTGCCCGCCGTGGTGAACACCCGCGCACCCAGCGCCTTGGCAATCTGGATCGCGGTGGTGCCGATGCCGCTGGAACCGCCATGCACCAAGAACCGCTCACCCGCCTTAAGCCCGCCGCGCATCACCACATTGGACCAGACGGTGAAGCAGGTCTCGGGCAGGCATGCCGCCGATTTCAGATCAAGACCAGCGGGCACAGGCAGCGCATGCTCTGCCGGACATGTCGCGTAATCGGCATAGCCGCCACCGGGCAGCAGCGCGCAAACCGCATCGCCCACCGCCCATTGCGTGACGCCCGAACCAAGCGCCGCGACACGACCCGAACATTCCAACCCCGGCAAATCGGACGCACCGGGCGGGGCGCGATAAGCCCCCGCGCGTTGCAGCGCATCGGGCCGATTGACGCCAGCATAGGCCACTTCGATCAGGATCTCGCCGTGACGCGGCACCGGCACGGCGCGCGCGCCCTGAACCAAGACATCCGGCCCGCCAGCTTCGGTGATTTCTACGCAGCGCATCTGTTCGGGCAGCTCCATCAGCGCGCCTCCTTTCCCGGCATGTCGTCGCGCGGTTTTGGCGCACGGATCGTTCCTAGGATTTGCGTCGCGAAGGGCAATTTCAACAGCTTTCCCTTCACTTTTTCGAATTGCATCACGCCCTCAATGCGGCGATCGAGGAACTCCCAGGTCTCGGCGTGATCGTCACTTGTGTCGCCCATCCAATAAAGAACAGTCGACGAATAGACGCCCGACAGCGTGAGCCGCTTGGAATACCAATTGTAATCTTCGCTTTGATCGCCCAAAGCCCGCCAGATCTTGTCGCAGGTCTCCCAAACCAACTTGGAACTGGTCGCGGCATTCTGAGGCAACGCAAATACCGCAGCCCCGCGCCGCACGAGTTCAGGATCGCTCACCTCAAGACGAAAGCGCACCGCCGTAGCGATCCGGTCGCGAAATTTCATCCCCGACAGGTCTGCCTTGGCCACCTTTTCCAGCATCAGCGCATCGCCTGCGCGGTGATATTCAACCGCCAGATCAACCGCCCCACGCGGGCAGATCACGCGCGCCAGCCCCGAATCGATTCCCAGATCCGCCACCGCAGCGCGAAACGAGGGCTCGGACCAGCCATCAAAGGGCACGTGGGGCTTGATCGCGGATAATAGCTCGGCGCGGGCGCGGTCTATGTCGATATGATCGTTTTTCATCGCGTTTCCTCCGTTGGCGGCAGTAGACAAGCCAGCCTTTCCCCCCTATATGGGGCGCTCCTGCAAGCAACTGCAACTCTAACTTAGGAAGGTGGTGACACCACATGCAGGTCAGCGTTCGCGACAACAACGTCGAACAGGCGCTTCGTGCTCTGAAGAAAAAACTTCAGCGCGAGGGTGTGTTTCGTGAAATGAAGCTCAAGCAACATTTCGAGAAGCCCTCCGTCAAAAAAGCGCGCGAGAAAGCCGAGGCCGTTCGTCGTGCCCGTAAATTGGCACGCAAGAAGGCTCAGCGCGAAGGCGCGCTCTAAGCGTCTTTACGCCGCTCAAGGCGTCTGAAAATGCTGGCGGGCTTGCCCGCGCTGATGACCCCCGTGGCTTCGCCGTCGGGGGTTTTTGGTTTTCTAAACCCCGCGACACCGATTTAACCTTGCCTAAATCGCCCCACCGCCTACCCTCGCACGACGCATTGGCTCTTTAGGCTGGAACCTCTTTCAAACATGCCCGATGTCCGGCCCGTCATACATTTGCTTGGTCTCATCCTTGCCGCACTCGGCGCGTCGATGCTGCTACCAATGGCAATTGACCTGCACGACACCAACCCGAATTGGCAGGAATTCCTTGAAGCTGCGATTGAAACGATGCTGGTGGGCACGCTGCTTGCGATAACCACGCGCGGTGAAAACAATGACGGACTAACCACGCGACAAGCCTATCTACTGACCGCCGGGATCTGGCTGGCCGTGCCGCTGTTTGCGGCTCTGGCGTTTATCGAGGGCGCGCCGCATGTCACCTTTACCAAGGCCTATTTCGAGGCTGCCTCGGGGATCACGACCACCGGCTATACGGTGTTCACCGATCTCGATGATCTGCCGCGCTCGGTCCTGTTATGGCGCGCGATGCTGAACTGGTTCGGCGGGCTTGGCATCGCCTTTGTCGCGATGATCTTCCTGCCCGTGCTGCGCATTGGCGGGATGCGATATTTCCAGACAGAGGGCTTTGATACGCTGGGCAAAGTGATGCCACGTGCCCGTGACATCGCGAAGTCCTTGCTTTGGGTCTATTGCTCGCTGACCTTTCTCTGTGCCCTCAGCTACGTCATCACCGGCATGAGCCTGTTCGACGCGATTTGCTACGCAATGGCGACACTGGCGACGGGGGGATTTGGCACCCACGATTCCAGTTTTGCGGGCTTTCCGCCCGCCGCGCAATATGCCGGAACGCTCTTTATGCTCGCCTCGGCGCTGCCCTTCATTCGCTACGTTCAACTTGGCCACGGCAATCTGCGCCCGTTTTGGGGCGACCCCCAAGTGCGCGCCTTTCTGCGCTGGTTTGCGATTGCTTTGGGGGCCTTGCTGATCTGGCGCTATGCCCATCAACAGGGGTCATTCGAGGAGGTGTTGCGCGACAGCAGTTTCAACCTGTCCTCGATCATGACAGGCACCGGTTTTGGCACATCCGATGTCTCCCATTGGGGAAGCTTCGGTCTGGTTTTGGTCTATTGGGTGGGGCTGATTGGCGGCTGCACCGGATCAAGTTCCGGCGCGCTTTCGGTGTTTCGTTGGCAGGCGCTGGCGGCGGTCATCCGCACCTCGGTGCGCCGGTTGCACGCACCGCATCGGGTGATTTTGCCACGCCTCTACGGCAAAGTTCTTGAGGAAGACGTGCTGTCTTCGCTAATCTTGTATTTCACCGGTTATATTCTGGCGCTTGGTGTGATTTCGGTCGCGATCTCCATGACGGGTGCCGATTTCATCTCGGCGCTCTTTGCCACTTGGGGGGCGCTGGGAAATATCGGCTATGCCGTCGGCCCCCTAAGCGCGAGCAGTGGCACGATGGCCGCGTTTTCTGACGCTGCAACCTGGCTGATGACGCTGGCGATGCTGCTGGGGCGGATCGGGATGCTGGCAATCCTCGTGCTGTTTTCACCACGCTTCTGGCGTGCCTAGATCAAACCGGCAGCGCGGTCGTCCATTGCACACATTTCAGTGAAAAACTTGACTGGATCTGCATCACACCGGGCAGGCAGGCCAGTTTGGCGCGGTGTAGGCGCGCAAAATCCTCGGTGTCTTTGGCGACCACCTTTAACAGGTAATCCGCAGATCCCGCCATCAAATGACACTCAAGAACTTCGGGCACTTTCTGCACCTCGCGCTCAAAGGCGGCAAGGATCTCATCTGCCTGTCCTGACAGCTTGATCTCGACATAGATGACCGTCGTCCGCCCCATCTTACGCGCATCCAAAAGCGCAACGTAATCGCGGATATAGCCCTCTTCTTCCAGCCGCTGGACACGCCGGTGACAGGCCGAGGGCGAGAGATTCACCCGCTCACTCAGGTCGGCATTCGAGATTCGCCCCGACTTTTGCAACACCGTCAACAACCGACGGTCTGTCGCGTCCAATTTGCCATCCATGCAAGTTCCTGTCGATTTAGGCTGTCTTGACCGAAGATATCGGCGGCGCGCGTCAGCGACAACCGATTATTGGCAAACCATTGCCGCGCGACGAAACTCATAATGACTTACGAGCGTTACAGGACCATTGGAGGAGGAAACGCGATGAAAATTGGAACGGTGCGTGAAATCAAAACACGTGAATATCGGGTCGGGCTGACACCAGCTGCGGCCCATGAAGCCGTGGCACATGGCCACGAAGTGCTTGTCGAAGCGGGCGCAGGGCTGGGCGCGGGCTTTGATGATGCTGATTACGAGGCCGTTGGCGCCAAAATTTCATCCAACGCCAAGGCGGTTTTTGAGGCTGCCGACATGATCGTGAAGGTCAAAGAGCCGCAAGCGGACGAGCGCGCGATGCTGCGCAAAGGTCAGATCCTGTTCACCTATCTGCATTTGGCCGCTGACGAACCCCAAGCGCGTGAGTTGATGCAATCGGGCGCGACCTGCATCGCTTATGAAACCGTGACGGCGCGGGATGGCACCTTGCCCCTGCTTGCGCCGATGTCCGAAGTTGCCGGGCGGCTTGCGCCACAAATGGGCGCTTGGACATTGCAAAAGGCCAATGGCGGGCGTGGCGTATTGATGGGCGGCGTGCCCGGTGTGCCCCCAGCCAAAGTCGTGGTGATCGGGGGCGGCGTGGTTGGCACGCATGCGGCGCGCGTGGCCGCTGGGATGGGGGCGGATGTGACGGTGCTGGACCGTTCCTTGCCGCGTCTGCGCTATCTCGACGACACGTTCGGCGGGATGTTCCGCACGGCCTATTCCTCAAAAGCCGAGACCGCCGAACTGGTGGCCGGGGCCGATCTGGTGATTGGTGCGGTGCTGATACCGGGGGCAGCAGCGCCCAAACTGGTGACGCGCGATATGTTGAAAACGATGAAGCCGGGTGCAGCGATTGTCGATGTGGCGATTGATCAGGGCGGCTGCGTGGAAACCTCGCACGCGACCACGCATGATGATCCGATTTATGAGGTCGACGGCATCGTGCATTATTGCGTGGCGAATATGCCCGGCGCGGTGGCGCGCACGGCAACGCTGGCGCTGTCAAACGCGACCCAACCCTTCATGCTGGCGCTTGCCGACAAAGGCTGGGAGCGCGCCTGCGCCGAGGATCCCCATCTTGCTGCCGGGCTGAACGTATATGACGGCCAGATCACCTATCCTGCGGTGGCAGAGGCGCTGAACCTGCCGCTCAGTAAAACGGAAACCCTGCTGCACGCAGCACAGTAAAACGACAAAAGGCCCGGAGCTTTGCCCGGGCCTTAGTCAATCAGCACTTGGCCGACTTATTTTTTCAACGAGTCGCGAATTTCAAGCAGAACATCCAGCTCGCTTGGGCCGGTTGCCACTTCGGGCGCAACTTCGTCGGGCTTTTCCGCAGCGGATTTGACGCGGTTCACCATCTTGACCAGCATGAACACCACGAACGCGATGATCAGGAAGTTGATGACGGCCATGATGAACGAGCCGTAAGCAAAGACCGAAGCCCCGGCATCGCGCGCGGCTGCAAGGCTTGCGCCGGCGGGAACTTCGCCGGCCAGCACGGCGTATTTGTTGGAGAAATCCACGCCCCCCGTGATCAAGCCGATGATCGGGTTGATCAGATCCCCCACCAGCGATGTCACGATTGCGGTAAACGCGGCGCCGACGATAATGCCGACCGCCATATCCATTACATTGCCTTTGGCAATGAAGTCCTTGAACTCTTGAATCATTCTCTGCCCCTTAGAGATAGCCCGAATTGCTTCCGAGCGCCAAGATGTTAACATAGATTAACCGCGTATGGCGAGTTGCTATCTATGTTCACCCCGTCAGAGGCTGAGCGTTTCCTTCTTGGCCTGCCAAGCCACTATCACCCGGGGTTGGTCTGGCAGGTCTATGAAACACCTTTAGCGCTATTCTTTGTCTCACGTCGAATTGGACCCAGATTTCAGGCTGCTGCAAAAGACTTCTCTGCCATCCTGCACCGTAAAACGACCTAACCGCGATGCGGCGCTGCCGTAGAGCCGCCCTGCCCACTTAATGTCGCCGTGCACGGGCACGCGCGACCAAGCGCCCGGCAACCCAAGCCGCGCAATACGTGTTGCTTACGGGCGCGACGGGCGAAATATCAAGCGCCTCACCCGAGGAAACCTCATACAGGCGCGCGCGGGCATCTGACCGCGCGGTCATCGCGATTTCCTCAGGCGAGCAGGCCAGCCCCTCTTGCGCCAATGCAATTGCCTCATCAGGGGCGATATTGGGATTAAACGGGGCCTCAATCGCATCCGGATTATCAATCCAAGCCTGAAGCCGTGTTTGCACCGCTGCAATCCGGGCGCAGGCAAGATCGCGTTGATCGGCGCGAAATGCGCGTTCCAGCGGTAGGGTTTCGGCCAAAGACGCCCGTTCGTCACGCAGGTTTGCTGCGGCATCGCGAAGGGCCGCCGCATCACTTGCATCAGAACACGCGGCATCAGTTTCACAGGCGGCAATCATCCCGTCGATGACGGTGATACGATTTTGCGCGATCACTTCGGCAGCTTCAGCAAAAGCAAGGTCGCGCGAGGCTAGGCGCAACTCATCCAGCGCGGCTTCGATCGGGTAGGCCCCACCGAATTCTGCATGCGACTGGTGTGGGCCGGCATCGGCCCAGTAAGTATCTTGGAACATGGCAGTGTCCCTCCTTTGGCAGCCTTTGCACGCTGCCATAGGAGAGTGAACAAGGAGTGAACAAAACGGGGGAAATCAACCTAGAGACGATTGAACGTCTAAAACTTTAGGCTTTTTCCGTCAGAACTTTTTTCAGCGGATCGAACATCGCGTTATTGGCGGAAATCACCGAGCCCGATTCAAAGATCGTGCGGCCCTCGCGCAGCGACGACACAAAGCCGCCCGCCTCTTTCACCAGAATCAGCCCAGCGGCGACATCCCAGGAATTCAAACCACGCTCCCAATAGCCCTCATAGCGCCCCGAGGCGACATAGGCGAGGTCCAGCGACGCCGCGCCCCAGCGCCGCACACCGGCACATTGTGGCATCAGGCGCGCAAGGTCTTGCAAGGTGGCAGGCAGGGTCGCTTTGCCGCCAAAGGGCACGCCAGTCGCAAAGATCGACTCGATCATTTTGTGACGCCCCGAAACGCGCAAGCGCGTTTCATTCATAAACGCACCAAGACCTTTTTCGGCGTAATACATCTCGTCCTTGGCGGCATCAAAAACCACGCCCGCAATCACTTCGCCCTTGTGCTCCAGCGCGATAGAAACGGCCCAATGGGGCAAGCCGTGCAGGAAGTTCGTCGTGCCATCAAGCGGATCTACAATCCAGCGGCGGGTCGGGTCTTCGCCCTCTTCCTCGCCGGTTTCTTCGCCAACCCAGCCATAGGACGGGCGTGCGGCGCGCAGGTCTTCTTTGATGATCGCTTCTGCCTCGCGGTCGGCTTTCGACACGAAGTCGCCCGGCCCCTTGGACGAGACCTGAAGGTTCTCTACCTCGCGGAAATCCTTGACCAGCGAGCGGCCCGCCTTGCGCGCGGCCTTGATCATCAGGTTGAGGTTTGCGCTGCCTTGCATCGGGGGGCTCCTTCGGCTTTCAAGCGGCTGCCTTACAAGGGTTGTGCGCGGAATCCAAGAGCCTGCGCACCCTCGCCCTCAGGCACGTTGCAATTTCATTGGCTCTGTTCGCGCCAAGCGCAGGAAATGCGCCATAAACGGCTGCGTGGCCTCCTCGATCCGCGTTGCCGCGTAAAGACGTTTGGTCAGCCCCTGCGCGGTGACCGGGCGAGTGATGTAATCGGGCTGGTATTTCACCTCGCGCAGAACCCAGTCGGGCAGCACCGACACCCCGCGCCCCGAGGCCACCAGCATCAAGATCACCGCCGTCAGCTCGACCTTGCGATGCGCCTTGGGTTCGATCTTGGCAGGGGTCAGCAATTGGGTGAAAATGTCGATCCGCGCGCGATCCACCGGATAGGTGATCAGCGTCTGATCCGCGAAATCCTGCGCCTCGACAAAGGGTTTCGCCGCCAAGGGGCTGTTGGCGGGGGCGACCAGTGTCGGCGCGTAATCAAACAGCGGGTTGAACTGCACGCCGGGGATCGTTTCGGGATCGGATGAGATCACGAGATCGACCTCTTCGCGCGCCAGCGCCGGCAAGGCGTTAAAGGCAAGTCCGGGGCGGATATCGACGTCGATTTCGGGCCAGGCGTGGCGGAATTTTTCCAGCACCGGAAAGAGCCAGTCAAAACAGGCGTGACATTCAATCGCGATGTGCAAGCGCCCCGCGCGCCCCGATCGCAGCGCATCAAATTCAGCCTCGGTCGCGGCGATTTCAGGCAGGACGCGCTCGGCCAGTCGCAGCAGCTTCATGCCCGCCGCAGACAGTTTCAGCGGCTTGGAGCGGCGCACGAACAGTTCAACGCCGGTCTGATCCTCCAGCCCCTTGATTTGGTGTGACAGCGCACTTTGTGTTATATGCAGCACATCCGCCGCCCGCGCGAGCCCGCCCGCATCGTGAATCGCCTTGATCGTGCGCAAGTGACGGAACTCGAGATGCATCTTGTGGCTTGGCTCATAACAATTGTGAAGATTATGAGTTTGTCTCACACGGGACGATCTGACACAAGAGAGCGAACGAAAAGGAACGCCGTTATGACCACGCCGAGAATTAGCTTTGAATTCTTCCCGCCCCAGACGCTGGATGCGTCTTTCCGGCTGTGGGAAACGGCGCAGGTTTTGGCTCCGCTTCAGCCCGAATTCGTCTCGGTCACCTATGGTGCAGGCGGCACGACGCGCAAGCTGACGCATGAAGCGGTAGGCGCGATTCACAAAAATTACGGGTTGAATGTGGCCGCCCACCTGACCTGCGTTGAGGCGACGAAAGCCGAGACGATGGAGATCGTGAACGCTTATGCCGATGTTGGCGTCACCGAAATCGTGGCGCTGCGGGGCGATCCGCCCAAGGGTTCAGCCGGCTTCACCCCCCATCCCGATGGGTTCGCCTCGTCGGTCGAACTGATCGAGGCATTGGCCGAAGATGGCCGCTTCACCATTCGTTGCGGCGCCTATCCCGAACCCCACCCCGAGGCCACGGATTCGCTGGCCGATGTGCGCTGGCTCAAGCGCAAGGTCGAAGCCGGTGCCACCAGCGCCATCACGCAGTTCTTCTTTGAGGCCGACACGTTCTTCCGCTTTCGCGATGCCTGCGTGAAAGAGGGGATCGAAGCCAAGATCATCCCCGGCATCCTGCCGATCCAGTCGTGGAAAGGCGCGAAAAAATTCGCCCAAAGCTGTGGCACCTCGATCCCCGCTTGGGTCGAAGAGGCGTTTGAGGCCGCAACCCGCGATGATCGCGAACAGTTGCTGGCAACCGCGCTGTGCACCGAGCTGTGCGACAAGCTGATCGAAGGCGGCGTGGAAGACCTGCAATTCTACACGCTCAACCGCCCGACGCTGACGCGCGATGTCTGCCATGCTTTGGGTGTGACGCCCGAGACGGTTCTCGAAAACGTCGCCTAATAGGGTATCGCCACAATCGCTATCGGGGGGGGGCCGCGCGCCCCCTTTTTCATGCGCGCGCGTTGTGACGCAAGGAAAGTCACGCATTTCCTTGGCATTGGCAAAACTCGCACTAGCCTGTGACGCATCTAACAGGAGACGCCCATGCCCGATCCCATTTACGCCGACGGCCCCGAGGATTTTCTTACGCTCGATGAGGTTCTGAATATTTCAGGGCTCGACTACATCCGTAAGATGGCGGCGGGCGAAGTGCCCTCACCCACCGTGCAGAAACTGATGGCCTACAAGATCACACAGGTCGAGGAAGGCCGTGTCGAGTTGCGCGGCACACCCGCTCATCCGCAAACCAACGGCTATGGCGGCATTCACGGCGGTTGGTATGCGATGGTGCTGGACACCGCGATGACCTGCGCGGTGATCACCGGGCTCAAGAAAGGTCAGACCCAGACCACGTTGGAATTCAAGGTCAACCTGATCCGCGCGATCAAACCGGGCACCGAGGTCATCGCTATCGGCACGCTCGATCACATCGGGCGCTCAACCGGAGTCGCGCGCGGCGAGATCCGGGGCGCGCAGGACGGGCGGCTCTATGCCACCGGGACCACCACCTGTTTCGTGATGACCCCCGGAAGCTGACGGCGCAGGCGCGTGCAGTTCGGGTCGCAAAAGCCGCGGCCGCAGAATCGCGCGCCAGCCTTCTGCGGGTGGCAACGTCACGGTTTCATGCAGCCGCTCGCTTAGATCGCGCCCAACGACTCGCGGCGCGCGCAGCAGGGAAAACTTCCCCCAGCCGCGCCAACTGCCAACCGAGGGCGCGCTGACATCGCGGGGAAAGGCCTCTTGCCAATCTTGCGGCAGTGACAGGCCCAGCGCCTCGGCCTTTTCCAGCATCCAGACCAGCGGGATATTGGCCAACGGGCGCGCGTCCTCGAAATGCGCAAGCTGCCCGCCGATATCGCCATGACAGCCGCGAAACCAGACCTGCTCAATCCGCGAAGCGCCCGTGCCCTCGCAATCCCAGATCAGGGGTTCCAGCACCGAGCGCGTCTCATCCAGCGCCAGCGCCTGATAGCCGTGATGCACGCTTTGCCCCAAAATATCATTGTGAAATCGCGCGCGGCGATCATTCAACAGCCAGAAAAACGGCAGTCGCACACCCAGCGCCGAAACCGTATCAAACGCGCCCACCATCTCTAGCCGCACCGACGGATGACACAGCCCGTCGCGAAAGCCCTGCAGGATCGGCGGCGGCGGCGCGCCCTCATAGTGACGCCACGCCGTTTTCGTGTTGCGCTCAATCGCGGCCTCGGCGCGTAACAAGCCAACCCGTTCGATCATCCCCGCCAGCGAGCGCGCCGCAAACGCTCCGCGCGAATAGCCGATCAGGAAGATCCGGTCGCCGGGGCGGTAACGCATCGCGAGCCAACCATAGGCGCGCAAAATCTGGCGGTTCACCCCCCAACCGAACCACACGTCCGAGGTGTCATGCCATTCCCGCCATTGCAGCCCCTTGCCGTAATAAACCGACGCCGTCGGCGCAGCGCGGCGCAAAAACCGGTAGATGATCCCGATTGAGGTCATCCGGTCCGCGCGCAAACTGCCCAAGGTGCCATCCAGCAGCAGGACATGATCGACCGATCCACGCCCACGCGCGGTTGTGCGCGCCTCCGGGCGGGCTTTGTCGTGCCGACGAAAGACCGACATCATCCTGTCAAACAGTCCCCGCACGACGCCCCCTTCCGAGCCAAATGAAAAACCTTGCCCGACTGAGTGTAAGGCAAGGTTCGTTAATTTTCATTGTCTTTGTCGGAACGCGCCCGTCAGAGCCTAGAAATCAAGGCTCAGCGCCGTGACCACTTCAAGCTGACCAAAGCCATTGAACCGCGTGTTGGTCGCACTGGAATAGGCCCCCATGCCTTGGAAGACGACGAAATCACCCTCGGCCAGATCCATCGGCAGCGCCATTTCGCCGGGCAGACGGTCCACCGAATCGCAGGTCGGACCGAAGACGACACGCGGCTGGCCCGCTTCGCGACGATACTCCCCCTCGGGCGAGATCACCTGAACGCGGTCGATCACACCGATCAGCGGCAGTTCTGCGAGCCCGCCATAGACCCCATCGTTGAGGAACACATGCGCCCCGTCACGCACCGCTTTGACACGCGTGACATGCACGAATGCATCACCGACCAGACCACGACCGGGTTCGCAAACCAGCGCAGGTTGCGCCGCACCAAATGCCTCGCGCGTGACCCGCTTGATCAGCTCGAAAATATCTTCAAGCATCGGTGCCGGACCCTGCGTGCGATGGTTCGGGAACCCGCCCCCGACATTGAGACGCGCGATTTGCACGCCTGCATTCGTGGCGATCTCGGCAGCGGCGCGGATATAGGCATCCCACGCCGTCGGATCGGTGCATTGCGTGCCCGGATGGAAGGTCAGCGAAGGAATGAACCCCGCCGCTGCCGCACGCGACAGCAAGACCGAGGCCAGCTCTGCGGTCGCCCCGAATTTCGCGCCAAAGTTATAGGCAGCCCCCGACACCGGCAGCTTGAAGCGCACCGAGATCTCGCAGCCCTCGGTCGGCACCATCTCGATCAGCTTTTCCAGCTCCGAGATCGAATCCACCGACCACGTTTTCACATTCATCTTCACCGCGAACGCAATCTCGTCACGCCCGCGCACCGGGTTGTGGTAATGCAGCGCAGCAGAGGGTGCGAGCCGACGGATCATCGCGATCTCGGCGGGGCTGGCGACATCAAAGCCACGAATGCCAGCCGCAACCAGATTTTCGACAACCATCTCATCGGGGTTGGATTTCACGGCATAGGTCACCAGACCCGGAAAGCCGCGCATGAAACGACGCGCAGTGGCTTGCAACACGGTCGGCGCAAACACCAGAACCGGATGATCCGGCTGCTTGGTGCGGATAACCTCAACGGGGTTCGCCCAGATCGTTTTCGACAGTCCCATCGGCTTGCTCCTTGCCATATGAGTGGCAGCCACCTCTTGCCCCGAGCGGGTTGGGAGAGCGCTTACGCGTTTCAACCAGTCCGCAGGCAAGGTACGTATGAGCCGCCCTTTTCCTGTCTTTCGATAGTCCGCGATATGCGACACGTTTTCACCAGATGAAAGAACAAAAATGTTGCGAAACTTGGTTAGAATGACGAAAGTGCCGGTCAATTTGTAAGGTATGACCATGGATGAGCTAGATCAGAAGATTCTCGGCCTGCTTTCGGCCGATGCGCGGATATCGCTGGCGACGATGGCGCGCCGGTTGCGGGTGGCGCGATCAACGGCGCAGGCGCGGCTGGAGCGGCTGGAAACCAACGGCGTGATCGCAGGCTACACGGTCAAATTGGGCGAGGCCGCCAAGGCCGCCCGTCTGCGCGCCACTGTCTTGCTGGAGATTGATCTGCGGGTGCAGGCGGCGATCTTGCAAAAGCTGCGCACTCTCCCCGAGATTGAGCGGATCGTCACCTCGTCGGGGCGCATTGACCTGATGCTGCAAATCGCGGCCAATTCGACACCGCAACTCGACAAGGTGCTTGATGTGATCGGCGAGATTCCAGGTGTGCGGGATTCAGAAAGCCTGATCCACCTGACGACAAAACTCGACCGCGCCGTTTAGAACCCTATAGCGGTTTTTCCATATCGCGATGCGGGATGCCCGCGTCGTCGTAATCCTCGCCATAAGCGGTGAAGCCCAAGCGTTCATAAAACGGGATCGCATAGGTTTGCGCCGACAGGTAGGCGCGTGAACAGCCACGGGCTTTGAGGCGCAGGCAAGCCTCGGTGACAAGCGCCGCGCCAAGGCCGGTGCCGCGCGCGGATTTGGCAACGCAGAGCCGCCCGATTTTGCCCGTTGTGCCCGCGATAATCAGCCGCGCCGTGCCGAGTGGGGTTTGCCCTTCATACGCCAGCAAATGAATCGCTCCCGAATCAAGATCATCCCATTCTTCGGGCTCGGAAATGCCCTGTTCCTCGATGAAAACCGCGCGGCGCAATGCGTGACAGGGGGAAATATCGTCAACGGGTTCAATGATCATGCGAAATAATCCTGCAGAATGCGCGTATAGACGCGTTTAAGGGTTTCGATTTGCTCGACCGGAACGCGCTCATCGACCTGATGCATGCGGTCACCTACAAGGCCAAATTCCACCACCGGGCAGTGGTCTTTGACGAACCGGGCATCCGAAGTCCCCCCCGAGGTCGAGAGTTCAGGCGCGACGCCCGTTTCTGCCTGAACCGCGTTCGCGACCAGATCGACAAAGGGACCGGGGGGCGTGACAAAGCTCTCGCCCGATACAGTCGGGTTCAGCGCGAAGGTCACGCCCGACTGATCGGTGATTTTGCGCGCAAGCGCCGTCGCCCAGTCAATCAGCGATGCGCTGCTATGCGCGTCATTAAAACGGATATTCACCGTAGCTGTGGCGCGCGCGGGGATCACGTTATTGGCCGGGTTGGCGCAATCGACCGTCGTGATCTGCACGCTGGAGGGTTGGAAATGCGCGGTGCCGGGGTCGAGCGGTTTCTGCGTCATCTGCCCAAGCAGATCGACCAGCCCGTGCAGCGGGTTTTTCGCGCGATGGGGATAGGCGACATGGCCCTGAACACCCTCGGCTTCGAAGTAGAAAGTCATCGAACCACGTCGCCCGATTTTTATCATATCGCCCATCACCTCGGGGCAGGTCGGCTCGCCCACCAGACAGACCGACATCGTCTCACCCTGAGTGGCCATCCAGTCCAGAAGTGCCAGCGTGCCATCGCGCCCCGACCCTTCTTCATCGCCAGTGATCGCCAAGATCACCGCGCCATCGGGCGGGGTCTCGCGCACGAAATCCACCGCAGCGGCGGCAAAGGCGGCCACACCCGATTTCATATCCTGCGCCCCGCGCCCCCAAAGAACACCGTCTTCGATCTGCCCGCTAAAGGGATCATGACCCCACGCCCGCGCATCGCCCACCGGCACGACATCGGTATGTCCGTTGAACCCGAAACTGCGCGCAGCCCCCTTTGCGCCCCAACGCGCAAACAGGTTGGGCGTGCCGTTGCGATCCACGCGCGCACACTCAAACCCCGCATCTGCCAGCAGGGATTGCAGCAACACCAACGCGCCGCCCTCCTCGGGGGTGACCGAGGGACAGCGGATCAGATCGGCGCTAAGGGCTACGGGATCAATGGTCATTTGCGCTCCTTTTCACTTCGCTCACAGGAGTAAAGCGCAGGCGCGGCGCGGGCAATGGCTGTTGCAACGCCGCCACCTCTGCTCGCAATCGCGTGAGCAGGGGCTCGCAATCGCCATAAAACCTGTCAATATAAAGGAAAATATAAACAGCCCGAGGCAGGGCAACACGAGCAGGGCAAAAGCCCAACATCTGAAACGCGGCCAAACGGACCGCGAAATGCGGCAACGACCGCAAATGTGTTGCGCTGCCTTCGAGAGGCTCGGGGGCAGAAATGGCAGAGTTAACGTATGATCTGAACGCGACCGCAATGGAGATGGCGCAAACCATCTTTGGCAGCGGCGTAACCGTGAATTCGGCAACCTATACGGGAGACTCCCGGTCCTCGGCTATTTATAGCGACGCGGATACGATCTCGCCCGGCGTTGCGCCCTCTGATAGCGGGGTGATCCTGTCCACCGGCTACGCTGACAGCTTCACGCGCAACTCGGGCGATGTGAACGGTTCAACCAGCACCTCGACCGATACCAACGGGCCCAGCGACAGCGATTTCAACGCGATGGCAGGCACGAACACTTATGACGCCTCGATCCTCGATGTGAATTTCACGCCTGTCGGGGACACGATGACCCTGACCTTCGTTTTCGCCTCCGAAGAATATCCCGAATATATCAACTCCAGCTTCAACGACTTCTTCGGGATCTGGGTGAATGGAACGCCCGCGACAGTGAATGTGGGCGATGGTTCGACGTCGGTGTCCAACGTGAACGGGGGCGCCAATGACAGCCTGTATATCGACAATACGGGCGACAGCTATAACACCGAAATGGACGGCTTTACCGTCACCATGTCGGTCACTTTTCCGGTCAATGCGGGCGTGCCCAATACGCTTAAGATCGGCGTCGCGGATGTGTCGGACACGCAATATGACTCCAACGTCTTAATCGCAGCAGACAGCGCGCAAACCTCGCTGATCGCGAATGATGATGACCTGCAACTCAAGCCGGATAAGATCAAGGACTTCGATCTGACGCAGAACGACACGAACACCGCTGCGGGCACGATCACGATCACCAAGATCAACGGGATTGATGTTTCCGCAGGGGATACGGTCACACTATCGACGGGGCAGTCGATCACGCTGAACCCTGATGGCACGGTGAGCATCGATTCCGGCGACGATATCGAGAACACCGCCTTCACCTATACGATCGAAAATTCGGCGGGTGATAGCTCGGTCGGGGTGGTTGATCTGAACGTGGCCTGTTTCGTAGCTGGCACGCTGATCGACACCCCCGAGGGCCTGCGCCCGGTTGAGGCCCTGCGCCCCGGCGATCTGGTAATGACGCAGGACGCGGGCGCACAACCCCTGATCTGGAGCGGTTCAACGACCGTGCCCGCCAAGGACAATTTCGCTCCGATCCGCATTCGCAAAGGCACGTTCGGCGCAAGCCGCGATCTGCTGTTGTCCCCGCAGCACCGTGTCTTGGTGTGTGATCCGATGGCAGAGCTGTTGTTTGACTCTTCCGAAGTGCTGATCGCGGCGAAAAATCTGGTGAACGACACCACGGTCACGCGCTGCGAGGGCGGCATGGTGACCTATGTTCATATTCTCTTTGAGTGCCATCACATCGTGTTCTCCGAAGGCATCGCCACCGAAAGCTTCCTGCCCGGCCCGATGACGATGGAGGGGCTGGAAAGCGCTCTGCAAGCCGAGATCCTCACACTGTTTCCCGAGCTTTGCCCGTTGACGGGCGCTGGCTATGGCCCCCCGGCCCGCCCGCTTTTGCGCAGCTTTGAATCCAGCCTCTTGCACGGGCGCGCCGCATGAGCCGCGCGTCTGGCTGGATTGCCGCGTTCGAGCCCCATCGCGGCCATTACCGTTTCGATGATCGCGTTTTGCCGCCGATATTGGCGCAAGGCACTTTGATGCTGGAATTCACGTTGGTGCGTGGCGAAAGCGGCCCGTTGCCGCTGATCCATCTGGAAAACCGCACGGCTGGTTGGCGCGAGTTTCTCTCGCTGGGACTAGACGCGCAGGGGCGGATCACGCTGATGCAGCGGCGCGGCGATCAGGTGCACGCGGTTTCGCTGGATGCCCGGTCCGAGATCATGACCGGCGGGCGGATGCGTCTAAGCTGGCGTTGGGACGGGCCGGGGCGTGAAAGCCTGCTGACGCTCAAGGCGCTGGATCATGGCACGCTGCGCCAACATTCCGGCCACGCGCCGCTACCGCCCACGCGTGCCGAGGCGCTGGCGCTGGTCGCGGGTGATGATCGCGCCAAGCTTGGTCCGCGCGTGTCATGGCTGGCGCTGGGCGATCATTTGCATCCGCTTGGGCCGGGCGCGTGCTTTGCCCCCGCGACGCCAATCGAGACACCCCAAGGCCCGCGTCCTGCGGCGCATATCTGCGCGGGCGATGAGGTTCTTACAGCCGATGCCGGGCCGCAAAAGGTCGTCTGGGCCGGGCGCGTGACCCTGCCCGCGCTGGGTCATCTGCGCCCCGTTCAACTGCGCGCGCCCGTCTTTGGGGCAACCCGCGACCTCTGGCTGCTGCCACAGCACCGTGTCGCGCTGGGTGGGCCATCGGTGGATTACATTCTGGGCGAGGAAAAGGTGCTGATCGAGGCAAGCCATCTTGTTGATTGCTGCACCGCATTGCAACCCGATCGGCCCGGATTGCTTAGCTGGCACGGGATTTTGCTGGGCGGACACCACCTGCTGATCGCGGATGGCTGCGAGGTGGAAAGCCTGCATATCGGACGACTTGCGCGCCAGCCTCTGTTAGCGGCGACAACCGCTTTGGCCGATCTTGCGCACGCGGGCGCGTTGCCGTTGCACCGCAAGCCTGTCCTCAAAATTGCCAGCGGATATGAGGCCACGACTTTGGCCACTGCACGCCGTCACGGGCGCGGTCCAGTCGCCGCCTAATCCAGTCGCCGGCTAGCCCATCAAGGCGCGACGCACCAGATTGGCCCCCGCCAGCCCCAACAGGATCAGCGTCAAACGGCGAAACAGCACCGGATCAAGGCGATCCTGAGCGCCAAAGCCCAGCCGCATCCCGATCAGCGCCGGCACGACCATCAGCGCCGAAAGCGGCACCGTTTGCGCGTTCAACACCCCCGAGGCGAGATGCGATATCGTCAGGATCACCGCGCCGATCATGAACACCACGCCTTGAATGCGCACGGCCTCCTGCTTGGGCGCGTGGATCGACAGCAGGTACACGATCAGCGGCGGCCCCCAGATGCCGGAAATCCCGCCATAAAGCCCGCCGATAATGCCCAAAACCGTCTCGGTCCGCTTGCGATGATGAACAGGCAGCACCAGTGGCCGCCCCGAGAGCTGCCAGATCGCAAAGGCGACAATCGGCACGCCCAGCAGCAGATACATCGCTTGTTGCGGCAAAATGCGCACGAAGCTGGCACTGATCGGGATGAAGATGATGATCATCGCAATGAAAAGCTGATAGCGCCGGATTGACCCCCACGCCGCCCCCACGCCTTGCCGAAACGCTTGGATCAGGTTGCTCACCAAGGTCGGCAGGATCAACAGCGCCAGCGCGATCTCGGGCGGCAGAAACGAGGCAAAGCTCGACAGCATAATCATCGGCATCGCGAATCCGACCGCGCCTTTGACGAAGCCCGCAAATAGCGTCACCGCCAGCGCCACCCCGATCTGCCAAAGCTCTAACCGTGCCATCGTTCTCTCCCTGCTTGGCTTGCTTTTAGCGGGATTTCTCGGCGCAGCCAGCCCAAGGCCAAAATCGATGTAAAATCACGGAAAGGTTGGAAACTCCGAAAACGGACGCGACATTTTAGGTCCGGAACGTGGCGTCTCGCGCATTTTAATTGCGCTGCGGATGCAAAATACCTATGTACGATGCAACTGCAGAATAGGGAGCCGATTCATGGCACATGACGGGGCCGATATGGTGAAGACGATCATTCTTAATGACCTTCTAACGCTGAGTGAAGCGACCTTGCCCGAACTGGCGGCGCTTGTCTCGGACGCGACCGAAGCCTTGCGCGCCAAGGCCACCAAAGACGGGCGCATTTCCGGCGCCTTGCTGGAAACGCATCAGTATCAGGCCCATGGGCTGGCATGGCTCACGACCTATGAGCAATCGCTCAAACAGCTGCATGGCTGGGCCAAGCGGCTGGCGGATGAGGGCAAGTTCGGTGAGATAGAACAACTGATCCTGCAGATCGGTTTTGGCGAATACCTCGCCCAGATCGCGGGCGGCATCCAGATGAACCAAGGCGAAATGGTGCGCTTGGCCGATATGGAGGTCTCGTGGACCCCGTCCGACGCGGCTGCCACGCTGATCGCCTCGGGCAACTCCAACGGGGCACGCCTGCGTCTGGTTGCGCTGATCCAAGACGTGCAGGGCCGCTCGATCTTTGGTCAATCGGGGCTGGATGACGAGTTAGAAATGATCCGCGAGCAGTTCTACCGCTATGCCGAGGACCGGGTGAAACCCTTTGCCCATGAATGGCACCTCAAGGATGAACTGATCCCGATGTCGGTAATAGAGGAGCTGGCGGAACTGGGCGTGTTCGGCCTGACCATTCCCGAGGAATATGGCGGGCTGGGCCTGTCCAAAGCGTCGATGGCAGTCGTGACCGAAGAACTCTCGCGCGGTTATATCGGCGTTGGCTCGCTTGGCACGCGTTCGGAGATTGCGGCCGAGTTGATCATCTGCGGCGGCACCGAGGCGCAAAAGGAAAAGTGGCTGCCCGGTCTGGCGAGTGGCGAGATCCTGTCCACCGCCGTCTTCACCGAGCCGAATACCGGATCGGATCTTGGCTCGTTGCGCACCCGTGCGGTCAAGGACGGCGAGGATTGGGTCGTGACGGGCAACAAGACATGGATCACACACGCTGCGCGCACCCATGTGATGACGCTACTGGCGCGCACCAACCCCGATTCAAGCGATTACAAAGGTCTGTCGATGTTCCTGGCGGAAAAGACGCCGGGCACCGATGACGCCCCGTTCCCGACGCCCGGCATGACCGGCGGTGAGATTGAGGTGCTGGGCTATCGCGGCATGAAAGAATACGAGCTGGCCTTTGACGGCTTCCGTGTGGCGGGTGAAAACCTGCTGGGCGGTGAAGAGGGCAAGGGCTTCAAGCAACTGATGGAGACGTTTGAATCGGCCCGCATCCAGACCGCAGCGCGCGCCGTGGGCGTCGCGCAATCGGCGCTGGAAATCGGCATGCAATATGCGATTGATCGCAAGCAATTCGGCAAATCGCTGATCGAGTTCCCGCGTGTTGCCAGCAAACTGGCGATGATGGCGGTCGAAACGATGATGGCGCGTCAGTTGACCTATTTCTCGGCTTGGGAAAAGGATCACGGCAACCGCTGCGATCTTGAGGCGGGCATGGCGAAGCTGCTGGGGGCTCGGGTCGCATGGGCGGCGGCTGACAACGCGCTGCAAATTCATGGCGGCAACGGGTTCGCGCTGGAATATCAAATCTCGCGCATCCTGTGTGACGCGCGCATTCTCAATATCTTCGAGGGTGCGGCCGAAATTCAGGCGCAGGTCATCGCACGCCGCCTGCTCGGCTGATCGCGCTTGAAACTTGATGCGGAGGGCGGTGTCCAACGGGCACCGCCCTTTGCACTGGCGGCATCTCAGCCACAGGTGATCGCCCTTGCCGACGGGGCGAACTTGACTTCACCCCCGCCCTCCCCAATTCAATCCTAACCAATCACGTTAGGAGGGCCGTATGCCCCGCACGATCCTCGTCACCGGCATAACCGGGTTCATCGCCAAGAAGATCGCTTATGATCTGTTGGCGCGCGGCGATATTGTGCGCGGAACGTTACGTAAATCCGGACGCAGCCAAGAGGTACGCGCGGCACTTGCGGGGTTGCCGCCCGAGGCCCTGGCACGTCTTAGCTTTGTCGAGGCCGATCTGATGACGGATCGCGGCTGGGCCGAAGCGATGGGCGGCGTGGATGGCGTGATGCACACGGCCTCGCCCTTCCCCCTTAGCAAGCCCAAGGACGAATCCCAGATCATCGGCCCGGCGGTTGAGGGCACCAAACGCGTTCTCAAAGCGGCGCATAAGGCAGGCGTGACGCGTGTTGTGCTGACCTCCTCGATGGAGGCAGTGATGCATGGCGTCACCTCAAACCCGATGACCGAGGCCGATTGGTCCAACCCCGAGGCCCCGACTTGCAGCGCCTATACGCGTTCGAAAATCTTTGCCGAACGCGCCGCTTGGGACTTTGTCAAAGCCCATCCCGAAATGCTGCTAAGCGTGATCAATCCCGGTCTGGTTTGCGGCACGCCGATGGATAAGCACACCGGATCTTCGGTCGCGGTGGTCGAACGGCTGCTGTCGGGGCGCGATCCGATGCAGCCTGATCTGGACTTGCCGGTGGTGGATATCGCCGATGTCTCGGCCTGTCATATCGCAGCACTGGATAGCCCCGACGCGATCAACAAGCGCTATATCTGCGCCGAGAGCTTCGCCAATTTCCGTGATCTCGCGGCAGCCCTTAAGGCCAATTTCCCCGATCGCAAAATCTCGCAACGCTTGGCACCGAAATTCGTGCTCAAGCTTCTGGCGCTATTTGATGCCCAGATCGCACTGATCTTGCCGATGATTGGCAAAAAGATGCATCTTAGCCATACCGCCGCGACCGATGATCTGGGCGTCAAATTCACCCCCGCCGATGAGGCCGTGATCCGCACCGCGCGTTTCCTCGCCGCGAAATGAGGCTTGCACACCGCGGCGATGCGCGCCAAATCTGCGCCTGAACAAGGAGAGCGCAGATGATCCGGGACGCCAAGCCAGACGACGCCGAAGCAATAGCTGAAATCTACAATGACGCGGTGCGCAACACGACCGCGATCTGGAACGATATCGAGATCGACGCGCAGAACCGCCGCGACTGGATCGCGGATCGGCAGGCGGCAGGCTATCCGGTGCTCGTCTGGGAGCAGGACGGCGAGGCCGTGGGCTATGCCAGTTTCGGCCCGTTTCGCCCCCATGACGGCTATCATCTAAGCGTCGAGCATTCGGTTTACGTCCATCGCGATCACCGCTCCGGTGGCAAGGGCGCGCAGATGATGGAGGCGCTGATTATTCGCGCGCGCGAAACCGGGTTTCACGTCATGATCGCGGCGATTGATGCGGCCAATACCGGATCGGTGCGCCTGCATGAGCGGCTTGGCTTTGACCATGTCGGGATGATGCCGCAGGTGGGTAAGAAGTTCGGGCGTTGGCTCGATCTGGCGCTGTTGCAACTGGTGCTGGACGACCGCTCTCAGCCCTGACGCGCCAATAGATCAACCAATCGGTTGCGTGCCTCGGGCAGCGGGCGATTGCCCAGATCGGGTGCCAAACGCTCGCCCAGAAAAAATCCGGTCAGCCGCAACCCTTGGGCAATCTCGGCCCCCGTGGCCGGTCCCTGCCCTAGCAAGAACAGCGGCAGATGCAGTAGCTTGGGCGCCCATTCGCCTGCCGCCTCACGGCTGACAGCCCGCCCCGTGCGCGGGCTGACATAGGCCAGATCGTCGCGTGAACCCGTCACCGCGCATTGGCTCAGATCAAGGCCATAGCCCATTTCCTCAAGCAGCCCCATCTCCCAACGCAAATACTCGGCGGCCCAATCGCCCCCCTCAACGAACAGATCGAACAGCGCCTCGGAGGATGCGAAAACACGCATATGCGCCTCGCGTTCGGGCAGGGTAAAGCGCAGCAGCGCGCAGGTCGCATTCAGCCCCGCCAGTGCTAGGCGATCCGTCAAGATCACCGTGCGGCTTTGCAGCGGCTCGATGGTAAAGCTGCCCAGATGATCCTCAAGCCGCGCCCGCCACGTCGCCGAGACGCGGTTCCCCGGCT
This sequence comes from Thioclava indica, assembly GCF_000714545.1. GTDB lineage: Bacteria > Pseudomonadota > Alphaproteobacteria > Rhodobacterales > Rhodobacteraceae > Thioclava > Thioclava indica. The sequence continues at coordinate 103,817 of NZ_AUNB01000073.1, forward strand.
GCAATATTCCCACCATTTTGCGTGATGCCCCACCGCGCACCACGCCCGCGTGACGGCCGTGATCGGCGGTGAACAGCTCGACAATCATCGAGTTTTCGCCATGCGGGCGCGCAGACAGAATAGTGCCGTGATCTTGCCAGTCCATCGCGCGACTATCCGCGTCGTGACGTTGCGGCGCAAGCGGGTTCGTGATTTGCGCACGCGGCGCAGTTCGGCCTAGCTTGCGCCCATGACACGCTTATCCCAATACCTCGCATTGCTGATTTTCCTGTGTGAAGTCATTGCCTTCGCCTCAAGCTTCACCACGAATATGGCGGCCCATTCCCATGCTGCGGTGCCGTTGGGGATCTTATGGCTGATGCTGCGCTACTTCACGATCTGGACCAATTCATTGGTCGGGATTTTGTTTGGCGTGATGCTCTGGCGCAAGCGCTTGTTTTCGCCAGCACTTCTGGCGGCCCTGACGCTGTGGATGATTATTGTGGGCGCGGTCTATCACCTGCTGCTGGCGGGGAATGCCGAACTTTACGGCCTCGATTGGTTGGAGAACTTCCTCTATCACACCGCCGCGCCGATCTTGCTGCCGATCTGGTGGCTGCTTTTCGCACCCAAGCGTGCGTTGCAATGGCGAGACGCGGGGCTGTGGTTGATCTGGCCCGCGATCTATTTGGTTTACGCCGTAATCAGGGGGCTTGAGACCGGGTTTTACCCGTATTTCTTTCTCAACCTCACGCAGCTTGGCTGGAACGGACTGGCGATCTGGTGCGCGCAGTTCGTGATCGCGTTCTGGTTGGGCGGGCTCGTAATAGTCGCGCTGGGGCGTGCGATGGGCGGGCTGCGGCTTAGTCGCTAAGCCCCTCTTCATCCAGCAATGTGCGCCCGTCGCGGCTTTCGATTTCGATCACCCAGAGGTCGGGGTCAAAGCTGCGTTGTTTGGCGATGCTCGCATCCACCTCGGCCTCGGGACCATCGTGCAGCAGCATCCATGCGCTGGCCCCCGTCATCAGATCAATGCGTCGTTCATAGCTTTGCGCCGTGCCGTCAAGACGTGCGCATTTCACCAGTACCGCGCCGGAGCTTTGCTGCCCATGCGCGGTCACATAGCCCGGGATATTGGCCAGTTCCAACCGCTTGAGATAGGCGCGCACCCACAGATCGGTCGTGAGCCGCGCCGCCATCTCAGTTGCCGTCCTTGAAATCGAGGCCCATTTCCGAATAACGCTCGGCATCCTCCAGCCAGTTCGGGCGCACCTTGACTTGCAGGAACAGATGCACGGGGCGGTCGAGGAATTCGATCAACTCCATCCGCGCCGCTTTAGAGATCGCCTTGATCGTCTCGCCCTTGTGGCCAAGGATGATGCCCTTGTGGCCATCGCGCGCGACGTAGATCAGCTGATCGATCCGCACCGAGCCATCTTCGCGCTCTTCCCAATTCTCGGTCTCGACGGTGAGCTGGTAGGGCAGCTCTTCGTGTAGCCGCAGCGTGAGCTTTTCGCGGGTGATTTCCGAAGCGATCATGCGCAGCGGCAGATCGGCAATCTGGTCTTCGGGATACAGCCACGGCCCCTCGGGCATCTCGCCTGCCAGCCATTCCTTGAGATCGGCCACGCCATGCCCACGTTCGGCGGAAATCATGAAGGTTTTGGCAAACTCGAATTTCTCGTTAAGTTGCGCCGCAAGGCCCAGCAGCGCCTCGGATTTGACCTTGTCGATCTTGTTGATAGCAAGCGCCACGCGCAGACCTTCGCGCTCTTTGAGCGCCTCCAGAATGGCCTTGCCACCCTCGGTCAGGCCGCGATGTGCCTCGATCAGCAGCACCACGACATCAGCGTCCGCCGCCCCGCCCCAAGCCGCCTGCACCATCGCGCGGTCCAAACGTCGGCGCGGGCGGAAAATACCGGGCGTGTCGACGAACACGATCTGGCTTTGACCCTGCATCGCCACGCCACGGATGCGCGCACGCGTGGTTTGCACCTTATGCGTCACGATCGAGACCTTGGCCCCCACCATCGCATTCAGCAGGGTGGATTTTCCGGCATTGGGCTCTCCGATGAGGGCCACGAAGCCAGCGCGTGTCGGGTTACTCATTCGCTCTCCTTCAGCCGCGCCAGCAACGCCTTGGCAGCGGCCATTTCGCCCTGACGCTTGGAGCCAGCCTGCGCCGTTTCGCGCGCGCCGTTGTCCAACAGGGCTTCAATGGTAAATTTCGGGGCATGATCGGGGCCGGAGCGGCCCGTGATCTCATATTTTGGCGGGGTCAGGCCGCGCGCCTGCGCCCATTCCTGCAAGGCGGTTTTCGGGTCGCGCGCGTCTTCTTCGACAGCATCCAGCCGCTCCCCCCAAAGGCGCAGGATCAAATCACGCGCGCCCTCAAATCCGGCATCAAGATAGACGGCGGCAATCACCGCCTCCATCGCATCGCCCAGCAGGGCCTGCTTGCGACGCCCGCCGGTCATCATCTCGGATCGGCCCAGTTTAAGCACCGCGCCAAGGTCAATCTGGCGCGCCACATCCGCGCAGGCCTCTTTGCGCACCAACGCGTTGAAACGCGGCGCCATCTGCCCCTCGGACGCGGCGCGATCCGCCAGAAACAGAGCCTCGGACATGACCAACCCCAACACCCTGTCGCCCAGAAACTCAAGGCGTTGGTTGTCAGGTCGCGTGGCCGTGGAAATCGAGGAATGCGTCAGCGCGCGCAGTAAGGTTTCGGGCCGGGTGAAGGTATACCCCAACCGGCCCTGAAAGGCCTTGATCTCTGCGCTCAGCTTCAATTGATCGCCTTGAAGAAGCGATCCGACCGCCACGTCCAGAAGTAGAACAGCGACCGTCCGGCAGACGAGAACATGATCCGGTCCGCGCGCCCGACCAGATTGGCTGCGGGCACATAGCCGACACCGCCGACCGCTTGCGAGAAACGGCTATCCTCGGAATTGTCGCGGTTGTCGCCCATGAAGAAATACTCGCCCTCGGGCACCGTGAAGACCGGGGTGTTATTGGCATAGCCGCCATCAGTGATCTTGAGGATCTCGTGGCTCACGCCATTGGGCAGCGTTTCGATATAGCGGTGTTTGATGCAGGTATCACCCTCGCCCACGGGCGCGTTGGCACAGCGCGGCATCAATTGCTGCGGGCCTTGCGGTGCCATCACCTCGGTGAAATCGCCATCCGGCGTCTCTTTGACCGGCTTGCCGTTGATATACAGCAACCCATCGGTCACCTGAATGGTATCGCCGGGCATCCCGATCAAACGCTTGATGAAGTCGACATCTTTGGTCGGGTGGCGGAACACCACGACATCACCACGCGTGGGCGCGCGATCAAGAATACGCCCTGTGATCGGGCAGGCCGAGAACGGGCAGGAATAGCGCGAATAGCCGTAAGCCATCTTGTTGACAAACAGGAAATCGCCAATCAACAGCGTGTCTTTCATCGAGCCCGAGGGGATCCAGAACGGCTGAAAAAACAGCGTGCGAAACACGCCTGCGATCAGCAGCGCCCAGAAAATCGTCTTTACGGTTTCCCAGATCCCACCTTCGGTTTTCGTTTTCGCCATCTGCCCTGCCCTTATGAATTCTCGCCCTCCTTACCCAGCCTCACGCCCGAGTCAAGAAAGCTTGCGCGCCTCGATCACCACAAAGGCCTGTGCCCAAGGGTGGTCATCGGTCAATGTGACATGCACCAGCGCCTCGTAACCCTCTGGCGTCATGTCCGAAAGTCGATCTTCCGCCCAGCCGGTCAGATGCATCACCGGCTGCCCCGTTGGCAGATTTGTGACTGCCATGTCTTTCCATGAAATCCCCATGCGCAGCCCGGTGCCCAACGCTTTGGAACACGCCTCTTTCGCGGCCCAGCGCTTGGCGTAGGTGCCTGCCACGTCGCGCCGCCGCTCGGCCTTGCGCTGCTCGACCTCGGTAAACACCCGATTGCGGAAGCGATCACCAAAGCGGGCAAGCGTGCGCTCGATCCGCTCGATATTGGCCAGATCGGTGCCGATGCCAAGGATCATTCAGCCCGCCTTTGCTTTCTTGCGTTGCTCGACCTTGAGAATATTCTTCGCGCCCATCGCGAAAAAGAAGCGGTTCAACAGGAAGATGACGACAAACAGCACCGCCAAGACCACAGCCATCACGCCAAGAATGGTGGGCTCGAACAGGCTCTGGAGTTCGTCTTTCATCTCAGGAAAGATGGCAAAAGCCGCGACTGCGAACAGGATCGAAAAGACGAATGCGATCACCACCGAGCCGCGCGCAAATTGCCAGCTTTCCGATGTCTCCGGCATCGTTTCGCGATCTTTGGCGAAAGTCATCCCGGCGACCAGCGCCGCAAACATGGCGGGCGCGATGCTGACAAACGAGGTGTATAGATCGACGCCGGAAAAATACCGCACAGCCCCAAGAATGATCGGCAGCCCGATAGAAAGACCGACGAACCAGCCGGTATAAATCCAGTAATATCTTTTCATCTCAAATGCCTTTCTCGGTTTGAAAGCTTATCCCCGCGCCGTGACCATCAGCTTGCGCATATGCACGATTGCGGGGGCGAGGCCGGTAAAAATTGCCTCGGCGATCAGGAAGTGGCCGATATTGAGCTCGCGGATTTGTTTGATCGCGGCAATCGGTGCGACCGTGTCGTAGGTCAGCCCGTGGCCCGCATGCACCTCAAGCCCAAGGCTGTCGGCATAAGCTGCGCCCGCTTTAAGCGCCTCTAGCTCAACGTCACGCGCCGCGAAATCGCCCGCATGGTGCATGTCGCAGTAATGGCCCGTGTGCAGTTCGATCACCTGCGCGCCGATCTTGGCAGAGGCCTCGATTTGCGCGGGATCGTGGCCGATGAACATCGACACGCGAATGCCCGCTTCGACCAGCGGGGCGACGAAATCGGTCAGCCGCGCCAGATCGCCCGCCACGTCAAGGCCGCCTTCGGTCGTCACCTCCTGGCGCTTTTCGGGCACGATGCAGCAGGCGTGCGGGATATGGCGCAGCGCGATGGTCTGCATTTCAGGCGTCGCGGCCATCTCGAAGTTCAGCGGCACCTTGATGCCCGCCATCAGCGAGTCGATATCACCATCGCGAATATGACGGCGATCTTCGCGCAGATGCGCAGTGATGCCATCCGCCCCCGCCTCTTGCGCCATCAGCGCCGCACGCAGCGGATCGGGATAGGACGAGCCGCGCGCGTTCCGGATCGTTGCGACATGATCGATATTCACGCCAAGGCGCTGGGTTTTGGGCATGGGAGGTCTCCGCGTTCAACTTGGCCAGAGTATGCCCGTCTGCGCGCGCGGGGAAAAGAGCGCGATTGTATCAATATCAGAAGGGGCACTCTGCGCTGAAACTCAGGTGAACACCGCCATCGGGGTGGCGAAAGCGTAAAGATTCCGCATGCAGCATTAGGCGCGGGAAATCACGCGCCGGTCCTTCGGCATAAAGCGGATCACCTAAAATCGGGTGGCCCAGCTCTGTCATATGCACGCGCAACTGGTGACTGCGCCCGGTCAGCGGCATCAGGCGGATGCGCGTGGTGCCGTCTTCATGGCGCATCACCCGCCAATCGGTCTGCGCCGCGCGCCCGTTTTCAAAATCGACATGCTGGCGCGGGCGGTTGGGCCAATCGACGCAAAGCGGCAGATCGACCGTGCCTTCCTTTTGCGCCAACTCGCCCCAAAGCCGCGCCTGATAGACCTTCTTGGTCTGGCGTTTCTCAAATTGCAGCCCGAGATGGCGTTGCGCATGCGGCGTCAGCGCATAGACCATCACGCCGGACGTGTCGGTATCGAGACGATGCACCAGCAGCACCTGAGGATGGATCGCCCGCAAGCGGCTTAGCAGGCAATCCGCCTTATCCGGTCCCTTGCCGGGAACCGACAGCAGCCCCGCCTGCTTGTCGACCACGAGAACCTCGTGATCGGCATGCAGAATGCGCGGGGCGTCTTTGGGGGGATCATAAGTATAGCTCATCGCGCGGAGATGCACCGCAGCGCCCGCGCGGTCAAGTCAGAGCGCGGCAAACACATCGCGCAGGATCGCCTCCAGCGCGTCTCCATCTTCTTGCGTGAACGCATCGGGCTGATTGCTGTCGATATCAAGCACCCCGATCACCCCGCGCTGTGCAAACACCGGGATCACCAGTTCTGAGCGCGTGGAACTGGCGCAAGCAATATGACCGGGGAAGGCCTCGACATCGGGCACAAGCTGCGTCTGCCCCGTGCGCGCCGCCGCGCCGCAGACGCCGCGCGCAAAGGGGATCACCAGACAGCCATGCCCGCCCTGATAGGGGCCGATTTTCAGCAGTTCGGGTTCGGTCACACGGTAGAACCCCGTCCAGTCAAAGCGATCATCGCTATGATGGATTTCACAGGCCAGCGTCGCCATCAGCGCGACCTCATCGGTCTCGCCTGTCGTCAGTGCCGCGATGTGCTTGGCCAAATCTTCGTAATCAACCTTCATGGACGTTCAATCGCGATGGCCGTGCCCTCGCCCCCGCCGATACAAATCGCCGCAATCCCGCGTTTCAATCCGCGCTTTTCCAGCGCGTTAAGCAACGTCACGATGATACGCGCCCCCGAAGCGCCGATCGGGTGGCCCAGCGCGCAGGCGCCGCCATTCACGTTCACCTTGTCATGGGGCACGCCCAGCTTGTGCATGAAGGCCATCGGGACCACGGCGAAAGCCTCGTTCACCTCCCAAAGGTCAACATCCTCGACCGACCAACCCAATTTTTTCAGCAGTTTCTCAATTGCGGGGACGGGCGCGGTCGGGAACTCGGAAGGCGCTTGGGCGTGGCTCGCATGGCCCAGGATGCGCGCGCGGATCGTCAGGCCCTCGGCCTGCGCGACCTGTTCCGAGGCCAGCACCAGCGCCGCCGCGCCATCCGAGATCGACGACGAATTCGCCGCCGTCACCGTGCCGTCCTTGCGAAAGGCGGGCTTGAGCTGCGGGATCTTGTCGGGGCGGGCGTTAGCGGGCTGCTCATCCGTGCCCACAACCGTGTCGCCCTTGCGCGATTTGACGGTCACGGCTGCGATCTCATCCGCGAAAGCGCCCGACGCCTCTGCCTCCAAAGCGCGCGACAGCGAGGCCAGCGCGTAATCGTCCTGTGCCTCGCGGGTGAATTGAAACGTCTGCGCGCAATCCTCGGCGAAGGTGCCCATCAGACGGCCCTTGTCATAGGCGTCCTCCAGCCCGTCCAGGAACATGTGATCGATCACCTGCGCATGGCCCAGTCGCGCCCCGCCCCGCATCTTGGACAGCAGATAGGGGGCGTTCGTCATGCTTTCCATGCCGCCCGCGACCATCACACCGGTATGCCCCAAAGCAACCTGATCAAAGGCGATCATTGTCGCTTTCATCCCCGAGCCGCACATCTTGTTGAGCGTGGTCGCGGGCACCTCCTCGCCCAAGCCCGCCGCGAAACCGGCCTGACGCGCAGGAGCCTGCCCCTGACCCGCTGGCAACACGCAGCCCATCAGCAGTTCTTCAACGCGACTCGGCGCCACGCCTGCACCCGCAAGCGCCGCCGCAATCGCCACACCGCCCAGATCCGAGGCGCTCACATCGGAAAAAACGCCCTGCATTCCGCCCATCGGTGTGCGCGATGCGCCCACGATCACCACATTTTCCATGTCCATCTCCCAAAATTCTGCCCACGGATACCGAATGGTAAGCATTGGCGTCTAGCCTGCATTCAGAAATCTTGCTGCGGGAGCCGTAGATGAACCTCTTTTCCGAAGCCTATGATGGCATGCTTGTGGTCCATGTCGATGAGCCACGCCTCGATGCTGCTATCGCGATCCGCTTTAAAGAGCAGATGCGCGAAGTCACAGTGCAACCCGCGCCTCGGGTCATTCTGGACATGTCGAAAATCGAATTTCTGGACAGTTCCGGGCTGGGTGCGGTGGTGGCCGTGATGAAATCCCTCGCGCCGCACCGACAGTTGGAACTGTGCGGCTTGACCGGGAATGTCGACAAGGTGTTTCGCCTGACGCGCATGGACACGGTGTTTCGCATTCATCCCGATCTGGACACTGCACTGAACTCGGGGCGGAAATATGCGTGATACATCAACTGGGGAAGGCCCTGCGCCACGGCCCGACGCAGCGCCGCCCCCCCGCATTTTTCACCTAAGCTTTCCAGCCAGCGCAATTTCGGTGCGCAGCTCTTTGCGCGCTGCACTAGCCCGATTCGCGCGGGTTATGACGCCGGATGAGGCGGGCACGCTGGAACTGATCCTGGCGGAAGTGTTGAACAACATCGTGGAACATAGCTACCGAGATACCGGGGTGGGCACGATTACGTTGTCGATGGTGCGCGATACGCAGGGGCTTAGTTGCTCTGTCAGTGACGATGGTGTGCCATTGCCCATGACCTGCCTGTCCCAGACGGATAACAAAGATTCCAGACCAAGCCCCGAAAGCCTGCCTGAAGGTGGTTTTGGCTGGTTTCTTATCCGCGATCTAGCAACCAATCTGGGCTATACGCGCGATGGTAACCGCAATCTTCTGGCGTTCCGCTTGCCGCTTGCGCCGATGTTGGTACGCGCGGCGGGATAGCGCAGGTCAGTTAAGCTGAAACTGTAGCGGATAGGTGCCATTGTCGAAATCGCCAAACAAATCCGGCACGTCAGGGTGGCTCACCGGCTCTCCGGTGCGATCTGCGATAAGGTTTTGTTCCGACACATAAGCGACGTAAAAGCTGTCATCATTCTCGGCGAGCAGATGATAGAACGGCTGTTCTTTGCTTGGGCGCACGTCTTCGGGAATCGCCTCATACCACGCCTGCGAATTGGAAAAGACCGCATCGACATCAAACACCACACCCCGGAAGGGGTGCTTTCGGTGCTTTACGATCTGACCGATATGATATTTCGCCTGAGAACTGTGCATTGCGACCCCTCTTTCTCCATTACTAAAATGTGAAGCCCCATGATGTCCACATTTGTGCCGCATTTTTGCCGGAAACAGTCTGTGCCGCCGAATCGAACAGTCTTTGCAAATCCCTGAACCTTTGCGGTTTCCGAAACGGGAAAAACAGCCTAATATGGCTGTAAATAAGCCGTTAGAGCAAAGAAGAGCAGTGATGAAAAAAATTCTCGCCCTTGGGCTGGTGTTGGTGATTGCCGCGTGCGGTGGCCCGCCGAAACCGCCGCGTAACCTTGATGACGCCTGCGCACTCGTGCGTGAACGGCCGCAATACTACTCTGCTATGCGCAGGACCGAGGCCCGATGGGGCGTACCGGTCGCCGTGCAGATGGCCACGATCCACCAAGAAAGCAAGTTCGACGGCAATGCCAAAACGCCCAACCGCTTTGCGTTGGGGATTATCCCGATCGGGCGTCAAAGCTCGGCTTACGGGTATAGTCAGGCGCTTGACGCGACTTGGGATGAGTATCGCAAAGACACCCGCAGCTTTGGTGCCAAGCGCAATCGCATCAGCGACGCCACCGATTTTATGGGCTGGTACATGGATGGCACGACTAAGCAGCTTGGGATTTCCAAATCGGATGCGCGCAACCAGTACCTCGCTTATCACGAGGGGCGTGGCGGGTATTCGCGCGGCACACATCGCTCAAAAGCGTGGCTTCTGGCAGTGGCAAATCGCGTCGCGGCCCGCGCGCAGATGTATGAGATTCAGCTAGAAAGCTGTCGTCGCTAAGCGATGCGCAAGGCTCATCTTTCTTGCGCAATCTGCAGATCGATTGAGAACAGCGAGGTGGGATAATCGCCGCCTTTTTGAAGGTTATTCAGGATCGTCGTCGTTTTGGCGCCGGCCTGATCGGTGATCACCCATTGGCGCAGTTCGACCGGCTTGGCGGTAAACACAAGCTGGATCGAGCCATATTCGGGATGCTCCGGATCTTGCGCCGTTACCAGCGTTTTGGGCCCATCAGAGCTGTAACTTGTCACCATCTTGTTGCGGCTCAGGTCAATATTGCTAGCCAAAATCAGGTTCAATGGCGTCTTTTTCAGCGGGTATTGTTCCGGTGGCTGGTTCGATTTCGGATCAAATATCGCCACCCGGTTGGCCGTGGCCAAGACCAGTGTTTTATCCGAATTATACTGAAACCGCGCCTGACCGGGCCGCTTGAGATACAGCTTTCCAGTGGCAATCGAGCCATCGGAATTGACCTGCGTAAAATCGGCTGACGCGGTTTTTATACCATTGAGGTAGGCCGAAATGGCGTTGAGCGACAGCTTCTCGGCCATAGCCGGAAGCGCGAATGCCAGCGTGAAAACGGCGGCCAAAAGGATGCGTATCTGTTTCATACCGTTGAACTTAAGCTCTCTAGCGCAAAGGAAAAGCCCCGGCGTGATATTGCGCCGGGGCTTTTCGAAAAATTGAGCGATTTCGCGCCACTGAACGCGCAGACCTATCCCTGTTCAGGCACCAAAATTTCACGCTTGCCGACGTGGTTGGCGGCGCTGACAACACTTTGATCTTCCATCTGTTCAACCAGTTTCGCGGCCTTGTTATAGCCGATCCCCAATTTGCGCTGGATATACGAGGTCGAGCATTTGCGATCCTTGATCACGATTGCCACGGCCTGATCGTAAAGCGCATCCTCGCCGCCGGTATTGCCGCCCGTGTTCAGCCCCAGCACCGCGTCGATTTCAGATGCCGTGCCATCATCAGGCCCGTCGACCACGCCCGACATATATTCCGGCGGACCGAAGCTCTTGAGATGATTGACGATTTCCTCAACCTCTTCATCCGACACAAACGGCCCGTGACAGCGCGTGATCTTACCGCCACCCGCCATATACAGCATGTCGCCCATGCCCAGTAGCTGCTCGGCGCCCTGCTCGCCCAGAATGGTGCGCGAGTCGATTTTTGATGTCACTTGGAAAGAGATCCGGGTCGGGAAGTTCGCCTTGATCGTGCCGGTGATGACATCGACCGAGGGGCGCTGCGTCGCCATGATCAGGTGGATCCCCGAGGCCCGCGCCATCTGCGCAAGACGTTGGATGCACGCCTCGATTTCCTTGCCTGCGACCATCATAAGATCGGCCATCTCGTCGACGATTACGACGATATAGGGGAAGGATTCGGGCTGATATTCATCGGTTTCAAAGATCGGCTCGCCGGTTTCCTCATCGAAACCGGTCTGCACGGTGCGCTTGAACATCTCGCCTTTTTCAAGGCTTTCTTTGACGCGCCCGTTATAGCCCTCGATGTTGCGCACGCCCATTTTAGACATTTTGCGATAGCGGTCCTCCATCTCGGAGACCACCCATTTCAGCGCCACAACCGCCTTTTTCGGGTCGGTCACAACCGGGCTGAGCAGATGCGGGATGCCGTCATAAACCGACAGTTCCAGCATCTTCGGGTCGATCATGATCAACCGGCATTCCTCGGGCGACAACCGATACAGTAGCGACAGGATCATCGTGTTGATCGCCACCGATTTACCCGAGCCCGTGGTCCCTGCAATCAGCAGGTGGGGCATCTTGGCAAGGTTGGTGACAATCGGCTCGCCACCGATCGTCTTGCCCAGTGCAAGCGGCAATTTGGTATTCTTGTCTTCGAAGTCGCGCGCGGACAGGATTTCGCGCAGCACGACCTTTTCGCGATGCTCGTTGGGCAGTTCGATCCCGATCACAGAGCGCCCCGGCACTGTCGAAACGCGTGCCGACAGTGCTGACATCGAACGCGCGATATCATCGGCCAGACCGATCACACGGCTCGCCTTGAGACCCGGCGCGGGTTCAAGTTCGTACATCGTGACCACGGGACCGGGGCGCACCGAGACGATCTCGCCCTTCACGCCATAATCATCGAGCACCGATTCCAGCATCCGTGCGTTTTCTTCCAGTGCCTCATCAGACAGTTGGTGGCGCTGAATGGAAGTTGGGTTCGTCAGCAGCGAAAGCGGCGGCATTTCATAAGGCGCACTCGGCTTGGCCTCAAACGCCAGCTTCGGCTGGGCTTCCTCAAGGGCACGACGCGAGGGCGCTGCGGGTTTGCTGATCGGCTGCACGACGCGTTTCGCCTCGGGCTGTTTGATGACCTTGCGATCCAGCCCACGCGCGGCGGCGGGCAGTTCGGGAACCTCGGACTCGTAGGGCTGATGGGCGTCATAAGAATCGCTCATCGGCTCTTCGACCCATTGCGTCTCGCCGGTGGCCACGTCAAAGGCCCCCTCATCGCCAGAGTAGAAGTGATCGGTGCGCAGGTCCATCACGTCGCCATCGTCCTCTTCGGGCGGGGTCCAGTCGGGATGGGTCCAATCGTAGCCTTGCTCAGCGGGCGCTTCGCGCGTCACCGTAACCGAGGGCGCGTGGCCGGGCATGTAGCGCGGCGCGGCGTGCAAGGGCGGTTCGGCCCGCAGCATCGGCTCGGCACGCATTGCAGGTTGCGCTTGGCTCACTTGGGGCTGACGCGGGGCGCGCGCAAGGCGTTTTGCCACAGCTGCCAGAACCGAAGCAGGCGCTTGGGGTTCGGGTTCGATCATTGCTTCGGGCATGTCATGGGCCAGACGAGGTGCAGATTCTACGGCGTAATCTGGCGCGTGGTCCGGCGTCACCACCGCAGCTTTACGGTTTTGCACGGCCTGCGTGATACGCGCACGAATACGGTCGTCGCTGGGGGCTTCTTGCGGCAGGTTTTCCCAATGCGGCTCGCTTTCAAACAGCTCGGGCGCGGGGTCATAGGCTTCATATTCGGGTTCAACGGGGCGGCGAATACGCGACAAAAGCGACGGACGAACGGCCTCGACCTCAGGGGCCCAATGACCCGCGGCCAACGCCTGTTGCTCTTCCCAAGCGGCTAGTTCAGCGGCGCGTTCTGCGGCCAGCGCCTTGCGCTCGCGGGCGCGTTCGGCTGCCAGACGTGCGCCCTGCACCGAGGCAGACGCCCCTTTGCCCAGCACATTCATCACGCCGACATAAACCGCCACCGTGCCCAACCACATGAACCGCACAATCGCGCGCAACTCGGGCTTGGTGAAGCCCAGCACAAACGCAGCCATCGCCAGCATCGCCGCTGCCAGAACCAGCGACAGCACTTTCAGGCCGAAAGCCCCCGATACCGGCACGATCCCGAGCAGCGAGCCTGCGATCATATCGCCAAAATGCCCGCCCAGACCAAAGGCCTGGCCCCATTGCGCGCCCGGCACCAGCAGAGCGGCGTAAACAGCGGCCATCGCCACAGCGATCGGGAAAAAGATCATGCGCGAGAGAGCGCGTTCTTCACCGCGGTGGGTGATCAAGCGCACACCCCAGACCAGCAAAGCTGCGGGCAGAAGCCACGCGCCATGCCCCACAATGACGAATAGCGGAGAGGCAATGCCCGCCCCGATCCGGCCAAGCCAGTTTTGCACCGGCTGATCCGAGGCCGCCATCCAACTGGGGTCTTCGGGAGCGTAGGAAAACAACATCATCGCCGCGAGAACGCCGATCAGAACCAGAACGGCCCCCACCAACTCTTTGCCGCGCCGTTCAAGAACTGCCTGCGTGTCCTGATCGAATAGCGGATCGCGCTGTCGTACCTGATAAGATGCCATAACCTACCGTCCTCAACCGTAAAGGCAGTCGCGTAGCTGAGTAAGCCCGCGCTGCGTTTCTTCTTTTGGGGCGACCAAGGCCACCCGTATGAACCCCTTACCGGGATTTTCTCCATTTACGTCGCGCGCCAGATAGGCGCCCGGCAAGACCCGAATTCCGGTCTCTTGCCATAGTTTCAGCGTGGCCGCCTCGCCATCCTTGACGGGCAGCCACAGGAAAAACCCGCCATCGGGCAGCTTGAACCCGTCCAACCCCGCGAATACCGCGCCTGCGATATCGTATTTCTCGTTATATAGCCGCCGACTTTCGACCACATGCGCCTCATCGGCCCAAGCGCGTTCGGCGACACGCTGCAAAGGCTGGGGTAGCGGCGCACCGGCATAAGCGCGCAAGCGGCGAAGATGCCGGATGCTTTGCGGGCCAGCAGCCAAAAAGCCCGAGCGCAGCCCCGGCAGGTTCGAGCGTTTCGAGAGCGAGTGGAAAATCACCACGCGCTCGGGGTCGATGCCCTGTTCTGCCGCGACTTGGGCGGCCCCTACGGGGGCAGCCTCGCGCCAGATCTCGGAATAGCATTCATCCGCGAAGATGCGGAAATCGTGCTTTTCGGCGAGCGCCAGCAGATCGGCCAGATAGTCGCGCGAGGCCACAGCCCCCTGCGGGTTCGACGGCGAGCACAGATAGGCCACGCTCACACGATCCAGAATTTCAGGCGCAAGTGCCGCATAATCAGGCAGGAATCCAGTTTCGGGGCCTGCGGGCACGAAAACCGGCTCTGCGCCGACCGCAGCCGCCGCCACCGCGTAAACCTGATAAAACGGGTTCGGGATCAGGATCGCGGGCTGTTTGCCGTTCTTCAGCTCGGGCGCCAGCGCCATCGCCGCGTTGAAAAGCCCTTCGCGCGTGCCATTGAGAGCCATGATCCGCTCGGGTCCAATCGCGACATCGTAGCGCTGCTTCAGCCAGCTTGAGATCGCGTCCAACAGCTCGGGCGTGCCGTCATTCGCGGGGTATTTCCCAAACTCTTCAAGGCTTTGCGCGATCACCTCACCGACGAAATCAGGCATAGGATGACGTGGCTCGCCGATGGACATGGCGAGGGTCGCGCCGCCGGGCGCGTGCGAATCAAGCAGCCCCCGCAAACGCGGAAACGCATATTCGGGCAGGTTCGAAAACCGCTCGGGAAAATCCATCATTGCCTCATGGTTCGGAGTCTATGTCGCCCCGTATTGAGACACAGGTTACAAAACCCAAGCGGGCGCGTCCAGAAAAAGACAGCGCTTAAAGTGGCTTGACACACAAGACTGTGACTTTTCAGACGAGCGCTGATTCTGCAGCCACCCCAAGACGCAGCAGGCGGTCCTCGGCCATCGGCGCGCCCATCAACGAAATCCCGCATGACGCCACGCCCGTTGGCAGGCTCAGCGCGCAAAGACCCAGAATGTTGGCAATCCGCGTATTGCGCAGCGCCAGCAGGTTTTCCGTCTCGAAATAGGCCTTATCGGTCAGCAGACGTTGCGCATCGGGGGGCTCAATCGGTGCGGTGGGCACGAGCACGGCGTCATATTCCGCCGTGGCGGCCAAATAGTCCGCGCGATAGCCCGCCAGCGCATGCCAGCCCGCCACATAATCCGAGGCCAGCACATCGCGCCCGCTACGGAAGCGCTCCAAGATCAGCGGATACATCTTGTCGGGCGCGGCCTCGATCAGGTGTTTCCACTCGCCATACGCCTCGGGCGCAAACAGAATGCCCGACAGATCCATCGCAGGCGCGACCATCGACAGACCGCGCCGTTCAATGACAGCGCCCGCCTTGGCGAGGCGATCTACCGCCGTCTCAAATCCCTGCACCGGTTTTTCGCGCGTCCCCTCAAACGGCAGCCCTTCGAGCACCAAAAGGCGCGTGCCTGTCAGCGTTGCGTCGCGCAGATCGGGGGCGTTGCGCCCCTCAAGAAGCGCAAGGATATGGGCGCAATCCTCGACATTGCGCGCCAGCGGACCGACGGAGTCAAAGCTGCGGCAAAGCGGCACGACCCCGCGCGTCGACACCCGGCCATGCGTCGTTTTGAAGCCCACCAGATCGTTCCACGCCGCCGGAATACGCACCGATCCGCCCGTATCCGAGCCAACCGCACCCGCCGCCAGTCCCCGCGCCACCGAGAGCGCCGCCCCAGAGGACGACCCACCCGGCGCAAGCTTTGCGTTATGAATATTGGCTGGCGTGGCGGTCATCGGGTTCACGCCCAAGCCGGAAAAAGCCAGCTCGGTCATATGGGTTTTGCCCAGACAAACCGCCCCACCCAAGCCCGCTTGCGCCAATACCTCGGCATCTGCATCAGGCACCCGACCTGCCAACAAACGAGACCCGGACTCGGTTGCCACACCCGCGCTGTCGAACAAGTCCTTCCAGCTCAGCGCGACGCCGTCCAGCACCCCGCGCCGCTGGCTGGCTTTGGCGCGCTGATGGGCGGCCATTGCTTCATCGCGGGCGCGCTGAGGCGTAAGGCGGATATAAATGTCGTCCCAATGCTGCGCGGCATCCAGATAGGCTTCGGTCTGCTCCACCGGATCAAGCTGCCCCGCCGCAATCGCGCGCCCCTGTTCCACCGCACCTGCCAGCCGCCATTCCATGCCCGTCTCCTTACTTATTTGACGTCACGCTAGCGACACCGGCGCGCATGGACAATCCCGCTCGGCACGCCATAGTAAGCAGCATGAAATATGATTCCGATGTCCTGATCGTTGGCGGCGGGCTGAACGGCCCTGCATTGGCTCTGGCACTGGCCTCGGCAGGCGTCAGCGTCACGCTGGTTGATGCCGCTCCCGCGCGCCAACGCGCCACCGATACGTTTGACGGGCGCGCCTATGCGCTTGCGATTGCGTCGCAGAAATTGCTGGCTACGCTTGGGGTTTGGGGCGCTATTGCCGACACCGCGCAGCCGATGATGGAGGTCAAGGCCAGCGATGGTCACGCCGGCGAAGGGGCCGCGCCGTTTTTCCTGCACTTCGACGCGCGCGAACTGGATCAGGCGCCGGTCGGCTACATGCTTGAAGACCGCTATCTGTATCGCGCCTTTCTGGACGCGATGGAGGCCGATCCCGCGATCACCTTGATCCATGACACGCAAGTCACCAAGCAAACGGTCGAGCCGGGCGCGATCGCCGCGACACTGTCGGACGGGCGCAGCTTGCGCGCCAAGCTGCTGGTCGGGGCCGATGGGCGACGCTCGGGCGTGGCGGAACGTGCGGGCATCACGCGCGAAGGCTGGGGCTATGGTCAGACCGCCCTCGTCGCGGCAATTGAGCATGAGCTGCCTCATAACGGCGTGGCGCATCAGTTCTTCATGCCCTCGGGACCGCTGGCGATTTTGCCGCTCAAAGGCAACCGTTCGTCGATCGTCTGGAGCGAGAAAGACGAAACCGCCCAAGCCATCGCCGCGCTGGATGACGCCGATTTCCTCGCGGTGCTACGCCCGCGTTTCGGGGATTTTCTGGGCGAGATCAAACTCGCCGGGCCGCGCTTTAGCTATCCGCTGAACCTGACGCTCGCCAACGCCTATGCCGCGCCGCGTATCGCACTGGTGGGCGATGCGGCGCATGGCGTGCATCCGATTGCAGGCCAAGGGCTGAACCTCGGGCTGCGGGATGTGGCCGCCTTGGCCGAGGTGCTGGTTGAGGCCGTGCGCCGTGGCGAAGACATTGGCGCGCTGGATGTGTTGGAGCGCTATCAGGGCTGGCGGCGTTTCGATGCCACCACGCTTGCACTGGGGATGGACAGCGTCAACAGGCTGTTTTCCAACAACAATCCGCTGCTTCGTGCGGGTCGTGATCTTGGCATGGGGATCGTGCAGGCTATGCCCGCGCTGCGTCAGGGGTTCATGCGCCAAGCGGCAGGGCTGTCAGGCCCCCTGCCCCGCCTCTTGCAAGGTCGACCGCTCTAATCGTCGCGCTTAATCGTCAAGGCGACGCGCTTCGTCTTCCAGCAGGATCGGAATACCGCCGCGAATGGGAAACGCCAGATGGGCGGGCTTTGAAATCAACTCCTGCGCCTCGGCATCATAGTGCAGAACTGCATGGGTCAGCGGGCAGACCAACGCCTCTAGCATGTGGCGATCAAACAACGGCTTGGCGCGTTCGTTTTGCGCCTCAGCATTTGGCTTATCGGTCGCGTCGCTCATTGCAGTTTCTCCTCACTGCCGCCGTGCAGCGCGTATTCCAGCAGCGTCACTAAGGTTTCCCGCCGCGTCGAAAGACAGGGCGCCTCTAGCATCGCCTGCTTATCTTCAGGCTCTAAAGGCAACAGCATTCCAAGGGAATTGATCAGCAATTCCTCTTCCGCCTCTTGCAAAGACTCCCAGTCGGTGTCCAACCCTTGCGCCACGAAATAGCGCTCGAGCAGATCGAAAAAGGCATCACGATCAAAGCCGCT
Organism: Thioclava indica; assembly: GCF_000714545.1. Lineage (GTDB taxonomy): Bacteria > Pseudomonadota > Alphaproteobacteria > Rhodobacterales > Rhodobacteraceae > Thioclava > Thioclava indica. Next base: position 121,741 of record NZ_AUNB01000073.1, read on the forward strand.
ATCGTGCTCCGCCGGGCCAAGGTCGCGCGCGAAGGGCTTCCAATCAATGTTGGCACACAAATAGGGCGTGAACCCCTCTTTCTCGCTGAGGAACCGAAAGCGCGACACACCCGCAAGCGTGATCATATAACGCCCGTCTTCGGTCTCGGAAAATCCGGTCAGACGCCCCGCACAACCAATCGCGTTGAGGTGGTTCTGCCCCTCCGGCCCCTTGAGCGGCTGGATCATCCCGATCAGCCGCTGTGGCGTTTTCATGCAATCCTCGATCATCTGCAAATAGCGCGGCTCGAAGATATGCAAAGGCAGCCGCGCCCGAGGCAGCAGCAGCGCCCCGGGAAGCGGGAAAAGCGGAAGAGTGTCGGGCAGGTCGCCGTGTTTAATCATTCCCCCGAGATAGGTCATCGGACTGATCAGGCAAATATCATCGACGACAAGCGGCGCCGACCCGACTGCACAACCGGATCATTGGGCTTGAGCGCGTCGAAGATGGTGAACAGCTGCGTCTTGGCCGCGCCGTCATTCCATTCGCGGTCGCGACGGAACAGATCAAGCAATTGATCGACCGCGCCCGCAGCATCCCCCGCCGCATAAAGCGCCTGCGCATAGTCAAAGCGCGCCTGAAGATCATCCGCGTTGGCATCGACCTTGGCCTTGAGATCGTCCAGCGGACCCGCCGATTGCGCCTGTTTTGCCAGATCAAGCTGAGCGCGCGCGGCCTCAATCGGGGCGGCATCCGTCAGCTTGGCAGGCACGCCCGCAAGCGCAGCCCCCGCGCCATCCAGATCCTCCAAGGCGATACGCGCGCGGATCAAACCGCTATGCGCCTCGGCCAGTTCCGGGTCTTCGTCCAGGATTGCCGCGAAGGTTTCTGCGGCGTCCTCTGCCGCGCCCTCGGTCAGCATCGCCTCGGCCGCCTCGACGGCATCCGCAAGACCATTATCCGCGCCGCCGCCAGCCTCAATCACCTTGGCGACGAACGCCTTAATCTCGGATGCTGGCAACGCGCCCTGAAAGCCGTCAATCGGCTGACCTTGCCAGAATGCGTAAACCGTCGGGATAGATTGCACGCGCAACTGACCCGCAATCCCTTGGTTTTCATCGACATTGACCTTGGCCATCACGACCGCGCCTTTTGCGGCCATCACCTCTGCCTCAAGCGCTGGGCCAAGCTGTTTGCACGGGCCACACCACGGCGCCCAGAAATCAACGATGACCGGCACGGTCTGCGATTTCTCGACCACCTCGGCCATGAAATTGGCCTCGGATACGTCCTTGATCAGATCGCCTGCGGGGGCGGATTTTTGCGTGGCACCAAGTTCTAGCATGTCTCTCACCATCGGGTTCGGAGTTTCCGTTTTTATATGGCGCGCGCGGGTGGAAACGCAAACCCCGAATGTCCTGCGTCAGGACGTCGCGAGTGGCGGCAAGGCGCGCCCGGTCACTTCAAGCACCTGTGCAATCTGCCCTTGCGCCTGCTCCGCCCCGCCCAACTGCCCATCAATCGCCAACAGCGCCAAGCCATGCGTGACCGACCACAAATACAGCGCCAATGAGCGCGCCTGATCTGGTGGCACCTGTGCCTCAAGCGCGGTGCGCAACGTCGCAAACGCCTGCGCGCGCATGGCCCGCAACGCGGCACCTGCCTGCGATTTCGCCGCCAGACCATCGGAAAACATCAGCCGATACAGCCCCGGATTGGCCTGCGCAAAACCGATATAGACCATTCCCATTGCATTCACGCCATCCCCCGATCGCGCGTTGTCCAGCGCGGCTGAGAGCTCGCCAAACCCCTGTTCCGCCACCGCCTGCGCGATGGCCTCGAGATTGCGGAAATGATGGTAGGCGGCAGGGGCCGACACCCCGACGCGGCGGGCAATCTCGCGCAGGCTAAGCGCGGGTGGCCCGCCTTCTTCCAGCAATATACGCGCGCTGTCCAACAGTGCTTTGCGCAAATCGCCATGATGATAGGTGTCCTCGTGTTTAGCTGTGCGCGACATCGTGATCGCCCCCTATCTTTACGGCGTTAAAATTGGCGTTAACTTGGCTCATGTCAATCTGACACAAGGCGATAAGATGTCACATATTCCCACATACGTTTATTTTCTGTTCGCAGGTCTGGTGTGGCTGGGCGTCAAACGCCTGCACGCCCGCACGATCCGGGTAGAGCGACTGGCCCTGATGCCCGTCATCTTTGGCGCGTTAGGACTACACGGGTTTTTCGGAATTTTCCCGCAGGCATCGTCATTTGACCTGATACTCGCTGTCATCGGCGGCGCAGTAGGGATTGCGCTGGGCTGGCTGCACGCGGCCCGCTGGAGCGTCAAAATCGACGTCGCCACAAGACAATTAACAACGCCCGGCGACCCGATGCTCTTGGTCCTGATTTTGCTGATCTTCGCCTTTGAATTCACGCTACATTACGGCGCAGCGGCGGGGGCAAGCTGGTTTGCAAGTCCGCTTACGCCACCGCTGGCGGCCGCAATCTGGGCCGCGCTTTTCGGGCTAAGCGCCGGGCGAAATCTGAACCTGGCCACACGCTCTGCCCGCGCCAGTCAAAGATCGAAGCTGGCAAACACCGGCGCATGATCCGAGGGTTGCTCCCAGCCGCGCGCCGCACGCAAGACGCGGCTGGAATGACCCGCCGCCGCGATATCCGAGGTCGCCCAGACGTGATCCAGACGGCGCCCCTTATCGGCTGCATCCCAGTCGCGCGCGCGATAGCTCCACCACGAATAAAGCTGGCCTTCGGGAATATCCTGACGCGTCACATCCACCCAATCGCCCGCCTCCATCGCAGCATTGAGATGTTCGACCTCGATCGGCGTATGCGACACGATCTTGAGCAGCTGCTTATGGTTCCAGACGTCATCCTCACGCGGGGCAATATTCAGATCCCCCACAAGGATCGCCTTTTTCACACCCTCGGTCCGAAAATGATCGCGCATCTGCGTCAGATAATCGAGCTTTTGGCCGAATTTCTCATTCACCTCCCGGTCAGGCACATCGCCCCCGGCTGGCACGTAGAAATTATGGATCGTGACGCCATTTTCCAATTGCCCCGCAATATGGCGCGCGTGGCCGAGATCGGCAAAATCGTGCGCCCCGACCTCGGTGATCGGCAGCTTGGACAGGATCGCCACGCCGTTATAGCCCTTTTGGCCGCGCGCAACCATGTGGGTGTAACCCAAGGCGCGGAACTGCTCTGTCGGAATTTTCTCAACCGGGCTTTTGCATTCTTGCAGGCACAACACATCGGGCGCTTCTTCGCTAAGCAGCTTGCACACAAGCCCCTCACGCAGCCGCACCGAGTTGATATTCCAAGTCGCCAATGTGAACGCCATCACCATCTCCCGTTGCGAAATCCGCGCGATCATGTCGAAGCGCGCACGCCTGCGCAACCGCCCCGGCTTTATTTTCAGATCATGAAGCGCGCCAGCGAGAGCTTAGCCTCTTTTCGCGGCCAAGCCTTTGCCCTATGCCATAGGCCATGTACCAGAACTCTGACGATATCCATCCCCTCTTTCACAGCGCGCCTCAGTCGACGGAATTTCGCAAGCTGCGCAAGCGGATTGTTCGCCAAGTCCGCGAGGCCGTCGATCAATATGGCATGGTCCAAGGGCGCAATGCGCGCTGGCTTGTCTGCCTGTCTGGCGGCAAGGACAGCTACACCTTGCTGGCGGTTCTGTATGAACTGAAATGGCGCGGCCTTCTTCCGGTCGATCTGTTGGCTTGCAACCTCGATCAGGGGCAGCCGGGCTTTCCGGCGACCGTCCTGCCCGAGTTTCTCGAACGCATGCAGGTGCCTCACCGGATTGAGTATCAGGACACCTATTCCATCGTCATGGACAAGGTGCCGCAGGGGCGGACATTTTGTGCACTGTGCTCGCGTCTGCGTCGCGGAAATCTGTACCGTGTCGCGCGTGAAGAGGGCTGCACTGCCGTGGTGCTTGGTCATCACCGCGACGACATATTAGAGACGTTCTTCATGAACCTCTTTCACGGCGGGCGGCTTGCAACGATGCCGCCCAAGCTTGTGAACGAAGAGGGTGATTTGTTCGTGCTCCGCCCGCTTGCCCATGTCGCCGAACAAGATTGCGAGCGATTTGCGCGGGCGATGAACTATCCGATCATTCCGTGCGATCTTTGCGGAAGCCAGGACGGGCTGCAACGCCAGCAGGTCAAACAGATCCTCGATGGTTGGGAGAAGAACAGCCCCGGACGTCGTCAAGTGATGTTTCGCGCGCTGATGAACGCGCGCCCGTCGCATTTGCTAGACCCCAAACTCTGGGATTTTGCTGGGCTTGCGCTGAACGGCGAGGGTCACGCCGAGGGTAATGCCGCGTCAGAACCGCCCAAGCTTCGGATTGATGACGCGTTAGCGGATAGTTGACGCGTTAAATAACACGAAGAATAGCTATTTCACGCCGCATCTGAGACCACACCGGACTGCCTGCGCCCTCAGGCGTCAGGGTGGTCTTTGTGGGCATGATCGCAACGATGCTCTGCGTCAAACTCGGGATCGGCACCGGGCACCGGGTCATAGCCATGTCCGCCCCACGGGTGGCAGCTTAAGATGCGCTTTGCCCCCAGATAGCTGCCTTTGATCGCGCCGTGGCGTTCAAGCGCCTCAAGCGTATAGGCCGAGCAGGTTGGTTGGTAGCGACACCCGTGACCGACCCAAGGGCTTAGCAGCAGGCGATAGGCGCGCACAGGCAGCGCAAGGATATGGGCAAGCGGAGTCATGTTTTCGCTTTGGTCTTTTTGCCTTTGCCGCGTGGGCGGTAGGGCAGGATCTCCAGATCATGGATCACCGCCAACGCGGCCTCAAGATCCGCGCTCAAATCCGCAAAATTGCGCGTGGCCGTGGCGTCGGGGCGACCGACAAGAACATAGTCCCACCCCGGACGGCCCGCAGCGGGAATCACAGCCCGGGCAATATCGCGCAGACGCCGCTTGGCACGGTTGCGCGCCACGGCATTGCCGAGCTTTTTGGAACAGGTGAAACCGACGCGGATCAGTTGCGCAGGCGCGGGCTCTGCCGTGCCGCGTGCGCGCGCTTGCAGCAAAAACCCCGGCATGCCTTTGCGCTGAGCGCTGGCCGCGCGCAGGTAATCGGGACGCTGACGCAGGGTTGCGACAGGGCGGGCTGGGTCATCTGATCGGATCGCGGCCATGGGCAGTGCCCTCATGGACAAAACAGGAAACGTCACGCATCGCAAAAAACAGAAACCGCCGGGGCGCAACCCGCAAACCAACCCAAAGGGTAAGTCACGAGCGCCTCCGGCGGCGTCATCAAGTCAGTTGCAGAGTCGTCAGGCCTTAGGCCGAGAGACTCTTGCGGCCCTTGGCGCGACGGGCGTTGAGAACCTTACGTCCGGCCTTGGTCGCCATACGGGAACGAAACCCATGACGGCGGGCGCGAACGAGATTCGACGGCTGGAACGTGCGTTTCATCGTAGTCACTCCGGTTGCGGCCCCTGAACGTCAAGATTCGAGGCCTGCTATCATTCGAAGCCCGGTCTCTAGCGACCCAATCCGCTCGAGTCAATTCGGACGATGCGGATTTTTGTGCCTTTTTATGGTAGTGACGGAAAAACGTGACCGATCATGGGGTTTTGCCCTTTTGGGCCGCCGCCTATCTTAACCCCAAATCGCTTACAGTTGCGCCGAGGGTCGCGTCGGGCGTAAAGAGGCAGAAACAGGCAGTTCGGTGACGGGCTGTGGCAAATGATAGGCGGATGGCAGTGAACACTCTTTCGGGGCGGTTTCTGATCCTGACGACGGTTTTCGTCGTCCTGGCCGAAGCGCTGATCCTGTTGCCCGGTCTTGCCAATTTCCGTGAGGATTATCTCCTCACACGGCTTGAGCGCGCGCAGATCGCCTCGCTTGCACTGCTGACCACCGACACGACAATCGAACCCAAGCTTGAAAAAGAGCTACTTGCGAATGCCGGGGTGTTCAACGTGGTGTTGCGCCGCAATGCGGTGCGCCAACTGGTGCTGTCCTCGCCAATTCCCTCGCCCGTGACGGAAACCTACGACCTGCGCGATTCGACGGAATGGACGCGGATTCGCGATGCGGTGCATTCGCTGTTTGATTTCGACAATAAGGTCGTGCGCGTGCTGGGTGAACCGGTGCAGCAGGGCGGTATCGTGATCGAGGTCACACTCGCCACTGAACCGATGCGCATCGCGATGGTGGAATACGGACTGCGGCTGTTGTCGATTTCGGCGGTGTTCTCGGTGATTACGGCGGTGCTGCTGTTCTTTCTGGTCCGCCGCTTGATGGTGGTGCCGATCAAACGGCTGGTGGCGCATATGGCGTCTTATGCCGAGGCCCCCGAGGATACGCGCCGCATCATCACGCCCGAAGCCAGTGTCGAGGAGCTGCGCGTCGCCGAAGAGGCTTTGGCGTCGATGCAAAAGCAGCTTACCGCAGCGCTGCGCCAGAAAGAGCGTCTTGCTCAGTTGGGTCAGGCGGTGGCCAAGATCAGCCACGATTTGCGCAACATCCTGACCACGGCGCAGCTTTTCGCGGATCGTATGGAAAGTTCGGATGACCCCGGCGTGCAGCGCGCCGCGCCCAAGCTGATGGGCTCTATCGGGCGCGCGATCAACCTGTGCGAATCGACGCTTGCCTTTGGCAAGGCCGAGGAACCGCCGCCCTCGCTGTCGCGCTTTATGCTGGCCGAACTGGCCCAAGAGGTGCTGGAAAACGAAGATCATCCGGGCGAGACAACCGTCGTGGAATTTGTCACCGATGTACCGCCCAATCTGGTGATCCGCGCAGATCGCGAGCAGCTGTATCGTGTGCTCAACAATCTGGTGCGCAACGCCCGTCAGGCCATCGAGGCGACCAACAAGCCGGGCACGATTGAGATCGGTGCAGGCGAGAGTGCCGAGGGCTGGTGGATCCGCGTGCAAGATAGCGGTCCCGGCCTTCCTGCGCGCGCCCGCGACCACCTGTTCCAGCCCTTCACCGGAGGCGCACGCAGCGGCGGCACGGGGCTGGGTCTGGCAATCGCAGCCGAACTGATCCGCGGGCATGGCGGCCGTCTTGATCTGGTGCGCACCGATGAAACCGGCACCGAGTTCCGCCTGTTCCTGCCCTCAAGCGAGGGGCTCTACTGCGCGACGGACAAGCGTACGAGCGCAGAACTCTAAGCCTGCAAGACTCTGAGCGGCTTTCTCGGATAAATTCAGAAATCGGGCGCGTTTTGCCCTTGCAATGGTCCGCCACGGGGGCTAAATCGCCCCCCACGGACCCGTAGCTCAGCTGGATAGAGCACTTGACTACGAATCAAGGGGTCGGGCGTTCGAATCGCTCCGGGTCCACCATTTCCCTCTTGTAAGACGTCACATGACTTTGACCTTTGCGTCATAAACTGACCTGATCCCGTATCCTTGCCGCTTGTGGGCCTGTTGCGTTGATCTGACTTCCGTTTCCGAAAATCAGGGCTGATTTGAAGGTCAGACGGCGAAGCCGCCTGTTCCTGCAAATCTGCCACGTGGCGAACGCGGGTGGGGGCGAGGCAATGCAATTCGACAGGGTTGGTGCGGCCCACAGGCGCAGCCGAGGCCCCGGCCCGGTCTAATTGGGTTGCCCGAGGGGGAGGGCCGCGCCCTCACCCTATTTTTTTATCGGGTGTGGTCGGCTCATCCCTGCTGGTGGCAGGTCTGGGAGCGATGCTATCCTTGTTAAAGTTGCACCGGCATTTGGCGGCCCTGAGTCCAGAGTGACTGATGCTGAGTTGGCTGCCACAGAAGGAGTGCCTAAGTCCTTTTCCTGAATATGCTGTTTGGAGCTGGCATTGCTGAAATCTCGGGAAGACGCTTTCAACCTGCTCGAACGATTAGGTGCACCGCAAAGATTGTTCAAACATCTTCAATTAGTCGGCGAAGTCGGTGGTGAAATCATCTCAAAGCTTGATGACCTTGGGGTTCAGTACGATAAACGCTGCGTTCAAGTCGGCATTGCGGTACATGATGCGGGAATAATCGTTCATCCGAACGAGCTTGAAGGAGGTGGTAACCTGCATGAAGCAGCAGGCGAAAAGTTACTTCTTGAATAAGGAGTTTGCGCCCAAATTGCTCGGTGCTGTCGCAGCCACGCATAATACGCCAGCATGGGTGCTTCGTTCGAAGAGCTATTAATCGCGCTTGCTGACACATTGTGGAAAGGCTCACGAGAAGCCGACCTGGAACTGCAAATTATCGATGGCGTTGCGGCCCGGCTGCAGGCTGATCGATGGGACTTGTTTGAAGCTCTCGATGGCCTTTTCGAAGAGATTGCCGCTGAAGGAGATGAACGGCTATCTCGGAGTACTTGAGTTGCATTAGGCCACGTGCAGAAAAATGGTGTCGCGTGCTCACAAGACGCGACAAGGACGGCCCAAAGCCGTCATCCGTGGTTGCCATCGCCGCTGCGATGCAGCTTCCCCAAAGCGGACTTTGATATTCAGCGCAGCGTTCCGCTGGCGTCAATAACAGCACTGCGGACAAAGCCACAATTCGCTGCAAGCGCTCTAATGCCGGGTGTCTGCGCATTGTGAGGATGGCAATCTTTCGGGGTGGGAAGCAAGTGAACCTACGCTGCGGTTGCTACCCTTGAAGAGAGGGTTCTGAAAAGCTGACATCCAGATCACAGAAGCTCAGCATGCCGCGCGGAGATATTTCAAAGGGGCGACCGCTTCATCGGTTCTGCGCAGATGCTCTACTATTGAAATTGACTCAGCAATCGTGCGAACGGGACTATGAAGCGGTCAGCCTCGCGGCAGAGTTCCGCATCACCATCGCCCCGGGAGGCGCGGAAGCTATCCACACAGGTCATTCGCCGCGAGTAGACGCTCCTGTCTCACAGATTAGTGAATGAGAAAATAGCGCGCCACCCATAGACGACCGGTCTATTCAATCCTATCTAGCAGTTCATGGAAAAGCAAAACGACACCCGCTCGCAAATATTGACCACAGGACGCCGCCTGACAGCCAAGCAGGGCTATACGGGTGTCGGCCTGAGCACACTTTTGAAAGAGGCCGGCATTCCGAAGGGCTCTTTCTACCATTATTTTGCCTCGAAAGAGGCTTATGGCTGTGCGCTGTTGAGCGAGTTTATGACAGAGTATAGCCTTCGCCTGAATGCGTCGCTCACGCATCCCGACATGGATGCGCGGTCTCGGTTCCTGACCTATTTCGAAGGGTGGCGCGAGAAACAACTCAGCCCGAACCTTGAGGATCGGTGTCTGGTCGTCAAACTGTCGGCGGAGGTTGCTGACCTATCGGAAAACATGAGCAGCATCTTGCAAAAAGGTGTGTCCGACATCATTGCGCATCTGGCGCAGACTCTTGAACAGGGGGAAGATGAAGGCACAATTGCCTCACTCAAAGATCCCCGAGCCTTGGCGGAAATGATCTATCATATGTGGCTTGGGGCCAGCCTCGTTGCGAGCATCTCACACAGTGATGGCGCACTTAATTCTGCAATGGATGCGACAAGGGCGCTTGTTCCAGCACCGTAACTCTCAAAAATTTTGCCACCGCGAAAGACGACCGGTCTATTCGTAAAGGAAAATCATGAAAATTTTCTACAAAACCACCGCAACCGCAAGCGGAGGGCGCTCCGGCACCGCCACCCTGAACGACGGAAGCCTTTCGGTCCAGATGGTCCGCTCGGATAGTGGCGAGCCGGGGGTGAACCCTGAACAGCTGTTCGCGCTTGGCTATGCTGCCTGTTTCGACAGCGCAATGGAATTGATGGCCAAGCAGCTCAAACTTGATGCCACAGGGGCAAAAACCACGATCGACGTCGGCATTGGTCAACGCGCCGAGGGTGGTTACGCGCTTGATCTGGACATCACCATTCGTTTGCCGGGCATGGCGGCCGATGACGCAAAGCGCCTTGTCGAAGCTGCGCATCAAGTTTGCCCGTACTCCAACGCCACACGCAACAACATCGACGTGCGCCTGCACACTGAAACTGAAGAGGTCTGAAACAATGAAGAATTTCGATTTTCACAATCCAACACATATCCTGTTTGGGAAAGGGCGCATCGCGGACCTGAAGGATCAGGTTCCTGCTGATGCAAATGTTCTTATCATCTACGGCGGCGGCAGCGCTGAACGCACCGGCGTTCTTGCACAGGTGCGCGAGGCGCTTGCGGGTCGCACGTTGGTCGAATTCGGTGGGATCGAGCCGAACCCGCGTTTTGACACCGCACTCAAGGCGGTTGAGGTTATCGAAAAAGAAGACATCACGTTTCTTCTTGCTGTCGGCGGCGGATCGGTCATTGACGCCACCAAATTCATCGCGGCAGCTGCTCTTTATGACGGCGATGCATGGGACATTCTGACATCGCACGGGTCGGTCGTGAAAGACGCTGTGCCATTCGGCACCGTGCTGACACTGCCCGCGACCGGATCAGAAATGAACTTTGGATCCGTGATCACCAATTCTGAAAAGGGCGCCAAGCTCCCCTTCATGAGCGCGCATTGCTATCCCGTCTTTTCGGTGCTCGACCCCGAGGTCACCTACTCGCTGCCGCCGCGCCAGATCGCCAATGGTGTTGCGGATGCCTTTGTTCATATCATCGAACAGTATCTGACATATCCGTCTGCTGCACGCGTTCAGGACGGTTTTGCCGAAACGCTGCTGCGCACCCTGATCGAACTGGGGCCGAAAGCCCTTGAGACGCCAAACGACTACGATGTCCGTGCCAACCTGATGTGGACGGCAACACTGGCGCTGAACGGTCTGATCGGGGCGGGTGTGCCGCAAGACTGGTCGAGCCATATGATCGGCCATGAGATTACCGCGCTGAACGATACCGATCACGCCCGCACGCTGGCCGTGGTGCTGCCCGCGCTGATGAATGACCAGCGCGTCCCGAAACGCGAGAAGCTGCTGCAATACGGCGCCAATGTCTGGGATATCCGCGAAGGCGATGAAGATGCGCGGATCGATGCGACCATCAAGGCGACGCGCGACTTCTTTGAATCGATGGGCATCAAAACCCGCCTTGGCGATTACAACGTCGCCAGCGCCGATATCGACCACATCGTTGCAGCGCTCAAAGAGCACGGCATGACCGCCCTTGGCGAGCACAGCGCCATCACCCCCGAGGATGCCCGCCGCATTCTTGAAGCCGCCGAGTAAGAGGTTTTGAACATGACACAGACCGAAACAGTAAACCGCCAGCTTGTGCTGGCGGAGCGCCCCAAAGGCGCGCCGACCAAGGACACACTCCGTCTGGTCAAGGGCGAGGTGCCCTCTGCGGGCGCCAATCAGATGCTTTTGCGCACGGAGTTTCTGTCGCTGGACCCCTACATGCGCGGACGTATGAGCGACGCACCCTCTTACGCGGCTCCGGTGGAAATTGACGGGGTCATGCCGGGCGGAACAGTGGCACAGGTCGTGACCTCGAACGTCGACGGGTTCACGCCGGGCGATTATGTGCTCAGCTTCAATGGCTGGCAGGATTATGCTGTTAGCGATGGTGCCGGCGTCACCAATCTGGGCAAAGCCCCTTCGCATCCGTCCTGGGCGCTGGGGATCATGGGTATGCCCGGCTTTACCGCTTGGGCCGGCCTCACACAGATCGGCGCGCCAAAGCCCGGCGAAACCATCGCCGTGGCGGCTGCAACCGGCCCGGTCGGGGCCACCGTGGGCCAGATCGGCAAGATCCTTGGCTGCCGTGTGGTCGGCATCGCAGGCGGACCCGATAAATGCGCCTACGCAGTCAACGAGTTGGGCTTTGACGCCTGTATCGACCACAAGGCAGATGACTTTGCCGAACAGCTTGCCAAGGCCAGCCCCGATGGCATCGACGTCTATTTCGAAAATGTCGGCGGCAAGGTTCTTGACGCGATCATCCCGCTGTTGAACCCCAACGCACGGGTGCCGGTCTGCGGATTGATCTCGCAGTATAACGCTACCACCCTGCCCGACGGGCCGGACCGGATGAACTGGCTTATGGGACAGATCCTGCGCAAGAAGATCAAGGTGCAAGGCTTCATCATTTTTGACGATTTCGGGCATCTCTACGGGGACTTCGCGAAGGAAATGGGGCCGTGGGTTGAGAGCGGCAAAATCAAATACCGCGAAGAGATCATCGACGGGCTGGAAAATGCGCCCGAAGCCTTCATCGGGCTGTTGAACGGCGAAAACTTTGGCAAGCGCGTCATCCGCGTTGGCCGCAACTGAAAGGCAAGACCATGAAAATTCTAATGGTACTCACATCCCATGACGCGCTTGGGGACACGGGCAAAAAAACCGGCTTCTGGCTGGAAGAATTTGCGGCCCCCTACTACGTCTTCAAAGATGCAGGCGCCGATATCACATTGGCCTCGCCCAAAGGCGGCCAACCGCCGGTTGATCCCTCCAGCGACAACCCCGATGCACAGACCGATGACACCCGCCGCTTCAAGGACGACAGCGACGCGCAAAAGCATCTCGCGAACACGCTAAGACTCTCGGACGTGACCGAAGACGGGTTTGACGCGATCTTCTATCCGGGCGGTCATGGCCCCTTGTGGGATCTCGCCGAAGACGCGGACAGCAAACGCCTGATCGAGGCCTTCGCCGCCGCCGACATGCCTGTTGGGGCGGTCTGCCACGCACCCGCCGTGTTCCGCCACACCCAAGGGACGGACGGCAAACCGCTGGTTTCCGGCCGCCGCGTGACGGGCTTTACCAACACTGAAGAAGAGGCCGTGCAACTCACCGACGTTGTGCCTTTCATGGTTGAAGACATGCTAAAGGCAAATGGTGGCAAGTATGAAAAAGGGGCAGACTGGAGCAGCTTCGTCCTGCGTGATGGCAAACTTGTCACCGGCCAAAACCCCGCCTCATCCGCCGCCGCCGCGCAAGAGATCCTCGCGCTGCTGAAATAGGGACTTGGCCCTGTGCAAAAGGCGATAGCCTGATCCGCTGCCCTTGAACTGGGCGCGACAGTCGGGTGCTTCAGATCAGGGCGGATTCACTCGGGAACCCGCCCTGAGAGTCTGTGAGATTTACCACCGCTCTTAAAAGAAGTGGATATAGAAAGCCTCAAGCTGCTATTCTACTTTTCGACGGCTCACGGCCCACTTCGGCTGTTCATCGGATGGTCAAGCGCCGCAATGCAGCTTCTTCGAACTGGTCGTTCGTGCGCCGCGCAGCATTTTCGTTCCGCGAAGAGCGGCAGGGCGGAAAGGGGACGAAAACGGACATTCGACTTGCCCGTCCGGTCATTCCTAAAGCTGCCATCTGTATATAGCGCAGCATTTGCCTTTTTGAAGCAGCTCTATTAGGAGCCGAGCCTTTCAGCAAGGTAGGTCCAGACGCCTGATTGTCGGAACGCTGGTTTCCCTATTCGACCGAGATCGAGTGTCTGTCTTTACCTTCAGCTCAGTGATCGCCTCCGCCCGTTACCCTGTTTCCTAGCGAGTTTTGTTCACTTCGGCAAAGGACGACCATATCACGTAGCCGAAAAATCGACGTGGACAGAGGACAATTTAAGAAGGCGGCTCGAGAGCCGCCTTTATTCGTTCCTTCTGAAAGCCATTTAGGCGTCAGTAGACTCCGTATGTGGTCTCATCAATCCGGTCATAGATTTCCGAGCGTGCGAGCTGCGCAAGTGCATCGACATCGGTGGTATCCACATTGGCAAGCAGCCCGTCCCATTTGTCTACGATCGCCTTGAAAGAGGTCAGAATCGCTTCCGGGTCTTCGATCCCGCGTTCTTTCGCGGTAGCGATCAGAGTAGCTTCATCGGCTACCACAAATTCTGCCAGCGCGTTTTTCAGAGACTCATCCGGATCGACGACGGTCATTCCGTTTTCTTGGGCCGATGTGACCGCTTTCGCGACGTCTTTGTCAAATTCGATGCGGTGCTGTGCCAGATAGTAGGCCATCTCGTTAAACAGAACGCGGCGGTTTTCCGGCGAGATCGACTGCCAGAAGGCGACATTATATCCCCATTCGAAACCAGCGTAATAGTTGCCAATCGCCAAGGTGTTCATGTCGGTGACGACATCTTTAAGGCTGAAGCTGTCCAAAGCATCAGCGGCCGCCACTGCACAATCCAGAGACCCTGCGTCCAGTCCGGTATACATCTCGCTTGAAGGCATCGATACCGGAACAGCACCGACATATTCTGCGAAGCGTGACCATGCGCCACCGGCCATGCGCAAGCGTTTGCCCTTGATGTCTTCCAGCGTGCGAATCGGCGTGTTGCACTGCATGAAATATTGCGAGGTCGAATAACCACCACCATAGATCACGCCATTGGCCTTCCATTCGGCCAACTGGGCGGGGTTGGTCAGCCCGAATTCCGTCGACGCAAAGGCCATGACCAGCGGATCTGTATTGTAGAAGGCCATGTTACCGATAAGGTTATCGATTGGCAGTTCGGACGGCGTGTAGGTTCCAGCGTGGTAAGTGACTTGAGCAACGCCATCGCGAACTCCCTGAAGGGAAGACGCTGGCGGCAGCAGGGAGCCTGCAGAGAAAACAGTGAAGTTGATCTCGCCGTTCGTCTCTTCTGCAACCTTTTTCGCAAATTCAACATAGGGTCCGCGCACCATTGAATGGCGCTCGGCAAAGAAGTGGTTTGCATTGTAGTTGTCCGCAGTCGCTGTGGTCGTCATCATCGCCAGCGCGATTGCCGTGGATCTCATTATCGACGTCATGTTCACAAGTTTCCTCCCTTTGGAACGTTTAGTAGCCATTTGCATCACCCTGCCATCAAAGCGGGCAAGAAGAGACTGAGCGCTGGAAATGCGATCAGCAGGATGAGCGTCAGTAGGTCCATCGCAATGAACCAGGTCGTGCCCGAAATGATGTCTCCCAATTTGACCCTTCCGGACAGCGCACTGTGCAAGACATAGAGGTTGAGGCCCACGGGCGGTGTCACCAGGCCTATCTCGAGCAGCTTGATGGCGATGATGCCGAACCAGATCAGGTTGATATCAGCGGCTTCCAAAACCGGCAGCAAAATAGGCAGTGTCAGCAGCATTAGGCCAATGGAATCGATCACCATGCCAAGAATGACGAACAGCGCTGCAACCATAAGTATGATCACGATTTTATTGTCCGAAACCGACAGCATCGCATCCGTCAGCGAGCGTGGCACGCCCGACAACCCCATGAAGCGGGTAAACATGATCGCCCCGATCGAGAGAAAGAAGATCGACGACGTGGCCACGACAGTTTGCCGAATTGCAGAGCGCATCGCGTCCCAAGTCAGGCTGCGGCGCAATATTGCGATCAGGATGGCAAGGGTTGCCCCCATTCCGCCCGCCTCGGTCGGCGTAAAGAAGCCGCCAAATATCCCCCCCAAAACGCCCATGATTAAGACAGGGAAGGGCCAAACCGACCACAGCAGATTGAAGAAGCGACGTGTATCGAACACCTCGGCGCTACGTGGCGCGAGATCGGGCTTCAAGGCGCAGCGAACAGTGATCATTCCCATGTAGATCAAGGCGGAAATCACACCAGGAACGACACCTGCGATGAAGAGCTGGCCGATCGACTGTTCGGTGAAGATGCCATAGAGCACCATCAGGATCGAAGGCGGGATCAAAGAGCCTAGCGTCCCTGATGCGGCAACGACGCCTGTCGCCAGCGAGGGATGATATTTGGCACGTAACATTTCGGGAACAGCGATGCGCGACATCGCGGCGGTTGTCGCAATACTCGAACCGGAGGCCGCTGCGAACAGACCGCACGCCCCCACGCTGGCCGAGGCCAAACCGCCGGGCACGCGTGCCAGCAGCAGCTTCAACAGATCAAAGGCTCCTGTGGTCAGCCCGGTATTCGCGGCAATGAACCCCATCAGCAGAAACATCGGGATCGCTGTAAGGGACCAATCGCCGATGAAGCTAAACGGCAGCGCGCTGACGATACCAAATGCCGCTGTCATATTCAGCATGGCAGAGATCCCGACGAACGAGACGATCATCAGAGCGATGCCGATGGACATGCGCAGAGCGAGAAGTCCGAAAAGGCTACCAACGCCGATCCAACCGATAGCCAACATACTCATGCTGCGGAATCCGTTTCATGTAATTTCGTGACAGGTTTGCCTTGCAACAGCATGACGGCGCGCAACACCGCAGCGACAGCCGCTAAACCAAAGCCAAGCGGAAGCATGCAGCGTGCGGGCCAAACAATGATTTCTCGGCTACCCATGACAACTTCGCCGACCTTGAAGGCCCGGACCGCGTCCAGACCAGTGCGCCATGTCATCACCGACAAGATGCCAGCGGTTGCAATGAAGGTGATCAGCAAACTGGTGCGTTTCAGCCATGCAGGAAAATGGTTAAACAGAAGATCCACGCTGATCTGTTCGTCGTCATATTCGACCAATGCCATCGGCAGCATGACGATCGCGACCATGTAATAGTACGACGAGATCTCCACTGTGCCCTGTATCGGCGCATTCCAGAACACTTTCAGAACTACATCCAGCGTTATATTGATCATCATCACGATAATACCCAACCCACCCACAAGCATCAGCCCATGGGTCAGTTTGCGAAATGCACGATCCATAAATCCTCCTTGCACCAGTCACTCTCCCACGATCATGTGCGCATTAGCACAGCATTCAGCACCGACATGCCCTATTCAAATAGCAAAGCTTGATCGGGTGATCGCAGTTCGTTATCGGTCCAGCCGACAAGAAGGAGATTTCCATGGGGCCAACACGCATCGGCATCCGCCATCTGCGTTACACGATCGCAGTCGCCGATGCAGGTGGCTTCCGCGCCGCTGCCGACGCCTTGAACATTGCGCAACCGGCTGTCAGCAAGACGGTTCAGGATACTGAAACCGATCTTGGTTTTCCGATTTTCCTACGTAGCGCAGGGATGTTTGAAATCACCGATGCCGGGCGCGTTTTCCTTGACGATGCGCGCCTAACACTCGCCGCATTCGAGAGGACAATTCGCGCGTCTCGTCAGAATGCTATCGGAGCACGAGGGCATATTATCGTGGGATATTCCGCCTTGGCGTCGTCGTCCCAGATCTCAGCCGGGCTAGACATTTTTCACAAGCGTCACCCGGGATGCCAAGTCGAGATGCATGTGATGTCGACGGATACCATGATGCGCAATCTGAAAACGGGCGAGATCGACATCGGCTTTCTTCTATCACACGGTAGTGTGCATGATCTCGAGGTTGCCCAAAAACCGATATGGTCGACTCAGATTGGAGTCGTTGTGCCTCGTGCCATCGACACAGTGTCACTCGACATGCTGCGCGACAGCGCTTTTGTCATGGGTGTTAGGGAAAACTGGCGTTCGTATCGTACTTTGCTCGATGTCGCTTTTAGTCAAGCAGGTCTTTCCCCGTCGATCATAGATGAAGCGTGGGACGTTCAGGTGATCTTCCAACGGGTCGCAGATGGGCGCGGTTTGACCTTCTATCCGATCAGTGCTGCAGACAGCCTTCCCGCCGCGCTCAAAATTCTGCCTGTGCCGGACTGGAGCCCGGAACTGACAATCGCAATGGCATGGAGTAAAGTTGTTGACACCAAACTGCTTCAGGCCTTTCGTGAGAGCTTCCCGACATAGAACAGGGCGGCTGGTGATCCAATTTTGCGATCACCCGATCACACAAGCCTATTTGAGCGTAGCCGCGTTCATGGCGTCTTATGTCGGTGTTAAAGCCAGATGCCAGTGTGAGACTCTATGGATTATGATGCCGATCCCAATCCTTTTTATCTGAAGGGGTCCCGCACGGGCGTGCTACTGCTTCATGGTTTCACCAGCACGCCGCAAAGCATCGCCTACGTAGGGCGTGCAATCCATGATGCCACAGGTGCTACCCTCAGTGTGCCACTGCTTGCCGGCCATGGCGAAACACCAGAAGCATTGGAACAGACGGGATACAAGGATTGGCTCGCCTCTGCGGAAGCTGCGCTTGAAATGTTACTTGGCGATTGCGACAGGATCATTGTCGCGGGCCTGTCTCTTGGCGGGACGATTGCTCTCAATCTGGCAATTCGCTTTGCGGATCAGGTGGATCAAGTCATTACCATAAACGGCTCAACGGGACTTTATCGGCCGGAACAAGTTGCTGGCCTATTCTGCGATAAGAGCAACAGATTTCAACGGGGGATTGGGTCCGATATTTGCCATCCCGACCGGCATGAAATTTGTTATGACAAGATCCCTTATGCGACGATGCGCGAACGGTTTGTCCTGACCTGCGCGACAGGCGCGATGTTACCCAATCTCAAACAGCCGATACTGATCTTCCAGTCCCGCACTGACCATGTCGTCGCGCCCGAGAACGGGCTGCGCATCATGCGTGATGTTGGTTCCTCGGATGTCACCTTGTATTGGCTTGAGAATTCGTTTCACGTCGCGACCCTGGATTATGATCGCGATCTCATCGTTCAGAAAACCAGTGAATTTATCGGGGCCCTAACGCGCGAGATTTAAGGGCAGTTCTTAAGTGTTTGATCCCACGGTTTGATGGTGC
>NZ_AUNB01000074.1 GCF_000714545.1 Thioclava indica
TCTCGTCTCAACTTTTCGCGTTGATCCCGCAAGGTCAGCGATTGACGACGTCACTTCTCTTCGCCACAGGTAAAGCAATCTTTCTATTCTTTCTCCAAGAATGTAAAAATAATTTATCATACCTACACTCCCTCTCCTGCGGGATCGTCGCCGCGACCTTTCCTTGACCCAAGCAGCCGCGGCTAGCGCGGCGGGGATCAGCATCCCGACGTTGCGCAACCTCGAACAGGGCAAGGGTAGCATCGGGTCGCTGTCGCGCGCCCTGCCCTGCTTGCAGCTCCGGTGGTCTTGGTTTCACGACATCAATGCCGGGCCGGACCTTGCGCGACGTCGGCGGATGCGCGGGCTCAGCCAGCGCGCGCTGGCGGAAAAGGTCGGCTGCTCACGGCCAACGATCATCGCGCTCGAGCGCGACCTGACCGGCAGGGTTGAGACGTTGCTGCGGGTTCTTTTGGCCCTCGGGATCCGTCAGGCCCTGCGTCCTGAGCCAGCAGCTAGGAGGCCCGGGCTGGTCCCGGCAACGAACGACGCCGCCCGCGACTTGGTGATGACGCAGCCAGATCTGGCGGCCTGGATCATCACACATTTCGCAGACCGGATGTCCGGGCATGTGCTCGACCCGGCACGGGGCGCGGGCGCGTTTTACGACCAGTTTCCCGATCATGTTGAACGCTCTTGGTGCGAATTGGCGCTGGATCGGGATTTCCTCGCGTGCAGTGATCCGGTCGACTGGATCATGACGAATCCGCCCTGGTCGAAGATCCGCAGCTTCACCCGCCATGCGATGACAATCTCCGAGCATATCGTCTGGCTGGTGCCGATCGTGAACATTACGACCAAGGCGCGGCTGCGGGATTTGGCCGAGCACGGATACGGCATCGCGGAATTGGTGCTTCTCGATACCCCGCGCGACTGGCCGCAGAGCGGGTTCCAGCTCGTCGCGGCGCATCTGCGGCGTGGCTACACCGGCGACTGGCGCGTGTCGCGGCTTGAGATTTGACGCAACCCCACGGCAGATCTGACATGCTGGAAAGGAATGTGCAGGAGAGACGACCAGTTCATCCTGACGCACCGCAATCGCGGCCCCGGCATCCTTCGGGGTCACGTCCGACGCGATCTGCGCGCTCAAGGCGCCTGCTGATCGGCCAAACGGTTCGAGCGCCGAGCCACACGACATCGGCGTTGCGGATATCTTCGCTCATGTGTGATCGCGTTTAAAGCGATCAGCCTTTTTGTCGCCGCGCCCTGGCGTGGCGCTTGTGCAAGGCTGGCATCGCCAGCCGCGCAGTTGGATCGATAATATATATGCACCGCATGTTATCGAGCCGAGGGAGCGCCTCCCCGGCGTTAGGGGCAGACAGGTAGCTTCAGCTACCTACAGTCTGTCACTGTGCCTGGCTTTGCGCGGGCCCATTTGTGAAATAAAATTTCGCAACCTTATCAATACGCTAGGTTATCCACATTCCCACATCAAGACATTCATTTTTCCGCTACGGATTTTCATGAACCGATTCTAAATGGATTGCCATGTCACGCAAGGAACCCGCGCCATGGCCTATCAATTCGTTCATATCCAGACCTACAGTCTGAAGTCGACCAAGGTGGCCGGCACGAACGATCACTTCAACGACCTCAATCAGGTATTCGGTGAAGCTCTGCGCGAGCCACGCTACTGTGATCATGTGCCCTCGCCACGCACCCCCGCCGAGATAAAGTGGCCCGGCGCGATCCCTCTGACCGATCTGCGCGCCCACCATGACGCAAGGCGCGCCGCGATCCGGGAGACCGTGCAGCAGAGAAACGGCGGCCACTATAAACGCGGTCTCAAATCGGATGCCCCAACGCTTTACACCGAAATCCATTCGCATCCGATGACATCCGAAGAATATCGCGCATGTTCCAAAGACGACAGCGCGGAAGTGAATAAATGGATGCGCTTGGTAGTGCAGGATTTCGTATCCCGGATGCCACCGGGCATCGAGTTTTCCGCCGTGCTACATCTCGATGAGAAATACGTCCATATCCACATTCTCGCGCTCAACATGGCGGATCCGAAACTAAGCGCAAACAAGCTTCATGTCGGAAAATGCGCGGCCGCACAGTGGAGAGAGGAGCACGGGCCAGCACAGACAATCACCTCCCTGCCCCGCCCGAAACTCAAGCCCCGGCCCTCCAAACCCAAGCGCCCTAAACCCTCAAAGAACCGCATGACACAGGCCAAACGCGAAGCGGCATATGTTGAGGCGCTCGCTGTATGGGAGGAGATCTGCGCCGAGATCGAGCAGCGCAATGCTGAAGCGCTCGACGCCTGGAAGCGCGAGAACGATAAGCATCTGCACCTCGAACGTAAGACACAATCACGGAAACACTCAGACAAAGCGGCCTACGAGGCCGCGATGACGTCCTTTCAGGACAGATATTATGAGGCCGTTGGAAAACCCTGTGGCCTGCTGCGGCATGGCCCCAGAAAGGAACGGCTCTCGACTGTGCAATATGGCTTGCGCAAGACGCAGGCAAAGCACATCGCGAAGGTTGAAGCCGCACAGCGGGACTTGGTTCTTTCAAATCGCAAAAAGTCTCAGGCGTTAGAGGAAAAGGAACAGGCACACAGCCAGAAGGCAAAGCAGATTGGAATGGAGCAAGAAGCGCTTGAGGCGCGCCGGGAGGCCGCAGCACGTCAGGAGGCCGCCCTAACGCAACGCGAAAGCGCGGTGTCTGAACGCGAGAACGAGATGGACAGCGCCCTTGAGACGATCACCGACCTCGTTGCACAGGCAGAGAGCGGCGATCTGCTCGACAGCGATCGTTGGGAGAATTTCGAGCGCGCGCCAAAATTCCTCCAGAAAATTATCAAAACGGCACCGATGTCACGCACCCCGGTTCAGCGCCTCGTCATCAATCTTGCGGGCATGTTAAAGCGCGCGGCCGCTGCTATGAATGGTGGCGCCAAAGATGAGCCGGATGATGCGGAAAATAGCCCGGGAATGTGAGGTGGCGCCCCTGAATTGCGGCGAAACAGGTGGTTGTGCAGGCAATTGGCGGGCGCATCGCAGCATGACTACAGCGTGCGCAGGATCGGGCGCATCGTCAGTGGGGGAACTCTCCTGAATTTTGTGCGCTGACGGGGTAACTGCTCGAAGAGGAAACCCACGTATGCGCATCGGTAAAGATATCCTGAAGCGATTGATGGAAGGCCGCGCGGCTGGTGATTTGTTTGGCAAGGACGGCATTCTGTGCGAGCTGACAAAGGCGCTGGCGGAACGCGCGTCAAGCACGCAGATGGATATCCAACTCGACGAAGAGCGCATCGTGCAGTCGCCTGAGGGCCGCAACCAGCCCTCCCAACCGACGAAACGGCAGCGGCCAGAAGACCGTGACCACCGACAGCGACACTACCGTTCTGAACATCCCCCGCGACCGGAACGCCACCTTCGATCCGATGCTGATCGCCAAGTATCAGCGCCGCTTTCCCGCGTTCGATTGCAAGATCATCAGCATGTATGCCCGGGGCATGACGACCCGCGAGAGTGAGCCATTGGCGCGCCATTGGTCCGAGCGACAATGGCGAACGGGCCTATCGAGGAAATCTATGGCGTCGAGGCATCGCCCAGCCTGATTTCCGCGATCACCGACGCGGTCATGGAGGCGGTCACCGCCTAGCAGAACCGCCCTCTGGACCCCTGCTATCCGATCGTCTTCATGAACGCGATCGGGGTCAATATCCGCAGCGACGGGCCGGTCTCGAACAAGGCGGTCTTCGTGGCCCTCGCGGTTCTGCCCGACGGCACACGCCACGTTCCGGGCCTGTGGTTGCAGGCCAATGAGGGCGCGAAGTTCTGGGCCAAGGTCCTGAACGATCTGCGCAACCGGGGCGTCCGGGCCATCCTGATCGCCGTCGTGCCCTCTTGTCTTATGAATTGAGCAGTTCCTGTGTGAAGCTGGAATAGCTGCCCGGCACGGCAGTCGCTTGCGGGGCCGGGCAGCGGCGGAGGTCGGACCGTTCCCCTCTTGGTCGTCGTGGACCGCGCATGAGTATGGTCACCTCCGTCTTTTCTACTGACCTGTACGGATACTTGGGCTGTGGGCCCGCATGACAAGACAAGGTGAGGAAAAGACGCATGGAAGATACCATTGGGATCGATATTTCGAAAGATAAATTGGATGCGTATTGGCTTGCCAAGGAGGAGCACAAGCAGTTCGGCAACGACAAAAAGGGAGTTAAGGCACTCGCATTATGGGCGGCTAAAGCAGGGGTTTCGCGCGTCATTTTTGAATCGACCGGCATCTATCATCGATGTGTGGAAACAGGCCTGGCGCAGTATGCGATCAGTTTTGCACGTGTGAATCCACGCCAGGCACGGCGCTTTTGCGAAGGTGCCGGCCAACTGGCAAAAACAGACCGGGTAGACGCAGAAATGCTGGCTCGAATGGGGTCGCTATTACAGTTGAAGGCAGATCAACCAAAGAGCGAAACGCTGCATGATCTCAAGCAGTTGGCAACTGCGCGGCAAGCTCTGATCAAGGATCGCACTGCGGCCAAAGCACGCCTTGCGGCCACAACTCACCGCTTGCTGTCCCAGCAGATCAAACGCCGATTGGGTCAGATCGATCGCGACCTATCTCAGGTTGCCGATTTGGTCGACACGATCATTGCCGCAGATCAGG
>NZ_AUNB01000075.1 GCF_000714545.1 Thioclava indica
ACAGCTCGACCTCGTCGCAATTGCTGACCGATCCGGTGATCATTGGCCGTTCGGTCGGGGCTACGATCGCGATCGCGCGCCATCTTAAGACGATGCAGGGCGCGCTACGCGCGGTTCAGGAGAGCTTTGAGGCTGCTGGCACGCAGATCACCGGTGCGGTGCTCAACGGATTTAAGGCCAGCGAGTCTGGGAGCTACAGCGGGCATTATCAGTATTACTAGAATTATCGCTATAGCTACAAATCAGAAGATTGAGGGGCAGGGGCGGGCGTTCGTGTTTAGGTGAGGCCCTATCTCATCAGGGGCCGTCAAATGCCCGCTAGTCCCTTTTATCGCGGATTTGCGTTTGTTGCGCCCGAAATGGGGGCGCGGTTGATACCACCTCGGCAGAGTTCCTCGCAGCTAGGCCTGCGCTCTTAATCTTCACTCAGGCTGGCGTAAAAAGATGCCCGGTGCGCCATCGAATGCGGTAACGAACTCGATGCCGGCAGCTTCGAGAGCCGTTTGAATTTTTGCTAGTGTATGCGTGCCGGTGCTTGGAATGCCGTCAGCGCTCTCAATGCTTACAATCGTCCTGCGGGATATTCCGCATTTTCCCGCAAGTTCGTTTGCAGACCAACCAAGTGAAGCGCGTGCGCCTCTGATTTGCCAGGAAGTTAACACTTGACAATCCTCTAAAATTGCGCAAAATGAGCAGATAAATACCCAAAATGGGAGATGTTTTAGCTATGATGCGCGAATGGAAAACAAAATTCAAGCGATTGGAAGGGGCATACTCGCCCGCGACGATGCGCGCCTATTATGCTGACGTGCAGGCTCTCGTTGATTGGTGCGCTGCGATGGGAGTTGAACCGTTTCCGATTGCCCCAGAATTGCTTTGTCGCTTTTTGAGCGAAGAGGCCGGGGCGGATAAAGCCATCGCTACGATTGAACGGCGTCTATACGGAATTCGCAAAATCCACGCTCTGCTCGGCTTGCGTAATCCAACGGAAGACGAAGAGGTCAAGCTCACGATGCGCCGGATCCGGCGAGGTGGCTTTGCGCGTCAACGTCAGGCCAAGGGGATGACTGCAGAGTATCTGGATGCGGCAATCGACGCCCAACCCGATACGCCGTGGGGGCTGCGCAATCGAGCGATGTTGTCGCTGGGATACGACCTGCTGACGCGTCGATCCGAACTTATCGCGCTGCGCAACGAAGACCTTAAGCCTCGGGCGGATGGCACATTTCGTGTTTTGATCCGCCGCTCGAAGGCAGATCCGTTCGGCAGTGGACGCATCGGATTCTGTTCGCGACGAAGCGCAGTTCTTATCCATGATTGGCTGGACTGGCGCGGGCCCAAGATCGACTGGCTCTTTTGTCCGATTTACCACGAGATCCCGATCAATCGCTCTCTCAGCACGACAACAGTTAAGACGGTAATCAAATCGTCGGCCCGCACCTTAGGTCTATCGAAGGGGGAGGCGGCGGCTTTCAGCGGTCACAGCCTGCGCGTTGGGGCAGCACAGGATCTTCTGAAGGGCGGGCACGACACGGTGGCAATTATGCGTGCAGGCGGTTGGAAGTCAGTCAACGTGCTCGCGCGGTATCTCGAAAATGCGCAGCACAATGTGTGGCAATAGGTGGAAAACTATAATCTTTGCGTAAGACCGCATGTCTTTTTCCAGCGGCGCCCAAGCGGTGTTCGTCCAAGTGGTTTGCCCCATTTGCTCACATTCTGCGCGCCTCAAGGATACGGCGATATAGATCGTGGGTCTGCTCAGCAATTTGGGCGGGCGCAAACTTCTCAAAAATCACTTCTCGGGCAGCTTTGCCGAAATCTGCACGCAGTTTAGGGTCGTCAAGTAGAGTAGCCACTTTCGCTGCTAGCGCTAGATTATCGTACACTGGTACCACATAACCAGACACTCCATCAACGAGATGGGCAGGCACATCACCGACATCGGTTGAAACGACTGGGCGTTCCATTGCCATCGCCTCCCAAACTGACACTGGCGAGGATTCCGCGAGCGAGCTGCAGATATACACGTCCATCCGTGCCAATAACGGCCTAATATCCGTTCGCGCTCCCGCCCAAACAATGGCTTCGGAAACACCTAAGCTATCTGCAAGCGCGACCAATCCCGCGTGATATCGAGCTTGGTTTACGTGAACTGGCCCTACAATCAGCACACGCACATCGGGGTGCGTCCGGCGTAATTCGGCAGCCGCATGAATCAAGGTTTCGAGTCCCTTGACGCGGCTGACATTGGCCACAGTCCCTATTACCGGGGCTTGCCGGAGAATTTCCAAGATTTCTTCATCGCCGGCAGGATTGGCGGCGGTAGAAAATTGACCACAGTCCACAGCTGAGGGAATCACAGCTTGTAGACGAGTGGCTAGCTCTGCCCCATAATAATCGCGTGATCGCTCTGATGCGAAGATAAAGCCTGCAGGAAGCGCTGAGAAAAGGCGGAAGATACGGCGAAAGAGGCGCGGCATTGAAGTGTCGTTCAAATGCCAGACTGACGGAACCCCGGCTAGAAATGCTGCAATCACTCCCTTATACTGCCAGCTTCCGCCTGACGCATGAACAAGGTCGATATGTTCCCGCCGGAAGAGTCGGACAAGACGCAGCACCTCAACGGGCGAAAAAAGTATATATCCCATCGCCACGCGCCATTCCTTCGTGATCCGAGTCATTGGGACTGCTCGCCAAGAGACGCCAAAGTCGTCGCACATTTCTTGAAATTGGTCAGAATTGGAGGTTGGCATGACAATTAGTGTCTCGACATCGGTCATTGCTTTGGCTACGCGCAGCATGCGCACCTGCGGCCCGCCGACCTTGCCCTCTTCGATGATGTTGGCGACGCGCATTACGGCTCGACAAGAAGAGCAGTTTTCAGATCCGCGATCAGGCGTTCGTTGACCTCGTTCCAATGCCGTCCCGCAACGGTCTGTACAGCATTTGCAACGATCGTCTTTCGCTTGGCTGCGTCAGCCACGGCGGTGACCGCTTCCGTCATGATCGCGGCGAACGCCACGTTGTCGAATCTCGCGACGAAGCCGTTTTCGCCATGTCGGATCAAGCTCCGCACCCCTTGGCCGTCCGTTGCGACCGGGATCACGCCCTGGCTCATGTATTCGCCGACCTTGATCGGGTAGGCGTAGCGATAGTTGAGAACGTCAGGGTCGATCAAACAGATGCCGATGTGACCAGAACCCAGGATCTCGATAACGGTGCTGTGGACGACCCATCCGTGACGCACGACGCGAAGGCCGCGTTGCGCGGCGCGCTCCACGACACCATCGATAAGGCGAGCACCAGCCTCATCCGCTTGCCCCATGAGGTGTAGAATCGCAGGCGGTCCTTGGTAGCTGCCAGCCCAGTCTGCAATGACACTCATGCCACGCGCTTCGGTAACCGGACCGGCATAACAGATCACGAGCTCACCCGTTTCATCCATCGCCGATACCATGTCGGCCTTGGTCGACACGGTAACGCCCGGGCCGGTCAAGACCAGCCGGCAATCAGGTCGCGGCACTGGCATGTGCGACAGGATGCCGGGATGCATACCGATGATCCAGACATCCGCGCGC
>NZ_AUNB01000076.1 GCF_000714545.1 Thioclava indica
GCCTTAGCTCAGCTGGGAGAGCGCCTGATTTGCATTCAGGAGGTCAGGAGTTCGATCCTCCTAGGCTCCACCAAAGACTTTTTGGCAAAGCCAAAAAGGCGACGGAACGCTCAGCGGCAGAGGTTTTGCAACGCAAAACGCTCGAGAGCGGATTAAAAGCGAACATAACACATCCCATCAGTTCGATCAGAAAGCAGTCTTTGACTTCTTTCTCGTCCAACTGGACGATGCGAAGGTCTTCGGATCATCGCTTTGACATTGTATATAGAGATGAAACATCAGCGTCACAGGCGCCTCGTGTGAGAGGTGTGGCAGCTTAGGCTGCAAGATGTGACGTTGTCCAAGTCAAGTACACTAACCAAAGTGGATCTACGGATCCACGACGTAGCATTCTCCGTCCAGGTCACCCGTAAGGATGACGGACAAAAAGGACGAATGTTGCGGGTAGTTAATTGCATGCTTTTGATCGGAGGAAGTCTATCTTCTTCCGGATCAAATCAAGCGCGAGAAGGGCGTTTGGTGGATGCCTTGGCAGTAAGAGGCGATGAAGGACGTGATACTCTGCGATAAGTCATGGGGAGCTGAGAATAAGCTTTGATCCATGAATTTCCGAATGGGGAAACCCACCTGACAGTTCGTTATAATTATCAACTAACAATTCTAGGATTGTTAGCAGGTAATTTATAACGGTCTGAACCAGGTATTTATAGACTGAATACATAGGTTTATAAAGGCAAACCCGGGGAACTGAAACATCTAAGTACCCGGAGGAAAGGAAATCAATAGATACTCCGCTAGTAGTGGCGAGCGAACGCGGATCAGCCGAACCATAAGAACGACCAGAATGTGTTGGAAAGCACAGCCATAGCGGGTGATAGCCCCGTATGGGAAGTTTGATTGGACGTATTAAGTAGGGCGGAACACGTGAAATTCTGTCTGAAGATCGGGGGACCACCCTCGAAGGCTAAGTACTCCTTACTGACCGATAGCGAACCAGTACCGTGAGGGAAAGGTGAAAAGCACCCCGACGAGGGGAGTGAAACAGTTTCTGAAACCGGACGCCTACAAGCAGTCGGAGGGGCATAAGCCCTGACGGCGTACCTTTTGTATAATGGGTCAACGACTTGGTCTATCGAGCAAGCTTAAGCCGTTAGGTGTAGGCGTAGCGAAAGCGAGTCTTAAAAGGGCGACTAAGTTCGATGGATCAGACCCGAAACCGAGTGATCTAGCCATGTGCAGGCTGAAGGTGCAGTAACATGCACTGGAGGGCCGAACCCACACCTGTTGAAAAAGGTCGGGATGACGTGTGGCTAGGGGTGAAAGGCCAATCAAACTCGGAAATAGCTGGTTCTCCGCGAAATCTATTTAGGTAGAGCGTCGATTGTATTCTCCCGGGGGTAGAGCACTGCATGGATGATGGGGGCCCACAGCCTTACTGAGTCTAAGCAAACTCCGAATACCGGGAAGAACTGATCGGCAGACACACGGCGGGTGCTAACGTCCGTCGTGGAGAGGGAAACAACCCTGACCAACAGCTAAGGCCCCCAATTCGTGGCTAAGTGGGAAAGCATGTGGGACGACCAAAACAACCAGGAGGTTGGCTTAGAAGCAGCCATCCTTTAAAGATAGCGTAACAGCTCACTGGTCTAGATAAGTTGTCCTGCGGCGAAGATGTAACGGGGCTCAAGCCACGAGCCGAAGCTTTGGATGCGTAGTGATACGCGTGGTAGCGGAGCGTTCTGTGATATAGAACGCTGCCTCCTTGTTCCCTTCGGGGATATTGGAGGCAATGTTCTGACTGTGAAGCCGGGCTGTAAGGCATCCGGTGGAGTGATCAGAAGTGAGAATGTTGACATGAGTAGCGACAAACAGGGTGAGAGACCCTGTCGCCGAAAGTCCAAGGGTTCCTGCTTAAAGCTAATCTGAGCAGGGTAAGCCGACCCCTAAGGCGAGGCCGAAAGGCGTAGTCGATGGGAACCAGGTTAATATTCCTGGGCCATGTGGTGGTGACGGATCTCGAGGGTAGTTCGATCTTAACGGATTGATCGGGCTGCTTAGAGGTCCCTGGAAATAGCCCCACTTTAAGATCGTACCCGAAACCGACACAGGTGGACTGGTAGAGAATACCAAGGCGCTTGAGAGAACCACGTTTAAGGAACTCGGCAAAATGCCTCCGTAAGTTCGCGAGAAGGAGGCCCCATTCGCACGCAAGTGTGGGTGGGGGGCACAAACTAGGGGGTGGCGACTGTTTACTTAAAACACAGGGCTGTGCGAAGCCGTAAGGCGACGTATACAGTCTGACGCCTGCCCGGTGCTGGAAGGTTAAAAGGAGAGGTGCAAGCCTTGAATTGAAGCCCCAGTAAACGGCGGCCGTAACTATAACGGTCCTAAGGTAGCGAAATTCCTTGTCGGGTAAGTTCCGACCTGCACGAATGGCGTAACGATCTCCCCGCTGTCTCAAACGTGGACTCAGCGAAATTGAACTGTGTGTCAAGATGCACACTACCCGCGGTTAGACGGAAAGACCCCATGAACCTTTACTATAGCTTCGCACTGGCATCAGGATTGTGATGTGCAGGATAGGTGGTAGGCTTTGAAATCGGGACGCCAGTCTCGGTGGAGCCATCCTTGAGATACCACCCTTCGCACTCTTGATGTCTAACCGCGGTCCGTTATCCGGATCCGGGACCCTGCGTGGTGGGTAGTTTGACTGGGGCGGTCGCCTCCCAAAGTGTAACGGAGGCGCGCGAAGGTTGGCTCAGACCGGTCGGAAATCGGTCGTTGAGTGCAATGGCAGAAGCCAGCCTGACTGCAAGACTGACAAGTCGAGCAGAGACGAAAGTCGGCCATAGTGATCCGGTGGTCCCGAGTGGAAGGGCCATCGCTCAACGGATAAAAGGTACTCTGGGGATAACAGGCTGATGGTGCCCAAGAGTCCATATCGACGGCACCGTTTGGCACCTCGATGTCGGCTCATCTCATCCTGGGGCTGGAGCAGGTCCCAAGGGTACGGCTGTTCGCCGTTTAAAGAGGTACGTGAGCTGGGTTTAGAACGTCGTGAGACAGTTCGGTCCCTATCTGCCGTGGGTGTAGGATACTTGAGAAGAGTTGCCCCTAGTACGAGAGGACCGGGGTGAACGGACCACTGGTGGACCAGTTATCGTGCCAACGGTAGTGCTGGGTAGCTATGTCCGGACAGGATAACCGCTGAAAGCATCTAAGCGGGAAGCCCCCTTCAAAACTAGGTATCCCTTGAGGGCCGTGGAAGACCACCACGTCGATAGGCCAGAGATGTAAGCGCGGTAACGCGTTCAGTTGACTGGTACTAATTGCCCGATAGGCTTGATTTGATCCGGTAGAAGCAAGACTTCGCCAATCAAATACAAAAGCTGCAGTAAACTTGACTTGGACTTCGCTTCTTTCTCGGTTTGGTGGTCATAGCACGAGCAAAACACCCGATCCCATCCCGAACTCGGCCGTTAAGTGCCGTCGCGCCAATGGTACTGCGTCTTAAGACGTGGGAGAGTAGGTCACCGCCAAACCTAGTAAGAAGCGAA
>NZ_AUNB01000077.1 GCF_000714545.1 Thioclava indica
ATCAAACCGTGGGATCAAACAGCTAGGGGCAATGCTAGGGCTTGGCGCAGACCAGGCTGATCGCGTTGCGGTTCGCCATGATCTGCAGATTTCATCATCCCGACTAAAGGGCTTTCCGAGGTTCTGTTGCAATTTTTTGTTCGGCTTGAGGCGGGTATTGTCAGGTTAAGTCCCTGTGCCCGCAGTTTTGCCCGTGAGGATTTGATCAAGCCGTCATTGCAGCGACACAATCGATCCAACGGCGAAATGCGGCTGTCCGGGTGTGGCGATATTTGGAGGCGGTCATCTTGTGGCGGCGGGGGCGGAACAGTGTGGCGGTTTCATCATGGACGCTCAGAAACCTCTGGGCCTGCCGGGCTGATTTGAAACGGCCTTGGATCTTCTCTCGCTTCCGGGTTGGTCTGTGCGATCCTTCAATGCGATTGTTTGTCAACGGCGGAGTGAAATCCGGCCATTGGGCGGCGCAATAACCGGCCACTTCGGGTTTGGGCGCGACGCGCGCCATGAGGCGGCGGCCAGTCAGCCGCGCTTCCCAGATAGCTGGCGGTTGACTGGCCGCCTTGGCCCGTGAGGGCCAAGCCTTTATCGGCTGGATCAGGCGGTGTCGGCGGACTTGCGCGCGCGGCTCTGTGCGAGCCGATAGCTGTCGCCGTTCATCTCGAGGATGTGGACATGGTGGGTGAGCCGGTCGAGCAGAGCGCCGGTCAGGCGCTCGGAGCCGAAGGTCTCGGTCCATTCGTCGAAGGGCAGATTGCTGGTGATCATGGTGGCGCCCCGCTCGTAGCGCTGCGAGATCAGTTCGAACAGCAGCTCGGCGCCGGTCTTGCTCAGCGGCACGAAGCCTAGTTCGTCCACTGCCCGGCAGGGCATTGCACAGCAATGGCCCGAGAGGGGATGATCAGGAGCTTGTATCCGACCATCTGTTTTTGCAGGCGTAGCAGGCGGCGCTCGTCGCGGGCCTCCATCAACTCATGGACCAATGCGGCGGCGGTGGTGAAGCCGACGGAAAGGCCCTTCTGGCAGGCTGCCAGCCCCAGACCCAGAGCGATATGGGTCTTGCCGGTGCCGCTCGGGCCGAGGGCGATGACATTCTCGCGCCGATCGATCCATTCCCCGCGGGCGAGTTCCAGCACCTGCATCTTGTTGAGCCTGGGGATCGCCTTGAAGTCGAAGCTGTCGAGGCTCTTGGTTGCCGGGAACTTCGCCGCCTTGATGCGGCGCTCGACCATCCGCCGTTCGCGGTCGATCAGTTCGAGCTCCACCAGCCGGGCCAGGAAGCGAACGTGGTCCTGCCCCTCCGCGGCGCACTGGCGCGCGAGCTTGTCGTATTCCCTCAGGAAGGTCGGCAGCTTCAGCGTCTTCAGATGATGGGCGAGCAGGAGGTCAGGCGCGTCGGTCATCGGGCCTCCTCCGAGATCAGGCACATGTAGCTGGCCGCCGAGGTCTTTCCGACCTCGGCCCGCGGCAGGTAGGGATAGACGTCGAGATCGAGCTTCGGAGGTCGCTTCTCGACCTGACACAGCACCAGGTGCTTGACGGCGTCGAAGCCGATGGCCCCCATACGCAGGGCCGTCTTCACGGCGGCATGCAGGTCGGCCATCTCAAACGTCTCCAGCAGCCGCAAGACCTGCACATACTCGCGCCGACCTGCCTTGATCATACGCGCCTCCATCAATCGGCGCAGGGTCGCAAATTCCTCTGGCAGCTCCCAGCCCGTCAGCGGCGCGGCCTGGTCGAGCGCGTTGATCTTCTTCTCGATCAGCGGGAGGTAGTGGACCGGATCGAAGACGACATCCTCGTGCTCATAGCTGCGCGCCCTCTCGGTGAATGCCTGCATTCACCTGCCGGGTTATAGATGACGGGCGATGAGATCGCCGCCGCAGCCAATCGCCACCTCGTCGACATAGCCGCGCAGCCAGACATCGCCCCTCTCGCGCATGCAGGCATGCGCTGCCGGGCAGCGGATGGCCGTAGGCGACCGGCACGGAATAGTCGTTGGTCTTGCAACGCACCCGTTGCCCGGCAGGCGATGCCTTGCATCGCCGAGAGGGGGCGCCTGCGAGGTGACCCGCCCGCTCGCCTGATCGCAGGCATCAAAAGGGGCTGGCGGCAGCTCCGCCATCACCTCGAGGTCCCGGGCAAGGCGCGCGCCGATCGCCTCGGTGTGGCCGCGCAGGATATCGCCCTGACGCTTGCGGCACTGCTCCTCCAACCAAGTGTTGAATGCCTCCCAGGAGGGGAAGCGCGGCACCGGCACCATGAAGTTGCGCCGGGCATAGCCGACCAGCCCCTCGACGCTGCCTTTGTCATTGCCCTTGCCGGGGCGGCCATAGCGGTCACGGAGCAGGTAATGTGACAGGAACCCGCTGAACAGCCTGGCCCGCTTGCGGGTGCCGTCCGGTAGGATCTGTGCCACTAGGCACCTGTCGTTGTCGTAGAGCACCGACACCGGCACCCGACCGAAGAAGCCGAACGCGTGAACATGCCCGTCGACCTGTTACCCGGTAGGCGATGCTTGCATCGCCGTAAGGGCGGGCCTCAGAAGTTGCTGCCGGATAGGCCCGGATGTAACAGGCATCGCTGTGCGGCAGGTCGAAGGCGAAGAAATGCGCCTTCTGCTCGACGCCATCAATGATGACCATCGCCTCGCCGAAGTCGGCCTGGGCATGCCCCGGCGCATGGGCCAACGGCACGAACATCTCGCGACCACGCCGGTCATGCTCGCGAATGTAATCCTTCACGATCGTGTAGCCGCCGGTGAAGCCGTGTTCCTCCCGCAGCCGTTCGAACACACGCTTGGCGGTGTGCCGCTGCTTGCGCGGGACACCGCGATCCTCTTCGAGCCAGGCGTCGATGATCTCGGTAAAACCATCCAGCTTCGGGCGCTTGATCGGCGCCTTGCGGCGGTAGCCTGGCGGAACTGAATACGCCAACATCTTCTGCACGCTGTCGCGTGAAATCCCGAAGTGAACCGCCCCGAGTTTACCGGA
>NZ_AUNB01000078.1 GCF_000714545.1 Thioclava indica
GGGCGCAGCGAATGGCTCCTTTCCGCCGTGATTGTCGGAAAGTCGCAATCGGCCGAGGCTGTGTAAAAACTCGCCCTTGGTCTACGACTGCCGGAACGACGTTCTCTTCAGGCCGGGAAGCCGATCATCACCATTTAGACGGAAGTCGTAATAGTCATGATTGCCCGGGATCACATATCCGCGCTCATCATCCATTGCCCGGCAGGGCATCACTCTTGCGAGGATGTTTTGGTCAGCGCCATTTGAACGGACGAAAAGCAAACATGTAGGTTTCCTCGTGCTGCATCCCCAATGGATCCGGCGCGAAGGCACCGCCTGCCGCTAACACAAGCCAGCTCGCGACATGGAATGGCGGCATGCTGCGCCCCGAAGATCTGATGAAAGCGCTGCAGGCGAAAATGCGCAAGCAGAGCGCGCAATTCGCCGATCTGCTCTCCGGCGCGGGCTGAGACAGCATGGCTGCGTCGCGGCGGGAGTTGCAGCGCACCGGGGTCAGGCGTTCTGCCCGGCCACGCGCCCCGAGAACAGGCAGCCGCCCAGAAACGTGCCTTCCAACGCGTTATAGCCATGATAGCCGCCACCGCCAAAGCCCGCGACCTCCCCGGCGGCAAACAGCCCGCCAATCGGTGCGCCCGCTCCATCCAGCACCTGCCCGCGCAGATCGGTATGCAGCCCGCCCAGCGATTTGCGCGTCAGCACATTCAGCCGCACCGCGATCAGCGGGCCGCACTCCGGGTCGAGGATCTTGTGCGGCTTGGCCGTGCGGATCAGCTTGTCGCCCAGATAGGCGCGCGCACCGCGAATAGCGGTGACCTGGGCATCCTTGCCATAGCGATTGTCGATCTCGCGGTCGCGTGCTTCGATCTGGCGCCGGATATCGTCGGCATCAAGCGCTATGTCGGGTTCCAGTGCAGACATGCCCGCAATCAGATCGTCCAGACGCTCACGCACGATGAAATCCGCGCCATGCGCCTTGAACGCTTCGATCGGGGCGGGCGCCCCCTTGCCCAGCCGCGATTTCAGAACGGCCGCCCATTTGCCCGAGGTCAAATCGGGGTTCTGCTCGGAGCCCGAAAGCGCAAATTCCTTCTCGATGATCTTCTGCGTCAGGATGAACCAGCTATGGCTATGCCCGGTGCGCAATATCCGCTTAAGCGTGCCCAGAGTATCGAACCCGGGAAAACAGGGCGCGCCCATCCGCTGCCCGAGGGCATCGAACCACATCGAACTGGGGCCGGGCAGGATGCGGATGCCGTGATTGGGCCAGATCGGATCCCAATTCGCGATCCCCTCGCAATAATGCCACATCCGATCGCCATTGATCAGCCCCGCGCCCGCCTCCTGCGCGACCTGCTGCATCCGGCCATCGACATAGTCGGGCACGCCCGAAACCATCTTCTGCGGTGCCGGGCCAAGGCGCTCTTGCGGCCAGTGCCGACGCACGAGATCATGATTGCCCCCGATCCCGCCCGAGGCGATCACCACCGAGTCCGCGCCAAATTCGAACGCCCCGATCACTTCGCGATTGCTTGACTGTCCGCGTGGCGCAGCGTCCGAGGCCAGGATCTCGCCCCTTACGCCGAGGACGCGGCCTTGCGCGGTCATCAATTCGCTGACCCGGTGGCGAAAGGCGAAGTCCAGCTTTCCCTCGGCCTGTGCCTGATACGCAAGTTTGGTAAACGGAGCGACCACGCCCGTCCCCGTGCCCCAGGTCACATGAAAGCGCGGCACCGAATTGCCATGCCCGCCCGCAAGCGCCCCGCCGCGCTCGGCCCAGCCCACCACCGGAAACCAGCGCATCCCCAGCCCATGCAGCCAGGACCGCATCTCGCCGCTGGCAAAATCGAGATAGCTTTCGGCGAACTTGCGCGGATTGGCATCTTCGGGACGGTCGAACTGCGCCGCGCCGAACCAGTCCTGCGCCGCCAGCACGCGGGAATCGCGAATGCCAAGGCGGCGTTGCTCGGGGGTGTCGATCATGAACAGCCCGCCCAGCGACCAGAACGCCTGACCGCCCAGCGATTGCGCGCCTTCCTGATCCAGCAGCAAGACCGAGCGCCCGCGCGTCACCGCCGCATTGGCCGCAACCAGCCCCGCCAGCCCGCCGCCCACGACGATCACATCATACCCCGATCGATCAGCGCGCATCAGCATCCTCCCATTCAACTCGCCCATCGACACTGGGCAAGCCCGGCCGCTTTCACACCCTAGCCCGCGCGTTTCAGAGTGCAAGCCGGCCCGTTTGGGGTGCGAAAATCCGCCCCCCACTTAAGATTATCACGGTGACTGCCACGAACTGGCCTTCGCCCGACATTCCCCAAGTGGCGTGCTGTCTGACGCGAAGATCACCTTAATCAGCCCGCCGGACAAGCATTTTCCGTCGCGTCCAGCGTCTGCGGTCGCGCAGGCTGTTGGAACTGGGCGGATCAGACTGCGAAGCCGCCGTGTTCTATCCCGGCGGCTGTGTTTTTCAGCGCAGTGGACGGAGCTGTCCTGCCGCTTTGGTTCAGTTTGGGTCCGGATCGCGGTCATGCACATAGCGGTGGCGCTCGCAATCGGCGGATGGCGGCGAGGACGGCGCGCACCATCGGGCCGGCAACGGCCACCTCGGCTATCTGGAAGGTGATGGCACGGGCATGGCGCACGACACGCGCCCCCCAATCTTGATCAGCCTGAGTTGCAGGCTGGTCAACGACCAGTCTGCCATTGCCTCAGGCAACTCGATGTAGCGCAAGAAGGTATCCGAACCGTTAGCAGGCGAGACCGTGATCGTATCCCACCACGCCCCCCATTCTTTCGCGCTGTCTCCGGGCGGCCCGTTGCCGCAGGCCTATGCTTCGGACCCGAGCGATCTGATCAACCGCTGCCAGCC
>NZ_AUNB01000079.1 GCF_000714545.1 Thioclava indica
GTGTGGGAGCGGCGCACCGCTTACGCCCGATCCGCTTTTATATCATTTTCTCATGCTCCGGACCTCGAACCCTCAGTTGACTGGCCGCCTTGGCCCGTGAGGGCCAAGCCTTTATTGGCTGGATCAGGCGGTGTCGGCGGACTTGCGCGCGCGGCTCTGTGCGAGCCGATAGCTGTTGCCATTTATCTCGAGGATGTGGACATGATGGGTCAGGCGCTCGGAGCCGAAGGTCGAGTTGGTCATACCCAAAGATTGCCAAGGCTTCATGCATCTCGTGAAGCTTTATGCGAAACGCCCGCCACCCCGGCGGACTCATACATAGCAATTGGTGGAGGCGCAAAGACGGTATCCGGCGCGCCTGTGACTGCCCGTAATTGTACAGGATTAGCTGGGTTTCTGTCGATCCATTTATCGCTCGGAATACTGAAGACCTCCGCAGTCAGAACCGATCCGACAGGTCGCCTGCATAAATACCCGATAACTTTGATAAAGATTGAGTTGCCATGCTCTGGTGAACTATAATAAGCGTTTCGAGAACCGATGGAGAGGCATTGCTCGGCCGAACCTTCGCAAGCAAATCCGGTTGCTTCGGGGCTTACCTGACGGGGCTTGCATCCGGTTGAAGGAACGAGAGAGCAGCCAAGCCAGTAGAGCGATTACACCGCCCCAGCCAGCCAGCACAGACCAACATTTCGGGCCGATATCACGGGCCGACAAGCGCTGAAGAGGGGCAACGACAATGACCAGGCGAAACACCACGGGAACAGGCAAGATCAAGACACGCCTTGGCACGACACTCTTTTTGACCACAGCATTTACCCTATGTGGCACGATCACATTGGCGCAGACCCTCAGAGAGCCAAGCGATACCGTAGCTGGGACAGCCACGATGACTGCCAAGCAGAAAAAACAGCAGCAGATGCGCAAGATGCAGGCCGAGATGGCGGTGAAAAAGCGCAATGCCATTCCGCGCACCACGCCAATTTACAACCCCATGGGCGGGTTTCAGGGCCGTAACCTCAAACGCGCCGACACCACGACCTGTCTACAATGGCGTGGTGGCCCGCAAGGTACTTTGATGCCGATGGGAATGAGGCCGCCGCCCGTGCCGATGTCCTGCACTCATGGCGTTGTCGGGTGTGTGACGTCAGCGCCAATGGGACAGTTTAGGGCGATTTGATAAGAGAGGATTTCTGGCTCATCGTAACCACCAAGGAGTGAAGATGAGACAGAAATCAGAAACTTCACAAAGCCACGGTGAGAAGGTCGTCAAAGACATCCGCCGTGCGACGCGCAAACAGTATTCAGCGGAAGAGAAGATCAGGATCGTTTTGGACGGCCTGAAGGGCGAAGACAGCATAGCAGAGCTGTGCCGGCGCGAAGGCATTGCCCAGAGCCTATATTAGAGCTGGTCGAAGGAATTCCTCGAGGCTGGCAAGAAGCGTCTCGCAGGCGATACAGCGCGTGAGGCGAATTCGTCTGAGGTTAAAACCTTGCGCCGCGAAACCCGCGAACTCAAAGAGGGTGTCGCGGAGCAGGCCCTCGAGCTTCGCCCACTCAAAAAAAGCATTCTCGGGGATGGGGGCGACGACGCACGAGATACCCTGCATCCGAGAAGCTGGAGATCATTCGTTTGGTCGAGCAGTCGCACTTGCCGACGAAGCGAACCTTGGACAAGCCGTGCATCCCCAGGGCTACCTTCTACCGCTGGTATGATCGGTATCTATCGGGCGGCCCCGAAGCGCTTGAGGATCGTAGCCCCAAGCCGTCGCGGGTCTGGAACCGCATTCCAGACCCGGTCCGGGAAAGGATCAAGAACCTGGCTCTGGCGGAAAGCGAATTGTCACCGCGTGAACTGGCTGTTCAATTCACGGACACGGAAAAGTATTTTGTGTCAGAGGCTTCTGTCTATCGCATCCTCAAGGCCTACGACCTGATCACAAGTCCAGCCTATGTGGTGGTGTCTGCGGCCGACGAGTTCCGGGATAAGGCCACGCGGCCAAACCAGCTCTGGCAAACTGACTTCACTTATCTGAAAGTGATCGGCCGGGGCTGGTTCTGCCTGTCCACGATTCTCGATGACTACAGCCGCTACATCATCGCGTGGAAACTTTGCACGACGATGAAAACGGGTGATGTGACCGACACGCTTGATCTGGCCTTGCAGGTGTCAGGTTGTGATCAGGCGACGGTGCGCCACAAGCCGCGCCTGCTCTCTGACAACGGAGCCAGTTACATCTCGGGCGAGCTGGCCGAGTGGTTGGAAGATCAGCAGATGGACCATGTTCGTGGCGCTCCATACCACCCTCAGACGCAAGGCAAAATCCCCTCTCGCGGTTTGCGGGCAAACCGCTGCCGGGCAGCGGAGCGATGGCACCAAACCCTCAAGAACCGCATTCTGCTTGAGAACTACTACCTGCCCGGAGACCTCAGACAGCAGATCGAGGCCTTTTTCGATCACTACAATCTCCGGCGCTATCACGAGAGCCTGAAAAATCTCACGCCCGCCGATGTCTACTTCGGTCGAGGACAAGCTATTCTAAAACAACGAGAAAGGATCAAACGAAAAACCATCGAAACGCGACGCTTGCTTCACCCCGATTCCGCCGCATAATTAGATCAAACAGATGAGCCAGACCCTCTCTTAGTTCAGGCGACTAACTGCCCCAAATTATCTGACGACGGACGCCAGAGCTATGGTTGAATCTGGGTGACGCG
>NZ_AUNB01000080.1 GCF_000714545.1 Thioclava indica
CGTAAGCGGTCGCTGGACAGCACTGTCGGTTCAGATTGACGGCTTGAAGTTCCACGGCAGCAGGTCGTCGAGGCGGCTTTGCGGATGTCCGTTGGCTATCGCTGTAAGAGTGGCCTTGAGGTAGACGAAGGGCTCGACGCCGTTGGTCTTGCAGGTCTCGATCAGTGAGGCGATGCGGCCCCAGGCGATACCACCCTCGTCATGGCCGGCGAAGAGGGCGTTCTTGCGGTTCAGAGTGATGGGGCGGATCAGGTTTTCGACGCGGTTGTTATCGATCTCGACGCGACCATCGGTCAGGAAGGTCTGCAGTCCGTCCCAGTGGTTATGGATGTAAGTCAGCTTTTCGCCCAAGCGAGATTTAGCGGAGATCTTGCGGCGCTCAGCCTGCAGCCATTCACCGAAGGCTGCGACCAGCGAGGCACTGCGAGCCTGACGGGCAGACAGACGCTGGCCGGAGGAGATGCCCCGGATATCGGCTTCAACGGTATAGATCTCGGCTATGCGGCGCAGGCCTTCAGCCGCGATCTCTGAGCCATCGCGGTCGAAGACTTCCTTCAGCTTGCGGCGCGCGTGCGCCCAGCAATGGGCCACGCGAATAGGATCGCCGCCCTTGCGGGTAGGCTTAGTCAGCCGATTATAGCCCTGATAGCCGTCAATCTGCAGGATGCCGTCGAAGCCGGTGAGAAAGGTTTCTGCATTCTCGCCCGACCTACCGGGAGCGTAGAAGTAAACCACGCCTGGTGGGTCTTCGCCGCCCCATGGCCTGTCATCGCGGGCCAGTGCCCAAAGATAGCCCGTTTTGGTTTTGCCACGCCCCGGGTCCAGCACCGGTGCCGTGGTTTCGTCCATGAACAGCTTGGATGATCGCTTCAGATGTTCGGCCAGCCGGTCGACGACGGGCTTGAGGTGGAACGCGGCCTTGCTGACCCAATCCGCCAGCACGGCGCGGTGTAGATTAAGACCCGCCCGCGCCAAGATCTGGCTCTGTCGGTATAGTGGCAGGTGGTCTGCATATTTGCTGACCAGCACATGGGCGATGCTGGCCTCGGTTGGCAGGCCGCCCATGATCAGATGCGATTGTGCCGGTGCTTGGGTCACGCCGTCGGTGCAGGTCCGGCAGGCGTATTTGGGGCGCACGGTGACAATCACGCGCAATTGCGCCGGGACGATGTCCAGCCGCTCGCTGCGGTCTTCCCCGATCTTGTGCATGACACCGCAGCCGCAAGGGCAGATCAGGCTGGCGGGTTCGATGACTTCTTCGATGCGCGGCAGTGCGGCCGGCAGATTGCCGATGGTGCGCTTTGGCGCAGGCTTGGTTGTGGGAGTGTCACCTGTCTTGGCGGCCAGATGCTCCTTCTGCACCTCGACCTCGGCCAGCGCGATGGACAGATCCTCGAACGCCAGCTGCCGTTCATCCTCAGTCAGCTTTTCCGACCGTTTGCCATGCAGGGCATGGTTCAGTTCGGCGATCAGGTGCTCTTGTCGTTGGGTGATTTCTGCGAGCGCCGCCACCTTTTCCATCAACGCCAGAACTGCCGCGCGCTGCGCGGGAGGGATGGTGGAAAGGTCAATGGCAGGTGTCGCAATCATGACCTCAGGATACTATAAAACCCCAGTAAAAATACGCAAAAATCGCGGTTGGTTCATTCTGCCGCAGCCGGTGGGCGTGTCTGCAGCGCCTTGACGCGGCGCCAGTCCAGCCCGGCAAACAGGGCTTCAAATTGGGCGTGGTTCAGCGCCATCATCCCATCCTTGATCGCAGGCCAGGTGAAGGTCGTATCTTCCAGCCGCTTGTAAGCCATCACCAATCCGGTGCCATCCCAATACAAAAGCTTCAACCGATCCGCCCGGCGCGAGCGGAACACAAACACCGTGCCGGTGAACGGATCCTTGCGCAGCACCGACGACACAATTGCCGCCAGACCATCATGACCTTTCCTGAAGTCCACAGTCTGCGTCGAGACCAGAACCCGCACGCGGTTTGACGGGAACATCATGCCAGCGCCCCGATTGCCCGCACGATCTCAGCTATCCGGCCAGCACGCGTCTCTTCACCCAATCGGACCGTGACTTGGCCTATCGCAATCTCGATCGATGCGCAGAGCTTTGCTTCAGGCGTGACTGCCTCGCCCGAAGCAGCCGGCATATGCGCCCCGCCGCCATCCGACATCACGACAGGCGCAAAACAGAGGCTGTCATATTCAACCGCAGACAAAACCAGCCGCCCATCACGCGCTCGACCCCGCCATTCTGAAAGGTGGTTCGCGCGAAGCCCGTAACGTGCAGCAACCGCATTCACCGTCGCACCCGGCTTCAACGTCTCGGCAACAATCAGCGCCTTGACCTCGTCGGGCCAGCGACGCTGACCATTTCCCCGTATCTCTACGCCATAGTCCCTGAGAAACTCACCCGTAGTTGCCATCGCGAAACTCCCGCACCAATCTCCGTCAGGCGCGGCATCGCAGGTCAGACTATCGGATGAAAGGTGGGGGCCAGACGCCGCTTAC
>NZ_AUNB01000082.1 GCF_000714545.1 Thioclava indica
CGGGGGGCGCTCACATCATCAACGCCGTGTGAGAGCAAGAAGATCGAGGACTCTTCCGCCAGCGCGACAATTTGGGTCGTGGCGCTGGCGGGACAGGAGGCTCGCCTGTGACAGGCCCGTCACAACATCACCCCCTAACTCAAATCGCTCGATATCGCGCGGATCCGAACTGCGCGCAGGCCGCCAGAAGGAACTGACAACACCCTGATTGCGGATCAGTCGAATAGCGTGGCGATCCGCTGCTTGATCTGATCGCCAATATAGAGTGCTAGGGCCTGAATGGTGGATGTCGGGTTCACAGCGCCCGCCGTCACAAAAATCGACCCATCGACGATGAACAGGTTTTTGACATCATGGCTTCGCCCCCAGCCGTTGACGACAGACGTCTCGGGATCAGTGCCCATTCGGCAGGTTCCAAGCTGATGCCACCCTGCACGCCACCAGACCTCGTCATTCGACTTGCGCAAAATACGCCGCGCGCCCGCTGCTGTTAAAAGCTCGGTCGCCCTTTCTTGCCCGTGCGCCAGCATTTTGCGCGTATTGTCACCCAATCGATAGTGGATTTTCGGTGCAGGCATCCCATCGCTATCGGTAAGATCAGGGTCAAGCTCGACGCGATTTTCCTCTTCTGCCAGATCCTCGGCCACAACGGTCAGGCTTGCCAAATAGGGGTATACATGATCCATCACCTCACGATGTTCTGGTCCCCAAGGGATAGAATTATCAATGCCATAGCCCCCCAATGCAAAGGTCATCGGTGTGGTTGACCTGCCAGAATGCAAACCATAGCCCCGTACGAATCCGCGCGCGGCGTCGGTCTCATAGAATTCCTGACTGAGCAAAGCGCATGCCATTGGTCCTTCGTGCCCCTGCATTGGCTCATCAAACACCCCGGACACGCCTGTCAGGGGATGAAACATCAAGTTCTTTCCAACCTGCCCAGAGCTGTTTGCAAGCCCATCGGGAAATAGCGGGGACTTCGAGTTCAGCAACAGCCGCGGCGTTCCAATCCCGTTACAAGCAACGATGACCATTTCGGCACGCTGCTCGTGAAGCTGACCATCGGCCCCATGATATAATACACCCGTCGCAAACCCGGTCTTTTGGTCAATCAAAATCTCGCGGACCCGGGCGTGAGTGCGAAGCTCGACCCCGGCTGCCTCAAGCATTGGCCAATAGGTGAAATTCGTTCCGCCCTTCGCGCCTGCGGCACAGCCCAGATCGCACGTTCCTGCGTTCACGCAAGCCTGCCTCCCATCGTGATCGCGGCTTAAGATGGCCACGTCAGAAGGCCACCAATGCCACCCCTTTGCATTGAACCCTTGCGCCAAAGTTTGCCCCAGCCGTCCCAGCGGAATTGGCGGCAGTTCTGGTGTATACTCGGGATAGGCGGGATTGCCGCCCAACCCTGACACGCCAGTATTCCGGTCGTTGATCGCATAGAAAGGGGCAAGCGTGTCGTAATCCACGGGCCAATCCTGACCCACCCCGTCAAGGGTGC
This sequence comes from Thioclava indica, assembly GCF_000714545.1. Taxonomy (GTDB): domain Bacteria; phylum Pseudomonadota; class Alphaproteobacteria; order Rhodobacterales; family Rhodobacteraceae; genus Thioclava; species Thioclava indica. Next base: position 1,502 of record NZ_AUNB01000082.1, read on the forward strand.
GGGTCCGGAAGTCTGACGGTTTAAGGCGCGGCCAATGCCCAAGAAAGTTGATTGTGGCTCCACCCACACCGTTCCAATTCACCGGCGCGATGCAACTGTTTTCGACATTGATAGGATAGTCCTGTGGCAGGGCGCGGACATTTGGATCACTCGAGAATTCGGCATAGCGCGCAAGCTCGTAATCCTCGCGACGGCTTGGAAATTCTGTGTCGGATAGGTGCCCCCCTTGTTCGAGACACAAGATGCGCATCCGGGTTTCCAACAAAGACCATGCGATAGCTGCCCCCGAGGCCCCCGCTCCAATGATCAAAACGTCAACGGGGTCATTGGCCATGAGCTGGCTCCTTCGTGTCTTTGGTTGCGCGATACGCCCTGCCACGCGCCCGCACCGGCGCGCTCAGCGCCTCAAGTAAATCCGGTGTCTCTCGTGGGACATTATAGCCCTGTGGATGCACCGGATGCGCCCCGACGCCAAACAGCGGACGCAAATCAGCGCGGCTGTAATAGCCAAGATAGGCAAGCCTTACGAGGCGCGAAAAGGCCTCTGGCTGTTGCGCCTCAACGGCTTTCAGCGTGGCAATCCGGTCAGCGCTCGCACTTATCAAGAACGCTTCATTCTGCGCATGAATTGCTGACAAAACGGTGTGCACAACCCCCTCTGGATCAGGATCATACCGCCCGGCGATAGGCAGGAAAGAGGCGGC
>NZ_AUNB01000083.1 GCF_000714545.1 Thioclava indica
AGAATGAGGCCTTTAGCGCGCGCTAGCCGAGTGGCTTTCAGATATTGAAGCGGGGACGTTCCGGTGATGGCCTTGAATGCGCGATGAAACACCGGCACGCTCATCCCTGCATCGTGGGCCAAGACCTCGACTTTGAGCGGGTCAGCATAGTTCTCGCGGATCGTAATAATGCTTTGAGAAACGCGGCTATGATGTGTGTCCCCTTGTGCCAGTGCGCGGAGGGAGGGGCCATGTGGGCCTTCGATCGCGTGGAAAAGGATCTCACGCAGGATACCAGCCCCGAGTGCCTGACTGGCCGCATCTGAGCACAGCGCGCGCATCAAACGATGGACCGCATCGCGCATGTCGCCGTGCAGCTCAGCGGGCGCTACGCCCAGCGACGTCGCCGTGCGGGAGACGGGGCCATCCAGCTCCATAAAATTCAAAAACGCTATCAAATCTGCACGTTCGATATCAACAAACAGACCCAACATAGGGTCATCAGGTGTCGCATACGTCTCGCAGTCGAAGGGCAGCGGTACAGACAGCACAAGGTAATGATCGGGGTTGTAGTGGAAAACTCGGTCACCCAGATAACCAATTTTATTCCCCTGCAAGATCAGCACCAAACCGGCGTTGTAGATCAGCGGTGCGCGCGCGACCGCCTCGGTAGACCAAAAGAAGCGCACTCCCGGTAGCGCGGTTTCGACAAAGCCTGCACCGGCTTCAAACCCGTGCCGTTCTTTCAGCTCTTCAAACAAGTCCATTGCTGGTCTCCGTTAGTGGCGCGACACGAAAATAGTACATATGCGGCGCTCTGCGCCAGTCGCAACCCGCAATGCGATAGGATTGTGCAAGTCTTCAATAGGTTCCTTCATTCCCAGATCGATCGTTCTCCCCCATCTAAAGCCCATCAAATGCCAAGATTGAAAGGGCCAAAACAGTGACACAGACCACCAAGCCACTCGCCGTCATCACCGGAGCTTCTTCGGGCATCGGGGCCGCAATTGCGCGGCACTTGTCTGACGCAGGGCATCCCCTGTTGCTCCTCGCGCGCCGCGCAGACCGCCTTGAGGCGCTCGGCTTGCCGAACGCGATATGCCGCTGTGTCGATGTGACCGACACAGCGGCCTTGACCGCTGCCATCGACGAGGCGGAGGTTGCTTATGGTCCTGTTGATTTCTTGGTGAACAACGCGGGCGTCATGCTGCTCGGGGCGATGGATGTACAAGAGCCCACAGAATGGCAGCGCATGTTCAATGTGAACGTACTTGCGTTGCTTGGCGCGACGCAAGCGGTCTTGCGCGGTATGAAAGCGCGCAACAGCGGGACAATTTTGAACGTTAGCTCTGTCGCAGGCAAGAAAACTTTTCCCAACCACGCCGCCTATACGGGCAGCAAATTTGCCGTCACAGGGATTACAGAGAACCTACGCGAAGAAGTTGCCGAAAGCGGCGTGCGCGTGATGGCGATCTATCCGGGTGCCGTGGAAACCGAGCTACTGAGCCACACCACCGACAAGGATATTGTTGACGGCTATGAGGACTGGAAAACCTCGATGGGGGGAGTGCTGGTGGCGGACGATATCGCCCGGGCGGCCACGTTTATGTATGCACAGCCACAAGGCGTGAACATCCGCGACATCACTATCGCGGCGACACGTCAGCCGGCGTAAGCCAGGAAACTCATCACAGCTTCGGCACTCGGGTTGACGCTTTGGTAGTCGAGGTCTCGTTTTGAGCTGTCAATGCAAGTCCAGAAAAGCAGTCATTCGTGGAAATCGCAGCGAATGACTGCTCTCCGCCCTTCTGTGGAAAAACTAACGTTTGCACGCGCAGAAATAGTCGTTCTGAATTCACGGCGAGCGCTTTTCTTGTCAGGCTTTGCGGCTTATCTGCGTAGGGAAGGCACCGTCGTGGGCCGCCACGGCGTCAGGCGGCTGATGGCGAAGATGGGGTTGGAAGCCATCTACAAACGCCCCAGAACGAGCCAGCCGCACTCGCAGCATCCAGTCTATCCGTATCTGCTGAGGAAGATGGTGATCGACCGGCCCAACCAGGTCTGGTGCGCCGATATCACCTTTGTGCCGATCAAAAACGGCTTCCTCTATCTGGTAGCAATAATGGACTGGGCCACGCGCAAGGTTCGTAAACGGTGCGCCGT
>NZ_AUNB01000084.1 GCF_000714545.1 Thioclava indica
GGTGAGGGGGGTTCTACGGTTAGTGCCTGAGGTCCGCAAGCGTCTTTTTCAGAAAGCTTGCACATTTCTGCCAAAAACCTTTTACGCCATTGTTTTTCAAACGATAATTGTGCGCGCCTTCCCTTGACCAAACGGATGAAAACACCGCCTCCGCAACAATGTTTCGCAAATCACCCGATTCCGCGAAACGTCTGACGCGCTTTGCCGCCGGGTCACCGCGATCTGGGCACCAGACGCAGCCCCAAAAGGGCCAGAACCGCCGTCAGCCAAAGCCAGCCTTCGGTCGAGATCACCTTCATCTGGAGCAGATAATGCACCACGCCCAGCATCACGGCAGGGTAAACCAGCCAATGTAGCCTACGCCAATTGCGCCCCAGCTTGCGGATCGAGGCATTGTTCGATGTCGCTGCGAGAGGAATCAGCAGGATGAAGGCGCTGATTCCCAGCAGCAGGTAGCGGCGCTTCACAAGGTCTGCCAAAGCCTGCGACCACAGCATTCCCATATCCAGCACCGCCCAGGCAGACAGGTGCAACGCTATATAGAAGAAGGCGAGCAAGCCAATCGCGCGACGATAGCGGATCAGGTTCAATCCCAACCAGCGCCGCGCGGGGGTGATCGCAAGACCACCCACTAAGAACCACAGCGCGATCTTGCCCAGCCGATGCTCGATTCCTTTAACGGGATCGACGCCGATTCCCCCGGTGAAGGTCAGATAGACGACCCAAGCCAGAGGAATCAGCCCGGCCAGATAGACGACCCAGCTCGGGACGCGCCGCAGAGCGCCGTTAATCGGGGTGGACAGGCCAGCCATGCTCATCAGTAGTTCTTCCGCAGATCCATACCGGTATAAAGACTTGCCACCTCGTCTTCATAGCCGTTGAACATCAAGGTCGGCTCGCGCCCGGCAAAAAGCCCTGCGCCCACACGCCGTTCCGTCGCCTGCGACCAGCGCGGGTGATCCACCTTGGGGTTCACATTCGCATAGAATCCGTATTCGCGCGGCTGGAGTTGATTCCACGTGGTGCGGGGCATCTTGTCGGTCAGCGAGATTTTCACGATGCTCTTGATCGACTTGAATCCGTATTTCCACGGCACGATCAGACGGATCGGCGCGCCATTCTGATTGGGCATCTCTTCATCATAAAGCCCCGTCGCCAGAATCGTCAGCGGGTTCATCGCCTCGTCAATCCGCAGACCCTCGACATAGGGCCAGTCGATACCGCCCTGTTTCTGCCCCGGCATTTGCGAGGGGCGCAGCAATGTCTGCATCGCCACGTATTTCGCGCCGGGCTGCACACCCACGCGGTTCAGCAGATCAGCCAGCTCGAACCCGATCCACGGCACGACCATCGACCACGCCTCGACACAGCGGAACCGATAGATGCGCTGTTCCAGCGTCACTGGTTTGAGAATGTCATCGAGCGCGTAATTGCCGGGCTTATCGACCATTCCGTCGATCTCGATAGACCACGGGTCGGTCACAAGCTGACCGGCATGAGCCGCAGGATCGGTCTTGTCCCAGCCAAATTCATAGAAATTATTGTAGTTCGTGATGTCCTTGAGCGTGTTCGGCGCGGCATCGGTCGAATATTTCGAGGGCGCGGCATTGATCTTGGCCAAGGCCGGCCCCGCAATCGTGCCCAGCGCCAACGCGCCAGCCCCCGCCATAATCTGGCGGCGGTTCAGGAAATCGGCCTTTGGCGTCACGTCGGCCCATGTTGGGTCACCGGGTCTGATCTTGCGCATGAAATACCTCCTATATGCCCGCAGTATGGGTGCGGAGCGTGCCTTACGCACCCCTTTTCGGAAATGGGGGTGACATTGTTACCCCTAGGCATAAAGAAAAATACGCGCCACACTTGGGTTTGGATCACCGGACGCCCGAATGCGTTGGCGGTGTGGGAGACAAGGGAGACATAGATGAAACGACTGATAGGGGTCGCATTAGCGGCAACAGTTTTGATGGGGGCACAGGCCGCTACCGCGCAAGAGGCACATACCTGGACCACCGAGGACAGCTTCGACAACATCACCTTCGCGGTGGAAAACGCAATCGTCGGGGCGGGGCTTGTGGTCGATCACGTCAGCCATACCGGCGATATGCTGGAGCGCACCAAAGACGCGGTCGGGGAGACCAAAACGCTGTTCACCGGCGCGGATATCTTTTCGTTTTGCTCGGCCAAGGTCTCGCGCGAGGTGATGACAAGCGACATCACCAACGTGCAATACTGCCCCTATACGATCTTTGTTTATGAAACCCCGGAAAACCCCGGCGAGATCACGGTCGGCTTTCGCGACTATCCTAAGGGCACGATGGACCCGGTCACCGATATGTTGACGGGCATCGTCAAAGAGGCGCTGATGATCGACTAAATGATGCGTGCGGGCCTAGAGGTGCATGCTGGAATGTGCCTTAAGCCTGCGCGCCTCAAGCTGGTTTTTGCGGATCTGGCGCAGGGTCTCGACCATCATCGCGGTGAGAAACCCGATATTGAGCAGACCGTTCGCCGCCGCCATGCCCCCCAGGATGCGCCACTCATGGCTGAGAAGAATGTCGCCATACCCCAGCGTCGTATAGACGACGAGCGCGAAATAGACCGCTTCTTCCATCGTTTGAAAAATATCGAGCAGGCGAAAGCAGATCGCCCAAGCCCAGACGCTGGCCGTCACCATTGCCAGCGCCCAAAGCGCGGCCGCCATCACCATCAGTAACAGCTTTGGCCCATGCGGCTCGCGCATCACCCAGCGGGCAGAACGCACGAACATCGCCTCTAACGCCCAAGCCGTCGTCGCAGCAAAGGATATCGTGATCAGCATCATCAGCGATCCGATAGCGATCTGGTGAAGCATGTTCATCCTTTCGACTGCAACAGTCTCTGCTAGTCGCGCAGCCCGTCATAGGTCAAGCGCAGCAGTGCCGCACTGGACAGAGTGCCCCCCAAGCCCTATCTCGGGGCGACCATGAAAAAACACTCTGATCCCAATTCCAAGCTGATCGCCGAAAATCGGCAGGCCCGTTATCACTACGCCGTCGAGGATACGCTCGAGGCGGGGATCATGCTGTATGGCTCCGAGGTGAAAAGCCTGCGCACCGGCCAGACCAATATCGCCGAAAGCTATGCCTCGGTTGAGGATGGCGAGCTGTGGCTGATTAACGGCTATATCGCGGCTTACATGCAGGCCGGCCATTTCGGCCATGAAGAACGGCGCAAGCGCAAGCTGCTGGTGTCGAAACGCGAATTGTCGCGGCTGTGGAATGCCACCCAGCGCGAGGGCATGACGATCGTGCCGCTCAAGATGTATTTCAACGACAAGGGCATCGCCAAGCTGCTGATCGGCATCGCCAAGGGTAAAAAGCAGGCAGACAAACGCGAAACCGAGGCCAAGCGCGACTGGAACCGCCAGAAACAGCGGCTACTCAAGCAAAATCACTAGCTGCTGGCGCGGTTTTGCGCGCCCTGCCCTTGCGTCTCTCGCAGTGCTGAGTCTAATCAACTCTGACCGATAGAGAGAGGCGCAACGCGATGGATGACCCGAAAACGCTTGTATCGACGGACTGGCTTGCCGCCCATCTGAATGATCCCGATCTGCGGATTTTGGATGGCTCGTGGTTCCTGCCCCAGATGGGTCTGGATGCCAAGGCGACCTATGACGCCAAGCACATCCCCGGCGCGCGCTTCTTTGACATTGATGATGTGGCCGACAACCGCTCGGAGCTACCGCATATGGCACCGCCGACCGAAAAGTTTATCTCGCGGATGCGCGCGATGGGGGTCGGTGACGGCCATCAGGTCGTGATCTATGACCAGCATTCGGTGTTTTCCGCCCCGCGCGTGTGGTGGCTGTTCCGCCTGATGGGCAAGACCGATGTAGCCGTGCTTGATGGTGGCTTGCCGAAATGGGAGGCCGAGGGCCGCCCGCTGGAAGACCTGGCGCCGGTGGTGCGCGACCGTCACATGACCGTGCAGCGCCAGTCGGGTCTGGTAAAGGACGTGACGCAAGTGGCCCATGCCTCCAAGCTGGGCGATCACGAGATCATCGACGCACGCGCACATGGCCGCTTCATCGGCCAAGACGAAGAGCCCCGCCCCAATCTGCGCAAGGGCCGTATTCCCGGCTCGAAAAACGTGCCGTGGGACATGTTGCTAAGCGACGGCAAGATGAAATCCCCCGATGCGTTGCGCGAGATTTTCGAAGGCGCGGGCGTCGATCTGTCCAAGCCTGCAATCACCACCTGCGGGTCTGGCGTGAACGCGGCTTTGCTGGCCTTCGCGCTGGAACTGACGGGCAAGTCCGACTGGGCGGTCTATGATGGCGCTTGGGCGGAATGGGGCATGTATAACGACCTGCGGGTCGCAACCGGAGAAGCATGATGCTGAACAATCTCAAAGCGCAAGCACCCGATAAAATTCTGGCGCTGATGGGCGAATATCGCGCTGATCCGCGTGACAACAAGGTCGATTTGGGCGTCGGCGTCTATAAGGACGCAGACGGCAAGACCCCGATCATGACCGCTGTGCATAAAGCCGAAAAACAGGTCTGGGATAGCGAAACCACGAAATCTTATGCGGGCCTTGCCGGACAACCTGAATTTCACGCCGCGATGGCAGAAATGGTGCTGGGCAAGGATTATCCCGCAGATCGTCTGGCGTGCCTGTCCACCGTCGGCGGGACCGGCGCGTGCCGTATGGGGTTTGAACTGGCCCGCATGGCCAGTGAAGGAACCACGATCTGGGTGTCGGATCCGACCTGGCCGAACCACCTGTCGATCCTGAACTTCATGGGGCAGGCGTTCAAAGCCTATCGCTATTTCGATGCCGACAGCCGCAGCGTGGATTTCGATGCGATGATGGCAGACCTGAAAGCGGTAAAAAAAGGCGACATCGTGCTGCTGCACGGCTGCTGTCACAACCCGACCGGCGCGAACCTGACGCTCGATCAATGGGGCAAGGTCGCCGATCTGCTCGAAGAAACCGGTGCCGTGCCGATGATCGACCTCGCCTATCAGGGCTTTGGCGATGGGCTGGAAGAAGACGCCGCAGGCACCCGCCTGATCGCCTCACGCCTGCCCGAGGTGCTGATCGCGGCATCCTGTTCCAAGAACTTCGGGATCTATCGTGAGCGCACCGGCTGCCTAATGGTGCTGGGCGCTGCGGAAACGCAGGGCGTGACGCAAAGCACGCTGAGCTATCTCAACCGCCAGACCTATTCTTTCCCGCCCTATCACGGGCAAGCCCTTGTCACCCGCGTGCTGACCGATCCGGCCTTGCGCGCGGAATGGGAGGCCGAGCTGGAAGAGGTTCGCACCGGCATGCTGAGCCTGCGCAAGCAGCTTGCAGATGAGCTGCGTCGCCTGTCGAACTCGGATCGCTTTGATTTCGTGGCCGAGCATCGCGGTATGTTCTCACGCCTTGGTGCCACGCCCGAACAAGTCGCCAAGATGAAAGCCGAGAACGCGATTTATATGGTGGGCGATTCGCGCATCAACATCGCAGGGTTGAACGAAAAATCCGTTCCGCTACTGGCGCGCGCACTGATCGACGCAGGCGTCTAGGGAACCAACCCTAAATCCAGACGGTTGAAGACGGGAGCCCTAGGGCTTCCGTCTTTTTATTTCGGTTTTTCACATTTTACCCTTGAAATAGTAAGCCAGCTTATAATGTAAGGGCTCATGATATACGCGACACAGCGGAGCACATAATGCCCGAACAAAGTCTAGGCTTCCTCATGCATGACGTGACCCGGCTTATCCGGCGTCGCTTTGAAAAGCGCGCAAATGAGCTGGGCCTGACCACCGCGCAATGGCGGCTTCTGGTCTATCTCAAGCGCGAAGGACCGCTGGCGCAGGCGCGTCTGGCCGAGCTGCTCGAAATCGAACCGATCTCGGTCTCGCGCCTCGTTGATCGCATGGAAGAGGCCGATTGGGTGCTGCGCAAACCCGACTGCAACGACCGGCGCGTCAAGCTGATCCATCCCACGGCGAAAACCCGTGCCGCCTTTGAAGAGGCGCATGACATCGCTGAGGCCGTTTACGCCAAGGCGCTCAACGGCTTGTCCGACCGCGCGGTCAAACAGGTCATGAGTTCTTTGCAAAAGATCGTCCACAATCTCTCCGATGAGGAGAGCCCCTCCCAGAGTTCCGAGGCTAACCATGAGTAACGACACAACAAAAAAAGACGCCCAGACCGAAGGGCAAGACGCCAAAAAAGAGAAAAAGGGCCCGAAAACCTGGCTTTTGATTCTTGTCCCCGCGCTGATCGTGCTTGGCGGCGCGTGGTATTGGCTTAGTTCGGGCGGTTCCGAGACCACCGAGAACGCCAATTACCAGATGGCGCGAATTCCGGTAGCGACCCAGATCTCGGGTCGGGTGACGAAAGTGTTCGTCTCGGAGAACGAGCATGTCAAAAAGGGCGATCCTCTGTTCGTGCTGGACAAGAAACCTTACGAGCTGGCTTTGGCCAAGGCAGAGGCCGGGCTTTCGACTGCCAAGCTTCAGGTCGAACAATTGCGTGCGGCCTATAAGGCAGCGGTGGCGGATGAAAAGCAGGCTGCCGACAATGCCGATTACGAGAAAAAGCAACTCGTGCGTCAGGAAAGCCTGACGGCAAGCGGCACCACCAGCCGCACCTCGCTGGATGCGCAGCGCACCAAGACGCAGGCCGCAATCGACACGCTTGCATCGGCGCAGCAAAAAGTTGCCTCGGCCAAGGTCGCTCTTGATGGCGACCCCGAAATCGCCGTCGAAGATCACCCCTCAGTCAAAGCGGCGATCGCGGCGGTGAATGACGCGAAATACAATCTTGAGCAAACCGAGATCGACGCGCCCACCGATGGCGTCATCTATCAGGCGGCCTCGTTCAAAGCGGGCGAGATGGTCAGTGCCGGCTCCAGCGTGTTCACGCTTGTCGATACGTCTGACGTCTGGGTGATCGCGAATTTCAAAGAAACCGAACTGACCCACATGGCAGCAGGCCAATCCGCAGAGATTTCCTTCGACGCCTTCCCCGGACGCAAGTATGACGCGACCGTCGAGGCTGTGGGGGCGGGAACCGGCGCTGAATTCTCGATCCTGCCCGCGCAAAATGCGACCGGCAACTGGGTGAAAGTAACCCAGCGCGTGCCCGTGCGCTTGCGGCTGGCAAAGGGTTCGGACCTTAAGGGATTGCGCGCGGGTCTGTCGGCAGAGGTGACGGTTGATACCAATGCCAAGTCAAATCTTGGTCAGCTGATGGGCGGCAAGGCGCAGGCCGCGCCCGAAAATCAGGGGCAATAATCTATGGCCGAGCTTGCCACAGATAGCCCCGAGGCCAAACAGCCCAAGGCAATCGACCCCCATAACGTGCCCCATCGCGGGCTGATCATGGCCTCACTGATGCTGGCCGTGATCATGCAGGTGCTAGATACGACCATCGCCAACGTGGCGCTGCCCGATATGCGGGCCGATCTGGGCGCATCGCGCGATACGATCAATTGGGTGCTGACCTCGTATATCGTGGCGGCCGCCATCGTCACGCCGATGTCGGGCTGGTTGGCAAACCAGTTCGGCCGGCGCGAGATTTTCATGGTTTCGGTCGTTGGATTCGTGATTTTCTCGATGCTATGCGGCATCGCCTGGTCGTTGGATGCAATGGTCATGTTTCGCCTGATGCAGGGTGTGTTTGGCGCAGCCATTGTGCCACTGGCGCAAAGCTTCATGCTCGATATCAACCCGCGGGAACGCCACGGGCAAGCGATGGCGATGTTTGGCGCGGGTATCATGCTGGGACCGATCATCGGCCCGACGCTGGGCGGCTATTTGACGGAGACGCTCAACTGGCGCTGGGTATTTTATATCAACGTGCCGCTAGGCGTGATCGCGATTGCAGGGGCGATGTCTTTCCTGCCCGAGATGCCCAAGCGCAAGACCAAGTTCGATTTCTTCGGCTTCGCAGCTCTCGCCATCGGTATCGGTGCGTTGCAGATGATGCTGGATCGCGGCTCGGATCTCGACTGGTTCTCGTCGCTTGAGATCTGGATCGAACTTGCTCTGTCGATCTGCGGATTCTGGGTGTTTGTGATCTGGATCCTAGGAGCGAAAAAGCCGTTCCTTGACCCGCGGATGTTTCTGGATCGCAACCTGTCGATGGGGCTGATCTTTATCTTCATCGTCGGGATCGTGCTGCTGGCGTCCCTGGCACTGCTACCGCCGATGCTATCCGGCATCTTCGGCTATCCGACGATAACGACCGGGCTGGTAATGTCGCCACGCGGGGTCGGCGCGATGATCATGATGCTCGTGATAGGCCGGCTGGTGAAGTCCGTTGACCTGCGCCTGCTGGTGGTGCTCGGCCTGTCGCTGACTGCCTATTCGCTGCATATGATGTCTACCTTCTCGCCGCTGATGGGGCCGAAATGGATCATTCTATCCGGCGTGGTGCAGGGCTTTGGGCTGGGGTCGGTTTTCGTGCCGATCACAACGCTGGCTTTTGCGACGCTTGATCAAAAGTATCGCGGTGATGGCACGGCTCTGTTCAGCCTTGTGCGCAATATCGGCTCGTCGATCGGGATTTCGATCGTGACGGCACTGCTCACCCATATGATTGCGGTGAATCACTCCGAGCTGGCCTCGGGAATGAACCCGCAGAACCTGCAAGGGCTGGCCTCGGGTAGTTCTGCTTTGGGCCAATACGGTGAGACAGCGGTCTATCAGGTGCTTGACAACCTGACCACGCAGCAAGCCGCGATGATTTCCTATCTGGATGATTTCAAGTTCATGATGTGGATCACGATAGCCGCGATTCCGCTGGTGTTCTTCCTGCGCAAACCGGATTACTCCAGTACCTCCCAAGGCGGGCAAGACGCGGCGCCCGCGATGGAATAGCCTACCTGTGCTGCGAACGTAAAAAGGCCCGGAGCGAACTCCGGGCCTTTTCCTATTTCGGTGATCCCTTGGATCAGTTGGTGAATTCCGGATAGGCTTCCATACCCAGTTCCGCCTTATCCAAGCCCATCAGCTCGTCTTCGACCGGAGCGCGGATGCCCATCGTCATCTTCAGGATAAACCAGATGACAGCCGACACCACGAAGACAAACACGCCAACGGTGATGATCGAGACGATCTGACCGTAGAAAGTACCGTCAGGGTTGGTGATCGGAACCGCCAAGGTGCCCCAGATACCAGCGCCCAGGTGGACCGGGATCGCGCCGACAACATCGTCGATCTTCAGCTTGTCGAGCATCGGAACCAGCAGGACCACGATGATACCGCCGATGGCACCAATGATGGTGGCTGCGCCAAGGCTCGGCGTCAGCGGTTCTGCGGTGATCGACACAAGACCCGCCAGCGCGCCGTTGAGCACCATCGTCAGATCGGGCTTTTTATACAGCAGTTGCGTCATGATCAGGGCTGCAATCGCACCGCCAGCCGCTGCCGTGTTGGTGTTGGCGAAGATACGCGACATGTCAGCCACGTTGCCCACGGTGTTCATGTACAGCTGCGAACCACCGTTAAAGCCGAACCAACCCAGCCACAGGATGAACGTACCCAGCGTTGCGAGCGTCAGGTTCGAACCCGGCATCGGGTGAACGCGACCGTCCTTATATTTGCCGATACGCGGCCCGAGGATCAGCGCGCCTGCCAAAGCAGCCCAGCCACCGACCGAGTGCACAACCGTCGAGCCTGCGAAGTCGAGGAACCCGAAATCGGCATCCAGGAAACCACCGCCCCATTTCCACGAGGCTTGGATCGGGTAGATGAAGCCGGTCAGGATCACGGTGAAGATCAGGAAGGGCCACAGTTTGATGCGCTCGGCCAAGGTCCCCGACACGATGGACGCGGTGGTGGCACAGAACATCAACTGGAAGAAGAAGTCGGAGCCGACCGACGCATAGGTCAGGTCCACATTGTCAGCGCCAACGCCAACAGGTTCCAGCGAGGTCGTCGAGAAGGCACCCAACACGCCATCAATCGACCAGCCATCGCCCGGATACATCAGGTTATAGCCGATCAAATAATACATGATCGCAGCGATCGCGAAGAGCGAGATGTTCTTGAGCGACTGCATCGCGACGTTTTTAGACCGCACGAGGCCCGCTTCGAGCATCGAGAAGCCTGCCCCCATCCACATCACGAGGAAGCCCGTGACGAGGAACATGAAGGTGTTCAGGATGAAGCCGATTTCATTGGCCGGCGGATCCATTGCGGCGGGTGCCGCGTCCTGGGCAAGCGCGGGCAGCGCCACAGCAGCGAAGACCGCCGCAAGACCCGTGATTTTCGAAAGGTTTTTCATAGTCCTACTTTCCCCTGTCGCGTCTCAGAGCGCGTCGTCATTGGTTTCGCTGGTCCGGACACGCACCGCCTGACCCACATCGAGAACAAAGATTTTGCCATCGCCGATTTTGTCGGTCTTGGCGGCTTTCAGGATCGTATCGACGACCTCATCGGCCAGACCGTCTGCGACGACGATCTCAAGCTTGACCTTGGGCACGAAGTTCACAGCGTATTCCGCGCCACGATAGATTTCGGTATGCCCCGACTGAGCGCCGAAGCCTTTGATCTCGGTAACCATCATGCCGCGCACGCCGATGGTGGTGAGCGCTTCGCGCACCTCCTCGAGCTTGAACGGCTTGATTGCTGCAATGATGAGTTTCACCTGTCATCCCTTCCTGATTCAGCACGTCTCAATGCCGTATTCGAACGACATCGTCTGGCGTCAGAAGGACCGCTTCGCTGCGGTTGCACAAGGAAACTTGAGCCAGTGAAATGGGCGCGGACCAGCGAAATCGCCTAAAAATTATACATTTTAAGCGCATCGCATTAAATTTAGGCAACATGCAAAACTGAAACGTTACTTTATGCGGGTGCACATCCTGTGAAGTGGCGTGTAAATTGCGTGCAACGAAAACAAGGCAGCGGATCAGGCAAATGACACAGAAGGGCGGACGGCGCGGGTCGTTGGTGGCGGATAAACGCTATTCCACGCCAAAAAAGACCCCGACCCCCTCAAAGACGCCAAAGCCACGCAAACCGCGGGGCAAAAAACCACGCCCCCCTCGGCGCGGTGGCGTCATGGGCGCAATCGCGGGGATGGTGCGGTTTGTCTGGCGCATGATCTGGGGCGCATTCTGGCGCTTTTCGATGGTGATCGCGCTCGTTGTCGTGGCGGCGACTCTGTATTTCTATTCGACGCTGCCGAAATACACGCAGCTTCTGGACGGGCGCACCCGTGGCTCGGTCACGATGCTCGACGATCAGAATAAGGTCTTTGCCTGGCGCGGCGAAACCTTTGGCGGGCTGATTGATGCCAAGAACGTCTCTCCCTATCTGCGCGATGCGGTTGTCGCGACCGAGGATCGTCGCTTCTACCATCATTTCGGGATCAGCCCGCGCGGCATCGCCTCGGCGATTGCGATCAACCTTAAAGACGGTCGCGGGCCGTTTCAAGGCAATGGCGGCTCGACGATCACGCAACAGGTGGCCAAGCTGTTGTGCCTTGGCGTGAAGTTCAATCCTAAGGAATGGAAGAACGAGGCCGCTTACGAGAACGACTGCCGCTCTGGCGGGCTCAAGCGCAAGATCAAGGAAGTGCCCTATGCCTTCGCACTGGAACTGAAATACACCAAGGATCAGGTGCTTTCGATCTATCTAAACCGGGCCTATCTGGGGGCTGGCGCGCGTGGGTTTGAGGCCGCCTCTGAGCGCTATTTCGGCATTTCGGCCGCCAATGACAATCCGCAGCAATCCGCAATGCTGGCAGGTCTGCTCAAAGCGCCCAGCTATTACGCGCCAACAAACAATTTGAAACGCTCGCAGGAGCGCGCGGAAACCGTGCTGACGTTGATGCACCAGCAGGGCTACCTGACGGATCGCCAATTCCTAGATGCCAAGGCAAACCCAGCCACGCTAAGCGAGGCGGCGCAACGCCGTGCGGGGGGCTATTTCGCCGATTGGCTGATGGATACAATCCCCGATTTCCTGTCGCGTGATACGACCGAAGATGTGGTGATTCACACGACTCTGGATCAGCGCATCCAATCCGCCGCCGAAGAGGCGATGCAGTCGGTCTTTACCAACAAGGTCTCTAAGGGCAGCTCTGCCGAGGCGGCGATCGTCGTGATGTCCGCCGATGGCGCGGTGCGCGGCATGGTGGGCGGGCGCAAAACCAAGGTGACCGGTGCGTTCAACCACGCCACGATGGCGCAGCGCCAGACTGGTTCAACGTTCAAACCCTTTGTCTATGCCACCGCGCTCGATCTGGGCTACACGCCCGATTCGATGGTGGATGATGCACCGCTGACCGTGAAGATGCCGGGATCGCCCGATTGGTCGCCACGCAATTACGAGCGCAACTTCCGCGGCCCGATAACGCTGACCACCGCGCTGGAGCATTCGGTGAACGTCGCGACTGTGCGGGTGTCCGAAGCTGTGGGGCGTGAAAATGTCATCAAGGTCGCCGAGGGGCTTGGGTTTGCGCAAAATCTGCCAAACTTACCCTCCGTCGCGCTTGGGGTCGGCGAATCGGATCTGCTGGATATGACGGGCGCTTATGCGGGCATCTTGAACGGTGGCTCATCGGTGACGCCATACGGGTTGACCACGCTGACGCTAAAAGGTGACAGCGACCCGCTGTTCAGCAAACCCGGCGGCATCGGCGAGCGGGTGATTTCCGAGAAATCCGCGCGTGAGCTGACCTATATGATGCGCCAGGTCGTGCTGCATGGCACGGGCGGGCGCGCCAATGTCAAAGGCTATGAGATCGCGGGGAAAACCGGCACGACTCAAAGCTCGCGGGATGCGTGGTTCATCGGGTTTACGGCGGATTATGTCGTCGGCGTCTGGATGGGCAATGACGACAACACGCCGCTTAAAGGGGTGACGGGCGGTGGTTTGCCCGCCGAGATCTTCCACGAAACGATGAAGCGCGTAGAAGACGGCCAGCCCGCGAAACCGCTGCCGATGGCGCAGCCTTCAGAGTGGCAAGCGCAGGCCCAGCAATATCCGGGCGAGACGCAAAGCACGGGTCAGCCGACGCAGCCGCAACAACCCCAGCCTCAGCAACAGCAGCCGCAGCGCCGCAACCCATCTGATTCGATCCTGAAAAGCCTGCTTGGGGTGTTCGGCGGCAATCGGAACTAGGCAAAAGCGACGCTCAGATATGGAAACGCCCGGCGAAACCGCCGGGCGTTTTTCTGTAAGCCAATCTCCAGACCTTAGCCCGCTGTTTTCAAATCCTGAATCAGCGCGTCGATATTGCCGCGGCGGCGATCCAGCATCGCCCCGACTTCCGTGCGCTCCGAGGCCAGCATGTTCACGCCTTCCACGATCAGGTTAAAGAACTTGTCATGACCCGAACGATCGGAAACCTGCCACAGCACCTCAAACGGTGCTTGGCCTTTAAGGATCGCGGTGGTTTTGACCTCGTAGAAGCTCTTGATCGGGCGCGCGCCCTGCACTTTGAACTGCGCACCGATGAATTCGCGGAACCGCTTGCCATATTTGCGCGACAGATAGCCCTGATAGGCGCGCGTGAAAGCTGCCATCTGCGCCGCGCTTGCCCGACGCGCAGCCACGCCCAATGCCGAACGCGCAATGACATTCACATCGGCATATTTTGAGAAGATCCTCTCGAACATCGCATAAAGCGCAGGCCCCGTTCTACCCGACGCAATCGCGGCATTCACATCATTCACAGCACGCTGGATCAGCGCTTTGGCCTGCGAATCATTCAGCGCAAGCGCCTGACCCGGCAGCAGCGCCACCGCTACTCCCGCGACCCCAAGGCGCAGTGCAGCACGTCTATTGCAGCGCGGGGTCGTCATAGGGATCATAGGCTGCGGCATCATTTTTCTCTTCGCCATTGAGTTCAAATCTCCGGTTTTGCAGATAAAGCAGGCGGCTTTGCGCATAGCTGTCGGCGCTACCATACAGCACCGAATCCACCGTTGCGCTGTATTGTTTGCGGGTCTCTACCTTGGCCCCCAATCGGAACGCCATCGAGGCCAGCCGGGGGTCGGGGTCAAGCGCGTTGAGCGGATTGATCAGCAGATCGACAACCGTGCCCAGCGCGTCGCGCTCGGTGGAAGGGCCGATGATCGGCAGTTCCAGATACGACCCCTCACCCACACCCCAGACATGGAGCGTTTCGCCGAAATCGGTATAGGTCTCGGGCAGCGACAAACCGCTCCCAGCAGGATCAAAAATCCCGCCCAGCCCCACCGTCGAGTTGATCAGGAACCGGAAGGTGTTCTTGATCGCAGGCTCGGGGCGGCCTTGCAAAATCGAGTTGAGCACCTTGCTGGGCAGGCCCAGATTGTTGCCGACATTGCCCACCGCATGCCCAATCGGACCGACGGGCTTGCTATCCTCGTCTGATGCGCGAAACAGCGCGCTATCGACTTGCTTGTTGAAGGTATGAGTTTTGCGGTTGGACGCCTCGTAAGGGTCGTTGATGCCACTGCCGCGCGGCGCAGGGCCGCAACCTGCAAGCCCCGTCGCGATCAGTGCAATGATAGCGACAGGTTTCAAGCCCATCCGATGCGTGGTTTTACGTGCCACCATATCCCCCCTCAAAACGCGCCCCGTTCACAGCGCCACTGTTTGACATAGTCTGCGCAGGGCTTGCTCGCAATGAAAAGGGCGGCGCAAGTCGGGATCTCCGCTACTGCGCATCGCTATTTCACAGCGCGTTGAGCAGCGCTTTGGTCGGCCAGGCATCGGCAGGCAGGCCCAGCCGTTTTTGCTCGGCTTGCACGGCGGGGCGTGTTTTCGCCCCGAGAATCCCGTCGATTTTGCCCACATCATAGCCGCGCCGCGCCAGTTTTTGTTGCAGCACCGACATCTGCGCCGCACTCAAACCCGGATCGGGATGGCCGGGATCAAGGCGCGGCGCGCCCTCAAGCCGGGTCGCGAAATAGGCCGCTGAGGTGACATAGACAAAGCTTTTGTTCCACTCAAACAACACGCGGAAATTGGGATAGACCATAAAGGCTGGCCCCTTGCGCCCCATTGGCAGCAGGACCGAACCGGGCAAGCCCTGCGCCAGTTTGCCACTCCGCGCGCGCACGCCCATCCGCGCCCAATCAGCGGTCGAGGCTTGCGTATCGAGCCCGGTTTTCGACCAATCGAGATTGGCAGGCAGCACGATCTCTTGCATCCACGGCTCGCCTTTGCGCCAGCCCAGCCCTCGCAGCATTTTGGCCCCTGAAACCAGCGCATCGGGCGCCGAGGTTTTCAACCGCACATGCCCGTCGCCGTCGCCATCCACCCCGTTGCGCAAGATATCCGCGGGCAGCATCTGCACCTGACCGATCTCGCCGGCCCAAGCTCCTTTCTCGCGCTGGGGATCAAAATCGCCGCGCTGATACAGTTTGGCAGCGGCGATCACCTGCGGGCGGAACAGCTCGGGGCGGCGGCAATCATGGGCCAGCGTCAGCAAGGCGTTGCGCGTGTTGAAATTGCCCTGCACCTGGCCAAAATCGGTCTCAAGCGCCCAGAATGCCAGCAGCACCCCGCGCGAGACGCCATACTCCCGCTCAATCCGGTCAAAGGTGGATTTATAGCGCTTGGCGTTGCGCGCCCCGTTGGTCAGCCGGTTCTGGCTGATCACGGCGCTGGCGAATTGCAGGAAATCCTTGCGAAACACGCCCTGCGCGCGGTCAGCCCGCAACACTTTTTGATCCTGACGCGCCCCGGCAAGGAACGCATCGGCTTGCGTCGCGTTTAACCCAGCAGCGCGGATCTCGCTGCGAATACCGCTAAGGAAACCAGACCAGCTTCCGCCGCATTGCGCCGCCACCGGCGAGGCGAGGATCGAGAGGCCAAGAACGAGAATCGACACGCGCATGAGAGAGCTTTCCTTTGAGGTCATCCCGAAGCTAACGCGCGTTCACAGGCTCGACAACAGCCAAGACGTTGCAAATACAGCACTCTTTGCAGGTGCGGCATGCTATCGGACATATGGTTAACTTGAATTTTACATTGGCGTGATCAGCATAGAGGCTGGGGATACTGCTGGAGGCTGTCATGGAATTCTTACCGAAAGACGTGCTTGAAGGCTTGCGCGCGGCTCAAAAACGCGCAGCAAGCAAATCGACGCGGCTGCGCGTTTTGGCGGGGGGCGCGGCTTGGCCGGTGCTACGTCGCTTCAAGGGCGGATTTGCGCTGGATGCCGATCAGGTCACGCATCTGCGCGGCTATGTCGATCTGTATGACGGTCAAACCCATATCGCGACCTGTCTGATCGTCGCCTCGGAAATCACGGGAGGCGAATTGATCTGCAACGTCAAACGCGAAACCGCCGTGTGCGATCGCGCGCCACTTGATTTCGCGGCGGACGAGCCCGAGCTTGCGGGCTATCTGACGAAGGCCTGAGATGGATGTCGATCGGGATTAAGCCATTGAGAAAAGGCGCCCGTTTGAGGCGCCTTTCTTTATTGCAGATCGCCGAAAGCCGCTTGCAGGCGATCAACCGCATCTTGCACCCGCGCACGCGGGGTCGCGAGGTTAAAGCGCAAGAAATTCGCGCCGTCCTGCCCGAAGGTCTCACCATGATTGGCGGCGATTTTGGCGTCTTTCTCAACCCGTGCGGTGAAATCGGCAGATGCCATCCCTGTGCCGGAAAAATCCACCCAAGCCAGATAGGTCGCCTCCAGCGGCATTGAGCGCAGGCCGGGAATTGCATTCACTCCGGCATCAAAAATCTGGCGATTGCCATCAAGATAGGTCTTGAGCGCATCAATCCACGCCGCACCTTCCGGGCTGTAAGCAGCCGTGGCCATCGCCAACCCGAAACTGTTGGGCGAAATTCCCAAAGCGGCCATACGGCCTGCGAAACGGTCGCGCAACTCGGGATCAGCGATGATCACATTGCCCGAATGGGTACCCGCGATGTTAAAGCTTTTGGTCGTAGCACTCATCATCACCACCGGCTGATCAGGGCAAGCGACGGCCATCGGGATATGCGTATGGCCCGGCATCACCAGATCGTGGTGAATTTCATCCGAGACCAACACCAGATCGTGGCGACGGCAGAACGCGGCGGTCGCCTCTAGATCGGCCTGGCTCCAGACGCGCCCGCCGGGATTATGGGGCGAGCACAGGATCAGCATGGTCTCATTGCCCGTCATCTGGGCATCCCACGCGTCGAAATCCATCTCATAGCGGCCGTTTTCCAGCGCCAGCGAACATTCCCGCACCTCGCGCCCCGCCGCTTTGATGGTGCGCGCGAAGGCGTGATAAACGGGCGTCATCAAGACCACCGCATCACCGGGCTTGGTAAACGCGTCGATACACAGCCCCGTGCCATTCACCAAACCATGCGTGGTGAAAATCCACTCAGGCTCGACCTGCCAGCCGTGGCGATTGGACATCCACCACTGAATGGCGGCGTGATAGGCGCTGTTATCGCCCCAATAGCCGTAAACGCCATGCGCGGCCATCGCCTCGACCGCGCGCTGAACACAGGCGGGCGGGCGGAAATCCATGTCCGCCACCCACATCGCAATTCCCTCTTGCGGCGAGACGCCGTAAATCCCCTCCATCGCGTCCCACTTTGCCGAATGGGTTCCGATGCGGTTGATCATCTCGTCGAAATTGGGCGCGGTCATGCTTGTGGCTCTCCTGTTTTTCAGCGGCATATGAGCAAATCGAGGCGACAGGTTCAAACGGCGATTTGTCTCGGACACAATCGCGCGCCATTGCAAGGGCAGGACAGTTCGCCTAAATCCCCTATCATGACGCTAAAACAGATCCTGATCCATCCCGACCCGCGCCTGAAAAAGGTGTGCAACCCCGTGGCCGAGGTCACCGACGAGATCCGCAAACTCGCCGATGACATGCTTGCGACGATGTATGAGGCCCCCGGTATCGGGCTGGCCGCGCCGCAGGTTGGCGTGATGAAGCGGCTGTTCGTGATGGATTGCGTCAAGGAAAAAGACGCGACACCCGAGCCGATGGTGCTGATCAATCCCGAGATTAGTTGGACCTCGGAAGAGAGCAACGTCTACGAAGAAGGCTGCCTGTCGATCCCCGAGCAATATGCCGAAGTGACCCGCCCCGCCGAAGTGCGGATGCGCTGGCTGGGCTTGGATGGTCAAAGCCATGAGGAACAGTTCGATGCGCTTTGGGCGACCTGCGCGCAGCACGAGTTTGACCATCTCAACGGCAAGCTGTTCATCGACTATCTCGGCCCGATGAAGCGCAAAATGATCACCCGCAAGATGGAAAAGCTGAAGCGTGAGCGCGCGCGTGAAGCGCACTCCAAGGATCTTCTGTCCTGATGGCCGTGCGCGCCTTTTTGCCCTTTGATGATCGCCGCCTGCATCGCCCCGCCGAACCGGTCGAGACGATTACCGAAACCGTGCGCATGATCTGGGACGACATGGTCGAAACGATGGATGCGATGCCCGGTGTTGGCTTGGCCGCACCCCAG
Source organism: Thioclava indica (assembly GCF_000714545.1). Classification (GTDB taxonomy): domain Bacteria; phylum Pseudomonadota; class Alphaproteobacteria; order Rhodobacterales; family Rhodobacteraceae; genus Thioclava; species Thioclava indica. The sequence goes on from NZ_AUNB01000084.1 coordinate 18,409, forward strand.
ATCGGGATCACCCTGCGCCTTGCCGTGGTCGATGCCTCGGACAAGCGCGGGCAAGCCGTGCGCATGGCCAATCCCGAGGTGCTGCATGCCTCGGTGCAGTTGCGCAAACATGACGAGGCCTCGCCCAATCTGCCCGGCGTCTTTGCCCTGATCGAGCGCCCGCGCGCCGTAACGGTGCGGTTCCTGAACGACAGCGGCGAAAGCGAGGATCGCGATTTTGTCGGGCTTTGGGCGACCTCGGTGCAGCACCAGATCGACCATCTCAACGGCAAGCTTTACGTCGATCACCTGACGCCATTGCGCCGCAAGATGTTGGTGCAGAAATCCAAGAAACTGGGGAAAGCCTGATGCGGGTGATCTTTATGGGCACGCCCGATTTCTCGGTTCCGGTGCTTGAGGCTTTAGCGCGCGAACATGAGGTCGTCGCAGTCTATTCACAGCCCCCGCGCCCCGCCGGGCGCGGCAAAAAGGACCGTCCTTCGCCAGTGCAGCTTTGCGCCGAACGCCTAGGCATCGAAGTGCGTACGCCGCGCAATTTCAAAGCGCCCGAGGATCGCGAGGCGCTCGCCGCGCTAAATGCCGATATTGCCGTGGTGGTCGCCTATGGGCTGATCCTGCCGCAAGCGGTGCTGGATGCGCCCGCGAAGGGCTGTCTGAACATCCACGCCTCACTGTTGCCGCGCTGGCGTGGGGCGGCTCCGATCCATCGCGCGGTGATGGCCGGCGATGCGCAAACCGGGATTTGCATCATGCAGATGGAGGCGGGTCTCGATACCGGCCCTGTGCTGCTGCGCGAAGCCACCGATATCGGCGCGACCGAAACCACAGGTGCATTGCATGACCGGCTGTCCGGCATGGGGGCGCGGTTAATCTTGGATGCGCTGGCGCAGATCGACACCCTGACGCCCGAGGTTCAACCCGAAACGAGCGTGACCTATGCCGCCAAAATCGACAAAGCCGAGGCGCGCATCGACTGGTCGCGCCCCGCCGCCGATCTGGTGCGCCATATCAACGGGCTGTCCCCGTTCCCCGGCGCGTGGGTCGAGATCGGGGATGAGCGGGTGAAGCTGCTGCATGCCGCATTGGCCGACGGGAATGGGCCGGCTGGCCGCGTGCTGCATGGGTTTACCATCGCCTGCGGGACAGGAGCCTTGGAGGTGCTGCAAGCCCAGCGCCCCGGCAAACGCCCGATGGCCGCGCAAGAGGTTTTGCGCGGTTTGGTTCTGCCCGAAACGCTTGCTTAGGCACACCGCCTCTCAGATCCCCTGCACAATCCGCTTTCGCGTCTTGGAAAACTTCATCCCCGGGGCGGCCAGCTTATCGCTTGGGCCGATCCAGGCATAGGCCAGCAGACAGGGGTCGAAATCGCCCGTCGTGATGCGATGCTCATGCCCCGGCTTGTTCAAGATCAACGAACCGGGCGCAAAGACCGCAAACTCGTTCTCCGACCACTCACCCGCGACCGAAATATAGCTTTCCTCGATATCGAGATGGCTATGCTGGGGATAGGTCGTGCGCGGCGCAAACAGCACAAACCCCAGTGTCAGGCGGTCCGACAGGATCGGACCTTGGGGACCAAGCACTTCGCAATAGGCGTATTTCTGCGCCAGATGCTGGGGGACGCGCTCGTATCCGTATTCCCATGTCAGCTGCGTGTCGGCACGCTCCAAAGCGCGGCTCATCCCCGCCATCGGGCCATTCGCGGCAAGATCAAACGCACGCGGCAGATGGGCGGTAACGGGTTTGATCAGCGGCTGGCGATGCGCGACAATCGGGTTGGAGTCGATCACGTAAGACAGGTTGTCGCGCACCCGTTTGCGATGGCTGCGGATCGCCTTGCTGCCACCGGCAGAGCCGCGCGCGTAGATGCCGTAGAACTCTTGCAGCAGGTAGGTCCAAGACGGGCAGTCGCGCAGCCGGGTCTGCCCCGGTTGCGCAGCCTCTGGCTCAATGGGCGCGTTGGCGTCGCTCATCGCATCCCTCTTAGCCAATCCCGGGGGCGACGGGCACGACAATCCGGCCGCGCACCTGCCCGTCAAGGAATTTCGGGGCCGTGGCGATCACGTCGTCCAGCGCCACCTCGACCACCATCGACTCCAGCTTGTCCATATCAAGATCGCGCGCCAGCCGTTGCCACGCCTCAATGCGGCGGGGGCGCGGGCACATCACGCTATCGACCCCGGCCAGCGTCACACCGCGCAGGATAAACGGCGCGACCGAGCTGGGCAGATCCATCCCGCCGGCCAGGCCACACGCCGCAACCGTGCCGCTATATTTCATCATCGAGAGCAGATTGGCCAACACCGTGCTGCCAACCACATCAATCGCGCCCGCCCAGCGTTCCTTGTTCAAGGCGCGCGGCTTGCCCGTCAATTCCTCACGCGCCACGATCGACGACGCGCCGAGCGATTTGAGATACTCCGCCTCGCTTTCGCGCCCGGTGACGGCAGCCACGGTGTAGCCCTTGGCCGCGAGCAGCGCGATGGCCACGCTGCCCACACCGCCCGAAGCGCCAGTCACAACCACCTCGCCACTTTCGGGCGTCACGCCATTGTCCTCAAGCGCCATCACGCACAGCATCGCGGTGTAGCCCGCCGTGCCAATCGCCATAGCCTGCCGCATTGAAATCCCCTCGGGCAACGGCACCAGCCACTCGCCACGCAGATGCGCGCGCGCGCCCAATCCGCCCCAGAATTTCTCACCCACGCTCCAGCCATTCAGCACAACGCGGTCGCCGGGCGCATAATCGGGATGCAGGCTTTCGCGCACGATACCCGCCAGATCGATCCCCGGCACCATCGGAAAGCTACGCACCACCGGAGCCGCCCCGGTCAACGCCAGCGCGTCTTTGTAATTCAGCGTGGAATAGGCAACATCGACGGCCACTTCGCCCTCTGCCAGCGGCGGCAGATCAATGTCGCGCAGCGTGGCGGTTTGGGTTTCGTCGGTCTTTTCGATGACAATGGCTTGGGTCATGGGGAACTCCGTTGTTTCGAGATGAGGCGCAGAAATCCGGCAGAGAATTGCCGCAACGGCGCGGGGTTGCGTTCAAGTTTGGCGCGTAGAACCGCGCCCTCCCAACCGGTCCAGAAGAGGGCGGCGAGGGCATCGGGGTCTTGGTTTACGTCAATTTCGCCTGCAGCTTGTGCGGCGCGCAGGCATGTGGCGGTCATGCCCTGCCAGCCCTCAAACACCGCGATCAGTTTGGCGCGATACGTTTCGGGAAGCGCGCCCATCTCTTGTCCAAGATTGCCAATCAGACAGCCCCGGCGAAAGTCAAACCGCGCCATTCCCGCCTCTGCCATCTCGGTAAAGTCGCGCAGACGTTCCAGGGGCGGCAGATCAGCGCGCTCAAGGCTTTGCGCGATCCGGGCGCGAAAGAAAGCGTCATATTCCGCGATCAGAACTGCGCCGTAATCCGCCTTGGAACTGAAGTGATGATAGAACGCCCCCTTCGTCACACCCGCCGCCGCGACGATGTCGTCAAGACGCACCGCGACATAGCCGCGCTCGGTCAGTTGCGCGAGCCCCGCGCGCAGCAGCGCCTTGCGCGACGCTTGCGCATCGGGCGCGAGGCGCGGGCGACCACGGGGGCGAGGCTTGGCGGGTGAGGGGGCAGAATCACGCATGCATATTTAATATACCATATGGTATGATAAATAAAGCGACGTCATCTTAAGCGTTTTTGTGACGTGAGAGACCCTTGATATCGCGTTAAAAAAGGGGCGACCAAGCCGCCCCTTTCCCTCACTGAAGCCCGATTGCACCGGCCAAAAGCTGTGCCACGGTTGCCTGAGTCAGATAGCCCGTTGCGGGTATACCGCCCGCCGTTTGATAGCGCCGGATCGCACGTCGGGTTTCGGGCGTGAAGGTGCCATCCACCTTGCCCGGCTTCAGGCCCATCTGCGACAGCCGCTGCTCTACCAATCGCCGCGCGACATTGGGCAAACCTAGGGCGTCCTCGGTTGCTTTGGCTTGCGCATCTTGCGCGCTGTCTTGGTTTCTTTGTTGCAACTCGGCGATGCGCGCCTCTGCCTCGGCTTGGAAAGCTGGCTTGTCGCGGCTCGACAAATAGTTGCGATAGGCCTCAACCGTATCGGTCTTACGCGCAGCATCCCAATCGCCCCGGTCTGCGGACTGCGCATCGGCGCGACGCGCGGCCTCAATCGCATCAAGACGTTCCTGCGCCAAATCCGCGAATAGCCCGTCAGGATATTTCTTAAGATAGACGCGCAGGCCCGGTTCGTCGCCCGCCTGACCCGTCTGCTCCCAATAGGCGCGATCCTGACGGTCGATCTCAGCCTGACGGGCCTTGGCCTCGGCGTCGAGTTCTGCGGCGCGTTTTTCACCCTGCGCAGACAGTTTGGTCAACTGGTCACGCGTCAGATAGCCGGTATCGTCGAACGTATTGGCGCGTTGCCATCGTGAAATGGCGCTTCGAGAGCCGGCGCCAAAGATCCCGTCAACACCTTTGGGATCATATTCCAGAACGGTAAGGTTTTGCTGAATTTCGCGGCGCTGATCGCGTGAAAGGTTCAGCCCATCCTCGGTAGCTTTGGCCTGCTGTTCAGGAGCCGCCTTCAGTGCGGCGATACGCGCTTTTGCGTCGCTGGCATTCGCGCCGTCGGGATAACGCTGAAGATAGAGTTGATAGGCATCAATCGTATCCTCGGACTTCGCCAGATCCCAGTAGGGCGAGGCGGGGTCGGTCTGAGGCGTCTTGATGGGCGCGGGTGGCGCAGTGGCGCTTGGGGCAGTGACAAGCGCCAGATCGGGCGTGATATAACCCGATGTCGTCAGACCGGCATCTTTCGCTGCCTGAGCCAATGGCGCATCCGGACGGGCCATATCGCCCGTCATCAGCGCAGCCACCTGCTTGGGTTCTCCGCGCAACACGCTTACGCCTTGCGGGATGTTCAGCGTGCCAATTCCAGGCATCGTCAGCCCCGACGTAGCATCGTCCGCCTCCTGCGCACCCAGCACTAACACAGCTTTGCCCGGATGAGCCGCCAGCACGGTCATCACAGCCGAAAGCGGCAGGGCCTCGCTGACAGCTTCGGGCAGGGTGCCATCGCGGGCATCAACAGGCAGAAACCATGTCTCGGAATTGCTGTGAACAAAGCGCCCCGACAGCGCGACAACAACCGTGTCAGCGCCTTGTGCCTCGGCTACGAAATCGCGGAACCGCGTGCGCAATTCACCCGCATCGGCGTCGCTCATATCGAGTATTTCAAACCCGGCCTGCTTCAGTCCCGATTGAGATTTGGGCGAGGCATCCACGCCTTTGACATCGCCCATCCGGTCATAGTTTGCATTGCCCAGTATCAGCGCCAAATCGGCCGCATTCGCGGGCACGGCAAGCGCCGCGATCGCGGCCCCCGTCAATAGCAGTTTACGCATGTGATCCTCCGTCTCTCCAATCAGGATAACTCGGATCGCGGCGTATCAGTTCCTCAATCGTAGTTGCGCTGGTCGTCGATCACCTTGCCATCATTGGGCAGCGCACCCGGAGCGACCAGTTCGATCACGCCCTTCATCTTGAGCGCCGCACGGATGCCTGCATCAAACTCGGCAGGTTCACGCGCGTCGGTTTCAATCTGCACGGTCATCACATCCATTTCGCCGTTCCGGCTGGCAATCACGCGCGCTTTTTGCACCTGCGGATGGGTTGCGACGAAATCGGCGACCTGCTCGGGGCGCACGAACATACCCTTGATCTTGGTGGTCTGATCGGCGCGCCCCATCCAGCCTTTGATGCGCATATTGCTGCGCCCACAGGACGAGACGCCTTGCATCACGGCCGAAAGATCGCCCGTCGCAAAGCGGATCAGCGGGTAATCGGGGTTCAGCGTTGTTACGACAACCTCGCCCACCTCACCGGGGGCAACCGGGTCGCCGGTGCCGGGGCGCACGATCTCAACGATCACGCCCTCGTCGACAATCATCCCCTCCATCGCCGCACTTTCATAGGCGATATTGCCCAGATCGGCGGTGGCGTAGCATTGCAGGCAGCCGATGCCGCGATCAGCGTAAGTCTGACGCAAGGACGGGAACAGCGCCCCGCCCGAAACCGTCGCCTTGGTCAGCGCAAGCTTCACGCCCATCTCATCGGCTTTTTCCAGAATGATGCGCAGATAATCGGGCGTGCCCGCATAGGTGGTCGTGCCGATATCAGCGGCGGCGCGCACTTGCAGCTCAGTCTGGCCGGTGCCCGCAGGTAGCACAGCAGCACCCACGGCACGCGCGGCGCTTTCAAACATCATGCCAGCGGGGGTCAAGTGATAGCCAAAGCAGTTCTGCACAATGTCGTCGCGACCAACGCCCGCCGCATGGGCAAAACGCCCCAGCCGCCACCAGTCATGCGTGACATCACCGGGCTCATAAATCGGGCCGGGCGACTGAAAGATATGCGCGAAGGCATGGGCGGGTTTCGTGGTTAGCCCACCAAAGGGCGGCGCGGATTTCTGCGCCACCCCAAGGTCGGATTTGCGCAGCACGGGAAGCTTGGCCAAGGCAGCTCGGTCTGTGATCTGCGCAGCCTCAACGCCATTAAGATGCGCCGCGATCCCCGACGCCTTCATCGCATTGGCAATCAGACCGGGAAGCGCCGCTGCTATCGCGGCCTCACGCGCGTCCTCGGAACGGGTTTCCAGCTCATCGTAAAATTCGCCCATCTCTCGGCCCTTTTTCTGTTGCGGAAAACCGCCCTCATACCGCGCATAAGATGCTGCGCAGCAAATGTTGAAATTCGATAGGTTAAACTTATGCGAGCCAGCGCTTGCGGCGGCGGTAACTGCGCACATCGCGAAACGATTTTCGTCCGTCATCGCCCATGCCCAGATAGAACTCTTTGACGTCCGGATTCTCGCGCAGATCCGCTGCCGGGCCATCCATCACGATGCGCCCGCTTTCCATGATGTAGCCGTAATGCGCGTAACGCAGCGCGACATTGGTATTCTGCTCGGCCAGCAGAAAGGTCACGCCCTCATTCTCATTGACCGATTTCACGATCTCGAAGATCTGCTCGACCAGTTGCGGTGCCAGCCCCATCGAAGGCTCGTCCAGCAAGATCGTCTCGGGGCGGCTCATCAGCGCGCGACCCATCGCGACCATCTGTTGCTCTCCGCCTGAAGTGTAGCCAGCTTGCGATTTGCGGCGCTCTTTCAAGCGGGGGAAATAATTATAGACCATCTCAAGATCGGCCTGCACGGCGGCGCGGCCATCCTTGCGGGTATAGGCGCCGGTCAGCAGGTTTTCTTCAACGGTGAGATGCTCGAAACAATGCCGACCCTCCATGACCTGAATCACGCCCTTACGCACCAGATCGGCGGGAGCACCATCTTGAACCCGTTCACCGCGGTAGATGATACTGCCCTTCGTCACCTCGCCGCGTTCGGACCTGAGCAGGTTCGAGATCGCCTTAAGCGTCGTCGTCTTCCCCGCGCCGTTGCCGCCCAGCAGCGCTGTGATCCCGCCTTTGGGCACGCTGAGGCTGACGCCTTTGAGAACAAGGATGACGTGATTGTAGATCACTTCGATATTGTTGACCTCAAGCAGGGTCGCATCGGTTTTGACGTCATCGAGCATGGAAAAAACTCCGAAGGGTTAGAGGCGGCTCCCGACCCGCAAGCCGGGAGCCAGTCTGTTATTTGCAGCGTTCCTCGATGCCGGATTCCTTAGCGAAAGCAGCCGAGTCTTCTGCGATCAACGGATCCAGAACTTCCTTGTCGGACGTGATCCATTCTGAGGCTGCATTCCATTGCTTGGTTGCCGCATCCCACTGGAAGACGCGCGCTGCGCCCGGTCCGCCGTGGTTTTCACAGCTTGCCTTAATGGGCTGCGAGAAATCGCGCAGGCCGAGTTCTTGCAAGCGAGCCTCGGTCAGATCGAGGTTTTCAAACCCTTCACGCACCTCGGCTGCGTTCACCGCCGGTTTGCCCGCGATTTCCTGCGCCTTACGGATCGCCTCAGAGATGATGATCGCCGCATACATGCCGCGCGAATACAGCATCGAGCCGACCTGATCGCCCGCGCCGCTGGCTTTACCCGTATCCACGACATATTTCTTCATGTCGGCGTAAACCGGATAATCCATGCCCGTGCCGTGGAACGACAGCGCCTTGTAACCAGACGCCTTGTCACCTGCGGCTTGCACGTCATTTTCCGAGCCGGACCACCAGATGCCGATAAAGTTTTCCATCGGGAAGCGGATGTTGACGGCTTCCTGGATGGCGACTTGGTTCATCACGCCCCAGCCATACATGATGACATAGTCAGGCTTTTCGCGACGGATTTGCAGCCATTGCGATTTCTGCTCTTGGCCCGGATGATCGACGGGCAAAGTTGCCAGCGTGAAACCGTGCTTTTTGGACAGCTCTTCAAGCGTGCGGATCGGCTCTTTGCCGTAAGCGGAGTTGTGATAGACCAGCGCGATCTTCTTGCCCTCAAGCGATCCGCCGTTCTGATCCAACAGGTGTTTGACCGCGACCGAGGCACCATCCCAGTAGTTCGCCGGGTAGTTGAACACCCATTTGAACACCTTGCCATTGGCTGCCGAGGTGCGCCCGTAGCCGGGGGTGTAAAGCGTGATGCCATCCGCTGCCATTTTCGGGATCAGCTGATAGGTGATGCCGGTGGACAGCGGGTTATACACCAGCGCGCCTTCGCCCTTGGTGGACTCGTAGCACTCCACACCTTTTTCGGTGTTATAGGCGGTTTCGCACTCGGGGCTTTTGATCAACTCGCCGCCAATTCCGCCATCGCGTTCATTGAGCAGCGTGAAATAGTCGTTGAATCCGTCCGCATAGGGAACGCCGTTCGCGGCATAAGGCCCGGTACGGTAACTCAGGTTGGGCACGACCAGATCGGCCATGACCGGGGCAGCGGCAAGCGTCATCGCTGCGGCCACCAAGGCGGTAAGTGTCTTTCTCATTTGCGTCTCCTCCCAGAGAGTCAGTCGAATAGCTTGCCGGGCTGATCCCGGTTCTTCGATGTTGGGCGGCCCCCCGTCAGTGCGGGAACGGCCAAAGCCGGAGTTTCTCTTTCGCAACGCGCCAGAGTTGCGCGATGCCATGGGGTTCGGCGATCAGGAAGGCCACGATCAATCCGCCCACGATCATCAGTTCGATATGCGCGGCCAGATCGGTCGGCCAACCCAGCGTTCCCACCAGCACGTTTTTCAGGAATACCGGCAGCAGCACGAGGAATGCCGCCCCAGCGAAAGATCCGAAGATCGAACCAAGCCCGCCGATGATCACCATGAACAGGATCAGGAACGATTTCTGGATGCCGAACGCCTCGCCCACCTCAGCCGCGCCAAGGTAAACCGCAAAGAACAGCGCCCCCGCGATGCCGATGAAGAACGAAGACACGGCGAAGGCGGTGAGTTTGGTCGTCAGAGGGTTCACCCCGATGATTTCGGCGGCGATATCCATGTCGCGGATCGCCATCCATTTGCGCCCGACCGTGCCGCGCGTCAGATTGCGCGCCACCAATGCCACCAGCGTCAGCATCACCAAACAGAACATGTATTTCGCCATCGCTGAAGTCTGCGCGCCCGTCACGAAGACGCCGAACACCGTGCGCTCGGGGGCGTTGATCTGGCCCGAGGCCGAGTAGTTGTAAAACCACGGCACCTTGTTAAAGAGCCAGACGAGGAAGAACTGCGCCGCCAGCGTCGCCACCGCAAGGTAAAACCCCTTGATGCGCAGGCTGGGCAGGCCAAACACCACACCGACTGCCGCCGTGATAAGCCCCGCCAGGATCACATGGATGAAGATCGACACTTCGGGAAATGCCGTCATCAGCTTGTAAACGGCATAGGCGCCGACGGCCATGAAGCCGCCCGTCCCAAGGCTGACCTGCCCCGCGTAGCCGACGAGGATGTTCAACCCGATCGCGGCAATCGCGTAGATCAGGAACGGCACCGCCACAGCGTTGGCCCAGTAGTCGTTGATGAAAAGCGGGATGATCCCGAACGCGACGGCCAGCACCGCATAATAGCGCAGCCGGTCGAATTTGATCGGGAAGGTCTGACTGTCCTCACTGTAGGACGTCTTGAAATCACCAGATTCACGGTAAAACATCAGCTTCTCCCCTTATGCGGGAAGACGGCGATCTCTCCCGTTAGCAGCCGCGTCGTATCCTGAGCCAAGCCCAAAGACCGGCCCCGGCACCCGCTGCGGCCAGCAAGATCGTGATCGAGCGCATTTGCGATGCTTCTTCTGGCGGGGCCGCCAATGCGATCCAGCCGAAGGCAAGCGCTGCCCCCCATCCGATGGTGAATACGGTCGCACAGATTTTCATGGGCAATGGACCTCCCGTTGCTCGTTACACATTCGCAACGACGGGCCTCCTCTGCCTTTACGCTGCGATATGCGACAGCTTGTCGCACCCCCGCGTCCCGATCAAGTAGATTTTCACAGATCCGTGACATGGCTCAAACCCTCTCGATGATTTTCTCGCCAAACAGCCCTTGCGGACGAAAGACGAGGAAGACGAGTGCAAGCACATAGGCGAACCAGTTTTCGGTCGCGCCGCCGATCATCGGACCGATTGAGAATTCGAACAGTTTCTCGCCCACGCCAATAATCAGGCCACCCACAATCGCGCCGGGGATCGAGGTAAAGCCCCCCAGCATCAGCACCGGCAACGCCTTGAGCGCGATCAGGCTCAGCGAGAACTGGACCCCCGATTTCGTGCCCCAGATGATGCCCGCGACCAGCGCCACAAAGCCCGCAATCGACCACACCAAGATCCAGATGAAGCGCAGCGAGATGCCCACCGACAGCGCGGCCTGGTGATCATCGGCCACAGCGCGAAGGGCGCGGCCCTGCTTGGAATATTGCGAAAACACCGTCAGCGCTGTGACCAGCAAAATCGCTATCAAGGTCGCGACAATGTCGAGATTGTCGATAAAGAAACCATAGCCGAACCAGCGCTCGGTTGCGATTTCGATGGTCTCGTTGATGCCTTGAGGCAGGCCGACATCAAGCGTCTTGATATCCGCGCCCCACATCACATCGCCAAACCCCTCAAGGAAATAGGCCATGCCGATAGTCGCCATGAACAAGATGATCGGCGCCTGATTGACGAGATGCTTAAGCACCAGTTTCTCGATCACGATGGCCAGCAACACCATCACCACACCGGTCAGCAAAATCGCGATCACCGCAGGGATGTGCCAGCCGAAATCGGTCAGATGCCCGCCCGTCATCGCATTGATCATGTGGGCGAAAGGCACCTGCCCGTTCTGGATGCCCACCAGCGTGAGCGCCGCAAATAGCGCCAGCACCCCTTGAGCGTAGTTAAAGACACCGGATGCCTTGAAGATCAGCACAAAGCCCAGCGCCACGAGCGAATACAGCACCCCCGTCATCAGCCCGTTCAGCGTCACTTCCATCGCGTAGACGAGTTGATCAGGCATGATGTGCCCCTCCGGTTAGACCGCGTTGCGTTTGTGAGAAATCAGTCATGGGCCACCCCCAGATAGGCGTCGATCACGGCCTGATTGTTGCGCACCTCATCAGGCGCGCCATCGCCGATCTTCTTGCCGTAATCCATCACGACCACGCGGTCGGAAATATCCATGACCACGCCCATATCGTGCTCGATCAAGACGATGGTGGTGCCGAATTCGTCGTTGAGATCGAGGATAAAGCGGCACATGTCCTCTTTCTCCTCGACGTTCATGCCCGCCATCGGCTCGTCCAGCAGCAGGATCTTGGGCTCGGCGGCCAGCGCGCGCGCCAGTTCGACCCGTTTTTTCAAACCATAGGGAAGGCGGCCAACAGGCGTCTTTCGTATATTCTGAATTTCCAGAAAATCGATAATCCGCTCGACTTTATCGCGATTTTCATACTCTTCGCGCGCGGCTCCGGTCCACCACCAGCCAGCTTGCGCCAGAAGACCTTTTTTCATCTTGGTCAGGCGCCCGGTCATGATGTTATCTAGCACCGACATCCCGTCAAAGAGCGCAATATTCTGGAAGGTCCGCGCAATCCCGAGCCGCGCAATTTCATAGGGCTTCATCGGTCCGCGCTTGTAGCCCTTGAACCAAACCTCGCCCTCGGTGGGGATGTAAAACCCCGAAATCACGTTCAGCATCGAGGATTTGCCCGCCCCGTTCGGCCCGATAATCGCGCGAATTTCGCCATCGCGAATGTCGAACGAGATGTTTTCAATCGCCGTGACACCGCCGAATTTCAGGGTGATGTTTTTCAGCTCCATCAGCACGCCCCCGATCTGGCGGCCGTCCGGGGTTATGTAGCCCTCGTTCATATCTTTCATTCTGCGGCCTCCGCCATCGGTTTGACTGGCACCACTTTCGCGTCCTCGATCCGCAGCGTGGCCTTGATCGCGCCCTTGCGGCCGTCCTCATAGGTCACTTCCGTTTCGGTGTAGATTTCCGAGCTGCCGTCGTAGAGCGCGCCAATCAGGTCAGCGAACTTTTCGGCGATAATGTTGCGGCGCACTTTGCGGGTGCGGGTCAATTCGCCATCATCGGCATCCAGTTCCTTGTGCAAGATCAGAAAGCGGTGGATCTGGCAGCCCGAAAGCATCGGGTCCTGCGCCACACTTTCGTTGACCTCTTCGATATGCTCGCGGATCATTTCATAGACACGCGGATGACCGGCAAGTTCCTGATATGAGGCGTAGGAAATATTGTTCCGCTCGGCCCAGTTGCCCACCGCCGCAAGGTCGATATTGATGAACGCCGTGCAGCGATCACGCCCGGCACCGAACACCACGGATTCAAGGATCGCCGGATAGAACTTGAGCTTGTTCTCGACATATTTCGGCGCGAACATCCGGCCATCGGCCAGTTTGCCAACATCCTTGGCGCGGTCGATGATGCGCAGATGGCCGGTGTCGGGTTCGAAAAAGCCCGCATCGCCCGTTGCTACCCAGCCCTCGGGATCTTTGGTCGAGGCGGTGCTTTCGGCGTTTTTGTAATACTCCACAAAGGTGCCGGGGCTGCGATAATACACCTCGCCATTGTCAGCGATCCGCACCTCGACACCGGGGCTTGGCACACCCACGGTATCCGCGCGCACCTCGCCATCGGGTTGCTGGGTGATGAACACTGACGCCTCGGTTTGCCCGTAAAGCTGCTTCAGATTGATCCCGAGCGAGCGGTAAAAGCTGAAGATCTCGGGGCCAATCGCCTCGCCTGCGGTATAGCCCACGCGGATACGTGAATAGCCCAGCGTATTCTTGAGCGGTCCGTAAACGAACAGATTGCCCAGCGCATAAGACAGCCGTTTCCCAAAGCTGACAGGCTTGCCATCCAGAATATCGGGGCCAACCTTGCGCGCGACTTCCATGTAGTGATCAAACAGCCATTTCTTGAGCCGCCCGGCATCTTCCATGCGGATCATCACGGTGGTGAGTTGGTTTTCAAACACCCGCGGCGGGGCGAAGAAATAGGTCGGACCGATTTCGCGCAAATCGGTCATCATGGTTTCGGGGCTTTCGGGGCAGTTCACGGTGAACCCCGTCCAATAAGCCTGCCCGATGGAAAAGATGAAATCGCCGACCCAAGCGAGCGGCAGATAGGCCAGAACCTCATCATTGTGGCCTAGATGATCGAAGTCGGAACTCGCCTTGGCGGTCGCGATGATATTGCGGTTGGAGAGCACCACACCCTTGGGCTTGCCGGTCGTGCCCGAAGTATACAGCATCACGCAGGTGCTGTCGTAATCCAGCTCGGCAATGCGGCGATCCAGCTCCAACTCATAGCGCTGATGGCCCGCGCGCCCCTCGGCCTTCAAATCCGCCAGCGCGTTCATCCGCGCGTGGTCATATTTTCGCATACCGCGCTTGTCGGTATACAAGATGTGAGTGATGTCCTGAATGCGGTCCTCGATCTCAAGGATCTTGTCGACCTGCTCCTGATCGCCCGCGATAACGAAACGCGCGCCGCAATGCTCCATGACATAGGCCATCTCATCGGCCGCAGCGTCCTGATACAGCGACACCGGAATCGCACCGCACATTTGCGCCGCCACAATCGCCCAGTAATGCGCCGGGCGGTTGCGCCCGATGATCGCGATATGATCGCCGCGTTCCACGCCAAGACTTAGAAAGCCCAGCGCCATCGCGCGGATTTCTTCAGACGTCTCGGACCAGGTCCAGCTTTGCCAGATCCCGAATTCCTTTTCGCGATAGGCGGGATAGCCGCCAAAGCGGGCGACGTTGCGCGCCAGTAGCGCAGGAATCGATTGGGCAGACTCGTGCCCCTTCGTGACTGCCTCAGCCAAATTATCCTCCCTCGCGCCGGTCACCCGGCGTCCCTCTCCGCACTCGGCGAATCCTCCGCGCCCAGTTCGGCATGGCACTAGGCTCGCTGTCAAAGTTTTCGTGATGTTTTCGTGATTGTAACGAATTCTTACAAGGCGCCTTCACGTCGAAAAACGCAATTTGCGCAGGGCGTGGCGTGGTGTTAGCCATGATCACGCCAGGGGAGAGAAACGGGTGGCCGAAAGCGCACATGACAGGCTGACACAGGCGGGGCTGAACCTGATCGCTCAGGCGCTGTCGATCTTTGATAGTGATCTACGGCTGGCCGTGTCGAACGCGCCGTATAAGGAAATGTTCAACCTGCCTGACTCACTGACGCAGCCCGGCGCCAGTTTCGAGGACACCGTACGCTATCTGGTGCAGCACGGCGAATATGGCGTGGTCGCGGATATCGAGACCGCTGTGCGCGACCGCGTTGAAACCGCGCGCGCCTTTGCCCCGCATTATCTTGAGCGCACCCGCGCCAATGGCCGCACAATTTCGGTGGAAGGCGCGCCGCTGCCGCAAGGCGGCTGGATTGCCGTTTATACCGACATCACCGAGATCAAACGCCAGGAAACGCTACTGCGCGCACGATCTGAGGAACTGTCCGGGCAGGTGCTGGATCATGCCGAAGCCTTGGGCGCGGCCAACCGTGCTTTGGGTGCGACCAACGCCGCATTGCAGGAAACCCAGCGCCAGTTGACAGCAACCGAGGCCCGCACCCGTCAGGTGACCGAGATGATGCCCGCCCATATCGCTCATGTCGATCGCGACTTCATCTACACCTTTTCAAATCACAAGCTGCCTACGGTGATGCCAGGATCGCAAAATGATGTCATTGGTCGCCGGGTAAGCGAGGGACTGGGGGCTGCGACCTTTGACAAGATCCGCCCCGCGCTGGAGCGTGCGCTTAAGGGTGAGGCAAACGTGATCGAGATCACGCATGACCCCTCGGGGCGGCGTATCCGTATCGCGCTGACGCCCGATCGCGACAAGGACGGCCCTGCCAATGGCGTGTTCGTCCTGTCCACCGATGTCACCGCCGAAACGCAGGCCCGCGCGGCGCTGGCCCATACCACGAAACGCGAATTGGCGGCCAAGCTATCCTCGGGGCTGGCGCATGATTTCGCCAATTTGCTGACGATCATTCTGGGGTTGCAAGGGCGGCTTGAGCGGATGGAGGGACTGCCCGAGGATGCGCAGGACGCCATCCGCGCAACCCTGGGCGCGGCGCGGCGCGGCGGCACGTTGCTGGATCGTCTCGCGATGATCTCAGGCCCACGCGAGCTACGCCCGCAAGCCGTTATCCTCGCCGATTTGTTTGACGATCTGGCGGCGATGGCGGGGCCGACCCTGCGCGAAACGGTCAGCCTCGAGATCGCGATAGACGGGCTGGATAGCCCCGTCCTCCTTGACCCCGGCCCGTTGCAAGACAGCATCTTGAACCTGATCCTGAACGCCAATGACGCGATGCGCGACAGGGGCGGGCTTATTCGTATCGCGGGCCATCCGGTGCGCGACACTTGGATCGAGATTTCCGTCAGCGACGAAGGAGACGGATTCTCCCCGGCCGCCCTTCATCAAGGGCTTGACCCGTTCTTCACGACGAAGGGGAGCGAGGGCTCAGGGCTGGGCCTGTCGATGGTCTATGACCAAACCAAGTTGGCAGGCGGTACGGTCCGGCTAAGCAACACGCCCGAGGGCGCGCGCGTCACGCTGCGATTGCCACTGCGCCCTGCCGCCGAGACCGCAAAGCCGCTGCTGGTGTTGCTGGTCGAGGATGACGAGGATATCCGCTCCACCACCCGCGAGATGCTGCGCGCGATGGATCACACCGTCATCGAAGCGCGCAACGTGACCGAAGCGCTGGCGCTGATGGCGCTGCCCGATATCAGCCTTGTGCTGTCGGATATTCAGCTTGCCGGATCGCGCACGGGGGTAGACCTTGCGCAGGCAATCGGCGATCAGATGCGGGTGATCTTGATGACGTCCCTGCCGCCGGGCGATGCGCTGCGCCTTACCGCGCCTTGCCCCGTCATCCAGAAACCCTTTGACGCCGCACAACTTGCCGCGCTTCTAGCTGGACCCAAACCATGACCGCCGATCAGCCCCATGTCGCAATCCTAGATGATGAGCCGGAAATCCGCCGGATGCTGTCGGATGCGCTGCAAGAGGCGGGGTTTCGCACCACCTGTTACGGGCGCGCGACCGAGTTTGAGGCCGCGCTGCGCCGCACCGCGCCCGATGTCTGCTTGGTCGATCTGGGTCTGCCTGATCGTGACGGGCTGGCGCTGGTGCATCGGCTCGCGCTGGAATCCGGGGCGGCGATCATCATCATCTCGGGGCGCGCGCAAGTGCAGGACCGGGTGACGGGGCTTGAACTGGGCGCGGACGACTACATCATCAAACCCTTTGATCCGGCTGAGGTCGTGGCGCGCATTCGTGCCCGGCTACGCAAGGGGCGTTCAGGGGCGGCGAACACGGCCAACAGCGCCAGTTTCGCAGGCTGGAAGGCGCATTTTGAGCGCTACATGCTGGTGGATGACTCGGGGCGCGAGACCTCGTTCAGCCATGCCGAGGGCGAGGTGCTGCGGCTATTCCTTGAAAGCCCGAACCGGCTGATTACCCGCGCGCAGATGCAGGAAAGCTTGGGCGGTGCCGCGGGCGACAGCTTTGATCGCGCGATGGATGTGCGAATCTCACGCTTACGCACCAAGCTTGGGGAAGATCCGAAAAACCCCCGCTTGATCAAGACGATCTACGGCGCAGGCTATATCTTTTTGGGCGACGTCCGCTGGAGCTAGACTCACGCTAAGGTGACCCGCGCGCGCTTGCAGTTTTTGCATCTGCATTGCCTTTTTGAGGCACTGCGCAAAACGCGCCAAAATAGATCCACCCGGGAGAGTTAAATGAACATGAAAACCCTACTTGCGGCTAGCGTCGCCAGTTTGTGCCTGAGCACGGCAGGCAGTTTCGCGCAGGACGCACAGACCGTGGCACAAAACGACCTGTTGAACGCGACTCTCTGGATGCAGGCCTCGGTCGAGCATAAGGCCGTGACACGCGGGCTGTTTGATCTGGCCAAGCTGCGTCTCGATCAGGCTTTGGCCGACAAGGCATGGACGGCGACCCCCAACAAAGAGGGTGCGAAATATCAAGACGAACCCGTTGCGATCATCGCCGATCTGGATGAAACGCTGCTGGATAACGCCAATTATCAGGCGTCGCTCATCCAGCGCGGCACGAATTTCAGTTCCAAAGAATGGACCAATTACGTCAATTCCCAGACCTCCACGGCGATGCCCGGCGCGATTGATTTCCTGAAATATGCAGCCTCCAAGGGTGTGAAAATTTTCTATGTTTCCAACCGCACCAAGGATGAAGAACCCGGTACGCGGGCCAATATGGAAAAGCTCGGCTTTCCGATGGGCGGCAATGTGGACACCGTGTTGAGCAAGAAAGAGCAAGCCGATTGGGGCTCGGCCAAGGAAAACCGCATCGCTTATGTGGCTAAGGATTACCGCGTCGCGCTGTTGATGGGTGACAATCTGGGCGATTTTTCGGATGTCGCGAAAGGCTCGGTCGCGGAACGTCAGGCGTTTTACGACAAGACCAAGGACAACTGGGGCAAAACCTGGATCATGTTCCCCAACCCCGAATACGGTAGCTGGGAATCGGCGGCCTTTGGCGGCGATTGGTCGAAATCGGGCGACGAACGGCGCAAAGAGAAAATCGAGGCGCTCAAGCCTTGGACGCCGACGCACTAATACCCGGAGGGCCGCCCCGCGCGGCCCTTTCGTTAACTTTTTTTCGCTGGTCAAACACGCGCATCTCTGATTCACTTCACGAAACTGGGATGTAGGGGCACTGCCATGCTCAACCTCATATTGCACACGTCCAATGCGGGGCGATTTTACCGCGTTGAGATCTCGGACAATCTGTTCGGGGAATACACAGTGCTGCGCGAATGGGGGCAGCATGGGCGCGCGGGCAGCCAGTGTTTGCGCTGGTTTTCCAACCTGCGCGATGCGGTGACAGCGGCCGAAACATCGCGGCGGCTCGCCCAACGGCGCGGCTATCACCTAAGCGAAGCAGGCGTCGCCAAGGGAAGATAAGCGCGCGCGAAAGCCCCTAGTCGCGAGACTTCTTCTCGTCCGTTTTATCGTCGCGTTTGATCTTGGCGCGGATCTTTTCCAACCGCTCTTTCAAACGTGTGCGGCGGCGGTTTTGATAGGCCGTAATGATGGGCAGCGAGATATAGTAGCAGATCGTCGCGGCAATAATTCCCGGCACGAGACCGCCCACGAGATAGGGCAGCCAGACATCGTTAAAGAACCGCTCGAGCCCACCCCATTCGGCGTGATCGGGGGTAAACATGGCCCAGAAATTATGCAGCAGATCGTGGCTTGCGGCCTGAAAGGTGCGCAACAACCCCTCGGGGTGGCCACTTTCAAGACGATCCCCGAGAATGAAATGACCCAGCTTGACCGAGAATACCGCGATGATCGGAAAGCTAATGGGGTTGCCAAAAAACGTCGCCAGAAGGGCCGCAAGAATATTGCCGCGGATGATCCAAGCGACCGCCGCGGCGGTCAAAAAGTGAAAGCCGAAGAACGGGGTGAACGATACCAACACACCCGCCCACACACCGCGCGCAATGCGATGGGGTCGGTCGGGCAAGCGATTAACGCGGTGTTTGACATATTGAAAAGCGCGCCCCCAGCCCGAGCGTGGCCAGACCGCCTCGCGCAGATTTTGCAGAACGCTTCGCTTTTCGCGCCGCCTAAACACCACGCCTCTCTCCCCTTCGCGCCGTAAAAACGACTATGGCTTGCGTGACAGTTCGCGGATTCGCAGCACTTGTGCAACATCGCTCTCCGCTTCAAGCGCATTGAGCAGCCGGTGCATGTGCTCGGCATCGCACAGTTCGACCTCAACGAGAAGCGAATAGAAATCTGGTTTTCGATCAATGAATTTCATGTCCGAGATATTGGCCTTTTGCTGCCCGATCAGGGTGCAAATATGACCCAACACGCCCGCATCGTTGGAAATCGTGATCTTGAGCGTCGCGGTATAGGCTGGCGGGTGTCGACCCGATTTCCATTGCAGGTCGACCCAGCGTTCGGGCTGATCTTCAAATTCCTCAAGCGCGGGGCAATCGATGGCGTGTATGACCACGCCCTGCCCGCGATAGGTGATGCCGACGATCCGCTCTCCGGGCAAAGGCTGACAACAATTCGCGCGGCTGAAACTTTGATCGGCACCAAGGCCCAGAACGGCGCGGGTGGGCTCAATCTCGCTCTCGTTCTGGCGCGCGGCCAGTTCGGGGTAAAGGGCTGCCAGCACCTCGGACGCCGCCAGTTCCGCCGAGCCGATCCGCGCAAGCAGTTCGTCCTCATCGGGCAGACCTAGCGTTTTGGCCGCCGTGCGCAGCGCTTTATCCGTGACCTTGCGCCCGACATGTTCAAACGCCACGCGCGCCAGCTCAGACCCGAGTTTGATAAAGCGATCACGATCTTCTTCGCGCAGGGATTTGCGGATCGCCCCTTTGGCGCGCCCGGTGACCACGATATCCAGCCACGTCATCTGCGGGCGTTGGCCAGCGGCGATGATCACCTCGACCGACTGGCCATTTTTAAGCCGTGTCCAAAGCGGAACGCGGATCCCGTCGATCTTGGCACCAACGCAGCTATTGCCGATCCGCGTGTGGATTGCATAGGCGAAATCAATCGGCGTCGCCCCCTTGGGCAGCTTCACGACGTCGCCCTTGGGGGTGAAGCAGAACACCTGATCGGAATACATCTCGAGCTTGACGTTTTCGAGGAATTCGTCGTGATCGCCCTCGCCTTCGGAAAAGCGTTCGTTGAGCGAGGCCAACCATTTCGCCGGATCGACGGCAAAGGGGTTCTGCGCCCGCTCACCGTCGCGATACGACCAATGCGCGGCGACCCCGGCCTCGGCGACCTCGTGCATCTGACGGGTGCGGATTTGCACCTCGACCCGCTTGCCGTCGCGCCCCGAAACCGTCGTGTGGATCGAGCGATAACCATTCGTCTTGGGCTGGCTGATATAGTCTTTGAATCGCGTCGGCACGGCGCGCCAACGGTGGTGGATCAGCCCCAGCACGCGGTAGCAATCCATTTCCGAGTTAGTGATAACGCGAAAACCGTAAATGTCGGAAAGACGCGAGAAGGCAAGTTGCTTCTCTTCCATCTTGCGCCAGATCGAATAGGGGCGCTTGGCGCGGCCAAACACCACCGCGTCGATCCCCTCATCTTCCAGCAGCGCGCGGATATCGGCGGTGATCTTCGGGATCACATCGCCGGTTTCTTTTTGCAGGCTGACGAAACGGCGGATAATCGAGGTGCGCGCCTCGGGATTGATGACCTTGAAGGCAAGATCCTCAAGCTCCTCGCGCATCCATTGCATCCCCATGCGACCGGCCAGCGGCGCAAAGATTTCCATCGTCTCGCGCGCTTTTTGCGCCTGCTTTTCCACCCGCATCGAACGGATCGTGCGCATATTGTGCAGCCGATCCGCCAGCTTGACCAAAATCACGCGCAAATCCTTGGACATCGCCATGAACAGCTTGCGGAAATTTTCGGCCTGCTTTGAGGCGGCGTTGGATAATTGCAGATTGGTCAGCTTGGTGACGCCATCAACCAGATCGGCGATCTCCTCGCCAAACAGCTCCGTCACCTCGGTATAGGTCGAGCCGGTGTCTTCGATCGTGTCATGCAGCAAAGCTGTGACGATGGTCGCATCATCCAACCGTTGTTCGGTCAAAATAGCGGCGACAGCGACGGGATGGGTAAAATAGGGTTCGCCGGAATGGCGAAGCTGACCCTCGTGCATCTTCATCCCGTAGGCATAGGCACGCCGGATCAGATCTGCATCGGTCTGCGGATTGTAGTTGCGAACGAGCGCGATCAGGTCTTCGACATCGATCATGCGCGCCCGTTTCCGCCCCTATTGCTTATTCGCGGCCCTGCGCGTCCATCAGGGCGCGTAGCATACGCTCTTCGGACATGTCGTCTTCGACTGCGCGATCGGGGCTTTCACCACCCATCAACAGCGACATCGAATCGTCCTCGGGCTCATCGACTTCGATCTGGGTCTGGTTGCTTTCGATCAGACGCTCACGCAGATCATCTGCCGATTGCGTTTCATCGGCGATTTCGCGTAGCGCGACGACCGGATTTTTATCGTTGTCACGCTCGACGGTAATCGGAGAACCGGCGGCGATTTCGCGTGCACGATGGGATGCGAGCATCACCAGCTCGAATCGATTCGGGACTTTGTCGACGCAATCTTCAACCGTCACGCGGGCCATGGGCAACTCCAGTAGGACTTTCGAACGAAGGCCCTACTTAGGCGCTTGCCCCCGCGATGACAAGCGCGCAATCGCGTCAAAACCCTGTCAAACCGGGTGAATCCCTGCTTTTTGCGCCTCTGGCAGCGCGGCGAGCATCTGCGCAACCGTTTGTCCCGAAACGGGATGGCACCAAAGCGGCGCGATCTCTGCAAGGGGAATCAGCACAAAAGCGCGGTCCTGAAGGCGCGGATGGGGCAAAATCAGCTCTGTCGGCGCGCAGCTTTGCTGCTGGCGCAATGGCAGATCCCGCCACTGCGCAAAGCGTTGCAAATCAGGCATAACGGCATCGCCATAAGCGATCAGATCCAGATCAAGCGTTCTCGCGCCCCAACGTGCCTCACGCACCCGGCCGCCGTGTGCCTCAATATCATGAAACGCGCCCAGTGTTGCCCTCGGGTCAAGCGATGTTCGCAATTTGCAACACGCGTTGACATAATCAGGTCCAGACCCTGCCGGATAGGCGGGTGTCCGCCAAAAACGGCTGACTGAAACCAGCGAAAAACCCTTACTTACCAATTCGCAAAGGGCCGCAGACAATGTATCCACCGGGTCGCCTTGGTCGCCCGACAGATTCGCCCCAAGCGCACAAATGACTGACATGTCCATTTAGACAGGCTCCATAATTCTTGCGTATTGCATATGTCAGTGGACATATCTCGTTGGCCCTGTTCTTTTACGCAAGCGTTATGCCCAAATTCGTTTCGCGATCCGACTAGACATGGCGGACCAAGCAGCAAGAGGATTGCATGTTTTACAAGGACGAACGTCTCGCACTTTTTATCGATGGCTCCAATCTCTATGCCGCAGCCAAGGCATTGGGGTTCGATATCGACTATAAACTGTTACGGCAAGAATTTGAGCGGCGCGGGAAATTGCTGCGCGCTTTTTATTATACAGCGTTACTGGAGAACGAGGAATACTCGCCCATCCGCCCGCTGGTCGATTGGCTGAACTATAACGGCTACGCGATGGTGACTAAGCCCGCCAAGGAATACACTGATTCGATGGGGCGGCGGAAAGTCAAAGGCAATATGGATATCGAGCTGGCTGTGGATGCGATGGAACTCGCGCCGCGCCTTGATCATATCGTGCTGTTTTCCGGCGATGGCGATTTCCGTCCACTGGTGGAAAGCCTGCAACGTCAGGGCTGCCGCGTTTCGGTCGTCTCGACCATCCGCAGCCAACCGCCGATGATTGCCGATGAGCTGCGCCGTCAGGCTGACAACTTCATCGAGCTGGACGCGTTGCGCGATGTCATCGGACGCCCGCCGCGCGAACCGCGTGAAGATGAGATCAATCCCGAGAACTGATCGCGCTTCTACAGGCGTTACCCTAAGAAGGGCGTGCGGATCATCCCGCGCGCCCTTTTTCTATGTCGATGAGCCAAGCCAAGCCCAATGTTTGAAAGCGCCTCTTTGATCGGCCTGTTTGTCTCGGCAATGCTGGCCGCGACGCCGATCCCGATGCAGTCGGAAATTCTGTTCGTCGCGCTGCAAACGGCGGGCGGCATTTCGATCTGGCAGATGGTTTTGGTGGCGGGCATCGGCAACACGCTGGGCGCGCTTGTGACCTATGCGTTGGGGCGCGGCATCAACCATTGGAAAGATCGCAAATGGTTTCCCGCCTCGCAGAAACAACTGGCGATGGGGCATCGCTGGCTGGATCGCTGGGGTGCGCCGCTGTTGCTGCTAAGCTGGGCGCCGGGTGGCGACCTGGTCTGTCTGATCGCGGGCGTTTTGCGGATGAACCTGTGGCTGTTTATACCCTTGGTTTTTGTTGCAAAAACAGGGCGCTATGCGGCACTGGCCTGGATCACCGCGCAGGCATTGGCGCTCACCTAACAAAAAAGGGCCCACGCGGGGCCCTTCGGAAAGATGCACAGCGCGTATCTGTCAGATCAGCAGCACCTGCGTGCCGACAGTGGCCAACCCGAACAGCTCTTTGATATGCTCATTATACAGACCGATGCACCCGTTCGAACTCTTGCGGCCAATCTTGCGCGTGTCATGCGTGCCGTGGATGCGGTAATATTTCCACGACAGATACAGCGCATGGGTGCCAAGCGGATTATCAGGACCGGGGGGCACATAAGACGGCCATTCCGGGTTGCGCTTTTTCATCGACGGCGTCGGCGCCCAGCTTGGCCCTTCGACCTTGCGGATCACTTCGGTCCGGCCAAGCCGGGTCAGTTCTTCAGAGACCGGCACGGAGGTCGGGTAAAGACGATAGACCGATTGATCGGCTGACCAGAAATGCAGATCGCGCGAGGTGGTATCGACAAGGATCGCCCCGTTGCGCAGCGAGCTGAAATAGGGCTGCCACTGGCGCGCCTGAAAGCTCGAGATATTGCGCCGCTGATTGGTATAGTCGTTGGTCTCGTATTGCACAGCGCCTGCATCAGGCGTTTGCGCCCATGCTGGCAACGCAAGCCCCGCACCGCCAAGTGCAGCCGCACCTAGAAAAGCGCGGCGATCAAATTTGGTACGCGCGTTGGACATCTTGTTCTCCGGATAAGGCGGAACCGTTGACCTGAAATAACTTTGTTAACATATCTTGGGCAAGCCATCGGTGCAAATCATACCGTGATCGATGTGCCTTTCGCGCTACAGGAGGGTTTGCGCGCCCATCGGCGACCGTGTAAAGGAAGCGCAGGTTTATTAGGGGGCCTCAAGATCATGCTGCGCGCTACAATCCTTGCGATATCTGCCACACTGGCCCTTGCGGCCTGCGATCCTGTTGATCAGCAACCCAAGCTGGGCCCGGATGGGCTGCCGCTGCCCAAGGTTTACTCCATTACCGGGCGCGACGCGCAGGTGATTCCGCAGCGTGTGCTCGAATCGGTTAACTCGTTGCGCTCGGCGCGCGGGGCGGCACCGTTGGTGCTTAATGCGTCGCTGACCACTGCCGCCTTGGCCCATTCCAAGGATATGGCCGCGCAAAATCGCCCGTGGCATTGGGGGTCGGACGGATCTTCGCCGCTCAGCCGTGCGCAACGTGCGGGCTATACCGGCACTGTGTTGGGCGAAAACATCTCGGAAACCTATGAAACCGAGATGGAAACGCTGTCGGCCTGGATGAATGTAGCCGATACCCGCGATGTGATCCTAAACCCGGCGGCCACGCAAATGGGCTTTTCGTGGTATCAGGAACCATCGGGCAAGATCTGGTGGACGATGGTTACCGGCAACTAAGTCAAAAGGGCCCCAACGCGGGGCCCTTTGCATATCACGGGAAGATAAAGATCGGCGTGCCGTCCCGCACCATCGCGTAAATCTCGCGGACCTCTTTGTCTTTCACCGCGATGCACCCCGCCGTCCAGTCGCGCCCCCGGCCCTTGTTCTTGCCATCGCGCCCGTGGATGAAAATATCGCCACCCGCCTTTTTGCCCTGCTCGGTCGCAAAGGCAACCTGCTGCGGGTTCGGGTAGCTGATGCCGATCGAAAGATAATAGGCCGAGTTGGGGTTGCGGCGGTTGATGTAATACAGCCCCTCAGGCGTTTTCCCATCACCCTCGAATTGCTTGGGGCCAATCGGATCGCCGCCCAAAGCGATCTTGTAGCTCTCAAGCACCTCATCGCCATGCAGCAGATACATCATCCGCTTGCCCTTAAAGACCTGAATTTGGGTCACCTGTGGACCACTATACGAGATGAATTTGCTTGAATCGCCACAGGCGGTCAAAGCGGCGAGGGCGCTGGCGCCCAACATAAGGGTTCTGCGATTCATGATTTGCCTGTTTGGAACTGCTTGTTTTGTGCAGTCATAGCCGATTTTTCGCACCACATCTAGCGGGTGAAATAGGCTGCAACCTCCACATGCGCAGAAAATCGAAATTGATCGACCACCAAGAGTCTCTCAAGAGCAAAACCTGCCGCAATCAGCGCCGCTGACTCGCGTGCGAATGTCACCGGATTGCACGAAACATGCACGACCCGCTTGACCCGCGAGGCGCAAATCTGCGCCACCTGCGCCTCGGCTCCGGCCCGAGGCGGGTCGATCACGACACCATCGTAGCGGTCAATCTCGTCGGGCAATAGCGGGCGACGAAACAGGTCGCGCACCTCAGATGTCACCCGATGCAGCCCCTTAGCCTGCCGCCAACCCTGATCCAGCGCCTCAATCATCGCACTCGCGTTTTCAACCGCATGCACGTCTGCCTGCTCGGCCAAGGGCAGCGCGAACGTGCCGCAGCCCGCAAAAAGATCGGCAAGCTTTGACGTGCCCGCCAGCGCCTCACGAACAAAGCCGACAAGCGCGGCCTCGCCATGTTCCGTCGCTTGCAAAAACGCGCCGGGCGGCGGGGCGACCTGAGTCACACCGAAACGCTGCATCGCCGGGTGACGCGCGGCAACAACCTCACCATTCCACGTCAATCGCGCTAGATCATGGCGGCGCGCCAGATCGGCCAAAGCCTCAAATTGAGCCGGATCAGAGTCTTTTCCGCCCGTCGCCGCCAGATCGATCCCACCCTGAGAGAGAGTGATCGCAAAGGCCACCTCCCCTTTGCGCGAGGCGCCAATCGCCGTGGCTTCGTGCAAAATCGGGATCGCTGCCATCAATTCCGGGCACAAGATCAGACAGCCGGGCACCTCGACCAGCGTATCGGACGCACGCGCGTGAAAGCCAACCAATGTGCCTTTCTTGGTCCGCCGCCCCGCCAATGTCGCGCGTCTGCGAGAATGCAAAGGCGAGGTCGCCACGGTAATTTCCGGGGACTCGATATCGCGCGCGCTCAGCGCGTTGCGCACAACCTCGGCCTTCCAACGGGCGGTGAACGGCTCGGACGCGTGCTGCATGACGCAGCCTCCGCAGGCGCGATAATGTGGACACGGGGCCGATACCCGATCCGCACTGGGCGTGACGATCTTGGGCGCGGCGATGCGACCGCCTACGACCTCGCCCGTCACTTCCTCACCCGGAAGCGCCATGGCAACATGCACGGTCCCCTCAGGGCCGTGCGCCACGCCATCGGCATGGAGCGAAAGTCTTTCGATCATCAATGTCATGGCTTTGCCTTAGCGGGCGCAAGCGGCGCTGGAAAGACCCTGTTTTGGTCTATTGCGCCGCCTCGCTGTCTTCATCGCAATTGAGAAACCCGCCCGACTGGCGCGCCCAATAGCGGGCATACAACCCCTGCGCCGCCAGCAAATCGGCGTGGCTTCCCTGCTCTACAATACGACCCTGTTCCAGCACGATAATCCGGTCCATCTCGGCAATCGTGGACAGCCGGTGCGCAATCGCCAGCACCGTCTTGCCTGTCATCACGCGATGCAGTGCCGACTGGATCGACGCCTCGACCTCGGAATCCAAAGCCGATGTCGCCTCATCCAACACAAGGATCGGTGCATCCTTTAAAAACGCCCGCGCAAGGGCAATCCGCTGGCGCTGCCCACCCGACAGCTTGACGCCGCGCTCACCCAGCTTGGCGTCGTAGCCGCGATTGCCCTCGTGATCTTGCATCGCGAGGATGAATTCATGCGCCTCGGCCTGTTTTGCCGCTGCAATCAGCTCATCCTCGCTAGCGTCCGGGCGGCCGTAAAGAATGTTTTCGCGCGCCGAGCGATTGAACATCGCTGTCTCTTGCGTGACCATCGCGATCTGGCGGCGCAGGCTTTCTTGCGTCACATCGCGAATATCGATCCCGTCGATCAAAACAGACCCTGTTTCGGCATCATAGAGCCTTAGAAGCAGCGCCACGAGCGTCGATTTCCCCGCCCCCGACGCCCCCACGATGCCAATGCGCTCGCCATCGGCAATACTCAGATCAAGCCCCTCGACGCCGCCTTTTTCGCGCCCATAGGCGAAACTCACATGATCAAAGCGGATCGCCCCGGCGACACTGCCCAGCTCACGCGCGTCCGGCGCGTCCGACAGTCCGTGATGGCGCGCAAGCGTGTGCATTCCATCCTCGGCCTCACCGATATTGGTCCAAAGCCCCATCAAGGCATTCGATACCCAGCCCGACATCTGCGCCAGCCGGATCGCAATCGCGCCAGAGGTCGCGATATCACCGGCACTGGCTTGCCCTCGCGACCAAAGCCAGATCGCACCGCCGACCAAAAGAACCGGCAGCAACCCGGAATAGGCCATCTGCACCGTGCGATATAGGCTCTGAACTTGCCCAAAACGGGTCGTGCGCGTGCGAAACACCGCCATCGCGCCAAGGGCCGAGCGGTCTTCATATTCGGCATGCGCGAACAGCTTCACCGTTTTGATATTGGTGATCGTATCAACAACTTGCCCCGTCACCATCGCCCGCGCCGAAGCGCGCGCCCGAGATTTGCCGCGAATATGGGGCAAAAAGGCCCGGATCAGAGACAAAAGGCCAATCGTCCAGACCACAAGCGCCACCGCGCCCCAACGATCAATCCCGATCAGCAGCAGCACCGAACCAAGGATCGAGGCCAACGCAAACAGCGCAGTATTGATCACCTCAGACACGGTATCAGTCACAGCGCGCGCGGTTTGCATCTGCTTTTGCGCGATCCGGCCTGCGAAATCATTGTCGAAAAACGTGACCGACTGCCCCATCGTCCAGCGATGCAGACGCGACAGAACCAGCGGCAGGATATTTGGGGAGATCAGCAGGTTGGTTGTGGCGGAGCTCAGCGCAAAAGCCGCGGGTCGAATGATCAAGTAAAAGCTGACAAACAGCACTAAAAGCCCGACGTTTTGCGCCAAGACCGCATCCGGGGCGCCACTAAGTGCAGCGTCGATCACCCTTCCCAAAAGCCACGCCGAAATCACCTCCATTGCGCCAGCCAGGATTGACGCAGCACCCGAAATCACGATCAACGTGCTTGCGCCTTTCAGGCACCAGCGGAAAAAGGCGCCAAGGCTTTGCGGTGGCGGACCGTCGGCTTTTTGGAATGGATCAAACATAGAGGCTCGCTTTCACCTCTGGAATATAGGCCCCGCGCGAGCAGAGGAAAGCGCGCACCCGCCTAGCCAAGCAACTCATCGCGCATCAGCGTGAAATCCGAGGCAATCCAGCGCGCTTCAAGATCGCGGAGGCGCGCACCCAATTCTGGCCCTTGAAACGCGGGCATGAGATCAGCCGCTTTCACTGGAAAGACCTGATTTGCGCCGGAATAGACCCTGTTTTGCCAGTTTTTCGGCATCTCTTGCCCGATCAAAGCATGATGCAACAACAGCGCATCAGCCGCGTCCTCTTTGCCCAATTTATAGCCCAGAACCTCGGGGCGTTCGGGCGAAGCCATTGCATCGCGCAACCGCTCTAACCGACGCGTTTCGGGATTTGACAGGCGTAGCCGCTCGCTTACATCCTCGCCACCCAGCACCGCCAGACGTCGAATGGGGTCGGGGAGGCGGTCTTCCAGATGGACCAACGGGGCTAAAGCGCGCGCGTCAGCGCCGGGCAGAACAGCCGTCAAAATGCCAGCCTGCGCCATCGCCGCGACGGCGGGCGCTGGATCGGGCGCAGCCAGCAGCTTTTTCATCTCGGCACCGATACGCTCATGCGAAAGTGTCTCTATTCCTGCGCAATTCTGCGCGCAGGCGGCCAATCCTTCAGCATCAAGATCGCGCCCATACCATGCCGTAAATCTAAAGAACCGCAGGATGCGCAGATAATCCTCGCGGATGCGGGCCTGCGCATCACCGACGAAACGCACATGGCGCGCGTTCAGATCGACGATACCGCTGCCCAACGGATCAAGCACTTCGCCATCTGCGCGCGCATATAGCGCGTTCATGGTAAAATCGCGCCGCGCGGCGTCCTCGAGCAAGTTGTCAGAAAACGCGACCGTCGCATGACGGCCATGGGTTTCGACATCGCGGCGAAAGGTGGTGACCTCATGCGGATGACCGTCGACGACAACGGTAATAGTGCCATGCTCTAGCCCGGTCGGCACCGGTTTCAGCCCGGCGTCTTTCGCAAGCGCCATAACGCAATCGGGGCGCGCATCCGTGGCAATATCAATATCACTGACGTCAGCGTTAATGAGCCCGTCACGAACGCAGCCCCCCACCAGCAACGCCTGATGCCCTGCGTTTTCCAGCATCGCCAGCACTGCCTGCACATGACTGGCGCGCAGCCAATCGCCCGTAAGTTTCATTGCGCCATCCCATCTGCCAAGGCCCGCAGCATACGTGCGGTTGCCCCCCAGATGTAGTAGGGGCCGTAAGGTGCGACGTAATAATGACGCCGCGCACCGCGCCAACGCCGCGATTCAACGCGGTAATTCGCGAGGTTCGAGATATGCGAGAGCGGCACGGTGAAGACCTCGGCGACCTCGCCCGCCTCTGGTCGTGGCGTAAAGGGCGCTTTGATGCGCGCCAGCACAGGCGTCACCAGAAAAGACGTAACCGTTTCATGCGGCTCAAGCGTTCCCAATACCTCGACATTGGCAGGATCTAGGCGGATTTCCTCATGCGATTCACGCAGCGCAGCCCCGATTGGGCCATCGTCTCCGGGATCGACCTTGCCACCGGGAAACGAGATCTGGCCAGGGTGGTGGCGCAGATGCGAGCTGCGCTTGGTCAGATAGAGCAGCGGCTCGGCGCCGGAGACATCAAACGCCACCAACACCCCCGCCGGGCGCAGTTTAAGACCCTCGGGCAATATCGTTTCAGGGTTCAGGTCGTAATCTGACGAGGGCCGCCCCGCCCGGCCCAAGGCGGCCAGAACCGGAGCAAGCGGATCAGTCATTGTCGTCCTCACGCGGCGTGCCATCGGGCGCCTTTACGGCCTCAAACCCCAGTGTCTCCGGGTCGAATTGATAATGCGCGCCGCAAAATTGGCAATCAGCGGTGACCTTGCCGTCATCGGTGGTCATCGTGGCGATATCGCGCGCGGAATAGATCGACAGCGAGTTGCGCACGCGCTCGGCCGAGCAGGTGCAGCCGAACTCTACGCGCTGCGGATCAAAGACGCGCGGGCGCTCCTCGTGAAACAGCCGCACCAATAGATCGGTGGGCTGCACGGTCGGGCCGATCAGTTCCATATCCTCGACGGTATCAAGCAGCACATTCGCGCGCACCCAATTTTCGCCCTCTTCGCCATCCAGCAAATCCTCGGGGTTCAGTAGACCCTCATCGCCCGATCCTTCGGACGCGATATGCAGCGGCGAGGCGGGCGGCATATGCTGCAACATCACACCCCCGGCACGCCAACTTTCGCCCTGCCCCGGCAGGATCGAGCGCCCGAAGGACAGCTCGAACCGGGTGGCGAGCTGCTCGGATTGCGCGAAATAGGCCTCGGCGCAGGCACTAAGGGAGCCGCCAGCGAGCGGAGTGATCCCTTGATAAGGCGTCGTATCCTGCCCCTGATCGATCAGAATGGCGAAGTAGCCGTGACCGATCTGGCTAAACGGGTCAGCGCCGTGATCTAGCGCCTCGGCGTCATAACTTGCCCAGCCGCGAATGCGCGCCGGCGCACCGTCAGCGGTGGGGGCGTAGTAATCTGTGGCAATAATGCGGATCGGGCCATTGCCGCGCACTTGGATCGACAGCTTCCAGCGCAGCTTGATCGTCTGCCCGATCATCGCCGTCAAAAGCGCGACTTCAGCGACCAGCATCTCAACAACGCGCGGATAGTCATGCTGCGAGAGCACCTCTTCCAGCACCCCGTCAAGGCGCGCGACCCGCCCACGAATATCGGAGCGGTCAAGTTGGAACGGCAGAACGGTATCGTCCCAGGCGATTTGGGAAAGCTTCGACATGGTGCTCCTGGCGGGCTCAATGGGGTTTTCGGAAGGCGCGCGGCCTGCCATACAATCCCTATATAGGCGGGGCAACCGCAGACCCAAGGGGGCACTGATGATCCGCAGATTTGGCGACAGCGTGAAAACGGGACAGCGCTACAAGCTGCGGCCCGGCGCATATGGCGTGTTGATGCGGAACAGGCGGATTTTACTGACGCATCAAGAAGCCCCTGTTCCGGAATTCCAGCTGCCCGGCGGCGGCGTGGACCCCGGCGAAAGCGCCATCGCAGCCCTGCACCGCGAGGTGTTTGAGGAAACCGGTTGGTCGATTGCCACGCCCGTCAGGCTCGGAGCGTTTCGCCGGTTTGTCTATATGCCGGAATATGATCTCTGGGCTGAAAAACTGTGCATGATCTACGCCGCGCGCCCGGCGTCGCGCCGCGGACCGCCCAGCGAACCTGACCATCGCGCCGTTTGGATGGCTTCGAACAAAGCTGTGAATGCGCTGGGAAACGATGGGGATCGTCACTTTTTGCAACGCGTTTTGCGAACGCCCAAACCACAAACAAAGTCAAGGCGATATTTTGAGACTCGCGCAACAAATTGGGGTTGACGAAGCAAAACATGCTATCTTTAGCGTGAGAAATCATCTATCTACGCCTTAGCAGTAAAAATTATCACCAAATGGTGAAGTGAAATCGGCGGATCAAACCATGCCGATATATGAGGCGGAGTAGGTATTATGGTAAAGTCAGTGGACTTTGCTGTTCGCGATAACGCGGGCGGTGTTGTGTATGGTTCGGTCGCAGGTGACGGTGGCGGGGCCTTTGTGCAAATGGGCGCGAGCGAGGATATCTCGCTCAATCTGCGCCGCGCGAGCATCCTGAAATATACCCGCGATGGCGGTGACCTACTGGTCGATCTCGCCGATGGTCGCGTAATCACGCTTGCAGGCTTTTTCGCACCCGGCGAAGGCCAGGAAAACCAGCTGATGATTTCCGCCGATGGCGAACTTGCACAAGTCTCGCTTGAAGACATGGGCGATGGCGTGATGTTTGCCAGCTATGGCGAACCAGAAGTCAGCGGCGACAAGTGGAGCCCGAATGACCGTCTCGCCTTTCTGGATGGTGACGAACTTTTGGCGCCCGTTGTCGAAGATGAAACAACCGGTATGGCAGCCTTTGCCCCTGCGCTTTTGGGTGGTTTGGGCGGCGCTGGCGCCGCTGGCGTTGCGGCCGCAGGGGTCGCAGGTGCGGCTGTTATTGGCGGTGGCGGTGGCGGCGGTGGCAATGGCGGCAGCTCCGGCCCGATCATTCCCACGGTGAATGATCCCAACGACGATTCCACGCTCACCACCAATACCGAAAACCCCGAAGCGGTGGTTTCGGGCACGGGCGAACCGGGCTCGACCGTCGACGTCACGATTGGCGATCAGACCGAGCAGACCGAAATCGACGAAGACGGCAACTGGGAGGTCGAGTTCAAGGATGACACCCTGCCCGATGATGGCGATTACAGCTCTGAAGTGATTGTGACGGCACCAGATGGCACAGAATATGATCTCGATGGGCCCGATTTCCTGATCGACATGACGCCCCCTGCGGTGGAAATCACCGAAGGTGCACAATCGACCGGCGATGTCGAAAACCTCGAAGAATATGCCGATGGTATCTCGATCACCGGTCAGGGGGAGGCAGGCGCTTCGATCTCTGTTGAGGTGGACGGTCAGACCCAGGAAACCATCGTGGGCGAGGATGGCAGCTGGACGGTGACCTTCCCGCAAGACCAGCTTCCCGGCGGCACCTACACCACCGAAATGACAGTCGTTGCGACAGACATCCACGGCAACACTACGACGATCACCGACAATCTTGTGGTCGATACCGCGATCACGCTGACCCAAACCATGACGCCGGGCGGCGCCGATGGGGTAGTGAACGCAGCCGAACTGGCCGCTGGCGTCTCTATCGGCGGGGCGGTCGATGCGGGCTCCACTGTTGTGGTGACCTTGGCCGATGGCACGACCGTGCCCGGCACCGTCAGCAATGGCAACTGGAGTGCGACAATTCCGGCCAGCCATCTGACCGGCGAAGGCACTGCGAGCTACACCGTCAGCGCAACGGATCCCAACGGCAACACCACCAACTTGCCGGGCACTGTCACCTATGACACCGAGCTCAATGATCTGACCTTCTCCACCAACACCCCTAACAGCCAGATCGCGGATAACGTGGTCAATGGTACTGAGGGGACAAGCGGCGTGGCTGTCACTGGCACTGTTGAACCGGGCGCGCAATCGGTCACGCTGACGCTTGCGAATGGTACCAATATCCCCACGACCATCGCGGCTGATGGAAGCTGGAGCGCCTCGATCCCGGCCAATTATGTGACCGGTGAAGGCACGTTGAACTACACGGTCAACGCCGTTGATGGCGCGGGCAACACGCTGAGCACGCCGATGAGCGGCTCGGTGCAGTACGACACGCTGGTCAACCAGTTCACCCTGAACGGGGCGACGGGCGGCAGCGATGGCGTGGTTAACGCGAGCGAAGCCAATAGCGTCACTGTCAGCGGCACTGTCGAGGCGGGATCGAGCGTCGTGCTAACGCTGGCTGACGGATCCACCGTGAACGCGCAGGTCACCGGCACCAGTTGGAGCGCAACCTTCCCAAGCGCACAATTCGACGGCGAAGGTGTGCTGAATTATACTGCGGTGGCGACCGATGCCTATGGCAACAGCTCGAACGCGCTTGCGGGCACGGTGACTTATGACACCGAGCTTAACGATCTGACCGTCAGCACCGCGACGCCCAACAGCCAAATCGCGGATGGTGTCGTGAACGCCAGCGAGGGCGCTGGTGGCGTCATGATGACCGGCACGGTCGAGGCAGGCGCGCAGTCTGTCACGCTGACGCTGGCCGATGGCTCGACGGTTCAGGGCGCGATCAACGGCACAAGCTGGAGCGCGACGATCCCGGCCTCGATGATCGCATCTTCCGAGGGCACGCTGAACTACACGCTCAACGCGGTCGATGGTCATGGCAACACGCTGAGCACCCCGATTTCGGGTGCGATTGCCTACGATACGGTTGTCACCAATTTCAGCGAAACGGGGCAGGTCGCAGGCGATGATGTCGTCAACGCAACCGAGGCTGCAGCAGGCTACACGATCAGCGGCACGGTCGAGGCTGGCTCGCAAGTTGTGGTTCATATGAACGGCCAAGACTACCCGGCATCCGTTCAGGGCGGCGACTGGTCGGTCACTCTTGGGGCCAGTGATCTGGGCGCAACGAGCGGCACAATGACCTACACCGTGTCCGCGACCGATATGCATGGCAACACCGCGATCCTAAATGATGGTGACGGCAACGATCTGTCCTTCACCTTCGACCTTGAGGCCCCCGATGCCCCCGGCATCATCGGCTTTACCCGCGATGAAGGCTCGCTCTTGGGTCTGCGCACCGAACATGCCGAAAATGAGCTGGCTTTCTCGGCGGTGAACTCGCAGGGCACAGTATCGGAGGTTACACTTGATGGCGATCCTGCCGTGCGCACCAACTATACCTCATATGATTTCGACAGCCCGGTCCCTAACGGATCGTATCTTGTCGTGTCAGATACGGATGCGGCTGGGAACGAATCCTCAACCCTGTTGGTGGTCGACAATAGCAGCGCGGTGACGGTCGATCTGTCACGCGGCGGTCTATCGGATTTCGACTTCTCTTCGATTGACCTTACCTTCGCACCCGATGCGAATCTAACGATCACCGACAGCCAGATTCAGGCGCTCACCGGACCCGATCACACGATCACGATCGAGGGCGACGCCAACGATCACGTCACGGCCATCGGGGCGCAGGATACCGGCACGGATGTAACCGTCGACGGGCAGACGCACAGCGTTTACTCGCTGGGTGACAGCACGCTGATCGTGGATGACGAAATCAGCAACCTGACGATCTGATCGGGGCGCTGGAAATGGTCCAAACGCCAAACAGAAACGCGCGTCGCCAGCTTGGGCGCGCGCGACTGGCCGTCGGCGGCTTTGCCATGCTGCTTTCGGGCTGCATGTCAGACGGGCTGCCCTTTCCAACCCGCAACGCGATTGATCCAACAAGCATCACCGCCCCCAAACCGGGGGCGGCCCGCCTGCCCGGCACGACCGCGCAAAGCTCTAGCGTCATCGCCGATCTTGAGGCGCGCCGCTCGGTTCTGCCCGCCACGGGTGCCTATGCGCAGATCGCAACCGCGGTGCTTGATCACTCCGCGGGACCAGCGCAGGCCGATCTGCGTGTGGCCCGCCTGACCGCGAAAGCGAAATCGAAAAACTGGATGCCCCAGATCGGTCCCAGCATCAGCCTGTCGAGCCTTGATCAGCTGGTCACGCAACTCGTCGTCGATCAGGTACTTTTCGATAATGGCGCGAAAAAGGCCGAACGCGAATTCGCCGCCGCCGATGTCGAGGTCGCCGCCGTTGGCCTGTCGCAAGAGATGAACGACAAGGTTTATGACGGCCTGAAATTCTATGTCTCCAGCCTCAAAGCGCAGGCTCAGGCGCAGGTTGGCGTGCAAAGCGCCGCTGAAATGGCCGAGTTTGAACGGATCTTGCGCGAGCGCGCCAAGGGCGGGCTGTCGGACCTGTCCGAAGTGCGCATCGTAGCGCAAAAACGCGCCGAGGCGCAGGCCGAAGCCGATGCTGACCGCGACGCTTCGAACGCCGCGATCGCGCAACTGCGCGCGATGACGGGCGCGCCCCTGACCGGGCTTTCGGGGCTGACACAGATCACACTGCCCGCGGCCACGCCCGAGGCGCTTGACGTCAAACTCGCGCAAAGCGAACAAGCCCGCGCCAATGCCGAGGCCAAGCTGGCCCGCGCCGGTCACCTGCCCGGGCTTGGGGTGAGCGCCGCTGTTGGCGATGGCAAGCCCGAGCTAGGTTTGAACATGGGCATGACGCAGATGCTTGGCTTTGGCCGAGGCGACACGCTTGCTGCGCTGGATGCGCAGATCGACGCCGCCGATACCCGCGTCGCAGACTCCCGTCAGAAAGCCGAGCGCCGCCAAGCTGCCCTGCACGCCAAACTCAGCGCGCTTGAGCGCCAGTCGACACGCGACGCCGCCCTCGTCGAACAGGCCGAAAGCGGGTTGGAACTGTTCAAGCGCCAATACCAGATGGGCCGCCGTCGTCTGATGGAATTGGTTGGCAATTACGAGAGTTATGCGGCCCTTAAACGCGCGCAAGTTGCGCTCCAGTATGACATCGCGTTGATAAAGCTGGATTTAGCGCGTGAATACGGGATATTGGTGGACGGAAGAAAAGTATAACAAGGTTTAGGGGCAGGTGACTGATCGCGTCATAGCGTTCGACATCAATGCGGCCCGCGTCAGCGGTGCTGCCGATGGCGTCATGCCCAAAGCCTCGCACACCCCACAACCTGCGCCGCAAAACCAACGTCTCGCCCGTGCCAAGGCCCGTGCCGAGCTTGCCGCCGCCTATGCCGGGCTGCTGGGGGCGCAAGTGCCCGCGGCAGATATTCTGGAACAGATGCTGCTGGCGATTGGCGAGGCCACGGCAAACTTGGACGGCGCGCAAATCGCCGCAATCGCGCCCGATCATCTGGCCGCCGTGCTGCGCGTGGCGGGGATGACCGCCTCGGTCGAAACCATCGACAGGATTAGCCCCGGCCAGTGGCCTGCACTGGCGCAGATGACCAGCGGTCAAATGGTGCTCGTGACCGCTCAAGACGGCGAGTCGCTGTTCATCTATGACACCACCTGCCCCGATCAGCGCGCCGAAGTGCCGCTGGCGGAATTCGCACCACATTTTTCCGGTCGGATCGTGCGTGCGCGCACCTCGCTGCGCCAGCTTGAGGAACGCCACACCGATACCGGGGCCGAAGCGCATTGGTTCTGGGGGGCGTTTCGCGCCCAGCGCCGCGCCTTTGTCGAGGTCGCTTTCGGCTCGCTTTTCGCCAATATTCTCGCCGTCGCGGTCGCGCTGTTTTCGCTGCAAGTCTATGATCGCGTGATCCCGCATCAGTCGCAATCCACGCTTTGGGTGCTTGCACTTGGGGCGGGTCTGGCGCTGGTGTTGGAGATGGGGCTGAAACTCGCGCGCTCGGGGTTGATGGACCTTGCGGGGCGACGGATCGAACTTAGCGTGCAAACCCTGCTGATGGAGCGTCTGCTGGGGATGAAGGCAAACCCCGGCAAACGCGCGCCCAGCCAGCTGTTTTCCGCAATGCGTGAGTTTTCCTCGGTGCGCGAGTTCTTTACCGCCTCGACCATTGGCACATTGGCCGACATCCCGTTCATCTTCGTGTTCCTGTTCCTCGTGGCCTCAATCGGTGGATCTCTGGTCTGGGTGCTGCTGGCGGGCGCGGTGCTGATGGTCGTGCCCGGCTTTCTGTTTCAGAAAAAGATGATCGCGCTCACGCAGGCCACGCAGGGCGCCTCGACCCGCGCCTCGCGCCTGTTGCATGAGGCAATTTACGAACACGAGACGGTCAACACCTCGCGCGGGGCGGATCGGTTCAAGCGGATCTGGGAGGAACTCACGACCCTCTCGGCCTCCAAAAGCTCCGAGCAACGCAAACTGGCCTCGGCGCTGACCTATTGGGCGCAGATGGTGCAGCAAGCGACCTATGTCGCCGCCGTGGTGATTGGCACTTACAAAGTGTTCGCGGGCGATTTCACCGTCGGCTCGATCATCGCGATCGGTATTCTCACCTCGCGCACGCTGGCCCCGCTGACGCAACTGGCGGGAACGCTGGCGCGCTGGTCCAACGTAAAAGCCGCGCTGACCGGGCTGGATGCGATTGCGCAAGCCGATCAGACGCTGGGCGCGGATCGTCAATATCTGCGCGCCGAGCGTATTGAGGGCGAATATGAACTTCGCCACCTGGATTTTCGTTATGACACCGATGGTGCGGCCACGGTCGAAATTCCCGGACTGGCGATTCCGGCGGGGCAACGTGTGGCGGTGCTGGGTGCGAATGGCTCGGGTAAGTCGACGCTACTCAAGCTGCTGGCGGGGCTGTACGAACCCCAAAGCGGTCGCATTTTGCTGGATGGCACCGATTTGGGCCAAATCCACCCGCGCGATCTGCGCCGCGCAGTCGGCTATCTTAGCCAAGATGTGCGGCTGTTCTCGGGCACTCTGCGCGACAATCTTAACCTAACGCAGCTTGAACGCGACGAAGATCGTCTGTTCGCCGCCCTCGATTTCGCCGGAATGGGCCCATTCGTGCGCAGTCATCCGCGCGGGCTTGATCTGGAAATCCGCGACGGTGGCGAGGGGCTGTCGGTCGGGCAGCGTCAGTCCATCGGCTGGGCGCGGCTGTGGCTGCATGACCCCACGGTTGTGATTTTGGACGAACCGACCGCCGCGCTTGATACGACGCTGGAAACCACGCTGGTCAGCCGTCTAGAAAGCTGGCTGGACGGGCGCACGGCGATCATCGCTACCCATCGCGTGCCGATCCTGTCGCTGACCGCACGCACCTTGATCTTGCAGAACGGGCGGCTGGCGGTGGATGGGCCGCGCGACGCCGTCTTAGCCCATCTCAACAAGTCCAAAGGCGCGCAGGGATGAGCACGATTGATCCCGCAGCTCTCACCCATCGCTCGCGCCGCCTGTCGCTGACGGTCTGGCTTGTGGCGGCGGCCATTCTGATTTTCATTCTCTGGGCGTCGATGGCATGGGTCGATCAAATCGTGCGCGGCCCAGGTGAAATCGTGTCATCGTCAAAGCCGCAAATCATCCAGAACCTCGAAGGCGGCATTCTGGCCGAGCTTTATGTCGGCGAGGGCGATGTGGTGGAGCCCGGACAAGTGCTGGCGCGCCTGCAAGGAACGCAATACCAGACGCAGGTTGATGATCTTGAGGATCAGATCGCGGCCTTGGAAATTCGCAAAGCGCGCCTCGAGGCCGAAATGGCGGGCAAATCCAAATTCACCGTCACTGCCGCTCAACGCGCGCTTGTGCCAGATATCGTGACCTCGGAAAGCGCGCTGATCAAGGCGCGGATGGCGGATGTCGCCGGGCGTGAAACCGGAGCGAAAAACGTGATGACGCAGGCACGCCAAGAGCTCGATCTGACGGAGGCGATGTATAAAAAAGACGTCGCGCCGCTCATCGAAGTAACCCGTGCGCGTCGCACTTGGTCGGATGCCCAGCGCGCCTATAAGGAAATCACGACCAAAGCGGCATTGGACCGCGCCGCCGAGCATTCCGAGACCTTGGGCAAGCTGGCAACCCTGCGCCAACAGATGAAACTAAGCGAGGATCAGCTGGATCGCACGGTGCTAAGTTCGCCGATGCGCGGCGTGGTGAACAAGCTGTCCGTTTCAACCATCGGCGGCGTAGTGCGCCCCGGCGAAGAGATTTTACAAATTATCCCGCTAGATGAGGAGCTGTTCGTCGAGGCCCGCATCGCGCCCAAAGATATCGCCAATGTACGCCCCGGTCAGGATGCAACGATCAAGCTATCGGCCTATGATTACACGATTTATGGCAGCTTGCAGGGCAAGGTTTCTTTAGTCTCTGCCGACACATTCAAGGACGAGCGCAAACCCGATGGTGATCCCCACTATAAGGTGACTGTCACTGTCGATCTTAGCCACCTAAGCGCGCGGCAGCGTCACCTTGAGATCCGCCCCGGGATGCAGGCGACCGTAGAGCTGCATACCGGCGAAAAGACCATTCTACAGTACCTTCTCAAGCCGCTTTATAAATCGCGCGAGGCCTTCCGCGAGCCCTGATTGCGATAGGTTTTTTCACCGTCAAAGCTGAAAATAACGGCGGAAACATCGTCTTCCATTTGCCCTGCCGTATAATCCTCCAGATCCCAAAAGACCGCATCCAGAAAGGCGCGCCCCCGCAGCCGTGTGAACTTAGCAAAGATCGCGCTAAGGCCATCAGGATCAATCATTTCTCCCGACTGATTGGTCGCTTCTGTCATGCCGTCAGACAGTAAAATCAGCCGGTCACCAGGGCCAACAACCGTGCGAACAGCTTCATAGCGCGCCCCGGGGATCAACCCTATCGGCAAACCGCCCTCTCCCAGAAACTCGATTTGACCGGAACGGCGCTGCACGACGGGATAGGGGTGGCCAGCTTGCACCAACTCGACCTGCCCCGTCACCAGATCAACATCGGCGTAAACAAGGGTAAAATAGCTTTCCGTCTGCATCTCCTCGAGAACGAGATCATTCAGCATTTCGGCCAGTTCAGCAGGCGGGCGCCCCTCGTAAATGCCGAACTCGGATTCGACCATTGCGATATTTTGCGCAGGCACCGCCCCCGAAAGATAGCCCGCGAGCCGCGCCATCATCACCGCCGATGTGATGCCATGGCCCGACACGTCGATTCCATACAGCCCGACGCGGCGCGCGTTGATCTGAAAGAAACCAACAAGATCGCCCCCAACGTGCCCCGCAGGGCGCAGCATCAACGCCACCTCGGCAGAACCAAAGCAGCGATGGCGTTCGCGGACCAAGCTTTGTTGCAATTTTCGTGCCTCTTGCAGATCCCGCTCAATCGCATCTTGCGAGGCCCGCAAAAGGGTATTTTTGGCGCTCAACTCTTCTTGCATGGCCAAAACACGCCGCCCTGCCACAAGCCTTGCACGCAATTCGTCGCCGTTGACGGGCTTGGATAAAAAGTCGTCGGCGCCGCTTTCCAACCCGTGCGACACATCCGTTTTGTCCGTCTTTGAGGTCAGCAGGATAAAATAGCCATAGCTCGACCGGGTCATCTGCCGGAACGCCCGGCAAAAATCGGGCCCGTTCATCCCGTCCATCATCCAGTCTGAAATCACGATATCGGGTTCGCATTTCGCGCAGATTGGCAACGCCTCTTCAGCGCTGGCTGCTTCCATCACCTCATAGCCAGAACGCGACAATTGCGCCGACAGAATACGTCGCTGCATCCGGCTGTCATCAACCACCAAAACACGCCTCGGCACGGTCTCGTGCAGC
Source organism: Thioclava indica (assembly GCF_000714545.1). Lineage (GTDB taxonomy): Bacteria > Pseudomonadota > Alphaproteobacteria > Rhodobacterales > Rhodobacteraceae > Thioclava > Thioclava indica. The sequence goes on from NZ_AUNB01000084.1 coordinate 59,713, forward strand.
CGTGGATCAGCGGCAATCTGATGTTTCAACGCAAGCGACATTCACGGAATCCGATCAAAGGAACCCCGCTGTTTTTTCACAAATCACCTAACAATTCATGAAGCCGTTTTCTGTGCCGATCTTAAAGGTTCGGCAAGCTTTCCGGGCTAGTTTCAGACGCGGTGAAGTGAACCAAGGGCGCCTTGGAGGGTGAAATGATTGATTGGGAACGTGTGGCCGAATTGCGATCCGAAATCGGCGCCGATGGGTTCGCCGAGGTCGTCGAGCTGTTTCTTGATGAGGTGGAAGCCGTTGTCATGGCGATGGGCCAAAAACCAGGCAAGCTAGAAGACGAAATGCACTTTCTGAAGGGCTCGGCGCTTAATCTGGGGTTTCGCGATTTTGGGGCGCAGTGTCAAAAGGGTGAAAAACTGGCCGCCGCTGGGCAGGCCTCCGAGGTGAATCTGGCCGAAATTCTGAACTGTTACGGCGCATCAAAGGAACAATTCATGACCCGGCTAGAGGAGTTCACGACCGCTGCCTGAGTCGTTAGATCAAGAACTCGCCGAGCGTTTCGTCCTCGGTAATGTCGCGCCAAACGAAGCCTGCTGCGTCAAGTTTGGCAAGCAGCGTGATGAAATCGTGCGCCTGCTTGGTCTCGATCCCGATCAAAACCGAGCCGAAATTGCGCGCTGATTTTTTGAGATATTCGAAACGGGCAATGTCATCATCCGGGCCCAGCATTCCCAAGAAATCACGCAACGCACCGGGGCGCTGCGGCAGACGCAAAACGAAGTATTTTTTCAACCCGGAATAGCGCTGCGCGCGTTCTTTAACCTCGGGCAGCCGCTCAAAATCGAAATTACCGCCGGAGGTGACGCAAACCACGCGCTTGCCGCGGATCTGCTCTGCCAGTTCGGGCAGCACATCAATAGACAGCGCCCCCGCCGGTTCCAACACGATCCCCTCGACGTTCAGCATCTCAAGCATGGTGACGCAGATCCGGTCTTCGGGCGCGCGCAAGATCAGATCGGGCGTGACCCAATGCAGCTCATCAAAGGGGCGCACGCCGATTTTTGCAACAGCCGCCCCGTCAACGAAACTGTTCACATGATCCAGTGCCACAGGCGCACCCGCTGCGACAGCCGCAGTCAGACTTGCGCCGCCCAACGGCTCGACAAACCGAAATTCAGTCTGTGGCGCGGTTGCGCGCAGATACCCGGTAACACCCGCCGCCAAGCCTCCGCCACCGACCGGCAAGATCACAAGATCGGGGGGCGTCTCGCCCATCTGATCAAGGATCTCCACCCCGACCGAGGCCTGCCCCTCAATCACTGAAGGATCATCAAAGGGCGCGAGAAACTGTGCGCCCGCATCGGTGCAAAACGCCTGCGCGGCTGCGAGAGTGTCGTCGAAATAATCCCCCGTCAGCACGATCTTAATCGCATCCCCACCAAAAATCTTGGTCTTGTCGATCTTTTGCTGCGGCGTAGTTACGGGCATAAAAATCGTGCCCTTCACGCCGAAATGGCGACAGGCAAAGGCCACGCCCTGCGCATGATTGCCCGCGCTTGCGCAGACGAAATGATCGGCCTGCGGATCAGCCTCACGCCGCTTGCGCATCGCGGTGAACGCGCCGCGCAGCTTGTAGCTGCGCACCGGCGTCAGGTCTTCGCGCTTGAGCCAGATATCGGCATCAAAGCGCGCCGACAGGTGGTCGTTGCGCTGCAACGGCGTGGGATCAAACAACGCACGCAGGGCACGCGTCGCGGCAAGGGCGGACAGGGCAAATTCACTCATTTGCCAGATGTGCCCCGCGCCGAAGCGTTTGGCAAGCTCAGACCAGTTCGCGTTTTTCAACGTAATGGCCGTAAAGCGTGGTCAGGATCGACAGCACCAGCATCATCGTGAACCAGCCAACGACGATGTCCCAAATGAATTTAACGGGAAGAAAGATGCTGGATTTGGTTGCAAGAACGGTAAAAATTCCACCGACAACGCCCGTCAAAAACGCAAAGCCGATGTAGAACACGGTAAGCATCAGCAACGCACCCCATGCGCCGCGCGTTTTGCTCCAGGCGTCTGAAATACCAGCACCTTCTACCGCAGTACCGGGCAGGGATGCACTTAGCCTCCAGAACAGAGGCAAGCCCAGAAGTACAGCGACGAACGTCAAAATTGCGAGACCAATGAACTCGTTCGGTCCGTTGCCTATGATCACGGCGAGACACGTACTGACAATGCCAAGTGCCGCACCAAAGATCAGACCGATCAACAGGCTGCGCCAGAAGTAGCGCAAGATGCGCGCGCCATGAAATTTGGGCCACCAGGTGACCGGCTCATTGAGCAAAACGAACCGATGCCAGTTCACCGCAATTGTTAATGTCATCGCAAGATAGACCAAAACGCCGATGAGGATGAGGAACATTGCGCCCGGCGTCATCCCGCCAACTCCCCAGAACCGACCGCTCACACCAGCCAGACCGAAAACCGCGACAATCCCCAAGACAGAAATAAGAAATGGCACCAACGAGACGCGGGCCGCCGCTCCGAGATTGTTGGTAACTTGACGAAAGGAATGCCTGAAAATTTGCCACGACTTCATGAAATAGCCCCCTTAGAATTAATTTTCCCGCAATCAACTCGCCGTGATCCCCTCTGTCAACGCAGTTACCTTGCTCTTGCCGGAAAAAATCGGTAATCGCGGCTTAAAATCCGCAACAGGAGCTGTTCCATGTCCGCGCCCAAGAAAGTCGTGCTTGCCTATTCCGGCGGCCTCGATACCTCGATCATCCTGAAATGGCTGCAAACCGAATATGGCTGCGAGGTGATCACCTTTACCGCCGATCTCGGTCAGGGCGAAGAGCTGGACCCGGCGCGCAAGAAGGCCGAGTTGCTGGGCATCAAGCCCGAAAACATCCATATCGAGGATGTGCGCGAGGAATTCGTGCGCGATTTTGTCTTCCCGATGTTTCGCGCCAATGCGGTCTACGAAGGGCTGTATCTGCTGGGCACCTCGATTGCGCGGCCGCTGATTTCCAAACGCCTCGTCGAGTTGGCGCATGAACATGGCGCGGATGCCGTGGCGCATGGCGCGACGGGCAAGGGCAATGATCAGGTGCGCTTTGAGTTGGCAGCCTATGCGCTGGACCCCGCGATCAAGGTCATCGCGCCGTGGCGGGAATGGAACCTGTCCTCGCGCACCAAGCTGCTGGAATTTGCCGAGCAGAACCAGATCCCGATCGCCAAGGACAAGCGCGGCGAGGCACCGTTCTCGGTTGATGCGAACCTGTTGCACACCTCATCTGAGGGTAAAGTGCTGGAAGATCCCGCCGATATGGCGCCCGATTACGTCTTCCAGCGCACCGTCGATCCGGTGACCGAAGCGCCCGATGCGCCCGAATACGTCGAGATCGGTTTTGAGCGCGGCGATGCTGTGTCAATCAATGGCGAGGCGCTGAGTCCGGCGACGATCCTGACTCAGCTGAACGAACTGGGCCGCAAGCATGGCATCGGTCGTCTCGACTTCGTCGAAAACCGCTTTGTCGGGATGAAATCGCGCGGCGTTTATGAAACCCCCGGCGGTACGATCCTGCTGGAGGCCCATCGTGGGATTGAACAGATCACGCTCGATAGCGGCGCGGGACATCTGAAAGACTCGATCATGCCGCGCTATGCCGAGCTGATTTATAACGGCTTCTGGTTCTCGCCCGAGCGCGAGGCGCTGCAAGCCCTGATCGATAAGACGCAGGAATATGTCACCGGCACCGTCAAGCTGATGCTGTTCAAGGGCGCGGCGCGTACCGTGGCGCGTTGGTCGGACTATTCGCTCTATTCCGAGGCGCATGTGACCTTTGAAGAAGACGCCGGTGCCTATGACCAGAAAGACGCGGCAGGCTTTATTCAGCTTAACGCGCTGCGTCTGAAACTGATCGCGACGCGCAACGCTCGGGTCAAGAAATGAGCCACTCGCAGCCCCATGCCGCGATTGTCACCGTATCCGACCGCGCCAGCCGCGGCGAATACGAGGACAAGGGCGGTCCGGGCTGCGAGGCCTATCTGCGCGACGTGGTGACATCCGACTTAACGATCACGCGCCATATGATCCCGGACGGCCGCGAGAGCGTTGCCAATATCCTTCGCGAACTGGTTGCAGCCGAGGCGGATTTGATCCTGATCACCGGCGGCACCGGCCCCGCTCCGCGTGACGAAACGCCCGAGGGCTGCTTTGACGTGATCGAAAAGGAACTGGCAGGTTTCGGCGAGGAAATGCGCCGCGCGAGCCTGCTGGAAGTCCCTACCGCGATTCTATCGCGCCAATCTGCGGGCATTGCGGGCAAATCGCTGATCATCATGGTGCCGGGCAAACCCTCGGCCATCGCGACCTGCCTGGATGCAGTGTTCGCGGCGGTCCCCTATTGCCTTGATCTGATAGGCGCGGCCTATTTTGAGACCAATCCCGCGCGGATCGAAGCGTTCCGCCCCAAGGCGAAGTGAGGTGGGAGGCGCTGCCCCCATCTGCTACGCAGCTTCCCCCGGGATATTTTTATCAAGAGGAAGTGGGACGACGGGCTTTGCTTCCTCTTGATCGAAATATCCCGGGGGCCGAGGCATCGCCTCGGCGGGGCAGAGCCCCTCGCGCTATCTTTTGACCGCAGCAATGGCGTAATTCACCGACAGATCCCGATCCGAGAGTGACCAGCGCCAACTGATCGGGTTAAACACCATGCCGCGCCGATCCACAGGGTCCAGGCCTGCCTTGCGCGCCAAGTCATACAGCTCGTCTGGGGTGACAAATTTCGACCATTCATGCGTCCCCACAGGCAGCCAGCGCATGACGCGTTCGGCCCCGAAAATTGCCATCATGTAGCTTTTGGGATTTCGGTTCAGGGTTGAGCAGATCATCAATCCGCCCGTTTTGAGCAAGCTTTCGATGGTGTTCACAAAGCCTTGCGGGTCGGCAACGTGTTCGATGATCTCCATCGCAAGCACGGCGTCAAATTGCGCGCCTTCTTGGGCCAAATCTTCGGCGGCGCAGTGGCGGTAGTCGATCTCGAGTCCTGATTGTTGGGCATGAAGCTGCGCCACGGGAATGTTGCCGCCCGCCGCATCCGCGCCAATAACCGTTGCGCCAAGGCGCGCCATCGGCTCGGACAAAAGCCCGCCTCCGCAGCCGATATCCAGCAGGGTCAGGCCTTTGAACGGCTCGGGCGATGTCAGGTCTCGACCGAATTGCGTGGCAATCTGTGTGGTGATGTAATCCAGCCGGCACGGGTTGAGCATATGCAGCGGTTTGAACTTGCCGTTCGGATCCCACCACTCCGCCGCCATCGCCTCAAATTTCGCGACTTCGCCCGGATCAATGCTGTTTGCAGCCTCTGCCATCGCTACCCCATTTTCCTTGTTAAACCCCCATGGCGGGCGTCTCGTTTGACATATATAGTGCAGGGATGGACAGAAATGCAGGGCAAAAGCGCGCATCCGACGCGCGACTCTATCCGCCGATCGAGCCTTTCGATCAGCGCAAGATAGATGTTGGCGATGGCCATGTGCTGTATGTCGAGCAATCGGGCCATCCGCAGGGCCAACCGGTTATCGTCTGTCATGGTGGACCCGGCGGCGGGTGCAGCCCCACGATGCGGCGGTTTTTCGACCCTGCCCATTACCGCATCATCCTGTTTGATCAACGCGGCTGTGGTTTGTCGCGTCCACATGCCAGCGTGGAGGCGAACACGACCTGGCATCTGATCGCGGATATGGAGCTGATTCGCGAAACGCTGGGCGTGGATGCGTGGATGGTGTTTGGCGGCAGTTGGGGCGCGACGCTGTCGCTGCTTTATGCCCAAACGCACCCTGACCGCGCGCAAGCCTTGATCTTGCGGGGGGTATTTTTGGCAACCTCGTATGAGCTGGATTGGTTTTATGGCGGCGGCGCGGGGCAATTCTACCCCGATCTTTGGGCGCGCTTCTGCAGGCTCATTCCCGAGGACGAGCAACAGGATCTGATTGGCGCCTATAACAAGCGCCTGTTTTCCGGCGATTACATGGAAGAGACCCGGTACGCCCGTAGTTGGGCGATGTGGGAAAATGCGCTGGCATCGGTGGGCTTCGTGGGCCCACCCGGTGAGGCATCGCCCGAATATGCGCGCGCCTTCGCCCGGCTGGAGAACCACTATTTCCAGAATCGGGCGTTCCTGGAAGAAGATGGGCAAATCCTACGCGACCGCCACCGAATCGAGCACATTCCCACGACGATCGTGCAAGGGCGTCTGGATATGATCTGCCCGCCAATTTCCGCCTATCAACTGGCCGATGGCTGGGCACGCGCCGCTTTGCACCTGATCCCGGCGGCAGGCCATGCGCTGAGCGAACCGGGAATCACCAAAGGGCTTGTTCAGGCGATGGACGCGCTTAGATCATAGATGTGACACTGATTTACCGGGACGCCAAAGATGCTGACTTATTTCCTGCTTTTCCTTGCAGCCTCGGCTGCAGCAGCGGCCACTGGCATCATTTTCAAGCCGGGTGCGTGGTATGAGGGGCTGACGCGACCCGGTTTCACCCCGCCCAATTGGGTGTTTCCCGTGGCGTGGAGTTATCTTTATGTCTCGGTCGCCTATGCGGCGGCGCGGGTGGCCGGGTATGATGGGGCGCAGATGGCGCTGGCCTTATTTGCCGTGCAGATCGCGCTGAACACGCTGTGGACGCCGGTATTTTTCGGCGCGCACAGGCTGGGGTTCGGGATGCTTGTGCTGAGCTTGCTTTGGGTTGCGGTGGCGGCGATGATGGTGGCGTTTTTCCGCGTTGATCTGATCGCGGGGCTTTTGGTGATTCCCTATATCGTCTGGCTTAGTCTGGCTGGCGCGCTTAACTGGCGGGTCTGGCGCGACAATCGCACCACCTGAAGTTCTGCTTGCAGACTCGGGCGCAAAAGCCTATATCGCCTTCAACAGCGGCGCGCTGGGGTCCAAACCTAGCGCCCACCGGAAACGTGTGACGGGCCGCGATGGCTCGTTTTTTTGTTTTAGAGGATCGGAACTTATGGCCGACCTGATCGCCAAGACTGCTATTGATCGCCGTTTGGCCGATATCGTCACCCCCGTGATTGAGGGGCTGGGCTTTGAACTGGTGCGTTTGCGCCTGCAAGGCGGCGAGACTCCTAACCTGCAGATCATGGCCGACCGTCCCGATGGCGGGATCGTGGTTGACGACTGCGCCAAGATATCGACTGCGGTGTCGGCCACGCTGGATGTGGAAGACCCGATTGAGGAAAATTACACGCTTGAAGTGTCGTCCCCCGGCATCGACCGGCCGCTGACCCGGCTGAAAGATTTCGACAGTTTCGAAGGGCACGAGGCCAAGATCGAGACGTTTGAACTGATCGACGGGCGTAAACGCTTTAAGGGCGCATTGCGCGGCACTGAGGGCAGCGAAGTGCTGATCGAGATTGAGAATCAGGGCGAGCAGGTTGTGATCGGCCTGCAATTCGACTGGCTCGCAGATGCGAAACTGGTGCTCACGGACGAATTGATCACTGAAATGCTGCGGCAGAAAAAAGCTGAAGGCAGCATTAACGAAGACGAATTTGACGAAATCGAAGAATCCCCCGACGAGGAGACTTGAGTCATGGCAATCACCTCTGCCAACCAGCTGGAACTTCTGCAAACCGCCGAGGCGGTCGCGCGCGAGAAGATGATCGACCCGGAATTGGTCATCGAAGCGATGGAGGACAGCCTCGCACGGGCTGCGAAATCGCGTTACGGCGCCGAAATGGATATCCGCGTCACGATTGACCGCAAAACGGGTCGGGCGCGCTTTGCCCGCGTGCGCACCGTGGTCGAGGACGATCTGCTGGAGAACTACCAGGCAGAGCTGACCGTTGCTCAGGCCAAACAATATCTTGAGAACCCCAGCGTTGGCGACACGGTCGTCGACGAGGTTCCGCCCGTCGAGCTGGGTCGCATCGCCGCGCAAAGCGCCAAGCAGGTGATCTTGCAGCGCGTCCGCGAGGCCGAGCGTGATCGCCAATACGAAGAGTTCAAAGACCGCGCAGGCACCATCATCAACGGTGTCGTCAAGCGCGAGGAATACGGCAATATCATCGTCGATGTCGGTCGTGGCGAGGCAATCTTGCGCCGCAACGAAAAGATCGGCCGCGAAAGCTATCGCCCGAACGACCGTATCCGCGCCTATGTCAAAGACGTGCGCCGCGAGGCCCGTGGCCCGCAGATCTTCCTGTCGCGCACAGATCCGATGTTCATGGCCGAACTGTTCAAGATGGAAGTGCCCGAAATCTATGACGGCATCATCGAGATCAAGGCCGTGGCCCGTGACCCCGGTTCGCGCGCCAAGATCGGCGTGATCAGCCATGACAACTCGATTGACCCGGTCGGCGCTTGCGTCGGTATGCGCGGTTCGCGCGTGCAGGCTGTGGTCGGCGAGTTGCAGGGCGAAAAGATCGACATTATCCCGTGGAACGAAGATCAGGCGACCTTCCTTGTGAACGCGCTGCAACCGGCTGAAGTGTCGAAAGTTGTGATCGACGAAGAAGCAGGCAAAATCGAAGTCGTGGTGCCTGATGAGCAGCTTTCGCTCGCTATCGGTCGTCGCGGTCAGAACGTGCGCTTGGCAAGCCAGTTGACCGGTTTGGATATCGACATCCTCACCGAGGCCGAAGAAAGCCAGCGTCGTCAGGCCGAATTCACCGAACGCACGCAACTGTTCGTCAACTCGCTCGATCTGGACGAATTCTTCGCCCAGCTTCTGGTGGCTGAAGGCTTTACCTCGCTTGAAGAGGTCGCCTATGTCGATCTGGACGAGTTGATGTCGATCGAGGGCGTGGATGGCGACACGGCCAGCGAATTGCAGGCCCGTGCCCGTGACGTGATCGAAGAGCAGAATCGCAAGGCTCTGGAAGCGGCGAAAGAACTTGGCGTTGAACAATCGCTGTTCGACTTTGAAGGTCTGACCCCGCAAATGACCGAGGCGCTTGCGCAAGACGGCATCAAGACGCTCGAAGACTTCGCGACCTGCGCGGATTGGGAACTGGCCGGCGGCTGGACCACCGTGGATGGCGCCCGCGTCAAGGATGACGGCTTGCTTGAGAAGTTCGATATGAGCCTTGAAGAAGCGCAAAATCTGATCATGACCGCGCGCATTCAACTGGGTTGGGTTGATCCTTCTGAGTTGGCAGGCGAGGCCGAAGACGAAACCGAGGAGGAGGCCGAGGCGTAAGCCACGGTCCCCGCCTTAGACAGGAGAGCGCAGATGAGTCGCGCAGGCAAAGCCAAAGATCGGGATGATCCCGAACGGCGCTGCATCGTCACTGGCGATGTTCAGCCGAAGGCTGGGCTTGTGCGTTTCGTCCTTGGTCCTGACGGGATGATCTATCCCGACATCGCCGAGAAGTTACCCGGCCGCGGGATCTGGGTGACAGCCGATCGTGACGTGCTGGAAACCGCCATTCAGAAGGGACTTTTCGCCCGCGCCGCCAAGGCACCCGCGAAAACGCCCGAAAATATGGTGGAAATGGTGGAAAAAGCCCTTGCCAGCCGCGTTGTTGAGCTTATCTCTCTGGTGCGGAAATCCGGTCGCGCGGTGATCGGGTTCGAAAAAGTCAAAGGCTGGCTGGCGGACGGGCGCGCGAAAGTGCTGCTTCAGGCCAGCGACGGCTCGGACAGAGGAAAAGGCAAGCTGTGGACGCCCGAGGGCGGGCGCTGGTTCGGCTGTCTCACCTCACAGGAATTGGGTTTGGCATTCGGTCGCGATCGTGCGATACACGGCGCGCTTGCAGCCGGCGGCCTCACTCCTCGCGTGATTGAAGAGATATCGAGGCTTGCGGGATTGCGCAGGCAGGACGGCGGCAAGACCGCCATGAAGGATACGAAGACGGCATGAGCGATACGGACGGCAAAAAGACTCTCGGACTTGGCGCAGCGTCGCGTCCCGGGCAAGTGAAGCAAAGCTTCTCGCACGGGCGCACGAAGAACGTTGTGGTCGAGACGAAGGGCAAGAAGCGTGTCTTGAACAAGCCAAGCGCGGGGACCGCTAAAGGTCCCGGCGGCGGCAAATCTGCGGGTGGCGATCCGTCGCGGCGTCCAGCCGGCATTTCCGATGCCGAGATGGACCGCCGGATGAAGGCGTTGCAAGCCGCCAAGATTCGCGAAGTCGAAGAAGCCGCGAACCGCGAAGCCGAAGAAAAGGCCCGCGAGGCGGAGCGCGAGCGTCGTCGTGCCGAGATCGAGGCTAAAGAACGCGAAGATCGCGAGCGCGAAGAAGCGTTGAAGGCGAAAGCTGACGAGGATGATCGCAAAAAGCGTGAAGCCGAGTTGCGCGACAAAAAGAAAGAAGAGATCCGCAAGGGCGCTCCGAAAAAGGACGACGCCGTGCAGGATCAGGCCGCAGCCGAAGCTGCGGCGTCGCGCGCCGAGACCAAGGGCGTTGTCGCCTCGGGTCCGCGCAAGACCGACCGCGAGCGCACCGACCGCGACAATCGCGCCAACAAGGGCAAAACCGAGGGTGGCAACAACCGTCGCACCGGCAAGCTCTCGCTGAATGATGCATTGGGTGGTGGCGAAGGGCGTCATCGCTCGATGGCCGCGATGAAGCGCAAACAAGAGCGCCAGCGTCAAAAGGCGATGGGCGGTTCGACCCGTGCTGAAAAACAAGTGCGCGATGTGCGCCTGCCCGAGACGATCGTCGTTTCCGAGCTGGCAAACCGCATGGCGGAACGTGGCGCGGATGTTGTCAAATCGCTGATGAACATGGGCATGATGGTGACGGGCAACCAAACCATCGACGCCGATACCGCAGAACTGGTGATCGAGGAATTCGGCCACAAGGTTGTGCGCGTGTCCGATGCTGACGTGGAACAGGTGATTGCCTCGGTTGACGATAAGGCCGATGACCTGATCACCCGCCCGCCGATCATCACGATCATGGGCCATGTCGACCACGGCAAGACCTCGCTTCTCGATGCGATTCGCAAGGCCAATGTCGTCTCTGGCGAAGCTGGCGGCATCACGCAGCATATCGGCGCCTATCAGGTGACCACCGATAGCGGCGCGGTTCTGACCTTCCTCGACACCCCCGGTCACGCGGCCTTCACCTCGATGCGCGCGCGCGGTGCAAATGTCACCGATATCGTGGTGCTCGTCGTGGCTGCCGATGATTCGGTGATGCCGCAGACGATCGAGGCGATCAACCACGCCAAAGCGGCGAAGGTGCCGATGATCGTGGCGATCAACAAATGCGACAAACCCGGTGCCGAGCCGCAAAAAGTCCGCACGCAGCTTTTGCAACATGAAGTCGTCGTCGAAGCAATGTCGGGTGATGTGCAAGATGTCGAAGTGTCTGCCAAGACCGGCAAGGGCCTTGATAACCTGCTTGAAGCGATTGCGCTGCAGGCCGAACTTCTTGAACTCAAAGCCAACCCTGATCGCGCCGCCCAGGGTGCCGTGATCGAGGCTAAACTTGACGTGGGCCGTGGTCCGGTTGCAACCGTGCTGGTCGAGAACGGCACCCTGCATCGCGGCGACATCTTTGTCGTGGGCGAACAGTGGGGCAAGGTCCGCGCCCTGATCAACGACCAGGGTGAGCGCGTCGAAGATGCTGGCCCGTCGGTGCCCGTCGAGGTGCTGGGTCTGAACGGCACGCCCGCAGCGGGTGACGTGCTCAACGTCGTCGAGACCGAGGCGCAAGCCCGCGAGATCGCCGATTACCGTGAGCAGGCCGCGAAAGACAAACGTGCCGCTGCCGGGGCCGCGACGACGCTGGAACAGCTGATGGCCAAGGCCAAAGCGGACGAAAGCGTGACGGAGCTTCCGGTGTTGGTGAAGGCCGACGTGCAGGGCTCTGTCGAGGCAATTGTTCAGGCGCTTGAGAAGGTCGGCAACGATGAGGTGCGCGTGCGCATCCTGCATTCGGGCGTCGGCGCGATCACCGAATCCGATATCGGTCTGGCCGAGGCATCGGGTGCGCCTGTGATCGGCTTCAACGTGCGCGCCAATGCTCCGGCCCGCACCTCCGCCAACCAGAAAGGTGTCGAGATCCGCTATTACTCGATCATCTATGATCTGGTGGATGACATCAAAGCCGCCGCGTCTGGCCTGCTTTCGGCAGAGATCCGCGAGCATTTCATCGGCTATGCGACGATCAAGGAAGTGTTCAAGGTTACCGGCGTGGGCAAGGTTGCAGGCTGTCTCGTGACCGAGGGCGTGGCCCGCCGTTCGGCCGGTGTGCGTCTGCTGCGCGAGGATGTTGTGATCCACGAAGGCACGCTCAAAACGCTCAAGCGCTTCAAGGACGAGGTCAAAGAAGTGCCCTCGGGTCAGGAATGCGGTATGGCGTTTGAAAACTACGACGATATTCGCGCAGGCGATGTCATCGAGATCTTTGAGCGCGAGGAAATCGAGCGCACGCTCTGATCCGAACAAAACGCAGAAAATAGAAAACGGGGGCTTTGATGGGCCCCCGTTTTTCGTATTTTATGGCGGTTCGCTAAGGCGTGCCGCTCGTATGGATCAGCCGCAGACGGGCCGACCTGCAAACAGGCTGTCGCCCACGCGCACCAAGATGCGTCCGCAGTCGAGATTGCCTTCGAACACGCCCTGAATCGAGACGGTGCTACCAACCAAAATTGTTCTAAGCATACTGAGATCTCCTTCTCCCCATTCGCATGTTCGGAAGAATTTTATCAAATTGCAAATATAAACCGCATGATTGTTAACGATTTGTACACAATATCCGCGTTTCTGGAAGCAGATCCCCGTCAAATCGACCTATAACCAGTCCCGCAGGATCGGGATCAGCGGCTCATCTGCGGGGGGCATCGGGTAGTCGCGCAGGTCTTTTGCACGCACCCACGCCAGCCTCTGCCCCTCTTGCGGCGCGACAATCCCTTGCCATCTGCGGCAGGCAAACAGCGGCATAAGCAGATGGAAATCATCGTAATTATGGCTGGCAAAGGTCAGCGGCGCGAGACAGCTTTGCTCTGTCTCGATGCCCAGTTCTTCACGCAGCTCGCGGATCAGGCAGGCTTCGGGGGTTTCGCCCGGCTCGACCTTGCCGCCGGGAAACTCCCACAACCCCGCCAACGACTTGCCCTCGGGACGTTGGGCCAGCAAAATCCGCCCCTCGGTGTCGATCAGGGCAACAGCCGAAACCAGCAGCAGCTTCACGAACGATAATCCGCGTTGATGTCGATGTAGCGGTGGGTCAAATCGCAGGTCCAAACCGATTTGTTCGCCCGTCCAAGCCCCAAATCGACCCCGATAACCAGCTCATCGCCCTTCATGTAGGCGCTGGCATCGGCCTCGGAATAGCTTGGCGCGCGCCAACCCTTTTCGGCCAGCACCATATCACCAAACGAGATCGTCAGCTTGTCGCGATCCGCCTTGGCTCCGGACTTGCCGACGGCAGCCACGACGCGGCCCCAGTTCGCGTCCTCGCCGGCAAGCGCGGTTTTCACCAGCGGCGAATTGGCGACGGCCATCGCGACCTTATGGGCATCCTCGGCGCTTGCAGCGCGGGTCACGCGCACTTCGACGAATTTCGTCGCCCCCTCGCCATCGCGCACAACTTGATGAGCAAGATCCATCATCACATCGCGCAGGCCTGCCTCAAAATTCTTGGCAACCTGCGTGCGCAAATCGCGGATTTCAGCAGCCTTAGACTGGCCCGTTGCGGCCACGATCAAGGCATCCGAGGTCGAGGTGTCGCTATCGACCGTGATCGCGTTGAACGTGTCGTCGACCTGCCGCGACAGCATTTTCTGCAACCGCGCGGGCGCTATTGCAGCGTCGGTAAAGATATAGACCAGCATCGTCGCCATGTTGGGCGCGATCATCCCCGAGCCCTTGGCGATCCCGGCGATGGTAATCGGCCCACCCTCGCCTTCAATCACGGCACTGGCGCCTTTGGGATAGGTGTCGGTCGTCATAATCGCGCGCGCGGCGTCTTCGATCCCGGCACCTGACAGACGTTGCGCAAGCCCATCGACCGCCAGCACGATGCGCTCAAAGGGCAGCGGCTCTCCGATCACACCAGTCGAGGACGAAAACACCCGGCTAATGGGCAGATCAAGCGCCTTGGCCACGGCACCGGTCACCATATCGACCGCCTTTTGACCGTTCTTACCGGTGAACGCGTTGGCATTTCCCGAGTTAACGATGATCGCAGCGCCTGCATCTTTAGGCACGCGCATCGCCAGTTTCGACTGACAATCGAGCACACAGGCCGCGCGGGTCGATGAGGTGGTGAACACCCCCGCAATCGAGGCCCCCGGCGCAACGCGCGCGAGCATCACATCGGTGCGCCCAGCATATTTCACCCCCGCCGCAGCGGAGGCAAACTCGACACCCGCAATCGCGGGCAGTTTCGGGAAATGGGCGGGCGCGAGCGGCGAAACAGAAACCGTCTTTGCCTTGATTTTGGCAGGCGCGACTGCGGAAAGATCGGACTTCAGCGCCTTGATCTTGGCGCGCAGCTTCTTAACCTTGGCCTTCAGCTTGATGTCCTTATCGTCCTTTTTCTTCTTCTTTTTCGCCATCACGCCCGCCGTTCAGATCAATTGCCCAAAATCGACTGATCCTTCAGCACCGACGGATCAATCCCTTGCGTCATCTTGTCGATTTTCGCGGCGTTCACAACATCCGTTACGCGCTTTTCGACCGCTTGCTGACGAATATCGCCTTCAAGGTCTTTGCGCACATCTGCCAGTTTCGGAGCATCGACCATTTTGGTGCCGATCAGTTCCACGACATGCCAGCCGTATTGCGTCTGGATCGGGCCGGCGACTTCGCCATCCTTCATGCCCACCAGCGCATCGCCAAACGGTTTGACCATATCGGACAGCTTGAACCACCCGAGATCGCCGCCATTGGCCGCCGATCCGTCGGTCGAGTATTTCTTGGCTTCATCTGCAAATTTCGCGCCGCCGTCGATCTCTTTCTTGATCTTCTCGGCCTCTTCCTTGGTTTTCACGATGATATGGGCCGCGTGATATTCCTTGGTCGGCTCTGCCTTGGCGTATTTCTCGTCATAGGCCTTTTTCACGGCCTCATCGCTCACCGCCTTGTCGGCGGTGTAGTTGAGCAGCGAACCCGAAAGGTAGGCGCGTTTTTGCACCTCAAGCGCGATTTCGTCGCGGTGGGTCATGCGTTTCTCGCCGATTTCGGCCAAAGCTGTCTGCTGGATTAACTGCTGCAACACGCCGTCAAACAGCTTGTCATCGGGAAGCGACTGATATTGCGCGGGCAGGCCGTCACGCACGGTGATCATCTGGCCCAGCGTGATGTCTTGCCCGTTCACAGTTGCCACGACCGTATCAGCAGTCAGATCAGTGCGCGGTTTAGCAGGGGTCGCAGCTTTGGCGGCATCGCTTGCCGGGGCCGGGGTTTTGGCGTCTTGCGCCACCGCAGCCCCACCGATCAGGGCCAGCACTGCTACACTTGCGAAAAATCTCGTCATTTTGGGCATCCATGCCACTCCCTTAAGGCCGCGTCCTTGGGCGGCGTTGACACTGTGACGGTCGCCGCTTACATCGCCTAAGGTCTGTAAGAGGCGCACCGCCCTTGTTTCGTTCGCTGTTCTAACAGGCCAGCCCCGCGCGACAAGGCGCTCGGTTACACGAAATGGTCAGCTACCCTCGGAGAATACATGCTTGGCATCGGAACAGTCGCAAAGAAGGTCTTCGGAAGCTCGAACGACCGCAAAGTGAAGTCGGTGCGCCCGTTGGTGGCCAAAATTAACGCGCTGGAACCAGAGTTCGCGGCGCTTACCGATGAAGGCATCATCGAAAAGACGCATGAGTTTAAGCGCCGGGTGCAGGAAGATGGCGAAAGCCTTGATAAAATCCTGCCCGAAGCCTTCGCCAACTGCCGCGAAGCTGCGCGCCGTGCGCTGGGTCTGCGCGCCTTTGATATGCAGCTTGTGGGCGGGATCTTCCTGCATCAGGGCAACATCGCCGAGATGAAAACCGGTGAGGGTAAGACCCTTGTCGCGACCTTCCCGGCCTATCTGAATGCGCTAGCGGGCAAAGGCGTTCATATCGTCACCGTCAACGATTATCTGGCACGGCGCGACTCCGACTGGATGGGCAAGGTTTATAACGCCTTGGGCATGACCTGCGGTGTCGTGGTGCCGTTCCAAGCCGACGCGGAAAAGCGCGCCGCCTATGCCGCCGATGTTACCTATTCGACGAATAACGAATTGGGGTTTGACTATCTTCGCGACAACATGCGCACCTCGGTCGAGGATATGGCGCAACGGGGTCATTTCTACGCCATCATCGATGAGGTCGACTCGATCCTGATTGACGAGGCGCGCACGCCGCTGATCATTTCCGGCCCCTCCGATGATCGCTCGGAATTGTATATCACGCTCAACGAATTCATCCCCAAGCTCTCTGAGGAGCATTACGAGGTGAACGAAAAAGAGCGTAACGCGACGCTGACCGAAGAGGGCAACGAGTACCTAGAGCAGGTGCTGCACGAAGGCGGCGTCCTGCCCGAGGGGCAATCGCTTTACGATCCTGAAAGCACGACGATTGTGCACCATGCCAGCCAAGCTCTGCGCGCGCACAAGCTGTTTTTCAAAGACCAGAACTATGTTGTCGCCAATGACGAAATCGTTCTGGTCGATGAATTTACGGGCCGGATGATGAAAGGCCGCCGCCTGTCGGACGGCTTGCATCAGGCGATTGAGGCCAAAGAAGGCGTCACGATCCAGCCCGAAAACGTGACCCTCGCTTCGGTGACGTTCCAGAACTACTTCCGTCTTTACAACAAGCTTGGCGGCATGACCGGCACCGCCGCGACTGAGGCTGACGAGTTTGCGGAAATCTACTCGCTTGGCGTCGTCGAGATCCCGACCAACCGCCCGATTGCGCGCAAAGATGAACATGACCGCGTCTATCGCACCGCGCGTGAGAAATACGAAGCGGTGATCAAATCCATCGAGATCGCCCATAAAAAGGGCCAGCCGATGCTGGTCGGCACCACCTCGATCGAGAAATCCGAACTCATCTCCGAGATGCTGACGAAAGCCGGGATCGCACATAACGTGCTCAACGCCCGCAAGCACGAGCAAGAAGCCAAGATCGTTTCAGATGCGGGCCGTCTGGGCGCGGTGACCATCGCCACCAACATGGCTGGGCGCGGCACCGATATTCAGCTTGGCGGCAACGTCGATATGAAAGTGCTCGAGGAAATCGACGCAAATCCCGACGCCGATCCCGATGAGATCCGCGCCAGAATTACGGCTGAACATGCCGACGAAAAAGCCAAGGTTCTAGAAGCGGGCGGCCTGTTCGTTCTGGCAACCGAACGTCATGAAAGCCGGCGCATTGATAACCAGCTGCGCGGTCGCTCGGGCCGTCAGGGGGATCCGGGTCGTTCGCTGTTCTTCCTGTCGCTCGAAGATGACCTGATGCGGATTTTCGGCTCGGATAAGCTGGATGCCGTTCTGTCCAAACTGGGCATGAAAGAGGGTGAGGCGATCATCCACCCTTGGGTGAACAAATCGCTCGAGCGTGCGCAGGCCAAGGTTGAGGGTCGCAACTTCGACACCCGCAAACAGTTGCTGAAATTCGACGACGTGATGAATGATCAGCGTAAAGCGATCTTCTCGCAGCGCCGCGAAATTATGGAAAGCAACGAGGTTGATGAAATCGCGCGCGATATGCGGGTTCAGGTGATCGAGGATCTCGTGGACACTTATATGCCGCCGAAATCCTATGCCGATCAATGGGATGTGGCAGGTATGCATGCCGCCCTGATCGAGCAGCTGTCGATTGATCTTCCGATCGCCGCTTGGGCTGAGGAAGAGGGCGTCGATCAAGATGTCGTCGCCGAACGCATTGAGGCCGCAACCGACGCCGAGATGGCACAAAAGACCGAGGCCTTCAGCCCCGAGTCGATGCGCATGATCGAAAAACAGGTTTTGTTGCAAACGATTGATGGCAAATGGCGCGAGCATCTGGTGACGCTTGAACACCTGCGCTCGACGATCGGCTTTCGCGGCTATGCGCAGCGCGATCCGCTGTCAGAGTTCAAAACCGAAAGTTTCCAGTTGTTTGAACTCATGCTGGATGGTCTGCGCGCCGATGTTTCGCAACAACTTTCGCGCGTGCGCCCCCTGACCGAGGAAGAGCAAGCGCAGATGCTTCAGGCGCAGATGCCGCAAGACAACGCGCCCGCGCCGGATATCCTTGAGCAGTCCGAGCCAACGGGCACCCCTCTGGCCGGCTTCGATGAGAGTGACCCCACGACTTGGGGTGATCCGGGTCGCAACGATCCCTGCCCCTGTGGTTCGGGCAAGAAATTCAAACATTGCCACGGTCAGTTGGTCTGACACTGGCGCAAAGAGGCGGCTCACGGGCCGCCTCTTTTGCATTCGGGCGCTCAATCAGGTTTCGTGCCCGAGGCCATCGAGCCTCCATCTGTCCAGATTTGGGCAACTATGCGGCAGGATCAGCCCGCATTTCCTCATGCAGTGTTTTGTGAGCAAGGCCCTACCACGGATTGTGCCGCTTTGTGTCCCTGATAAGGAAACATTACCCCATTCCTGCCCAAGCTTCGCCGTGATCCAGCAGTACTTTAACTCCAAGCAAGAATGCTGGAGAGAGACTCATGCGGAAATTCCAAAAGGTGACGATGGTTGCCGGGACCTTCCTTCTGGCGGCGGCCACTGGTCATGTCATGCAAAGCGTGAACCCGGAGTCTTTGGTTGTGACGCCGCGCATTTTTGCGAACAATGCGTCGCCGACAATCGCTGCACGTCCCAATGAAACGCCGCGCTTGCAACTTTCAAGAATGACCGTTCTACATAACCCGCCCACGCAGCACATCGCGCAGGACACGGGGGTTGGCGCGATCCCGCAAATGCCCGCCAATGGGACCGGTGGATTTGTGCAAAGCAAAACGACCTCCTGCAAGGATGCCTCGCTTGACCTTAGCCTTGTGCCCCCCGGCGCGCTCTCGGTCGCGCTGAGCGCGGATTGCGCGCGCAATACAGCTTTGGACATTCAGGATGGCAGCCTGAAAATCGCGGCGCATTCCGATGCCGAGGGCAACTGGCAGGGTTTGTTGCCCGCTATGCAGGTTGAAAACAAGATCTCGGTGAATGCCAAAGGCGCGATGGTCGCGTCTGCGCATCTCTCGACCCCTGAAATAACCAAGCTTGATCGCGTGATTTTTTCGGCTCAAAGCGGGTCCGAGATGCATCTCAACATCTATGAAAAAGGGGCCGGATTTGACGGCTCCGGCCATATCAGTGTCGCAACGCCGCGCACGCCTGACACGCCACTGGGCGGCTACATGATGCGCTATGACGGCCCCAATGACACGCAGATTGAAGTCTATACTGCGCCAACCACCCTTAGCCCCGTGCGCATGCAAATCGAGACAGAGGTGACTCTCGCCAATTGCGGAAAGACCGTCAGTGGCTCGGTTCGGCGCGTGCTGGCGGGCGAGGATAAACCGCTCAACCCGATTGAAATCGACATGCCAAGCTGTGAAGCACTGGGGCAATTCGTCGTTTTTCCGCTGCCTAATCTGCAAGATGGGCGCAGTCGAAAGATGACTCAGAAATAGCCCGCAGAGCGCAGGCTGATTTCGGTACTTTTCCCGATGATCAAATGGTCATGCACGACAATTCCAAACACAGTTGCCGCCTGTTCGATCTGACGGGTCATTGCGATATCCGCCTCTGACGGAGTTGGATCGCCCGAAGGGTGGTTGTGCACCAAAATCAGCGCCGAGGCATTGAGTTCCAGCGCACGCTTTACGACCTCGCGCGGATAGACCGGCACGTGATCAATGGTGCCTTGCGCCTGTTCCTGATCGGCGATCAGCACGTTTTTCCGATCAAGATACAGGGTGCGAAATTGCTCGGTCTCGCGATGCGCCATCGCCGTGTGGCAGTAATCAATCAGCGCCTGCCAAGAACTCAGCACGGGGCGGTTGATCACCCGCGACCGCGCCAAACGCTGCGCCGAGGCTTCGACGATCTTGAACTCTTGTATCACCGCCTCCCCCACGCCGCTCACCTCGCGCAGGCGCGCGGGTGACGCCGATACAACACGCCCGAAATCGCCAAAAGTTTGCAGCAAGCGATGCGCCAGCGGTTTGACATCCTGGCGCGGGATCGCGCGAAACAAGACCAGTTCCAACAACTCGTAATCGGGCAAGGGCTGCGCGCCCCCTTGCATTAACCGCGTGCGCAACCGCTCTCGATGGTCGCGCAGATACGAAGGTTGGCGCCCAGCCACCCCAGCCAACTCCCGTGCGTCATCGCGATCCGCAAACAGCGGCAAGGCAGATTCGTTAAAGGAGGAAGGTTGCTGGTTCATGTCGCGACATTGGCCGAGTCTGCGTGAACAAACAGTTAATTTGAGAACAAAACATGTTTCAACAGATCGCGAAAAAGGCGCCCGAAGGCGCCTTGATCAATGTGTCATACCTTCCCAGAAGCTTTTGACTTTCTTGAAGAAACTCGCGCCTTCCGGGTTGTTTTCGACCTCGATTTCCTGAAATTCGCGCAGGATTTCTTTTTGCCGCGAGGTCAGGTTCACCGGGGTTTCGACCGCCAATTCGATGAACATATCCCCCACGCCACCACCGCGCAGCGCCGGCATGCCTTTGCCGCGCAACCGCATTTGGCGGCCCGATTGGCTGCCTGTCGGGATCTTCACACGGCTACGGCCACCGTCGATCGTGGGCACCTCGACCTCGCCGCCCAAGGCCGCCGTCACCATTGATACGGGCACACGGCAATGCAGGTCGGTGTTGTCGCGTTCAAACAACGCATGGGGCGAGACCTCAATGAAGATATAGAGATCGCCCGAGGGACCACCGCGCAGCCCGGCCTCACCCTCGCCAGCGTGGCGAATACGGGTGCCGGTTTCAACGCCCGGCGGGATGTTGACCTGCAACTGACGCTCGACCTCGACGCGGCCTGCACCGTGGCATTTACGGCAGGGATTTTTGACGACCTGACCTTGGCCACCACAGGTCGGACAGGTGCGCTCGACCGTGAAAAAGCCGTTTTGCGCGCGCACCTTACCCAAACCGGAACAGGTCGGGCAGGTTTGCGGCTCTGCTCCGCCCTCGGCCCCCGTGCCGTTGCACGAAGTACATGCGGCAGAACTAGGAACAGTGATCGTCTTTTGCGTGCCTGCGAACGCCTCTTCCAAGGACACCCGCAGGTTATAGCGCAGATCCGAGCCGCGTTGCGCGCGCGAACGCCCGCCGCCGCCGCCGGGACGACCGCCCATGAAATCGCCAAACAGGTCTTCAAACACATCCGAAAAGGCCGAGGCGAAATCGCCCTGCCCCGGACCGCCACCATAACCGGGACGACCGCCGCCCATACCACCGTCAAAGGCCGCGTGACCGAAACGGTCATAGGCAGCTTTCTTTTCAGGGTCTTTCAGAACGTCGTAAGCTTCGTTTGCTTCTTTGAACTGTGCCTCGGATTCGGGATTATCTTTGTTGCGATCAGGGTGAAGCTCTTTGGCCTTGCCCCGATAGGCTTTCTTGATTTCCTCGGCCGAGGCGCCCTTGGCAATGCCAAGAACCTCATAAAAATCGCGTTTTGCCATCGGCTACCCCTTTTAGGAGAACATGGAAACGGGCCCGCCTTGTTTTCGGCAGGCCCGACCCATCATTCATCCGCGCTTATTTGCGCTCGTCGTCGCCCATATCTTCGAAATCGGCATCGACAATATCGTCATCGACATCGCGCGGCTCGTCTTCAGGAGACGCATCGGCTTCACCGGATTTCTCTTGCTCGGCCTTGTAGATCGCCTCGCCAAGTTTCATCGCAGCCTCGGTGAGGTTTTGCACCGCACCTTTGATCTTGCCGACTTCATCGGTCTTGAGCGCCTCTTCCAAAGCGTTGGCCGCCAGTTCGATCACTTCGACCGTCGAGGCATCGACCTTATCTCCATGCTCTTCCAGCGATTTACGCGTCGAGTGCAGCAGCGATTCGCCCTGGTTGCGGGTCTCGACCAGTTCCTTGCGGGACTTGTCCGCGTCGGCATTCGCCTCGGCGTCCTGCACCATTTTGTCGATCTCGTCATCGGACAAGCCGCCCGAAGCCTGAATCGTGATCTTGTGCTCTTTGCCAGTGCCTTTGTCTTTGGCCGACACGGACACAATACCATCGGCATTGATATCAAAAGTCACTTCGATCTGGGGCATGCCGCGCGGAGCGGGCGGAATGTCCTCCAAGTTGAACTGACCGAGGATCTTGTTGTCCGCCGCCATCTCGCGCTCACCCTGGAAGACCCGGATCGTCACCGCGTTCTGGTTGTCCTCGGCGGTCGAGAAGATCTGGCTTTTCTTGGTCGGGATCGTCGTGTTGCGGTCGATCAGGCGGGTGAACACACCACCCAGCGTCTCGATACCCAACGACAGCGGGGTCACATCCAGCAGCACCACGTCTTTGACGTCGCCTTGCAACACGCCAGCCTGAATGGCCGCACCCATTGCCACAACCTCATCGGGGTTCACGCCTTTGTTAGGCTCTTTCCCGAAGAACTTGGTGACCTCTTCGACGACTTTCGGCATCCGGGTCATACCACCGACCAGAACGATCTCGTCGATTTCGTCCTTGCTGACACCGGCGTCTTTCAACGCGGCGGCACAGGGCTTCATCGAGGATTTGATCAGATCACCAACAAGGCTTTCCAGCTTGGCGCGGGTCAGCTTCATGACCATGTGCAGCGGCGTACCGTCCTTGCCCATCGAGATGAAGGGCTGGTTGATCTCGGTCTGGCTGGAAGAAGACAGCTCGATCTTGGCTTTCTCAGCGGCTTCTTTCAAACGCTGAAGCGCCATCTTGTCTTTGGTCAGATCGACGCCGTGCTCTTTTTTGAACTCGTCAGCCAGATAGTTGACGATCCGCATGTCGAAATCTTCACCACCAAGGAACGTGTCGCCATTGGTCGATTTCACTTCGAACAGGCCATCGTCGATCTCAAGGATCGTGATGTCGAACGTACCACCGCCAAGGTCATAAACGGCGATCGTCTTGGTTTCTTTTTTCTCCAGACCATAGGCCAGCGCAGCCGCGGTCGGCTCGTTTATGATGCGCAGCACTTCAAGGCCGGCAATCTTGCCAGCGTCTTTGGTCGCTTGACGCTGAGCGTCATTGAAATAGGCGGGAACGGTGATGACGGCTTGCGTCACTTCCTCGCCCAAATAGCTCTCGGCGGTTTCTTTCATCTTCTGCAAGATCACAGCCGAGACCTGTGCGGGGGAGTATTTCTCACCCCTCACCTCAACCCATGCGTCGCCATTGCCACCATCGACAATGTCATAAGGCACAAGTTTCTTGTCCTTCTCGACTTCTGCATCGGTCGTGCGACGCCCGATCAGGCGTTTGACCGCGAAAACGGTGTTGGACGGGTTGGTAACAGCCTGGCGTTTTGCCGGTTGGCCGACCAGACGTTCATCGTCGGTATAGGCGACGATCGAGGGCGTCGTGCGCGCCCCTTCGGAGTTTTCGATCACACGGGGCTGCGCGCCGTCCATGATAGCCACGCAGCTATTGGTGGTCCCGAGGTCGATGCCGATTACTTTGGCCATGATATTCCCTCTCTTGGCGATATGGTGGGGAGCGGGTCCTGTAAGGCACCCGGCCCCTATCCCTTGGGTTTAAATTTCAACTTTCTGCCCAGACACGATAGTGGTCCGCGTCCGGCTTCGTTGCGTATATAAGGAGGCCGATTTCTGGCTGCAAGAACCGTCCCCCCATGAAGTCCGCGGGAAATTGACGAAAATGGCGATGAATTCCGAAAAACGACCGACCGCGCAGACAATTCGCGGCTTCCTGCATTATCCGGGCTGGCTCGGCGCGTCGGAACAAGCGGCGCTGCGCGATGACTTGCGCGCCGTGGTGACTGCCGCGCCGCTATTCTCGCCGATGACGCCTTATGGCAAGGCGATGTCGGTGCGTATGACCTCGGCGGGGCGGTTCGGTTGGGTCTCGGATCGGCGCGGTTACCGCTATAGCGAGACCCACCCCAATGGCACCCCTTGGCCCAAGATCCCGCCCGCAATTCTGGCGATCTGGCGGGCGCTTTCGAACAGCGCGCACGATCCCGAATGCTGCCTGATCAATTTTTATTCCGAAGGCGCGAAAATGGGCCTGCACCAAGATCGCGACGAATCCGATTTCACCCACCCCGTGGTTTCGATCAGCCTTGGCGATGACGGGCTGTTCCGGATCGGCAATGACACGCGCGGCGGCAAGACCGAAAGTGTCTGGCTGCGCTCGGGTGATGTGATGGTGATGGGGGGTGACGCGCGTCTGCTGTATCACGGGATTGACCGGATCGCGCCGGGCACCTCGACCTTGCTGCCTAAAGGCGGGCGCATCAATATCACGTTGCGCGTGGTGACCTGAACGCCACGCCGCGTCAGGCCACCAGCGCCTCGGCCTTTTTCAGATCGACGGAAACAAGCTGGCTGACGCCTTGCTCTTGCATCGTCACACCGAACAGACGATCCATCCGGCTCATCGTCACCGCGTGGTGGGTGATGATCAAGAACCGCGTGTCGGTGCGGCGGGTCATCTCATCGAGAAGATCGCAGAACCGGGTCACGTTGGCGTCATCCAGCGGCGCGTCGACCTCATCCAGCACACAGATCGGTGCCGGATTCGCGAGGAACACCGCGAAAATCAGCGCCATCGCTGTCAGGGTCTGCTCGCCGCCCGACAACAGGCTCAGCGTGCTCAGTTTCTTGCCCGGCGGTTGGCACATGATCTCAAGCCCGGCCTCTAGCGGATCATCGCTTTCCACCAGTTCCAGTTTCGCCGTGCCACCGCCGAAAAGGTGGGTGAACAGCGTGGTGAAACTTTCGTTAACCTGCTCGAACGCGGTCAAAAGCCGCTCGCGCCCCTCGCGGTTCAGACCCGAAATCCCCGCGCGCAGCTTGCGGATCGCCTCTTCCAGATCGGACTTTTCCTTGACCAGCGCGTCGTGTTCGGTCTCGACTTCGCGCGCATCTTCTTCGGCGCGCAGGTTCACGGCGCCCAATGCCTCGCGCTGTCGTTTGAGACTGTTGACCTGCGTCTCTAGCGCCTCGACATCGGGCATCTTATCGGGATCGCCCTCAATCGTTTCCAGCAACTGCTGCGGCGTGCACTCGGATTCTTCGCTGATGCGTTCGGCTGCATGGTTTACCGTCTCGCGCGCCGCATCGACACGCGCCTCTGCCCGCGCACGGCCCTCGCGTGCCTCGCCTGCCAACCGCTCGGCCTCGCGCGCGCCAAATTGCGCCTCGCGCAGCGCGATTTCCGCCGCTGTCAGCTTATCGGTTGCCTCCGCCTGGCGCGCCTCTGCCGTGGTGATCGCCTCGGACAACTCGGCCCGTTTCTCGGCCAAAATCTCGGGGACGGCCCCCGCCTCATCCAACTCATCCTCGGTCTCAAGCTTGCGCGCCGCCAGCTCGGTCGAGCGTTTCTCTGCCGTCTCAAGGCGATGCCGCCACCCCGAGATTTCCTTGGTGATTTCTTGACGCCGCTTGAGACGCGCCTCGCCTTCGCGGCGAATTTCATCATGGCCGGACCGCTTGGTCATCATCGTCATGCGCGCGGCTTCGACCGTCATCTTGATCGCATCAACCTCGGATCGCGCGGCATCCAAATCAGGCAAACCGTTCAGGGCATTCTCTGCCTCGCGCAGCGCCATGCGCGCGCTGCTGGCCTCCTCCTCGTGACGCGTCACAGCAAGCTGGGCGCTTTCCAGTTTGGACCCCGCAATCGAGCGATCGCTCTCGGCCCGCGACAAGGCGCGCCCGGCCTCGGCCAGCTTGCGATCTGCCTCGCGGCGGGCATCGCGCGCAGCGACATCGGCACGTGAGGCTTCGGCCAGATGCTCTGTCAGCATCTCATGGGCCTGACGCGCACCCTCGGCTCGCGCCGATATTTCCTCAAGGTCGCGTTTCAATTCCACCAGCCGGTTTAGCTGCTGCAAGCGCAGCGCCGCCGCCGTGGGCGCATCTTCTGCCCCGGCGCGGAACCCGTCCCAGCGCCACAGGTCGCCCTCGGTCGAGACCAGCCGCTGGCCGGGGCGCAACTGTTCTTGCAAACGCGCGCCCTCATCCCAATCCGCGACCAAGCCGATTTGCGAAATCCGGCGCGCCAGAACGTCTGGCACTTCGACATGATCGGCCAGCGGCTCGATACCAACAGGCAGCGCCTGCGTATCATCATAGCCCGCCAGCACCTGCCAGCCGGTCGCCTCATCCCCCGAGACTTCAGGGGCGCGCAAATCATCGGCGAGTGCCGCACCCAGCGCCGCCTCATAGCCCTTGTCGACACGCACGCGGTCCAGCAGTTGCGTGCCGCCCGCACTTTCGCGCTCGACCAGCCGCGCCAAAGCCCCGACCTCGGCGCGCAACGCGCCAGCCTCGCCCTCGGCCTCGGATCGTGCCGCGCGCGCAGCACTTTCGCGCGCCTGAATGTCGCCACGCGCCTCATCCGCAGCCGCAAGCGCCTCTTCGGCGGCCTCAGCGGCGGCTTGTGCTTCGGCTTGCGCCGTCTCAGCGCCGGTGAATTCGTCAGCCGACGTCGCAAGCGCTGCCTTTGCCGCCTGCGAAGCCTGCTTGGCCTGTTCCGCAGCAGCCTCGGATTTCTCAGCCGTCGCGCGATTATCCGTGACCAACCGCTGCGCCGATTGGTGGCGCGCGGCCAGACGCGCAACGTCTTCGGTCAGCTCCGACAGACGGGCCTCGCGGTCTTGCAAGATCGTGGCTGCCTCATGCGCGTCATCGGTCGCGCGCGCCAGTTTGTCCTCGTGGCCCTCGGATGCCTTGGCGATCTGACCCTGCTCCCATTCGAGCCGTTCAATCGTTTCACCCGCATCGCGGTTCAGCCCTGCCTCGCGGTCCATATCGCGCATCAACTGCTCAATCCGGCCCTGCAACGTGGCGATGCGGGCGCGCGCCTGATCTTCCTGATCCGACAGCGCGTCGCGCTCTACCACCAACCGCTGCAAGATCGCCGCTGCGACGGTCTGTTCTTCGCGCAAGGGCGGCAATGCCTCTTCTCGCGCGACACGAGCAGCCTCGGCCTCGCGCGCGGTGCGTTCGGCTTGCGCGGCGTTGGTCACCTGCTCGCGCAAAGCCGATTGCGCGGCCTCACGGGCGAGATCAGCCTCACGCCAGCGGCGATAGAGCAACATTCCCTCGGCGCGGCGCAGATCATCGCCAATTGTGCGATAGCGGGCGGCTTGGCGGGCCTGCCGTGCCAGCTGCGCCAGTTGCGCCGCGAGTTGTTCGATCACGTCATCGACGCGGATCAGGTTCTGCTCGGCCCCGTTCAGCTTCAACTCGGCCTCATGGCGGCGTTGATATAGACCTGAAATCCCCGCAGCTTCTTCCAGAATGCGTCGCCGCGCCTTTGGTTTGGCGTTGATCAGCTCGGAAATCTGGCCCTGCCGTACCAGCGCCGGGCTATGCGCGCCCGTCGAGGCATCGGCGAACAACATCTGCACATCGCGCGCGCGCACATCTTTCGAGTTCACCTTATAGGCCGAGCCCGCATCGCGCGTGATCCGCCGGATAATTTCCAGCCCGTCGCTATCGTTGAACCCGGATGGTGCAAGCCGTTCGGTATTGTCGATTTGCAGTGACACTTCGGCAAAGTTGCGCGCCCCGCGCGAGGAGGCGCCTGCGAAGATCACATCCTCCATCCCACCGCCGCGCATCGCCGAGGCACGGTGCTCGCCCATCACCCAGCGCAGCGCCTCAAGCAGGTTGGATTTGCCGCAGCCATTAGGCCCGACAACTCCGGTCAGCCCGTCGTGAATCACCAGATCAGTGGGATCGACAAAGCTTTTAAAACCGTTGAGACGTAGCCGAGAGAAGCGCAAATGCCCTGCCTTTCCGAATCTGTGACGCGTTGGGAAGTTTCCGTAGACAACGCCTGCAAGTCAACCGAAACGCCCCTCATATCGCGGCTCTGCCTCGCTTATCCACAAGATATTGGCGTTTTCCCGCGCAAGCCGATCCCGAAATGGCCGTCATACGCGGATTGCGCGAAATTTCGCGCGTGGCCACGCCGCGACGCCCTGCCGCATAGGAATCTCACGGGGGCGTGACCATCATATTCACGAAGCTGAATTTATTGGAGCCATTCCATGACCCATTCAACACGCCCGGCGGATCGCTATTCGCCCCTCTATTTCTTGGCCTCGCTTGGCGCAGGCGGGACAGCCGTGACGTTTTTCCTCTGGCTCTATTTCTGGGTGCCCCATCCGGGTCAATCCGTGCCGGTCTTTGAAGATATCTCGGCGGCGCTTACATCCGGCCCCCTCTTGCAAAAGGTAATGATCGTCGCGGCGATGGTGGGCATCTTGTTCTTCGCCTATCACAACATCCGACTGCTGATCTGGAACCTGCGCCAGCTTTCGGACTTCAAGAAAACCGATGCCTATCGCGCGCTCAGCGCCTCAAACGCCCAGACGCAACTGACGGCGATGCCACTGACCATCGCGATGACGATCAATGTCGGTTTCATCCTTGGAATGGTGTTCGTACCCGGCCTCTGGTCGGTCGTGGAATACCTGTTCCCGCTGGCCATTATCGCCTTCACCGCAACGGGGGGTCTGGCGCTGGCGCAGGTTGGCAGCTTCCTTGGACGGGTCAAAACCGAAGGCGGCTTTGACTGGACCGCGAATGGCTCTTTCGCGCAGATGCTGCCGGCTTTCGCACTGTCGATGGTCGGCGTCGGGCTGGCTGCGCCCGGGGCGCTGTCGCATGTCGCGCTGACCTCGGGGATCGCGATCATGCTGGCAACTTTCTTCATGATGGCGGCGCTGCTGGTGGGGCTTGTGGCGCTGGTTCTTGGGGTTCATTCGATGATGAGCCACGGCACCACCCCCGAGGCCGCGCCCACGATCATGGTCGTCATTCCGATCCTGACGGTGCTGGGCATTCTCGGGATGCGAGTCAATCACGGGCTGCATGTGAATTTCGAAGATCATTCGACCGCAGCGCAGGTGCTGATGTTCCTGACCAAGACCTATTCGGTGCAGATCCTGTTTGCGCTGCTCGGAATCGAAATGCTGCGCCGCGTCGGCTACGCCAAACGCTTCCTGTTCGGGGCCGAGAATTCGGCGGGAGCCTATGCGCTGGTCTGCCCGGCGGTGGCATTCGGCGTGATGACGCAGTTCTGGCTCAATGCCGGGCTGGTGCAATCGGGTCTGGTTACCAAGTTCTCGCTGGCGTTCTGGCTGCTATCGCTGATCGCCTTTGCGGCGCAGGGGCTGGCGATCTGGCTCGTGCTGCATCTGAACCGCCGCCACTTCGGGCGCGTTGCGGCGCAGCCGGTGCCCGCCGAATAACCAAGGCCGAGCCATGCAGACAGGGCCGTGCGGATATGTCCCGCGCGGCCCTTTTTCTTTGCCGTCCCGTGCCCTAGCATCCCGCCGTTCACCAAGGAGCCCTCAATGATCCCCGCTTTATCCCGGATCTTGCTGTTCCAACTGATCGGCGAGATCCTGTCGCGCGCGCTGATGCTGCCGCTGCCCGGCCCGGTTCTGGGCATGATCTTTCTGCTCATCGCGCTCAGCGCCTCAACCCGTATTCAGCAAATCGTGCGCCCCGTCGCGCAGTTCATTCTTGCGCATCTGTCGCTGCTGTTTGTGCCTGCGGGGGTCGGGATCATCGCGCATCTTGGCGAGTTGCAAGCGCATGGGTTTGGCTTGGCGCTGGCGCTGGTGGTGTCAACGATGGCGGCGATTATTGCGGGTGCTGCCGCTTTTTCGGTCGTGGCGAAACTGATCGGGAGCGTCTCTGATGACTGATCCATTCAAGCTGTGGTCTTACCTATCATCCGAGCCGCTCTTGTGGCTTTGGGCCACCTTGGTCGCTTATTGGATAGGGGATTTCCTGTTTCGTGCGTCCCGGCGCAGCCCCTTTGCCAATCCGGTGATGATCGCCGTGGTGATCCTTGGAACGGTGTTGCTGATGACTCACACACCTTACGAGCGCTATTTCAAGGGCGCTCAATTCGTCCATTTCATGCTGGGTCCAGCGACAGTGTGTCTGGCTGTTCCGCTGCATGCCAATCTGCCCAAGGTCAAACGCGCGCTGTTGCCGATTGTGGCGGGGTTGGTCGTGGGATCGACGACCGCGATCGTCAGCGTTCTGGCGATTGCCAAGGCGATGGGCGCGGGGCCGGTTCTGCTGGCGTCGCTTGCGCCGAAATCGGTGACAGCCCCCGTGGCCATCGGGATTTCTCAGCAACTGGGCGGCGAGCCGTCCTTGACCGCCGCGCTGACGATTATGACGGGCATGATCGGCGCGATTGTGGTGACGCCGATGCTGAACGTACTGGGGTTTCGCGACTGGCGGGCACGCGGCTTGGCAGTGGGCGTCGCGGCCCATGGCATCGGCACGGCGCGCGCCTTTCAGGTGCATGAAACGAAGGGGGCGTTTGCCTCTATCGGGATGGGGATGAACGCGGTGCTGACGGCGTTTCTCGCGCCCGTAATCCTGAGCCTGTTTTAGTAATCGCGTGGCGGTCGGGGTTTGTAGACCGGCAGGCTCCAGCCAAAGCGCAGCGAGCCTGCACGCAAAAGCAACGTCACGGCGGCGCATATCAGCAGCGCCGTAAAGCGATCCAGCCCAACGGCAGAGGCAATCAGCGCACCTGCCGCCCCTGCAAAGGCACAGCTAAGGTAAAGTTCACCCTGTTTAAGCAGCAGCGGCACCTCGTTGCACACCACATCGCGCATCAACCCGCCGAATGAACCCGTCACCACGCCCATGATCAGCACAATCACCGGGCCGTGGCCCAGCTTCATCGTAATCGCCACACCCGCAGGCACCGCCACGGCCAAGGCGCAGGCATCCAGCCACAACAGCGCGCGATAGCGGCTTTCCAACAGATGCGCGGTGAAAAAGACCACGATGGCGGCCAAAGCCGCGATGACAACATAAGTCGGATCGGCGACCCAAAACACCAGATCTCGGCCCAGCAGAAGGTCGCGCAAAGTGCCGCCGCCCACAGCTGTCAGCGCCGCGATAAAGATGAACCCCACCAGATCAAGCTGCTGGCGCGAGGCGACCAGCGCGCCCGTCAGCGCAAAGACCAGAACCGAGGCGTAATCCAGCCCCGCCCCGATGGGAAATTCGTTCAGCCAAACGGGCAGCGCAGGCATCACGCTTTGCCCGGTTTGAACGGTGCCATGCCTTCGCGGGCCAGCTCATCAGCCTGCTCGTTCTCGGCATGGCCCGCATGGCCCTTGATCCATTTCCACGTCACCTGATGGCGCGCTTGGGCCGCGTCCAGTCGCTGCCACAGATCGACATTCTTCACCGGTTTTTTGTTCGCGGTCTTCCAACCGTTCCGCTTCCAGCCGTGAATCCAGCCCGTCACGCCATTTTTCACATAGGCCGAGTCGGTGGTGATGGTAATTTCTGAGTCCCGTGTCAGGGCCTCAAGCGCGTTGATCGCGGCCAGCAATTCCATGCGGTTGTTGGTCGTGTCGGGCTCGCCACCCTTGAGCGTGCGCTCTTTGGCAATCCGCGCACCATCCATCGCGCGCATCACGACGCCCCAGCCACCGGGGCCGGGATTGCCCGAACATGCGCCATCCGTCCATGCCAAAATCTCAGTCATCTAACCCCACATATCCATCCAGCGCCGCGATCCGGTCCAGCCACGCGCCCAGCGCCGGGAATGGCGTCAGATCAAACCCGCCGCGGCTTTCGGCGGTATGCGTGTAAGCGTAAAGGCAAATATCGGCGAGGCTGATCGCATCGCCCACCAGCCAATTTTGGCCCTTAAGGCGATCCTCCATCAGCTGCAACAGCGCATTGCCGCGCTCCAGCAGCTCCGCCAACCGCTGCGGCGTGGCCTCGGGTTTGCGATGGGCATAATAGAGCAACGCCGAACGCACCGCGATCACGCCCTCATGCTGGTTTTGCTCCCAAAACATCCAAGAGAGCATCTGCGCGCGCGCGAACGCGTCTTGGGGCACGAAGTCACTCCCCTCACCCAACCAGCACAGGATCGCATTGGATTCCGCCAGCACACGGCCATCGCCCAGATGCAAGGCAGGTGCCCTGCTAAACGGCAGCGCGCCGCTTAGGTGCGCTTGGGCCAGCGCCTCGGTGTCATATTCCACATCGACGCGCTGGTAATCACGCCCGAGCAACGCCAGCAGCAGGCGCACCTTATAGCTATTGCCCGATGTGGGCATCGAATAGAGCTTCATCACTTAGCTCCGGACCAAGGCCACAAGAGAGGCCACGACAACAACCGTCAGTCCAAGGCGCAGTTTCATCCACCAACACGGCGCAAGCCCGCTGCGCGCAAAGACGTAATCAAGCGGCAGCAGAAGCACGAAACCAATCAGCAGCACGAAATTCACCGGCATACCGAACACGGCGAAGACGATGAAAAACAGGATTGGGGCGATGGATAGCGCGTAGCCCGCAGACCACTCAGCCTTGGCAGCGAACCCCCAAAGGCACCCGGCCATAAAGCAATAGATCATCAGCGCGTAGGCCAGCACCGCGACGCGCGGATCGGCCATGCCAGGCGGCAGCAGCGCACCGGTTTGCACCACCAGAACGCCCCAAACAAAGGGGATCAGCCCAGCAACGCCCAGCAGCAGCGCAAGCCCCGGAATGCGCGGCCCGATCGCGCGCATCAGGCGGTCTCGCGCAGCACGCGCGGCACTTTGAATTCGATATCTTCGCGCGCAGTTTCGATCTGATCGACGGTCAGGTCATAGCGGTCGCGAAAGGCCACGATGACCTCGTCGATCAGCACTTCGGGCGCGCTGGCCCCGGCGGTCACGCCCACCGCCTTGGCACCCTCAATCGCGCGCCAGTCGATGTCGTCAGCGCGCTGCACGAGCTGCGCATAGGCACAGCCCGCCGCTCGCCCGACCTCGACCAAACGGCGCGAATTGGACGAGTTGGGCGCGCCGATTACCAGCAGTGCATCAATCTGACCCGCCATCGCCTTGACCGAGGCCTGACGGTTCGTCGTCGCGTAGCAAATGTCTTCTTTCGCAGGCCCGACAATCGCGGGGAACCGATCCTGCAAGGCGGCTACGATTGCCGCCGTATCATCGACCGACAAGGTGGTTTGCGTAATGAAAGCAAGCTGTTCGGGATCGCGCGGCGTGATGTCCGCCACATCCTCAACCGTCTCGACCAGCAGCACCTCGCCCTCGGGAAGCTGGCCCATCGTGCCCAGCACTTCGGGGTGACCGGCATGGCCGATCATCACCATCTGATGGCCGTTCTCGGAATGGCGCTCGGCCTCTTTGTGCACCTTGCTCACCAGCGGGCAGGTCGCATCGACATAGATCATCTCGCGCCGCTCGGCCTCGGCGGGCACAGATTTGGGCACGCCATGGGCCGAAAAGATCACCGGCCTGTCGGTCGGGCATTCATCCAGCTCTTCGACAAAGACCGCGCCTTTGTCGCGCAAGGTATCAACGACGTATTTATTGTGCACGATCTCGTGGCGCACATAGACCGGCGCGCCCCATTTCTCGAGCGCCATCTCAACGATCTTGATCGCGCGATCCACGCCCGCGCAGAACCCGCGCGGCGCGGCGAGATAAAGTGTCAGCGAAGGTTTCATCGCGCTCTCCTTGGTCCGTCATTTCAGACCTAATGCGGGTATGCGCGCAGGTCCAGTGGGCGCGTGACTTAGCGCCAGGTCGGATGGAAACGACCCGCAGGCGAGGTCGTGAAAATATCCACCCCATCTGCCGTAACGCCAACCGAATGCTCAAATTGCGCGCTCAGCGATTTGTCCCGCGTCACGGCTGTCCAGTCATCGGCCAGAACCTTGGTTTCGGGGCGACCCAGATTGACCATCGGTTCGATGGTAAAAATCATGCCTTCTTCCAGCATCGGCCCAGATCCAGCGCGCCCGTAGTGCAAAACATTGGGCGGGGCGTGAAACACCTCACCCACGCCATGACCGCAAAAATCGCGCACAACCGACATCCGGTGGCCCTCGACGAATTTCTGGATCGCATGGCCGATATCGCCAAAGGTGTTGCCCGGCTTGACCTGCTCAATCCCGATCATCAGCGCATCATACGTGACCTGAATCAGCCGTTCAGCCTTGCGTGAGAGCGTGCCCGCCACATACATCCGCGAGCTGTCGCCAAACCAGCCGTCCAAGATCACCGTGATGTCGATATTGACGATATCACCGTCCTTGAGTCGCTTATCACCGGGAATGCCGTGGCACACCACATGGTTGATCGAAATGCAGCTTGCATGACGATAGCCGCGATAACCGATCGTCGCCGAGGTCGCGCCCATTTCGTTAACACGCTTTTCGATGAACGCATCAAGTTCTGAGGTCGAAACGCCGGGTTTCACCAGATCGGCAACCTCGTCGAGGATCTGCGCGGTCACCTGGCTGGAGGCCCGCATCCCTTCGAAGTCGCTTTGTTCATAAATGCGGATGCCGTCTTTGGTCACACGGCCGTGGCTATTGTCCAAGGCTCTACTCCTAACGCTTTTGCGCTTTAGATAGTCACAATTACGCCGCTTGGCCAGTACCCGGCCTTTCCCAGATGCCAACCCCGCCCTATACCAAGACAAAAGGAGGCCACATCATGCCCAATCCGACCGCTGCAATCCTGATTATCGGTGATGAAATTCTGTCCGGGCGCACCCGAGAGGGAAATGCCCATTTTCTGGCCGGAAAGCTGGTCGAGCAGGGCATCGATTGCCGTGAAATCCGCGTCATTCCCGACGATCACGCGGGCATCGTTGCGGCGGTGCGCGCGCTTTCCTCAGCGCATGATCACGTTTTCACAAGCGGCGGCATTGGCCCGACTCATGACGACATCACCGCCGATGCGGTCGCCGATGCGATGGGCGTTGGCATAGATGTGCGCGACGACGCCCGCGCGATCTTGGCCGCGCATTATGCCGCACGCGACACCGAGTTCACCGCCTCGCGCCTGCGCATGGCGCGTATTCCTGACGGGGCAACGCTGATCGACAATCCGGTCTCGGCCGCGCCGGGGTTTTCCTGTGGCAATGTCCATGTGATGGCGGGCGTGCCCAATATCTTTCAGGCGATGGTGGCAGGGTTGCTGCCGCGTTTGACGGGCGGCGCTCCGGTGATCTCGCGTAACTGGCAGGTGATGGCGGCGGAATCTTCGGTGGCCGATGATCTGCGGCTGATCGCGGGACAGTTCGGTGATCTTACCTTCGGCTCTTATCCCTTCGTTCAAGAGGGACGCTATGGCACGAACCTTGTGGTGCGTGGACAAGATCCCGCGCAAGTTCAGGCCGGACTAGCCGCGTTGCAAGCTGCATTTCCGGAGGGAAAATGAGTCTCGACCCTACCGCCCTGATCGACGCCACATGGCCCGCCGCCACCACGCAGGTCGCAGGTGGCTTCCTGATTCGCGAGGGACGCGGTGGCGGCTCGCGGGTGAGCTGCGCCACGCTTATTACCCCTTTCGATGACGCTAACATTCCCGCCGCCGAGGCCGCGCATCGCGCCTTGGGCCAGACCCCGCGCTTCATGATCCGCCCCGAGGACAGCGCGCTGGATGCCGCGCTCGAGGCGCGGGGTTATGTTGCCTATGACCCGGTCTTCCTGTGGACCGCCCCAATCGCGCAGATGCAGGGAGAGGTGCCCCCTGTCACGGCGTTTGCCCATTGTCCCCCGCTGCAAATCGCGCGCGACCTTTGGAGCGAGCTAGAGGTCGGCCCCGAACGCCAAGCGATCATGGACCGGGTGACAGGGCCGAAAGCCTGCATTCTGGGCCGCAAACAAGACCGCGCCGCCGGGGTCGCCTTTGTCGCGATCCATAACGATACGGCAATGCTGCACGCGCTTGCAGTCGCGCCCTCGTTCCGGCGCAGCGGTTTGGCACGTGCGATGGTGCATGAGGGCGCGCGCTGGGCATTGGCGCAGGGCGCAAACCAGTTTGAAATGTTGGTGACGCAGGCGAATGACGCCTCAAACACGCTAGCGCAAAGCCTTGGGATGACGCAACGTGCGGGCTATCACTATCGCCGGGAGGGCGGAAAATGAGAGGCGCGGCGTTCGTCTTGATGGTGGCCCTAAGCGGCGCGCCTGCACTGGCCGATCCGTTTAACCTGACCTTGCCCGCAGGCGCTATTCAAGCCGCGCAAACCTCCAGCCCGGCGGCGAGTTATGCCCTTGCCGTGGGGCCGTGGAAGGACGATGCGGTGAAGACCCTTGATCTGGAAGGGGCGCGCAGCGACATCGCTTGGCGGTTGCGCGCGAACCAGAATACCACGCTGCAATTGCTGTCAGCCCTGCGCGAGCAGCTTGTCGATGCGGGCTACACGGTGCTGTATCAATGTGACACCGATGCCTGTGGCGGGTTTGATTTCCGCTATGCGCTTGATCTGCTGCCCGAGCCCGCGATGCATGTCGATCTGGGCGATTTTCGCTATCTCGCGGCGCGCAAGGGCGATGAATATGTGGCCATCACCGTCTCACGCAGTTCGGAATCAGGCTTTGTCGAGATCACCAATATGAGCGTGCAAGACGTCACGCCCCTGCTATCTGACAATCCGCTGGCGATCCCGCAGCAATCGGCACCGCTGCCGGGCAGTGCCGCCGCACCCTCCGCCAGCGCGCTTGCCGCACAGTTGGAATCACAAGGCTCGGTCGCGCTGGATGATCTGGATTTCGCAAGCGGTGAGGTAACGCTGGGCACTCAAGAGGTTGCCTCGCTCAAGGCGTTGGCTGGCTATCTGGCAGCACATCCCGCTGCGCGCGTGGTTCTGGTTGGTCATACGGACGCGGTGGGATCATTGGCAGCCAATATCGCGCTGTCCAAACGCCGCGCCGAAGCCGCGCGCGCCAAGATCATCGCCGATTTCGGCACGAATCCGGCGCAAATCACCGCCGAAGGGGCAGGCTATCTGGCCCCGCGTGCCAGCAATCTGACGAAAGAGGGGCGTGAGAAAAACAGGCGGGTCGAAGCGGTTCTCACTTCGACCCAAAGTTGACAGCGCCCGACGGATAGAAGACGCTGTGGGAGGAAAATCTTACCAGTTGTCCGGGCCACGCTTTTCAAAAGTGGTGGCGAGGAAATCGATGAAGGCGCGCACTTTGGGCTGGGTAAAGCGGCCCGGAGGATAGACCGCGTAGATGCCCAGCGTTTCCATTGGTAATTCGGGCATGGCCTCTTCGACCAGACCATCCTTGAGCGCCTCGGCGTACAGGAAAGACGGCAGGTAGGCGATGCCCAGACCCGCGATTGCGGCATGTAGCAGCGACTGCCCGTCATTGACCGTCAGCCAGCCATTCGAGCGCACCTGACGCCGCTCGCCCGAGGGCGCGGTCAGCTTCCAGACATTGCCCGCCGATTGGTTGGAATAATGCAGCAGCTTGTGTTCGTTAAGATCGTCGATCTTTTCCGGGCGACCATAGCGTTCGAAATAGCCCGGCGAGGCGATCATCCGGCGCGAGGTTTCGGTCAATTTGCGGGCGCGCAGGCTGCTGTCTTCCAGCTCGCCCACCCGGATCGCCATATCGAACCCTTCCGAGATCAGCTCAACATAGCGGTTATTGAGCACCATGTTGACGGTGATTTCGGGAAATTCCTGCAAGAAATCACCCAAGACGGGCGAAAGCAGATTGACCCCGAAGTCGGTCGCAACCGAAATGCGCAACACCCCCGAAGGCGCGAGTTGCATCGAGGTGACCAGCGCATCCGCCTCTCCCGCATCATTCAGGACACGGCGCGCCCGGTCGTAATAAGCCAGCCCAATCTCGGTCGGGCTGACCCGGCGCGTTGTGCGGTTGAGAAGTCGCGCCCCAAGTCGTGCCTCTAGCGCCGAAACATGCTTCGACACGGCGGATTTAGAGATGCCCAACTTCTTTGCGGCATCCGTAAACCCGCCTTGGTCTACGACCATCGCGAAGGCTTCCATTTCAGTCAGGCGATCCATATGCGCACCTTTTCGGTCTCGGTTTATTGCTTGTTCGGGAACAGTTTTGGCCGTCAATTCGGGCGCAAATGGGGCCAAGAGGGGACAATACCGCGGTATTCTCACACGTTGGTTACTGTTGCGAAACGATGAGCCGCCCCGAAACGAAACGGCACTTAGGAAAAATGCGGCTCCGTTTCCTCGGTTCCCGCTTAGCCCACGTGATCGCGCAGTTCTGATGGCGTGACGCCGCGTTTGGCGTGACAAGGGCGCGGCACGCTTTCACACTATGCGCGAGTTTAGGGAGAACATCATGAGCCAGTTTCCGCATCTTTTCGCACCGCTCGATCTGGGGCATGTGACATTGCCCAACCGGGTCTTGATGGGTTCGATGCACACCAATCTTGAAGAGCGCGGCGATTGGAATGCGGTAGCAGAGTTTTACGCCGAGCGCGCGCGCGGGGGTGTCGGCCTGATGGTGACCGGCGGTATGGCCCCCAATAGCGAGGGCGGCGTGTTTCCCGGCGCGGCGGGCCTGTTCACCCCCGAAGATATCGCGCATCACAAGATCATCACCGATCGGGTGCATGACGCGGGCGGGCGCATCGCGATGCAGATTTTGCATGCCGGGCGCTACGCCTATGGCCCCAAATGCGTGGCACCGTCCGCGATCAAATCGCCGATTTCACCTTTCCCGCCGACCGAGTTGGACGAAGCGGGCATCGAGAAGCAGATCGCCGACATCGCGACATCCGCCGCGCGGGCGCGCGAGGCGGGCTATGACGGCGTCGAGGTGATGGGGTCCGAGGGATATTTCCTCAACCAGTTCCTCGCACGTCATACCAACAAGCGCGACGATGCTTGGGGTGGCAGTTATGAGAACCGGATGCGCCTGCCCGTCGAGGTGATGAAACGCGTGCGCGCGGCAGTGGGTGATGATTTTATCGTCATTTTCCGCATTTCGCTGATTGATCTGGTGCCCGAGGGCTCCACTTGGGACGAGGTCGTGACGCTGGCTAAGGCGATCGAGGCGGCGGGGGCGAGTATGCTCAACACCGGCATCGGCTGGCATGAGGCGCGCGTGCCTACCATTGCTACCTCGGTTCCACGCGCGGCGTTCACCTGGCTAACGGGCCGCCTACGCCCCGAGGTTTCGATCCCGGTGATCACCTCGAACCGGATCAACACGCCCGGCGTCGCCGAAGAAGTGTTGGCGGAAGGCAGCGCCGATATGGTCTCGATGGCGCGCCCGTTCTTGGCCGATCCCGATTTCGTCAACAAGGCGCAAGCGGGACGCGCGGCCGAGATCGCGCCCTGTATCGCGTGCAACCAAGCCTGTCTGGATCACACATTCCAAGGCAAGGTTTCGTCTTGCTTGGTGAACCCGCGCGCGGGCCATGAGACCGAGATCGTGATCACTCCCACCACCAGCCCCAAAACGATTGCCGTGGTGGGCGCGGGGCCTGCGGGTCTGTCCGCCGCAATCACGGCGGCGCAGCGTGGGCATAGCGTCACGTTGTTTGATCGCGCCGCTGAGATTGGCGGGCAATTGACGATGGCGCGCGCGGTGCCGGGCAAAGAGGAATTCCATGGGCTGACCGATTGGTTTGCCACGATGGTGGATAAAACCGGCGTCTCGCTTCGGCTCAACACCGAGGCCACCGTCGCGACACTGGCCGATTTCGACGAGGTAATCATCGCAACGGGTGTGCGCCCGCGTGACCCCGAGATCCCGGTCGAGGGCGGACAGGTCGCGTCCTATATCGACATCCTGAAAGGCCGCGTGACAGCGGGGCCGCGCGTGGCCATCATCGGCGCGGGCGGGATCGGCTTTGACGTGGCTGAATTCCTGACCGTCGATGACAGCCCGACGCTGGATCTCGAAGAATGGAAACGCGAATGGGGCGTGGGCGATCCTGCGCAGACGGCAGGCGGGCTGGCCGAGCCTCAGCCCGAGCCGCCCACCCGCGCCGTGACCCTGTTGCAGCGCAAGCGCGAAAAGCTGGGGCGGCGTTTGGGCAAGACCACGGGCTGGATTCACCGCGCCGCGTTGCAGATGAAGAATGTGCAGATGATCGGCGGCGTGAATTACGAGCGTATCACCGATGAGGGACTGCATGTCAGCTATGGCGAGGCGCGCGAAACCCCCGGCGTGATCGCGGCGGATACGGTGGTGCTATGTGCCGGACAGCTGACCGAGCGCAGCCTTGCAGATGCGTTGATCGAAGCGGGACGGTCGCCCCATGTCATCGGGGGTGCGGATGTCGCCGCCGAACTGGACGCCAAGCGCGCGATTGATCAGGGCACGCGGCTGGCGGCTGCGATCTGAGGCGTAAAATCAGGGGTGCGTTGGGAAGCCGATGCGCCCCTTATGCGTCTTGCGCCCAATCGGCGGCCTGCATTTCGCGCAAACGACTGGCAGTGCGTTCAAATTCAAACGTGCCTTCGCCCTCGACATACAGGCGCTCGGGCGTATCAGCAGCCGAACAAATCAGGCGCACTTTCGCCTCATACAACGAGTCAATGAGTGTCACGAACCGCTTTGCCTCGTTGAAATTCGCGGCCGAGAGCAGCGGGATATCATCCAGCATCAGCACCCGCACGGCCCCGGCGATCGCCAGATAATCCGCCGGACCCAACGCTGCTGCGCAAAGATCCCAGAACGATGCGCGGCCTACACCTGCGTGGAAATGGGGCAGTTCGACCGTGCGCCCCTTAACTGTCAGCTTAAGCGTATGGGTATGGTCCTGCCCTGAAAGTTCGCCCCAAAGCGCATCCATCCTGGCGCGTGACTCACGTCCGATGGGGTAAAAATAGACCTCTTCGCCCGACAGGCGGTGTTGGCGGTAATCGGTTTCCGATTTCAGCTCGTAAACTTGCAGTTTTTCGCGGATCAGGTCGATGAATGGCAGGAAAAGCTGACGGTTCAGCCCGTTTTTATATAGATCCTCCGGCGCCCGGTTCGAGGTGGTTACAATAGTCACGCCGCGCTCGAACAGAGCCTCGAAAAAGCGCCCCACGATCATCGCATCGGCAATATCGGTGATTTGCATTTCGTCAAAACACAGCAGGCGCAGCGAGCCGGCGACATCTTCGGCCACGGGGCGCATCGCATCAACGGTGTTGGCGCGCCGCGCCTCTTCCAGCTTGCTCTGAATTTCCTGCATGAAAGCGTGGAAATGCACCCGACGTTTGGGCACATCGGTCGCGTCAAAGAACAGATCCATCAGCATCGACTTGCCACGCCCGACTCCGCCCCAAAAATACAGCCCCGGCACGCCGTCTACCGGTGCCGATTTGCGCGAAAACAGCCCGCGTTTGCGCGGCTCGGGGGCCGCTTCCAGCTTGGCGCGGATATCTTCAAGAACAGGCAGCACAGCGCGTTGGGCCGCATCGGAATGCAGCGTGCCCTCGGCCAGCTTGGCGTCATAAATCTGGGTCAGTGTGCGTCTCATAGGGTTGCGATATAGCGCGTTTGCGGGATTGAAAACCCCTCACGCTTGCGCAAGCATCGCGCGCAAGAGGAGAACACCATGACCAAAGACCTGCCATTGCTGGGCGCGGCGCTTAGCCTTGATATGCTGGCCCACCACCAAGACTGGATTTTATCCGATCACCGCGACCTGGAATTGCAAAGTTTTTGCTGGCCTAACACGCCCGAGGCCGATTTGGTGAAAATGACGGCGCGCACCAAGGGGCTGCTTGATGGCTACACCGGACGGCTCGGGCTGCATGGGCCATTTTCTGGCTTCAACATTGATTGCGCCGATCCCGCGATTGTAGAGGTGATCCGCACGCGGATGCTGCGCACGCTGGATGTGTGTGCCGAGCTTGGGGCCGATCAGATGGTGATCCATTCGCCCTATACGATGTGGAAGGAAAGCGATCTTGAGGCGAATCCCTCTAAGGGTTTCATGCAGATTGAACGCGTGCGCTATGTCCTGACGCCCGTGATTGCGCAGGCCCGCGAGCTTGGCGTGACTTTGGTGATCGAGAATGTCGAGGATCTGACACCGCGTTTGCGCGTCGATCTGGCGGCCGCGCTTGATCCCAAGACCGTCAAGGTCTCGCTCGATACCGGACATGCGCAGTTCATGCACCGGCGTTTGGGCGCGCCCCCGGTTGATGCTTTTGTGAATGCAGCCGGGGCAGCATTGCAGCATGTGCATTTGCAGGATGTCGATGGCTATGGCGACCGGCACTGGCATCCCGGCGAGGGTTCGATTGCGTGGCATTCGGTCGTTGCCGCGCTGGGGCGGTTGCCCAAAATGCCGCGCCTGATCCTTGAGGTGAATGACGAGGCAGGGCTGCGCAAAGGCGTGCGATATCTGGCGGATCAGGGGCTCGCACGGTAACGGCTTCGTGCGAAGCGGGTCGCCGCCTTGTGAACCGCGATAGCAGGGCGTAATCTCTGCGCTGCAGCAAAAGTCGACAGGAGCTAGCATGTCCAAACCCAATCCGCAGCGTCTTCACCTTGTGTTCGGTGGCGAACTGGTAAACCCGAGTGTTACCGAATTTTCCGATGTGTCCAAGATCGACATCGTCGGAATTTTCCCGAACTACGCCAGCGCTTTCAACGCCTGGAAAGGGGCCGCCCAACGCACGGTCGATGACGCGCACACCCGCTATTTCATTGCGCATCTGCATCGTCTGCGCGACGAAGAGATCGAGGTCTCTCCGACCGAAGAACTCGGCAGCTAAGTCAATCAGGACCCGCAAAGAGATGCGCTACACCCTTTCCTCATGGATCAAGCGCCCTCTCTCTGCGATGCGCCCTACAGGGCCGCGTGCGCGTGACGCCGCGGCCCGCGAGCGCCCTGACGGGCCGCTCTTGTGGATATGGGACAGCACTGGCGCGAAATCTGGTGCTGCGCTGGT
This sequence comes from Thioclava indica, assembly GCF_000714545.1. Lineage (GTDB taxonomy): Bacteria > Pseudomonadota > Alphaproteobacteria > Rhodobacterales > Rhodobacteraceae > Thioclava > Thioclava indica. Next base: position 102,498 of record NZ_AUNB01000084.1, read on the forward strand.
TGCGCGTCGCATCACGGCCCGGCTACCTAATCTGCAAATCGCGCTGACCACGACGGGCAATCCCCCCGATGATTTGGTGCTGCCGCCCGACTCGCTTTGCCTGCCATCGCCCGAGGACCGCCCCGCATCTATCAAACTGGTGCTGACTGCATGGCACCCCGAGATGATCTTGATTTTGGGCAATAGCCTGCCTGCAGTCCTGATCACCGAAGCCGCCCGACGTGACATTCCCATCGCGCTTGCGGATGCACAATTTGGCACTGGCGTTGGCGCATTGTCGGGTGATCGGATGGCGGGATTGCTGGGGCGTCTGACACGGATTTATCTGCGCGATAGCGACAGTCGCCGCGCGCTGGAACGTCGTTTGCCCGCCGAGCGGATTGAGGTCAGTGACGGCGCTTTGGTGGAACCTGCCGAGCCGCTGACCTGTTCTGAGGTCGAGCGCGCCTCTATGGCCGATGCGATCGGTGCTCGACCGGTCTGGCTGGCCACCAGCGTCCCGCATGAGGAGCTGGCCGCCGTTCTGGATGCCCATAGCTACGCCATGCGGCACGCGCATCGCCTGCTGCTATTGCTTGCCCCGGATCACGACGCAGATGGCGCAGCCTTGGCGAAGGATCTGAGCGATCAGGGCTGGTCGGTCACGCGCCGCTCGCTGGAGGGCGAACCGCACGCAACGACCGAGATTTTCATCGCCGATGACGCGCAGGAATACGGGCTTTGGTATCGCCTTGCGCCGCTCTCTTACATGGGCGGCACTCTAAGCGGCATGGCACAATCGCCGCGCGCGCCCTTGGAGGCGGCGGCTTTGGGATCAGCGGTATTGCACGGGCCACATCTGGGGCGCGAACGTGCGCAATATATCCGGCTTGAGACGGCACATGCCTGTCGCGGCATTCGCACCGAAGACGATTTCGCCGATGCGCTGGCTGATTTGATCGCCCCCGACCGTGCGGCGCATCTGGCGCATAACGCGTGGCTTGTGTCATCGGGCGGTGCAGGCGCGGTTGAAACCGTCGCAGGCGGGATTGCGGCGCTGCTGGAAGAACGTCTGACGAAAGGCGGCGCGTGATGGGCGCGCCGCTGTTCTGGTTCAATCCGCCTGCTCAGCCCGGCCTTGCCGCGCGCCTGCTCTCGCCACTCGGCGCGCTTTATGGCCAAGCAACGGCGCGGCGGGTGCGCCAGACGGGGGCGGCGCTGGATGTGCCGGTGATCTCGGTTGGCAATATCAACGCCGGCGGCACCGGGAAAACGCCCATGGTGATCTGGCTGGCGCAGCATCTTGAGGCGCGCGGGGTCACGGCGCATGTCGTTACGCGCGGCTATGGCGGCTCGTTGCAAGGCCCGGTGCGCGTCGATGAGCGCACCCATAGCGCGGATCAAACCGGGGACGAGCCGTTGCTGCTATCGGCCTTTGCGCCCACTTGGGTTGCGAAGGATCGCGCGGCAGGCGCACGCGCTGCGGTGGCAGCAGGCGCGCAGGTGATTGTGTTGGATGACGCGCATCAAAACCCCGCGCTGCGCAAGGATCTGTCGATCGTCGTGGTCGATGCGAAAAAGGGGTTTGGCAATGGGCGTTGCCTGCCTGCCGGACCTTTGCGCGAGCCGGTGGATGCCGGATTGGCGCGGGCCGATCTGCTGATCTCAATCGGGTCAGATGCTGCGCAGCATGAATTCTCCGCCGCGTGGCAATCGCGGGTTAAAATTCCGCATCTCACGGGTGCTTTGATGCCGCTGCAAACGGGGATGGATTGGCAGGATCTGCCCGTACTCGCCTTTGCGGGCATTGGTCATCCCGAGAAGTTTTTTGCCACGCTGCAAGCGCTGGGCGCGAACATGCTGCGCAGCGAAGCGCTGGAGGATCACCAGCCTTTCACGCCCCGCTTGCTGACCCGGATCGAGACCGAAGCCAAGCTGCTCGGCGCGCAACTGGTAACCACCGAGAAAGATGCCGTGCGGCTGCCTGCCGAGTTTCGCCCGAAGGTCTTGGCGCTTCCGGTGCGATTGGAAATCGCGATGGCCGATCCCTTGGACACGGCGCTTGAAAAGCTCGGGCTGTAACGCAAAAGGCCGACCCAATCGGGCCGGCCTTTCGTCAGAGTCAGACAGCGATTACTGCGCCGCTTTATCCAAATCGGCGTCGAGAATTTTCTTCAAGTCCGGCCACGCCATGTTGGAGTATTTCGTGCCATTGATGATGAACGTCGGCGTCGCGTCGACCTTGTCATCCGAAGCATTCTTCTGGAAGGTTGCGACCAGTTCCTCGGCGCGCTTTTCATCGTTCATGCAGTTGGTGACCTGCTCGTTGGTCAGCCCGGCTTGCAGCCCGATCTTGTGCAGATTGTCCGAGATCGTCTGCTGCTTGCCATCGCCGATCCAGTCGCGTTGCTTGGAAAACAGCATATCCGAGATCGCGTAATATTTCGGATCCCCGCCACATTGCGCGATCAGCCCGGCCCAAAGCCCGAACTTGTCGAAATACACCTCACGCTGGATAAACTTCACCTTGCCGGTGTCGATGTAATCCTTCTTCAGCGTCGGAAATTCCTCGGTATGCCAATCCGCGCAATGGGGGCAGGTAAACGAGCTATATTCGATGACCGTCACCGGCGCATCTTCCTGACCAAGGCTGACATCGGGCAGGATTTGCACCGATTTGTCGGCAGTTGCCTCTTGCGCCTGCGCTGCGGTGATCAGGCTTGCCTGACTATGCTGGCTGGCAAACCAGCCACCCGCTGCCAAAACACCTGCAACGGCGACGCCGCCAAGGATCGTAAGAGATTTGCTCATGTATCAGCCTTTCTTCTGCGCGGCCCGTTCCGCGGACCTCGTTAGAACGTTTTGTGCCAAAGTTTCCAGCGCAGATTTAAGGCCTGCATCCTTGCAGCCCTCTGCCGTGCGCGCTGCCGCCGCGATCACTTGCGGATCGGGAGCCTTGGGCGCGGCTTTCGGAGCCGGGGTGAATTGCGCCTGCCCCTCGGCGAAACCGATCGGGGCGGTCTGTGTCAGCGAGATGCGCGAAATCGCATTGTAGCCATAGCACGCGTTCACCTTTTCACGAATCTGGGGCAGTTGCATCTGCATCATCGGCGCGGCGGCCCCGGTCGTCAGCAGCGTTAAAGTCGCACCGAATCCGCCCTTGGAATAGCCGATTTTGACCGGACGGGTCTGGGCTGCGATTTCCTCGCCGACCACCTCGGACCAATGGGTCAGCAGCCGCGAAACCGCGAATCCGCGCGACTCACCGGCCGCGCGCACCCTCTGGCGCAGCAGCTTGCCTGCGGGCTCAAAGCCGCGCATGCGCCGGTCTGACTTGGATTTCGGGTCTTTCGCACTCATTACCAGTAGGTTCCTCTTGATCGGCCCCAGTGTATCCCGCACATCGGGTCAGGCCAACCGATGGGCAAGAGGGGAGCATAAACATTGTGTGACGGTAAAGGGGCAATCGGCAAAAGCCTGCTGAAATGGTATGATGCCAATGCCCGCGTCATGCCGTGGCGGGTGTCGCCGCAGGATCGCGCCTTAGGCGTGCGCCCCGATCCCTACCGCATCTGGCTGTCCGAGGTGATGTTGCAGCAAACCACCGTGGCCGCCGTGCGCGATTATTTCCGCCGCTTCACGGCGCGTTGGCCCGATGTCGAGGCGTTGGCCGGGGCCGAGGTTGGGGCTGTCATGGCCGAATGGGCCGGGCTTGGCTATTACGCCCGCGCGCGCAACTTGCTGAAATGCGCGCGTGTCGTGGCGCATGAGATGGGCGGGCGTTTCCCGCAAACGGCGGCGGATTTGCAAAAGCTTCCTGGCATCGGCCCTTATACTGCGGGCGCAATCGCGGCGATTGCCTATGACGAACCGGTCGCGGTGGTTGATGGCAATGTCGAGCGCGTCGTCTCGCGCCTGTTTGCCGTGCAGACGCCCCTGCCCGCTGCCAAGCCCGAGTTGACTGATTTGACCGCGCAGATCACGCCGACCACGCGCCCCGGCGATTTTGCCCAAGCCATGATGGACTTGGGTGCCACGATCTGCACGCCGCGCAACCCGGCCTGTGCGATCTGCCCGTTGATTGCGGATTGTGCTGCGCAATCGCAGGGAATCGCCGCCGACTTGCCGCGCAAACTGGCCAAGAAACCCAAGCCAACGCGGCTGGGCTTTGCCTATGTCGCGCTGAATGCGGCGGGGGATGTGCTGCTGGAGCGTCGCCCCGACAAGGGATTGCTGGGCGGCACGCTGGGCTTTCCCGGCTCGGAGTGGTCAGAGGTCCCCGCGCCCGCCCCGCCGCTGCAATCGGATTGGCGTGAGGCCGAGGCCGAGGTGCGCCACACCTTCACGCATTTCCACCTGATCCTGCGCGTCTTCGTGACCCGCGCAGAGGGCGCAGATTTCACCCCTCGCGGCGATTTTGCGCCCGGTGATCTGCCCACGCTGATGCGCAAGGTCTGGGACGCGGCGCAAAGCGCTGATTGGCCGCAACCTGAGTGATTGTATCAGGAAATTCCCGCGCTATCATGGCCGCGCTTGCAACCCCGAGGCCCCCATGTCCAGCCGCGCCGAAATCCGCAGCCCCTCTCACGCTTTGCCGTTCTGGCTATCGCTCGGCACTGTGCCGCTGGCGGTGATCGAGGCGCGTTATGGTGGCTGGACGCTGATCCTGCTGCCGACCTATGCGTGGTGGCTGGTGACGTTTCTCGACCAAATCCTCGGGCGCAACGAGGATCAACCTGATGTCGAGACGCCCGAGAGCGAGCTGACATGGTATCGCGCGATCACGATGGTCTGGTTCCCGATACAGGCGGCAGTGGTTTACGGCACGATCTGGTACGTGACCCGCAGCGCGCATCTGAACGGCTTTGAAATCGTGGCGCTGATGTTTGGCGTGGGCGTGATCTCGGGCACCATCGGGATCGTCTATGCCCATGAATTGATGCATCAGAAGAATAGGCTAGAGCGTTGGCTGGGTGATCTGTTGCTGGCCAGTGTGCTGTATTCGCATTTCCGCACTGAACATTTGCTGGTGCACCATCTTTGGGTTGGCACGCCGCGTGATGCGGTGAGCGCGCGTTATAATGAGGGGTTTCATCGCTTTTTCTGGCGGGTGCTGTTTGAATGCCCCGGCTCTGCGTGGAAGGCCGAGGCGCTGATGCTGCGCCGCGCCGGGCGGCCGCTTTGGCATCGCTCCAATCCGTTCTGGCGCTACGCTGCGTTGCAGGTATTGGCGCTCATCGCGGCCTTTGCGGTGGGCGGCTGGATGGGGGTGGGGCTGTTTGCCTTGCAGGCGTTTTTCGCGATCTGGCAGCTGGAACTGACCAACTATGTCGAGCATTACGGGCTGACACGCGAATATCGCGGCGAGGGGCGGTATGAACATGTGATGCCGCGCCATTCCTGGAATGCCGATCACACCGCGTCGAACTGGCTGTTGATCAATCTGCAGCGCCATTCGGATCACCATTACAAGCCCGACCGCCGCTTTCCTCTGCTGCAAACCTATGACGCCGACGAGGCACCGCAACTCCCGTTCGGCTATCCGGGCATGACCGCGCTGGCGATGATTCCACCCCTTTGGCGGCGGCGGATGAACCCGCGCGTGCGGGCGTGGCGGCGCAAATACTATCCCGAAATCAGCGATTGGACCGAGTATAATCGCGGCGCAACACCCCTGCCGCGCGGGTCTTACTAGCGCCTTTAGCCGTTTTCGCGCAGCACTTGCCCAGCGAGATAGAGCGAGCCGCAAATCAGCACCCGCGCGTTTGCATCCTGCGCGGTGATCGCGGCCAGCGCAGCGCCAACATCGGGCGCGGTTGAGGCCGCAATACCGACCTTGCTTGCAGCGGCAGCGGTGTCCTCGGCGCTCAGCGTGTTCGCCTCGCCGGGGATCGATACCGCGACAAGCTGCGCGGCATGCGCAGCCAGCGGGCGCAGATAGCCGGTCACGTCCTTGGTGTTGAGCATCCCGCAGATCAGATGGGTCGGTCGGCGCGGCAAGCGGGCAAGCGTGGCGGCGATCATCTCGCCCGCCGCCGGGTTGTGCCCGCCATCAAGCCATAGCTCGGCATTGGGCGCTGCATCGGCAAGCGGGCCTAGGCGTAACCGCTGCATGCGCGCGGGCCACTCAGCGCGCGTAACCGCCGCCTCGCAGGCCGTCGCGTCCGCCCCAAGATGGCGCAACGCCGCCAAAGCAGCCCCGGCATTCTGGATCTGATGCGGCCCCGGTAGGTTGGGCAAGGGCAGGTCGAGCAACCCCGTTTCATCCTGAAAAATCAGCCGCCCGCGCTCTTCCCACACCTGCCATTGCTGAGCATAAGCCAAGATCGGCGCGCCCAGACGCGCGGCGCGGGCCTCGATCACCTCAAGCGCTGCGTCTTGTTGCGGACCAATGATGAGCGGCACGCCGCGCTTGATAATCCCGGCCTTTTCACCAGCGATTTCGGGCAGGGTTTCGCCCAGAAATTGCTGATGGTCGATGGAAACCGGGGTGATGATGGTCAGCGCAGGCTGATCGATCACGTTGGTCGCATCCAGCCGCCCACCAAGCCCGACCTCGAGCAGGGTGAAATCGGCCGGGCTGCGTGCGAAGGCGAGAAAGGCGGCGGCTGTCGTGACCTCAAAAAAGGTGATCGGCGCGCCGTCATTTGCGGCCTCGACCTCATCGAGAAGCGTGGCCAAGTCAGGTTCGGAAATCAAGTTGCCCGCCAGCCGGATGCGTTCATGAAACCGCGCCAGATGGGGCGAGGTATAGGCATGCACACGTTTGCCCGCAGCCTCAAGCCCCGCGCGAATCATCGCCTGCGTCGAGCCTTTGCCGTTGGTGCCCGCGATATGGATCAACGGCGGGATCTGGCGTTCGGGATGATCGAGCGCGGCCAGCAATCGCTCCATCCGGTCCAGCGAGAGGTCGATCACCTTGGGATGCAAGCCCATCAGCCTCGCAAGGATCGTATCGGAAGCGTCGGACATAGCCGGACCTGTCATATTCGTGGATCACATCGAAAGGGGGCGCTGCCCCCGTCGCGCCAGGCGCGACTCCCCCGGGATATTTTGATCAAGAGGAAGGGGCTTAGGCGGGTTTGTTCGCCGCTTCAGCGGGCACGTCCTCGGCTGCGGAGGTGTCCGCGGGGGGGGCTTCGGCGGTCGTGTCGGGCGCGGGTAAGTCGCCTGCAACGGCTGGGGGCATCCCCATGAGCATGCGCAGGATCGTGATTAGCTCGTCGCGCATTTTCATGCGGTGTGTCACGCGGTCCAGCATGCCGTGATCGAGCAGATATTCCGCGCGCTGGAACCCCTCGGGGAGCTTTTCGCGGATCGTCTGTTCGATCACACGCGGGCCAGCAAAGCAGATCAGCGCGTTGGGTTCGGCGATATGCACATCGCCCAGCATCGCATATGAGGCCGTGACCCCGCCGGTCGTGGGATGGGTCAGCACCACGATATAGGGCAGCCCCGCCTCTTTGAGCATCTGCACAGCGACGGTCGTGCGCGGCATCTGCATTAGCGAGAGAATCCCCTCTTGCATGCGCGCACCACCCGCCGCCGAGAACAGCACCAACGGGCGCTTAAGCAGCACCGCACGTTCGGCAGCCGCGACGATTGCGTTACCGACATACATGCCCATTGAGCCGCCCATGAAGGTGAAATCTTGTGCCGCCGCGACGATGGGCGTGCGCCCGATTTCGCCCTCGGCCACCAGCATCGCCTCTTTTTCGCCAGTGGATTTCTGCGCCGCCTTCATCCGGTCGGGATATTTCTTTTGATCTTTGAAATGCAGCGGATCGTGGATCGGCTCGGGGACTTTTACCTCGGCAAAAACGCCGCCATCGAACAACGCGTTGAAACGCTTGCGCGGGGTGATCGCCAGATGGTGGCCGCAATTGGTGCAGACATTGAGGTTGTCCGCCAATTCCCGGTGAAACAGCATCGTTCCGCATTCGGGGCATTTCGTCCACAGATTCTCGGGCGTATCGCGACGCGAGAACAGTGAGTCGATCCGCGGGCGGACGTAATTGGTGATCCAGTTCATCGGCAGGCCCCTGCGCTATGCTGATTTTGCATTGGCCTCAAATAAGCCCAGCGTGCGGGAATTGCAATCAGACCCGCAAGATCAGGCGGATCATCAGCCAGCCGATAAAGATCGTCAGCGCGTCGATTGCCAGCCAAGGCGCAAGCGTTGCAAAGTCGCGCGCATTGATCACAATAGTGTAAAGCGCCAGCCCGTCGAGATTGCCGTAAAAGCCGACAAAGAACATGCTGGTGAAATTATTCACCAGATGCAGCGCCAATGCCGCCCCGATATTGCCAGTGCGCGCGGTCAGATCAGCGGCGAGGCAGCCAAAGACAAAGGCCCAGATCGCCAGCCAGAGCGCGTTTGGTCCGAAGCTGCTTGGATCGTAATGCAGCACGCCAAACAACGCCGAAGGCAGCACCATCCAAGCCAGCGGGGAGCGCGAGCGCGCGCCCAATTGTTGCAGCAGATAGCCGCGAAACAGCACTTCCTCGGCACCGATCTGCACCGCAAGCAGGGGGATCGCGAGCACCATCCATGGTAAAGATGTTGCCAACCGGGTCGAGCGTCCGACATCATCGTCCACCAGCGCCAGCGCCGCACACAGCAGCGATATGACCAAGACCCAAGGCAGCACCGCGCGGAAATCGCGTAGCACGTTGGGGCCAAACAGCACCCCCGCCGGGCGACCGTGCAACCAGCGCGTCACGAAGACCACGCCAAGCAGCAATGGCGCAAAACTTGCGAGCAAAATCACGACTCCTCGCGGGGTCGAACCCGATGCAATTTCGTTGAGAAGCCCTACAAGGCGCAGTGGCGGCACCGATTGCGCCAGTATCGTGAGCAGCATCCAGCCCGCGCCGATATAGATTGCGATGATCATGCCCAGGCCGAGCACCGTGCGCCATAACTCGGATTTCTGGCGTGCGGGCGCAGTCATAAGCGCCAGCGCCCGATACCCCGTCACGGCACTCATTGCTGCAAAACTCGGTTGAACGCGGTGATGAGCCACATAAGTTGGATCGCTGACATGAGTGTCCCTGGGTTTGCCTTGGTGTCCCCAGATAGCGTCAGCGCGCCGCGCCGTGCAACCGCACAGGCTTTACATTCGCGCAAGCGCGGCGGAAGAAGACTCGGAAGTGACTAAGGGACGCGCGATGTTCGACCTCTCCTACGAATTGGTTGTGATGCTGATCGGAGCGGCCTTTGTCGCAGGGTTCGTTGATTCGATTGCCGGCGGTGGCGGGCTGATCACGGTGCCTGCGTTGCTGCTGGCGGGGGTGTCGCCGCTGCAGGCTTTGTCGACCAACAAAATCCAAGGCACATTCGGCGCGGCAACGGCGGCGCTGTCATATGCCGCCTCGGGGCGAGTCGATCTGAAACGCCAGCTTCCCGCAGCCGCGCTGGCCTTTGTGGCGGGGCTGTGTGGCGCGCTGCTTGTGTCGGTCATTCCGACCGATCACTTGCAAACCGCGCTGCCCTTTGTGCTGATCGCGATCGCGGTGTTTTTTGCACTGCGACCGGGACTGGATGATACCGATAAACTTGAGCGCATCCCGCCCGCCGCTTTCACCGCGTTTTTCGTGCCCGTCATCGGGTTTTATGACGGGTTGATCGGGCCGGGTACGGGGGCGTTCTTTATGATCGGTTTCGTGATGCTGGCGGGTTACGGCGTGTTACGCGCGACCGCGCACACCAAATTGCTGAATTTCGCCTCTAATATCGGTGGGCTTGTCGGGTTTATCGCGATGGGCACACCGCTTTGGGGTTTGGGGCTGGCGATGGGTGTGGCGCAGATCGCAGGCGCGCGGCTCGGGTCAAAGCTCGCGATGCGCATCGGCGCGCGGCTGATCAAACCGCTGCTGGTTGTTACCTCGTCTTTATTGGCGCTGAAACTGATCTGGGATCGTCTGATTTAGCGCCCTGCCTGTGACAATACCTCGCTAAGTTGAGCAAAACTGCCCGCGACACCTTCGGACGCGGGCAAGGCGATGAACCCGTCAAGCTGCGGCCAGATCCGAATCGCGGCATCCACCATCGGATCAGAACCCGCTGCATATAGCCCGGCTTGAATCATCATTTCCGCCCGATCATACGCACCCAGCAAGGCGCGCGCATGCGATATCAACCCGTTTTCCCCGGGAGTGGCCGCGTCTGGCAGCGAGCGCGAAACCGAACGCAGAAGGTTGATCGCCGGAAACCGCCCGCGTTCGGCAATCTCGCGTTCCAGCACGACATGGCCATCCAGCACGCCGCGCAGAATATCCGCCACCGGCTCATCCATATCCGAGCCCGCGACCAGCACCGAAAACACCGCCGTGATATCACCCGACCCATCCACGCCCGGCCCGGCGCGTTCGCCCAGCGCCATGATTTGATACGAGGTCGAGGGCGGATAGCCACGCAAAGACGCAGGCTCGCCTCCTGCCAGCGCGACCTCGCGATGGGCCTCGGCGAAACGGGTCACCGAATCAGCGAGATAGAGCACATGTTTTCCCTGATCGCGGAAATATTCGGCCACCGACATCGCAGCCCACGCGCAGCGCCGCCGCACGAGAGGCGATTGGTCCGAGGTGGCGGCAACGATCACCGCGCGCGCCATCCCCTCGGGGCCCAAGGTTTTCTCCACGAATTCACGTAACTCGCGCCCGCGCTCGCCGATCAAGGCGATCACCACGACATCGGCTTGCACGCCGCGCGCGAAGTTCGCCAAAAGCGAGGATTTCCCCACGCCGGACCCCGCAAACAACCCGATCCGTTGACCGCGCACCAGCGGCAAAAGCGTGTTAAACGCCGCCATGCCGGTTTCCAACCGCGCGCCCAGCCGTTTGCGTTGCGCAGCGGGGGGAGGCGAAGCACGCAGTTCACACTCCTGCGCGCCGTGAACCAAGGGTCGCCCATCCAGCGCCCCACCGAACGGATCAATGATTCGCCCGATCCAGCTATCATGAGGCGCGATGCCACCCTGACCCAGCAGCTCCACCTCATCGCTGATTGCCACGCCATCGGCGGCACCATCTGGCAGCACCGTCACCCCGCCGCGCGTGAGCGACAGCACCTCTGCGCCGATCTCGCGCCCCGACTGGCAGCGAATCAGCGCACGATCCCCCAATGCGGCGCGGCGCGTCAGTCCGCTGACCTCAATTGTGCCTTGGCGCACCTGCGTGACGCGCCCGACAGAGTGTACCGATCCGATGCCGCGCATCTCTGCGCGTAATAAGTCAAATCCTGCGTATGCCATTCTGGACTCCTCATGTTCTCGAAACGTTTTCTAAACCATTCACCCTTAAGGCTTGGTTGATAGCTCGGAGGAGAAGCCCCGATGTTCGAGAAACTTGAGATCCTACAAATGGCCAGTGCGATGGCCACCCATGCGTCCGCTCGGCAAAATGCCGTGGCGCAAAATATCGCAAATGCGGACACGCCCGGTTACGCCGCGCGTGATCTGCCATCCTTTGAGTCGCTTTACCAAAGCGAAAGCGCTGATGGCATGCGTGCCACGCGCGCAGGCCATATTGGCGCCGATCACACGGTGAGCACTTCGTATGAGGTGAAGGCCGATCCAGATGCGACCTCACCTGATGGCAATTCGGTTTCGCTGGAAGACGAGATGGTCAAATCGGTCGAGGTCAAACGCCAGCATGACTTGGCACTTGCTATCTATCGCTCGTCTCTGACGGTGCTTCGCACCTCTCTCGGGAGGAGCTGAAGATGAGTGATTTTTCCACTGCACTCTCTCTCTCGGCATCGGGCATGAAGGCGCAAGCCATGCGCCTGCGCTATGTCTCCGAGAATATCGCGAACACCGACACCCCCGGCTACCACCGCAAAACCGCCGCGTTTCAGGAGGTGGTCGAGGGCGGAGAGCAAACCGGTGGCGTCAAGCTTGGCCCGGTGCAGCTAGATCGGCGCGAACTGACCCAAATTTACAATCCCGGCCACCCGATGGCGGATGAGAATGGCTACTACGACGGCTCAAATGTCGATCTGGTGGTCGAAATCGCTGACGCGCGCGAAGCGCAGCGCAGCTACGAGGCGAATCTTAAAATGTTCGATCAGTCACGGCAAATGTCGTCATCGCTGCTTGATCTACTTCGCCGCTAGATAAGGAGACTCTAGAATGGATGTTACAACTTCTCTTGCATCGCAAAGCTATGCCCACGCTCGCGCCGCTGCGGCCCCAAATCCGCAAGCGGCCGGGCCGGCAAGCTCGGCGTTCGAAGATGCCGCCAGTTCTTTTGCCGATACGCTGAAAACGGGTGAAGATGCGGCGAAATCCGCGATGACAGGCGGTGCCGATCCGCATGCGCTGGTGCAAGCTTTGGCGCAAACGGAACTCGCGGTCGAAACCGCCGTGACCGTGCGCAACAAAGTTGTCGAGGCGTATCAGGAAATCTTGCGGATGCCGGTCTGATGCAGGAAGCCATTTTCTTTGACACGATGCGGCAGGGGCTGTGGATCGCGGTGATGATCGCCGCCCCGATGCTGGCGGTCGCACTGATCGCGGGTGTGACGATTGGTTTGTTCCAGGCCCTCACCTCGGTGCAGGAAATGACGCTGACCTTCGTGCCCAAAGTCGGGGCGATGCTGATCGTGTTCTGGGCCACGATGTCTTTCATGTCCGACAGTCTGGTCGACTTCTTCACCCAGACTCTCGTGCCTTTGATCGCGGGGAGCTAACGCGATGGATAATGCAATCTACGCCACACTTTCGCGGCAGTCCGGGTTGATGCAGGAAATGCGCACGGTGGCGAACAATATCGCCAACGTGTCAACCACCGGATTTCGCCGCGAAGGCGTGATCTTTTCGGAATACATCTCGGGACTTGAGGACAATGGACCCTCGCTATCGATGGCCTATGCCAACGGGCGCAATATCGATCTGCAACAAGGCGGGCTGACCCAAACCGGCGGACGGTTCGACTTCGCGATTGAGGGCGAGGGGTTCTTTATGATCGAGACGCCACAGGGCAATCAACTGACCCGCGCGGGCAGTTTCATTCCCTCCCCCGAGGGTGAGTTGCTTAGCCCCGATGGCTATCGCCTGCTTGATCCCGGCGGCACGCCTGTGGCGGTGCCCGGCGGGGTGCAAGATATCGCGCTCGCCTCGGACGGCACGCTTTCGGCCGCTGGCGAACCGATTGCCCAGGTGGGGGTGTTCCTACCCAGCGATCCCAACGAATTAACCCATGTTGGAGGCACCCGTTTCGCCGCCGAAGCCGGGGCAGAACCGATGGAAGGGGCCACGCTTTTGCAGGGCTATCTTGAGGATTCCAACGTGAATCCAGTCTCGGAAATCAGCCGCATGATCGAGGTGCAGCGCGCCTATGAGCTTGGCCAGAAATTCCTCGATCGTGAGGACGAACGTATTCGCAGCGTCATCTCGACGCTCGCCAGATAACAGGAGAGAGCCATGCGTGCCCTTCAAATCGCCGCCTCCGGAATGAGTGCGCAGCAAATGCGCGTCGAGGTCATTTCGAACAACCTCGCGAACATGTCCACGACCGGCTACAACCCGCGCCGTGCCGAGTTTGCCGATCTGCACTACCAGCAAATGACACGCCCCGGTACGATTAACGCCACTGATGGCACACAAATTCCCGCAGGTGTGCAGCTTGGTCTTGGGGTGCGTCCGACTGCCGTGACCGTCAACCTCTCGCAAGGCTCGCTTTCCGCGACGGGGGGCGATCTGGACGTGGCGATTGACGGGGCGGGTTATCTTGAGGTGACGCTACCCTCTGGCATCTCGGCCTACACGCGCGATGGTGGGCTCAAGCGATCTGGCGATGGCGAAATTGTCACGTCAGACGGCTACCCCGTGGTGCCCGCCATGACGATTCCCGATGATGCCCGCGCCATTGCGATCAACGCCGATGGCGAGGTTTACGCCTATTTTAACGATCAAGTGGATGCCCAGCTTTTAGGTCAGTTTACCTTGGCCAATTTCACCAATGACAAGGGGCTTGAGGCGGTGGGGTCGAACCTGTTTCTTGAAACCGGCGCCTCCGGCCCGCCGAATGTGAACACCCCTGGCCAGGATAGTCTAGGCACGTTGCGCCAAGGTTATCTTGAGGAAAGTTCAGTCGATCCCGTGCGCGAGATTACCGAATTGATTAAGGCACAGCGCGGCTATGAGTTGAACGCCAAAGTCATCTCGGCTGCCGATCAAATGCTTGGCGCAACCACGCAGGTGCGCTGATGAAACGGGCGATAATCTTGGCAGCGTTGGTCTTGGCACCGCTGCCTGCACTGGCCGATCACCTCGTGGCGACGCGCACGATCCGGGCGAAGACCGTGTTGACGCCCGACGATCTTGCGCTGCAAGCGGGCGATCTGCCGACAGGGATCACCTCGGCCGAAGATGTCATCGGGCTGGAAACGCGCGCAACGCTTTATGCCGGTCGCCCGATCAACATGGGCGATCTGGGTGCGCCTGCAATCATAGAGCGCAACCAGTTTCTACCGTTGGTTTATCGCAACGCCGGTCTCGAAATTCGCGTCGAAGGACGTGCGCTGGAGCGTGCCGGCGTCGGGGACACGATCCGGGTGATGAATGCCAACTCTCGAACGACAGTCAACGCGCGCCTCGCCGCAGATGGCGCGGCCTATGTCATGCAATGAAGGACCAGTTATGAAATCTCCCACCCTGATCTTTCTGATGATCGCGCTGAGCGCTTGCGGCCGCCTTGAAGACGTCGGCAAGGCCCCCAATTTCACCCCCGTTGAAAGTGGCAACGAGTTCTTCGCGATGTCGAGCGTGCCGATGCCCGAAACCGTTGCCTCACGCGACCCCACGCGACAGGCTTCCCTGTGGTCAGGGTCCCGCAACTCGCTTCTTGGCGACCGGCGCGCGGTGCAGCGTGGTGATATTCTGACGGTGGTGATTGAAATTAACGATAAAGCCGAGATTTCGAATTCGACCGGGCGTTCGCGTTCTGGCTCGGAAAGTATGGGCATCCCATCGCTATTTGGCATTCCGCAGCGGATTGACCAGCGGCTGCCCGACGGGGCGTCAATGGCCGATGCGGTTTCGACAAATTCCAGTTCGTCCTACCAGGGCGATGGATCTGTCTCGCGCAACGAAAAGCTAACCCTGCGTATCGCCGCCACGATCATCGAGACCCTGCCGAACGGCGTTCTGCGCATCCAAGGCAGCCAAGAGGTGCGCGTGAACAACGAGGTGCGCGAGTTGATCGTAAACGGTTTTGTGCGTCCCGAGGATGTCAGCCGTCAAAATGAAATCACCTATGACAAGATCGCTGGCGCGCGCATTTCTTATGGCGGACGCGGTCAGATCACCGATGTGCAGCAGCCTCGGATTGGACAGCAGGTCGCTGATATTCTTTTGCCCTTCTGAGAGGTCGAAATGTTTGGTAAAATTTTCCCTATTCTTCTCGCGGTGATCGGGCTCGCCGCAGGTGGAGGCGCTGGTTATTTCCTGCGCCCACCCCCGCCCGACCCAGAGGCAACGGCAGACTGTGCGCCAAATCCGAAGGATCATGGCGATAGCGAAGTCGAAAGCACCGAGGAACTCACTGAAACCTCCGAATTTGTTAAGCTTAACAACCAGTTTATCGTGCCGGTTGTCGAAGACGGGCTTGTGAGTTCGCTGGTGATCATGTCGCTCAGCCTCGAGGTCAAAACGGGCGCCACCGAAAAGGTGTATCGCGCTGAACCCAAGCTACGCGACGCCTTTTTGCAGGTCCTATTCGACCACGCCAATACGGGAGGGTTTGCAGGTGCATTCACCGGATCGGCCAATATGGACCGGCTGCGAAACTCGCTGACGGAAACCGCGCGCACGGTTTTGGGTAGCGATGTGATCGGAGTTCTTGTGTCGGACATCGTTCGCCAAGACACTTGAAAATATTGGGAATTTTACGCTAAGGGGTCGCAAATCGCGGCCCCTATTTTTTGACCGACAGCTTTTGCAAAACCGAATGACGCCCCACCGCGCGCGCCGCGACTGCGCGCGCTTGTTCTATTTCGGGGGCAAGAGCTGCGATCTGCACATGCATCTGGTTGCGCCGCGTCAGGGCGAAAGCGTCAAACCGGCCTGCTGCAATCGCAATCTCCGGGCATTCAGCGCTATAACCATGCGCGGACCGACGCGCGGCCTCAAGATCCGCCACCGCAGTTTCCATCTCACGCTGACGCAGGGTTAAGGCGCTTAGCTTGACGAGCTCCAGCTCGCGTTGCATTTCGGCCAATGCAGTCAAACGGAGCAGTTGCTTGCGACGGTTCATGATGCCCCTCGACCACGCGCGCGCTGGCGCATTTTCTCTGCAAATCGGATCGCTGCCGCTACGGGTTTGTAATATTCCGGGCGGATCTCATCGCCGATCTCGATCGTCGCGTAAAGCGCCCGCGCTGTGGGCGGATCGGAATGGATTGGCACCGCGTTTTCTGCCGCAACCTCGCGAATACGCGCCGCGATCTCATCGACGCCCTTGGCCAGACAGGTTGGTGCGCGACCGCTTGCACGGTCCCATTTCAGCGCGACGGCGTAATGGGTCGGGTTGACGATGATGACATCTGCCTCAGCGGCATTAGCGACTGACTGCCCCATCGCGATCTCATAGCCACGTTGACGCCGCTGCCCTTTGAGATGAGGGTCGCCTTCGGATTGCTTCATCTCATCGGTCAGTTCCTTGCGACTCATCCGGTTGCGACGCATAAATTCCGCGCGTTGCCAAAAATAATCCACGGCACCCATGATTGTGGCAACGGCCGTTACCAACGCCAGAAATTCGACGATCATCTTCAATAGCGCGCTCATTGACTGTCCGGGCGAGACACGTTGGCCTGTCAAAATCGTCTCAAACTGGGCGCGCAGATAGAACCCAAGCACAATCGCGATCACCACAAGCTTAACAGCGCTTTTGGCAAACTCGAACAATCCGCTACGCCCAAATTTTTGCACAGCATTGGCCATCGGATTGATTCGACTCAGCTTGAACTGAAGCTTTTCAGGCGCCACCACAATTGCGCGTTGCGCCCAATATGCGATGAGCGCGGCCACCATCGGGGCCAGCAAAAAGGGCGCAACCGGAGCGAGCACGGAAAATACCGCGCCCATGCCAAGCGATGTCCCGCCTGCGAAAATATCGCGTGACAGTGTATCTGCCTGTTCAAGCATCACCATTGCGCGCGTCCCGAACTGGCGCAGGCTGATCGCGCCCAGCGCCAAAATCGCCAGTAGAAACCCACCATAGACCGCAGCGACCGCAATTTCAGACGACCTCACCAAATCGCCTTTGCGCCGCGCTTCGTTCAGCTTGTGCTCTGTTGGCTCGTATTCCTTTTCGGAGGAGTCGTCTTCACTCATGGGGCCACCGTGAACGGGTTAAGCAGGAACGCGACCACCGCTTCACGCCAGACGATGATCCCCCCCGGAAGCGCGATCGCCAGTAGCATCAAGCCGCCAGCCGTCAGCGCTGGCGCACCGACAAAGGCGACCATCAACTGCGGCATCGCCCGGTTGATTGCGCCGAGCGCCACGTTGTAGATGAGCCCCGTCATCACGAACGGCGCTGCGATCATGAAGGCCAGTGAAAATGCCCGCGTTATTCCCGCCAAGCCCCAATCGTGAAAGGACTGCGCATCAGGGAGCGCCCCGGCTGGGATCACGCGGTACGATCCAAGAATAAACTCGGCAAGGTGAACGTGAAATCCCATCTGCATCAGCAGCGCGACCCCGGCCACCACCATCAGATTGCCGATAGCGGGTTGCGGCTCACCGCCCATGCCACCCAGGAGCTGCGACAGCGAAGTGGCCTGCGCTGCAACCGTTCCCGCGACCTGCAATGCGAAAATAAAGGCACGCAGACCAAGGCCTAAGAATACGCCGGTAACGATCTCAAACAGCATCCAAAGCGGGACACCCGTGCGCGCCCTCAACGGCGCAAGCTCGCTCGCCATCGCGGGCATCAGCAAAACGGTAAACCCAAGCGCGACCACCGTCTTGATGCGCGCAGGCAGCGTCGATTCACCAAAACCCGGTGCAAGCCCCACCAAACCGCCCACCCGCAGCAGAATGACGAAACCCAGGAACAGCGCATCCTGACTTGCTTGCAATAGTTGGGCGAGCGCATCATTCATGTCGCGACCATCCCCACGATTGCAGGGCGCGCATCGAACCCGATCTCTTCAAAGCTAAGAACTGGTGCGGTGATTCCCTTGGCGCTTAGGACGGTGTGCAAGAACCGCCGTCGCCGCCCGGATGTCACCAGCGCTGGGAAGACCCCGGTTTGACCCGCCGCCGCGATGCGCTCCGCTATGTTGCCGGCAAGGCGATTGAATTTCTCTGGCGGTAGCGCAACATCCCCGCCGCCGCGTTCTGCTCCGATCGTGTAGCTGCCAAAGGTCTGCTCCCATTCCGGTGCCAGCTGAATAAGCGGGATCGTCCCATCAGCGCGGCGCAAGTCGGCCACAAGTTGAAAGCCCAGCCTCTGACGCACATGTTCGCAAATCGCCTCGGGTGATTGCAGATTTCGTACCTCTGAAACGGCCTCAGTGATCAATAGAAGATTGCGAATCGAGACCCGCTCTTCAAGCAGCAGACGCAGGACCGATAGCAGCAAATCGATCGGCACTTTGTCTGGGATCATTTCATCCAGAACTCGGCGATTTGCATCCGCACGCGCTGGATCCGAGAGGTTAACCACCTCATCCAGCAAGCGGCGCAGGGCGCGCAGGGTCATCAAACGCGAGAAGTTTGCTTTGATCACCTCAAGAAGATGGGTTGCCAGAACCTCGGTGGGGCTGACAACCGTTGACCCGGCCAGCGCGGCATCCTCTTGCGCGTTCATAGGCACCCAGCGTGCCGGCGCATGAAAAACGGGTTCACGGACCTCAGGGCCTTCGGGCAGAAACTCGCGATTATCGGCGATCAGTGCGAGAACGTGATCGGGGTACAGACGGTCACTCGCCTGCTCCACCCCCTGAATGCGAATGCGATAGCAGCCCGCACCCAGACTCGCGTCGTCAGTTAGCCGAATCTCCGGCAGGATCAGCCCGAAATTCGCCGCGACATGATTGCGCATGTTCGAAATTCGCGCGTCCACCCCGGTGGCCGGATCAAGCGCCATACTGACAAGATCAGGCGCGAATTCGACATGGATATCATCCACATCCAGCACATCCCCGAGGGACTTTTTCTTGGTTTTTTCCTCGGGTGCTGGCATTTTCATTGCTTCGCGCCTTAACCGCGCTTTTTCAGCGCGCGTTAGCATATAGGCCGTCCCGCCCAAAATCGCCGCTCCCAGCATAAAGGGCACAAACGGTAACCCCGGCACGAGCCCAAACAGCCCCATCAACACAGCGACAGTCGCCAAAGCGGGTGGATATTTTCCAAGTTGGCGGAACATTTCAAGGTCAGTCGACCCCTTGGACCCGGTGCGCGATAGCAAGATCGCCGAAGCAATCGAAATGATAACCGCCGGGATTTGGCTAACTAGCCCGTCCCCGACGGTCAAAATTGTGTAGGTTTCCAGTGCACGTTCAATGGGCATACCATGCACTGCGGTGCCAATAATTAGCCCGACCACAAGGTTAAGCATAGTAATCAAGAGTCCCGCGACCGCATCGCCTTTCACGAATTTTGATGCACCATCGAGCGAACCAAAAAACGTCGTTTCCGCTTGCTCGCGTTCTCGCCGCTCGCGCGCCTCAGCATGATCAATGGCTCCGGCATTCATGTCGCTGTCAATTGCCAGCTGCTTGCCCGGCATTGCATCCAACGCAAACCGCGCACCGACCTCGGCCATCCGGCCAGCACCTTTCGTGATCACAATGAAATTCACGATAAGAATCACGCAAAATACCACGAGGCCAATCAAAACCGATCCACTCATGATGAAATTGGCAAAGCCCTCGATAACCTCGCCTGCCGCACCGGTTCCGGTATGGCCCTGTCCGATAATCAGCTTGGTTGATGTGACGTTTAGCGAAAGCCGCAACATCAGCGAGCCTAGCAAAATTGTCGGAAACGCCGAGAAATCTAGCGGCCGCTCGATGAAAAGAGTAACTGTAAAGATTAGGATGGCGAGCGCGAAAGATGTGGCCAGCCCAACGTCGAGAACCCAGGACGGCACCGGTAAGATCATCATGACGATGATCGCCATTAAGACCAGCGCAAGCATAATTGTGGGTTGGAAAATCCGTGAGAGGAGTGGGGCGGTCATCACATACCCTCACGTTTGGAAAGCGCCGTCGCAAATAGCGACGCTCCCGCTGCACGCCCCAACGCCGGGGTAGCGTTCTCTTTTCGGATCAACAAAGGGTAGGTGTTCTCACGCGTTTCTTTGCGACGTGTCTCTTGCTGCGCCAAAACTATGTCCGGAATTTCGGGAATTCCTGAATTTTTATCCAGGTAGAGTTTAGGCACATGCCCCGCCGCGAGGCGCTCAGGGCGGTTGGACGACGCACCATCTTCGTGCAGATACTTCTTACGGATCGAGGAAAACCGCGCTGAATATTTGTCAGCATATTTCTTTGTGCGTGAATGAAACGCGCCCGCAGCCTTTTTCCAATCACCCAGTTCTGTGTAGAGGTCACTTAAAAACCTGGCCGCATAGCGTCCATTTGCGAGCGGATCGAACATTTCCTCTATCGAAGAAAAATTCTCTCCGTGCCACTTATAGTTAATCTGGAAACAACCAACGTCAAAGCTACGCGCCCCGCGTTTGAACTCTTTAAACACATAGGTCAGCGCCTGATCGCGCGAGTCAAACCAATGACCAGCGCCTTCCATGTTCACCGTCCATGGCCAAGGGCGAAACGCTCCGTCGCGTTTACGACCAGTCTCGTTCAGAGAAATGGCTTTCAGCACAGAGACTGGAACACCGCTTTCGCGTGAAACTTGCTCTGCGACCGATTCACAGATTGCGGCGGCCTCTTGAGTACTTGCGCGAAGCAAGTGCGCGTTCCCCATGAACAAAGAAACAGACAGAAACAAAAGGCGGATCGTTCCGAGCATTGGGTTTTCCCTTCGCAAAGCAATTCTTGCTTTCCAAACGGCTAAAGGAAAAGTCTTGAGATTCCGTTTTCGTTCACCCTACGAGTCAGTGAAATTCGTCTAGTCTCAATTCGTCGGAATATCGTCAACCAGACTGGGACTCTGAACAGCTTCTGTGTCGCGTACAGAAAATTTACCCAGCATTTCTTGGAAAATCTTACGCTCTTTTTCGCTCGCTTCTATCAATGCCTCCGCGCGGGTAAGCGGGCCACTGGGATTTGGCACGCTATCCAGCTCAGACGATTTAGGCGCAAAAGTCTCAACAAAGTCTCTCTCCGTATCCGCGGCATTCTCGCGAACAAAATCCCAATTCCCATCGCGCCATGCCTCGCGCAGAGCATCCTCAGAATCACTGGCATTGGAATAAGCGACCTGCGCGGCACCATGTTCGCCGATCAAAGCCAGCGCCTGAGCGCGCAATCGCTCTGCTTCGGGACCCGCGATACCCTTGAGGTGGGTAAGCGCTGCCGCTGCATCATGTGATGCTAAGGCCGCCTTGCCCATGAGCAAGAGGTCTCGATGACCCGGGGGGTTAGCCTGCGCCAAAATCGGTGTGGCTGTGTCTTCAAAACCTAAGTTTATTAAACGCTCCGCCAGTTCAAATCGCAAATCATCTTGTTTTGCTGCAGCCAGCACTGGCTCCCAATGGGCGAAGAAATTGCGCAAAAATATCCCGTCATTGGGGAGCTTGGCGAGTAAATTAACGATTTCGTCACGCGCCCTTGTTCGGAGCTTTGGTTCAGCGTCTCTCGGCCAGCCCGCCATTAGTGCAAAAGCTTCATCAAATTCGCCGACCGATGCATGTCCCAGCGCCGCAGCACGCAACAACTTATAGGCTACGGGTCCGCCCTTAAGCTCAAACGCCAAGGCACGCGCATTTTGGGTAGTGGAAGAATCAATTGCTTGCCCATGGCTCAACTGGTCGTCCACGAGCAGCAGCAGCGCATCCGCCGCATGCGTCCCATCCTTCGCAACGACTTTTGCCAGCGCATGATCAGCGTCGTCGCCACCTTCCTGCAGAGTCAATTGCGCATCAACCATATCAAGCGCGCTGTGGTCTTCCTCGGTGATGCGCGAAAGTGCTGGCCTGATCGCGCGCGCGATATCTGGCGCATCCATGGCGATCAAACGTCCCACCAAATCCGGCCCAATCGTCTGGCGCAATTGCGGCGACAAACCAAGATAGGTGCGTTGTACCGCCGCAAAATTTACGTCCTCTTTTGCTGGAAGCGGGTCGGCCCCGAGCAAGGCCCAAACCGAAACATAGCCATCACACCCCACCATCTGAGCGAACGGAGACCGGCTCGCGGCGGGCAACTCATCAAACAAGTCCGCAAGGTACATCAGCGCATCGCGCGCGTCGCCGGGCTTTCCCATGTCACGTAAAAGCGCTCGAGATTCCGCCCCGAAACCGAATGCCAGATAGGTCCGCGCGAGCTTGATCACCTCATCTTGGTTGGGCTTGTCGAACTCGCCCATCACAGCGCGTCGCCCCGCGCCAATTTGATCACTCGCGTCTCCGTCCCCCATCCAGGCCCCGAGATCGAAGAGCGAATCTGACGCACACCGCAATCCGTTTTCAGTACGTCCCAGCGTTGGATGGCCAGATGGTCGCGCCTGATCAATCGAAGTTTCCGACTTAAAAGCGATATGATCATGGGTTTGATAGCGAGGGTCCGGTGCCTCGTCCTGAACCTCGAGTGTCGGCGCATCAGGCGATGGTTGCTCCTCCACGACAGGTTTAGGCAATTTCGGCATGTCTATTTCAACTAACCCTTGCGAAGCAGCCCGCGAAAGCTCCTCACGCAAGCGCTCTTCTACGGCGGTAACGCGCTTATCTGTCTGTTCAATCTTGGGTACGGATAGCGGAGAGTCGTTCATACGAGGCGTGAGTGGCAACTCGTCTTGAATTTCGGGCACCGATGGCTCCGGATCGGCGACTAACCCCCCCCAGTACAAATCAAGATGAGCCGCGCCAACCGGAACGGGGTGCACGCTGCGATAAGACGGAGGAACGGGTGGTGGCTCAGAACTTGAAGCTGCCTCTACCGAGTCGGGGGCATCGTAGAAATCCAAAACCACGCCCCCCAAGCGCAGCTGAAATGAGCGCATTTCGACACCCTTGGCCGTGTCAAACAGCAACCCGCCAGCCGCGATATCCCTTTGAATGCGCTCAACACGCGTGCGCGGAATTAAGCGAAACACGTCTTGAAGCTGAAATTCGGGATCTTCGACATTGGTTTCGAGTCGATAGCCATCTTCGCTGGGCTCGACCTGCCACTGCGCTCCTTTCGGCAACATCACGACCAGTCGCGAAAAATCAGCGTGCTCGCCCGATCTCACCACAACAGGCAAAGCATGCGCCGGCAAAGCCAGACAACAGAGAAACAGAGCCAGACGCAGCATCACGCCGCCTCCGTCTTCACTGACTTGAGCGCCTCTTCGAGATCGGCAAAACTGGGACGAATGTGATGTGGGGTGTTCTGACGCCCAACTTCAATACAGATATTGGTTGCGTGGTTGTGCAGGTTCGCAACCAACACTTCACGAATAAGCTTATAAAAATGGCTATCTTCGTCGATCACCGCCTTCATGCGTTCGGCAAAAGGCGCGATAAATCCATACGCCATAAAGACGCCCAGAAATGTCCCGACGAGCGCGCCACCAATCATCTTGCCCAAAATCTCAGGCGGCTGATCGATCGAAGCCATCGTCTTGATCACACCCAGCACAGCCGCCACAATACCCAGCGCCGGCATTGCATCAGCAACCGACTGCATCGCATGACTTGAATGCATCGCGTGGTGATAGTTTGCCTCAAGCTGCTTATCGAGCACCTCTTCAACCTGATTGGGGTCGTCATAGTTCATAGAAGCAGAGCGCAGCGTGTCACAGATGATCTCGATGGCTTCGTGATCATGCAGGATCTTGGGATATTTACCAAAAATCGACGAATTTTCAGGGTCTTCGATATGCTCTTCAATCGCGACGGGGTTCTGGCGCGCCAATCGGATTAGCTCAAACAACAGGCAGAGCAGATCGCGATAATCCGAGGGCTTCCATTTCGCGCCTTTGAAAACCTTACCGACATCCTTGAGCGTGTGCTTGATCGCGGCGACATCATTCGCAAGCACAAACGCCCCGACCGCAGCGCCGCCTATAATAATCATCTCGAACGGCGCCGATTTAAGGATAATTCCCATCTTTCCGCCAGCGGCGACATACCCGCCGAAAACCATCGCAAAGATGATAACGATGCCGATGATACCGACCATGAGAAACCCTCCAACAGCTGCATCGCAAGCGTGACAGAATTGTTTTAAGAAATGACTGACTTACTTAATTTTTCGGCGCACCGGCGTTTCGACCCGCCATCATCACGCTGATCGTATAGGCGGTTTTCGGGTCTAGACTTGCCATAACAGCGGCCGCCGTATCCGGGCGCATCCTGCCCAGAAACCCAGCTGCAAACTCTGGCGCCATCTCTTCGAACAACGGCGCTGCCTGTTTGGGTTTCATGTTCTCGTAGAGAGTGACGAGACGGGCCACATCTTCATCCGCAGATTTGTCGGCAATCGAAACAGTTTTCGACAGCGCCTTTTCGGCAGCCACCAGTTCCGCCAATCGCGATTCGATCCGCCCCTCGGCCAAGTTGATCGCTTGTTCACGATCCAATACCAGCCCCTCGCGCTCTGACAATTTACCTTCGCGCACCTGCAGTTGCTCATGGAGTGCCATCAATCCAGGCTCTGTAATGCAATCTCCAGCCATATCAGGACCGCTATCCTCAGCCCCCACCAACTGCTTCGCCACCGCAAATCCGCCGGTCTCAACAAGTCGAATCGTGCCCGAAATGCCAAACAACAGCGCAATGATCCATAGGACGCCCCGTCCAAACCAACGCCGCTTGCGCTTAGCTTGCTTTTCGCCAGTTTTGGTTCGTCCGGATGCAAGCTTTTTCATTCCGCCGCCTCCAGATTGCTGTCACGGTGGCGACGCCGCTTGACGGTGCGCCGGGGTTCATGGCCATCCGGTAGATCGTGGAGCGATGCCAGCAGCAGTTCTAGCTTTTCAGCGCCACCTTCTGCCCGTTCAGTCAGCATACGAAGCTGAGTTTCAGATTGGCTTGCGGTCATCTGCGCTTTTTCAAGCGCGCGCGTCATGTCATCTACCTGCGCCGACAGCACTGCAATCGCGCCGCCCATGCCGTTTTCCAACTGATTAAACCGCTTCAATCGCCGCGCCAGCACTAGACAATACGCCGCAGCAGCCATGGCCGCGAGACCCATCAAAAGATCAGCAATTAGCTGCATAAAGCTCTCCATCAGTTCAATACAAATTCGATGATTAATAGGTCGCGCACGCGCCCATCCCCGGTCACGATCTGCACCCGACGCAACATCTGCGCGCGCAATCGCATCAAGGCTGAAGGGTCTTCGAGCAACGCCGGATCAACCGCGCGCAAATAGCCGTTCAACACGTCCATGATGCGCGGCTTGAGATGCTCGACATCCTTTTCATGGGCCAACGGCACTTCAAGCTGCGCGACGAATCGCAAATGTTTCGCGCCTTTTCCCGACAGTGAAATCACCATCGGATCCAGCGCAACAAACCCGATTTCGGGCAGCGCATCGGGCACGACTTCAGCGTCATGCGTCGCTTCACTATGCCCGCCATCTTCAGCAGGCGGGGCAAGGATCATCCCGGAATAGACCGCATAGAACCCACCGCCGCCTAACAAGAGCATAAGCACGAGGCCGATCAACAGCGGCAGTTTTGATTTTTTCTTCGGGGCCTCATCTGCGGCCTCAGTCGTTGCATCTGCCATTTCATCACCGATTTCTTCGTCTCAAACAGCTTTAACCGAAGACGACTAACCGATTGTTAAGCGCAATGGTGGAATGTGGGGCCACGCGACAGGGCAGAACGCCCGCTCAATGGAGGTGCGTCTTGCAACAGTTATTCGACGTCTGGCAGGCACTAGATCTGCGCAAAAGGGTGATTGTGATCGCAGCTACAGCGGCCATGTTCGCAGCGATTCTTGCGATTTCCACGATGGCTTCGAAACCCCAGATGAGCCTGCTCTACGCAGGCCTCGGCGGTGTCGAATCAGGAGAGGTCGTCAGCGCGCTTGATCAAAGTGGTGTGCATTATGAGGTGCGCGGCGATGCGATTTTTGTGCCCGCTGCACAACGCGATTCTCTTCGGATGACATTGGCGGCACAGGGCCTGCCAGCAGAGGGTGCAGCAGGCTATGAACTGCTTGATTCGCTATCCGGTTTTGGCACCACGTCTCAAATGTTTGACGCCGCCTATTGGCGCGCCAAAGAAGGTGAACTCGCGCGCACGATTGCAGCCTCTCCGGCAATTCGATCTGCGCGCGTTCATATCGCGCATCCCACCGATCAACCGTTTCGCAAAGACCTCAAGCCGACCGCTTCGGTGACCATCACTGCGGCTTCGGGCGGTCTTGGCGCCGCGCAAGTCAAAGCGTTGCGCTACCTCGTGGCCTCCGCAGTCAGCGGGATGTCGCCCGATGATGTGTCGGTAATTGATTCGGCGCGCGGCCTGATCGCCTCGGGCGATGAGGCGAGCGTGATGACATCCGCCAATGATCGCGCCTCCGCGCTTAAGAAGAATGTCGAACGGTTACTCGCCGCGCGTGTCGGTGCAGGAAACGCAGTGGTCGAGCTGTCTGTCGAAACCGTAAACGAGCGCGAGGCGATTACCGAGCATCACTTTGATCCCGAAAGCCGCGTCGCGATTTCCACCGATACGGTTGAGACGTCGAAAAATTCGGATGCGACGCAGCCCGGCGCGGTCACTGTTGCCTCAAATCTTCCGCAAAACGCTGGGGGCGATAGTGGGCAATCCAAAAGCCAAAGTACCGAGACGCGCGAGCGCACCAATTATGAAGTGTCTGAAACGCGGCGCGAATTGTTGCGCACGCCGGGCGCGATCAAACGTCTCAGCGTGGCCGTGCTTGTCGATGGGTTAACCACGGTAAATTCCGATGGAACGACCAGTTGGCAGCCCCGCCCCGAACCAGAGCTGGCCGCGCTCAAGCAGCTGGTTTCCTCGGCGGTCGGGTTCAATGAGGCGCGTGGCGACGTGATCACCTTGCAATCCATGCAATTCGAGGCGGTACCGACACTGGGCACCACGGCCACCTCTGGTGCGCTAAGCGACGTATCTCTCGACCTGACTCAAATCATCCAGATCGCCGTTTTGGCAGTGGTCGCGCTGATTTTGGGTCTGTTTGTCGCGCGCCCGATCCTGACACAAAAGCTGCAAACCGCCGCAGCCGAATTGCCCCCGCCAGAGCGCCCCGTCAGCACTGCCTTGACCGGTGAAATCGCCGAAGACGAGATGCCCGACATGAATATGCAGGTGATCTCTGACTATGACGTGGGGGATATGCCGATGACGATGAACTCTGCTTTCGACATGGGGGGCATCGGAGACATGGGCGAGTCGGACGACTTCGGCCAATCCGCCGACCCCGTGACACGCCTCAAAAAGATGATCACAGAAAGGCAATCCGAAAGCGTCGAAATCCTGCGCAGTTGGATGGAAGAGACTGAGGAGAAAGCGTAATGGCACAACGTTTGAAACTTGAGTCCTTCGAACCTCGCGCGCCGGAAGATGAGGCGATTGAAATCGAACCGGTCGCCTTCGAAGAGGCCAAACTCGCGGCCTTTGAAAAGGGCTATCAGGCGGGTTGGGATGATGCGGTCGCTGCGCAGAATAGTGAAACCGCGCGGCTTCATGGCGATCTGGGCCGCAACCTGCAGGCGCTGTCCTTCACCTTTCACGAGGCGCGTCACCATATGCTGGAGGCGCTGCGCCCCTTGTTGATCGACATGACGGCCAAAGTTCTGCCCGAAGTTGCCCGCGCCAGCCTGCCCGCCCTTGTCGCAGAGCAACTTATGCCGCTGGCCGAAGAACTGGCATCAGCGCCCGTCACGGTGCTCGCCAACCCCTCCGCCCTGCCTCAGATCGAGGAAATCCTGACGCGCGACGACAGCCTTCCGCTGGCGTTTGCCGCAGAAAACAGCCTGAGCGAGGGGCAGGTCTATCTGCGCTTCTCCGAGACGGAGACCCGGATCGATCTTGATGCGGTCATCGCCACGATTTCACAGGCCGTTGCCACCTATTTCAACACGTCCGCTGAGGAGCCTAGCCATGACTGACATCCCCCAAGATGCCCCCACCGGCAACCCGTTCAGCCAAGTTCCGATCGAAATTACCATCTCGGTCGGCAAAGCCCGTCCCTTGGTGCGCGACATGCTGCGCCTACAACGCGATTCGGTGTTACCGCTGGACCGGCGCGTCGACGATCCGGTCGAGCTTTATGTCGGAGACAAGCTGATCGCACGCGGCGAGTTAACCGAGGTGGAGGGCGACCCGAATGGCCAGCTTGCCGTGCGCTTGACCGAGGTCGCTGATCTACAAAACGGGCTGTAACGAGATGCAATCCACCCCTCTTCGCACGCTCTTGCCCGTCGGATTTGCATTATTAACCCTAATGCTTTCTCTCCAACCCGCATGGGCACAAGATATCTCGCTCTCAATGGGCGATGGCGAAAGCCTTGCGGGTCGCTCGATGCTGATTATCGCCGCGATCACATTGCTCAGCCTCGCACCGGGGCTGGCGATTATGGTGACCTGCTTCCCCTTCATCGTGACCGTGATGTCGATTCTACGCCAAGCCCTTGGTCTGCAACAATCTCCGCCCAACATGCTCATCGTCAGCCTGTCGATGTTCTTAACATGGTTCATCATGGAGCCCGTGTTCATGGAAAGCTGGAAGGTGGCGGGTCAGCCGCTGATCGACGGCACCATCGACTGGCAAACCGGCTTGTCGCGCGGAATAGAGCCGTTTCGTGCCTTCATGGCCAATCGCACCGACCCGGAAACGTTCTCGTCACTCTCTGCGCTACGCACCGGAACGCCCTATCAAGGAGAGTTAACCACAGCGCCGCTCTCCACGCTTGTCCCCTCCTTCATGCTGTCGGAAATCACGCGCGCCTTTCAAATCGGCTTTCTGATCTATCTGCCATTTCTGATCATCGACCTCGTGGTCTCGGCGGTGTTGATGTCGATGGGGATGATGATGGTGCCGCCCGCAGTGGTCGCGATGCCCTTCAAGCTGGCCTTTTTCGTCGTGGCCAATGGCTGGGTGCTGGTTTCTGGCGCTCTGGTGCGAAGTTATTTCTGACCGCGTGACGGCATTATTTCACGATCATCACTTGATGTCAGAGAGCGCCTTCATCCATCGGCGGGGATGTTTTTCAAAATGAGATGCTGCGTGTGCCTGTGCAATTTGCGGGCGGCTTGCCGAATAATCTCAAGCGCCATGACGCTCCCCTTGGGGACTGGGCGTTCATAGTGATGCGGGAAATTGGTCGGAGCGAGAGGATTCGAACCTCCGACCCCCTGCTCCCGAAGCAGGTGCGCTACCAGGCTGCGCTACGCTCCGACCGTGGGCGGGGAATTAGCCCCTTGCGCGGGGTTTGGCAAGGGGGTCTTGGGTCAGCTTCTAGAATTGCGTGCGCGAAGACCCATTACGCGCCCCAGCAACGAGGTGCGCGGCGAGGTCACGGTTTCGGTACGCCCTCGGGTGCGCAGCACCGGCTGGTTCTCCGACACGTTCGGCCGCGTCTCTCGGAAGACGATATACATGCCCGAAACAATCACCACGCCCGCGCCAAGCATTGTTGGACCATCTAAGCCCTCGCCAAAGATGAACCAGCCGTAGAAAATCGCCCAGAGAATTTGCGAATATTGCATCGGCGCGACGATTGCCGCCTCGCCAGCGCGATAGGCCAGGATCTGCAGAAAAGACGCACTCAGCCCAAACAGCGCAATCACTGCCATAAAACCAAGATCTGGTAGTTGCAGCGGTACCCAAACGAAGGGCAAGGCCGCTCCCATCACCAGAACATT
The DNA here is from genome assembly GCF_000714545.1 of Thioclava indica. GTDB lineage: Bacteria > Pseudomonadota > Alphaproteobacteria > Rhodobacterales > Rhodobacteraceae > Thioclava > Thioclava indica. The sequence continues at coordinate 132,458 of NZ_AUNB01000084.1, forward strand.
GCCCAGAATGGGAGAGAGCAAAAGCACGACCGAGCGCTCCTCACCGCCGACCTTGCGCACAATGATCGAAGCCATCGCCCCACACATCGCTGCGGTCAGTGCCGCGACATGTCCGAGTTGCAAATCGGCCTGCCCCGGTCGCACCACAATCAGCACCCCGATCAGGCCAAAAATCACCGCCACCCAACGATGCAGACCGACCTTCTCTCCCAGCAGCGGGATCGACAGCACCGTAATCAGCAGAGGTGACGCGAAGAGCAGCGGGTAGACCTGTGCAAGCGGCAAGGTCGAGAAAGCGTAGAAGGCGAAAAACCCCGCCAGCAAAGCAAAGATCACTCGCGCCGCCACCCAGCCCGGATGGACCGGACGCAGACTGCCGCCACGCTTGTCGTTCAGAAGGATGATCGAGAGCAGGGGAAAGCTGAGAAGCGCTGCGAAAAAGACGATCTGAACGGGGGAATAGGTTTGCCCGAGATGCTTGATGATCACGTCATGCGTCGCAAAGATCGCCATCGACCCAAGCGCCAGTGATGCACCCCTGCCGTTCGATTTCGTGAAATCACCGCTCATCAGCCACCCTTGTGTTACCGCTCACATTTTCTGCGGATCAAGGCGGGTTGCAACCCCCGAGCAGCAAAAAGGCGCAGGCCGTGGCCCGCGCCCTTTCAATCTGTGGAAGGCGCGATCAGAGGCTTGCGTTCAGCGCCGCGATGATCTTGTCGCCCATCTCGCTGGTCGAAACGGGCGTGCCACCATCGGGGCCCATCAGATCTGCGGTGCGAACGCCATCGGCCAGCACCTTTTCAATCGCGCTTTCCAGACGGGTCGCCTCGTCGCCCTGATCAAAGCTGTAGCGCAACGCCATCGCAAAGCTGAGAACACAGGCGATCGGGTTCGCCTTGCCCTGCCCCGCGATGTCGGGCGCAGAGCCATGCACTGGCTCATACATCGCTTTCGGGCGGCCATTGGCCATCGGCGCGCCAAGACTGGCCGAGGGCAGCATACCTAGGCTGCCGGTCAACATCGCGGCGCAATCGGACAAAATATCGCCGAACAGGTTGTCGGTGACGATCACGTCGAACTGCTTGGGCGCGCGCACCAACTGCATCGCGCCATTGTCGGCATACATGTGGCTCAACTCGACCTCGGGGTAGTCCTTACCGACACGGGTCACGACCTCACGCCACAGAATGCCCGATTCCATCACGTTGGCCTTTTCCATCGAGCACAGCTTTTTGTTGCGCTTCATTGCCAGTTCAAACGCGGCACGGGCGGCGCGCTCAATCTCGGATTCGGTGTAGCGCTGGGTGTTGATCCCGACGCGTTCATTGCCCTCTTCGAAGATCCCGCGCGGTTCACCGAAATAAACGCCCGAGGTCAGCTCGCGCACGATCATGATATCCAGCCCTGCCACGATATCCTTTTTCAACGAGCTGAAATCGGCCAGCGCGTCAAAGCATTGCGCGGGGCGCAGGTTGGCAAACAGGTCCATTTCCTTGCGCAGACGCAGCAGGCCGCGCTCGGGCTTTACGCTGAAATCAAGCACGTCGTATTTCGGCCCGCCCACGGCGCCGAGCAGAACCGCGTCCACCTCTTGCGCATGCGCCATCGTTTCATCTGCCAGCGGCACGCCATGCTTGTCATAGGCCGCGCCACCAACAAGATCTTCGCTAACGTCAAAAGCCAGATCGCGCTTGGCACCGTACCAATCGATAACTTTGCGCACCTCGGCCATGACTTCGGGGCCGATCCCGTCGCCGGGCAGAATGAGGATGGAGGGGTTGGACATGGTGATTTCTCCAAAGAAAACGGGGTTGCCAAGGGGGGTAGCGCCTGCCCGCCCCTTGGTCAAGCTTGGCGCGGCCTGAAACACTGCCAAGCCGATCGGCGGT
>NZ_AUNB01000085.1 GCF_000714545.1 Thioclava indica
CGGCGATTGTTCGAGGTCAGGATCCAGCTGATCCAGCGCATGTCGAAAGTGACGCGGAAATAGGGACAGCTCCACGCCTTAGCGCTAAGCGGCTCAAGCAAGGGTAGAAGCGCATTGCTCAGCGCAAAGTTGACACCTTTGTTCGAGAGCACATCGCCAACCTTGTCGATTTCGTCGATCACCATGATCGGGTTGCCCACGCGCTCGCGCAGGAACAGTTCGACCGGACGCCCTGGCTGCGCAGTCGCCCAACCGCGTTGGCTTCCGGCGACCGCGAAACCCGCCGGCTCGTTTGCAGCGTCGATCATCTCCGAAGGTGTGCCGATCAACTGCGCCAGACGCCGCGCCCAGTAGCTCTTGCCAATCCCCGGCGGCCCGTCGAGCAGCATCGGCGGCAAGTGCAACGCGGGTGCGCCACTGCGCACGCTTTCGCGCATCGCGTGCCAAGCCAGCGTGGTCGCCTGCGCCATCCAGGGCATCTCATCGTGCAGCGTCGCTGCAATCTCGTCGGCGCGATGCGCGCTTGGCAGCTGAACCACCCGCACACCGTCGCTGAGCCCGCGCAGCTTCTCTCGCGCGTCCTTGTCCAGATGCGCCATCCCCGATGCCCGCAGACGTCGATCCGCGAGCGCTTGTGCTCTGCGACGGATCTTATCGCTATCGTGCCGGCTGGGGCTGCAAGCGAGCAACTCATCGCTCCAGTCATCCGCCTCGCGCGCGGCTTCGAGATCCGCCGGGTCAAACCCGCGCGCCTTCCAGCGCAACTCGCGCAGGAAGGTGATGAGCTGTTGCTCGATCTTCTGCGGCGAGGTTTCAAAATCAAAGCGCAGAGCGACAATGCGGAGAGGAACCTGGTTGCGCCTTTGCGCACGGGTGCGACAGTTAATGCTCATGTGCTTGGTCCGAATTCTGGCGCGTTTGCGCTTTTCCAGTCGATAGCGTTGAAAGAGACTGCGGCTTTTGTGGCCGCAGATAGCGCGGTGTGGTTACATTTCGCCAATCGATCCCTTCAAAGAGCGCTTCAAACTGTGCTTTCGTAAGCGATAGCGTGCCATCTACGAGGCTGGGCCAATAGAACCCATTGCCTTCGATGCGCTTGTAAATCAGCACCAAGCCGGTGCCGTCCCACATCACGATTTTCATCTTGTCACGACCCTTCGATCGAAACACGAAGAACGCACCGGAAAAAGGATCAAGGTCGAAGTTCTCGGCGACATAGTTCACGAGCCCATCGATCCCTTTTCTGAAATCGACGGGTTGCATCGCGAGAAATATCTTGAAGCTGCTCGAGGGGACGATCATGACGCGGTCCCTGCTGCGCGGACCAATTTTACCAGGCTATCTTCGTCGATAGATATCGGAAACTCGATACAGACTGCGCCGACGACTATACGCGCTTGGTCTGGATTTGATGGCCGGGCCTCAATTGGTCGAGCATCTGGGCGAAGCTTTATCTCAGCGAAAGCTGGCCCATTGTCCAAAATGGCATCGCCACGAGCGCGGCGCGCCGCTACATGCCACTTGCGGACCAAGCATTCATGCGCATCGAGTTCTGCCGCAATTTCGCCGGGCGACGCGCCTTCTTCGTCGATGCGTCGCACGGCTTCGCGCTTTAGAGCTTTCGGCCAGATATTCTTGCCTGAGGGTGATGTGGGGATTTCGAAGCCCCAGATCTCGCGATTAGCCATGATAGTCTCCCGTGTGTTTCGCGGGATAGGCTTATCATGATGCAAAGGAGGCGTTCAGAGGCGGTGAGCGGGGTCAGATGCAACGCTTACGTATCCTCTCGCGCGCAAGGAGCCTATCTTGGCGCTGCGCGCCAAGATGGAACGTAAGCGGTGCGCCGCTCCCACACT
>NZ_AUNB01000086.1 GCF_000714545.1 Thioclava indica
CGGTGTGAACGGCGCACCGTTTACGATGGAACGCTAATAATCATTCACTTTTGGCCCTGAGGCGGCCTCACCAACTTACGCAGCGGGAGAACAGGAGCTTGGTCATGATGCCGGTGCCGCAAACTGGGGCGTCATAGCGTCCTTGACCGAGACCTGCAAATTGAACGATGTCGATCCGCATTCCTATCTGGCCAATACGCTCACAGCCATCGTCGAAGGCCACAAACAAAGCCAGATTAACGATCTGCTACCGTGGAACTACGTCAAATAGGTGGGATCAGCGCACCGGTTACAACAGAGCCCATCGCCGCCCGAAAGCAACCATCCGGCGTAGACAGCAGATGGGAGCAATTCTCAGGTTGTGCCCTTGGGCGCTTTGGGTTTGCGGGGCCGCGGGGTCCATTTCGTCGCAAGTAGGTGCAGTCGTGCGACGATCCTGTCGATCCGGGTATCGTTGGATCAAAGGAACAACCTGACCAGTGGAGCATGCCCTCGTGTCGCCCGCGCATTGAGCCGCGTTTGGCCCAGAATATCAAGCACTTCGCCAGTTCTGTCGACCGCGCGCCAGAGCCAATGCTTCTTCCCACGGATCATGACTGCGTTGGGCAAGCAAGTCCTCAACATCGCGTAGACTGAGAGCGAAGCGATGACAGGCTCAAACAGCGTAAGAAATGATCGAACAGTGAAACCGCATCACCGATAAGTGCAAGAATGTCCGGTTGATGTCACCACAGCATCTTTCCTAGGTCCTTTCAGGAAGCACGACCATGAGGACAAAATGCGAAACACGTTAATGGCGGCTGCGATGATGCTGGCGGCGGCAGGGGTCCTGACACCGGCCCATGCACTGGGGCTCGATGCTGCCAGAAAGAAGACGCTGGCAGAGTATCGTCTGACCGATCCCGGGTTCCAGTCGTTCGAGGCGGTTATAAAAGGGACTACGGCCACGGGCGTGCCGGGACTGCGCGACGGCGATTTCAAGAGCAAGACAAGCAGCATCGACGGCATGGCCTCCCTGCTTTACGCCCTGCCGCACATGCCTTTCTATAAAGAGCATCGTGCCGAGATCATGGCGCAGATGGGGACAGCCTCGCAAAGCCCTACGGACAGCGGCGATGGAAAAGGAAAGCTTCCGCAGACGGAAAGGCACGGTCTGAATGACCGTAAGATGGGCACCTGCGTGAAAGTCGGGATGGTGATGAGCCCCATCGCGGCGGAGGTTTTGGCGGGCACCATTGCAGATGGCTCTTCTCAGGGGACAGCCGCGGCGGCGACGCCAGAGTATTTTGCCTCCCTGCACAAACAGGCTGCGTCCGTTTTGCAGGTCGCCAAGACGGTGACCGATACACCGCCCAGGCGCGACATGCAGATTACGGCCGCTGAACTGGAACTGATGGCAAGCCGCCACAGCACCATGTTCACGCCTCGGCTGACGCAGGCGCTGAAGGATTATAGAAACTGGATGAAAACGCAGTGCACCTACGCAGCGGTGCATCAATGACAAACGGTTGTGTCTCGGATCTGGTGAAAATTTTTGGCGGCGTCACATCCGGACGTCAAATCCGCCATCTCGGCGAATTCAGGGTAAGCCTTCGGCGAAGGCCATGGGGCGCGACGTATTGATCAGAGACGTTTGGGTGCGGGTTTTGGTTTACGCGGCTTCGGGACCCATTTGTTGGCAAGCCGCTCGAAGGGCATCGTCAAGTTATTGACGCGGCT
>NZ_AUNB01000087.1 GCF_000714545.1 Thioclava indica
GCGTTTTTGTCAGGGGCCGCGCTTGCCCAGCTGCATATTGTGTTGGGGCGCGAGGACGTGCCCCACGCCTTGTTGCGCGATCGTCTTGCGCTGGCGGCCGCAGAGGCTTGCGTGACCTTCTCGGGACGCCCCGAACGGTCCGAAGCGTTGCGAGACACGCTCCATCTTCTACGCCCCGGCGACCTACCCGGACCGGCGGGCGAGGTCTATCTGTGCTGGCGGCGCGCGGCAGAGCGGCCGGTGTCGATCAAGGCGCTGCATCGGGCCTTGCCTGAAACCGCGCCAGAGCAGATCGCGATGGCGTTGGATGCGGGGCAGGGTGCGCCGGTGGCCCGCGCCGCGATGGCGCTGGAGGCGGTTCTGACGCAGGCGCCGCGCGCCGACGTGCCGGCGCTGATCCTCGCGGATGCCGTCTTGGCGCAGGCGCTTGGCTGGGACTATCTGCTGCCCGTGTTGGCGGGCGGGCTGAAACGCGCGGATCTGCGCAAGCGGGGCGAGGACTTGCGACTGGCTTGCCATCGCGCCGTGACTGCCTCGGCGCATGAGGCCACGCGGCTTGCCGCCGATCTGGCGCGCCGTGCTGCGCATCTGAAAACCGTTGCGCCGAAGCTGCGCGCGAAAGGGGCGGGGGAAGCGGTCGCGATGTTTCTGACGCGCGACGCGGTGGCACCTGCGGCGCTGCCTTTGCCCGATCGCGCCGCGCGGCGGCTGTGCGACCGGGTGGTTGATTTAGGCGCAGTTCGTGAGCTGACCGGGCGTGACACCTTCCGGCTTTACGGGGTGTGAGCGATGGCCACGGAGAGACCCGATCTGGACCGAGACTTGCCCGACCTGCCGCCCGAGCTGCGCTGGCGCGAATGGATGCGGCGGATCGAGGCAGTGCTGTTTGCCAGCGCCACGCCAGTGCCGCGCGCGGATCTGGCGCGCGTGGTGGGGCAGGGGGCCTCGGTCGATCTGCTGATCGCGGATTTGATGGCGGATCTGGAGGGCCGGTCGTTCGAGGTCGCGAAGATTGGCGATGGCTGGATGCTGCGCACGCGGCCCGCCTATGCCGACGCGATCCGCGCGGCGGCCGATGTGGACGATCAACTCTTGGATCTGTCCGAGTTCGACGTCGCTGTCCTCGCCGCCATCGCCTATCACCAGCCGATCACCCGTGACGGGCTGAGGGACATCTTCGGCAAAGACATCAGCCGCGATCTGATCGGCCGGTTGCACGCGCGCGCCCTGATCGCCACCGGACCAAGATCCCCGCGCCGCGGTGCGCCCTATACCTTTGTGACGACCGAGCAGTTTTTGGGGGCGTTCGGGCTGGAGAGCCTGCAGGATTTGCCGGATCGAGAGCAATTGCAGGATGCGGGGCTTGGTGTTGCGTAGCGAGCAGGGTGTTGGTTGTTTGGTGGCGTTTGTATAGGGCAAATGGTGAAGGTTGTAATGGACATTTGGTGGGGCGCTTGGTAGGCATCTCGTGGGTGTTGTCACATTAACGGGCCTGAGGTTGCTGGTTCATTGATCTGGGCGTAGGCCGTGTCTGATGCAGACACAAAAGATCAGCTACAAACGCCATCGGTTTCCGCCTCAGATCATTGCTCATGTTGTCTGGCTCTACGTCCGGTTCAACTTGAGCCTGCGCGAGGTTGCGTTGCCTGACAGCGTATTTGCAAAATGCGCGAGAAGGAGGAGCTGATGCTGGCACGTGGCGTA
>NZ_AUNB01000088.1 GCF_000714545.1 Thioclava indica
CTATGACAGCTCTGGAAGCCGACGAAAGCCCCGACTGGATCGCTGCGGATTGGGGCACGACGCATCTGCGCCTTTGGGTGATGCACGGCGACAAGGTGCTGTCCAAGCGCAGTTGTGATCAGGGGATGGGGCGGCTGGAGCCTGCGCAATTCGGTCCCGTTCTGGAAGCCGAGATCGCGCAGTTTGACACTGATCTGTCGGGGCTTCCGGTGATCGCCTGCGGCATGGTCGGCTCGCGTCAAGGCTGGGCCGAGGCGCCCTATCGCGCGACACCGACCGATCCGCGCGCGCAACTAATCTTGGTGCCAGATCACGCCGCCCGCCCGGTCTATATCGCCTGCGGTCTTCGCCAAGATGATCCGCCCGATGTTATGCGCGGCGAAGAAACGCAGATCGCGGGGCTGCTGGCCCAGTCCCCCGATTTTGATGGCGTTGTTTGTCTGCCCGGCACGCATACCAAATGGGTGCGGCTGCGCGCGGGCCGGATCGAGCGGTTTCAAAGCTGCATGACGGGCGAGCTGTTCGAGTTGCTCTCGCAGCATTCGGTGCTGCGCCATACGCTGGATGCTGACGGCTCGGATCTGTCCGCTTTTGATGCCGCCTGCGCCGAGGCATTGGCCGACCCCGCAAGCGCCTATGGCGGGCTATTCGCTTTGCGCGCAGGCGCATTGCTCAACAATCTTGATCCGGTTAGTGCTGCCGCGCGCCTGTCGGGCTTGCTGATCGGCTGGGAACTTGCCGCGACCCGCGAGCTTTGGTCTGGCCAGTCTGCCGCGTTGATCGGCAACCCCAAGCTCGCCGCGCTTTACGCCCGCGCGCTGGGCGTGAATGGCGTGAAGACGCAAGATTTCCCGACCGAACCCACCACCCTCGCCGGGCTGCACGCCGCCTGGCAAACCATCGGAGCCTGCCCATGAGCCGCCCCCTAATCGCCATTCTGCGCGGGATCACCCCGCCCGACGCGCTGCCTGTCACCCAAGCCCTGATTGAGGCCGGCATCACCCGCATCGAGGTGCCGCTGAACTCGCCCGATCCGCTGACCAGCATCAAGGCGATGGTGGATCGTTTTGGCACGCAGGCCGATATCGGCGCGGGCACTGTGCTCACCCCCGAGCAGGTGCGCGACGTCGCGGCCACGGGGGCGCGGCTGATCGTGTCGCCCAATTGCGATCCAGCGGTGATTGGCGAAACCAAGACTGCAGGGCTGCAAAGCTATCCCGGCGTAATGACCCCGACCGAGGCGTTCGCTGCAATTGCTGCGGGGGCGGATGCGCTCAAACTGTTTCCCGGTGAGTTGATCGGGCCGGTGGGCTTGCGCGCGATGTCTGCGGTCTTGCCGCGCGAGATGGCGCTTTATGCCGTGGGCGGGGTCTCGGTTGAGAATATGGCCGATTGGCAGCGCGCCGGGGCTGCGGGTTTCGGCATTGGCGGCGCGATTTACCGTCCCGGTGATAGCGCCGAGACCGTTTCGCAAAAGGCGCGCGCCCTC
>NZ_AUNB01000089.1 GCF_000714545.1 Thioclava indica
GAGCTATGCCAGAATTTGGGTGATGGCGTCCTTTGAAGGGCGGCGTATCGTGGCGGGTGTTGAGCCTGCCAGAACCTCCAGGAAAGGAGCGATACGCCATGAAAGACGATACCATGATCATTCCATTTCACCAGCCAGATTCCATCTCGGACCCGCTGACCGAGATTGCTCGCGAAGGCGCGCGGCGCATGTTGGCCGAGGCGCTGAAGGCGGAGGCTGATGCCTTTGTCGCCAGTTTCGCCGACGTGACATTGGCTGACGGGCGTCGGCGAGTGGTCAGGCATGGACACGGCCCCGAACGACCCATTCAGACGGGGATTGGCGCGCTCGATATTCAACGACCGAAAGTGCGCGACCGTGCAGGCGACACGTCGGGCGAAGACAGGGTGCGCTTCACCTCGAACATCCTGCCAAAATGGGCGCGGCGCTCGCGCAGCCTCGATACGCTGCTGCCGGTGCTTTACCTTCGGGGCATATCGACCGGCGATTTCCAGGAGGCGCTGAGCGCGCTTCTGGGTCCGGAGGCCGCGAACCTTTCACCCGGAGCGATCACGCGGCTGACCGCGGGCTGGCAGGGCACCTACGACGCATGGCAGCAGCGTGATCTTTCGGCGCGCCGCTACGTCTACATCTGGGCCGATGGGGTTTACCTCCAGGCCCGGATGGAGCCTCAGGCCGAGTGCATGCTGGTGATCATCGGAGCCACGCCGGAGGGAAAGAAGGAACTGCTCGGCTTTCAGGTTGGCACCCGCGAGAGCACGCAAAGTTGGCGTGAATTGCTGGTCGACATCAAGGCGCGCGGCCTGGCCATGGCACCCGAAATTGCCGTGGGCGACGGAGCTTTGGGTTTCTGGAAGGCGCTGGACCAGATCTGGCCGGACACCCGGCATCAGCGTTGCTGGGTCCACAAGATCGGCAATGTGCTGAACGCGTTTCCCAAGTCGATGGCCCCTGCGGTGAAATCCGACCTTCACGACATCTCGCACGCCGAAACCCGCGCCGACGCGCTGGCGGCAATGGATGTCTTCGAGGAAAAATACGGCGTAAAGTATCCCAAGGCGGTCACCTGCCTGACGAAGAACCGCGATGCGCTCATGGCATTCTACGACTACCCGGCCGAGCATTGGGACCATCTGCGCAGCTCCAACCCGATTGAGAGCGTCTTCGCCACCGTTCGACATCGAACCGTGCGCACCAAGGGCGCCCTGTCGCAGAAAACCGCCCAGCTGATGGTCTTTACCCTGATCCAGGCCGCCGCGAAATCATGGCGCCGGCTCAACGGCAGAAATCAGTTGCCGAAAGTCATCGAAGGCATCAAGTTCCGAAACGGCGTCGAGGTGACAGACGCCACAAAAACCAGCGCCGCCTGATCAGGCCGCGTCACCCAGATTCAACCATAGCTC
>NZ_AUNB01000090.1 GCF_000714545.1 Thioclava indica
ACGGGGCAGGGGGGTGTCTTAGCCCAGAAGGCGCAGTGCGGCGCGGCTCGGGGAGCTGAAACGCGCCTCAACCGTGCCAAGGGCCTGCTGGATTGTGGTCTCGGCGCGATTGGTCGCGCGGGCGGGCGGTTGCACCGATGCGCCCACCACAACGTGGAATGCGATCTTGAGATCAGCCGCGAGCGCTGCGAGCCGGTTGTTCAGCAGCCGTCCGGTTTCCATCTCGAATTCCACCGCGCCGATGTCGCGGGGCTGGTTGGTGACGGTGACGAAGATGCCATTGCCGAAATAGGCAATCAGAAACCCGTTGGAAGCAAAGATCTTGGCAGTGCTTTCGGCGATTTCCGAGAGAAGGGCGAGGAATTGCGCCGAAGATGACTTTTGATAGATCAGGTCGAGCTGGTCGATCTTGAAGGCGGTGACGCGGGCTTGTGTCGTGGCGGAGGCCGGCATCTGGCGCAGGTAGTTGTGTAGCGACTGGTGGTCGATCAGATTCGGCAGGGCGCCATGAACCAGCGTGTCGAACAGCCCCACCTTGCCGGTCTTGTTCTGGCGCGGGATGCCGTCGGCAATCGCGGCCAGCCGCTCGTTGCGGCGCAGCGTGCAATGCTTATGCACTGATTTGAGTCGATTTTCGAAGGCGGCGATTTCGAAAGGTTTGGTCACGAAATCCGTAGCACCCGCCTTGTAGGCGCTCCCGAGGCTTTCGATGTCGCGCATCCCGGTCAGCATGAGGATCGGCGCGTCCTTATAGGCGGCAAAACTGCGGATCCGGGCGCAAAGCTCGATCCCGTCCATGCCCGGCATCTGGATATCAAGCAACAGGCAGTCAAACGGGCTCGGGCTTGCGGCGACGATATCAAGCGCATCCTCGGCGCTTGCGGCCACTGTGATATCGGCAAATCCTACGTTCTGAGCGATGGTCGGCACGATGTCACGGATGAAGGGATCGTCATCGACCACCAGAATGCGAATTGCGCCGCTCGTGGCCGCGCCGGGCATCCATTCGCTCGGGCCGGCGGGGAGCGCGTCTGCCTTGTGCGGTGCGCTTGAGGAGGTTGTGCGCTGGCGTCTGATCCGGCGCATGACGCTATCGACGGCAAAGAAGACCAGCGCTGCGCCAAGTGTACCTGTCGAGCCGACCAGCATGTACAATCCAACAGCGGAAAAGAACGAATACCCCTTCAGCAAAGCGACGACAAAGGCGCTGAGCCCTGCAAAAACGCCTATAACGATATAACCCAAAATCACTTGATGGCTCCCGCGCTCTAATCTACCGCCTCAATTGTCTCGATGTGGTGCAGATCACGCCGCTTTATCGCGTGTGTTTTTGGTTTCAGCCCTGCCCACTCGATTTTGGTAGGGCGGAAATGTGGCTGAAA
>NZ_AUNB01000091.1 GCF_000714545.1 Thioclava indica
CTGGCGGGGTATCTCTCGGCGCTGGCGGTGGATCACACCAAAGAGGGCGAGGCCCCGATCGCTGCGCGCCCCGAGGATCATCGATTTGACGATCCGGCGTGGCGGAAATGGCCCTACGCCGCCTATGCCCAGTCCTTCCTTGCGACCGAGCAGCTCTGGGATGAATTGACCAAAGGGATCGCAGGCGTTTCAAGCCATCATCTTGATGTGGTGAATTTCGGGGTCCGGCAGTGGCTTGATATGATCTCCCCGTCCAATTTCCTGCCCACAAACCCCGAGGTCATTGAACGCACCCGCGAGACCGGCGGTCAGAACCTGATCACAGGTGCGCAGCATTTCTTTGCGGATTTGATGCGCGAAACCGAAGGCAAACCGCCCGAAGGGGCCGAGCATTTCCGCCCCGGCCATGAGGTCGCCGTGACGCCCGGACAGGTGGTCTATCGCAACGAATTGATCGAGCTGATCCAATACACGCCGAGCACCGAAAAAGTGCATCCCGAGCCGATCCTGATCGTGCCCGCCTGGATCATGAAATACTACATTCTTGATCTGAGCCCGAAGAATTCGATGGTGCGCTATCTGGTCGAACAGGGCCACACGGTCTTTATGATCTCGTGGATAAACCCCGACGAAGAAGAGCGCGATTTCAGCCTTCAGACCTATGTGGAAAAAGGCGTTCTGGCTGCGCTGGATGCGGTGCAGGCCATCGTGCCGGGGCCCAAGGTGCATGCCGTGGGCTATTGCATCGGAGGCACGCTTTTGTCGCTCGCGGCGGCGCTGCTGGGCAAGACCGGGCAGGATCGTTTGGCAACGTTGACGCTGTTTGCCGCGCAGATGGATTTTACCGAGGCGGGCGAGATCCTGTTGTTTGTCGATGACAGTCAGGTCGCCTTTCTCAAGGACATGATGGCCGAGCGCGGCTATCTGGATGCGGGCGAAATGGCGGGCGCATTCGAGATGCTGCGCGCGAACGATCTGATCTGGTCGCGCGTCGTGCATGATTATCTGATGGGCGAGCGCCGCCCGATCAACGATCTGATGGCGTGGAATGCCGATGCCACCCGGATGCCCTATCAGATGCACTCGCAATATCTGCAAAAGCTGTTTCTCGATAATGACTTCTCGCAAGGCCGGTTTGAGCTGGGCGATGTTACTGTCGCGCCGCCCGATATCACCACGCCGATCTTTGCCGTCGGGGCCGAGCGCGATCACGTGGCGCCTTGGCACTCGGTCTACAAAGCCACGCTGTTGAGCGATGTTGATGTCACCTTCCTGCTGACCAGCGGCGGGCATAATGCCGGGATCATCAGCGAACCCGGTCACCCGCATCGCCATTACCGCATCGGCGATCACCGCGCCAATTCCAGCT
>NZ_AUNB01000092.1 GCF_000714545.1 Thioclava indica
GGGCCAGCCGATCGACATGAACTCCGTGCGCGACGAGATGGAGGAACTGCTGGCAGACAGGGACAGATTGCGCGACTTCCTCGTCGAATGCCGCTCGCTAAAGATCTCACCGGCCCTAATATTGCGCGCCGTCGCGGTCTACGAATTCAGCAGCATCCGCGCGGCGGCGGCGGCGTTGCAGCTTTCTCAGCCGCAACTGTCCAAACAGATGTCCGAGCTGGAAACCATTCTCAACACGCAGCTATTCATCCGTAAGGCCAGCGGGCTAGACCATCTTCCCAAGGCGACGGTCCTTTACAAGAGCGCGCTGCAACTGAGCGACATTTGCGAGAGTCTCATCCAGCGCGGCGATCTTCTGTTCCGCCGCGAAGTGACTACCACCCATCTGGGCACCGTCGCGCCATTCACCACATCCAGCGCGCTATGTAGACGTTTGTGCGATCTTTGCGAGACATGGCGCAGGCGTTACACCCGCGCCCAAATCAAAATTTCAGCCGACACGACGGACCAGCTTTTCGCACGCCTAAATCGAAACGAACTCCACTGCGCCATCGTCGACACGCCCGATGTGCCCGACCAGTTCGAGAGCCTTGAACTATCGCGGATGCCGTTGCGCATTGCCATGAAACGAACACAGAAACAGGAACTCCCGGCATTGAGGGTCGCGCAGACCCAGCCCTTCGCCCTGCCCAGCCGACACAACAGCCTACGCATTCTCATTGACGACTGGATGCAGAAGAAAGATATCCAGTTTCACAGCATGATTGAAGTGGAATCCATGACGCTTATCGCAAACCTGGTTGAGCAGCACGGATATTGCTCGTTTCTGCCGAAAGAAGCCGCCGTGGGGCAGAGTGGTTACGATTTCCTCGAACTTCCCGACGCGCCGCAGATTGCTCACCGTCTCGTGTGGAAACCCGAAATGACGGCAAACAGACACGTGAACCGGATCATTCAGGCGATCTCGGCCCAGGATCCGCAGTTGGGGGCGATTGCATAGGGAGGCCGTGGTGAAATTGTTGCCGCGCACGATTACGGCGTCGCGCCAACCCCGAGTGGGGACAGCTGATGCTCTAGAACGTCCCCTGACATGCGCTTCCCCCCGTAAAATTACACCACCTTAAAATCACGCCGCCTTAGGACATCTCGCGAACGCTGCGCCACGGGATGCGGCGGTGAATGAATGACCGATATATGACGTGCCGTCTCAATGACGTTTGGCACCTAGCCGCCTCGCACGGCATCGGACACGGCCATTCGATATCAACCGGCCACTGGTGTTCATCTCGTCTCAACTTTTCGCGTTGATC
>NZ_AUNB01000093.1 GCF_000714545.1 Thioclava indica
GCCCGACAACGCCGCGCGCGTCGCCCAAATCGCAGCGCTTGAAATCGGCATCTAAACCGACTTCTGGGACGCACGACATTCTTCGCACCCTACCCCCCAGAGCTCAGAGGATCACGACTTATTCCAAGTGACTGCAGCTCGCGGCTTGGTCAAGCTCTGGCAGCCTCGGTTTATGCCTCGCAACTGGCGCTGGCCGCGACGCCGATCCGGGCACAGTGGATGCGCTATCTCGCGCGATCCCATCTACAGCGCGCACATTTTTCGCGGATCGGTCAATCTGTGCTAACATGCGTGGCGGAAAAGGGAGGAAACTGCGATGAACCGACGCGAGATTTTCACCCTGATGGCGGGGGTCGCTGCCGCAGGTCTGCTGCCAAAAGCTGTGCGGGCCGAGGCCGTCATGGGAGATGGTGGCCTCTACCAGCAGTCGTTTTTTCACGACAGCTTCCTTGATCTCGGCGACGATCTGAACGAAGCCGCCGCAGAGGGCAAGGGGCTGATTGTTCTGTTTGAGCAACGCGGCTGCCCCTATTGCCGCGAGATGCATCTGGTCAATTTCCAGCGCCGTGAACTCATCGAGTTGATCAATGCCAGCTTCATCGTCGTGCAACTCGACCTTTGGGGCGCGCGCGCGGTCGTGGATTTCGATGGCGAGGCGCTAGAAGAGCGCGCCCTTGCGCAGAAATGGTTCGTGAATTTCACGCCGACGCAGATCCTGATTCCACCCCAAAATGCGGGTGCAGACGATTTACGCCAAGCCGAGGCGTTCCGCATGCCCGGATATTTCAAGCCCTTCCACCATCTCTCGGGTCTCGAATATGTCGCGAGCGGCGCTTATCGCGACCAGCCGTTCCAGAGGTTCCTGCAAGACAAGTTCGCAGCGTTGCAGGCGCAGGGCATCGACCCGGATGTGTGGTAGGGCCGCGATCCTGCGCCCCGCAGCTTGGACGCGATGGTCTATGTGACTGGCGTGAACCGCGCATCGTGCCTGAATGGCATGCTGATAGTCGGCCCGCGCAATCACAGCGTTACATCTGGACGCGAGGCTCTGCGCGTCCGGCATCGGGTGCCTCCAGCGAAAAGACACAGCCTTGCGCGGCATCGGGGTTGGCGATGCCTTCTTGTGCGGTGATGACAAGAAGCTGGCGGAAATCGGGGCCGCCAAAGGCGGGGCAAGAACTGTGCCGCCCGCCGACAAAAACCGCACGATCAAAGCCGCCATCGGGCAGGTACCGCGCAACGCGCCCGGCCCCCCATTGCGCATTC
>NZ_AUNB01000094.1 GCF_000714545.1 Thioclava indica
CGGTGTGAACGGCGCACCGTTTACGATCGGGTTTCGTCCAGCCTCCTCCGACTGACGTATGCGTCTGGATTGGACGCAGCTCACTCGAGACATTCCTTGTGCCGAGTGAACAGGCCGAGAAAATCAGTATGGCGGGGGAGTTGCCGTTAGCTGCATCTGCGAAGAGTTCTCTGCCAGACAGGCAAAAGCGTCCATTCAAGCCCTAGCAGACCGAAACCCACATGCTGTGCTGCGCACCAAGGTCAGCAATGCACAGATAGCATCCTTTGCAAAGTCTCCTCCCTACGAGGCATGCTGCGGTAAGAACGACCCACAGCCGCTGTTCGCTTTTTCTGGCCGCTGCGGTGCAGCCCGACATTGCGGACTTTCACTGCGACTGCGAAATTCACGATTCTCAAAGTCACAATCGGCGAGACTTTGGGGGCTGCCAAATAGCCGCCCTACAGCGCTTCATTCACTCCAGCGTCAGCTCGGGAAAATTCAGCTCCAGCGAGCGCCAGTAGCCTGACATCTGCGCGACGGCTGCATTGGTCGGGGCGTGCCAGTCGGGGAAGGCCTCGGCCTTGTCGTGGATCAACAGCGGTTCGGGAGGCGCGGGCTTGTCACGGCGGGCGCGATAGCTGCGGATCGCGCCTTCAAGCGCATCGCGGCCATAGGGTAGCAGGGTGATCTCGTCGCGATTGCCCAAGAACAGCCCCGAACTGGCCATGCGCCCGTGAAACAGGCGCCAGCTGATCTGCACGGCCTCGAAACAACTGAGTGCGGCGATCGCGGCCTCGGGCCTGCCCAGAATCATCAGATCGTTGAGCACCCAACGTTCGATCGCGCTGCGCGGATGGGTGGCGGGAAAGCACAGATCCTCGGGCAGACCTCCGCTTTTTTCGGCAATCGAGGTCGCGGCGGGCAGCGGGTGGCGCAGGGTCACAAGGTAGTCCGCCTGCCCCTGCCCCAGCAGCATCTTGAAGCTGCCCGCCCAATGGATGATCTTGTGTATATTCTTGGGCGCGAGCCATGTGCCATCACCGCCGCGCTTGGTCTTGATCTGGTAGTAGAAATTGGCGATCACCAGAAACTCGGCGGTCTGGAAGACACTGCTTTGCAAGTGAAAACACGGCTTGCCGCCCTCGCGATCATACCAGATATCGCGCAGTTCGGGAAAGCCGTCATGGGCCAGCGCCTCAGAGACCCGC
>NZ_AUNB01000095.1 GCF_000714545.1 Thioclava indica
GATGATTTCGTTGACGGGGCGCGCCCGGATTGGGGTGCGGCCGGTGCCGAACTGGTGGCCGATGTCACCCCGTTCGAGCATATGAAACTGCGAATGCTGAACGGCACCCATAGCGCGCTGGCCTATCTGGGCTATCTGGCGGGGCATGAAACGATTGCCGATGCGATGGGCGATGCGGTGCTGGCGGATTTCGTCAACTATCTGTGGCGCGCCGAGATCATCCCCGCGCTGACCCCGCCCCCCGGTGTTTCGCTGACTGACTATGCAACGGCCCTTGCGGCGCGCTATGCCAATCCCGCGATCCGTCACCGGACATGGCAGATCGCGATGGATGGCAGCCAGAAACTGCCCCAACGCATTCTTGCCACCGTCACCGAGACCTTGCAGGCCGGGCGCGACTGTCCGGGGCTGATGCTCGTGATTGCGGCCTGGATGCGCTATGTCGGGGGTGTCGATGAGGCCGGCCAGCCAATCGAGGTGAAAGACCCGCTGGCGGCCGAGTTGCGCGCGCTATCTGACAGCGCTCCCGATCCCGCGGGCAAGGTCGCCGCCCTGTTGTCGCAGCGTGCGGTGTTTCCCGCAGCACTGGCGGCGGTGCTGGTAAATCCGGTCACGGCTGCCTATCAAACGCTGGTTGCAAAAGGCGCGCTCGTCGCGGCACGGGAGGGTATCCAATGATCGAAAGCTGGCGCTGGTATGGCCCCGAACTGGACACGATCTTGCTGTCCGAAATCGCGCAAACCGGCGCGTCCGGCATTGTGAGCGCGCTGCACGAGATAGCCTATGGAGAGGTCTGGCCGCGCGCCGCGATTGCAGAGCGTCGCGCCCGGATCGAGGCCGCGGGGTTGCAATGGCAGGTCGTTGAAAGCCTGCCGATCCACGAGCGCATCAAGCGCGGCGATGGCGATCTGAGCGCGCTATTCGCCAATTATCGCCAGTCGATGGCCAATCTCGCCGCCGAGGGCATCACCACGATTTGCTACAATTTCATGCCGGTGCTGGACTGGACGCGCACCGAGCTGGCCCATCCGCTCGCGGCGGGCGGCACCAGCCTGCGCTTTGAGGCCTACCGGATGGCCGCGTTTGAAATCCACATGCTGGGGCGCGAGGGGGCCGGGGATGATTATTCCCCCGAGGTCTGCGCGCGCGCCAAAACCTGGTTCGAAGGCTCGACGCAGGCGCAGCGCGATGCGCTGTTGCACGCGATCATGTCGGGGCTGCCGGGGGCTTATGACCGCTATGATATTGCCGGTCTGCGCGCCCAGCTTGCGCTGTATGACGGCATTGGTCGCGACGAAATCCGGCGCAATTACAAACGCTTCCTTGATGAGGTGATCCCGGCGGCCGAAGATCTGGGCCTGCGTTTGGGCGTGCATCCCGACGATCCGCCGCGCGACATTCTGGGCCTGCCGCGCGTGGTGTCCGATGGCGAGGATATCGACTGGATCCTGAACGCCCATGACAGCCCCGCCAACGGGCTGACGCTTTGCACCGGATCGCTGGGGGCCAATCCCGCCAATGACCTGCCCGCGATCGCCGCGCGCTTTGCGCCGCGCATCCATTTCGCGCATCTGCGCAATGTGCGCAAAGACCCTGATGGCAGCTTTGAGGAGGCGGCGCATCTGGCGGGCGATACCGATATGGTTGCGGTGATCGCGGTGCTGCTGGCCGAGCAAACGCGCCGCGTCGAAGAGGGGCGCGCGGACGCACAGATCCCGTTTCGCCCCGATCACGGTCATGCCTTGCTGGGCGACGCCGCGCGCGGGTCCTTTCCCGGCTATCCGTTGATCGGGCGGATGCGCGGGCTGGCCGAACTGCGCGGCGTCATTGCGGGGCTGCGCGGGCGCTAAGCGGGAACGCGCGGCCAGTGAGGGCCGGGTGCGGCCTGCGTCTGGACGGTCCGGGGCCGTCGGAGTCACAATTCGAATTTAAAACAACGGAGTGGTGATGTGAGCAAGAAAACGGTTGTGGCCTGCGTGGGCGAGGCGATGGTGGAGCTGTCCTTCGATCGCCCTCAACAGCAGATCGGTTATGCGGGCGATACGCTCAATACCGCGATCTATCTTGCGCGCGCTGTTGGACCCGAGACGCAGGTCGAGTTCGTGACCGTGCTGGGGCGTGATGCGGTGTCAGATCGCATGAGCGCCTTTATCGCCTCCGAAGATGTGGGCTGCGCGCGTATCGCCCGCCATCCCGAGCGTCTCCCCGGAATCTATGCGATTGCGCTGGACGAGCGGGGCGAGCGCAGCTTTTCCTATTGGCGTGATCAGTCCGCCGCGCGCTGCCTGTTCGAAGACGGGTTCGCGCAGCTTGACGGTGTCGATCTGATCTATCTCAGCGCGATCACGCTGGCGATCTTGCCCCATCCGGTGCGCCTGTCGCTCTTGGCGCATCTGGCTGCGCATCCCGCCCGCGTGGCTTTTGATTCCAACTATCGTCCGGGCCTGTGGGAAGATGCGCAGACCGCGCGCGCGGTGACCGAGGCGGCCTGGCGCATCAGCGATATCGCGTTGCCCTCGCTGGATGACGAAATGGCGCTGTTCGGTGACACTGATGCACAAGCGGTGCGCACCCGGCTTAATGGCTGGGGAGTGCGCGAAGGGGCGCTGAAGATGGGCGCGCGCGGGCCGATATCTTTGGACCCGAGCGCCGCGCCGCTGGATCTGCCCGCTGCGCGTTCGGTGGTGGATACGACGGCAGCGGGGGACAGTTTCAACGGCGCCTGGCTTGGTGCATATCTGCAAGGTGCCTCTGGCGATCAATGTCTTGCTTGCGCCCATAACCGCGCGCTTGAGGTGATTGCCCAACCCGGTGCAATTATTGCGCGCTAGATGTGTCGTCTCGGGCCGCCTGTCCCCGGAAGGGACAGGCGTTACGGGGCTGACTCTGCGATAGCCTGCGCCGCCATTGCCAGTTCACAAACGCGGAAGGTCCGGGCCTGCGGGCAGGCTGTTTGCGTGCGCTCGCGGATATCTTCCAGAAGATTTCCGAAATATGGCAGGTCTGCATTCGCGCAGTCGATATATTCACAGCGGGTTCCATTGACCAAAAACAGGTGGTCGGTGCCGGGACGACCCGCCACATCGGTATATTTCCGCAGCTCGATTGTGCCTTGCGTGCCGCTTATAAACAACCGCCCGTCGCCCCAGTTGGGCAGCGCATCTGCGGTGTACCAGTCAACCCGGATATAACCGTGCGCCGATCCGGATCGCAGCACTATTTCGCCAAAATCCTGAAAATTCGGATGCTCTGGATTGGCAAAATTTCCGGCAGACGCCATGGCGATCTCTGCATCTTCACAGCCGGTGAAATGCAGGAACTGCTCGATCTGGTGTGAGGCGATATCGGTGAGAATACCGCCATAGGTGCGCGCGTCAAAGAACCAGTCGGGACGGGAGGGCGCGTTCAGGCGGTGCGGTCCAAGACCAACTGTCTGGATCACCTGCCCGATCGCCCCCTCTTGAACGAGGCGCGTTGCAACCGTCACCGCAGGCACTTCAAAGCGTTCGGAAAAGTTCACCGACCAGATGCGGCCGGTCTCTTGCACCACGTCACGCAGACGGCGCAGTTCATCCTGCGAGATGCAGCCCGGTTTATCCGTCATCACATCCTTGCCCGCGCGCATCGCCGCAATCGCCAGATCCGCCCGCTGGTCGGGGCGACAAGCGATCAGCACCAGCGCGATTTCGGGGTCTTCCAGGATTGCCTGCAATTCCAGACGCGGAGCTGTCGGATGGCGTTTTATAAAGCCCTCCAAAGGCGGTGGCGCGCCTTGTGTCCACCATCCGGCCAGTTCGGCGCCCGCATCCAGCAGGCCCTGTGTCATGCCATAGATATGGCGATGATCCATCCCAAGGGCAGCAAAGCGAATTTTCTGCATCAGACTTTTTGCACCTCTACTTGTTTGCCGGTCCGGGCGGATCGCGTAATCGCATCAATCAGCGCATGGACGCGCAGCGCTTCGCGTCCCGTGATGGCGGGAGGGCGACCCGTCTGGATGGCTTGCGCAAAATCAAGGATGAGGTCGCGATGCCAGTCGCAAGGAAACGCCATCGGGTCCGCGCCGCCACCAGTGCCCGAGGGTTCCCCCAACTCTTCGCGTGTGCCGTCGTGCCAGCACACATGCAGCGCGCCACCTTTTAGAACGGCGGTCCCTTTCGTGCCGTCGAGCACAAGGCTTTCGATCGCGCCGGGATAGGTTGCCGTCGTGGCGACGACAGACCCGACCGCCTGATTGGCAAAGCGGAGCCCGGCCGTGGCGAAATCTTCGGTTTCCATCTCGTGCATGGCGGTTGTCGCGGTCATCGCTTGAACCGATTGCGCCGGGGCAGTCAGGCTTAGCATCAGGTCAAGCACATGAATCGCCTGTGATATCAGAACGCCGCCGCCATCGCGCTCTAGTGTGCCTCGCCCCGGCACATCATAATAGGCCTGATCACGCCACCACGGAATTTCGGCGCGCACCAGTGCCAGTTCTCCAAGGCTGCCATCATTCACCAATTCTCGAAGCCGCAGGGCCGCCGCGCGAAACCGGTGCTGGAACACGACACCCAGCGTCACACCCGCCGTTTCGCACCGGGTTACAATGTCTTGCGCGGCGTGCAGCGTCCGCTCTAGCGGCTTTTCCATCAGGATATGCTTGCCCGCGGCTGTCATCATGGCGACAATCTCTGCGCGTTGATTGGGCGGCGTTGCCAGAATGATACCATCGGTGGCGGGATCTGCGGCGATTGCCTCCAGCGAGTCAAACACGGCAAAGCCGAACTGTCTGGCCACGGCCTCGGCTTTGGCGGGGCTGCGGTTGAACACACCTGAAACCGCAACTGTCCCGCGCAATTGTTCCAGCGCATCCAGATGAGGTCTGGTCGCCATACCTAGGCCGATAACAGCCAGTCGTGCGATTGGTTTCTCGGACATGAAGACCTCCTTATGGGCCGAACAAAGTGATCGGTAGCAGTGTCAGTTGCGGAAAGGCGGTGATCAGGATCAAAACCAGAAGCTGTGCCGCAATGAACGGAAGAATGGCGCGAAAAACCGCAGAGGAGGGCGCGCCACCGACCCGAGCGGTGGTAAAGACCAGAACCCCCAAGGGGGGTGTCAGCGCCCCGATCACAAGGTTCATCACCATGATGATACCGAACTGCAAGGGATCCACGCCAGCAGCCATCACCACCGGCACAAGGATCGGCACAAGGATGACCATCGCGGCGATCATCTCGATGAACAGGCCGACGAAAATCAGGAACAGGTTGATCAGCAAGAGCAAAACGACCGGATCTCCGGTCAACGCTCCCAGCCAGCTCGCAATTTTTTGCGGGGCCTGTTCGAACGTCAATATCCACGCAAAAGGCGACGAGGCGGCGATGATCACGGCCACGGCCACGGTGTCTTCTACGGCTTCTTTGAACGCCCCTGTGAGGTTTCGCGCCGTCAGCCCGCGATAGATGAACGCACCGGTAAAGAGGGCAAAGACAAAGGCGATCGCACCTGCCTCGGTCGCGGTAAAAACGCCAAAGCGCACGCCGCCGACAATAAGAACGGGCAGACAAAGCGCAGGGGTGGCCAGCAAAAAGGCCCGCCCGACCTTGCCACGACCGGAGCGCTTTCTTTCCCCGCCATAGCCACGTTGAACCGACACCAGCCAGACCACAACCGACAATGCGAGCGCCATCATCAGCCCGGGAATGATCGTGCCAACAAATAGGGCACCGACCGAAACAGAGGCAAGGGCGGCATAGATAATCAAGCCCAGACCAGGCGGGATCAGGTTGGCAAGTGTCGAGGCCGAGGCCGTAAGCGCGCAGGAAAACGCCCGGTCGTAGCCGTGCTTTTCCATCTGCGGCACCAGCAATTTCGCCGTCGCGGATGCATCAGCTGTCGATGATCCCGAAACCCCGGCCAGCATCACATTTGTCACGATATTTGCCTGCCCCAGCCCGCCACGCAAATGGCCGACAAGATGATAGGCGAGGTCAACGATCCGCGTGGTCACCCCGCCCGCATTCATCACCGCAGCGGCCAGAATGAAGAAGGGGATAGCCAGTAGCGTAAAAGAGTTGAGCGCCCCTGACATATTCTGCGTGATCGTCACCAGCATCAGCGGGGGTAAGGGCGCCAGCGCAGCAAACGAGCCGACAACCAGCGCAAAGACAATCGGAACCTCGGCAAAGATCAACAGCAGCGAGAAGGTCATCAACACGGTGGTGCTACTTGTTGCGGCAAAGACCGCATGGCCACCCCAGCGCATTGCCGCATAAAGCGCCAGCCCGCCAATCAGCACAAGAAACCCGCTCCACCATGCGCGACCGGGCAGCGGCGCGGAGAGAAAAACCAACCCGAGGACGCCGCCCGCCGGAACCGCCATGAACAGGTATTTCAGCGGCACACGCAGCGCGGGCAGAACCTGAAGCGACCGGTTCATGAAATCAATGCCGTGAGTCACCAGAACGATACAGGCCGCCGCCGAAACGACCCGCAAAAAGATGGCGTGCCCCGTCTGGACCCGCGGCGACATCTTGGGCACAAACAACGAAATCGCGATGTGGCGCTCACGAAAGGTCAAAAGCGCCAGTCCTAGAAACACCGCCCAGACGAACAGAAACTGCGCTGCCTCTTCGGGCCAGGGCAATGATGCGTTCAGGACATAGCGGCAAAACACCTGCAATGTGACGATGCCGACGGCCGCCAGCATCAGCAAAACGACCACCGCTTCTATCAAGCGGTCCAGTAGCTGATAGAAACGGATCGGCGTCACAGTGCCGCTTTGGAATTCGGTCTGGGTCATGGTTTGCTTTCGAGATGTGCTTGTCCGGACTGAGAGCAAAACCCCGCCCCCAAACATGTCTGGAGCGGGGTTTGATCCGGCTAGGCCAATGCGCGGATTTTTGCGATCATTTCGGCGGTCGCGGGGCTTGTTGCGCCGAATGTCTCATAGAGGCTCGCCGTCTTGTCTTCCCACTTCGCCTTTTCCGCGGCGGGGAAGGGATGAACGACACAGCCCACCGCCTTGAGTTCGTCCAGCGCCTTGTCCGCGCCGGCGCGATTGATCGTGCGCTGCTCTTCGAACACTTCTCTGGCCGATGTGCGACACAGATCCTGTAGATCGTCGGGCAGCGCATCAAGCCAGGCAGCATTCATCCGGATCGCCTTTGGCAGGAACCAGTGATAGGTCGGCAGGATGTGCTTGGCCTGCTCATGCCATTTGAACCCGAGGACCGAGAAGTAATCGGAATCCAACCCGTCGATGACGCCAGTGGACAGGGCCGAATACTGCTCGGAATAGGGCAATGGAGTCGGGTTGGCCCCCAGGAGCTTCCAGAAATCGACCCAGATCCGCACTTCCGGCACGCGTAGCTTCACGCCTTGCAGGCTTGCCAGATCGGTCACCGGTTCTTTCGTCAGCAGATGGCGAAAGCCGACTTCACCGTAGGCGATGAATTCCACGCCGGTCTTTTCCCGCGCGATCTGGCTGATTTCCTTGCCGATATCCCCCTGCAATACGCGATCGACATGGGCCTCGTTCTTGTAAATGAAGCCCGGTGCGCCTGCGGTCGCCGCGATTTCCGGCGCGATGGCCTCTTCGCTATCGGGACCGGCGGCCGTTACCTGAATCGTTCCGATCCGGCTCATTTCCAGAAGCTGTGCAAGGCCGCCAAGCTGGCTGGCCGGGAAATGCTGCGCGTCGATCCGGCCCTCACTTCTTTCGTTCAGGATCTTGGTCCATTTGTCGAAAGCATTTGTGAAGGGCGAGCCGATCGCCTCTGAATGAGCAATCTTGCAAACATATTTCTGTTGCGCCCAAAGCGAACGAGCGAGCATCGGCGTCGCCAAGGCAGCGCCTGCGAGTTGTAACACCCCACGGCGTCCAATCAGGTTTCTCGTCATTGTCGTAATCTCCTCCCTGGATTTTTTGCAGCGCCCAACCTCCCGCAAGGCTCTGCCGTCTCATGTCGTTCCCGAAATGCTATTTCCCTTTGTTTTGAGTGGCGTGTTTTTATTTGCCGAGTTCGAAAAACTCCGGCACCGAGGCCGCAACTCTCGGCAGGTCTTCAAGAATCCGGCGTAAATGCTTGCGCATGTGGCGCTCGGCAGTATTGCCGTCGCCTGCCGTGATTGCGTCCACGATCTGACGATGCTGCAACACGAGATCACGGCGTGGAAACTGGCTGGCGCTTAGATGGCGAACACGGTCCATCTGCGTCTTGAGCGGTTGCAAGAAAGCCCATCCCGCACCCTGTTCCGCAATTTCGGCTAATTTGCGGTGAAACGCCTCATCCGAGGCCATGAACGGGCGAGGATCCTCAATACCTGCGGCCTCCTCCTGCGCTGTGAGCATCGCTTCAAGCTCTTTACAGATTGCAGGGGTGGCTTGTGCAGCGACATATCGCACGATATCCGCCTCTACGGCTTCGCGTACAAACTGGGCCGAACGGACCGCCGCCGGATCGATGCGCCGGACGTAACTGCCACGCTGCGGGCGCACCTCGATCAACCCCGCGTCAACCAGCTTGATGAACGCTTCACGGACAGGCTGCCGGCTGGTTCCGTAGACCGACGCAATCTCGACCTCGGACAGGCGCGTATCGGGCGTGAGCTCCCCGCGCACGATCCGGTTATAAAGCGCCTGATAAAGCTGCGGGCCAACGGCGGCCTTCAGGTCCAATATGTCAGCTTGGCATTTTTTGTTCATGATCGCGCAGGCTCCCCCTTGAATGAGAGCCTGCGCGAAACGCACCATACTAGTCAACAGAAAAACGAGGCCGTGCGATAGCGCTCCGCTTGGGCGGGGTGTGAACGCTTAACGTGACAACGCCGATCGCCAGTGTTGCAGAAGTTGGCGTGCAGACGAGCCTCGCCCTTTGAAGTGGTCCGCACTTGTAGTTGGAAAAGCGGAGGGCGGTTCTGTCTCAAATTTCCAGATAGGCTGGAAACGGGCTGCTACTGCACATAGTTATGCTGCGAGCCGGTCAAACTGCTGGAATGCAGTCAAGCCATGAGCGTCACATGGTCAACATCGACGCCGCGCTCCTGCATCCTGTCGAGCCAACCGCAGGCCCAGAATATTTGCGACTGAACCCGTTCAGGAGATCGGGGCCGGATAGGGGCGCAACCAATAGGGATCATGAAACGGCCCCTCGGGCGGTGATTTTGATGCAGGGACAGCCTTGTCAGCATGTCCGGCCACCATTCCGCGCAGCAGCTCGGTGGTCATCAATTTGTCCAGTCGGGCGCGGATATCGGGGTGCTGCTCGATCAGGTTTTCCTGCTCGCCCGGATCGGCCTGCAGATCAAAAAGCGCTTCACTGCCGACATAATAGCGCGCCAGCTTCCAGCGGCCTTGACGCAGCATCATGCCACGCGCGGTGACGCCGAATATGGCGCGATCGTTATCGGAAGCCCCAAGCAGGGTCCCGCGTGATTGCGGCGCCGGGGGCAGGCCCGCCCATGACAGAAAGCTCGGGAAAAGATCGACCAGCGTAACCGGCGCGGTTTCGACATGTGGTTCGGGCTTGCGGAAATCTGTAACGATCAACGGCACACGGATCGAAGGTTCGTGGAAAAACCCTTTGCCCATCAGCCCGAAGTCGCCAAGATAGTCACCGTGATCGGAGGCAAAGACGACGATCGTATTCTCGAGCCTGCCTGTCTCGCGCAGGGTTTCGATCAGCATGGCGATATCCTCGTCCAGCCGTTCGACCGAGACGGCATAGTGATGCCGGATGGCACGGATTTGCGCGTCCGACAGGTCGGAATAGTCCAGCCCTGCCCAATCCTGACGATATCCGGCAACGAGTTCGGGTAAGACCTTGGCGCTTTCTTCGGTGCGCGGCAGGGCGGCGGGTAGACCGGCCGGATCGATCCGGCCAAGCGCATCGGCCGGGGGATCGTAGGGGCAATGCGGGCCGGGAAAGCCGACCATCATCGCAACGGGCTGGTCGCCCTCAAGGCTGCGAAGGTAGTCTGCCGCTCGGTTGGCAACCCAACGATCGGGTTGCAGGTGGTCGGGCAAGGGGTTGATCGCGGCGCCTTTTGTCTCGGCGTAGCCTTGCATCTCTTTTCCGTGCAGTTTGCCGTGTCCTTCGGCGCATAGAGCGTGATGATAGTCGTCGCGCACATGGATATGGCGTTTGTCCTCGGCAATGACCCGGTGCTGGAAGCCTTCCCCGATGTCCCAGGGGTAGAAATGCATCTTGCCGATCGCGGCAGTTTGATAGCCTGCCTTGGCCAAAAGCTCTGGCCAGGTGTGTATGCCCATCTGGCAGTGGTCGGGGCGCAACCAGGACGCGTTGTTGAGAATGCCGGTTTCATGTGCTGGCTGCCCCGTCAGCATTGATGCCCGCGCAGGGACGCAGATCGGTGAGGGAGAAATTGCGGTCTCGTATCGCGTGCCCTGCGCTGCCAGTGCATCAATCGCCGGCGTCGACAGGAAATTCGCACCATAGCAGCCTAGAAAGTCATGACGCAGCTGATCGGGCAGCAAGAAGATGATATTCGGGGCACGGGTCATGGCAGCTCCAAGTCGGTCGAGGAAAGATCAGGTGCGCAACGCGTCGGCTGCGATTACGGGGCAGGCGGGTCATTCATGCGTATCGTGCAAGCGACCGGGCCGGGTCATTTTCCAGCGGATCTTCACAGGAATGTGACAGGGCGGGGCGCTGTACCTTTAACGTATCTAATCATCATATGGTAATACTACAGTCATTCCATAATGACCAGTCCGGGTCGGATATGCGGAATGCAAAAATTCAGCCGTAACAGGCGAGGGCGTCCGCAGCCCGAGACCGGCTTTCAAGACGGCGGGCTACCGTAAGGCACATCTGCCCGATTGCATTCAAAAGAGGAGGAGAAAGATGAATAGAAATTACGGATGGATGCCGGTTGCGGCCACATTGGCGCTAGGCGTCATGGGCATGGGGCATGTTGCGGGCGCGCAGACGTCGACGCAGATTACGACGGGTGCGACGGAAAACCAACAAGCCGATGCGCAATCCGGACCGGAGGATATCAGCGCCAATGTACCCAATGCAGGTCCTGACAGCCGGAATTGGCGCCTTGTTCCCGCCTTGTCGGACGAATTCAACGGCTCTGGTCTTGATGCCAGCAAATGGGACGACGCGCCGCAGTCCTGGGGGATCTGGACGTGGAGCGCCGATAACGTCTCTGTTGAAAACGGCGCGCTGGCGTTGCGTATGCGCCCTGACGACCAGCCGAACGCAGTAATCCGCGACAGCAATTACAAGACCTCTACGAAACACACCTATTTTTCGTCGGGCATCATCCAGTCCAAGGCCAATCAGGT
This sequence comes from Thioclava indica, assembly GCF_000714545.1. GTDB lineage: Bacteria > Pseudomonadota > Alphaproteobacteria > Rhodobacterales > Rhodobacteraceae > Thioclava > Thioclava indica. Next base: position 11,300 of record NZ_AUNB01000095.1, read on the forward strand.
TTATGGCTATTACGAAGCGCGCGTGAAAGGCGTCGATACGTTCCCCGGCTCTGCTCCGGCATTCTGGCTTTATAGTAATCTCAAAACCGATCAGGCTGCCGGGTTTGTCGGCAAGGCCGACGGCGATCCTGCCTATTCCGAGGTCGATATTGTCGAGATGCAGCAGCACCCCGACGACGCCCGTATCATGGATCTGCACGCCCCCTATCAGGTCATCAGGAACGGCAAGCCGACATGGATCCGCAATGCGCAACAAGCACCGTATCTCGACCATAAAAACGTCAAGGTGGATTTTGACCCGGCCGCGGCCTTTCATACCTACGGGGTGATGGTCGCGCCGGATCGCCTGACCTGGTATATTGACGGCAAGGAAGTGAACAGCCTGCCCAATACGAACTGGAACCGGCTGCCGATGAATGTGACACTGTCCTTGGGGCTGCGGGAGCCGAACATGCGCTATGGAACCAAGGACAAACCCTGTCCTGGCAAAGCCTGGCGCTGCGCCGTGGCGCCAAAAGTGAATGCTGATGGCAGCGTTGACGGTTATCCTGCAAAGATGCTTGTCGACTGGGTGCGGGTCTATGCCAAAAAACCGGGAACCGGCGCATTCTAGGCGCGGGCCTTCTCGCATTGGCAGATGCGTGACGGGCGAGCGTTGATTGGGCGGGCGTTGACCGGCCGGGTGGCTACGTCGATCCGTCTTGCATGCTCTGGGTGTGCAAGACGGTTTCGCGTAGCGCCCGGCTATACCATTGACCGCATCCGGCTCTAGGCAGCATAAGAGCCAGACGCGCCGGATCATAAACGTCTCCGGTGCAGGGATGCCCAGAAGAAAGAAGAACGCGTGGAACATTCTTATGCAGGCGAGACGCCGGGCGGTCTGAAAACGCCGATGAAGCGCGGGTTGCCCCAGCAGGTTTCGCAAGCAATCGGAATACGAATTCTGACGGGGCAGTATGCGCCGGGTGACACGCTCGGGGATGAGCCTTCGCTGGCACAAGAGTTCGGGGTCAGCCGTACGGTGATCCGCGAAGCCGTGCGCGTCCTCATTTCCAAAGGGATGCTTGATGTCCGTCCGCGGATCGGGATGCGCGTGCAAGAGCCGCGTAAATGGCAGATCCTCGATCATGAAGTGCTGGAATGGAAACAGGCCGTCCCGCTTGCGGACCAGCATCTTTCGCAGCTGATCGAGCTGCGCTTGGGGATCGAGCCACTTGCGGCACGTCTTGCGGCCTCGCGGCGCACCCAGGAAGACATGAGTGCAATTCGCAAGGCGCTGCAGGCCATGCAAGACGGGGCGGGGCGCAACTCGGACTATGTGATGGCCGATGCAGGCTTTCATGCGGCCGTTTTACGCGCTGCGCATAACCGCTATTTCGATGCTCTGGAAAACGCGATTTACGCAGGGCTATTGCTGAGCATCCGTATCACCAATCCGGGCAAACAGCAGAATCTGACGTCGCTTCCGTTCCATCAGAGCATTGCCGATGCCATTGAGGCGGGCGAGCCCGAGACGGCGCAAAAGGAGATGGAACGCCATCTCGCCGATTCCGCCGCCCGTCTGGAGCGTGCACTTGCTGCGATACAATCGTCCTGATCGCTCGCAACAGCCGCCCGTCTATCAGTTCGTGCGGTCTACCAGTTCGTGACAGAGCCGTCGGGACGCGACAGATGGGGGCATTCAACGTGGCCGACATCAGAGGCGCGCAGCGCGGCTTCGTTAATCTCGATCCCCAGTCCCGGCGCATCGGATACGATATAGCACGGTCCGTCCATCTCGGCCTGAACCGGGAAAATATCTCGATTGTGAAAGCCCAGATTCTCGACCGGGGACTGGCGGGTCTCGAGCCAGGAAAAGTTCGCCACAGCCGCGCTCATATGGACACTGGCTGCGGTGCAAACGGGGCCAAGCGGATTATGCGGCATCAGATCGATATAGTGACGCTCGCACCAGCCCGCGACTTTCATCGCCTCGGTAAAGCCCCCGATATTGCTGATGTCAAAGCGCATATATTGCGTCAGCCCCTTTTCGATAAAGGGTGCGGCTTGCCATTTTGACGAGAATTCCTCGCCGATGGCAAAGGGAATATCGGTCATGGTCCGAAGCATTTCATAGGCTTCCGGGCTTTCCGAACGGATCGGCTCTTCAAGAAAATCAAGCGTTCCACGGGGCAGCATGTTGGACAGGCTTGCGATCTCGGCGGGCGTATAGCGATGGTGCAGGTCAATGCCGATGCAGATCGAATGACCGAATGTTTCACGCAGGCGGATCAACGTCTCGGCGGTCCGTTGAAGCGAGGCGCGCGGGTTGAAAATGGTGTTCTCGAAGCCGCTGGGATAAATGCGAACGCAATCCCATCCGGCATCAATCAGGGTGCGGGTATCTGCCAGTGATTGTTCGATTTCATCGGCCATGAACGAGGCAAATGTGGGCACCATATCGCGCTGTTTGCCGCCCAGAAGCTGATACACCGGCACGCCAAGGCGCTTGCCGAGAAGATCATAAAGCGCAATGTCGATCGCCGACATTGCAGCCGTAATGATCCGCCCGCCCTCAAAATACTGGCTGCGATAGGCTTCCTGCCAGATCCGTCCGATCTGACGGGAATCCTTGCCACGCAGAAATCCTTCGAAATTCTTCACCACTTCACTGACCGCCACCTCGCGGGAGGACAGCCCGGATTCACCCCAGCCAACAAGCCCGTCTTCGGTCTCGACACGGACCAAGAGCTGGTTGCGCCCGCCAACGCGCGCCTGAATAGGTTCGATTGCGGCGATCCTTGCGTCGAGGTTTGCACAACCGCGCCTCGGGGTGGCGGTTTCCGGTTTTGTCAGGTCTTTCGTGGTCGTTGACACAATTCTGCTCCTACTATTCTCACAGATAGTACCTGCTTTTGGCATTTTAGTACATTATTTTTGTGAGCCAGGTTGATATTAATTCCGCTGTCTCCGGCGCCAGCGGGGGCGTTTGCGCGGCCCCGTCACTTCATGCCCAGATCATAGCTGCGCCGCTGCTCGAGTTCCTGACTGTAGCGCTTAAGACAGAACGCCTCGCTCACCGAGCCAATGATCTTGTGACAGTCCTGAGATTGCACGACGGCCAGAATCTCGGACTCGCAGGCTTCGAATTTCTTCAGGATCGTCGATATGCTTTCATAAGGCAGCACATAGCAATTCTCCGTTGTGGTCATGTCGGCGGCGATCACGACCTGTTCGATCTCGGTATGTTCGGGATCATGCACGGCGGCGACGTCGATAATGCCGCCATATCGCCCGTCTTTCGTCACGCCAAAAATCCATTTGCGACTGCCAAGGGGAATCCTTTGGCGCAGAGCCCCGAGCGACATTTCCAAAGGTACCGATGTGAAATCCGAGCGCATCAGCCGCCCCGCAGTCAGTGCAGACACCCAACCGATATCCTGCGCCCCGTGCAAAGGCAGGCCGCGAAGGTGGAAACGCCATGTCGAAAAGCTGTAGCCAAAGGTCAGCCGTACGAATGTCGAAGCGACCAGAACGCTGAGAACCGTCGCGAAAGCGATATCAAGGTTGTCCGAGGTTTCCAGCACCAGAAACACCATCGTCAATGGCGTTCCCACGATCGCCGCCCCGGTCGCCGCCATACCCGCAAGCATCAGCACCGTCTTTTGATCGGCCATCGACGGGACAGCCAGCACCAACACCTGTGAAAAAACCGCCCCGAGCAGGACGCCGATAAAGAGAGAGGAGGAAAACAACCCGCCTTTGAACCCCGCGCCAAGCGACAGTGCGGCGGCGATGATCTTGCAAACGAGGATGACAATAAGCGGGGCGGTTGCGGGGATCTTGTCAAGATGAAGCTGCATCGCCCCATGCCCTGCCCCGAGGATCTGCGGACATCCGAAAGCCAGCACGCTTAGCGCGATCCCCCCGATCGCCGGGCGTGACCAGCCCGGCACACCGGCGCCGGTCAGCCAGCCTTCGATCGTCGTGGCGCTGCGCATGGCGGTGATGCCGACCAGCGCAGCGACGATCCCCAGAATCGCGAAGAGGCTATAGGATGCGACGGTTTCCACAGCGCCGTTCAGAACGAAGACCGGCGCTTCATATCCAAGATATTTGACGACGAAAACCGAGGACAGGCAGGCGGCAAGGACAGGGGTGAATGTGCGATAGGAATAGCTGGAGTGGACCAGTTCGAACCCGTAGAACGCGCCCGCAAGCGGGGCATTGAACGCCGCAGCGATTGCAGCGGCGGCTCCGGCGGTCAACATGCTGCGCTGGTCTTCGCGGCGCAGCTTCATCGCGCTGCCCAAGGTCGAGAAAATGCCCGCGCCGAACTGGCTGTACGCGGCCTCCATACCCACCGAGGCCCCGCAGGCGTTGGAGGCAAGGGTCAAGCCGGTCAGCCGCGTTGAATCGCGCAAGGAAAGCCGCCCGCCATAAAGCGCATTGGCTTCGACCGGGTCGACAATATCTGTGAGGTTGCGTTTTTTCAGGTGCCAAAGAAGCGCCCCGAAGGCCAGCCCTCCAAGTGCCGGGATCAAGGCCAGTCGCACCGGATTGATCGAAAGATAGGCGCTCAGATGTGCGCCATCGGGCAAATCGAAACTCAACGCGTGCAAATAATTGACGACAGCAGACATACCGGCCGTTGCCACGCCAACCAGCGCCCCCGCGACCACGGCCACAGCGATGCGCACCAGTTCCTGGCTGCGCGCGAAACGCTGCAAGTTACGCTCGCGGTAGCGCACCGCGCGCGACAGACGTTTCCCCCAGCGGCGACCTACACGCAGATACAACGTCTTTACCCCTCATTGCGGGCATATGACGAGATACCTTCGCCTATGCCGAAAAGTTCTGCGCCGTCCGGTCCCGAAACCGTCGCGCCACGATCAGTGACGCGGCGATGGCACCCGCTGCAGCTACAAATTAGAACAGGGCCGCGGACTGAACTGGCCCAGTGATGCCCAGCCCGCGCGCCCTGTATCCGGCATGCCGGATTCAGTGCCAGCCAACGCGCGGCGCGACCGGAATCATGTCATCGGGACGCGCCCGGATCATGTCCATGTGCTCTTTGCGAATGCCCGAGGAGCCTGCGTCATCAAACAGGTTCACCATTTCATCAGGATCTTCCTGCATGTCGTAAAGCTCGCCGGTGTCGGTATACATGTCGACGGTCATCCGGTAGCGTTTGCTGCGCACCGTGCGCATATCCAGATCAACTGCGGACCGGATCGAATCCACCTCGTATTCCGACAAGGCAAAATCACGAGAGCCATCGCCCTCCCACAGATCCCGCCATGAGCGGCCATGGTTCGGCCCCGTTTCGACATCTGCAAGATCCGCCGCCGTCGCGAGAATATCCGTGCTGGCAACCGGATCGTCGATCACCTTGTTCGCAGGAATTCCCGGGCCGCTGACAAGACAGGGCACACGCAACAGCCCGTCATACATCATCGGCCCTTTCAGCAGCAGGCCGTGATCGCCAAGCCATTCGCCATGATCGCTGGCAAAAATGATATAGGTATTTTCCAGTTCGCCCTGCGCCTCGAGCGCATCAAGAATGCGACCGAGCTGGTAGTCCACCGACGAGATCATTCCGAAATAGATCGCGGTCAAATCGCGCAGGGCCTGTTCGTTCAGATCGCCTTTTTGTCCCCAATCAATGCCGCCGGCATTGTGCTCGGAGCCTTGTTTGATGGGCTTGGCACGATCTTCGACAAAGGCTTTGTGCCACCACGGACGGTTTTCCAGATCCAGGTGGGGATGCTTGGCGATCACGACATCATCGCCGTTATACATGTCACACCACGGGCGGGGCGACAGGAAGGGCGGATGCGGGTCAGGGAACGAAACCCAGGCCATCAACGGCTGGTCGTCTTTCTTGTTCTCGATCATTTCGACCGCGCGATCCCCGATCCAGGGCGAGGAATGCCATTCCTCTTCAAGGCCCGAACGCCAGGTCTGGAAATGGGCAGTCTGGGGATCGAGGCGCTCTTTCGCGCGATCCCAGCGTTCTTGCCCGCGACCGTCCTGATCCAGCCAGTATTCATAGTGCAGGGCTTCGGGCGGGGCGTACCACTGCGTGTGATGGTGTGGGCGCAGCATCAGCTGGACGCGGTCGAAGCCCATGTATTTACCGCGCCATTCCGGCCCGAAATCCTTGGCGCTTTTGTAGCATTCCGGACGGCCGGTCGGCTCGAAGGTCTGCTGGCTCGACAGATGGGCCTTGCCGATGAAATGCGTATCATAGCCCGCCTTCGAGAAGGTGCCGCCAAGCCCTGCGGCGCCCAGAGCTTCGTCAAGATCGCGGCCGTTGTCGCGCACGCCATGGCTATAAGGAAGCTTGCCGGTCAGAATCGAGGCCCGCGCCGCCTGACACATCGGGTGCGGGGTGATGCATTTGCGAAAGCGAACCCCTGCTGCGCCGATTCGGTCGATATTGGGTGTCTTGACCCCGCGCCCCTCGGCAGAAATGCAATCGCCTCGCTGCTGGTCTGTCGTTATCAATAGGAAATTGGGCTTTTTAGGCATGGAGCCTCCTTGTGCGGCTGCTGAATCAAGGTGCGTAATCTCGATCTTAGCGCACTATATCCACTTTTTAATGTACAATGCAAAAAAATAATGTATTATTTGTGCAATGGAGGAGATAGCCCATGATGAACAAGACCTTAGTTGCGGCTGCTGCGATTCTTGTCGGAATCGGTGGTAGCGCCCAAGCCATGACGGATCTGGATGTTGTTGCCTGGAAGGGCAATGTCGCTCAACCCGCAGGCTTGCCAGAGTTGATCAAACGCTTCGAGGAGCAAAACCCCGATATCAAGGTGGACCTGTCCTACGTCTCGCGTAAAGACGTCGACAAGGTTGTCCCGCCGCGCCTTCAGTCCGGAAATCCGCCGGATGTCACAATGGTAGATGCGTCGCTCGTTGCGCTATGGGGCGGGGCCGGTTTCCTGAGCGATCTCGGCGAGGATCACGACTGGTATAAAAAGATGCTGCCGTCGGTCAAAAAGGTGATGACGCTGGATGGCAAGGTTCTTGCCTATCCGCTGGAAATCGTCGGCATGGGCAATTTCGTCAATATGGATCTGCTCAAGAAAGCCGGTATCGACAAGGCGCCGGTGACCATCGACGAGCTGAAAACGGCGTGTACCGCTCTGGCCGATAAGGGCATTTCGCCGATGATCTTCTCGGGTGGTTTCTCGGCCATGCTGTATGTCGGCGCGAACGGGATCAATCCGAAGGGGCCTTCGCCGGCAGAGTTCGGGAATGGCGATCTCAAGTTCGCGGATGATCCCAATTACAACGCCGCGCTGGATAGCGTGCGCGATCTGGTCGCGGCAAAATGCTTTGATCCCAAGCTTCAGGCGGCTCTTGATCCGTGGGCTACAGCGCCTCAGGCGTTCCGCTCGGGCACGGTCGCGATGCTGCCGCATGGCGCGTGGAATATCAGCGATTTTGCCAAGGTTGACGGTTTGAACTTCGAATTCGCTCCGATGCCGTCCTCGTTTAGCAAAGACGGGCTGGCGCTTGATCTGGTTGGCCCGGGCTGGGCTATCCCCAAGGATGCTGCCCATGCAGAGGCGGCGCGCAAATGGATCGAATTTTTTGCCAAGCCCGAGAATCTGAACGTCTTCCTGTCGGTCGAAAACGCCTACAGCCCCTATAGCGGGGATGCCACGCCTCCGCCGAAGTTCTCGGGACCCTACACGGCCGCGCGCAAAGCGGGCGATTCCATCTTGTGGCCGTTCTCGAACGAGGAATTTCCGAAGCAGCTGCAAAGCGAGTGGGAAAACAGTCTCACCGGTTTTCTTTTGAACCTCGACAAGCCCAACAAGGATACGCTCGATCGTTGGGACGAGTCCGTCGAAGATAACCTCTGATCTCTGAAGCCGGCCGGGAGCGGTACCGTTCCCGGCCTCACCTTTCTCAGGAATGCCCGATGCGTCACCGTAAAACACTCTATTTGTTCATAATTCCCGCGTTGCTCGTTATCGGGGTATTCTTTGTCTACCCCATAATTCTGACCTTCAATATGAGCTTCACCCGCTTTCAGGGGATCGGAAAGGCAACACAGGTCGGTCTCAAGAACTACGACCGTATCTTCTCGCGCGACCGCTATCTCGAGGCAGCTTGGGTGACGGTTTTCTATACGGTCATCGTTGTTACGGCGATGAACCTGAGCGGGTTGTTTTTCGCCGCGATCCTGCATCGTCTGCCGATGATCCGGAATTTCTCGCGGGCCGCGCTCTATACGCCGTCGATGATCTCGTTTGTCGTCGTCGCCTACGTCTGGCAATTCCTGTATTCGCCGCTGAACGGCGGGATCAATGTGGCTCTGACCAAGCTCGGGCTGGGGGCGTTTACCCAGAACTGGCTTGGAGATCCAAATATCGCGATATTCTCTGTCGCCTTCACGCAGGTCTGGATGTTCACCGGGTTCACCTGTGCGATCTATCTGGCCGGTTTTGCGGGGATTCCGGAAGAAATCGGCGAGGCGGGCCGTCTTGAAGGGGCGTCCTCCTGGCAGCGTTTCCGCTATCTCGAACTGCCGCTTCTGGGGCCTGCGATCACCGTCGCGGTCATGCTGACAACGATCGGCACCCTCAAGACGTTCGAGCTTCCTTACATCCTGACCAAGGGCGGCCCCGACGGCGCGACGCGGATGCTGTCGATTGAAATTATCAACAACCTGTTCGGGCAATACAAGTTCGGCTTCGCCTCGGCGCTTTCGATCCTCATGCTGATTTTGGTGCTCTTCGTCGCCTTCATCCAAAACAGGGTTCTACGTGACCGGGAGAACACCCAATGAGTGCTGCTGATACATCGACTGTCAAAAAGACAGGCCGCAAATTCGACGCAAATCTTTTGCGCCGCCGTGTGAAACTTTCTTTGGCACATGGCTTTGTGCTGACGCTGGTTGTAATCATGCTGTTGCCGCTGGTTTACATGGTCATGATGTCGTTCAAGACATCGACCGAGATCGCGCAAAACCCGCTGGGCCTTCCCAAAAGTCTCTATTGGGGCAACTACATGGAAGCGCTCTCTTCGATGGGGTATGTCCGCTCTGTCCTGAACTCGCTTTTTGTAACGCTTTCGGTCATTGTCGTCGTGGTGTTTGCCGGTGCAATGGCCGCCTATCCGCTGGCGCGTATCAAAAGCCGGGCGAGCCAGCTTATCGTCATGATCATGGCGCTGGGGCTGGCAACACCGAACTTCGTGACGATCACGCCGATTTATGTGATTTTCCGCGAACTCGGGCTTCTGGATACATATCTCGGCATCGTTCTGGCCTTTGCGGCCCTCAAGCTACCGCTCGCCGTGTTCTTCTATACCGGCTTTATCGCCGCGATTCCGATCGAGCTGGAAGAAGCCGCGCGATTGGACAATTGCAACAACTGGCAGATCTTCTGGCATGTCATCCGTCCGCTTCTGGCGCCGGTCACGGCGACGCTTTCGCTGTTCGTGATGATTATGGTCTGGAACGACTTCATCTATCCGCTGCTGCTTTTGACCGACAAGAACAAGCTGACGGTGATGATCTCGGTCTATAAATTTGTTGGAAATACCGGAATTGACCCGACCAAGCTGTTCCCTGCGGCGGTGCTGGGCTCGATCCCGCTGTTGCTGCTCTTTGCGGTTTTCCAACGCAAAATCATGTCGGGCGCTACTGCAGGAGCTGTGAAATGAACCTTCAAGGACGCAAGATTGTCGTCACGGGCGCGAGCGCCGGAATCGGCTTGGGTATCGTGCGCCAGTGCCGCGCCGCCGGAGCCGAGGTCACAGGCTTCGACATCAATGAGGCGGGCGCGCAGAAGCTGGCCGGTCTTGGTGCCGATTTCCAGCTGGTTGATGTCTCGGATGCCGCCGCATTCGCCACAAGCATCGCAGAGGCAAATGCGCGCATGGGCGGGCTTGACGGGTTCGTGAATAACGCCGGTGTCACGATCAAGGTGCCGTTTCTCGAGATGAGCCTCGCGCAGATGGACATGCTTTGGGAGGTGAACCAGCGGTCGGTCCTTGTTGGCTGTCAGACCGCCGGCCGGATTATGAAGGATGCGGGGGTGCGGGGGGCGATCGTCAATATTGCCTCCAATCACGCGCGCGCCACCAACCCCGGTCACGAAGGCTATTCCGCCACCAAAGGGGCAATCGTGTCGATGACGCGTGCGATGGCCTGGTCACTGGGCGCGCATGCGATCCGGGTAAATGCGCTTTGCCCCGGCATGACGCAGACCGAAATTGTCATCGAGGCGATGAAAGACCCGGCCAATGCCGAGAACTTCCGCGGATGGGCCGCCGATAACGAAGTAAGCACTGTTGAGGAAATCGGCGATGCCGCTGTGTTTCTACTGTCGGACGCGTCGATGGCGCTGAACGGCGCTGATGTGCTTGCCGACCGCGCAATGTCCGCCCTGCTGGGCGTCAACGATACGAGAAGAGGCTGATATGGGCGAACTCAAACTTAACCAGGTGATTAAGCGCTACGGTGCAACGCAAGTGGTCCACGGTGTGGATCTCGAGGTGAACGACGGCGAGTTCTGCGTGTTCGTCGGCCCGTCGGGCTGCGGCAAATCGACCCTGCTGAGAATGATCGCCGGGCTGGAAGAAACGACGGGCGGCACGATGCAGATCGGCAATCGCGATATTACCCATCTCGACCCTGCCAAACGGGGCGTTGCGATGGTGTTCCAGACCTACGCTTTGTATCCGCATATGACTGTGCGCGAAAACATGAGCTTTGGCTTGAAGATCGGCGGCACCAGCAAATCCGAGATCGCGCGCAAGGTTGATGAAGCGGCCGGTATTCTCAAGCTCGATCAATATATGGATCGCAAGCCCAAGGCGCTTTCGGGTGGTCAGCGCCAGCGTGTCGCAATCGGGCGTGCGATCGTGCGCAGCCCTGAACTGTTCTTGTTCGACGAACCTCTCTCCAACCTTGACGCCGAGCTGCGCGTCGAGATGCGCGTCGAGATCGCGCGCCTGCATAAACGCCTGGGCGCGACGATGATCTATGTCACCCATGATCAGGTCGAAGCGATGACTATGGCCGACAAGATCGTCGTTTTGCGCGATGGCCGGATCGAGCAGGCGGGCAAGCCCGTTGATCTGTATGAAGACCCCGATAACCTGTTTGTCGCCGGTTTCATCGGCTCGCCACGGATGAACTTCTTCGACGCAAAAGTGACCGGGCATCGCGACGGTGGGGTTGTTGTGAATATTGCGCGCCTTGGCATCAGTGACATGCCCGTCGATATCGGGGCGACGGTGGATGTCGGTCGCGACGTGGTCATCGGTCTGCGTCCGGAGCATTTCTCACTCGATGGGCCGACGCGTTTTGAGTTGGCGGTTGATGTGTGCGAAAACCTCGGTGGTGTTGCCTATGCCTATTCTGTCTCGCCGGATGACGACCTGCCTGTTATTGTCGAGTTGCGGGGTCGGAACAAACCCGTCGCCGGTGACCGTCTTGAAATAGGGCTCGATCCGGGTGCGGCATTGATGTTTGATCCGAAAACGGAGAAACGCATCCGCTAACCGCGTCATGGCCGCAGGGCTTGCGGCCATTCGCCATGAGCGGGATGTTTCAAAGCGGGCGGATTGATGCGCCTCTAGCGTGGGAAGAGCCAGTATGTTTGCAAGAACGCAATTTGCAGAAAAAGACGGCAATGACGCCGAAAGCATCTACGAGAAGATCCGCAACGAGATCCTCTCGGGGGAGCTTGCGGCGAATGCAAGGCTCAAGATAACGGCGCTGGCAAAGCAATATAATACTTCGACAAACCCGGTCCGCGAGGCGGTTCAGCAATTGCGCGGCGAAGGGCTGGTTCTGTTCACGCCCAATCAGGGCGCGCGCGTGCGTCCGATCGACATGGATTATGTGCGCGATGTCGCTGAGGTGGGCTACCTGATTGAACCCTACCTCATGCGTCTGTTCGTCGAGACCGCGACGCAAGAGGATCTGGACGAGCTTGAGGCGATACAAGACCAGATCGAGTCAATCAACTTTTCGGACAAGGCCCGTCATACCGAACTGAACCATATGTTTCACGAGTTGATGTATGAACGTCATTACAACCGTGTCGCCTTTGGCCTATGGAAACAACATCGCGAAATCATGGGCGCAATCAGCCGCCGCATCCCGATTGCAATCGGTCGCCAGGAGGCGATCCTGCGCGAACATCGTGAATTGATCGAAGCCGCGCGGCGTCAGGATGTCGATATGGCACTGGAGGTGCTTGGCAAACACATTCAAGCTGCCGGGCGTCATCTGGTCAACCAGCTTCGCATCGAGCAATCGAAAGAGGCGAAACACGATGGCAGGTAGCTGCTGCGCCCCGTCACGCGGGGGAGACAGCGCTGCGATTGCCTCCCTTGCGCCCGAAACCGGCATTCAGGACGATATTCAGGCCGGGGCCGGGGCGGGCGTTCATTTGCGCGACTGCGTCGCCATTCCCGGCGGCACGGCTTTGCTGGGCACCAACCGGCCTGAAATTCCTGCGGATTTCGAAGCGCCCCAGATCAAGCGACGGGTCAAGGATTTCTGGTGCGAAAGGGGCGCAACCAGCGTGGCCCAGTTCCGCCGTTTCGTACAGGCGACGGGCTATGTGACCCTTGCCGAGCGGCTTGGCTGGTCTTTTGTCTTTCACACGCATGTCCCCGAAGAAAACGCGGACGCTCTGGGTGTTATGGGGCTTGAATGGTGGCGCCGTATCGACGGTGCGACCTGGGACCGGCCACAGGGGCCCCATGGTGCGCCCGCGCGCGACGAGATGCCTGTCACGCATATTGCCTGGGAGGATGCCCGCCAGTTCGCCGCTTGGGCCGGAGGCCGGTTGCCCCGTGAGGTCGAATGGGAACATGCCGCGCGCGGCGGTCTTGGAGATGTCATCTACCCTTGGGGGGATCAGGACCCCAACGATCAGGACTTTACGCCGTGCAACATCTGGCAAGGCGATTTTCCGATGACCGATCTGGCGCTAGACGGGTATCACGGCACCGCACCTGTTCACAGTTTCGCCCCCAATGGCTACGGGCTGCACAATATGTCTGGCAACGTCTGGGAGTGGACAGCAGAGCCGTTCCGGGTGCGCTCGGCCTCTTCGGCGGGTCGCCAGATCAATCAGGCATCTGTTGGCAAGAAGCTGCTTAAAGGCGGCTCGTTCCTGTGCCACAAAAGCTATTGCTATCGTTACCGCATCGCGGCCCGCACCGGCAATACACCCGACAGCACCAGCGCGCATACCGGCTTTCGGGTCGTGTACGACAAGGCGCCAGATCCGGCGCCTTCCACTGCGTCAGGCTGTTGTTGCAAATAACGCGGTTTATTCCGCCCGCATCATGCCAGCGGCGTTTGCAGGGTAGGGAAACGGCAGGGTCGCGACGGGCTCAGGCGCGGATATAGGCCCAGCCTTGCGCCTGACGCTGCACCAGATGACCCGCCGCAGACGGCACCACGATCAGCGCGTCTGACGGCTTCAACCCTTTGTTGCGCAGCGTATTGGCGCAGATCCGCAACAGCGGGGCGGTCCGCGTATCCTTGATCTTCAACGCCGGGGCGACGGCAGCGGCATTGACCACAATTTCCACCTGCGCGTCCGGCGTTGCCGCCAACAGGTTTACAGCATTGGAACGCGCGCGGATCAGGGCTTCCTCGGTGGGCGCATGTAAAACGACTTTGACCACCATCACAGCTTCTTTCCGATGTGTGCCACAAGGCGTGCAAGCGCCTCCGATCCGCGCGGACGCGGACGCGGCAAATCAATCTTCAGGTCCAGCGCGATCGTAGCCGGGCTCCCCGACAGGACGAGGACACGATCTGCCAGAAACGCCGCCTCTGCAATGTCATGGGTGACAAAAAGCACGGCCTTGCCACTGGCCTGCCAGATCCGCAGTAATTCGTCCTGAAGGGTGTCTCTGGTGATTGCGTCCACCGCCGAGAACGGCTCGTCCATCAGCAGGATATCGGGTTGCACGGCCAGCGCGCGCGCAATCCCGCCACGTTGGATCTGCCCGCCCGACAGCTGGTGGGGATAGCGTTCGGCCAGCGCGGCGAGACCGGTCAGGCGCAGCACTTCGTCCACGCTGGCAGCCTTAGCCGCGGCGGGCAGCGCAAGCCCCTCCAGACCGTAGCCGACATTGGCGCGCAACGTGCGCCATGGCATCAGCCGTCCGTCCTGAAACACAATGGCGCGGCGACGCCGGTCAGGTCGCTCGGGGGTATTGATCGCAACCTTGCCGCGCTGCGCCTGCACCAGATTGGCGATGACGCGCAGCAGCGTGGACTTGCCCACGCCAGAGCCACCGACAATGGCGACAAATTCACCCGCTGCCACGTCCAGATCAAACCCGTCCAGCACCGGATGCGGCGCACCGGGGTGCTGGAGGGTGATGTCGCGCGCTGACAGGATCGGGGCTGCGTTTATTGCGGACGCCATTGCAGCACCCTCCCTTCGACGGCAGAGAACACCCAGTCGCTAACTGTGTAAACGGCGGAAATCGCCAGCATATAGACCACCACCGCGTCATAGGCCCCCACGCCGGCGGCCGCGTTCATTTCCTGCCCCATGCCCGGCACGCCCAACAGTTCGGCGGCGATTAATGTCATCCATGCCTGACCTACGCCGGTGCGCAGCCCCGACAGAATCTGGGGCGCGGCGGCGGGCAGGGTCACCGAGCGGTGCATTTTCCAGAAGCTGTCCTGATTGAAGGCGCGGGCCAGCTCGAAAAAGCGCGGGTCGATGTTCTTCACCGCCGAGCAGGTCGCAAAGTAGTTCACCCAGAAGACGCCGATCGAGATGACAAAGGCCGCGCCGGCATGGCTGACCTTGAACCAGGCGATGGCAAAGACAACCCATGCCAGCGGCGGGATCGGCCTCAGGATGCGGGCCAGCCACGATTGCAGCCCGTCAAATGTGGGGTTCACCGCAGCGGCAAAGCCCACGGCGAAACCTGCCACGCTGCCCAAGGTCAACCCCCAGACATAGTGAATCAGAGACGCGCCAACGGCGGGCATAAGGCGGCCCGAGTCCAACTCGTCCATCAGCGCGCCCGGCAGCGCGAAAGGGTCGGGCATGGTGCCGCTCGGGGCGATACCAAAGCCTTGCACCGCCTTCCAGAGCAGCACGAACCCCACCAGACCGGCCAGACCCAAAGCCGGCTTGCGCCAGCGGCTTTCACGTGTGTTCATAAGATTACTTCTGCAAACCGTCATAAAGCGACAGATCAAAAAGCTGATCCAGATCCACCGGCTGTTTCAGTGTGCCCAGACCGGCCTGAAAATCATGCATAACCTTGGTGCCCTTGACGATCCGGTTGGGGTCGGCGACGAAGCTGTCCTTCGACCGTTCCAGCGCGGCGGTCACGACCGAAGCTTTCATGCGGCCACCACCGACATATTTGCCCACCATCGGCGCGGCCGCGTCGGGATGCTCGCGCAGCAACCTGGTTGCCTTCAAATGGGCCGCAAGCAGCGCCGAGACTGCGGCCCGATGATCCTTGATCACCCCCTCACGCACGGCAAGAACCGCACCCGGCTGATGGGGGAACATGTCCGGGCCCGAGGCCACAACTTTGGCATCCGCGCGACGATCCAGCACCAGACTGACCACCGGCTCCAGCAGGGCAGCGCCATCCACCGCGCCGGTCAACAGGGCCTGCTGCGCCTGTGCGGCACCCTGATAGATGACCTCCACCTGATCGGGGTCGGCTTGTAGCTGTTTGCGCAGCCAGTATTGCAGCACGGTCTGGGGTACAGAGCCCACGGGGAAAGTGCTGATAACCGCCTTGCGCCCCTTGTCCTTGGCAAAACGCGCGAAGGCGGTCGCGGGATCGCTTTCGAAATAGGGGGCGAGGTCGCCAAGGGCGATCATCGAGATCTGTTCGACAATATCAGAGCCCACGACCTTGATATCGGCGCCCTTCGCACGCGCCACCATCGCCGGCCCGATGCCGAGATAGGCCACGTCCAACTGACCGGCCAGCAACGCCTGAACCATCGCCGGACCGTTCTGGAACTGCACCAGCTCCGGCGTGATCCCCGCATCCTTCATCCAGCCCTCTTCCAGAGTGACGAACAGTTGCGACACCGGCAGGATCGGCATGTAGCCGATTTCGAGTTTCACATTTTCCTGCGCCGATGCGCCCGAGGACAGGCCCAAACCCAACGCGACAGCCAGTAGAACGGATTTCACGAACGCCATCGAATCTTCCTTTTTTCACGGGCCGTCAGCGGCCCTTCGGGCGCATGTCGTCCACTTGCCCCGACAAGATCAACCGGGGTGCAGCGGGAAAAGGAAAGCGTTCTGACATCGCCCGCGCGGATCAATAACCGTTCCGCGACAGGCGTTTTTGTTGGAACATCAGACAGGGGTCACAAGGCCGGCTACTGCTTTAGCGCCGGGTTGAGATGGGGTTTGTGGTCATGCTGTTCATGGGCAGGGCGCCCGTCGATATAGCTTCCGACCGGCAACTGGTAGCCGCCACAGATCAGCGCATCATGTTCGGCCTTCATCCAGTCAAAGAGTTGCTGTTTGAGACGGCTTTCGATCTCGGCCATGTCAGGGTCTCCCGCGCGGTTGTTGCGCTCTTGCGGGTCGGTTTCCAGATCGTAAAGCTCGGCGATGTCATGCGGGCTCCATGCGTATTTGTAGCGCGCATCCCGAATGCCGCGGAATTTGAACTGGCGCCCCTGATAGGCGTCGTAGCAATAGGTGATGTGGTCCTGATCTGTCCGGTCATAGGCGCGTGCGGCCTCGTCTTCGCTGAGAATTGCCGCACCTTCGGTGGCACTGACGAGCGTCGGGAACAGGTCGCGGAAACTGACAAACCCTTCAGAGTCACAGCCCGACGACTGGCCCGGAGACCGGATCAGCATCGGGATGCGCATCACCTCGTCATAAAAGAACGGCCCCTTGTCGAACCAGCCATGCGCGCCCAGCATCTCGCCATGATCGGCGGTAAAGGCGAACACGGAATTGTCGTCCAGTCCCAGATCGTGCACGCGCCGGCGGAACTGGCCAAAGAGGTCGTCGATGAACGAGCAGAAGCCCCAGTAATGCTGCGCGGTCCGTCGCCAGTCGTCCTGCGTAAGGGCGCGCGTATCCTGACAGGGCCAGTAGGGCGCACCCTGCGCCTCGGGTTTGCCCTGCTCGGTGAACTGCGGCAGATAGTTGTCGGGCATGTAATCTTCGGGCAGATCCTTATAAAGATCGACCCAGTCCTTGGGGACGTGATGGGGAAAATGCGGCCCCGGCAAAGAGACGATCAGACAGAAGGGCTTGTCCGATTTCGACAGGCTTTCCAGACGCTCCATGCCGATGTGGACGCGCTTTTCATCCAGATGTTCGCCTTCGGTGATCGTGCCGTAAAACGGCGTTTTGCGCGGCGGAGCAAAGGTCAGATCGTCAGCCGTCATCAGCGGTTCGTCGCCGCCATCCGATAGCGGCGCATCCTGAATGCCGCGCTCGTGCAACGTGCCCGCGCCCAGATGCCATTTGCCGACGAAAGACACGTTGTAACCCGCGTCCTGAAGTCGTTCCATATAGGTGCGGTGGCTCGGGTGCAGCTTGCCGTGCGGGTAAAAGGACGACCCCTGCACATTATCCATCGTTCCGTTTTGATGCGGCCATTTCCCCGTGAACAGCGAGCCGCGGGCGGGGGTGCACAGCGGCACCGATGTAAAAGCGTTCACATGGTTGGTGGATTCTTTCCGGAAGGCTTGCAGATTTGGAAGCTTTGCGGGATGCCCGGGCTGGTTGATCGTGTCCCAACGCCATTGGTCGGTGATGAACAGGATCAGGTTCTTGGCTGTCATTTTCATTCCTCTTCGCAATCAGGGCACTGACGAACTTTGTGAAGAGCGTTTGCGCGGGCGCGGCTCCATCGGGACGGGTCTTGCGCAACCCTGTCCAGCTCTGTCGTGGGCGTTTCAAGGGGCGCAATCCGGGCCGTCTTGGTGGTCTTCACCTTCATGTGCCCGTACATCGTGTGCGATTTTGAAGCCGGATGCAATAATAATACATTCTTTTATCAAAATAGCACATCAAGTTGACTTCGGAGCGGGCTGCGTGCTGTGATCTGGTCAACAGGATGAAAAGGTAGGTAGTGAAAGATGGCGCCCACACGGATCGAAACCCCGCTGAATGTACACCATGCCGGATCGTTTGGCGCGCTTTGTGGGGAAAGCCCGGTCTGGGATCACCGCGAGAACCTGTTGCGATGGGTCGATATTACCGCGCATCAGGTCAACGCGTTTGACCCGGCCACGGGCGACTCGCACAGCCTGACACTGGACGAGCTTGTCAGTGCGGTCCTTCTGGAAAAGGCTGGCTCTTTGCTGGTCGCGACCGTGTCGGGCCTGCAGCGGCTGGATTGGAAAAGCGGCGCAATCGAATTCGTCCACAACCCCGAGCCCGGGATCGCAGGCAACCGTCTTAACGATTGCAAGGCGGACCCTGCGGGCACCCTGTTTGCAGGCACCATGAACGAGGGGGCAAAACAAAGCTCGGGGGCGCTTTACCGGTATGGGGCGCAGGGCGTCAGTCGCATCGTGAGCGGGCTGACGGTCAGCAACGGCCTGGCATGGAGCCCGGACGGGGCCCGCTTTTATCTTGTAGATAGCCCGTTGGGGCGGATCTACAGCTTTGACTATAACGCCGAAACAGGTGTGCTCTCGGATCAGAGGGTCTTTAAGGAGTATGGCGCGGGAGCTGGCAAGCCCGACGGGATTTGCACGGATTGTGAGGGCAATCTCTGGGTTGCGTTCTGGGGCGGTGCGCGGATCGAGTGTCTTCGTGTGGACGGCGCGCTACTGCATTCTGTACCGATGCCCGTAAGCCAGGTGACCAGCCTGTGTTTCGGGGGGGCGGATATGAAAACACTTTTCGTCACATCCGCCCGGATCGGTGTAAAGCAGCCCGGACTTGACGGCGACATCTTTGCGTTGACGCCGCCGGTCGGAGGACTGTTGGCGACAGAGGTGCGCCTTGCCGGCGTGGCCTAGTCCAGACGCAAGCACAGGCTCCAATGCGCCGTTTGACCCGGGGCAAGCCAGTTGGCGCGTCCCTGCGCGAGTGCCTCGTCAAGCTTGCTGAAAGGGTGCGTTGTGGGCTCGATGGCCACTTGATACAGCGGGTTATCAGCGGGCCATGCCCCGTAGCAATACCAAAGCCCGGCATAGGGCAAATCGCGCCCGCGCCAACAAAACCGGAGCGTCCCTTCCGGGCCGGTCAAAGCGACTTCCGCGCGGTTTGGCGTTGTGTCCAGCACCTTGGCAAATAGTTTCTCGACCTGCGGCGCGCCGTGGGGACCTGCGGGTCCGGGCACGACTGTTTGCGCGTCGCGGTCGCGCCACTCCGAAAGGCCGGTCGCGGTAAAGGTCTCGCCGATACGGGGGGTGAGCAGGCAATGCTGGCTCCAGAGCCAGGGCAGAGGGGCAGGGTGGTGGCTTTGCAGGCTGTAGCGGACAAACAGGGTATTCCCAAGCAGCCGGAAAGCCCGCCGGAAGGTGAATTTTGATGTGCTAAACTGCGCGACCAGTCCGTTTGCGTTGCGCGTGACCGTCCAGGGGCGCGCCCACAAAAGCCCGTGGTCGCGCAAATCGCCACCCCACTCCTCGCTACAAGAGGTGCCGACGGTCGGAAAGCACTCGTCCCAGCCCGAGGCCGCGTCCAGAAACGAGGCATCATCCGAAGCGTCCCCTTCGCCATCCCCCTGCACGATCCAGTCCCGGCCGGTTCTCTTGTCGATCAAGGATGTAACGCGCGCCCCGCTTCCGGGTGTCACGCGCAAGAAGACAAGATCGGTTTCCAAATCCATCGGCGGTATGTCCTATCTGTGATTCATCTAATCATATTATGATTGCGCAAAGCGCGATTTCAAGTTAGCTCTTTGCAAGAGACACCTTTGCGCCCCGAGGCGCGCAGGTGGTGTAATTTCCTCGAGTTGGGAGGCGGAAAATGGCCCTGAACAAGAAAATGTACATTGGCGGAGCGCTTGTTGACGGGCAAGCCGTGCTGGATGTCACCAATCCGGCAACCGAGGAAGTTGTCGGCACGGTTGCAGCCGCCGGGTTTGACGATGTTGAAAAGGCGTTGCAGGCCGCAAATGCTGCTGCAAAAAGCTGGGCGGCGACACCTGTCGCGGAGCGTCAGGCCTGGATGTTGAAGCTGCGCGATGCGGTGATCGAGAACGAAGACTACCTGCGCGACTGCATCCATCAGGAAATGGCTAAGCCGTGGGGCGGAACGCAAGAAGATTTCGATCTGCTCGAACGCGCCCTGAAATTCTATGCCGAGGAAATCCAGCGCGTCAGCGATGAAACGCTGCGTGACCGTGAAGGAACGCATGACCATCGCATCGTTTACGAATCTGTGGGTGTCTCGGTTGCCTATCTCGCTTGGAACTTCCCGCTGTTGAATCTGGCTTACAAGATTGCGCCAGCGATGGCGGCGGGCTCTCCGATCATTCTGCGGCCGTCCGCGGCCACCCCGATTTCTGCTTATGCGGTTGGTGAACTGTGCCACAAGATCGGCCTTCCCGCCGGTGTCGTAAATATCCTGACGACCGATGGATACGCGCCCTCGGATGCGTTGGCGGCTTCGACGATACCGGGATTGATTACGCTGATCGGCTCGACCAATACCGGTAAACACCTGATGAAGGTGGGCGCTACATCGATCAAGAAATACTCGATGGAGCTTGGTGGAAATGCTCCGGTTCTGGTGTTCAACGATGCCGATCTGGACCTTGCCGCTGATATTGTGACCACCGTCAAGTTCAACAATGCCGGGCAGATTTGCGTGACGCCGAACCGCGTTTTCGTCGAGCGCGGTGTCTATGATGCCTTCATGGAAAAGGTGTTGACGCGCACCAAGGCGGTGAAGGTCGGGTTTGATCGCGATGCCGATCTTCTGACAGGTCCGATGATCGACGCGCGCGCCTGGGCGCGTGTCAAAGGGCTGATTGACGATGCGGTCGCCAAAGGGGCCGTTTTGCGCGCTGGCGGAGATCGCCCTGAAGGGTTGGAAAAGGGGCATTTCCTTGCGCCGACCGTTCTGGATGGCGTGACGCCAGAGATGGAGATCTATCAAAACGAGATCTTTGGGCCGGTTGTCAGCCTGATCCCCTTTGACGATCGCGACACGATTCTCGATCGCGCGAACGAGGGCGATGAGGGCGGTCTGTCGTCTTATATCTTTACTGCGGATCTTGCGTTGGCCGAACGCCTCGCCAAGGGGCTGCGGTATGGCGAAATCCAGATCAACGGCGTGAAATACGACATTTACCTGCCACATGGCGGCATCGGTCAATCCGGCATCGGCCATGACTGCTCCCGGCTTGCGCTGAACGACTACCTCGTCGTCAAACGCATCTCGCGCGGCCTGAATTGAGAGGATTGATCCCGATGAAAATTGTAAAGATCACAAGTCACGTTTTGCAATGCGACATGCCCGAAGAGCTTGGCTATTCGCAGCAATATTATGCCAAGCGCACCGCACATCTTGTCGAGATCGAAACCGACGAGGGCATCACCGGCTGGGGCGAATGCTTTGGCCCGGGCAATGTCGCGATTGCAAACAAGACAATCGTCGAGAAGGTGATCCAGCCGATGATCCTTGGGATGGACCCGATGGATCGCGATGTCATCTGGCACAAGGTCTATAACCTGCTGCGCGATCACGGGCAAAAGGGGATGCCGCTGCAATCCATGTCCGGGGTTGATATTGCATTGTGGGATATCGCGGGCAAAGTGACGGGCCAGCCGATCCACAAGCTGATCGGTGGCGCGCATCGTACGCAGGTTGCGGCTTACGGCTACGGGATGATGCTCAAACGGGAAAGCGTGGACGATCATGTTGCGCGTTTCGTCGATGAGGCGGCCGCGATCCGCGATATGGGATTTGCGGCGACGAAGATGAAGGTCGGGCTTGGGCCGCGCGACGATGTCAAGCTGATCGACGCCGTGCGGCGCGGGGTCGGCGATGATTTCGACTTCATGGCCGACGCCAACCACGCCTATAATACGCATGACGCCTTTTATGTCGGCCGTGCCATGGAAGAAGCCGGCGCTTTCTGGTTCGAAGAGCCGGTCGCGCCCGAAGATCTTGACGGCTACAAAGAGCTGCGCGCCGGTCTGAAGGTGAATATCTCGGGCGGGGAAGCCGAATTCAACCGCTGGGGCTGGCGCCAGATCCTTGAAAACCGCGGCCTTGATATTGCCCAACCTGAAGTCTGCGCGCTTGGCGGGATTACCGAATACCTGCGGGTGCTGGCGCTGTGTCACGCGCATTTCACGCCGGTGATCAACCACGTCTGGGGCTCGGCGATTGCTGTGGCGACAAACCTGCAATTGCTTGCCGCGATGCCGCCCTTGCCCGGTGGCTTGTTCCCGCGCGAGCCGTGGCTGGAATTCGACACCACCGAAAACCGGTTCCGCGACAATCTTCTGGCCGAGCCGCTGGATATTCAGGGGCAGGTTGCGCGCAACGGCTATGTCGAAATCCCGACTGCGCCCGGCATCGGCGTCGAACCCGATCGCGCGTTTATCGCGCAATACGAACTCGATCTGTAGCACCGGCAAAACCAATGCTGTGAAAGATTTGCCGCCGTCACAGGGTCGGGGCGGCGTTTCACAGGAACAGGAGTACATGCATGATTGACTTTATCGCTGTCGATTGGGGCACGTCCAGTTTCCGCCTTTGGGCGATGGAGGCAACGGGGCAGGTGGTTGCGGCGCGCTCCAGCAAAGAGGGCATGTCGACGCTTCAACGTCCCGATTTCGCTCCTGCACTGGAAAAGCATCTCGAGTGCCTTTCGGTCTCGAAGGATATCCCGATTGTCATCTGCGGAATGGCCGGCGCGGCATCGGGATGGCAGGAAGCGCAGTATATCCCTACGCCGACGCGGCTGTGTGACATTCCTGCCCATGCGATCAAGGTTTCGGGCACAGAGCGGGATGTGCGAATCCTGCCGGGCGGGGCACAGTGTGATGCGGCGCGACCCGATGTGATGCGCGGCGAGGAAACGATCCTGCTGGGGGCGGCGCTGGAGTCCGGCGGCGACGGGCTTTTCTGCTTGCCCGGCACCCATTCGAAATGGGCAAGGGTCGTGAATGGCGAGCTTGTCAGCTTTTCAACCGCGATGACGGGCGAGCTGTTCGCGCGCCTCGCGCAAGGCTCTACCTTGTCGCAATTCGTCGATTCCTCGATCTTTGACGAAGATGTTTTTGTGCAGTCGGTGCGCGATGCCGCCAATTCTCCGGCCTCTTTCACCCATGCCTTGTTCGGGATGCGTGCGGGTCCGTTGCTGAATGTACTGGCGCCGGAAACGATTGCGTCGCGCTTGTCGGGCCTGCTGATCGGACTGGAACTGGCAGGGGTCCGGGCAGATGAAACCGGCCCGGTTTCACTTGTGTCCAGCGGTCCGCTGTCGCGAAACTATCAACTCGCCCTTAAAGAGCTGGGCTTGGATTTCCAGGTTCTGGATGCAGATGAACTTGTGCGCAAAGGGCTGACCTTTGCAGCGCAGAAACTTTGGCCGATGCCCGTTTATCACTGATGCCCGTCTATCACGAAGGAATACTCTATGACCGGACCCGAAATCTGGAACGACATAAACGTCAAGCTGATCGCGATCCTGCGCGGCATCAAACCGGAAGAAACCGACGAGATCGTTACCGGCCTGCTGGATGCCGGGTTCCGGGCTATCGAAATCCCGTTGAACTCGCCCGATCCGTTCACCTCAATTGCGCGCGCGGTCGAGATCGCCAAGAACTACGGTCCCTGCCTGATTGGTGCGGGCACCGTCCTGCGCAGCGAGGATGTTGCGCAGATCGATAGCATTGGCGGCAATCTGATTGTCTCGCCCAACATTGACACCGAAGTTGTCGATGCGAGTGTTGCGCGAAAGATGGCCAGCTTCCCGGGTCTCTTTACCGCCACTGAGGCGCATCTTGCGATCAAACATGGCGCAACCGGCCTGAAATTCTTTCCGGCAGGGCAACTCGGGCCGGACGGTATCAAGGGAATCCGCGCCACGCTGCCGGACACCACGCAGGTCTGTGCCGTCGGAGGCGTCGGCCCGTCTGGCTTTGCGCAATATATGGCTGCTGGCGTGGTCGGGTTCGGTTTGGGATCGAACCTTTATAAAGCCGGTGATGACGCCGCAACCGTCATCGAACGCGGCGTCGAATGCGTTGCAAAATACCGCGCGCTCCTCGAACCGACCACATAATATCGCACCGGCGCGACCGGCCCCCCGCAGGGCCGGTTCCCGCTTTCGCTGAATATTACGCACGCGGCAAATCGCCGGAGCAAAACGCCAGTGCTAACCGGCCGTTCCGGCGGATTTCAGGGTGGCGATAAAACGCGCCGTGCGCTCTTGTGTCGGGGCGTCAAACAGCGCACGGGCGGGGCCGGTCTCTACGACTTGGCCGCCGTCAAGAACAATCACCGTCTCGGCGATCTGCGAGGCCAGCCGCAGATCATGCGTCGCCATCACCATCGTTGTGCCCTCACGCGCGAGTTGGGCCAGCACGTCCACGACTTCCGCCGCCAGTTCGGGATCAAGCGCCGATGTGGGCTCGTCGCATAAAAGAACGCGCGGCGATGGGGCGAGGGCGCGCGCAATCGCGATGCGTTGTTGCTGTCCACCCGACAGCGTCGCGGGCCAGGCATCCGCCTTATGGGCCATGCCCACTTTCTCCAATAATGCCATCGCACGAGACCGCGCCTTTTCGGCCGGCCAGTTCAGAACAGTCACCAGCCCCTCCATCACATTTTCAAGGGCGGTCCGATGCGGAAAGAGCTGAAAATTCTGAAAGACCATGCCGGTCTGCTGCCGGATCAGCTGTATTTGCGGGCGCGTCAGACGGCGCCCCTCAGAGAAGGTCACTTGCGCCTCTCCGATCTTGAGCGTCCCGCTTGACGGCATTTCCAGCAGGTTGATGCAGCGCAAAAGCGTGCTTTTTCCACCCCCGGACGGCCCGATGAGCGCCGTCACCGAGCCTTCTTGCAACTTGAGCGAGATGTCGGACAGGACGGTATTTGTACCAAATGCCTTCGTGATGCCTGATAGTTCGATCATGTGCGCCCCTCCAGAAAACCGCCATACTGGCCCAGCCGCTTTTCCAGCCGTCCTTGCAACGCAGACAGCACCGAGCACAGCGCGAGATAGATCAGCGCCGCCTCGACATACAGGACCAGCGGCTCATAGGTCGTCGCGACAATGCGTTGCGCCGCCTGAAACAGCTCGGGCACGGTGATGGCGGCGGCCAGCGAGGTGTCTTTGACAAGCGAGATGAAGCTGTTGGACAATGGCGGCACCGCGACGCGGGCGGCTTGGGGCATGATTGTGCGCTTCATCGTCTGACGCCAGTTCATGCCGATCGAATAGGAGGCTTCCCATTGCCCCTTGGGCACCGATGAAATCACCGCGCGTAAGATTTCGGAGGTATAGGCCCCGACATTCAAGGTGAAACCGATCATTCCCGCGACAAAAGCATCAAGGGTGATGCCCAGACTTGGCAGGCCGTAAAAGATCAGGAAAAGCTGCACCAGCAGCGGCGTGCCCCGGATGACCCAGACGTAGAACCGCACGATCCAGACCAGGGGACGCGGCCCGAACAAACGGATCACCGCACACAGCAGCCCCAACGCAAGGCCTAAGGTGAAGGTGATGAGAGTAAGCGGGATTGTGTAGGTCAGCGTCGCGCGCAAAAGCGGCGCGAGCGAACTCCACATCAATGGCAACCAATCGGACATGCCCGATCCTTTCCCGTGCGGGGCAGGGGGGCGATGCCCCCCGATGCCTCTGTTACTTTGAGACGTCTTCGCCGAAATATGCTTGCGAAATCTTGAGATAGGTTCCGTCGGCCTTCATCGCGTCCAGCGCCTCATTGATCGCGGCCAGAAGTTCGGGTTGGTTCTTGGCGATGAGGACGCCGGAATAATCCGCATTCGGCAGCGTTGCGACCAGCTTCACAGGGGCGTCCGGCTTGTGCTTTTTGAAATCGAGATACGACAGGCTGTCATTCACGGTCGCATCCGCGCGATGCTGCAAAACCAGTGCGATCGACTGCGCAAACCCGTCCGTGCCGGTCAGCGTGGCACCATTGCGCGTGGCGATCGCTCCGTAATTGCTTGAGAGGGACTGGGCCGCAGTCTTGCCTTCGAGATCGGAGAAATCCTTGATGGCAGTATCGTCGCTGCGCACGATCAGCGCAGCCTTTGAGGCAATGTAGGGCTGCGAGAAGTCGTATTTCTTTTTGCGCGCCGGCGTGATGCCAACCTCGTTGATCACCGCGTCATAGCGATCGGCATCGATCCCCGCGATCAGGCCGTCCCAGCGACCTTCGAGAAACGCGACCTTAACGCCCAATCTCGCCCCGATGGCACGCGCGATTGCGACATCAAAACCGGTGAGCTTGCCGGATGCGTCGTGATAGGTGAAGGGCGGGTAGGTGCCTTCGGTCCCGACGCGAAACACCCCGGTTTTCTGGATCTCGGCCAGCGTTGCTGCCTGGGTGGTGGTTGCGGAAACGACGGCAAGCGTTGCGATGGCAATGAGCGTGCGAACAGGGGTCATCGGAGATACCTTTGTGATGCATGAAAGCGCCGGTCCCGAAATACGACAGCGCAGGGGTGGTAGTTAGGGATCGTGTTTGACAAAGTCGATGACACGCTTAGCGAATTGATAACATTCGACATTTATTCGTTTTGCTCCGCCAGGATTGGAACGGAAATCACCGAACATGGCGCCCGAAGGGATGCCGTTCCACTGACATAGCGACCGCCGCGGCGTCGCTGCACAGGTCGACGGCTTTGGCTGCCCGAGCGCAGCAAACCCGCGCATCTGTCACGTAGGTTTCACATCCCTGTCAACTGTGTGTTGCAACTTGCATCGATGGTCCGCTCCAGAACAATTCCAGGAGCTTCACATGTTCAAATCCGCATCCTTCGCCGCGTTGGCGTTGACGTTCACAGCCTCGGCTGCGCTGGCACAAACCGACATCACCTGGTGGCACGGTATGGGCGGGCGCAATGGCGAAGTCATCAACGAGATTTCGCAGAAATTCAACGAAAGCCAGCAGGCCTGCCATCTGACGCCGGTCTCGAAGGGCACCTATGAAGAGGCGCTGGCCTCGGGGATTGCGGCGTTCCGTTCGGGTGAACAGCCCAATATCTTGCAAGTGTTTGACGCAGGTGCGGCCACGATCATCAATGCCAAGGGCGCGACGATCCCGGCAGAAGACCTGATCAATGGCGCTGGTGAGACGTTCAATCGCGATGACTTCATTAATGGCGTGCGCCATTTTTATGCTGACAGCTCGGGCAAGTTCATCGGGATGCCGTTCAACTCTTCGGCGCCGATCATGTATATCAACACCGAAGCCTTCAAAAAGGCCGGGGTCGAGCCGCCCAAGACCTGGGAAGATTTCGAAAAAGTCGCGCCCAAGCTGAAGGCGGCGGGCTATCTGCCGCTGACCGCTTCGCAGCTGACCTGGATGATGGTCGAGAATTTCAAATCGCGCAACAACCAGCAATTTGCGACCAATAACAACGGTTATGACGCGATCCAAGACACCAAGCTGATCGTCAATGACGACGCTCAGGTGATGATGTTCGACAAGCTTAAGGAATGGGCCGACGAAGGATATTACGGATTTTACGGCGCGGGCTGGGGGGACAACCTCAAGCCGTTCGAAGAGGGTAAGTCGGCGATGTGGATCGGCTCTTCTGGCAGCTTCGGGGGCTTGCAGAAATCGGCCACAATGGCGTTTTCGGCCGATTTCATGCCCTATTGGGCCTCGCTTGGCGAGGGCAAGCAAAGCTTTATCGGCGGCGCTGCTCTGTTCGCGATGGCGGGCAAGCCCGACGATCAGAACAAATGCACTGCGCAGTTCTTTTCGTTCCTGACCTCGCCGGAAATTCAGGTCTACTGGCATGAAAACACCGGTTATGTGCCGGTCACCACGGCGGCTTATGAACTTGCCAAAAGCCAAGGTTATTATGAGAAAAACCCGGTGGCCGAGATTGGCATCAAGCAGCTGATGTTGCCGGGCGGCGCGTGGACCAAGGGCTATCGTCTTGGCTTTTACCCGCAGATCCGCAGCGTGATGGAGCGCGAGTTCAACAAGATCTTCTCGGGCGAGGAAACCCCGAAAGCGGCCTTCGATACGATCGAGAGCGAAGGTAATCAGCTGCTCGCACGGTTTGCCAAAACGTCCAGCTGACACCGTCCTGTGGACGCAGTCTTCCGGCTCCGGATCATCGCATCCGGGGCCGGCCCTCTTTCCCGGCGCGTGCTGCGCCAAGCAAGACAGGTTTCAGCCGTGACTCACACCCCGCTCCCGATTACCGAGAGCCCGCTATCTTTTGCTTCCCGTCTTGCGCGCTGGTGGCGCGGAGGCGATGCGCAACCGGCCAAGCGCGTGCAATTTGACCGCCCTCTGACGCCTTGGGTGTTCTTGCTGCCCCAACTGGCGGTGGTCGTGATCTTTTTCTACTGGCCCTCAGTGCAGGCGGTGACCTCGTCCTTCTATATCGAAGACCCCTTCGGCTTTGGTTCGACCTTTGTGGGGCTTGAGAATTACACCGAAGTGCTAAGCAATAATGAATACCGATCTACTGCGGGATTTACGCTGTTTTTTGGCATTGTGGTGACGGCGCTGTCACTTGGTTTCGGCCTGCTGCTTGCTGTCAAGGCCGACAAGGTGATCCGCGGTGCGAGTGCTTATAAAACCGTGCTTATCTCGGTCTATGCAATCGCGCCGCCGGTGGCTGCGCTGATTGGCATGATGCTGTTTGATATGCATATCGGGCCGTTCACCGAACTTGCCGCACTGTTTGGCTATGATCTCAAGGTTGGCGTGAACTACCGTGATACGGTCTTTGCGCTGATCACAATCGCGGTCTGGAAACAGATCCCCTACAATTTCATCTTCTTCCTGTCAGGGCTGCAATCGGTCCCTGTCAGCGTGCGCGAGGCCGCCCTGATCGACGCCCGCTCGGGCTGGCGGCGTTTTGTCGATGTGACCTTGCCGTTGCTGGCGCCGACCGCGTTTTTCCTGCTGATTATCAACGTCACCTACGCGCTGTTTGACACCTTCGGCATCATTGATGTGATCGTGAAGGACAAGCCCGCCAACAACCCGATCACGCTGGTCTACAAGGTCTATCTGGACGGGTTCAAAGGCAATGACATAGGCAGCTCATCTGCGCAGTCGGTAATTTTGATGGTGCTCGTGACGGTGCTGACAGTGGTGCAGTTCCGCTATCTCGAACGCCGCGTTCATTACGGGTGAAGCCATGCAAAAGATAAATCCTCTCGACCACCTGATCCTTATACTCGGCGCGCTTTTCTTGATCGCGCCGGTGGTGCTTGCGGTCATGTCCTCGACCCATTCCGCAATTGCTATCCACACGGGCGGCTTGTTTCTGCTGCCCGGATCGGACGGGTATGAGACCTATCACAAGGTGCTCACCGCAAAGGGCGGCTTTACCGGCAATGTGACCGGCGCGCGGATGTTGATGAACTCGATGATCATGGGCGTGGGCTTTGCCGTGGGCAAGATCGTGCTGTCGATGATGGCGGCTTATGCGCTGGTCTATTTCCGTTTCAGGCTGGCGACGCTGTTCTTCTGGATCATCTTCACGACACTTCTGCTGCCGCTCGAAGTGCGCATCATGCCGTCCTATCAGGTGATGAGCAAACTGCACCTTCTCAACACCTATACCGGCCTGATCGTGCCGCTTCTGGCCTCGGCCACCGGCACGTTCTACTTCCGCCAGTTCTTCAAATCCGTGCCCGATGAGCTGCTAGAGGCCGCACGGATCGACGCGGCAGGGCCGTTCAAATTCTTCATCGACATTCTGGTGCCGCTTTCGCGCACGATGATCGCCGCGATTTTCATCATCATGTTCGTCTATGGCTGGAACCAGTATCTCTGGCCGATCCTGATGACGACGGATGAAAGCTTTTTCACCCTGATGCGCGGGATCAAGGCGATCCTGCAAGTCTGGGTCGGCAGTCAGATCCCCGATTACAACGAAGCCTTTGCCCTTGCGGTGTTGGCGATGATTCCGCCGGTGCTGGTGGTGGTCATCTTCCAGCGCATGTTCATCAAGGGCCTGACGGAAAGCGACAAATAATGGCACAGATTACCCTAAAAGGCGTGGGCAAGACCTATGCGGGCGGCGTCCAGGCGGTCAGCGATGTGAACCTTGACGTGATCGATCGCGAGTTCGTGGTGCTCGTTGGCCCGTCGGGCTGTGGCAAGTCCACATTGCTGCGTATGGTGGCCGGGCTCGAAGAGATATCGCAAGGCGAGATCGCGATTGGCCCGCGGGTCGTCAACCGGCTTGAGCCCGCCGAACGCGACATCGCGATGGTGTTTCAGAACTACGCGCTGTATCCGCATATGAGCGTGCGCGAGAACATGGCCTACGGGCTGAAAAATCGTAAAACGCCCAAGTCCGAGATCGAGGCCCGCGTCGCGCAAGCCGCTCGGATGCTGGAGCTAGGCCCCTATCTGGATCGCAAGCCGCGCGCACTCTCGGGCGGGCAGCGCCAGCGCGTCGCGATGGGGCGCGCCATCGTGCGCCAGCCTGCGGCGTTTTTGTTTGATGAACCGCTGTCCAACCTTGATGCCAAGCTGCGCGTGTCGATGCGTGGCGAGATCCGCAAATTGCAGCGCCGTCTGGGGACGACCTCGCTTTATGTGACCCATGACCAGCTTGAAGCGATGACACTGGCCGACCGTCTTGTTGTGCTTAATGGCGGGCAGATCGAGCAGGTGGGCTCGCCGCTCGAGGTGTATCATGCGCCAGCCTCGACCTTTGTTGCGGCTTTCATCGGCGCGCCCGCGATGAACCTGCTCGATGCCTATATCGAGGGCGGACGTGTAAAGCTTGAGGGGCATGATATGGGGCTGGTCGCATTGCCTGACGGGCCGATCACCCTTGGCATTCGTGCCGAAGACCTAAGCATCGGCACGCAGGGGCTGCCCGTCACCCTTGATTATGTCGAAGAGCTTGGTGCAAATCGCATCGTGCATTGCTTTGCGGGCGGGCAACGTCTGGCACTCATACAGCCGCCCGAAGCGCCCTTGTCCGAGCATATGACACTGCGCGCGCGCCCGCAGGCGCTGCATCTGTTTGATACCACGCGGGGCGCGCGGCTTGTCGCACCCGCGACCCGGATTCCGGAGCCCGTCGCATGATCAGGACCACGACAAAATCCTTACCGCGCGTGCAATGGCCCGATCTGGACGGTGTGGCGCGCGATGCGCAAACGCATGACCGGCTTTGCGCCGGGATTGACGCGCTGCATCAGATCGAACTGGGCGGCACGGCACCGACAGTTCCGCTTGATTTCCCGATACGGGTCGCGGCCTGGAACCTTGAGCGGTGTCTGGATCCGCAGGCCTCGGCCAAGGCGTTGCGCGGGCGAGATCTTGTGCTGCTGTCCGAGATGGATTGCGGCATGGCGCGCACCGGACAGGCCCATGGCACGGCCGAGATCGCGCGTGATCTGGGCATGGCTTATGCCTATGGGATCGAATTTCTCGAACTGGGGCTTGGCTCTGCGATCGAGCGCGCCTTTTGCCTTGATGACGCCAATGCGCGCGGGTTTCATGGCAATGCCGTTCTGGCAGGCGGGCCGCTGGAACAGGTCTTCGCGCTGCGGTTGCCCGGCCATCGCCAATGGTTCACCGATCCCGAGCAGCCCCGTCTGGGCGAGCGCCTCGCGATTGGCGCGCAGGTCGCAACCCGTTCAGGGCCGGTACTGGCGATTTCGACCCATCTGGAAAGTGCCTGCCAAGCCGACCATCGCGCCCGCCAGATGGCCGGATTGATTGCGGAGATCGACGCCAGCTTTCCCGGTCTGCCGGTGCTGATCGGGGGCGATCTGAACACGGGCAATCACGCGGGTGGCGATTGGCGCGCCGAGGGATTGTTTGCGCAGGCGCGTGCGGCAGGTTTCACCGTCCACGGCGGTCCCGAAGACATGCCGACCACGCGCGCCTCGCGTCTCACCCGCTTCCCCGAGCGCGCGATGAAGCTGGACTGGTTCCTGTCGCGCGGACTGGATATGGGCGAGACCCGTATCGCTCCCGCGGTGGATGACACCGGCGCGCCGCTTTCGGATCACGAACGGATCGAGGTCGAGATTCTGGGACTGTCAGCCGCGCCGCAATAGCGTCTGGGCCATGTCAGGCCGAGCCCGTGTCAAAGCCGTATCCGCGCGCGGTTTATCCCGCTCCGGACTGGTCCTGCGGCGTGAATTTTCGATGTCGCCTCACATTCCGTCTGCGCATATGGCGACATGCTGATACCCGTCATTGGCAAGCTGGCGCGCCGCACGCCAGGCCCGCAAACCGCTTGAGCAAAGAAAGACGATGCGCTGATCGGGGGGATGCCGGATGTCGACAACGGGCAGGGTATGTGCGGTGCGCAGATCAATCACCCGATCGTGAGGCCCGATCGCGCATTGCGCCACGATTTCGGGGAAAGGGTTTTCAGGTTCGGGCGCGTCCTCAAAGCGAAACTGCGAAAACCTCCATGTCGTGAAATCGAGCGTCACGATTTGGCCCAAAGGGGAGGGCTGGAGGTTTAGCAGTACGGAAAGCGCCATTTGCGCCTGAATCGCACCTAAGGTAGCGACCGCCGGTCCCATTACCCCCGCTGTCGCGCAGGTCGCGGCATGTGATGGCGGATCGGGGAAAACGGCGCGCAAGCTTGGCGAGGAACCGCAAAAGCCCCCTGCATGGCCTTGACGCCCTAAAACAGACGCGCTCAGAAACGGCTTGCCCATAGCGCGGCAAAGGTCTGAAAGCGCGTAACTGGTTGCGAAATTATCCGCCGCATCAATCACCAGATCGGCCCCGGCAATCTCGGCCCGTGCATTGGCCGGATCAAGTCGCGCCACAACCGGACGGATCTGACATTCGCCATTGAGCGCGCGCAGATGTCTTGTTGCGGCCGGGGCTTTGGGCTGGCCCAGATCGTCCATTCGAAACAGGGTTTGGCGATGCAGGTTATGCTCTTCTACATGATCGCCATCATAAAGGGTAATGCACCCGATACCGGCGCCGGCCAGCAGAGGCAGCACTGTCGCGCCAAGGCCACCGGCTCCGGCCACCAGAACCTTCGCGGCGGCAAGCCGGTCCTGCCCTGTCGCGCCAATCTCGGGCAGACAAATCTGGCGTGCATACCGGCTCATCGCCACGACTCCGTTGCTGTTATCCACTCGTTACAGCGTTTCTCGGGCAAGAGCGCCTGCTGGATATCGGTGACGACAGCGGCACTATCGGCGCCCGCTGCGAACAGATCGGGCAGACGTGCGGGCGTGATTCCTCCGATCCCGACCAAAGGCACATCGCCCACCGCCTTTTTCCAGGCACGCACCCTTTCCAGCCCCTGCGGCCCCCATTTCATCTTCTTCAAAAGGGTCGGCCAGACCGGTCCCAAAGCGACATAGGCGGGGTCGAGAGAGAGGGCGCGTTCACGTTCTGCCGCGTCATGGGTGGATAGCCCGTAGCGCAGTCCCGCCCGGCGCAGGGCGCTGAAATCGGTGGTGTCCATGTCTTCCTGTCCCAGATGGACGAAGCCGCAGTTCAGGTCCAGCGCCAACCGCCAGTGATCGTTGATTACCAAGCGGGTGCGATGGACGGCGCAGATGTCGCGCGCACGCGCAATCTGGCGGCGGCATTCGGGTTCGGGCAGATCCTTGAGACGCAGCTGTACCAGACGCACCCCATGGGGAACCAACAGTTCAAGCTGCGAGACATGCCCGACGATCAGATAAAAAGGATCAAGCTGCATCAGGCCAACTCCGCCATGCCGAAAATCGGGGTTGAGGCTTGGGCCATGTCGCGTTGCGGCATCAGACCCGAGGATCGCGCGAGACGTCCCGCCTCGACCGCCTGCGCGAAGGCGCGCGCCATCCCGACCGGATCGGTGGCTTTGGCCACGGCGGTGTTAAGCAGAACGGCGTCGAACCCAAGCTCCATCGCCTGCGTGGCCTGGCTGGGCGCTCCGATCCCGGCGTCGATGACCAGTGGCACGTCCGGGAAATGCGCCCGCATCGCGCGCAGCCCCTCGAGATTGCGCAACCCTTGCCCCGAGCCGATCGGAGCGCCCCAAGGCATCAGAACCTGACAGCCCGCCTCGATCAGTTTTTCCCCGACGATCAGATTTTCGGTCGTGTAGGGAAAGACCGAAAACCCCTCGGCACACAGAATGCGCGCGGCCTCGATCAGCGCAAACGGATCGGGCTGCAACGTGTCGGCATGGCCGATCACCTCGAGCTTGATCCAGTCGGTGCCAAATAGCTCGCGGGCCATTCGGGCTGTGGTCACGGCTTCGCGTGCCGTATGGCAGCCTGCGGTGTTGGGCAGAATACGACAGCCGCTCCTTTTTATAATCTCGCGAAACGCTGCACCGCCTGTGCCCTCGCGGCGCAGCGAGAGGGTGATCACCTCGGCCCCCGAGGCGGCAATCGCCTCGCGCAACAGGGCGGGCGAGGGATATTGCGCGGTGCCAAGCATGAGACGCGTCTTCAGTTCCACTCCGTAAAACATCTTTTACCCCCCTTGCATCGGCGACAGAATTTCGACTTTTGCGCCGGGACACAGCGCGGCGTTTTCGCGCGCGCCGCGCGGCACGAATTGTCCATTCAGGGCGGTGGCGACGCAGTCTGCTTCGATCTCTCGCTCGGCGATCAGGGCGGCAAGAGTTTGCGCGCCGGTGTTTACGGTCGCGCCATTCAGTTCAATGCGCATGAGTGGGGTCCCTTTCGAATTGGGCGGCAAGTTGCACGGCCAGCACCGGGGCCATCAGGAAGCCGTGGCGATAGAGGCCGTTCAGGTGGATCCGGTCGTCCTGCAAGGCGACGGTGGGCAGATTGTCGGGATAGGCGGGGCGCAGGCCGGCGCCTGTCATCACGATCTGCGCTTCGGCAAAGCCCGGATGTAATGTCCATGCCGCAGATAACAGCTCCATCGCGGCGCGCACTGTCACAGGGCCTGTCCGGTCACTTTCAACCATCGTTGCGCCGATCATGTATCGCCCGTCGGCACGGGGCACGATGTAGCAGGGAAAGCGCGGATGCAGCAGGCGGACCGGACGGCTAAGCGCGATATCGGGGGCCAGCACCTCCAGCATTTCGCCGCGCACCGCGCGCAGGGCAGGGCGCCTGTCACGGGCTGCAAGCCCCCTGCAATCAACGATCCGCCCCGAGGGCGCGCCGGAATGTAACGCCACCCCCCGTTCGAGTAGACCTGTGCGCAGCTCGTCCATGGCCTGAACCGGATCCATATGCGCCTCGCCGGGATAGAACAGCCCGCGTGCAAATCGCCCCGTCAATTCAGGTTCCAACGTCACCGGATCCACCCAGTCATGGGCGCGCGTGGCCCGGGCGAACCGGTCAAGCTCGGCGCGGTCACGCGGAGCCGCCAGCACCAGCGTGCCGCGCTGTGCAAAGCTGCTGGCATGACGTTGCCACCATCCGATCGAGGCTTGCCCGGCGATCACGACCTCTTCCGGCGCGGCCTCCCCCTCACAAAAGGGCGCAAGCATCCCGCCCGCAAAACGCGAGGCGGGTTCGGGTGCATCCTTAGGGAGGATCACTTCGAGTTTGTGCCCGCGCTCGGCCAGTTCGGTGGCGGCGCAAAGCCCCGCCACCCCGGCCCCCAGAACCGAGATCATGACGCAGGCTCGGTTGGAACGTATAACGCGCCGCCTTCGCGGAATTTTTCGGCCATACGCTCCATGCCTTCGCGCTTTTCCGCTTCGGCCCGGATGTCGTGGCTGATCCGCATCGAGCAGAACTTCGGCCCGCACATAGAGCAGAAATGCGCGACCTTATGCGCCTCGGCAGGCATGGTTTCGTCATGCATTTCGCGCGCTGTATCGGGATCAAGGCCAAGGTTGAACTGGTCCTGCCAGCGAAATTCGAACCGCGCGCGTGACAGCGCATCGTCGCGCCGCTGTGCGCCGGGATGCCCTTTGGCCAGATCAGCGGCATGCGCGGCAAGCTTGTAGGTGATCACGCCGGTTTTCACATCGTCACGGTCGGGCAGCCCGAGATGTTCCTTGGGTGTGACGTAGCAAAGCATCGCCGTGCCGAACCAGCCGATCATCGCCGCCCCGATGGCCGAGGTGATGTGGTCATAGCCCGGCGCGATATCGGTGGTCAGCGGGCCGAGCGTGTAAAAAGGTGCCTCGTGGCAATGCTTGAGTTGCTCTTGCATATTGGCCTTGATCTTGTGCATCGGCACATGGCCGGGGCCTTCGATCATAACCTGACACTCTTTGGCCCAGGCGATCTTGGTAAGTTCGCCCAACGTGCGCAGTTCGGCAAATTGCGCCTCGTCATTGGCATCCGCGATCGAACCGGGACGTAACCCGTCCCCCAAACTGAAGCTGACATCGTAGCGACGGCAGATGTCGCAGATGTCTTCGAAATGCTCGTAAAGAAAGCTCTCACGGTGGTGGTGCAGGCACCATTTTGCCATAATCGAGCCGCCGCGCGACACGATGCCAGTCACCCGCTTTGCCGTCATCGGAACCATGTGAAGGCGTATGCCTGCGTGAATGGTGAAATAATCGACGCCTTGCTCGGCCTGTTCGACCAGCGTGTCGCGGAAAACCTCCCACGTCAGATCCTCGGCAATGCCACCTACCTTTTCGAGGGCCTGATACAGCGGCACTGTCCCGATCGGCACGGGCGCGTTGCGGATGATCCAGTCGCGGATGTTGTGGATGTTGCGCCCGGTCGAGAGGTCCATGACCGTATCCGCCCCCCAGCGGATCGCCCACACCATCTTTTCGACTTCCTGCTCCATGCTGGAGGTCACAGCGGAATTGCCGATATTGGCGTTGATCTTCACCTTGAAATTGCGCCCGATAATCATTGGCTCCAACTCGCGGTGGTTGATATTTGCCGGGATGATGGCACGTCCCTCGGCAATCTCGCGGCGCACGAATTCCGGCGTTACCAGATCCGGCAGTTCGGCCCCCATCGGCTCGCCGTCTCGCACTGGCGCTGCAAGGCGCCCCTCGTTTTCGCGGATCGCGACAAATTCCATTTCCGGCGTAATGATCCCTGCGCGCGCATAGGCCAGCTGTGTCACGGACCGCTCACCCGTTGCACGCAAGGCCACATGGGGGGCAGGAAACGGGGCAACCAACCGCTCCCCTTTGGCAAACCCGTTATCGGCATCGGTGACGCAACGGCCTTTGTATTCTTCGACGTCACCGCGTGCGGCGAGCCAGCCGCCACGGCTTTCCGGAAGCCCCTTGGAGATGTCGATCCGGGTTGCCGGGTCGCTATAGGGCCCCGAGCTGTCATAGATCGTCAGTGGCGCTTCGTTCGAGATCGCGATCTCGCGCATCGGGACGCGAATGTCATGGCTTTCACCTGTGACATAGATCTTGCTTGCGGCGGGCAGCGCGCCGGTGGTGATCGTCGGGATTGTGTCTTTCATCTCGGTCTCCTCTTGCGATGAGACCCGTCTGAAACTCGGCAGAAAGGGGCCGGATGCCCCGGATGCGCGTAAACGCAAAAGGGCCATCAGCGGCCCGAAAGGACCGCCCTCATACCAAGAGAAAAGCGGAATCAACCCTTCGGTCTTCCTACGCCAGCATCAACTGGGTCAGGTTCAAAGGGTCGCTTCACCGGGGAGAGTCCCCTGTCAGCCTCTCAGTCCCCATGGCGGGACTCCCCTGACGTAGGGGCAGGATTAGGAACTGATTTCGGGTCTGTCAATTAAAAAATTTCGCACGGCAGGGGGCGTCCGATGTCACACGCACAACCGGCCGGGGGATGCTTGACGAACGCTGTGCCGGATGCGACGTTGCAGTGGTTAGCGACAGGGGCGCTCGGGAAGCCGGGCTGAGATGAACCCTTAGAACCTGAACCGGATAATGCCGGCGGAGGGAGGCGCGCGAGATAGTCTGGGCCGCGCTTTGCCCGCTTTCGCGATCCTCTTTTTCGCCTTTGGCGGATGGAGATCCTGATGGCAGCCCCCGACACCTTTCCTGAACAAATGCGGGATCTTCGTCGTAGCGGCGTGGACCGGTTCGAATGCGTGAGGGTCGGGAAAACTGTATGATTCCCAATATCTTGACAATTGCTGGTTCGGACTGTTCCGGAGGGGCGGGTCTTCAGGCGGATATCAAGTCGATCAGCGCCAATGGCGGGTATGCCATGAGCGTTGTCACAGCGCTAACCGCACAGAATACGCATGGCGTGATGACAGTCAGCCATTGTGACACCGATCTGGTCACGGCCCAAATCGCGGCAATCCGCGCGGATATCAGGATCAATGCGATCAAGATCGGTATGCTGGGCTCTGCCGAGATCATCGGATGCGTCGAACGGGGGATCGCGGGGCTTGACTGCCCCGTGGTGCTTGATCCCGTGATGGTGGCCAAAGGCGGGAACCGTCTTTTGCAGGTGGCGGCGTTGCGGGCGCTCCGTGACCTCTTGCCGCGTGCCAGTCTTATCACCCCCAACCTGCCCGAAGCCGCTGAACTTCTTGACGGCCCCGAGGCGACGACCCCCCGCGAGATGCGCGCGCAGGCGGGCGCCTTGTTACAGCTTGGGCCGCGTGCGGTCTTGCTCAAGGGAGGTCACTTGCCCGGTGGCCAAAGCCCCGATCTCCTGCTGACACATGACAGCGAAACCTGGTTTGATGCACCACGGTTTGCGACGCGTAACACGCATGGCACGGGGTGCACTCTTTCTTCGGCGCTCGCGACCCGGCTTGGGTCTGGCGTTCCTTTGACCGAGGCTGCGCGCGCGGCCAAAGCCTATGTCAAAGCCGCGATCGCTACAGCCGACCATCTGTGCGTCGGGACGGGCCATGGGCCGGTAAACCATTTCCATGGCTTTCAGTAGCCGCGGGTTGGCGATTGGCCAGAGGGGTGACCGCCACGAAAGATATTACGAGAGGGCGTCGATCAGTTCGCCCAGATTACCCGCCGCTTTCTGGAGAGCCGGGAGGTGTTTCAACCCTTCTTCCAGATCCAATCGCTGTCTGGGAGCATGGAACGACAGCGTCGCGCAGAGCTTGCCGGTCCGGTCCTTTATCGGCACCCCGATTGCAATCATGCCAGACACAAATTCCTCGGATTCGGTTGAATAGCCAAGTGTGCGGATTTTCTCGATCTCTTCGCGCAACGCGTCACGGTCGCAAATCGTGAACGGGGTGTAAGATCGCAATTCGGCCTTTCGCAGGTATTTTTCCAAAACTGTCTCGGGAACAAACGCCAGTGCCGCTTTGCCCGCAGAGGTTGCATGCATCGGCACGCGCGAGCCGATTTGCAGGTCGACGCGCAAAGGCCAGTGCGTCTCGATCCGGTCGGCATAGACCATTTCATCGCCATCGGGGATCGAGAGGTTGCACGTTTCACCGATCGACGCGTTGAGCCCGCGCAACACTGCGCGCTGTGGCGCAAGATGATAGCTGGCACGCATCACACCCAGCATCATTTCCCGCAATCTGGGGCCGGGCAGATAGCTACGGCCATCGAAATGTCGGGTCAGATACCCATCTTCTTCCAGTGAATTCACAAGCCTGTGAATGGTCGGCTTGGGCAACTTGAGTGCATCATTGATCTCGGTTGCCGTCAGCGGGCGCTCCGCGCACGAGATCACTTCGAGAATAAGAAGGTTTCTCAGGCTGGGGGCGGTGCCCGGTGCGGGGGAGCGGTCTTGCATCAGAACTCATCTCGTCGGTTTTACATCTCACTAAACGAGAAGAAACGGCACTCCAACCCTTTTGCAGGCGATTGATAAATTTGCGAAATTCATTTTTGAGACTTTAAGTATCAAAAAATGATTGACTCGCGACAATAAGCCGCGCAACCTCAAGGCACGGCGCTGAGGAGACGTCGTTCGTTTTTCTATTCATCACAGCAACGCAGGGGAGGGCGTTATGTCAGATGTAACTCTGGATTTTAGTGACGCGACGCATCGCGGAAACGATTTGAAGAAGATTGTGTTCGCAAGCGTCGTCGGCTCGACAATCGAATGGTATGACTTTTTTCTTTATGGCGTCGTCGCAGGGCTGGTATTCAACAAGCTCTATTTTCCCGCTGGAAACGAGACGGTTTCCATCCTGCTGGCCTACGCGACTTTTGCGGTTGGTTTTGTGGCGCGTCCGGTCGGCGGGCTGATTTTTGGACATTTCGGAGATCGCATCGGTCGCAAGACCATGCTGGTGATCACCATTATGCTGATGGGTGGCGCGACTGTCGCTATCGGGCTGTTGCCGACCTATAACAGCATCGGAATTCTGGCTCCCATTCTGTTGCTGGTGTTGCGAGTTTTGCAAGGTATCGGGATTGGTGGCGAATGGGGCGGGGCTGTCCTTATGGCCTATGAATTTGCACCCCACCACAAGCGTGGGTTCTTTGCCTCGATCCCGCAGATCGGCTTGTCCCTTGGACTGTTTCTGGCATCGGGTGTGATGGCCCTGATGACGATGCTGCCCGACGATGCATTCATGATCTGGGGCTGGCGTCTGGCTTTCGTGGTCTCGTTTGTTCTGGTGGCGCTTGGCGTCTGGGTTCGCAGCACGGTCCATGAAAGCCCGGAATTCGAGAAAGCGAAGGCCGAAAGCCGCAACCGCGACCTGAAACTGCCTATCGTTGAAATGGCGAAACGCTATCCCGGCAATGTCCTGCTTGGCATGGGGGCACGTTACATCGACGGCGTGTTCTTTAATGTCTTCGCTGTGTTTTCGATCCTGTATCTGACGAAATATGTCGGCATGGAGCGCGAATTCGCTCTTTGGA
The DNA here is from genome assembly GCF_000714545.1 of Thioclava indica. Classification (GTDB taxonomy): domain Bacteria; phylum Pseudomonadota; class Alphaproteobacteria; order Rhodobacterales; family Rhodobacteraceae; genus Thioclava; species Thioclava indica. Next base: position 52,084 of record NZ_AUNB01000095.1, read on the forward strand.
CGGTCTGCGGTGCGGCCGTGGTGATGATCTTTTGTATCCCGATTTTCGGGCGTTTGTCGGACGTCTTCGGTCGCCCCAAAACCTATGCGGTCGGATCGCTGCTTTTGGTCCTGAGCGTCTTCCCGGCGTTTTCCCTGATGTCCACAGGCAACCCGGTTTTGGTTATTCTTGGCATCGTCCTGCCTTTCGGGGTGATCTATCCGGTTTGCTACGGCCCCGAAGCCGCGCTGTTCGCCGATCTCTTCGATCCAAGCGTGCGCTATACCGGTGTGTCCTTTGTTTATCAGTTTTCGGGCATCTTTGCCTCGGGCATCACGCCGATGGTCGCAACCTGGTTAATGGCAAGCAACAATGACGACCCGTTCTGGCTATGTGCCTATGTCATCTTCGCCGGACTGGTTTCGATGCTCTGTGCGATCTTGATCGGCCGCCGCGCCAGAAGGCGCACTCACTAAGCCCCCTAAACCTGATGTCTTCCGCATCCGCTTTGAAGCGGAGGGCATCCTCTCCACCTACTGATCTTTTGAAAGAGGAATTCTCATGTCTCTCGCGCCCGAAACATCTGATTATGTAGTCGTTGGTGCCGGATCCTCGGGCTGCGTCATTGCCAATAGGCTTAGCGCGGATCCGACGGTTTCCGTCACCTTGATCGAGGCAGGCTCACGCGACTCAAGTCCGTGGATCCATATTCCCGTCGGTTATTTCCGCACGATGCATAATCCGAAATTCGACTGGTGTTACCGGACCGAGCCGGATGCGGGGATTGGCGGGCGTTCTCTTGACTGGCCGCGCGGCAAGGTCTTGGGCGGATCCTCATCGCTGAACGGGCTATTATATGTGCGCGGCCAGCACGAGGATTACGATGGCTGGGCGCAAAAAGGAAACCCCGGCTGGTCCTGGAGCGATGTTGGCCCGATCTTTGAAGAGCTCGAAACCTTCCAGCGGGGGGGCGGGGACTCTCGCGGGCACAGCGGGCCGTTGCAAGTGTCCGATCCGGCCCTGCGTCGCGAGATTTGTGAAGACTGGATCAAGGCCGCGCAGGCCAATGGCTATGAATACAACCCCGATTACAACGGCACCAAGCAAGAAGGCGTCGGGCATTTCCAACTAAGCGTTAACCATGGACGCCGCTGTTCGTCAGCCGTTGCCTTTCTGAAACCCGTGCGCCACCGCGCCAATCTGGCCGTCGCAACCAAGGCGCAGGTTTTGCGTGTTGTGATCAAGAACCGCCGCGCGACCGGCGTGGAAATCCGCTGTGAAGATGGCAGCGTGCGGCGGATCAACGCGCGGCGCGAAGTCATCCTGGCGGCTGGCGCGATCGGATCGCCGCAGCTTCTGATGCTCTCAGGGATCGGTGACGGCGAGCACCTGTCGCAATTCGGGATCGAGACACAGTATCACAGCCCCGAAGTCGGCAAGAACTTGCAAGATCACCTGCAGGCGCGACTGGTCTATAAATGCCGTGAGGCCACGCTGAACGACGAAGTGCGCAGCCTGGTCGGCAAGGCGCGTATCGGGCTGGAATACGCGCTATTCCGGTCCGGTCCCCTGACGATGGCGGCAAGTCTGGTGTTTGGTTTTATGCGCACGCGCCCCGAACTTGCGACGCCCGATATCCAGTTCCACATCCAGCCGTGGTCTGCGGACAGCCCCGGCGAAGGCGTGCATCCGTTCTCGGCCTTTACGCAATCGGTATGCCAGCTGCGTCCCGAAAGCCGTGGCGAGATTGTCCTGCAATCGGGCGAGCCCATGCAGGCACCTCTGATCAGGCCGAACTATCTTGCGACCAAAACCGACCGGGACACGCTGGTTGCAGGGATCGAGATTGCAAGAAAAATTGCGCGCACCGACCCCCTGAAGTCGGCAATCTCGCAAGAGTTCCGGCCCTCGGCTGATGTGCAGGGATACGACGAGACCCTTGCCTGGGCGCGTGAGAATTCGACGACGATCTACCACCCGACCGGCACCTGCCGGATGGGGCCGGACGCAAGTGCCGTCGTCGATTCCCGTTTGCGGGTCAACGGGATCGACGGGCTGCGTGTCGCGGATTGCTCGATTATGCCCGACATCGTTTCGGGAAATACCAACGCTCCGGCCATGATGATCGGGGCGCGCCTTGCGCAATTTGTTCTTGAAGATCGCAAGGCCATGAATAGCGCATCTGCAAAATCGGCAGGTGGTGCTTTGGAAGAAGTCGCTTGAAAGGAGACGGACAGATGAAAATGACGACTGAAGAGGCATTTGTAAAAGTTCTACAGATGCACGGGATTGAACAGGCATTCGGGATTATCGGCTCGGCCATGATGCCGGTCTCGGACCTGTTCCCCAAAGCCGGGATCAAATTCTGGGATTGCGCGCACGAGACCAATGCCGGTCTGATGGCGGACGGCTTTACCCGCTCGACGAGCAAGATGTCGATGGCGATTGCGCAAAACGGTCCCGGGGTGACGGGCTTTGTTACCCCGATCAAGACCGCCTACTGGAACCACACGCCGCTTCTTTTGGTCACGCCGCAAGCGGCCAACAAGACCATCGGTCAGGGCGGGTTCCAGGAGATGGAGCAGATGCGCATTTTTGCTGATTGTGTCTGCTATCAGGAAGAGGTTCGCGACCCGAGCCGTATCCCCGAGGTTCTGAACCGGGTCATCATGCAAGCGTGGCGCAACAGCGCTCCGGCGCAGATGAACATCCCGCGCGATATGTGGACGCAGGTGATCGACGTCGAACTGCCGCAGGTGGTGGAATTTGAACGCCCCGCCGGGGGTGAGGCCGCGGTGTCGGAAGCTGCGAAGCTTTTGTCGGAAGCCAAGTTTCCTGTGATCCTGTCGGGTGCCGGCGTGGTGCTGGCCGACGCGATTCCGGATCTGGTCAAGCTGGCCGAGCGCCTGCATGCGCCCGTCTGCTCCAACTATCAGCACAATGACAGCTTCCCGGGCAGCCATCCGCTCGCAATGGGGCCGTTGGGATATAACGGCAGCAAGGCGGGGATGGAAATCATCGCCAAGGCCGATGTCGTGCTCGCGCTTGGAACCCGGTTGAACCCGTTCTCGACCCTGCCGGGCTATGGTATCGACTACTGGCCGAAGGACGCAAAGATCATTCAGGTCGATATCAACGCCGACCGGATCGGTTTGACCAAGAAAGTCACCGTGGGCATTCAGGGCGACGCTGGTAAGGTCGCGCGCGGGATTATGGCCCAGCTTGCCGAAACAGCAGGTAATGCCAATCGCCAGGAGCGTCGCGATCTGGTGTCGCAAACGAAATCGCGTTGGGCGCAGGAACTTTCCAGTCTCGATCACGAGGACGACGATCCGGGCACCGAATGGAACACGGAAGCGCGTCAACGCGACGCCAATCTGATGTCGCCGCGTCAGGCATGGCGGGCCATCATGCAGGTCGTCCCGAAAGAGGCTATCGTCAGCAGCGATATCGGCAACAACTGTGCAATCGGGAACGCGTATCCAAGCTTTGAGAGCGGGCGGAAATACCTTGCTCCGGGCATGTTCGGGCCTTGTGGCTACGGGTTTCCGGCTATTCTCGGTGCAAAGATCGGCAACCCCGACACGCCGGTCATCGGCTTTGCAGGTGACGGTGCTTTCGGGATTTCGATGAATGAGATGACGGCTTGCGGCCGTGAGGATTGGCCCGCGATCACGATGGTCATTTTCCGCAACTACCAATGGGGTGCGGAAAAGCGCAACACGACGCTGTGGTATGACAACAACTTCGTCGGAACCGAGTTGGACCGTGACGTCTCTTACGCCGGGATCGCCAAAGCTTGCGGAGTCAACGGGGTGCAGGTCACCTCTCAGGCGGCTCTGACCGAGGCTTTGAATGACGCGATCAAGCATCAGATGGAAAAGGGCGAGACCACTTTCATCGAAGTGTTGCTCAATCAGGAACTGGGCGAACCCTTCCGCCGCGATGCGATGAAAAAGCCTGTCGCCGTTGCCGATATCGATCCGGCCGACATGCGCGCGCAGCACGGCCCTGTGTAAGCCAACCACCCCCGGCAGCCGCGTGTTGCCGGGGGATCTGCCTAGGAGGCGCTGTTTTGAAACCGCTTGAAGATCTCTTGGCGCGCGCGCGCTCAACGCCGCGTCATATTTTGCTGCCCGAAGGGCAGGACCCGCGCGTGGCTGAAGCCGCCGCACGTCTTGTGGCCGACGGTCTTGCCGAGGTGACCCTGATGAACGGGCCTGATCTGCCGGGTGTGCGCGGGCTGCGCCCCGGGGATGCCGAAGATCTGGACCTGCTGGCCGAGACCTGGCACGAGATGCGAAAATCCAAGGGCATGACCCTGGAGCGCGCACGCGAAGACATGCGCGATCCAATCCGGCAGGCCGCAATGCGGGTGCGCCTTGGTCATGTCGATGGCACGGTCGGTGGCGCGGTCGCGACCACGGCCGACACCGTGCGCGCGGCGTTACAAATTCTTGGACGCGCGCCCGATGCCGGCATCGTTTCAAGCTTCTTTCTGATGCTGTCATGCGAACCACATGCCCCGATCAAGGGCGGGATGATCTTTTCCGATTGTGGGCTGGTGATCGAGCCAAGTGCGACCGAGCTTGCATCGATCGCGATTTCTGCGGCGCAGTCCTGCCGCCAGTTGCTCAACACCGAGCCGCGGGTTGCCTTGCTGTCATTTTCAACCGCAGGGTCCGCAGATCATCCCAGCCTCGCGCGCATTCGTTCTGCGCTAACCGAGATAAAAAGCCGCGCGCCGGATCTGGAGGTCGATGGCGAGTTGCAATTCGACGCGGCGCTGGATGACGCCATTCGGGCGCGTAAGGCGCCAGAGAGCCGGCTGTCGGGGCGCCCCAATGTGTTCGTGTTTCCCGACCTCGCGTCCGGCAATATCGGCTACAAGATTGCGCAACGTCTGGGCGGTCTGAACGCGATCGGCCCGATCCTTCAGGGACTGGCCTATCCCGCCAATGATTTGTCGCGCGGCTGCACTGTCGATGATATCGTCGCTGCTGCCGCCATCACTGCCGTTCAGGCCACGGGGGCCTCGGCTTCGTCGCGCCACATGGTTGCGTAACTATCGTCGCGCGAAGCCTGCGTGATGAGGTCTGCGCAGAAGAGGGCAGGCAATCGCCAGATCAGGCCCTCGACTCGTTGACTATGCCCGTCACGAGACGACACAGGGTCGGGGAGTGCTCTGAATGAGCGCTCCCCTGTTTTTTGATCACAAACTGTCAGAGACGGTTTGATCCCAGCGTTCAAGTGTCTTGTCGTCGCTTTCATTCAGGTGAAGCAGGGTAAACCGGCGCCACCCCGGATGTTGCTCGATGCTACGTCGATCATGGTGACAACACCTGCAGCCTCACAAAATGGTGTACATTCGGGGCTGCTTGCGGCCCCTGAACGGTTCGGGCCGCTTACAGTTCAAAAGATTGTGACTGTCGATTGATTGCCGCTCGGGAGCACAGGGGTTAGTATCGCCGCAATCGTTGAGCCTTCCTTTAGCTTGCCTGCGCGCCGCCGGCTTTCGGCGATTTATCGAGCATGATCCTACCGGGGCAGCCCCCGTTGCGTGGGGTCGTGCGGTCGAATTGCGCGCAGGATGAACGCTGCTTGAACGATCGCCAATATCCTCAACAGAGAGAGACGAACGATGCGCAAGACTTTACTTCTCGCCGCAGCAGGCATGACCGCGATGTTTGGCGGCTTTGTGGCCCAGACGGGCACCGCCCGCGCGGCAGAACAGTGCGGCGATGTTTCGATCGCACAGATGAACTGGGCGGCCGCAGAGGTCACCACCAATATCGCAAAGTTCCTGCTGGATCAGGGCTACGGCTGCAACACCACTCTCGTTAAATCCGACACGATCCCCGCGATCACCTCGATCGCCGAAAACGGGCGTCCTGATGTGGTCACCAATCTGTGGCTGAATTCGGCGGGCGATGCCTATTTGAACCTTGAGAAAGAGGGCAAGATCAAGCGCGTCGCTAAAACGCTTGTTCCGGGTGGTGTCGAGGGGTGGTGGATCCCGACCTATCTCGCCAAAGAGCACCCCGAGCTCACAACCATCGAAGGCGTGATGGCGCATCCCGAATGGGTCGGAGACCGCTTTAACAACTGCCCGGATGGCTGGGGCTGCCGCGTTGTGAGCGACAATCTGGTCAAGGCGCTGAACCTTGAAAGCTCGGGGATCAAGGTGTTCAACCACGGGTCCGGTCAGACGCTCGCATCTTCGATCGCCTCCGCCTATGCAGACAAAAAACCGTGGTTCGGTTACTATTTCGGCCCGACCGTGATCATGGGCAATTACGATATGACGCGCGTGAAGCTGGGCGCATATGACGAGGCCAAGTTCGCCAAGCTGCAAAACAAGGACACGCCGAACCCGCAGGTTTCCGATTTTCCGGCGGCTCCCGTGTTGACCGCGCTGACGCCTGCCTTTGAAAAAGATCATCCGGCGGAGGCCGAGTTCTTCTCGAAGATGAGCTTGAAGACCGCGACCTTGTCGGGATTGCTTGCATGGCAGGACAAGAACAAGGCATCGGCCGAACAGACTGCGGTGTATTTCATCCAGACCTATCCGGACACCTGGAAGACCTGGCTCTCGGAAGATGCCCAGAAAAAGCTGTCCAAGCTGATCAATAAATAACCGGATGCGCGCCGCGTGCGCGCCCGCTGGATGGGGTCGTAACGGCCCCATCCTTTTTCGATGAAACACCGCAATGACATATAGGCAGGCCCGCCTCGACGCGGCCTGAGGGACGAATGGCAGCATACGAAAATTTCTTCAACGCAGTCGGGCTGAAAGAGTGGTGCTCGGCGGGCGACGACGGAGGTGGCGGTATGATGTCGATGGCCGACCTCATTTCGCAAACAGATGGCACCAGCAACCAGGGCCCGACGCTTTGGAACTGGCCCTTTCCCTCGCTTGATACCTTGCACAAGGCCTGTTCGGCGATCCCGCCCTCGCGCGACGTAACGCAGGGGATCGAAGACGGTTTTCTTGCGATCCGGAGCGGTTTGCGCGCAGTGGTCGATCCGCTGACCCAGCCGCTTAGCTGGGCATTGCGCGACATGCTGTGGGTGATGACCAACACGCCCTGGTGGCTTATGGTCATGGTGCTGATGCTGATCACCTGGCTGGTGACACGGTCGTGGAAGCTGGTGGTTTTCGTGTTGCTTTCGATCGCGCTGCTCGCCTTCATTGATCACTATGATGCGGCGATGGAAACCCTGGCTATCATCTTTGTGTGCGCGTTTATATGCGTCCTTCTCGGGGTGCCGATCGGTATCGCAATGTCGCGGAGCGACCGCTTGCAGCGTATCGTGATACCGATCCTGGACATGCTGCAAACGCTGCCGCCTTTCGTGTATCTGATCCCGCTGATCTTCCTGTTTTCGGTCACCGAGCCCAAGCTTTACGGCATCGCGATCATTCTTTATGCCATCGTGCCCGTCGTTCGGCTGACCGATCTGGGTATCCGTCTTGTCGATCCCGACGTGATCGAGGCGGCCGACGCTTTTGGCATGACCAAACGCCAGAAGCTGTTCGGCGTGCAAATTCCACTCGCGCTGCCCAACATCATGGCCGGCGTGAACCAGACAATCATGATGAGCCTTGCGATGGTTGTAATTGCCTCGCTCGTGTCAGCCCCGGGGCTTGGCGTGCTTGTGCTGCGCGGGATCCGGACGCTGGAACTGGGGGTTGGCCTCGTTGCAGGCTTCGGGATCGTGTTGCTCGCTATCTTGCTGGATCGCGTGACCAAAGCGTCTCTGGCGCGTATCGACACCAGCAAGCGGCGGAAATGAGGACACCAGAATGAACAAGACAATCAAGGTATCCATCCGCAATCTCTACAAGATCTTTGGCGATGATCCACTGGCCGCTCTGGAAGACGTCAAGGCAGGTATGGGAAAGGCCGAACTGCTTGAAACCCGCAATCACGTGCTTGGGCTGAACAACATCAATGTTGACATGGCAGAGGGCGAAATCACCGTCATCATGGGGCTTTCCGGCTCTGGGAAATCGACATTGATCCGTCACCTGAACCGGTTGATCGAACCGACTGCGGGCGAGGTGATCGTGAACGGCGTGAACATCCTCGAATACAACGAGGAGCAACTCCGCAAGATGCGCCGCGAGAATATGTCGATGGTGTTCCAGAAGTTTGCCCTTTTGCCGCACAGAAGCGTCGCCGAGAACACGGCGATGGCACTGGCAACGCGTGGCATTCCGGCGTCGCAATATACCTCCGAGGCTGAAAAGTGGCTCGAGCGTGTGGGCCTTGGCGGCTATGGCGACCACCACCCGCATCAGCTTTCGGGCGGGATGCAGCAACGCGTCGGGATCGCGCGCGCCCTGGCGTCGAACTCGGATATCATGCTGATGGACGAGGCCTTTTCCGCGCTTGATCCGCTGATCCGCACCGATATGCAAAACCTGTTGCTCGAATTGCAGGCAGAGCTGCACAAGACCATCATTTTCATCACCCATGATCTCGACGAAGCGCTCAAACTGGCCGACCACCTCGTGATCCTGAATGACGGGCAGGTGATCCAACAGGGCGAGCCGCAGGACATCTTGCTGAACCCGGCCGATCCCTACATCGAGGACTTCGTCGCCGACATCAACCGCGCCCGCGTGCTGCGCGTCCGTTCGGTGATGGATCGCAATGCGATACCCGACGAAGTTTCGGGGGATATTGACGTGAACGACAACCTAGAAAGCGTCATCGCGAAATCGCAAGGGGCGCTTGAACATTGCTATCGCGTTATGTCCGACGGCAAGCCGGTGGGCAGTCTTGCAATGCCCGCAGTCATGCGCGCATTGGTGCCTGCACATGCCTCGCACACAGGCCCGCTGTGATCGCAAAGCGGGTTATGTCCCTTATGTAGCCTGTGCTGGCGGATGCAAAACATGATCGTCTTTCAATGCCGGATTGTCAGGTTAAGTCCCTGTGCCCGCAGCTTTGCCTGTGAGGGTTCGATCAAGCCGTCATTGCAGCGGCACAATCGATCCAACGGCAAAATGCGGCTGTTCGGGTGTGGCGATATTTGCAAGCAGTCATCTTGTGGCGGCGGGGGCGCAACGTTTACATAAGACGGATTATCAGGCGAATTTCTTGATACAGCGCACTCATTTTGATGCCCAGAGGCAGCAGATGCGGCTAAAGACGCGTTTCTTCAAGCGCGGCAAGATCTTCGGTGCGTCTCTGCGTCCGGCCTGATACGACCGGACGCGGATATGTTCTGCTCAGGCGGTCTGTTCGACCTCCAGGCCCAGTTCCTCGATCATCGCATCGCGCATGACAAATTTCTGCGGCTTGCCCGACACCGTCATGGGCAAGTCGTCCTTGAACCGGATCACCGCGGGCACTTTGAAATGGGCGATCTGGTCGCGGCAGAACTCTTTGATGTTCTCTTCATTCAACTCCGCTCCGGCGCGCGGGACGATCCAGGCCGCGACGATCTCTCCGTATTTGTGATCTGGAAGACCGAAGACCTGCACCTGCGAAACATCGGGATGGGTGTAAAGAAACTCTTCGATTTCACGCGGATACACATTCTCACCGCCCCGCAGGATCATGTCTTTGACGCGCCCCGTGATGTTGCAATAGCCCTCGGCGTCGATCCGGGCGAGATCACCGGTATGCATCCAGCCCTCGCCATCAAGGGCCTCATCGGTGCGCTCGGATTCGCCCCAATAGCCGCACATCACCGAATAGCCGCGCGTCAGCAACTGCCCCTGCTCGCCGACATTGGCGAGAGAGCCGTCCTCGCGCACGATCTTCACCTCCAGATGCGGCTGAACCTGACCGACCGATGTGACCCGCTTTTCCAAGGGCGTATCGGTGGCGGATTGAAACGAGACCGGGCTCGTTTCCGTCATGCCATAGGCGATCGTCACTTCGGACATATGCATCTTGGATTGCACCTGTTTCATCACCTCGATCGGGCAAGGCGCGCCCGCCATGATACCGGTGCGCAAAGACGCAAGGTCGTGTTGCGCAAAGCCCGGATGTTCAAGCATCGCCACAAACATGGTGGGCACGCCGTAAAGCGCGGTGCAGCGCTCGGCGGCAACACTTGTCAGCGTGGCGTCGGCGTCAAACCCTGCGTCAGGCACGACGATAGTCGCCCCCTTGGTTACGCAGCCCAGCGTGCCCATCACCATTCCGAAACAATGGTAAAACGGCACCGGAATGCAGACGCGGTCAAGCTCGCTCGCCTTCATCGAATTGGTCACGAAATGCGCGTTGTTGATGATGTTGCGATGTGTCAGCGTCGCGCCTTTGGGCGCTCCCGTCGTGCCGGATGTAAACTGGATGTTGATCGGTTCGTTGCAATCAAGCCGCTCGGTGATGGCATCAAGGTCGCTTCGGTCATAGCCCTCGCCCATCGCCTCGATATCGCCAAAGCGGAAGCATCCGGGATGGTGCGCCTCACCCAGAACAATCACGTCACGCAGATCGGGCAGTTTGCGGCATTCAAGCTGGCCGGGTTGCGAGCGCGAAAGTTCCGGCGCAAGCCCGTTCACCATCGCGACATAGTCCGAGCTTTTGAACGTCTCAGCCAGCACCAGCGCGCGACATCCCGTCTTTCTGAGGGCGAAGTCCAACTCGTGCAGGCGATAGGCCGGATTGATATTGACGAGGATCACCCCGATCCGGGCCGTTGCAAGTTGGGTCAGCATCCATTCCGAGCGGTTGGGCGCCCAAATTCCAAGCCGGTCGCCATGTCCCAGACCAAGCCGCAAAAACCCCGCGGCGAGCCGGTCAATGCGCGCCGAAAACTCGCTCCAGGTCCATCTGACGCCCTCGGAGACACACACCACCGCTTCGCGCTCGGGCCAGCGGTTTGCCGTGCGCAGCAGCACCGCCGGAATGGTGTCTTCGATCAGCGGCGTATCGATCGGCCCTGCAACATGGGCAAAGCCGCGGTGCGGGATAACGCCAAGGTCTGCGTTTTCAGTCCTATTCATCTGCAATATATCCTCCTCTAACCCCATCGTCAGCTCGATGAACTAACGACCCTCCAAGGGCTGCTCACATTAAATGAACGATGGTTCAATTCTTGCAAGACTCTGGTGATGAGACAAGGATTTCATCGCGCGGTCGCGAAAGCGTGTTCATGCCGGTACGGGCGCGCCGAGACAATCGCACGCGACGGCGTTCCTGCAAGGCGGGTGGTTTTAAGAAAACCACTGTCAGGTAACAGACCACCGTTTCACAAAGCGGATCACCGCCCCGATGAGGCGCACCTCCGCGTCCTCAGCTCGGGCGACTCCGACATCAGAAAAGTTTGCGACAGAACCCTTCGCCAGTCAGGTATTAAATGCACCGCCTGAAGTCCGTCTCGGAGAGCGCGTGTCCGAGTGACCGTCGGTCTGTTAACAAGGCCTTACAACGCCATCGCGCCCCTTTAAACCCCGTAGGGCACCCAGATGTTTTTCACCTGCGTGGCGCGTTCAAGGAACAAGCGCCCCTGCCCGCCCCGACCGGCCCAGTCGCGCGCGTCATCAGCTTCGGTCCAGCTTTGCTTGAGGTTTCCCGCGCTTTGCGTTTCTACCATCTTGCAACCGGAATGATCGCCGAAATACCAGATCGCATCGACGCCATCATGGGCCGCCAGCGTCTTGGCCAGCTCGTCGCGCGGGCCGGTCACGATATTGACGACGCCGCCGGGCAGATCGGAGGTGTCAAACACCTGATACAGATCGGTCGCGGCCAGCGGATGGGCCTGCGAGGGCACCAGTACTACGCTGTTGCCCATCGCAATCGCAGGCAACACCAGCGAAATCGCCCCAAGCAGCGGCTGCGCGCTTGGCGCGACCAACCCTAGCACCCCGATCGGCTCATTCATTGCAAGCGTCACGAATTCGCTTTTCGTGCTGTGCACAGCGCCATCAAACTTATCGGCTTGCGCGGCATACCAGAAACACCGCGTGATGGCGGTTTCGACCTCGGCCTGCGCGGCCTTACGATTTCCGCCAAGACTTTCCAGCCGCTCGGTGAACTCACCTGCACGGGCCGAAAGGTTCTCGCCAATATAATAAAGCACCTGCGCGCGGTTATGGCCCGTGGCCTTGCCCCACCCCTTGGTCTTAGAGGCCGCCTCAACCGCGTTGCGGATATCTTTGCGATTGCCTAGACCAGCAAGCCCGACGACCGCCTTACTGCCCTTCACCTGATAGCTGTAGCCGCTATCGGGTCGCGCTTGCTTGCCCCCGATATACAGCTTGGCCGTGCGGTCGATCTCGCCCGATTTAATCGTATCGGCCGGGCCGGTCGCAAGCGGCTCGGGGGTGCTGCCCTTGCCTTTACCGGTCGCGGCGGCGGGGTTGCGCAGATAGGCGCGCATTCCCTCGCGCCCGCCCTCACGGCCAAACCCGCTTTCGCGATAGCCACCAAAGCCCGCACCCGCGTCAAAGATATTGGTGCAGTTTATCCAGATGATACCGGCCTTCACCTGTGCCCCGATATCAAGGCAGAGATTGACGTTCTCCGACCAAATGCTCGCGGCCAACCCGTAGCGCGTGTTATTGGCCAGCGCCACCGCATCAGAGGGTGTGCGGAACGTGGTGAGCGTCACCACAGGGCCAAAGATTTCCTCGGTGGACAGGATGCTGGCAGGCTCGACATCGGTGACGAGCGTGGGCGGGAAATAACAGCCCTGCGGCGCGCTCGCCTGATGCAATGTGGCCCCGTCGCTTGCGCCCTGTTCGACGAGATCGCGGATGCGGCTCAATTGCACGGGATGCACGATTGCGCCCACATCGGTGCTTTTATCCATCGGATCGCCGGTGCGCAGCGTCTTCATGCGCGCCCGCAGCAGGGTTTCGAACTGCCCGGCCACGGATTCCGCCACCAGAATACGCGAGCCGGCACAGCAGACCTGCCCTTGGTTGAACCAGATCGCATCCACCACCCCTTCGACGGCGGCATCCAGATCAGCGTCGCCAAAGACGATGAAGGGCGATTTGCCCCCCAGTTCCAGTGTCAGAGCCTTGCCCGAACCCGCAGTGCGTTCGCGCAAAATCCGCCCTACTTCGGTCGAGCCGGTAAAGGCCAGCTTGTCGATCCCCTCATGGCCGACAATCGCCGCGCCGGTCTCGCCATCGCCGGTGACGATATTGATCACGCCCTTCGGGATGCCGCATTCAATGGCGATCTCGGCAAAGGCCAGCGCAGTGAGCGGCGTGTATTCGGCGGGTTTCAGCACCACCGTATTGCCCGCCGCCAGTGCTGGCGCGATCTTCCAGGCCAACATCAGCAGCGGGAAATTCCACGGGATGATCTGGCCGCACACGCCATGAGCCACGTGGCCCGGCATCTCGTCTTCAAGGATCTCGGCCCAGCCTGCATGGTGGTAGAAATGGCGCGCAACCAGCGGAATGTCGATATCACGGCTTTCGCGGATCGGCTTGCCACTATCCAGCGTTTCCAACACCGCCAGCAGGCGGGAATGTTGCTGGATGTGACGGGCCAACGCGTAAAGATGCTTGGCGCGCTGATGGCCTGACAGTTTCGCCCAATCGGGCTGGGCCTTGCGCGCGGCGGCAACGGCGGCATCGACATCGCCCTGCGTGCCTTGACTGACTTGCGCCAGCACGGTGTCGCTAGCGGGATCGCGCGTCTCGAACAACGCGCCCGGTTTGGTCATCTCGCCATTGATGTAATGCCCAAAACCATCCTTATGCGCGTCAAGCCAGGCGCGGGCGTGGCTGTCATCTTCAGGGGCCACGCCATACTCCATCGTCTCGAGGATCGTTTGAATGCTCATAGGTCTTCTCCTCAGGCCAGCGCGTGGCGGCTGCTATCGGCGTAACGCCCGGTCACATGATGTTCGAGCTGGCGTTCGATATCGCCCAGCATCGAGCTGGCGCCAAAGCGGAACAGATCGGGGTTAAGCCAGTCGCGGCCCAACTCTTCTTTCATCAGGATCTGCCAGGCCAACGCCTCTTTGGCCTGTTTCATCCCACCTGCGGGCTTGAAGCCGATCATCTGGCCAGTCACCGCGCCGAAATCGCGCAGCGCACGGATCATCACCAGGCTGACGGGCAGCGTGGCGTTCACGCTTTCCTTGCCCGTCGAGGTCTTGATGAAATCGGCCCCCGCCTGCATCGCCACCATCGAAGCGGCGTAAACGGTGTTAAGTGTCTCAAGCTCGCCGGTGGCAAGAATTGCCTTCATATGGGCGTCGCCACAGGCCTCGCGCATCGCAGAGATCTCGTCGTGCAAGCCCTGCCAGTTGCCCGTCAGCGCCAATTCGCGATTGATCACGATGTCAATCTCGGCGGCGCCTTGGGCGACCGCCCAGCGGATTTCCTCAAGACGCAGATGCAATGGCATCAACCCTGCCGGAAAGCCCGTCGCGACCGAGGCCACGGGGATATTGCTACCGTCAAGCGCCTTCACCGCATGGGGCACCATCGTGGGATAGACGCAGACCGCCCCCACCGTAAGCGCGCCCGGTTTCAACCCAAGCCCTGCCTCGATATGGGGCGCAATTGGCTGACGCGCCTTGGCGCAAAGCCGCTTGACGCGCCCTGCGGTATCATCGCCCGCCAGCGTCGTCAGATCGACGCAACGCACCGCATTGACCAACCACGCGGCCTGATGTTCTTTCTTCACGCTGCGCCGCGCGGTCAGCGTCGCGCAGCGGCGTTCAGTGGCGGCACGGTTCACGTGATGGCCCTCGAACATCGCTACGTCCAGCTTCATACCGGGGTTTCGCGGATGCTCGGGATGGGCGGCGGTCGCGGGCACAAGGGCCCCTCCGCGCAACTTCAGATCTGTCTGCGTCTTCATCGCATATCTCCTAGCTCGGAGCCTGTTCGCGCGCATCGGTAAGGGCGCGGGATGCAACCCGGCCTGCTCTGCGAGAAAGGCTTGTCGGTATCAAGCAAGCGCCTGATTGGAAAGAAACGTCACAAATTCCTGATCTGTCGCATAGCTCGTCTGGGTGCCACGACGGGTAATCGACAAAGCAGCGTAGCGCGCAGCGCGGGCGAGCGCGTCATTCGCATCCACCCCCTGCCCAAGGAAATGCGCGAAACTGCCGATAAAGGCATCGCCCGCACCCGTGGTATCAACGGGGGTGACAGCGACCGGCGCGATTTCGGTGACGCTATCGGCGGTAACGCGACGTGCCCCGCGGCCGCCCAGCGTGACCACGACATTGCGAATACCGCGTGCGATCAGGCTGCGCGCGGCGGCGACGACGGCATCGTCACTATCGGTGGGCAAGCCCGTCAGCAACGCCAGCTCACTTTCGTTGGGGCAGAACCAGTCCAGCCCCTCAAGGCGCGCAATATCAAGATCGGGATGCGCGGGGGCAGGATTGAGGATCGTGCTCACCCCTTCACGCGCCCCGAACGCCACCGCGTGATATACGGTCTCCAGATCGACCTCGAGCTGAAGCAGGATCGCCGAGGCTGCGCGCAACGTCTTGGCGGCGGCATCGACATCTGACGGCGCCAGCGCGGCATTTGCGCCTTTGACGATCAGGATCGCATTCTCGCCATCGCGCTCGACAAAGATCGGCGCCACCCCCGAAGCCTTGCCCGCGACCGTGCGCACATGGGTGGTGTCGATCCCGTTGGCTTGCAGATTGGCGCGCACCTGCGGGCCGAACGCGTCATCGCCCACGCAGGTCACCATCGCGACCTGCGATCCCAGACGCGCGGCGGCAACCGCCTGATTGGCGCCCTTGCCGCCAAATCCCATCGCGAAATCCGGTGCCTCGACGGTTTCCCCGCGCGCGGGCATCCGGTCGATATAAGTCACCAGATCCATCATGTTCGAGCCGACCACGGCAATCTTGTCAGACATTTTCGCTCTCCGTCATCTCGGAAATCTTGCGCGCAAGCGCAACGGTTTGCGCTGCCGTTACATAGCCAAAGCGGGTTTCGAAACGCGCGGTTTCCCCCGCCGCAAGGCTGCGCAGGTTCCCCTTGGCTTTCTCGGCAGTATAGCCCTCGGGTTCGCAGGTCGAAGGCAAGGCAAAGGCCGCGACCGAGGCATCCTCACCCGCCAGTATCCAGCGCGCGAGATGATCTAGCTGATCGGGCCGCCAGCTCATCGCGAACCCGTCACCCTCGGGGCGTTCAAGCAATACGTGGCTTTCGCCCTGCGCATCGGCGCGCGGGTTTTCGATATACAGAACCTGCTCGGGGTTCCATTGCTCGGGGTGCTCAAGAACGGCGCTATCCTGCGGGGTCGCCGCTAGGTGCTCGATGAAATCGCTATAGGCTTGCGTGGGCTGCACATGGGCGGGCACCTCGGTGCGCACACGGGTGCGTTCGGGCGTAAATGGGGCGGCCTGATGGATGCGCCCCCCTTGCACGAAGGCGAAATTCACATGGCACATATACATCAAATCCATCGGCAAAGCCGAGCGGTTCTGCACCGTCATCGCCATCTCGATCAAGGTGCCTTCGCGCAGCGTAATCGAGGGCATCGCGCGATAATGGGGGCCAAAACCGCGGATGTAATCGACATGCCCCCCAAGACGCACAAACGCGCCCTGCCCGTCTTCGCCGATCTCCAGATGAGCCGCATCCATCACGGCGCAAGCCATCTCGCCATGCAGCGGATGATCGTCTTGCGGCCCCGGACAGCCGTTACGCAACAACCCGCTGTGATAGGCCAGACAGCCATAGGTCTCGACGATCACCTGCGCGGGGCGCGGCTCGGCAAAGGCGCTGTCCATCGTCAGGCGCACCCCGTCAAACACCGCATCCCACAGCATCTGACCCATATAGGGCAGCATCTCGACCCGACCGCGCGGGGACTCGAGTGCAAGCATCTCAATGCCAAGCCCCGTGCGCCAGCCGGTGACGGTGAAAGCGTCTGTCTTGGCCAGCACGGTAGGTGCCAGGGCGAACCGTTCTCGCGGGAGGGGAATAATAACGCTCATATTAGGATCCTTTCCGGCTGCGCCACGAATTCAGCGCGATCACCCCGATCAGGAAGCCTCCCCAGACGAAATCGATCAGGTGGTTGGACACGCGCATCATCTGGAAACCCGAGGACAGGAGTGTCAGCGAGATGAGCGCCAGCGCCACGCCCAGCACATTGCCGCGACCACCCGCCGGGTTGGTCCCGCCCAACACCGCGATCAGCACCGCCTGCAGCAGGTAGGACGCACCGTAATCGGATTTCGCCGCATTCGTGCGTGCCGACAGCAACACCCCGGCCATCGCCGCCAGCCCTCCCGTCAGCATGTAGGAATAAAAGATCATCTGGCCGCGCTTGACGCCTGCATAGACCGCTGCCTTCGGATTGGTCCCGATCAGCTTGAGCCGCAGCCCGAAAGAGGTGCGTGCCAGCAGCACGGACAGCGCAATGCAGATCACCACGAAGATCAACAGAGGCACCGGAATACCCAGCAGCTTGCCGTTTCCGATCGCGTTCCAACCAGGCGGAAAGCCCACAATCGCGGGGCCGCCCGTCAGCACAAGGCACATCCCGATGAACACTTGCCCGGTGCCAAGTGTCGCGAGGATCGGCGTGATCTTGAGCACCGAGATCAGAAACCCGTTCAACAGCCCCGCCGCCATGCCCACAAGAAGCGCCACGATCACCCCAAGCGTGACCGGCCCAAGACCAAGCGCCCCCGAGCCGCCATCGCCCGCCATCGCCGCAAACAGCGTGCCCGCGGTGATTCCCGCAAGGTTCGCCACGCCCACGATTGACAGATCGATCCCTCCCGTCAGCATCGCGATCATCATTGCAATCGAAAGAATGCCAAGTTCGGGCATGAAAAAGGCCATCGACTCGAAATTGTAGGACGACAGGAACATCGTCGGCCTGAGCGCCGTCATCGAGATCAGCACAAGAATGCAGACTACAGCCAGCATCAGGTTGGTCTGAGCCGTCTCCCCCTTGACCAGAGTGCGCAGGCCGGGACGGGTCACAGTCGAATTTGTATCGTTCATGTTCATCTCCTGCCTCAGACCAGCGCACGGCGGTCGCGCAGCGCCGTCACCGTAACAGCCGCGATCAGCATCGCACCTACGACGATGCGCTGCCACGTCGTGTCGATCCCCATCAGGATCAGCGAGTTCTGGATCATCACGAGGATAAACACCCCCAGAACTGTGCCAAGAACCGTTCCGCGCCCGCCAAAAATCGACGCCCCGCCCAGCACCACGGCCGCGATCACGTCCAGCTCCAACCCAACGAAATCACGCGGATTGGCCAGCCAGATCATCGAGGAATGCAGCAGGCCGGCGAAACCTGCCAGCGCGCCCGCCGTAACATAGACAAAAATCATCGTGCGCCCGGTCGAGAAACCGACCCGCTTGGCGGCCTCGGGATCGGCGCCATAGGCATAGACCGAACGTCCGATCATCGTGTGTTTCAGCACCAGATGCAGCACCAGCGCCAGACCGAGATAAATCACGATCATCGCCGTCAGCCCGTAGGTCGAGCCATTCGCGCGCTCCAGCGTGAACAGATCGGTCTTGCCAAATTCGACCAGCGCATCGGGCATCTTGTTAATGTTCACATTCGAGGTGCCCACGAACCCCAGCACCAGCCCGCGCACCACCGAAGCCGTGCCAAGCGTCACGATCAGCGGGATCATCTTGAAGCGATGGATGATGCCGGCATTCATCAGCCCCAGCAGCCCGCCGATCAGGATCGCGGACATGAACGGCAGCACCAGCCCGTTGTAATCCAGCGCCACCATCGCGCGCACCGTAAGGTACATCCCCGCCACGGCAAAAGCGGTGAACGACACGTCGATCCCCCCCGAGATCATCACCAGCAAGACGCCAAGCGCCATGATGCCGATGACCACGTTCTCCTTGAGCAGGCTGAACAGGTTGGACATTTGCCAGAAGGCCGGGTTCACGAGGCCGATGAAGATCATCGCCACCGCCAGAATCGCCAAGATGATCGCATCCGAGCTGCGCAGGAATCTCATGCGGTTTCTCCTTCGATCTCACGCGAGAGCGCGCTATCAAGCGCCTCTTCGGTCAGGGTTTCACCCGACAACTCGCCCATAATGCGGCCCTCGGTTATGCACAGCACCCGGTTGCAGTTCGCGGCCAGTTCGGGCAGGTCGTCCGAGATCATCAGCACAGCAAGATCGGATTTGCGCGTCAGCTCCTGGATGATGCCGTGGATCTGCTCTTTCGAGCCGACATCGACGCCCACGGTTGGCCCGTTCAGGATCAGCACCCGCGCCTGCGTCATCAGCCAGCGCCCGATCATCACGCGCTGCGCATTACCACCCGAAAGCGTGCCAACCGGCACATCAATTCCGGGGGCGGAAATCGCCATTTCGGCAAACATCTTGCGCGTCTCGGCGCCTGCCTTTTCGGCATCCAGCCATAGATGGGGGGCGAACCGCTCCATCGAGGACACAATCGCATTGTCGCGGATCGAGCGGGTCAGGAACAAGCCTTCCGACAGCCGGTCCTCGGGGACATAGGCCAACCCGGCGGCAATCGCCTCTGGGACGGATTTCGGCGTGACCGGAACCCCATCAACAAGCATTTCGCCGCTCATGTCTTGGCGCAGCCCAAAGATCGCCTGCGCAATCGCCTTGCGCCCGGCCCCGATCAGGCCAGACAGGCCGACGATCTCGCCTGGCATCAGGGTCAGATTGATGTCGCGTGCCTTGTCACCAACCGACACATTGCGCAATTCCAGCCGTGGCTTGCGCCCCGCTAAGTTCGGCGCAACAAAGCGGCCCTGATGCAGATCGCGCCCCGTCATTGCGCGGGTTATCGCGCGCTCGTCAAACTCCGAGATCGGACCTTCGGTGACTTTCTTGCCGTTGCGAAACACCGTCAGGCGTTCGGAAATCTCAAGCATTTCGCGCATCTTGTGGCTGACAAACAGCGTGGCGATGCCATCGGCCTGCAAGTCGCGCACGATGCGAAACAGCCGCTCGACCTCACGCCCGGTTAGCGTCGTGGTCGGCTCATCCATGATGATCAGACGGGCATCTGCCAGCATGGCGCGGGCGATCGCCACGATCTGGCGCCCTGCGGCGGGAAGGGTTTCAACCGTTGCATCCAGATCCAGCGAGACGTCGAGGCGCGCCAGAACCTCGCGCGCCATCTTGCGCGCCCGTGTCCAGTCGATCCGCGTCTTGCCCTCGCGCAGAAAGGTGTTGAGCGTAAGGTTTTCAACGACGCTCAGCGTCGGAAACAGCGAGAAATCCTGATAGATCACCTGCACGCCATGCGCGATCGAGGTCACGGGATCGAGACGATCAACCTTTTGACCATCGATGAAGATCTCACCCTCATCAGGCTGGTAGACGCCAGAGACGACCTTAATCAGGGTCGATTTTCCCGACCCGTTTTCGCCGGCAAGGCAATGGATGCGCGCGCCATCAAGCGAAAGCGACACATCGTCAAGCGCGCGCACGCCGCCAAACCGCTTTGAGATGTTGCGCAGCTCGATCAGAGGAGCGGATGTCATGGAATTCTCCTGTTGGGCAGGGGCCGCAAAGGGTGGCGCGTCAGGCGCACCACCCAGCTTCAGGCGTAGACAGCGATCAGAAGTCGTACTGATCCATGTTGTCCTTGGTCACCCCGACCCAGCCAGCGCCATAGAGCACCTTGGCATTGGCTCCATCGGCCTCTTTGAGGTCGGTGTAGCCCGGCAGGCCAAGATCGGTGCCCGCCCCGATATCAGCATGCTCTTTACCCGCGTCACGCGCTTTCAGTTCGGCCAGCGCGATCATGTTCATCGCGTAGCCTGCAGCGGCCGGATCCCAGAACTGGATATAGCTGATATCACCTTGCGAGATGTACTGACCGGCCACCGAGGGCAGGCCCGTGCCTGCGAAATGCAGCTTACCTTGCAGCCCGCTTTCCGCGATCAGACGCCCCGCGCCCGCCGAGGTCGGCATCGGACCACCGACGATCCCAGCGATATCGGGATGTGCGGTCAGCGCCTCTTTCAGCTTGTTGTAATCGGTGTTGGCGTCGTCATAGGTTTCCAGGCGTTCGGTCGCGAGCGACATCTCTGGATAGGCTTCTTTTTGACGCGCGATGGCCCCGTCTATCCACTCGTTTTGCGACTTCGAGGTGAGCGAGCCGACAGTGGCGACATATTGCCCCTTCTCGCCCATCTGCGCGGCGAGGTGATCCATAAGTTCGGCGCCATAGGCGAGGTTGTCAAAGGCTTCGATGTCGTAATCAACATTCTTGATGTTAGAGGCCTCGTGGCTGACCACGACGATACCGCGATCGCGCGCCTTCTTGAGAACCGGCTCGACGGCCTCAACCGAGAACGGCACGACGGCAATCGCGTCCACGCCTTGTGCGATCAGGTTCTCGATGAGTTGCACCTGCGCGGCAGCATCTGCCTGCGAGGGGCCAACCATCCAAGTGTCGCTGCCGGTGTCGTCACCAAACTGCTTCACGCCGTCGCGCATCCGGTCAAACCAAGCGATGCCATCGACTTTCACGACGGTCGCGATGTGATACGTCTTGTCCGAGCTGAGCATGGCTTTGTCGACATTGCTCGTGTCGACCACTTGCTGCGCCACAACCGGGCTGGCGACAGCCATCGCGAACGCGACAGCCGGAATGAATCCGAACTTCATGGTTACTCTCCCTTGTTGCGGACCTCCTCGCCCGCAGTTCCCGATAGCGGATCGGGTCGAGACCCGCCGCACGGATTATGTTACAATCGCAACATAACCAAGGTGACCATCTATTCGAGTAACGAAACTGTCAACCGCTTTTTCAGCCGCGCCGCAGCATAAAGACCCGCCTCTGTGACAAGGCCGTCAATCTCGTGGGTGTCGCAGAATGCGACCGGTTTCGAGGCACCGATCTTGCGTTCGTCCAACACCAGAAAGCTCTGTTTCGAAAGCGAAATAGCGGCCCGCTTCAACGCCACCTCATATTGGTGTGAACAGCTGACGGTGCCGCGCTCATCAACCCCGCCGGCCGAGAGAAACGCGATGTCAATGCCCAAAAACGCCAGACGGTTTTCCGGATTTCCCGCGTGGCAGGAACGCGTGCTCGATTTGATTTCGCCGCCCAGAAACTCGACCGGAACCTGCGACCGCCCTTGCAGGATTTCGGCAGAGGTAAAGCAATGGGTAACAAGCCGCCGCGCCTTGCTATGGGCCAGCAGGCGCGCCAGATGGGGCAGCGTCGTTCCGGTATCGAGAAACACCACCGCGCCGTCCGGCACCAGTGCGCGGGCATGCTCACAGGCTGCCCGTTTCGCATCTATTGCGCGTGTCATCTGGGCGTCGAAATCATAATGCTCAGTCGTGCGGGTGGCCACGATATAGCCGCCCCGACAGGCAAAACCCGACGCTACCTGCGCCGCATCCCGGCGCAAGGTCATCTCTGTCACGCCAAGTTGGTGTGATAGATCACGCAGTCGAAGCGAAGGCGATACGTCGAGCAGCGCGCTGATTTGCGCGATCCGTTCTTGCTGGTGGCTGGGTCGAGTCACGGGCGAGCCTTGGGGCTAAATAGTGAGATAAAAGGAATGTTAACTGCGCGAATTGTCCGAAACCCAAGTGCCAAAAGCAAGAGGGCTCGTTTTTAAGCGCAGAAAACAGGTCACGCGCTTGCCTCGGCCATCGACTGGCGCACCGAACTTGCCGTGCCTTGAAGCGTCAGAAAGGCGTTGAACCGTGCTTCATGAATACGTGCAATTTCTGCCTTGGCAGGGGCAAATCGATTATCGACATGCGACATTGATCGCATCGCTTCTGTCATCTTTGCAAAGCGTCCCCCCGCCAAAGCCCCCAATATCGCCGCGCCCAAAAGGACGGGCTCGTCACATTGCGTAATCACAACGTCGACCCCCGTCGCATCGGCGATGATCTGGCGCGTGAGTTGATGCAACCCTGCGCCGCCGGAAATCGAGATCTCGGTTATTGGCGCGCCATGTTCGGCTTGCGTTTCGATGATCTGACGCAGCCCGTAGGCCAAGCCGCACACACCAGCGACGTAAAGCTTGATAAGCGAGTCGAGACCCGTTTCCATTCCCTGCCCGACGATCACCGCGCGGGCATCGGGATCGGCAAGCGGCGCACGGTTACCCAGAAATTCGGGCACCACATGGAGCGATTGCGCAAGCCGGACCGCCTCTGATGCCGAACCCGCCAAAGCCAGTGCCCGATCCGCGAGAAATTGCGGTACCGAAACGCGCGCATCTTTCGCAAGAGCCTCCGCCTCGGCTGCCGCCGGGTGCATCTGGACGAGATGTGCGATTGCGGCACCGGCCGCCGATTGCCCACCTTCGTTGAGCCACATTCCCGGTATCATCGCCGAATAATAGGGGCCCCAAACGCCGGGCACAAAGACTGGCTCGCGGGTCGACGTCATCGTGCAGGACGAGGTCCCGAAAACATATCCCAAACACTGGGCCGGATCGTCTCGCCCGCCCGAGGCCGACACGGTCCCGACTCCGCCGGCGTGCGCGTCAATCAAACCTGCCGCGACAGGCGTGCCAGCACATAGGCCAAGTGCCTGCGCGGCGTCCTCACTCAAACCTGTTCCAAGCGCGGTACCCGGCTCAACGATGCGCGCTCCAATCCGGGCGAACCCGTCCTGCGCAAGGTCGCCAAGCCCGATGGCGTGGAAATACGTCTCATCCCAGCGTCCTTCATGCGCGAGATAGGTCCATTTGCAGGTCACGGTGCAAGACGACCGCTCCAGCGCGCCGGTGGCCTTCCAAGTGAGGAAATCCGTCAGATCGAAAAACTGCGTGGCGGCATTATAGATATCGGGGCGCTCTTCCTTGAGCCAGAGTAGCTTTGGCGTCTGCATCTCAGGTGAGATCCGCCCGCCCACATAGCGCAGCACATCGTGGCGGCCCTCGTTGATCCGTTTCGCTTGATCGCGCGCGCGATGGTCCATCCAGACGATGACATCGCGCTCCGGATGGGCGCTATCGCTCACCCCAAGCCCGCCTTGCTCACCAATGACAACAAGCGAACAGGTCGCGTCAAAACCGATACCCGAAACGTTCCGAGCGTCGATCTGTCCCGCGATCAAAGCCGCGTGCACTGCAGCGCATACGGCGTGCCATATCTGCGCACTCGACTGTTCGACACGACCAAGATCGTCAGACCAGATGTCGAGCGGATGTTTGCCTACGGCTAGAAGCTCCCCTCGTGCGTCGAATACTCCCGCCCGAGCGGACCCAGTTCCAACATCGATTCCGATGAACACTTCACCCACCAAATTATCTCCCCTCGTTCGCTGCCAACATCCATAGCGACATCAACAAGCGAACGCCAACCCGTGAGCACTGGCACTCTTCATGCGGTCACGGAAATTCGGACAAGTTGTTAAGGTGGTGTTGTCACGTTAACTTCGGCCGGCATGGCCAAAGTTTTTGCCGCTTTTGACTTGGGCAACAGTTGAGGTATTAAAATACCGTCCTCAATGCCGCGCCTGAAGGGCTTTTGTCTATGGGTCAACCGGTTAGGTGCGCATTTCGTCGCCTGCATCCGCCGGGACCGCCCGCGTCCAAACGACGAATGCCACCTGGACGAGGTCGTGCTCCCGATCAACGGCGTGCAGTACTGGCTCTGGTGAGCCGTCGATGACAACGGTGATCGCTCAATTCGGCCAGCCAAGGGTCGTGATCATCGACAAGCTGGCAGCTACATCAGGCAGATCACCTGGCCCACAAGGACCTTAACAACCGGATCGAAGGAAGTCATAGGCCGACGCGGCTGCGACACAACCAGCAAAACTGCACTCCTGACCCATAACACTATTCAGCCACCAACTCGCCGCTTTCGATTTGCTCGCGCTCAATCGATTCAAACAGCGCCTTGAAGTTGCCCTCGCCAAAGCCGTCATCGCCTTTGCGCTGGATGAACTCGAAGAAGATCGGGCCGATCACCGTTTTCGAGAAAATCTGCAGCAGGATCTTCGTCTCACCGCCGCCCAGCACGCCTTCACCGTCGATCAGGATGCCGTGTTTCATCATCCGGTCTACCGGTTCTTCATGCCCTGTCACACGGTCATGGCTTAGCTCGTAATAGGCTTTCGGCGGGGCTGGCATGTAGCGAATACCGCGCTCGAATATCGTATCGGTGCTGGCGTAAAGATCCTCGGACCCGACTGCGATATGCTGGATCCCCTCGCCCTTATACTTCTTGAGATAGGAGACGATCTGACCGGTCTCGCCGCGATCTTCGTTGATCGGGATGCGGATACGCCCGCAGGGTGACGTCAAAGCGCGCGAAAACAGTCCGGTAAATTTACCCTCGATATCGAAGAACCGGATTTCGCGGAAGTTGAACAGATCGCCGTAAAAACGGAACCACTTGTCCATATTGCCCTTGAAGACGTTGTGGGTCAGGTGATCGAGATAGTAAAACCCGACGCCCTTGGGTTTTGACGTTTTCAGCCAGTCGAATTCCTCATTATAGGGCGAGGTGGCGTAATACTGATCGGTGAAATAGATCAGGCTGCCGCCGATGCCGCGAATGGCCGGCCAATCGAGCGTTTTGTCAGCGCCTTCATAGGGCTCTGCACCCATCTTCACCGCATGATCGAACGCGTGCTGCGCATCCACGACGCGCCAGCCCATTGCCGGGGCGCAGGGGCCGTGTTCTTCGACAAAGCGCGCGGCAAAGCTGTCGGGATCGGCGTTGATGATATAGGTGATATCGCCCTGCTGCCATAGCTCGACCGGCTTGGATTTATGCGTGGCGACATGTTCATAGCCCATCTTGGCAAACAAATCGCGCAGCTCTTGCGGGTCGGAATGGGCGAATTCAACGAATTCAAACCCGTCGGTGCCGGCGGGGTTTTCGTCAGAAATTGTGGCTTGCGGGGCGTCGTGCGGGAATGGTCCCATGGGTATCTCCTCCTGTTCGCTGAGGACAGTTTACATCTCAACGGCCGCGTATTTTGCGCAAAATTGGCTGACTGTGCGGCCAATACGCGGGCCACTTGCGTGAATCAGCAGAAAGATGCATCTTTCACGCATGCTGGATGACATCGACAAACGTCTCCTCGCGGAGCTGCAACAAAACGCGCAACTCACCTCGCAAGAGCTGAGCGAGCGGTTGAATCTGTCGGCAAGCCAGATCGGACGGCGGCGCCAACGCCTTGAGGCAGACGGGCTGATCCGCGCCTATGGGGCGAAACTGGATGCCGAGCGGCTGGGATTGGCGGTGCAGGCCTTTGTGCAGGTGCAAATGACGCGTCACGGGGCCGAGGCCGCGCGCGATTTTTCACGCCTCATCGCGTTGCAACCCGAGGTCGTCTCGGCCTGGACGCTAACGGGCGAGGCGGACTATCTGCTGCGGGTTTACTGCGCTGACCTGTCCGCCCTGCACCGGCTGATCCATGAGGTGCTACTGGCGCACACCACGGTTGCCCGCGTGCAAAGCCAGATCGTCATGAACCAGTTCAAACAAGACGCGCCGCTGCCGATTTAGGGCAGCGGGCGCCGCTCAAAACGCGCTACGCAAATCGCGCAGCCCGGCACCAAGCGTGCTTACATCCGTCCCAACGGCCAGAAATTCGACGCCCATGTCGCGATAGCTTTGCGCCAATGCGCGATCGGTGGTGAGGATGCCCGCAGCCTTGCCGCTCGCGCGAATGCGGCTTAGTGCGTCGCGCACGGCCGCCTGCACCTCGGGCGCGCCGGGATTGCCGAGATAGCCCATATCGGCCGCCAGATCGGCCGGGCCGATAAAGACGCCATCCACGCCCTCAACCGAGGCGATCCCCTCCAGCGCGTCCAAGCCCGCGCGGCTTTCAACCTGCAACAACAGACAGGTCTCATCATTGGCCCGCGTCAGGTAATCGGGGATCGCGCTATAGGCCGAGGCGCGCGCCAGCCCAGCCCCCACACCCCGCACGCCTTGGGGGGGATATTTCATCGAGCGCACCGCCTCGCGCGCTTGCTGCGCAGTTTCCACCATCGGCACCAGAATGGTCTGCGCCCCGATATCCAGCATCTGCTTGATCCCCGCGCGATTGTCATCGCGCACCCGTACGACGGCGTGGCTTGCGCTGCCGATCGCGCGCAGTTGCGCCAGCACATCGCGCAGCCCATTAGGCCCGTGTTCGCCATCCACCACCAGCCAGTCAAAGCCACAATGCGCGGCAAGCTCGGCAGCAGAAGGATCGCCCAGACTAAGCCAAAGCCCGATCTGGGTCTCACCTGTTTTCAGTCGGGCCTTGAATTGGTTTGTCAGCGTGGGCATCGGGTTTCCTCATTCAAAATCTATCGCAACCTGGCCGAAGGGGCCGAAATCTGCCGCAATCGCGGTGCGCGCGGGGCATTCTATCGGCGCGATGAACGAGCCGGACAAGATCACCTGCCCCGCCTCGATCCGCTGGCCGTATTGGCCCATCCGGCGCGCCAGCCAGACGATGCCGGTCACCGGATCATTCAACACCGCCGCGCCCAAACCCGTCGCCTCAACCGCGCCGTTTTTAGACACAATCGCGCCGGTCCAGCGCAAATCCACATCCTGCGGATCATGGCGCGCAGACCCCAGCACGATTCCGGCATTGGCGGCATTATCCGATACCGTGTCACAAATTATGCGCGCAACGCCCGTTGCAGGATCGCTGCGCAAGATCCGCGTATCAAGGATTTCCAGCGCGGGGGTCACATAATCCGTGGCCGCCAGCACAGCCGCGCGGGTGACCTCGCCTTCCAGCGGGGCTTTCATCACAAAGGCTATCTCGGCCTCGACCCGGGGTTGAATGAACCGGCCTGCGGGCACGGTCTCGCCGCTTTCAAACGCCATGTCATCGTAAAGCACGCCGGAATCCGGCGTCTCGATCCCCAAGGCCGCTTGCATGACCTTTGAGGTCAGCCCGATTTTCCACCCGATGATGCGCCGCCCCTGCGCCCGTTTCTGCACCATTTGCGCGGCTTGGATCGCATAGGCATCATCGAGCGTCATCTCGGGGTGGCGCAAACTCAGCAGGCCGATTTGCGCGCGCTCGGCCTCGGCGCGCAGCAAGTCGGCGGCGGCCGTGTCAATCTGGCTTTGGCTTAGCATCGCTCATCCTCGACCGTGTTGCGCAGACAGCCGATCCCCTCGGCCTCGACCTCGATCACATCGCCCGGCTTCAGCCAGATCGGCGGATCAAACCGCGCCCCGGCCCCGGTCGGCGTGCCGCACACGATTACATCACCGGGCACCAGCGTGGTAAAGGTCGAGACGTAATTCACGATATAGCGGAAATCGAAAATCATCCGCCCCGTGCGATCCTGTTGGCGGATCTCGCCATTGACGCGGGTCTCTAGCGCAATGTCATCAAGCTGCGCCCCATCGTGAAACGGCACCAGCCACGGCCCGATGGCCCCCGAGCGATCCCAGTTCTTGCCTTGCGTCACGTTGAACTTCGCATGACGCACCCAGTCGCGGATCGTGCCCTCGTTGCACAGGGTCAGCGCGGCGATGTGGTCATAGGCATCCTCGCGCGCGATCCGGCGCCCGCCCTTGCCGATCACGATCGCCACCTCGCCCTCGTAATCGAGCTGCGGGGATTCCGGCGGGCGGATCAGCGGTTGGTTATGGCCGGTAAAGCTGCGCGGAAACCGGATGAACATCGAGGGATAGGGCGGTGCCTCTTGCCCGTCCTTGTACTCGGCATTGCGGTCGGGGAAATTCACCCCGATACAGATCAGCTTTTCGGGGGCCGCAATCGGAATGAGAAATTCGACCTCGGCCTCGTTGAACGTAGGCGCGCGCCCCTCGGCAGCCGCAATGACCTCATCCAGCGCACCTGCCTCGACAATCTGCTGCAAGCCTTTGAAACGCGATCCGAAAACCGGCGTAAGATCGACGATGCCCGCATCGCGCATCACCCCGTAGCGGTCAACGCCATCGGCACGAAACGCGACTAATCTGGGAGGCGTGTTCTGGTCCATCATCTTTCCTCGGCTTGCAGGCCCAGACCGTCAAGAATGGCGGCATAGGCGATATCAATATCGGCTTCGCGCATCGCATGAGACCCGGCCTGAAAGCGGATCACAAGACGCCCGGCGACACGCGTTTGGGTCAGATAAATCCGCCCGTCGTCGTTGATCGCACTGACATGCGCGATCGTGTCGGCATCGCTTGCCCCGTCTCGGCGAAACGAGAACAGCGACAAAACCGGCGCGGTCACGATCTCTACGCCCGACGTCGCGGCCAGTCGATCATGCAGATTGTGCGCCCAACGCACATGATCGCGGATCATGCTGCGCAGCCCTTCCAGACCGTGAAAACGCAGCAGGAACCAAAGTTTCAACGCCCTAAACCGGCGGCCAAGCGGCACGGACCATTCGGAATAATTGATGATCCCGTCTTGACCATGCGTCTTGAGATATTCGGGCTGGATCGCAAGCGTGCGCACCAGCATTTCGGGATCGCGTATGAAATGCGCCGAGCAGTCGAAAGACGCGCCAAGCCATTTATGCGGGTTGAACACAACCGAATCCGCGCCCTCGACGCCCGCCCAAAGATCGCGAAACTCGGGGCAGATCATGGCCGAGCCCGCCCAGGCCGCATCGACATGGATCAGCAGGTCATGGGCGTGCGCGACCTCGACCAGCTTGGCGATGTCATCGCTCGCCCCGGTGCCCGTAGCGCCCACGCAGCCGATCACCCCGGCCGGCGTGTAGCCAGCTGCTATATCGGCGCGGATCGCTGCCTCAAGCTGCTTAGGCGGCAGCGCACCGCTTAGCGGATCTGCGGGGATCTTCACCAGATTGTCCTGCCCGATCCCGGCAATCCAGATCGCGCGATCAATCGAGGAATGCACCTGATCAGAGCAATAGATCCGCAGACGCGGCATCTGCGACAGCCCCGCGCGGTTGCCCTGCCAGTCCAGCGTGCGCTCGCGCATCATCAGCACCGCCGCCAAGGTTGCCGACGAGGCGCTGTCCTGAATGACGCCCGAAAAGGTCGCAGGCAGGCCCAGTGCGGCGCCCAGCCACTCCATCATCCGGGTCTCCAGCTCGGTCGCCGCCGGAGAGGTCTGCCACAGCATACATTGCGCCGCCATCGCGGTGACAAGATACTCGGCCACCACCGAAACGGGGGCCGCGTTGCTGGGAAAATACGCAAAAAAGCGCGGGTGCTGCCAATGCGTCATGCCCGGCTCGATCAGCGTTTCGAACTCTTCGAAAATCCGCTCCATCTCTTCGCCGGTTTCGGGCGGTTTGGGCGGGATCGCGCGATAGATCTCGCCCGGGCTGGTGCGCGCGCGCACGGGGCGGTCCGCAAGCCTGTCGCGATATTGCACGCCCCAAAGCGCGGCGCGGCGCGACCATGTTTCGAAATCCAACTTATCCATGTCTTGCCTTTCTCGGATGGCGGCGCGGCTTATGGCTCCCGCACCGTTACGGCGCGATGATCGGCGTGGCCTTCATGTCGCTTTCAACTGGCGTAACACCTTGGAAAACCGACCCGTTTTCGAACCAGCTACGCGGAGCAGGCGCGCCCCAAAGCGTCTGGCGTTGCGGATCCTTGAGATCCCATTTGATCGGTTCAAGATCGGGATCAACCGTCTGGTAATCCGAGCAGTAAATCTCGATCCGGTGACCGTCAGGGTCAAGGATATAGAGGAAAAACGCGTTGGAAATCCCGTGCCGCCCCGGTCCGCGCTCGATATTGGCGACATAGCCGGTGGTCGCCATCAAATCGCACAGGTCAATGATATTAAGCGGTGTGGGCACCCAGAACGCGGTGTGATGCAAACGCGGGCCAAGCCCGTTGGTGAAGGCGATGTCATGCACGCCGCCCTTGCGATGCGTCCAGGCCGCCCAAAGACGCCCCGTCTCCTCATCCTCGGTATATTCGGTGACGCGAAACCCGATCTGGTTGTAGAAATCGACCGCCTTGTCCACATCGCTTGCAAAACAGTTGAAGTGGTCGATCCGCAGCGGTTTGACGCCTTTATACAGCGCGTATTTCTGATGGATCGGCGTCAGGCGGTCCATCTTGAAATAGAACTCGATCGGCATTCCAAAGCAGTCCTGCGTGCGCAGGGTGCGGCCCTGATAGGCGCGCTCGACCCATTCGACGGGCAGGCCTTGGGCGGCAAACCAGTCATGCGCCTTGTCCAGCTCGCTCTCGTCATAGACCTTGAACGCCAGCGAGCGCACATCGCTTTGTTCGGATTTGACCAGGACCATGCAGTGATGGCCCCGCTCTTCCATCGCGCGCAGAAAGATGTGGTTTTCGTCCTCATTGGTGACCTGCAAACCCAGCGTATCGACGTAAAACGCCCGGCTGGCCGCCAGATCCTTGACGCCGAACACGACATGGGACAGGCGGATGATATTGAAGGGCGGATAGAGGTTCGGGGCTGGAATGGGCATATCTCTCTCCCAGAGTTTGGATCAGGTCGGGCGACCCTCCTCGGCCGCCCGAATGTTGGTTCAGCCGAGTTTCGGCACTTTGTGAATCTGGCGCGGGAACGAGACGTTGACCGTCTCCATGTAGAAATCAAACGACCAGTCGCCGCCGTCGCGCCCGATACCGCTGGCTTTCACCCCGCCAAAGGGCGCGGGCAGGTGGCGCACATTTTCGGAATTCACCCAGATCATGCCCGCGTCCAGATCATCGGTCATCCGCATCGCGCGGTTCAGATCGTTGGTCCAAAGATAGGCGGCAAGGCCATATTGCACGTCATTGGCCAGCGCGAGCGCCTCGGCTTCGTCCGAAAACGAAATCGCCGTCAGCACCGGGCCAAAGATTTCCTCTTGCGCAATCGTCATGTCATTGGTCGCGTTGGTGAACAGGGTCGGCGCGACATAACATCCCGTCTCGCCCAGCTTTTCACCCCCGGCGGCGATGGTCGCCCCCTCGGCGCGCGCGGCGTCGAAATAGGACAGCACCTTGGTCTCATGCTCGGGATGGATCAGCGGCCCGACCACGGTTTCAGGGTCAAGCGGATGGCCGACCTTGATATTGGCCGCAACCTTGGCGACGCGGGCGGTGAATTCCTCATAAATGCTATCCTGCACCAGAAGCCGCGAAGACGACGTGCAGCGCTCGCCATTGAGCGAATAGATCATGAAGCTCGCAGCATCGGCGGCGCGTTCCAGATCGCCATCCTCGAACACGATAACGGGGTTTTTCCCGCCCAGTTCGAAATGCACCCGCTTGAGCGTATCCGCCCCCTGTTTCATGATCATCGAGCCGGTGCGGCTTTCGCCGACAAAGGCGATGGCCTTGATATCGGGATGCTCGGTCAGGCGTTTTCCCGCATCCTCGCCAAACCCGTTCACAAGGTTCAGCACGCCCTTGGGCAGCCCCGCCTCTTCGGCGATCTCGACCAGCAGCTTGGCCGTCATCGGCGAAAATTCCGCAGGCTTGTGCACCACCGTGCAGCCCGACGCCAGCGCCGGTGCGATCTTCCATGTGGAGAGCATAAAGGGCGTGTTCCACGGCGTAATCACCCCCACCGGCCCGATCGGGCGGCGCGCGGTCACGTTCATCTGGTTGGCGTTACGCAGGCTTAGCCCGTCTTCCGCGCTTGGGGCCTTATCGGCGAAGAACCGGAAATTCGCCGCCCCGCGCAGCGCCGCCTTGGACATGAAGCGCAGCGCCTGTCCGGTATCAAGACACTCGGTAAACGCGATGCGCTCGGCATTGGCCTCAATCGCCTCGGCCACTTTGATCAGGATTTTGCGCCGCTCGACGCCGGGCGTTTTGGACCACGTCTTGAAGGCCTCTTTCGCAGCAGCCACGGCGCGGTCGATATCCTCGGCCCCGCCCTTGGCGACCTTGGCAAGCGGTGTCAGATCCACCGGCGAGATCGTGTTGAACGTCGCCCCCGAAACCGCAGGCACGCTTTGGCCGGCAATATGGTTTTGCACACCCGTATCGGCGAAATGGGCGATATAACCCTGCGCCCGCGCTAGATTGTCAGTCAGTTCGCTCATGTGTGGTCCTCAGCTCTTGCCCGAGAGGCGGGCATGGATCGGGGTCTGCTTCCAGCTTAGCTCCGGGTCGATCACACGGATTTCCAGCGAAAGCGCGAAATGGGGGGTGGCAAGCGGGGCTTCGAGCGCCTTTTGCGCCGCCGCGAAAATAAGATCGCCCGCGCTGCGCAGCGCGTCATTGGAGCGCCCTGCCCCGACCGACAGCGTCATCGCGGCAAAGTCGTTTTCGGCCAAACCGTCGGCAATGATCGCGTGATCGGCGCAAAAGGCGCGCACGCGAATTCCCGCAAGCGGGAAAATTCCGGCGGCGCACATCGCACCATGAACGGCCTGACACAGCGCTGCGATATCAGCGCGCGCGTCAAGCCCGCGCGAATATTCGATCCTGAGATGGGGCACGACTCTCCTCCCGTGATCCCTTTTGCTTAACATGTTAAGTTTAGCGCATCTTGTCAAGCGGGCAAAAGAGCAAGATGTTGCATCCGTTAACCCTCAGCCGTGAAAGGGCACGAAAATATGGCCGATAAGGCTCCCCCTCCGGCTGTGCGCGACGGGTTCGAACTGGATGCGGCGCAACGCTCTTTGCCCATCGCCCTGTTGCGCGCGCGCGAAATGGTGATGGAGCGGTTCCGTCCGATGCTGAACGCCCATGACGTGAGCGAGCAGCAATGGCGCGTGCTGCGGGTGTTGCGCGAAAGCGGTGCGATTGATGCGACGAAACTGGCCGAGCGCGCCTGTGTTCTGGCCCCCTCGCTGACCCGGATGCTGCGCAGCCTTGAGGCGCGCGGGCTGATCGAGACCCGGCGCGACCCCAAGGACCGCCGCCGCACGCGGGTCGCCCTTACTGCGCAAGGCGACGCGTTTTTACGCGCAGCCTCGCCGCAAAGTGCCGCGATCTATGCCCAGCTAGAGACCGAGGTCGGCGCGCAGCGCATCGCCCGCCTGCTGGACGAATTGAACGGTTTCATGGCCGCGCTGGACCAATCGCAAGGCCCGCCAAAGCGCTGACGTTGATCGTTTCATTTCATATGAAATCCTTTACTATGGCAGCACATAGATCGGATGTCGCATGAAGCTAGAAGAGTTCTTTCCCTATCGCCTCGCCATCGCCGCCGAGGCTTTTTCGCGCAACCTGCAAGATGTGTATGCGCGCGAATTCGGCCTGTCGCGTGAGGAATGGCGCCTGATGTCCATTCTCGACGGGGTTGGTCGTATCAGCTCGCTCGATATCGCGCGGCGCACAACGCTGGATAAGGTGCAGGTCAGCCGCGCCGCCGCGCGCCTTGAGTCCAAGGGTCTGATCGAGCGCCATATTCCCGACAGCGACCGACGGTTGCGCGAATATGAATGCACCGCAAACGGGCGTAAACTTTACAAAACCGCCCGCAGCAAGGTGAATGCGCGCGCGCAAACGATGCTCGATGCGATGCCCGCCGCGCAGCGCGAGGCGCTTGAACAGGGCGTGAATGCCCTGATCGAAACGCTCGCGCTGGATATCGAGACGCGCAAAGAGCCGCGCTAACCGCCCACAAGCCAGAGCGATATGATCGGAAAGGCCACGATCAGCGTGATGCGCACGATATCGGCCACCCAGAACCACAAGATCCCGCGAAACATCGTCGAAAGCGGCACGTCCGGCAGCACCGAGCGCAGCACGAACACGTTCATCCCCACGGGCGGCGTGATCAGCGAAATCTCGGTCGCAACGACCACGATCACCGCAAACCAGATCAGCGCGTTATCGGGGTTTGCCAGCACGCCCGAGCCGAAATCGAGCTGATAGATCAGCGGGTAGAAAATCGGCACGGTCAGCAGGATCATCGACAGGCTTTCCAGCACCATGCCGAGCACCATGTAGATCAGCACGATCAGGATAATCACCTCATAGCCGCCAAGGCCAAGGTTATACACCAGATCGGCCAGCGCATCGGGCAACCCCGCGAAGGTGACGAAATTGCCGAAAATCTCGGCCCCGATCACGATGGCAAAAATCATCGCCGAGGCAATCGCGGCATCAATCAGCGCGCCCCAAAGTGCCTTGAGCCGAAGCCCTCCGACCGCCGCCGCGATAACAACAGCCGCCGCAGCGCCCATGCCGGCCGCCTCGATCGGGGTGAAGAAGCCGCCGTAAATGCCCACCATGATAAAGACAAACAACGCCAGCGTCGCCAGCACGCCGACAACATCGGTGCGCTTCATCGCGACGGGTTTGCGCACCTCGGGCGCGAGCTCCGGTTTCAAGCGCACCGCCACCATAACGGCCACCAGATACAGGCCAATACCAAGGACACCCGGCACGATGCCCGCGATGAACAGCTTGCCAATATCGCTTTCGGTGAGCAGGCCGAAAATGATCATGATGACCGAAGGCGGGATCAGGATCCCCAGCGTGCCCCCTGCCGCAATTGCTCCGGTCGCAAGACTGTCGTGATAGCCAAAGCGGCGCATCGAGGGCATCGCCACTTTCGACATCGTGGCCGCCGTGGCCAGGGACGAGCCGCACACCGCCGAAAACCCGCCGCAAGACAGGATCGTCGCCATCGCCAGCCCGCCGCGCATCCGTCCGAAAACCCGATCCGCGCCGGTGAACAACCCGCTGGCGATGCCAGATCCGGCCAGAACATTGCCCATAAAGATAAACAGCGGCACGACCGAAAGCGAATAGTTCATACCCGTTTCAAACACCGCACTGCCGACCATCGACCCCGCAGCGTCCACGCCACGCATCGCGGCAAACCCCGCGCCGCCCACCAGCGCCATCGCAAACGCAATCGGGACGCGCAGGAACACCAGCGCCAGCAGAATGGCAAGCGCAATAAGAGAGATCGTCATTCGGGCCTCCGAAGGATCGCAACCACTGCGGAGACAGCAAAGCTGAGGCTGCCAATCACGCCCAGATACCAAAGCTTGATGCCAAGGCCCGATGTTGCAAGTTGTGTGTGGAACTGGTCCTGCGTCAGGATCACAAGCCGCCATGCGAAATACGCCATAACCAGCGCCGCGACCGCGCCACCGATCCGCGCAAGCGCACGGCGCACAACAGCAGGCAGCAGCGGCACCAGCAGATCAACCTCGACATGCCCGCCCTTGCCCGTGGTCAGCGGCATTGCCACAAACACCAGCGCCCCCAGCAGAACCTGCGTGATCTCATAGGCGCCGGTCAGCGGATTGTTGAACGCATAGCGGCCAATCACGTCGATGCAGGTGACGAGGATCAACCCCGTCACCAGACCTGCCGCGATCGCCTCAAGGATGAAGCGGACGCGTGCAATCATACGGAAACGCCCGTCATCTTGCGGAACTCGGCCAGTGCCGCGCGCCCGTCATAGTCGCCGTCCAGACCGTCGGACCACTGTCCTTCCAGCACGCTGGCTTGCGATTTGATCGCATCGAGCACGCCCGCAGGCGCGGTCTCGGCCACCATGCCACCCTTTTCCGCCGCCGCCTTGCCGCGATCATCTGCGCCGTTCCAAGCCTTGCCCACGCGGGTTGCAAAGGCCAGCCCGGACAGATCAGAAATCGCCTTTTGATCGGCGGGCGAGATCGCGTCCCATTTGCCGGAATTCATCACGAGGAACCAGGTGGTGTTGTAGATGCCGCCCGGAATGGTCGTGGTGTATTTCAGGTAATCGGCAAGGTTGAACGAGGCAATCGCATCATAGGGGAACGTCACCCCGTCAACGACCCCGCGCGAGAGTTTTTCATAGACCTCACCCGAGGGCGTAAAGATCGTCTCGACGCCGAAATGGCTCATGAGATCGGCGACATAGCCGCCCGGCACGCGCATCTTGAGGCCTTGCAAATCCTCGATCTTGTTAATCGGGCGCTTGTTGTTGTGAACCATTCCGGGGCCGTGGTTGAACAGGCCCAAAAGATGCGTTCCGGCGTGTTCCTTATCAGCCCCCAGCTTTTCGGTGTAGACCGTCCAGAAGGCTTCGGACATCGAGATGGCATCATTGCCAAGGAAGCTGAACTGACCGACGCGGGAATTCTTGAACCGGTCATCCTGGGTAAAGCTGTGCAGACCGTAGGTGATATCGGCAACGCCATCGCGCGCCATGTCAAAATGCGACGGCGGCGAGCCAAGCGGCTTGACCAGCACCCGAATACGCACGCGGCCTTCGGTGGCTTTCTCGATGTCCTTGGCCCAAGGCTTGATCGCCCCGACGACAATCGGATGGCGCGGCGGCAGCCAGCTTGACAGCACCAGATCGACGCCATCGGCGCGGGCCGGAATTGCCGGCAGCGCAAGGGTTGCGCCCGCCATTGCGGCGGTTCCCAGGAACGCCCGTTTGGTTAGTTTGCTCATCATCGTTTCCTCCCCTGAATGATGAATTCACGCGATTTTCGCGCCATCGTTTTTTAACTTAACCTGTTAAGTGTTTGCCGATATCGGGCGGGCTGTCAAAGGTTCATCCCCCTCTTGCCCGGCACGGCCCGCCAGCTCGAAAGCGGCATCCAGCACCTGCGCATCGCCGATATGGTTCATCAGGATCAGGATCAGGCGGGCATTGAGCGCAGCGCTTTGCGCCCCGTCCAACCCCTGATGCGCCGCGATCAGCCGTTCATAAATCCCGTCGTGATCTTGCATATTGAGATGTGTGATCAGGCTCATCGTGATCCCTCCGTGATCGCTGCAAGCTGCGCGTTGATCGTGTCCGCGTCGGCCTCGGCCCAGCGGGCGGCCACGACTTGATCGGGACGGATCAGATACAGCGCCTGCCCCGCCTGCCCCAGATAGCGTTGGCGCAACTCGGGCATCTCGGCCAGTTCCAGCACCCGCAGCGCGCAGCCTTCAGGCGCTGCGACACCAATTGCGAGCAGCGTAAAGCCCCCCGCAAGTTGCGAGAGCAGCCAGTCATTGCCCAACGGCGCATCGGGCGCGACCGAGCCGGGGCGCGACGATGCCGGCATTTGCGCGCAATCGGGTGCTGCGTCGAGCGGATAGGTGCAGGGCACCGACAGACGCCCCGAATTCACCATCGGACGGGCGAATTCGGCATGTTCCGATAGCGCCAGAACAGCATCGCGGAACCAGCGTTCGGCCCCGTCGCGCGGCGACATGAACCGCGTGGTGCGGCTGGAATTGGCGATATTCTCGTCCGAGCCGTAGGTGCGTTCCGCGTCATAGCCTGCCAGCAGCGCCGCCGGAGCCGCGCCCTCAAGCACCGCCGCCAAACGCCACCCCAGCGCGTCAACGTCTTGCAAGCCGCCATTGCCGCCGCGCGCACCAAAGGGCGAGACGACATGCGCGCTATCCCCGACAAAGATCACCCGGTCATGGACGAACTTCTTCAGCCGCCGACATTGGAACGTGTAGATCGACGTCCAGTCGAGCGTGAAATCGCTACGCCCCAGCGCCTTTTCGATGCGCGGAATGATGCGTTCGGGTTTGCGCTCTTCCTCGGGGTCGCTGTCCCAGCCCAGTTGCAGGTCGATGCGATAGATATTGTCGGGCTGTTTGTGCAGCAGCGCGGATTGCCCCGCGTGGAATTCCGGCTCGAACCAGAACCAGCGCTCGGGGGGGAAGTCAGCCTGCATCTCGATATCGGCAATGAGGAAACGTTCCTCGAACAGCACGCCCTCGAACTCAAGCCCCATCATTTCGCGGATCGGCGAACGTGCCCCGTCGCAGGCCAGCAGATAGTCTGCCTCAAGCGCATATTCACCATCAGGCGTTTCAATGGCGACGCGCGCATGATCGGCGTGCTGATCCAGCCCGACAACCTTGTTCTTGAAACGCAGATCAATCAGCGGATTGGCCAGCGCCTGCGCAACCAGATATTCCTCAACGTAATATTGCTGAAGGTTCACGAAAGCGGGCATCTTGTGGCCGTCTTCGGGGAGAAGATCGAAGTTGAACACCTCGCGCGCGCCGTGATGGGTGCGGCCGACTTTCCACGTCACCCCCTTTTGCACGCAGGTCTCGCCCACGCCCAGACGATCAAGGATCTCAAGCGAGCGTTTCGACCAGCAGATCGCACGGCTGCCGACGGACACGACGTTGTTGTCATCCAGAACGACCGAGCCAACCCCGTGATTGGCCAGCTCGATCGCGGCGGCGAGGCCAATCGGCCCCGCGCCCACGATGATCACCTTGTGACGCGGCTCGGGCGTGTTCAGCCCCGCCGGTGCCACATAGTCGAACGGTTTGTAATCATATGGCATTGGGCCCTCCTCCCTTGCTCAAGCATCTCAGCCTTGCAGCGCGTCCCACATTTCGCGGTCGCGCTCGGCCGTCCAGATGCGCGGCGTGTCGATGCCACGGGCCTCGTCATAGGCGCGCGCCACGTTGAACGGCAGGCAATGTTCATAGATCGCGTAATCGGCGAATTTCGGATCGCAAGCCGCACGCACCGCATCCCACGCCTCTTTCAGCGAGCCGCCGCGTGCGACGACTTTTTCCACCGGCTTGTAGGTCGAGCGCACGAAATCAGCGGTGTTTTCCAGCGCCTCGGCGACCTTTTCCTCGCCCACCAGCGCATCCCCGCGCCCCGGTGCAATCGCTTTGGGTTCGAACGTTGCGATATTGGCCAGCGTCTCGGGCCAGTCGTTGAAATGCCCGTCGCCGCAATAGCAAGCCGAGTGGTATTCCACGATATCGCCGGTGAACATCACCTCTTGATCGGGCACCCAGATCACGGCATCGCCCGCCGTATGAGCGCGCCCGAGTTTCATGATATCCACCCGGCGCTTGCCCAGATAAACGGTCATCATCTCCGAAAAGGTGGTGGTGGGGCGCGTCAGGCCGGGGATTTCCTCATGGCCTTGGAACAGACGCGGGAAGCGACCGAATTCGCTATCCCAATCTTCCTGACCGCGCTCTTCGACCATCGCGCCCGCAGCGTCGGACATGATGATTTCACGCGCGCCATAGGCCGAAGCGCCCAGCACCCGCACCGCGTGATAATGGGTCAGCACCAGATGGCTGATCGGCTTGTCCGTGACCGAGCGCACACAGTCAATCACCTTGCGCGCCAGACGCGGGGTGGCCTGTGCCTCCACGATCATCACGCTTTCATCGCCAATGATGACGCCGGTGTTGGGATCGCCCTCGGCCGTAAAGGCATAAAGCCCCTCGCCGACCTGCGTGAAGCTGATTTTCTTGTCTTCCATATCGCCTTGCGATGCGAATGCCTTGGCCATGTAACTGTTCCTTCTAACTTATTTCGCCCAATCGGGCAGATCGGCGGCGGGCAGGATCTGCCCCGCGCAATCGCCGAACCCGATGCGGTATCCAGTGCCTTGCGCGGCCCCGCGCAGGGTCAGCGTGTCGCCATCCTCGATGAAGCTGCGCGTCGTGCCATCGGGCAGTTCCAGCGGCTCCTTGCCCGACCACGACATCTCCAGCAGCGAGCCGCGGCTGTCCGGCGTCACGCCCGAAATCGTGCCAGACCCCAGCAGATCGCCCACCCGCATCGCACAGCCGGAACTGGTGTGATGGGCCAGTTGTTGCGCCGCCGAGTAATAGAGTTCGCGCGTGTTGGTGTGCGAAATCACCGCCTCGGTCCCGTCTTGGGGTTGCAGGGCGACCTCTAGCGAGATGTCGTAATTCATCGGCCCCGGTTCGGACAGATAAGGCAGCAAGGGACGCTCACGTTCAGGCGTTGCAACGCGGAACGGTTCCAGCGCGGCTTTGGTCACAATCCACGGGGATATCGTTGTCGCGGTCGCTTTGCCCTGAAACGGCCCAAGCGGGACATATTCCCAAGCCTGGATATCGCGCGCCGACCAGTCATTGAGCAGCACATAGCCAAAGATCATCTCATCAGCCTGCGCCACCGAGATCATCCCTTGCGAGGGCTGCCCGACGATCGCGCCAAATTCCAGCTCGATGTCGAAACGGGCCGAAGGGGCAAAGCGGGGCAGCTCGTCATTTGGCCCCTTCACCTGCCCCAAAGGCCGCGTGACCGGCGTGCCAGACACCACCACCGACGAGGCGCGCCCGTTATAGCCAATCGGGATGCTCAGCCAGTTCGCAGGCAGCGCGTTTTCCGCCCCGCGAAAGATCGTGCCGACATTCATCGCGTGGTTCTTGCCGGCGTAGAAATCGGTATATTCCGCGACGCGGAAGGGCATCAGCATTTTTGCTTGCGATTGCGCGACAAGATGCGGCTCGACCGCCGCGCGATGTGCCTCGTTTGACAGCAATTCGCTTAGACGCGCGCGCAGATCGGCCCAGAGCTGCGGCCCGGCCTCCATGACGCGGTTCCAGGCAGGCTCGGCAAACAGTGCCGCATCAAGCCCGTGATCGACTGCGCCCAGATCAAGGATCTGATCGCCAATCGCCACACCCATCCGCGCGCCGCGACCGTCGTCAAATACGCCATACGGCAGGTTCTGAATTGGGAAGTCCGTGTCGCCATTTGCAGACGCCACCCAGCTTTTCAAATCCGTCATTTGGTCCCCGGTTTTCCGTCAAATTTCTTTTCAATGCTGTCCCAGCAATCGATGTAGTCGTCCTGCAACGGTGCCTCGTTGGCAGCGAACGCCGTCAGGTGCTGGGGAAAGCGCGTCTCGAACATGAACTGCATCGTGTTGTCTTGCAGCACCGGCTTCATCGGCTCGTTGCTGGCATGTTCAAACGCGGCGCGGTCAGGCCCATGCGGCAGCATCATGTTATGCAGGCTCAATCCACCGGGCACAAAGCCCTGCGGCTTGGCGTCATAAATGCCGTAAATATTGCCCATCATCTCGGACATGATGTTCTTGTGATACCACGGCGGGCGGAAGGTATGCTCGGCCACCATCCAACGCTCGCGGAACAGAACGAAGTCGATATTGGCCGTGCCTTCCTGCCCTGACGGCGCGGTCAGCACGGTAAAGATCGAGGGATCGGGATGGTCAAACAGGACCGCGCCGACCGGACTATAGGTGCGCAGATCGTATTTATAGGCGCAGTAATTGCCATGCCACGCCACGACATCCAGCGGGCTGTGATCGATGAAGGTCTCGTGGAACTGACCGCACCATTTGATGACGACGCGGCTAGGGGCATCGCGGTCTTCAAACGCCGCGACAGGACATTTGAAATCACGCGGATTGGCGAGGCAATTCGCGCCGATCGGGCCACGCCCCGGCAGGTCGAATTTCTGCCCGTAATTCTCGCACACAAAGCCGCGCGCCGGCCCTTCAAGCACCTCGACGCGATAGACCAGCCCGCGCGGGATGATC
Source organism: Thioclava indica (assembly GCF_000714545.1). Lineage (GTDB taxonomy): Bacteria > Pseudomonadota > Alphaproteobacteria > Rhodobacterales > Rhodobacteraceae > Thioclava > Thioclava indica. Next base: position 94,095 of record NZ_AUNB01000095.1, read on the forward strand.
GCGATTTCCTTGGGTTCGAGGTCGATGATCCCCAGCTCGGTGCAAAACCGCAGGCGGCCTTCTTGTGGCACAACCAGCAGCTCGCTATCGGCGGAAAAGAAATACTCGTCCTGCATCGATTGCGTGACCAGATAGATATGGCTGGCCATGCCGACTTGCGTGTTCACATCGCCCGCCGTGGTGACCGTGCGCATCCCCGTCAGCCATGTCAGCGCGGCCTCGGTATGGGGCACCGGATCCCAGCGATATTGACCAAGGCTGATCACATCGGGGTCCACATTGGGCGCAGATTTCCAATAGGGCACGTCGATCTTGGCAAAGCGACCGGTATGTTTCACCGAAGGCCGGATGCGATAGCACCAAGTGCGTTCATTCTGCCCGCGCGGCGCGGTAAAGGCGGTGCCCGAGAGTTGCTCGGCATACAGTCCATATTCGCATTTCTGCGGGCTATTCTGGCCTTGGGGCAAGGCGCCGGGTAGCGCCTCGGTCTCGAAATCATTGCCGAAACCGGGCATGTAGCCTGCATGTGTTCCGGTGGTGGTGCCGGCCCTGATCATACCCTCGGGCAAAGACTGATCACTCATCTGAATTCCTCCGTCTCATCGCCCCGACTCCCCTCGGGGTGCTTGGCGTAATCTTTTGTTGCATGCGCAACGATGTCAAGAATAATTGTTGCATTTGCAACAGGTTTGATATTCAACTGACACCAACAGATCGCTCGAAATGACGCAGGCTTCATGGACCAAGATATTGAAATAAAATCTGTTTTACCTGATTTTGAACTGGATGCTTTCCTGCCCTACGTGCTGGCGGAAGCCGCCCAGAAACTCAGTCGCGACCTTGCGGCAATTTATCGCGATTGCGGGCTAAGCACCCCGCAATGGCGCGTCATGGTACATCTTTTCTATAGCGGTCAGGTTTCGGTGCGCGATATCGAACGGCGCGTTTCAATGGAGAAATCCAAGGTCAGTCGCGCAGCGGCACGGCTTGAAACGGCGGGGCTGGTGGAAAAGCGCGCGGATCCGGCTGACGGGCGGCTTGTGGCGCTGAGCCTGACAGATCAGGGGCGTGCGCTGATGGCGCGATTGCTGCCACGCGCGCTAGAGTATCAGCGCCAGCTTGAGGGCCTGCTCGGGCCTGATCTGAACGGGTTTCGCCACGCACTGACGCGGCTATTGAACAGCGAGAAAACCGCATGATCCAACTTTTTGATTACTGGCGCTCTTCGGCAAGCTACCGTGTGCGCATCGCGCTCGGGCTGGCAGGGCTGCACTGGGACAGCGTGACGGTTAATCTGGTGAAAGGCGAACAGCGCAGCGCCGCGCATCTGTCGCGCAACCCGCAAGGGCTGGTGCCTGCGCTGGAAATCGACGGGCAGATCTTTACCCAATCGCTGGCGATTATCGAATATCTCGATGAGACGCGCGCCTTGGGTCTGCTGCCGGGAACAGCGGCGGAACGCGCCCGCCTGCGCGCGCTTGCCCAAGCCATCGCCATCGACATCCACCCTATTTGCAACCTGCGCGTCGCGAAATACGCGATTGAGCAATCCCAAGGCGCGATCACGATGCAAGGCTGGATGCAGGCGTTTATCGGACCCGGTCTTGAGGCCGTCGAGGCGATGGTAGAGGACGGCCCCTATTGTGGCGGCGCGCGCGTCACCCTGCCCGATCTGTGCCTGTTGCCGCAGATCTATAACGCCCAACGCTGGGAGGTGGACCTGAGCGCGTTGCCGAAACTGCGCAAGATTGCCGCCCAGCTTGAAACCTTGCCCGCCTTTGCCGCAGCGCATCCCGACAAGACACCGCATTAAGTCAAACGGCCCGACCCGTCAGGGGTCGGGCCGACATGTTTAGACCTGCGACAGACCGGTATCCAACCCCGCAAGGATCGTGGCGATATTGTCTTCGCTGATGATAAGCGAGGGCGACAGGATCACGTTATTGCCCGACACCCGCACCATCGTGCCCGCCTCATAGGCGCCACGGTAAATCTTGGCGATGGTCGCCTTGTCGATCGGCGTTTTGCTTGTGCGATCCGATACCAGCTCAAGCGCGCACATCAGCCCGTGCCCGCCACGCACATCGCCCACGATGTCGTATTTTTCCTGAAGCGCCTGAAGCCCCGCGAACAGTTGCGCACCGCGCGCGGCGGCATTGTCCTTGACCTGCAAGCGCTGCGTTTCCTTCAGGCAGGCAATCGCAGCCGCCGCCCCGACGGGATGGCCCGAATAGGTATAGCCCGAGCCAATCGCGCCCTTGCCACTGGTATCGCTTTCAAACACCTCCGCGACTTTGCCCGAGATCATCACCGCGCCAAACGGAAAATAGCCGTTGGTGATCGCCTTGGCGGTGGTCATCAGATCGGGCTGCACGCCCCAAAGGCGCGAACCGGACCACGCCCCCGTGCGCCCGAATGCGGTGATCACCTCATCAGCGACCAGCAGGATCCCGTATTTGTCACAGATCGCGCGCACGCCGGGCATAAAGCTGGCATGGGGCACGATCACCCCCCCTGCCCCGAGGATCGGCTCCATGATCATTGCCGCGATTGTCTCGGCACCCTGAAACTTGATCTCGTCTTCCAGCGCGGCAAGGCACAGTTGCGCCAGCTTTTCGGGGTCACTTTCGTTGAACGGGTTGCGGTAGGGATAGGGGGCGGGGATGTGATAGCAGCCCGGCATCAGCGGTTCATATTGGGTGCGGAAATTGGCGTTGCCATTCACGCTCGCGCCCAAGGTATGCGTGCCGTGATACCCCTTCTTGAGCGAGAGGTATTTCACCCGCCCCGCCTCGCCCCGGATCTTGTGATATTGCCGCGCCAGACGCAAAGCGATCTCGACGGAATCCGACCCGCCGGAGGTGTAGAAAGCCCGCTCCAACCCGTCTTCGGCAAAGAACTCGGCCAGCATATCGCCCAGCTCGATCACCAGATCATTGGTCGTGCCGCGAAAGATCGAGTAATAGGGCAGCCGCTCAAGCTGGGCCGCAATCGCGTCTTTGACCGGCTGGCATGAAAACCCCAGATTGACGTTCCACAAGCCGCCAACACCATCAACCGTCGTGTGGCCGTCGATATCGGTGATGCTAACCCCGTCACCGCCAACGATGATTTCAGGCGGGTTTTTCTGGCTATCGGCGGGATGCGCCATCGGGTGCCAGATCGCGCGGGCGTTGCGTTCCTTCAGGAAGTTCTGATCTTTCATTTTGGTCCTCGCTACATGCCCAAGAGAGCGAGCGCTTGCCCGTAGCTCTCATCAGGTCGTTTGACATTGAAGTGAACGGTTTCCAGCCCCACGGCCTGCGCGCCGCGAATGTTGCGCAGTTGATCATCGACAAAGACACAGGCGCTGGCAGGCAGGGCAAGCGCGTCGAGCACGGCGCTATAGGCGCGCGGATCGGGCTTGAGAATCTTGGTATAGGTCGCGTCGTGGATCACGTCGAACTGCGCCAGAAACGGTAGCTTGTCGCGAAACCGGGCGCCGTAGAACAGGTCAAGCTCATTGGAGAGGATCGCCAAGCGACCGCCCTGCGCACGCACCTGTTCGATCGTGTCCAGAAACTCGGGCCGGATCACATCGGCGGGGCTTGCGCCGCGCGCGGCACGCACGAAATCCGACATCTCGGCCCAGTCGCGACCGGCAAGCTGTGCCACCTCCTGCGTGCGCTGGCGCCAGTAATCGCGCTCGCTGATCTCATCTGCCTGCATCGCGCGCCAAAGCGGATCTGTCGCCGGATCGAACGGGCCGCGCCACATCAACGTCCCCGGCGCAAGCCCCAACGCCGCCTCGCTTAGGTCATGCGTTTCAAACAAGGTCCGCGAGATCACCCCGCCGAAATCAAGGATCAGCGCGCGCTCAGTCATCGGCTGTCACCTTGTGCTGATAGCTGGCAGGCAGAGTTCCGCCCACGGCTTGGGACATCCGCGCAATCCATTTGTGCAGCACCTCTGTCATGCGCGCGCATTTCTCATCGCTTGCGCGCGCGGTTGGAACCGCAATCGCCACAACCCCGACCATCTCGCCATCGGGACCGAAAATCGGCCCCGCCTGCGAGGCCACCTCATCGTCAAACCCCTGCTCGAGCCACGCAATGCCCCGCGCGCGAAACAGGGCAATCCGGGCACGCAAAGCGTCGGGTTCCGTCAGGGTCGCGGCCGTAAACCGTTCAAGCGGCCCGTTAAGCACGCGCTCACATAGCGATTGCGGACCAAAGCTGAGGATCGCAAGCCCCGAGGCCGTCGCATGCAGGGGCAACATGACCGATTCATCAAAGGCGACCTGCGTTCCGTGCTGGCGCGGATCGGCGTGTAAAACCGGCGAAAGCTGACTGCCCTGCAAGACCGAGACATGCACCAGTTCGCCAATCTCGTCGGCCATTTCCGACACCAGATCGCGCAGAACGGATCGCAAAGGCGAGGTCGCTTCGCGCACGCCGTAAAGACGCAGAATCGCGGGGCCAAGACGATAGCCCCGGCTTTTCGAATTCTGCTCAAGGAACCCGCATTCCGCCAATTCCGTAAGATAGCGATGCACCGTTGCCTTGTCGCGCGCGGCGAGGCGGACAAATTCGCTTAGCCCGATTTCAGGGCGCTGAACCGAGAAAAAGGTCAACAAATCAAGAGCTTTGGTGATCGTTCCCAAGTTACGGCTCCTTCCGCCTTCGGAAATTGGCAGGTCGTTACAATTGAAACGTTGACAGAAAAGAAAACCCGATGCAAGAATATTTGATACCGATGGTTCAAATAATAAACCACGCAACAGGAGAGTTTCATGAAACCCACCCTTCCCCTACTGGCGGGACTGCTTGGGCTAGGCCTGCCGCTTTTGGCCAGCCAGCCTGCGGTTGCGCAATATCCCGAAAAGCCCGTGGAATTCGTCGTGCCCTTCCCGCCCGGCGATCTTGAAGACGTGCTGACGCGGATGATCGCAGATGAGTTTCAAAAGACCTATGGCGTGCCTGCGGCAGTGGTGAACAAACCCGGCGGTGGTGGCGGGCCTTTCCCCGGCGCGGCTGAAGTGGCGCAAGCCCCGGCGGACGGCTACACCATCGGCTCGTTCGTGATCGACGTTCCCCTGGTCGGTCCGCAAACGGGTATTCCGGCGCTTGATCCGAACCCGTTCGAGCCGGTGGGCATTTTCCTGACCTATCCGTTCGTGATCGCCGCCTCCAAGGATGCGCCTTACAAAACGATCGACGACCTCGCCGCCTATGCCAAAGACAATGACGTGGCGCTTGGCCATTTCGGCTCGCTCCTGATCCCCACGCAGGTGACCTTTGCGCTGGCGAAGAAAAAGGGCTTTGACTTTGGCTCCGAGGCTGCGTTCGATGCGCTCGATTGCAATACGCTGGCCTCTGGCGATGCGGATGTGATCAACACGACATTGCAGTTGATCCTGCCCTGCCTTGATCAGGTCAACGTTATGGCCTCTATCGGTGAAAAGCGGATCCCGCTGATCCCCGACACCCCCACCGTGGGGGAGCTGGAACCCGATCTGGATCTGGCGCTGTGGAACGGTCTGTTCGTGAAAAATGGCACGCCGGACGATGTGCGCGCCAAGATCGCCGCCGTGGCCGAAAAGGTCATGCAGTCGGACAAGGCCAAGAAACTGGCCGAGCAAACCGGCGCGCTGATCTATTGGCAAGACGCCGAGGCGGCGCAAAAGCGGATCGCACATGACAGCGAAACGCTTGGCACGGTCGCGGGCCTGATTGATGGCAACTAAGCGCAACCCCGAACCCGCGCGCGCATTACTGGCGCGCGCGGGCGTGCGGATGACGCGTGTAATCCACACCAAGAACTTTCAGGAACTGTTCAAGCGCTATCGCCGCCCCGGCGACCTTGCCTTTGCAACCCTGTTCTTTGCGCTCTCGATTGGTTTGCTGATCTGCCTGCCCTCGCAGACGGACTGGGTGAAACGCACGAAAACCTTTGCGCAGCCCGCCTTCTGGCCGATGATCTCAATCGCGCTGATGGCCGTTTTCAGCATGTTTCACCTGCTCGGCTCGCTCGTCTCCGAACGCATCGAGGGACGTTGGCTAGAGGTCTGGCAGTGGATCCGCTCGCTGGAATATGCGCTGTGGTTCATGGCCTATGTCATGCTGGTGCCGGTGATCGGCTACCTGCCCGCGACCATCGCCTTCACCTGCGTTCTGGCGTTGCGGCTTGGCTATCGGGGCTGGCGCTGGATGCTGATCTGCACTGTCTTTTCCATCGCCGTTGTCGTGCTGTTCAAAAGCTTCCTGCAGGTAAAAATCCCCGCCGGATTGATCTACGAGGCTGCCCCCGCGCCGTTTCGCGCGATCCTGATGACGTATTTCTAAGGAGCCTCCCGAATGGATATGCTGATCTCGGGCGCTGAAATGCTGATGCGCTTTGATGTGTTGCTCGCGCTGCTGATCGGATCGGTGGGCGGGGTGATCATCGGCGCGATCCCCGGCGTCGGCCCGGCCGTCGCAATCGCAATCCTGTTGCCCGCAACCTTTGCGATGCCGCCCCTTGTCGGGTTGACGATGCTGCTTGGCATCTACGGCTCGTCGATGTTTGGCGGCTCGCTCCCGGCAATTCTGATCAACACGCCGGGCACCGCGGTGAACGCGCTGACCACCTATGACGGCCACCCGATGACGAAAAAGGGCGAGGCGTTGCGCGCGTTGGGGCTGGCCTATGGCGCGTCTTTCTTCGGTGGCATCTTGTCGATCATTGCCCTGATCCTGCTATCGCCGGTGCTGGCCAAAATCGCGCCGATGTTCGGCTCGCGCGAGATCTTTCTGGCGGCACTTTTGGGGATCGTTCTGGTGATTATTGCGCATCGCGGCCAGACTTTTGCCGCCGGGATGCTGGCCGCCTTCGGGATATTTTTGCACACAGTCGGGCTGGAGCCGGTGAAATACACGATGCGCTTCACCTTCGGGATGGATTGGCTCAATTCCGGCTTTGATCTGATCGTCGTGGTGCTGGGTCTGTTCGCCCTGTCGCAAGCCTTCCTGTTGCTGATCGAGCCGGAATCAGCGCCGCAGACGCAGCGCATCGAAGGCTCGATGGGGCGCGCGATGATGGGCGTGTTGCGCCACAAACGCGTCGCTTCGGTCGCTGCCGGGTTTGGCGTGCTGATGGGGATGATCCCGGGCGTGGGCGAATTTACGGCGCAATTCCTGTCCTACACCTACGCGCAAAAAACCTCGAAAGATCCGGACCTGTTTGGCAAGGGCAGTCCCGAGGGGCTTATTGCATCAGAGGCCGCCAATAACGCCGTTCCCGCCGCCGCGATGATCCCGCTGCTGGCGCTTGGCATACCGGGTGAGGCGCTGACCGCGATGATGCTGTCGGTGTTTTACGTCCATAACGTGATCCCAGGCCCGCAACTGTTCCAGTCCAAACTGGATTTCGTCTACGCGCTGTATATCGCCATGATATTGCTAAATATTATCGTGGTGGTCTTTATGCTGATCTCGTCCAACTGGCTGTTAAAGATCATCCGCATCCCGACCCGTTTCCTTGGCTTGATGATCCTCGTCCTCAGCTTTGTCGGCGTTTATTCCCTGCGCAACTCGATTGTTGATTGCGCGATTGCGGCGGGCTTTGGCGTGCTGGGCTTGATCCTCAAACGGCAGAACCTGCCGGTCGTTCCGATTGTGCTTGGCATGGTGCTGGGCGGGATCATGGAGACCAAACTGCGCTCGGCGATGGCGCGGGTCAAAGTGCCGATTGATTTCTTTGATCGCCCGATCGCGGCCATCCTCGGGCTGGCCATCATCTGCCTGATCATCGGGCATTTCATAGGCCTGTATCGCGAGCGCCAGAACCGCGAACCCGATAGTGACCACGACATGCACGACACGTTTCAGAGGTGACCCATGCTTGATACCGACAAGATCACAAAGCTGCGCAAGGCCCCTGTGCCCCCTGCCCTTCATCTGATCGACGGCAAGGCGCGTGCCGCCTCGGACGACGCCACGCTGCCGGTGATTTCCCCGCTCGACGGGCGTGAACTGACGACAATGGCGCGCGGCACAGCGAGCGACGGCGAGGCCGCGATTGCGGCGGCACGATCCGCCTTTGACGATGGCCGATGGAGCGGGCTTGCCCCAAGTGCGCGCAAGAAAATCTTGCTGAAATGGGCAGATCTGATTGAGGCCCACGCGTTGGAACTCGCAGTACTGGGTGTGCGCAATAATGGCACCGAGATCGGCATGGCCCTTAAGGCAGAGCCGCTATCGGCGGCGGCCACGATCCGCTACTACGCCGAGGCCATTGACAAAATCTACGGCGAGATCGCGCCCACTGCACCGGGCACTCTGGGCCTTGTGCATCGCGAACCCGTCGGTGTTGTCGGTGCCATCGTGCCATGGAACTTCCCGCTGATGATTGGCGCTTGGAAGCTTGGGCCGGCGCTGGCGGCGGGCAATACGGTCGTGCTGAAACCGGCGGAAACCGCGTCGCTTACCCTGCGCCGCATCGCCGATCTCGCGCTTGAGGCGGGGATGCCTGCGGGCGTGTTTAACGTTGTGCTTGGCGAGGGCGCGGTTGTCGGAGAGGCAATCTCGCTTTCGATGGCGGTTGATGTGATCGTGTTCACCGGGTCCGGACCCGTGGGGCGGCGGCTGATGGAAAATGCAGCGAAATCAAACCTCAAGCGGGTCTATCTGGAGCTGGGCGGCAAATCCCCCAATATCGTCTTTGCCGATGCTCCCGATCTCGACGAGGCGGTCAAAGTCTCTGCCAACGGGATTTTCCGCAACTCGGGGCAGGTCTGCATTGCGGGCTCGCGCTTGTTGGTGCAACGCGAGATTCACGATGCCTTCGTGCAAAAGCTGCAAGCCTTCAGCGAAAAGATGATCGTTGGCGACCCGCTCGATCCCGCCACTCAGGCGGGCGCGATCAATTCCGCGCGCCAGCTTGAGCAGAATCTGAGCTTCGTTGAACAAGCGCGATCTGGCGGACGTCAGGTCATCGGCGGGCAGCGCCTGCTGGAAGAAACCGGCGGCTATTTCATGCAGCCCACCATCGTGACGGGCGTCGAGGCGAGCGACCCGCTTGCACAGCACGAGGTGTTCGGCCCGGTTCTGGCCGTGATCCCCTTTGACACCGAGGCCGAGGCCATCGCCATCGCGAATGGCACGGATTACGGCCTTGCTGCCGCCGTCTGGACCCGTGATTTGAGCCGCGCCCACCGGATGATCGCGGCCATTCGCGCGGGCGTGGTTCATGTGAATACCTATGGCGGCAGCGATCTGAGCGTGCCGCTGGGCGGGGTCAAGCAGTCAGGCAACGGCCATGACAAATCGCTTCACGCCTTTGACAAATATCTCGACCTCAAGACCGCTTGGATCAAACTGTGAAAGAGGCTGACATGGCAGATCGCACCATTCTCGTCGTGGGCACATATGACACCAAGGATGCCGAACTGAACTACATCCGCGAAGTGATCAAGGCGCAGGGTGGGCGTGTCCTGAGCATGGATGTCTCGGTGCTGGGTGACCCCTCCGCCCCCACCGACATCTCGAAACATCAGGTTGCGCAAGAAGGTGGCAGTTCGATCGCGCAGGCGATTGCGAGCGGCGATGAGAACCACGCAATGCAGATCATGGCGCAAGGCGGTGCGGCGCTGGTGTCTCGGCTTTACGCGCAAGGGCGCTTTGACGCGATGATCGTGCTGGGGGGCACGATGGGCACTGATCTTGCGCTGGATCTTTGCGCAGCCCTGCCCCTTGGCGTGCCGAAATATGTTGTTTCAACGGTGGCGTTTTCGCCACTTTTGCCGCCCGAACGGATTGCTGCGGATGTGCAGATGATCTTGTGGGCGGGCGGGCTGTATGGCCTCAATTCGATCTGCAAAGCCTCGCTTAGCCAAGCGGCGGGGGCGGTTTTGGGGGCTGCGCGCGCGGTCGAATTGCCCGACCGCAGAAAGCCCCTGATCGGTATGACCTCGTTCGGGAAGTCGTTTCTGAAATATATGGTGACGCTCAAACCCGAACTGGAAAAGCGCGGCTTTGAGGTCGCGGTGTTTCACGCCACCGGCATGGGCGGGCGCGCCTTTGAAAGCCTTGCCGCACAGGGGGCCTTTGCCTGTGTTTTCGATTTTGCCACGCAAGAGGTTGGCAATCATCTTGGCGGCTCGGCCATCAGTGCCGGGGCTGATCGGTTGACCAATGCCGGGCGCACCGGCACGCCGCAAATCATCGCGCCGGGCTGTCACGACCTTGTCGATATTGTCGGCTGGCATCCGCGCCCCGAAAAATGGAAGGATCACCCGAGCCACGCCCATAACCGGCTTTTGGCCTCGATCGTGCTAGACCACGCGGAACGCCGCGCGGTCGCTGCTGCGCATGGAGAGAAACTCGGGCAGGCGACGGGGCCGACGGCCCTGATCTTGCCATTGCGCGGGGTTCATGACCTTGATCGCGCAGGCAATGATTTACACGATCCTGAGGGGCTGCTCGCCTTCTATGACGCCTTGAAATCGGCCTGCCCCGACGCGCTGGAACTGCACGAAGTGGACGCCCATATTAATGACTTGGCCTTTGCCGAGAAGGCGCTTGAGATCTTTGACACATGGCGCGCGGAAGGTTTAATTGGAGCCGTAGAGAGTGGGGCGCTAACCTGACAGCATCGCGCTATGCCACTGTGATAACAGCCATTTATCCAAGGCGCAGATTATCGGCATTGACGCAGGGATCGTGCCACCGCTGATATTGATGCGGTCCGAACTTTTCAGGATGTTGTAGCATGCCGCATAAGTTCAACGCTGATCTGGCGATTGAGCTGGGCCTGATTTTCACGCAGCCGCTGCGTCAAACTGAGGGCTTGATGCGGGCGCTTGCCAAGCTGCTAGGGGTTGAGAGCGCACCGCCTGAAATTCCAGAGCCAGAGCCATTCCCGTAAAGAAGAAGTTAGTGTGATACCCCCCTGACCACAGTCGGCACCCCTGCGGCAACGCTTTCGTGAGGTCTTTTTGCAATTCGCAACCATCGGTTGCATCTTTGCGTTTTGCACACTCTAATGGGGAGACACGCAGAGCTGTCGACCAAGCGATATCACTTCTTCGATTGTGCCCGCGGGCGCGTATGGGAACGAGAAAACGCATTTTAGCAGGAGTATCCTTATGGTTATGCGCACCACAACGCTGGACGATCTTTACGCTTTCAACGGGTCACTGCTGACGGTTGGCCAAACCTACGCCCTATCTGCGTTCACCAGTGAGCCCGATACCACTCTCACACTCGATGATGTTGACAATGACCACGTAATTGACGCGAACGAGGCTACGGAATTCGGCGGTCAAACGGTCGATGCGGTCTATAGCGGCAGTTCCACGATCGGCGTGTCGCTTTTGGGGATACAGGTCAATTTGTCTTCGCCCGCTGCAGTGAACGTCTATGAGGTCGATAACGTTTCGCATGTCGAATATATCGACACCACTCAGGCTGAACTTCTTGATGGTCTGGCATCGCAAATTCTCGACACGCCGGTGCTGTCCACCACACTCAAACTCCTTGGAATCAACAACGCAAACCAGCTTGTCAGATATCTGGAAACCAACGCGGCCGTGACGTTTGACCTCCAGTCGGGGGCCGATTTTCCGGTCTGTTTTGCCCAAGGTACGCGGATCATTACGCGTAAGGGTGCGATTCGGATCGAAAGTTTGCGCGTTGGCGACAAGGTGCTGACCCGGGATAACGGCTACAAGGTAATCCGATGGATCGGACAAAGTTCGGTCGCAGCCTATGGAAAATTCGCACCAATTCTGTTTCGCCCCGGCGCTTTGGGAAACCAGACCGAGCTGTTACTTTCAGCCGAGCACCGGGTGCTGTTGACGGGATCGGAATGCGAACTGCTCACCGGTGAGACCGAGACGTTGATCGCGGCAAAGCATCTTGTGAACAACACCTTGATCGAGCGACGTGTCGGCGGTCTGATCACCTACTATCACATCCTCTTCGATCAGCATGAAGTCGTGTTTGCCAATGGTGTTGCCTGCGAGAGTTTTTATCCCAACACCATGGCGCTGCAGGCATTGGACAAGCCAAGCTGCGACGAGGTCATCGCGTTATTCCCCGAGCTGCACCCCATGCACCACGAGGCGCCGGTCGCTGCCCGCAAGATATTGCGCAAGCACGAGGCGAAACTGCTTGCCCGCAAGTTTTTGCGCTCATCTTAAGGTCATGATATCCAGAGGTGGCCCGACAAACTGAACAGTTGAGTTGGCTGTTCAGTCCCGGCATTTCGTGGATCGGATTATAAATGCGCCTGTCTGGCTCAGATGGGTTGTGTCGGCGCTGTCACATTATCTACTTCCGATTGCCCGGTTCGCGACTTGAAGGCAGCCGGTACTGATGCAGAAACCGGCCAGTCTTGCAAGGCGCGGAAGGTAACGTGACAACACACCCGGCACAGTTACCGCCATTCCTGATGGGTCACTTTCACTCAACGCACCACAAATACCGAACAGTTCGAGTGGCGCACCACCCGCGCTGCGTTGGGGCCAAGCAGATAATCGCTCAGATCGGGGCGATGCGCGCCAAGCACGATGATATCCGCCCCGTCCTTTGAGGCGACCGAGAGAATCTCGTGATACGCAGTGCCGACGCCCACGACGTGACGCACCTTGGCGTTCATTTCCTCGCCCAAAACGTCGCCGACATAGACTCGCAGCAGCTCTTGGGCTTGCGCGCGCGCCTTTTTGGTATGGTCGCCTGAGAAGAAGCCGCCAACGACCGACATTCCGTAATCGGGAATGACGGTAATCACATCAAGCTGCGCCTCTTCCACCTCGGCCAGACGCGCCGCCCATTTCAGAACCTTGCGCTCCGGTTCGGGGCGGTTCACGTCGATTGCGCACAGTATCGTATCGGTCATGCCAGTTCTCCTTTAGCCAGAGGGGCGTCATCATCTTCCTTGCGGCGATATTGCAAGAAGGCGATGAGGGCGAGCAACAGGAAGGCGGGGATGAACATCACCTCTTTGGGCGTCTGCTCATTGGGAAGTTTCACCGCCGAAAGCGTGACCGGCGTGTTACCGTAGAAATCAAAGCCGCTGAGTTTCTTTTGCAACTCCGAGCCAAACATCGGCTCATCCGCCACAGCCTTGCCGTCCTGATCGGTAACGGACAGCCCAAGCGCATCAAGGCGCGCCTGACCGTCTGCCCCGTCTGGCACCTTGACCAGCACCGTCAGATCCTTGGGCTTCTCGGTGTCATAATCCGGCCCCGAAAAGATCAGTCGCAACTCTTTGCCCACAGGGGCCTTGTCAAGCTGCGTCGCGATCTGCGCGGGCGGAACCTCGTGATAAGGAGGCTCGAGCTTGTCCATGAAGAAGCCGGGACGGAACAAGGTGAAAGCGATCAGCAGCAGCGCCACCGTCTCCCAGATCCGCGAGCGGGTGAGGAAGAAACCCATCGTTGCCGCCGTGAACACGAGAATACCGATTGTCGCGACGATAAAGACCACAATCGCCTTATACCACGTCACATCAATCAACAGCAGGTCGGTATTGAAGATAAACACGAAGGGCAGCGCGACGGTGCGCAAGCTATAGAAGAAGGCGACAAAGCCGGTCTTGATCGCATCGCCCCCCGAGATCGCGGCGGCGGCAAAGCTCGCCAGTCCGACAGGTGGCGTTACATCCGCCATGATCCCGAAATAGAACACGAACAGATGGACCGCGATGAGCGGCACCACGAGGCCCGATTGCGCGCCCAGATGCACAACCACCCCGACCATCAGCGAACTGACGACGATATAGTTGGCCGTCGTCGGCAGCCCCATCCCAAGAATGAGCGACAGGATCGCCACCAAAACCAGCATCAGGATCAGGTTGCCCCCCGAAAGGAACTCGACGAAATCGGCCATCACCTGACCAATCCCGGTCAGGGACACCGTTCCCACGATAATGCCCGCCGTTGCGGTGGCCAGACCGATCCCGATCATGTTGCGCGCGCCGTCAATCATGCCCCCGATCAGGTCAAAAAGCCCCTCACGCAGCAAGGGCACCGTTTCGCTTTGGCCCCTGAACATCGCCTTGAGCGGCTTTTGTGTCAGCAGGATCGCGAACAGCAGGAACGACGCCCAGAAAGCCGACAGCCCCGGTGATTTACGCTCGATCATCAGGAAATAGACCAGCACCACAATCGGCAGCAGATAGTAAAGACCGGCTTTGTAGATCTTGGCCACTTCGGGAAGTTTGACGATCTCGGATGCGGGATCGTCGGGTGCCAGATCAGGCACCTTGGCTGCGACCCAAACAAGCGCCACATAGGTTGCAAGCACCAGCAGCGCGAGCACCCAAGCCGCCCCTTCCGGCACCAGCGCGGAAATCAGGCGCACCGGATATTGCGTGACATAGCACAGCGCCGCAAAGCCTGCGAAAAACATGAACATGCCAAAGGCCGTGCGCCAGACCGAGACCACGCGATCCCCGATGGTCGGCATCTTGTTTTTCACCGCCTCAAGATGGACGATATAAAACAGCGCGATATACGAAATGACCGCCGGAATGAAGGCGTGCTTGATCACCTCGATATACGAGATCCCGACATATTCCACCATCAGGAAGGCCGCAGCCCCCATCACCGGCGGCATAATCTGCCCGTTCACCGAAGAGGCGACCTCAACCGAGCCGGCCTTTTCGGCGCTGAAACCCACGCGTTTCATCAGCGGAATGGTAAACGTGCCGGTGGTGACCACATTGGCAATCGAGCTGCCCGAGATCAGACCCGTCGCAGCCGAGCCGACAACCGCGGCCTTGGCCGGACCGCCGCGCAAATGCCCCAGTGCGCCAAAGGCCATCTGGATGAAATAATTGCCCGCGCCCGCCTTTTCCAGCAACGCGCCAAATAGCACAAAGAGAAAGACGAATTTCGTGGACACGCCCAACGCGATGCCGAACACGCCCTCGGACGTGATCCACATATGGCTCATCGCCTTGCGCAAACTTGCACCGGCCCAGCGGATCTGTTCGGGGAAGATCTCGGAGGAGCCGAAGAAAACATAGGCGAGAAAGACGATCGCAAGCGCCACCATCACCGGACCGAGCGTGCGGTAAGCGGCGACGAACAACAGAAAGATACCGACGAGGGCCGCGTAAGTGTCCTGCGTATCGGCGAGACCGCCGTTATCTACGATCTTCTGGTAGAAGAAATAACCATACATCGCCGCCAAAGCGCCGCCGATGGCAAGCACCCAATCATACCAAGGCACATACTCTTTGGGGGCGGATTTGAACAACGGATAGGCCATCGCCGACAGGAAGATGGCATAGGCCAGATGGATCTGGCGGGCGTTGTTGATCATGTCGCCCGGCAACACATAAGGGCCGATGGGTGACGCCAGCAGGACCTGAAAGATCGACCAACTCAGCGCGACAACGGCGACCATGACGCCGACCCAACCACGCGGGTTGCGCGCTCCGCTATCAGAGCTTTGCACCAGTTCCTGTAACTCTTGTTCGTTCAAGGCGCGATTTTCCGCCATCGGTCCCCCCTCCAGCCTAAGCTGGCCACCCGCGTATGCGCGGCTTGTTTATCTTGTAAACGTCTAAAAAGGGCGGGCACGTCACACGCACCCGCCCAAGTTATGCGCGGCTTATTTAATCCAGCCGCGTTCTTTGTAGTACTTCAGCGCACCGGGATGGATCGGCGCGGACAGACCGGCAGAAATCATCTCTTCGGGCTTGAGATGCGCAAAGGCCGGGTGGAGTTTCTTGAACTCGTCGAAGTTATTGAACACCGAAGCGGTCAGTGCATAAACGGCATCGTCAGACACGTCTGCCGAGGTCACAAGCGTCGCGCGCACACCAAAGGTTTGCGTATCATCGGGGTTGCCGCGATACATGCCGCCCGGGATCGTCGCCGTCGCGTAATAGGGGTTGTCTGCGACCAGCTTATCCACGGCGGGACCGGTCACATTCACCAGCACCGCATCACACGAGGTCGTGGCTTCCTGGATCGAACCCGAGGGGTGACCCACGGTGTAAACCATCGCGTCGATCTGGTTGTCACACAGGGCTTTGGACTGCTCGGAGGCTTTCAACTCGGTCGCAAGCGCGAAGTCGGACTTTTTCCAACCCATCGCATCCATCAGCACTTCCATCGTGCCGCGCTGGCCCGAACCGGGGTTGCCGATGTTGACGCGCTTGCCTTTGAGATCGGCAAAGTTCTTGATGCCGCTATCAGCGCGCGCCACTACGGTAAAGGGCTCGGGGTGGATCGAGAACACCGCACGCAGTTTCTCGAACGGGCCTTTGTCGGCGAATTTCGAGTCGCCTTTATAGGCGTGATACTGCCAATCGGACTGAGCGACGCCGAAATCCAGCTCGCCATCACGGATCGTGTTGAGGTTGTAAACCGAGCCACCCGTGGATTCGACCGAGCAGCGAATGTGATATTCTTTGCGGTTCTTGTTCATCAGACGACAGATTGCGCCGCCGGTAGGGTAGTAAACCCCGGTCACGCCACCGGTGCCGATGGTGATGAACTGGTCCTTGTCCTGCGCCTGCGCGGCGGGGGCGAACAGTGCCCCTGCGACGGCGGCAACAAGGCCGAGTTTAAGGAAATTCTTCATATTTTACTCCCGTTGATCGTTTTCAGTCTTGGGTTACGGTCACACCGGATGGTTCAGCGCACATAGACTTCTTCCAAAAGCCTGTTGCGCCGCTCCACCTCGGCGACACGTTCGGTTGCGCGGGGCCCCGCGCGGCGTGCCACCATGGCCAGAATAGCTTCCAGCAGGAACATGATGGCGACATAGGATGTGTAAAAATGCGGGCTGTCGGTGGGCACGATGAAACTGTCATCGGCCGCATGCAGCCCCGGACAGGTCCGGCTATCGGTGATCAAAGTGACATAAGCCCCTTGTTCATGGGCCAGAATGGCCCCCCGGATAGACGAGCGCGCGAAGGGCGGATTGGTTATGACCAGAACGGCGTCACGCTCATCGAGCCCGGCCAGCGTGGACCCGAGCGAGGCCCCTGCCCGCGCCCCGATCTCCCAATTGTCACCCAGAAAATTCGCGATATACGCGGTATATTCGGCAATCCCGGTCGACCCGAGCGCGCCCAGCAAAATCACGCGGCGCGCGCCTGCCAGCCGCTCGGCCACCCGCTCTAACTGTTCCGGTTCGATCGCAGCGGAGAGAGCGGCGATATTGTCCTGACAGGCCATGCCATACCGCGTCAGAAAGCTCTCCTGCCGGGTCAGCGTATCTTTTTGCAACCGGTCCGCACGATCCGCGAACGGCAAGACCCGACGCCCGATCCGGTCGCGCATCGCTTCGCGCAGCGCCTCGAAGTTTTCATACTCCAACGCATGGGCAAGGCGGGTGAATGTCGCGGGCGCCAGTTTCGAATCGCTCGCCAATGCGCGCAGCGAGCGCGTGGCGATGCTGATCGGGTTGTCGGCAATATAATCGCCAGCCTGACGCAAACGCGCGCTCAGACTGCCGTATTGCGCGGCCAATCGCTGTTCGAAGCTGCCCGACAATGCCCCTCCCCAGGTTCCATCACCATTGTTCTCGTTACGGTGAGCGTTTCAGTTGTTTCATCTATTGTCAACTCATGATCCATATGTTTCACATCTGTATCAGCGAGTTTCACGCTTTCTTGTCCCGAAGGAGGGACCGACATGACCCATGTATTTCCGCGCCACACCAAAGCGACTTTGCCCATAGCCACAAGGGGCGACGGGGCCTACATCATTGATGCGCAGGGCAAGCGCTATCTGGACGGCTCGGGCGGCGCGGCGGTGTCGTGCCTTGGTCACTCTGACGCGGATGTGATCGGCGCGATCAAGGATCAGCTTGATCAGATCGCCTTCGCGCATACCGGTTTTTTCACCTCACAACCGGCGGAACGGCTGGCAGATCGCCTGATCGCTCACGCGCCCGGCACTCTGGATCGGGTCTATTTCCTGTCGGGCGGATCGGAGGCCGTGGAAACCGCGCTCAAGATGGCGCGGCAATATTTTGTTGAAAAGGGCGAGCCAAGCCGCAAGCATTTCATCGCGCGCCGCCAAAGCTATCATGGCAACACGCTGGGCGCGCTGGCGGCGGGTGGCAACGAATGGCGACGCGCAAAGTTCAACCCGCTTTTGATCGACGTCAGCCACATCGCCCCCGTGCATGAATACCGCTGGCGCGAAGAGGGCGAGAGCGCCGAGGCGTACGGCCTGCGCGCCGCCAACGAGCTTGAGAGCGAAATCCAGCGCCTTGGAGCCGAGAACGTGGTCGCTTTCATCGCCGAGCCGGTGGTGGGTGCGACGATGGGCGCGGTGCCCGCCGTTCCGGGCTATTTCAAGCGCATCCGCGAGATCTGCGATCAATACGGCATCCTGCTGATCCTTGACGAGGTGATGTGCGGGATGGGGCGCACCGGCACCTTGTTTGCTTGCGAGCAAGACGAAATCGCGCCCGACATCGTCACCATCGCCAAAGGGCTGGGGGCAGGCTATCAGCCGATTGGCGCGACGCTATGCACGGCTGAAATCTACGACGCATTTGTGCAGGGTTCGGGGTTTTTCCAGCACGGCCACACCTATATCGGCCACCCGACGGCCTGCACCGCCGCCGATGCGGTGCTGCGCAAGCTGACCGAGGGCGGGATGGTCGCGCGTTCGGCGACCCAAGGGGAAAAGCTGGATGCAGCCCTGCGCGCGGCGTTCGGTGAACATCCCAATATCGGTGACATTCGCGGGCGCGGCATGTTTCGCGGCCTCGAAATCGTCGCGGATCGCGCAACCAAAGCGCCGTTCGATCCCGCCCGCGCGGTGCACAAACAGATCAAGGCGGCGACGTTCGAAGCCGGGCTGATCTGCTATCCGATGGGAGGTACGATTGACGGGCAACGCGGCGATCACATCCTGCTCGCCCCGCCCTTCATTCTCAGCGACGATCAGATCGGCGAGTTGATCGACAAGCTGGGCCGCGCAATCACGAGCGTGTTGGGATGAGCCTGCCCCGCATCATGGTCGCGCCCAACGGCGCGCGCAAAACCCGTGCCGATCACCCCGCGCTGCCCGTCACACTCGATCAGATCACCGACACGGCGCTGGCCTGTCACGCGGCGGGCGCGGGCGCCTTGCACCTGCATCTGCGCGATGATGCGGGTGGGCATCTGCTTGATAGCGTGGCTTACCGCGAGGCGCTGGCCCATCTGCGCCCGCGTCTTGGCGACATGGCGATCCAGATCACGACCGAGGCGGCGGGGCTTTATCTGCCCGGACATCAACGCTATGTGGCGCTGAACTCGGGGGCCGATATGGTCTCGGTCTCAACGCGCGAGATGCTGCGCGACGACGCTGCGCTCGCCACCCGTTTTTACACGCAGGCGGATGCGCAAGGCATTGCCGTTCAGCACATTCTCTATAGCCGCGAAGATGGCGAGGCGCTGGCTCAGGTGCTCCCCGCGCGCTT
Source organism: Thioclava indica (assembly GCF_000714545.1). Lineage (GTDB taxonomy): Bacteria > Pseudomonadota > Alphaproteobacteria > Rhodobacterales > Rhodobacteraceae > Thioclava > Thioclava indica. The sequence continues at coordinate 113,498 of NZ_AUNB01000095.1, forward strand.
GCTGCACAGTCCTGATCTGCAACTGATTTTCGTGCTCGGGCGCTATGTCGAGGGGCAGGTTTCAACGCCTGATATGCTGACGCCCTTCCTCGACTGGATGGCGCAGATCAAGATCGCACCGGATTGGGCGCTGTGTGCCTTTGGACAAGGCGAAACGGTGTGTCTGGAGGCCGCGCTGCGGGCGGGCGGCAAGGCAAGAGTCGGGTTTGAAAATTCCGTGCACATGGCCGATGGCAGCACCGCGCCCGACAACGCCGCGCGCGTCGCCCAGATCGCAGCGCTTGAAATCGGCACGGCATCGTCAAGCGATCGGCACGCCTGACCGGGAAAGCCGGGACGCCGGATATCAAGTCGCTGACGTGGCACTCGCGACGCGGGCGGAAGATATTCTGGACTTGATCGCGGGTAGAGAGACATGGTTGCGCCCGGCCAATGATGTGCGCAAAAATGCCCTCCCTCACGCACAAAGCGGCGTTGCGAGGAACAATACCCCGCACAAAAAACTATGCGACAGCCCCCCTTAGCCCGCCTCTTTCACCGCGCTCAGGAATTGCTGGGTGCGTTCTTTTTGCGGGTTCGAGAACAGCTCTTCGGGCGAATTTTGCTCTTCGATCTTGCCATCAAAGAAGAAACACACACGATCCGAGATGTCCTTGGCAAAGCCCATCTGGTGCGTGACCATGAGCATCGTGAGATTATGCTTGTCCACCAGATTGCGGATCACGGTTGTGACCTCGCCGATCACTTCAGGGTCCAATGCGGAGGTCACCTCATCAAACAGCATCACCTTGGGGCGCATCGCCAGTGCGCGCGCAATCGCGACGCGCTGCTGCTGGCCACCCGACAAACGGGCCGGGTGCTGGTCGCGCTTGTCGGCCATGCCCACCAGTTCCAGAAGCTCTTCGGAGCGCGCGCGGGCCGCAGCTTTTTTCATGCCCAGAACCTGCACCGGACCCTCCATGCAGTTTTCCAGCGCGGTCATATGCGGAAACAGGTTGAAATGCTGGAAACACATCCCGATCTGAGCCCGCATCTGGCGCAGATAGCGTCGGTCCGCCCGCACCAGCTTGCCGCATTTTTCCATATGGGTCAGTGGCTTGCCATCGACATAGATGACGCCCTCATTGATCGTCTCAAGCGTCATCAACATGCGCAGCACGGTGGTTTTGCCCGAACCGGATGGCCCGATAATCGTTATCATTTCGCCGGCGGCGACATCCAGATCCAGATTGTCGAGCACCGTCAGCGCGCCGTAGCGCTTGCTCACGCGCGAGAACCGCACCATCGGGATATCGTCGCCCGTCAGCTCTAGCGGGTATTGCGAAAAATCTTCATCCATCATTTCAATCCGAGTTTGCGCCGCACATAGCCTTCGAATATGCGGATGAGCGCTGCGGTGGGCAGCGAGATGGCAAGGAAGATGATCCCCACCAGCGTATAAGGTTCCAGATAGCGGTAGCTTGAAGAACCGATCGCGTTAGCGGTGTGCATCAGTTCAGCCACCCCGATCACCGACAGCATCGGCGTATCCTTGAAAATCCCCACAAGATAGTTGCCCATCCCCGCCAGCGCTGACGGAATGGCTTGGGGAATGATGATGCGCCAATAGGTCTTGGCGGGGGATAGATTCAGCGCGGTGCAGGCCTCCCATTGCCCCTTGGGCACAGCTTGCAGCCCGCCGCGATACACTTCCGACAGATAGGCCGAATAATGCAGGCCGATTGCGATCATTCCCGCCGTCCACGGCCCAAGCCGCAGGCCAAATTGCGGCCCCACATAATAGACAAAGAAGATCTGCAAGATGAGTGGCGTGGAGCGGATGAATTCGACAAATTCCCGGATCACAAAAGTCACCGCGCGCGACGGGGTGCGTTGCGCCAGCGCCAGGATCAGGCCCAGAACCACCGCAATCGCGTAGCCCAGACCCGCTGCCAGCAAGGTATTGAGCGCCGCATGCAACAGCTTGGGCAGGATTTCCCATGTGAAGGCCCAGTTCCAGTTAAACGGCATCTCAGGCCCTCCCGAGCTTGCGGCGCATGACCCGTTCAAGCCAGCGCATGAACGGCGTCACGACGAACCGTGCGAGCACATAATAAATGATCAGAGCCGTGCCAAAAGTCTGGGCCGACAGAAAGGTCGAACCATTGATCTGCTTGGCTTCAAACATCAGATCCGAGACCGAAATCAGCGCGACAAGGGCTGTGTTTTTCAGCAGCTCGATCAACAGGTTGCCCCATGGCGGCAGCATATTGACAAAGGCTTGGGGCAAGATGATGCGCCACATACGTTTGAACGGACTCAGCGACAGCGCGTAGGCGGCTTCCCATTGGCCTTTGGGGACCGATTGAATGCCCCCGCGCACCAGTTCGGCGCCGTAGGCGCCCAAATTCATCCCCACCGCCACAAAGCCTGCGGTGAATTTCTCGAAGGTAAGGCCAAACAGCGGCAGCACGAAAAAGATCCAATAAAGCTGGACCAGCAGTGAGGTGCCGCGAAAAAACTCGATGTAGACCACGGCCACGCCCCGGATCAGCCGGTTACGCGACAGTTTCATCAGCCCTGCCAGCAACGCGATACAGATCGCCAGCAGTGTCGCGAGAAAGAACTGCTCTGCCGTTACAAGCGTGCCATCCAGGAAACGGTGGCCATATTCTTTCAGAAAGTCGATATAGCTCATTCCCGGCGTGCCATTTCATAGATGTCTGAGGGGGCGTGAAGCGGGACGCGCCGCCTATGCAGCGCGCCCCGAACGAGAGCAGGCGAGTTATTTCATTTCGCAGGCTTGAGCCGCGGTCTTGTCGCCGGGCAGGTTGGCTTTGGTATAGCCGTATTGCTCAACCGCCTTCATCATCTCGGGCGAGCCAAGATATTTCTTCTGGGCGGCGTTGAACTTCTTCACGAAATCCGAGTCGTTCTTACGAAACCCGATACCGACCCAGCTTTGGGTCCATTCCGGCAGTTGCGTCACATCCGACACTTCCAGCGCGCCATTTGATTGCTTGGCCAGGTTCTGCGCGGTGAAATAGGTCACCCCGCCCGCATCGGCGCGACCTGCGCGCACGGCGGCGAGAATCTCGGTCGGGCCGGGCACGGTCATCACGTGATCATCCGAAATGCCGCCTTTTTTCGCGGATTCCACCTGATTATAGCCGGCCCCCGTGACGAACATTGCGCCCGCCTTAGCGATCTGGCTATAGTTGTTCAGGTTTTTCGGGTTGCCTTTGGGCACGACAAACGCATCACCCACTTTCGCCATCGGCTCCGAGAAATCGACGTTCTGGCAGCGCGAGTTCAGAATATACAGCCCGCCCGTCACCATATCGAAGCGCCCGGCGTTGAGGCCCGGAATCAACCCGCCCCAATCGGTCACAACCGGCGTTACATTGTCATAGCCCATCTCGTGTAGCACGCCCAGAACATAGGCGTTCACAAAGCCCAGCGGCTTGTTGTTCTCGCCCGGATAGGCCCACGGCACCTCATTGGCAAAGCCGATGCGCACCGGCTCTCCTTTGTTGATGCGGTCCATCAACGGGCCTGCGATCACAGTCGTAGCACTGACCGCCAGCGCAATCCCCGCCGAGGCTACAGTTTTGAAAAGCGATTTCATGTGTCTCTCCCTTTTATAATGATTGACGAGGCGCGGTGCCTCGCTATTGATGTGTACAACATTAAGGGAATACCCCGAGTGTCAAGTCGATCACCGCGATTTGCCAAGGAATTTATCGGATACGAACACCGCTCGACTAGAAAATTGCACCTGTTGTGCACAAGATGAAACACCGCGCCCGATTTGCCCCGGCCAACGTCAAGCCGCGGGCGGGCGCACCAACCGGAGGGGTTCCGTTGGAAACAGATCCGCTCATCACCGAGCCCAAACGGGCGCGTGAACGCTTTGAGGCGACCCACGCCGAAATTCGCGCGCGCATCGTCCTGCTTGATTACCGGCCCGGAACGAAACTGTCAGAAGCGCTTCTGGCAGAAGAATTTGCGATGTCGCGCACGCCGATGCGGCGGGTGCTGGCGCGGCTGGAGGATGAGGGGCTGCTCAGCTCAAAGCACGGGGTCGGGACCTTTGTCACCAATGTCGAACCCGAGGAGCTGGGGCAGGTTTACCGGCTGCGCAAAGAGCTGGTGCTGTTGCAAACATCGTTGGATGTGGTGCCCCCCACGCCCGCGCTGGTTGCCCAGATGCAAGAGATCGTGGCGCGCGCGAAGACGTTGCGCATCACCCCCTGCGCACGCGACTTTTCGCTGCTCGATCAAGAGATGTTCTTGCTGCTACTGGACCTGACCCGCAACGAGCCGCTGCGCATCATGTCCAAACGCCTGTATTTTCGCACCACCCGAATCTGGCTGCAACAGGTTGCGGGCTCGGAAACGGCGCTGCTTGAAGAAATTGATGTTTTCGCGCGCGAAGCCGCAGAGATCCTGAATGCGCTAGAGATCGGCGATCTGGACGCGGTGGGCCATATCCGGCGCGGGCATATCTCGCTGAGTTTCGCGCGCATGAGCGCAGAACGAGGCTCTGACCCGCCGGCGAATGGGTACATCCGCTGAAAAAGGGATAGAAACAGCATAGCGCTGCCCCCCGCATCAAGAATCGGCCTTAAGCCGAGTCGTGAAAGCAGCCCTGCTTGGCTGATGAGCAGCAAGAGAGGGGGTTTTTCCCGAACGCTTATGCAAAACGATGCTTGCGGGACGCGCGCGGGTCTATTGCGGGCTGCGTCATAAAAAAATTTTATTTTTCAATGCCTTATATGACATATGCCGCTCGTATAACGGACAACCACAATATCTGGTGGCCCCCCCTGCCCCGCCAGCCCCTGAGAAAAGGTTTGCGCGAAGGCTCAAAACACGGCTATAGAAACGTTAAAAATGAGCATGGCGCAAAACAGCGTTTCTAACAGGGCCGGAGCCGCAATAGGTAACCGGTGACAGGTGAACTATGAGCGACAAGACGATCCGCATCAACGAGCGTATCCGTGAGAACGCGGAGAATATCGCTGCGGCGCTTGAAAATCACATGATGACGGCCTTCGCACCGGATGCGCGCAAGGAATTGCGGATGTTTTCGGCAGGCGAAGCTGCGGATTTGCTGGGGATTTCGGCCTCTTTCCTGCGCAAGCTGCATTTCGAAAACAAGATCGAGGATGTGCACACCAGCGCAGGCGGGCGGCGCTATTATCGTGCGACCGATCTTGCCGCGATCCGCCAGCGCCTTGATAGCGCGGCCAAAGTGCCCGGCACCTATCTGCGCGGCCGCCGCCCCGGCGACAAGGTGCAAGTCCTGTCTTTCCTGAATTTCAAGGGCGGGTCTGGCAAAACCACCAGCACAATTCACGCCGCCCAACGTCTCGCGCTGAAAGGCTACCGGATTCTGTGCGTCGATATCGACCCGCAAGCCTCGCTGACCACCCTGTTCGGGTATCGCCCCGAAGTGGATTTCCTTGAGACAGGCACAATCTACGACGCGATCTGCTACGAAGACCCCCTGCCCTTACGTCAGGTGATCCAGAAAACCTTTTTCGAAGGCATCGATCTGGCCCCCGCAGGGCTTATCTTGCAGGAGTTCGAACACGAAACGCCGCGCGCGCTGATGAACAATGTGCAGCCGCCTTTCTACAGCCGGATGGCGATGGCCTTGTCCGAGGTCGAAGCCGATTACGACCTGATCCTGTTCGATTGCCCGCCCCAGCTTGGCTATCTCACGATGGCGGCGCTATGTGCCTCGACGGGGCTGTTTATCACCGTCGTGCCGAACATGCTTGATGTCGCCTCGATGTCGCAATTCCTGCAAATGAGCGCGGATTTGCTCGACGTAGTGAGCAATGCGGGCGCCGAGATGGATTACGACTTTCTGAGATTCCTGATAAACCGGTTGGAGCCGAATGACGGCCCGCAACAACAGGTCGTGGCCTTTTTGCGCAACCTGTTCAACAAGGAAGTCATGACCAATGCGATGCTGAAATCGACCGCGATTTCGGATGCCGGCCTGACCCATCAGACGATCTACGAAGTCGAACGCAGCCAGTTCAACCGCAATACCTATGATCGCGCGGTGGATTCACTCAATGGAGTGAATGATGAAATTGAATCCCTGATCCAATCAGCATGGGGACGCTAACATGGCACGCAAAGGCATATTAAGCACGAATATCACGCCCAATTCCGCCGCACCGGGCCGTCAACGGCCCACGCCGCAGGGCGCGGTGGGCGCATTGCAAAGCAGCCTGACCAAGCTGCAGGAAAATGCGGTGCAGGACATTGATCCGGAGCTGATCGACAATGCGGGGCTTGAGGACCGGCTGGGTCTGGATGCTGCGGAACAGGCGCGTCTGACAGAAAGCCTTCAGACCTATGGCCAACAGGTGCCGGTTCTGCTGCGCCCGCATCCCGAAGCCAAGGGCCGCTACGAGATCGTCTATGGCCGCCGCCGTCTTGCCGCCCTGCGCGCGTTGGGGCTGCCGGTCAAGGCGATGGTGCGCCAGCTTGACGATCATGCGCTTGTCATGGCGCAGGGGCAGGAAAATAACAGCCGCTCCGATCTGAGCTTTATCGAGAAAGCCAGCTTTGCGGCGCAGTTGCAAACGTCAGGCTATGACCGCCAGACGATCGCGGCGGCGCTTGCGATTGATCTGCCCATGGTGAGCCGGATGCTCAAGGTCGGTTGCGCCTTCGAGCTGGATTTCCTGCGCCAGATCGGGCGCGCGCCTTCCATCGGGCGCGAACGCTGGATGATGCTGGTGGACCTGTTCCAAGACCCTGCCGCGCGCAGCCGCGCCCATACCTACATGAAACGGCCCGAATTTGCGCAGATGACCACGGATGCCCGGTTCGAGGCGGTTCTTCAAGCCGCGCAGGACAAACATCGTGTCGCCCCCCCTGCCCCGAAATCCGCGCCCCGCAAGGCCACTGTCACCGCCCCTTCGGGCACGACCTTGGCGCAGGTGAAGGCAACCGACAGATCCGTCAGCCTGAGTGTCGGCCTGAAAGGGTTCGATACCTGGATCGAAGAGAACGCAGATGAGCTGCTCAACGAATGGTTTGCCCGCTGGCAATCCGAGCAGTCCGACAGCCCCCAATAACCCGAGCAGTAACAACAAGGAGGCACAGTACAGGACCAGAAAAAAGAAAAGCCCCCCAAGCTAGTGGAAGGCCCTTCTCGTCGTTTGCACCTACGAGATACCCCGCTTCCACGAATCAGTCAACTCCGTCTGCTTGGACAGGGGATGATTTTTTGCGGCCTGCGTGACATTTCATGACAGTTCAATCCACCCGATTCCTCGGGCGGCCGGTTGCGGCTGCGCCCGACGGGGATGTTGTGTCCCATGACAAATGGGCACTCGTCGCCGATCTGACAACGGCAGCAGACGATTTCGGCCTGTCGCATCGCACGATTACGGTGTTGCGCACGATGCTCACCTTTGTACCCGATCGCCACCTGCCCCCCCTCCCCGGCCGCTCGATCGTGTTTGCCTCGAACGCGACACTGGGCGAGCGACTTGGCGGCATGCCCGAAAGCACGTTGCGCCGCCATCTTGCGGCATTGGTCGAGGCCCATATCATCACCCGCGTCGACAGCCCCAACCGCAAACGCTATGCCAAGCGGCTTGGGCAAGGCATTGCCTGCGCCTACGGGTTTGATCTTGCGCCGCTGGCCATCATGGCGCGCGATATCTCGGCGCGCGCCCGTGCCTGTGAACGCCGCGCCGAAGAACACGCCGCCCTGCGCAGTGCCGTTCTTGTGGCGCGCCAGGCCCTGTGTGAACAGCTGGCAAGCGAGGGGATCGACCCCGATGGCGTGCATGAGCTGTCTCCCCTCCTCGCGCGCACCCGTCTGATGTTGCGGCGCAAGAACAACACCGAAGCCTTGCGCGCCCTTCTGATCGAGTTCGAAGCAGCCGTTTTGAGCGCCAGCGACACTGAAAATGAGCGCCACCAACATAGGGAAATAAATAAAAACTCTGATAGAGCCCCCGTTCAAAGCGACGTGCAAAATTCTGCGCAACGCTCTGTTCCAAGCGATACCCCAAGCTGTGAAAGCCTTACTGACAGCTTTACCGAGTATCATCGAATGTTCCCCCAAGGCGCCAGTGAATGGTCAGAGCTGGAGAAACAGGCACGACAGTTAGTTCCAATGATGGGCATTGATCTACAAGTCTATGAGGAAGCCAGCCGCATCATGGCCCCTTGTATTGCTCCAATTGCGGTCCTCTGCCTTCTGGAACGGTTTGATACATTGAAAAATCCAGGAGGCTTCTTGCGCCATTTAACCCAACGCGCCCGAGCTGGTGAACTGGATATGGCCCGATTGCTGGCGTCATCAGGGATTATTGTCAGCTGACAATCGCGGAACGCAGCAATGGCGCGAATGGCTTGGCCTGGCGCATGGCCATTGATCAAAACACAGGATTGGCATATATTGCCAAAGCAGGAGGCCCGAGAAATGGTTACACGAAACGTCGTTCTCACGGAAACGCAAGACCAGCTGGTGCAAGCTCTGGTCAGCTCCGGGCGCTATCAAAACGCGAGTGAGGCGATGCGCGCAGGGCTGCGATTGCTGGAACATGAAGAGGCTCAGCTTGCCGAAATCCGTCAAGGGCTGCTTGAAGGGTTGGCACAGGCCAAGACCGGTGATCTTGCCGAGGGCAGCGGCGCAGATGCGATCCGTGATGCATTCAGACAGGCCCGGACCGCGTCGTGACACGCAGTTTGCGGCTGACACGCCGCGCACAACAAAGCCTTGTCGCAATCGCGCACTGGACCATCGCGCGCTTTGGCCAGCGCCAGTCCGAGATCTACGAAGCCGAACTGATCGAGCGATGTGAGGCGATTGTGGCCGGGCAAGCCCATAGCCAAAGCTGTGCCATCCTGGTCGATGACGCAGAGGATCTTCGCTTTGCAAGGGTGGGTGAGCATTTTCTCGTTTTCCTCGACACCGCTGACGAAGTCATCATCATCGACATCCTGCATGCCCGCAGCGATCTGCCGCGCCATGTCGCCGCGTTAACGGCAATGAAGCGCGGCAGCTAATCCGCCGGCAATCGCCTTGATGAGGTGGAATTGTCAGCTGACAATTTTTATATCGTCACGAGGTCAGGGGCTCACAACCCCGCCGCCTTGGTCAGGTTCACGCGGAACCGGTCGCGGCGGCGTTGATAGCGGCGGGTCATTTCGGCGCTGGCATGACCAAGCTGCTTTTGCACATAGCGCTCATCGACCTCGGCGGAACTGGCAAGACCGGCGCGCAGGGAATGGCCCGAAAACAGCGCAAGCCGGTCTTTCTCGGGCAGGTCCGCGCGGATGCCCGCGTCCAGAACAGTTTGCTTGATCAGCCGCGCGACGTGTTTA
>NZ_AUNB01000096.1 GCF_000714545.1 Thioclava indica
GCTTTGGGGGTCGCACGGGCGCGGTCCGCTCGTCCGCGTCGATCTCGGCTTCCACCTGCGCGATGGCGGTCTCGATATCCTCGAGTTCCAGTTCATACTGGGCCGGGTCAATCTTCTCGGATTTGGCCCCGAAGAGCGCCTTCTTGAACGAGGCGATCAAGGCCTCAAGCCGCGCATTCTGATCCTGCTGCGCACGGATGATCGCCTTCAGTTCGGCAATGTCATCCATTGTCCGGCAGGCGAATTGCGCAGCAATTCTGCCGAGAGGGGGGCAATTTGTCAGGCACAGTCATGCCCCATCTCATAACAAAACAAGGGCAGAATGACCCGCGCAAACGACCCCGTGAGTCACTCCGCCGCAGATGGGGCTGCCACCTCCAAAGGGCGCACGCGCCGCCAATCCAACCCCGCGAACAACGCCTCAAACTGGGCCGGTTCCAGCCGCATCACCCCGTTCTTGATCGCGGGCCATGTGAAGCTGTTATCTTCGAGCCGTTTGTAGGCCATCACCAACCCGCTACCGTCCCAGTAGATCAGCTTCAGCCGATCCGCGCGCTTGGCCCGGAACACATAGACAGCCCCATCAAACGGCTTCTGGCGCAACTGGCTCTGCACCAAAGCGGCCAGTCCATCATGGCCCTTGCGGAAGTCGACCGGATCGCTGGCCACAAAGATCCGCACCCTATGGGATGGCGTGATCATGGGGCCAGAGCCTTGGCGATCTCAGCAATCCGAGCCGCTGGCGTTGCCGCATCAAGACGAACGGTGATGTCGCCCTTGATCACATCCAGCGTATTGGGGAACGGGTTGGGCAAAGGCTGGGCAACTGGCACAGACGCCTCAACCTCAACAGGCACAAAATCTATGCCGTCCAAATTTGGCAGAACCAGTTTGCCCTGCCGTGCCATCCGTCGCCAATCAGACACCGTGCTAGGGATCAATTCATACCGCTTCGCAACCGCATTGACCGTCTCACCTTTAATCAGGGTCTCCGCCACGATCCGCGCCTTCAACTCCGGTGGCCAATTCCGCTTACCATCCGCACGGCGAGGCACCCTTGCCAGAAACTCGCTTATAGCTACCATCGAGAAACTCCCCACAAATCAAAGAAGTCTCTGAATCGCAGATCAGGCGTTATGCCGTAAGTGTGGGAGCGGCGCACCGCTTAC
>NZ_AUNB01000097.1 GCF_000714545.1 Thioclava indica
CGCGACCTACAGCGGGCTTATGCCGCCGTGGCCGGAGCCTGGTAGACGCCACCCCGGGCCATAAGGGCCCAAACGATGCGCGCCATCTTGTTCGCGAGCGCCACCCGCACCAACATTGGTGGCTTGCGTGTCAGCATCCCGCCCAACCACGTGCCGGGCTTGGCGGCAGCATGGACATGTCGCTTGATGATGATGCTGTTGGCACCGATGATCAGCAAGCGTCGCAAAGATCGCTCACCCATTCTGGTGGTGGCGCCGAGGCGTTGTTTCCCCCCGGTCGAATGCTGCCGTGGCACCAGACCCAGCCAAGCGGCAAAGTCTCGTGCCTTGCGGAATGTCTCGGGTGGCGGGGCAAGGGCGCGATAGCCGTGGCGATCAGCGGACCAATGCCCGGCACCGTCATCAACCGTCGAGCCACGTCATTCTCTTTGGCTCGCCGCGCGATCTCGGCGTCGAGCTTCGCGATCTGCGCCCTCAGATGCGCGAGCGCCGAGACGAGTACCTGAAGCGTGGGAATGGCATCGACAGGTAGGGCGTTGTCCGCGTCCTCGACGATGGCGATCAGTTTCGAGGCGTTGGCCGCGCCCTGTGGCACAATCTGGCCAAACTCGGTGAGATGGCCGCGCAAGGCATTGATGGCCTGCGTGCGCTGCCCGATCAGCAACTCCCGGATACGGAAGATCATTGCCGCTCCCTGCGTTTCTTCGCTCTTCACCGGCACGAAGCGCATCGTCGGGCGCTGTGCAGCTTCGCATATCGCTTCTGCATCGGCAGTATCGTTTTTCTGCCGCTTGACGAATGGCTTGACGTAAGCGGGCGGGATCAGCCGCACGTCATGGCCCAGCTTCCCGATCTCCCGACCCCAGAAGTGGGCACCGCCGCAGGATTCCATCGCAACAACGCATGGTCGCAGCTGACCGAAGAAGGCCAGCACCTAAACCCTTCTCAGCTTCTTGCGCACCATCGGTCGACCAGACGCATCGGCGCCATGCGCTTGGAACACAGTCTTCGCCAGGTCGAGCCCGACTGTGATAATCTCCGAAATGACCGTCCTCCTTTGTGGATCCTCATAGACCTACCTTGGCACAAAGATGCCGTCGGGGGGCGCTCACATCATCAACGCCG
>NZ_AUNB01000098.1 GCF_000714545.1 Thioclava indica
ACGGCGCACCGTTTACGAACCTTGCGCATTCCACGAACAAGACTGTAAATCGGATTGCCGATACAGCCTTCGGTCGAGCGGATGGTCTGGAACAACAGAAGATACGCCACGGCGCTCCAAGTCCGCCCGAACTGAGCCAACCGCACGCCCAGACACATGCGCTAAAAACCCAAGCGTTGTATAGCACCGGCAGAATGCTTCCACGCAATCACGCCGCGCTATCATCTGGCTCTTCCTCGACACCGATGACCTGCTGCGCTCAAGCGGCAGATAGCCTTCGTCGCAGAGCCATTTCACCATCGCGTAGCTAGCATGAAGACTCTTTTGCAGTTCAGGCTTGGTCAGCCCATCATCGGGGGGTATCGCGAGCTTTGCCCTCACTTCCTCGACGTCGACAAGAAGGCCGCCGAAGTTGCGTTGGCGCGGGAGGCATCCAACGAATTCCAGTTGATTGCTAAGGATGAGAGTCACGATCTCGCCCGTGCTGCAAACCACCTTGCGAGCCGCAGTTTGAAGATCGAACTGCCCGGCTCCTGGAACCGCAACAGTTTCCGCGTGTCTCAGTATCTTTTTCCGGAACTCACGGATCGCCAAGACTGAGTAGCGGGGTTTTGCCTTCGCAGTCTCGCTGACAGGCGCGACAAACCCCCATTTGCGCATGACGTCGAACTGGCTTCTGGAAATCCCAAGTTCCTGCTGAGCTCTTCCCTGGCAAACCGACATTGATGTGTTTATCAGGAGCGGCCTAACCAGCTCGGCGTCGAACAGATACTCACCGTCGTGTCGGCTCGCTCCGGACGGACTCTGCAAAAAGCCTTCAGCTTCAAGGATACTGCGCAGTCTCTTGGGATGAAGACCGGCTTCTTTCGCGGCAGTTGCCACTGAATGCACACGGCGTCGAACACAAGGTTTGCCAAGCACCACAGTGCCGGTAGCAATCGGATATGAAGAGGTGATGTGGTCGTGCACGATGTCCCTTACACGATCATATTGCTTCGCCTTCGCACCTGAATAGTGAACCGCCCCGAGTTTACCGGAGG
>NZ_AUNB01000099.1 GCF_000714545.1 Thioclava indica
GTGTTCAGTCCCGGCATCTGGTGGATCGGATTTATGATGAATCGATCTGGCTCTGAAGTCCAGATTTTGCAGATGTATTCGTAGGGTGTGAGGCCGTTCAGGGTCTTTAGCCTGCGTGCGAAGTTGTAGGCCGCCATGAAGTCGGCGAGGTGCGTGCGCAGCTGATCATGGCTGTCGTAATGGTATCGTTTCACCGTCGCCTCCTTGATCGTTCGGTTCATCCGCTCGACCTGGCCATTGGTCCAAGGATGGTTTGGCTTGGTCAGCCGGTGCTCGATCCCATTTGCTTCGCAGATCATGTCGAAGCGCATTTGCCGTGAGTATGCTGTGTTACGGTTGCGGGGCTGCTCAGCGAATTGGATGCCGTTATCAGTCAGGATCGTGTGGATGCGATAGGGGACTGACTTAAGCAGGCGCTCGAGAAACTCCCACGCTGTCTTGCGATCCGCCTTATCCACGAGGTGCGTGACTGCAAATTTGCTGGTCCGGTCAATGCCCACAAAGAGATAGAGCTTGCCCTCCACCGTCTGAACTTCCGCGATATCGATATGAAAGAAGCCGATCGGGTAACGCTTGAACTTCTGGCGCTTAGGCTTGTCGCCCTCGACATCCGGCAAGCGAGAGATCCCGTGCCGCTGAAGGCAACGATGCAATGCCGACCGGGTCAGATGCGGAAGCGATGGCTGCAGAGCATAGAGGCAATCATCCAGCGGCAGCAGAGTGTGCCGCCGGAATGCAACGATCATTGCCTCCTCAGCTTCAGTGAGAACGGTAGAGCGCGGCTCCTTTGGCCCGGTCTTCAAGTCCTCGACTGTCGCACGCTTACGCCACTTAGCAACGGTCTTGGGGTTGATACCCAACTCCTTGCTTAGCTGCGCGAGCGAAGCTTGCGATCGCTGTATTGCAGCTCTGACGGCGTGCGTTGTCGTGGCGCTCCCGTGACGAACTTGTCCCATAATGCTTCCTTCCAAACCTGAGAAAGGATCGCACCATCAAACCGTGGGA
>NZ_AUNB01000100.1 GCF_000714545.1 Thioclava indica
GGCGGAAAGGAGCCATTCGCTGCGCCCCGCACCAGCGGCAGCTATGCGCAGAAGGAGGGCCTTACGAAGTTCGATCACTTTACAAAAGGAAATTTACAAACCAAACAGCTCAGAACAGCAAGCATACCCTCTCGATAGTTGTTTTTTCATGATCGAGAGAGATTAAATTCATAGGTGGGATAGAAGAGTAATGCTTGTAACCTTTGAATTCTGGGGCATGCACCGCAGTGCGATCCCAAGTTATGGTTCGGAGAGCCTGAATGCTAAACCAAGACATTGTTTTTAGGGATACTTATTGGCTTCTTTGTATTTTTTTGGCCGATAAGGCCATTTTCGACATGACGCCAGAGGATCAATAAGTTTGGGGAGATTCTCAAAGCTCAAACGAGCCGCTATTTAGGCTGCGCCATCAGTTCATAGACGATGAGATCAATCATACATTGATCAACCTCGCTATTTGTAACCGAACCCACATGGAATTTAAGGAAGAACGGCATGATAGGGAATATCCTGATCATGCTTGCGGAAGATTGATAAAGGACGTGGCTATTGATTCAATTGAACCGCTCACGTTTCGCGAGGCCTGCAATAAGATCATTCACGCCAACAAATTTCTGGCAACCTTCATAAAATCAGGGGAAGTAAAAATCTTTTGTAACGAAATGGAGCCGATGCACCACGAAATGCGGTTGTTCGGAGAGCATTTTGGAAAAGAATGGAGGGCAGAACTGGACGTTCTCGCATTTCTTCGTGCAACTACAGAAAATTTTGACTTGTTTTAGTTTGATCATACCGCAGGCTGCCTTGATCGGCCAATAATTTCCGTAACCCTCTTACTTCACTGCCCTGCTAACAAAGCTCTCTGTGAGTACACTGGTCGCTCGACACCATGTCTGCTTAGGGTTGAGGTCGGTCATTCAACTTACCAGCTCTGAACGGCAGCTTTGGGCCGTCC
>NZ_AUNB01000101.1 GCF_000714545.1 Thioclava indica
CAATTCGGGCCAGGCCCGACGCGCAATCTTGACGCTGTCGCTCCAACGCAGGTCGGGCGCTTCGATGCCGCAAAACCCGCAGGCAGCATTGACGGCCTGCTTATCGAAATTGCTGTGCTGGATGAGCTGGTGGCGGGTCAACAACGGCAGCAGCGCATCCAAAGCATCGGGAAATCGAGGAGCGTCCGCGACATGTGCGGGGCCGATACCGTGAAGCTGGATATTGAACGCGTCAAAACGGGTGCCGGGATTGACCAGCATCGAGAAGGTCTGGATCTGATTGTCAGGCTGCACGCAAGCAATGCCGATCTGGCAAATGCTGGCGGCATCGCTGCACGCGGTTTCCACATCAAGCGCGATGAAGCGAAAATCACCTTCCGGCACACGGGGCGCGTGCGAAAAGTCGGGGCGTGAGGGCGGGGCGACATCGTTAGATACCTGCGCTTCCCGCTGATCGGCCTCGGCACGCGGTGATCTCGGTTGTTTTGGCGAACTGCCTGCAAGCCAGTCAAAAACTGCCATAAGGAAACCCTTCCCGAAAATACTGATCAACAGCTTAATACGGCCTCGACTGCCAAGTAATCCCCAATTCCTACCGGACAGCTGCCTTCAAATAAACGCCGTCATGCCCTTCAGTTGGATATGCTGCGGTAAGGACGGCCAAAAGCCGCCGCTGAGTAATTCGCACGCAAACGGCTGCTCTGAAGCGTTTCAGCTGAATATGTGCTCAAATGTCGATGGGCATGTAGCCTGCGCTGCGGGCATCCCTTGGGCTTACGCCGAAGTGCTTCTTGAACTCACGGCTGAAATGAGAGGGGTTGTCATAGCCGACACGGCGGGCGGCTTCGTTTACGGGTA
>NZ_AUNB01000102.1 GCF_000714545.1 Thioclava indica
CAACGCGCCGTTCTGGTTCCAGATCTACACGCTCACCGATGACGATTATAACCGCAAGGTGCTGGAACGCGCGCGCGCTGCGGGCTGTTCGGCACTGGTGATCACGGTCGATCTGCAACTGCTGGGTCAGCGCCACAAGGATCTGAAGAACGGGCTGACCGCGCCGCCGAAATTCACCCTGCCGGTGATGATGGATCTGGCGACGAAATGGCGCTGGGGCCTTGAGATGCTGGGCACCAAGCGGCGGTTTTTCGGCAATATCGTGGGCCATGTCGAGACGGCGGGTGACCCATCTTCGCTGGCCTCATGGACGGCGGAAAAGTTCGATCAGGCGCTGAACTGGGACCGCATCAAGAAGCTGATGGATATGTGGGGCGGCAAGGTGATCTTGAAGGGCATCCTCAGCCCCGAAGACGCCGAAATGGCCGCGGCCACCGGCGCGGATGCGATTGTGGTGTCCAATCATGGCGGGCGGCAACTGGACGGCGCGCTAAGTTCCATTCGCGTGCTGCCCTCGATCGTCTCGGCAGTGGGCGACAAGACCGAGGTCTGGCTGGATAGCGGCATTCGCTCCGGTCAGGACGTGCTCAAGGCGCTGGCTTTGGGCGCGAAAGGTGTGATGATCGGGCGGGCCTATATCCACGGGCTCGGCGCAATGGGCGAGCCGGGCGTGACCCGCGCGCTTGAGGTGATCCAGAAGGAATTGGACATCTCGATGGCGCTATGTGGCGAGAAGCGGATCGAGGATCTGGGCCGTCACAACCTACTGATCCCGAACGGATTCTTTGATACTTACA
>NZ_AUNB01000103.1 GCF_000714545.1 Thioclava indica
GCGGTCCAGGCCTGCCTCACGCTGAAAGTGCTCTTCGGCCTTCCGCTTTGGCAAACGGTCGGGCTGGTCGAGAGTCTGATCCGGATGGCTGGGCTCGATTGGCGGGTTCCGGACTATTCGGCGCTGTGCCGACGCCAGGCGCGGATCGGTGTGCAGATCCCGTATCGCCGCACTGGCAGGCCTTTGAACCTGCTTATCGACAGCACCGTGGTGAAGTTCTGCGGTGACGGCGCCCTCTCGGGCGATTGCTTTGCAATCCCCTGCCGGGTGACAAATGGCTGGGCCCGGAAGCATGGCCCTTCCCGCCGGAGGCAATGGCGTAAGGTCCGCATCGCCATGGACACGGAGACCGGCGACATACGCGCGGTAGAGTTCACCTCAAGCCGCCAGGGCGACAGCCCCCTGCTGCCAGACCTGCTGTCGCAAATTCCCGAGGGCGAAGAGATCGCCACTGTCACCGCGGACGGCGCATACGACACACGCCGATGCCAAACCGCCATCATCGAGCACGGCGCCGATGCGTTCGGGCATTCCTTCGGACCGATGGCAGTCATGCCCTCACTACCCACCCGCCGCAACGGTCGCGCATGGAAAGAAGACTGCCCCGCCGCAGTTGCGCGAAACGAGATCCTGCGCGCAACCCGGCACCTCGGTAGGGCTCTCTGGAAGAAGTGGGCAGGCTACCATGTCCGAAGTCGGATCGAAGCGTACCCTTTCATGGTTTG
>NZ_AUNB01000104.1 GCF_000714545.1 Thioclava indica
GCTGCGCAATGTCTCGGTGGGGTATCCAGAGAAAGCACGCAAAGCAAAGGAACTGCGCGATGGTTCGTGACGATCTTGTTCGCAGTATCGTGCCTGCCGTCGCGCTTTCTCAACGCAATACTACTCTGGTTCAGCATCGCTTGTTGGCGCTGGTCTCATAGCGGCACCTCACTTCGCCGACAAACGCATACGGAAGTCACGATCCTTCATAGAACGCCAGCACCTGCAAGAATATCTTTGAACTCACTCTCACCCAGAATTCGGATCGGATGGCCTGCATCGCGCATCGCCTCCGCCTTGCGGTGCTTGCTGCTTTTGCTGTGCCCTGCGAGCAAGCTCAGATCCTGATCGCCAACAATCAGGTGTGTGGTCTGTTTCGTCACGCCCGCTTTCACATCCATTCCCGCGCGCGCCGCAAGATTTGCTGCATCGTCCCGCGACATGCCAAGGTTTCCGGTGAACACTACGATTGAACCCATCAGCGGCCCGTTGGGATTGGCGGGTGGGGTCGGGTTCTTCGGAAAGCGGGTCTTCGGTGCCGGTAGAACCAGCTCGCCAAACGGCATGGCCAGCCGCGCTTCGGCATGAAGCACCACCAGCGCGGCCGCTCGCGCGTCTTCGCCTGCGTCGTGATGGTGAAACTGCAAGTCCAATACCCGCTTGAGGTTTGCAAGGCCGTGCCCCCCGTTCCCCTTCAATTCGGGCCAGGCCCGACGCGCAAT
>NZ_AUNB01000105.1 GCF_000714545.1 Thioclava indica
CTGGGCTAAGACACCCCCCTGCCCCGTCAAGGTCAGGAGGCGCAATTACGAGCCCTGTCGCCTCATTTTGCTCGGCCAGAGCTATGGGGCGGGCGGGACGCTTCCAAGCCGTAGCGGCGTGCGGGCCGCCAGCTACCACATTTCGTCCAACGCACGATAAATGAAAGATTATCCGGTAGAAACTCAGTTACTCGCGGTCCAACTCCGCCGGCTGACCCAGCAAGCGGTGGGGCTAAGTGCGGCTGATCTTGATGCGGCGATCCGGGCTTCGCGTGCACGCGCGCGCCGAGCCGTTGCGAAACTTCCCAACCGGGTAGCCCCGCTCGGTGATCTTCGCGACCGCGTCACGCTTGAACGCGTCGCTGAAATTGCCTTTGCCCATCTCGGCCTCCTTGCCTCAAAATTAGGGAAGAAGGCGTCTACGAAGCTAGGGGCTATTCAAAGCAAAATCTGTCGCTGAATTGCGGTCGAGCTCCATGAGCGGGCGGTAGAATGGATCGGCGCGCATAGATCGTAACCGCCGAAGTGTGAGCGGCTGATGAAACAACTCAGAGAGACGCGCATCACGGGCTTTCTGCGCTTCCTGATCAGCATCTATCAGGAAGCTTGGGATGAAGCTTTCTGGCCACTCGAGCATTGTGATCTCCTTTGCGACCATGGAGCTATGCCAGAATTTGGGTGATG